>NZ_JBLADV010000002.1:22500-382500 GCF_047200555.1 Paenibacillus sp. MB22_1
GATTTGTTCCACTTCCATTTTGATCTCCATCGGTACTACTTTAGGCGGCTGAACTTGCGCCGGCTGTTGCTTCGGCGGCGCCACATTGATGGGTTGTTGCTTCGGTGGTGCCACGTTGATCGGCTGCTGCTTTGGCGGTTCTACGTTGATTGGCTCTTGTTTCGATGGCTCCGTTTTCTTCGGCGCTTCCTTCGGCTTTTCGGTTTTCACCGGCTCCACCTTCTCCGGCTTCGGCGCCGTCATTTCCGGCTTGGTGCCCGTTGGGGCTTTCTTTCCGGAACCAGCGATTGGCGCCGTGTTTTTCTTGCCGGTTTGCACCGGCGACATCCCCACGTTCGGCGCAGAAGGGTTGTCGACCTCACCCCACGGATTTCCCGCACCCGTAGGAATGTTGACGATGTCCCCAACCTTCAATTGATTCGGGTCGCTAAGCTGTGGGTTTGCATCGATCAGACTCTGCAAAGGTAATCCCCAAGCTTTGGACAGCTTCCATAACGTGTCCCCCTGCTTGACAATGTGCTTGTAGACATTGCCCGTTTCACCGCCAATCGGTACGGCCACGGCTGGAATCTTTACTTTGTCACCGATGTTCAATTGATTTGGATTGGCGATCTGCGGGTTAGCTTCGATCAGTTTTTCCAGAGGCACGTTATACTTTTTTGAGAGCTCAAACAAAGTATCGCCTTTTTTCACAATATGGATTTTCACGCGATAAAGACCTCCTAGGTTTCTTCTCCGGTACGTGATGATCGCCCGGGGCCCATTTATTACATCCTATGCAGGAGCCCGATTTTTGACATCCTAGAAAAGAAAAAATCCTATCTCCCTCTTAGGTCGAGGAAAATAGGATTCTTGTCGGCCTTACCGAACGTTACCAAACTTTCAATCCGTCCTTATCAACGATCGCGCGGAATTCCTCCAGCAACTTCAGCGTAATCGGGCCGGCATGCCCTTCGCCGATAATGCGGCCGTCGACTTCGCGCACAGCGATAACTTCGGCAGCTGTCCCCGTCAGGAACACTTCGTCAGCGACATAAACGTCATGCAACGTAAATGGCTGCTCTTGGATATTGTAGCCTTTTTTGCGGCAAATTTCGATGATCGCTTGGCGGGTAATGCCGTCCAAGGCGCCCAAGTAACATGGAGGAGTAGTAATAACCCCGTTTTTGACGATGAAAATATTATCGCCCGAACCCTCCGTAACGTACCCTTGCGCGTTCAGCATGATCGCTTCGCCCGCACCGGACAGGTTCGACTGGATTTTCACCAAAATGTTGTTCAAATAGTTCAGCGATTTGATCTTCGGATTCAGAGCGTCCGGAATGTTGCGGCGCGTCGATACGGAGACGGTTTTCAGCCCGGTTTTGTAGGCTTCCTCCGAATAGATCGCAAGCTGCTCTACGATAATGATCACCGAGGCTTTCGGGCAACGATTTGGATCCAATCCGAGGTTGCCGGCGCCGCGGGAAACTACAAGACGGATATAACCGTTGCGCAGATCATTGCGGCGAAGCGTCTCGACCAGCGCATCTTCCATTTCCTGATACGTCAGCGGAATGTCCAACATAATGGATTTAGCCGAATCGTATAGGCGGTCCAAATGCTCCTTGCATTTAAAGATGTTCCCGTTATAAATGCGGATGCCTTCAAAAATCCCGTCCCCGTACAAAAATCCATGGTCATATACGGAAACCTTTGCTTGATCTTTTGTTACGAATTGTCCATCTAAATAAATCCATTGTTCTGCCATTATTTTGGCACCTCCGCTTTTTGTTCTCCAAATGACAAGCTGGGATAACTGCCCAGCACACGTACTTGACAGCTTAACGCTTCGATTTCACCAATCGCTGAACTCAGCAGCACGGAATCAACCGCTTCAAGCACATCCATAATAAAATAGTAACTGCCCAGCCTCTTCTTCGTAGGGCGTGACTCGATGCGCGACAAATTCAGTTTACGCCATGCAAATGCAGACAATACCTGATGCAAGGCGCCCGGAAAATCCTCAGGCAACGTTACCAGCAGACTTGTTTTGCTTTGGGCTGCCGAGTGATTCAGTTCAAGCGGCCGCGGGCCGATCAGAACAAATCGGGTATAGTTATTATCGTGATCCGTCACATGGCGAGCCAGGACATCCAGTCCATGGCGCTTAGCTCCTAGTGCCGTGCCGATTGCCGTCCAGCCTTGTCCCGGATTTTTCTTCACCAGCTCTACCGCTTCTGAAGTGCTGCCGGTATGCTCCAGCTCCGCCTTAGGCATCTGCGAACGAATAAATTGCAAGCACTGCGCCATCGCAACCGGATGAGACAGCACCTTCGTCACTTTGCTGTAATCGATCTCGTCCGATGGATCGGCCGCTTGGAACTCTTCCTTCTTGCCAATCAAATTCTGCACGGAAGGGTATATCCATTCAATCTGCATCGGAATATCCACTTCGTGAATCAGCCAATCCATATGAAGGCTGACGGAGCCTTCAATTGTATTCTCCATCGGGATGACGCTGTAATCACTGTGTCCGCTGGCCGTGGCTAAGAAGACGTCGGATATCTGCTTGAAATGCAGCAGTTCCACAGGCTCATCGCCAAATAGATGCAGCGCCGCTTCATGAGATACCGAGCCTTCCGGCAGCAATGCTATTCGTTTCATCTCCTGACTTCCCCTCATAAGGTGCTTCAACCATTAATCTTAATCGATCACGAAGCTCTCACAAACCGTAGGCTTGAATGTGATCCAGAAAAGAACCTTCACTCTCCATAGTAAGCTCCACAGCCCCCGATGTGCAAGGTTTCAGCCTCATGGTCTGCGCGGAGATGCCTTCCCCACTCAGCACCTCCAGCAAAAACGACTCCAGCTGTTTGTCCGCTCCCTGACGGCGGTCCGTCAGACAGAGCAGCGTCGGTCCGGCTCCGCTTAAGGCAGCGCCCAAAGCCCCATGGGCAGTTGCTTCCTTAAGGATCCGGGCCATTCCGGGCACGAGTGCAGCCCGGTACGGCTGATGCAGCCGATCGCGCATGGCAGCCGGGATCAAATCCAGCCGACCGGCGGCTAACGCCGCTGTAAGCAGGGACGTGCGGCTGACGTTGTACACCGCATCCTGCAGGCTGATCTGCTTCGGCAGCGCCTCACGCGCCTTGGAGGTGGACAGCTGAAAGTCAGGAATAGCAACGAGCACCTCCAGATCAGCCGGCGGCTCGATGCGCAGCACATCCGCGTGCGCCCCGTCCCAAACCGCGGTAATAATCCCGCCGAACAGGGAGGCACCAACGTTGTCCGGATGCTTCTCCAAGGCCGTAGCCATATCGAAGAGCTTGGCCTTGCTTAAAGGCTCGCCAACCAGCAGGTTGGCCGCAAACAGCGCCCCGACGATCGCCGAAGCGCTGCTGCCAAGCCCGCGGGTTAACGGAATATCTGATTTCATCGAGATTTCCAGTTCCGGTAAGGTCACGCCGGCTTCCGCAAACACCGATTGCGCGACTTGGTATACCAGATTGCTTTTATCGGTCGGCAGTCCTTCCAGGTTCCCCCCATGCAGGGTGATCACCGTGGAGGTTGCCGGTTTCATTTCAATCCAGGCATAGAGGTTAAGCGCCATACCAAGCGTATCAAAGCCGGGCCCCAGATTCGCCGTGCTTGCCGGCACCTTGACCCGGACGCCTTCCCGGCGAATCATGCCCGTGCTCCTTGCAGCTTGGCGATCGCATTCAGCACCGCTTCCTCCGTATCCTGTACGACAAGCGGTTCGCCGCCAATGCTCTTGATCGCGATGTTCGGATCCTTCAGACCATGTCCGGTCAGCACGCAAACGACGGTCTCGCCGCCTTTGAAATAACCTTCCCGATGCAATTTATAAACGCCGGCGATCGAAGCCGCTGATGCCGGCTCGGCAAAGATGCCTTCCTTGGCAGCGATGGTGCGGTATGCGTCAAGGATTTCGTCGTCCGTAACGTAGTTGATTTGCCCGCCGGATTCCTCCGCGGCGGCGACAGCTGTCTTCCAGCTGGCCGGATTGCCAATCCGAATGGCGGTCGCAATCGTTTCCGGCTCCAGAATCGGCTCGCCTTTGACGATCGCCATCGCGCCTTCGGCCTCGAATCCAACCATCCGCGGCAGAGAAGTCGATTTACCGCGCTCATAATATTCCTTGAAGCCTTTCCAATAGGCCGAGATATTGCCCGCGTTGCCGACGGGAATCGCCAATACATCCGGCGCTTTCCCCAGTTGGTCGCACACCTCGAATGCCGCTGTTTTCTGGCCTTCAATGCGGTACGGGTTCACCGAGTTGACCAGCGTGATCGGATGCTTGGCGGTGATGTCGCGCACGATTTCGAGCGCCCGGTCGAAGTTACCTTCGATGGCAATCACTTTCGCCCCGTAAATCATCGCTTGCGCCAGCTTTCCGAGGGCAATGTTGTTATTCGGAATCAGCACGATGCAGTCGATTCCCGCCCGAGCCGCATAAGCCGCTGCCGCTGCCGAGGTATTCCCCGTGGACGCGCACATAATCGTCCGGCTGCCTTCCTCCACCGCTTTCGCGACGGCCATCACCATTCCGCGGTCCTTAAAGGAACCGGTTGGATTCAGCCCTTCATATTTGAAATACAGATCCAGGCCCAGCTCCTTCGACAGGTTCTCCGCGCGAACCAGCGGGGTATTGCCTTCCTGCAGCGTCAGCTTCGGCGTCTTGTCGCTCACCGGCAAATATTCCTTGTACGTTTCCAGCAATCCGAGATATCTCATGCAAAAAGAACTCCTTTATTCTGAATTAATGTTATTATCCCTCTACGCGATACACGCTTTTGATCCGATGAATGACGTCCAGCGATTCGAAATGGGCCAATACCTTATCCATGCTTGCCTTGCTGGCATTGTGCGTCACGATCATAATTTCAGCACCTTCAACATTCGTATTTGGCGACTGTACGACCGACTCCAAGCTCACCTCGTATTCGGCGAAGACTTGGGTGATCTGCGCCAGAACGCCGGCTTTATCGTCGACGTGGAGCAACAGGAAGTTTTTGTAGGCGATTTGTTCGTCGGTTTTCAGCTTCTTGGGCTTATACGGGACGATGGCTTTCAAACCGTTCACGCCAAGCTTGAGGTTCTTAACGACAGCGACCAGGTCCGCAACCACGGACGTGGCCGTCGGCATTTCGCCGGCTCCCGCACCGTAGAACATCGTTTCCCCAACGGCTTCCCCATACACGTACACCGCATTGTAAACGCCATTTACGGCCGCGATCGGATGCGTATTCTTCACCATGGTCGGCTGAACCGTAATGCTGAATTCGTCATCCTGCCGTTCTGCGATGCCGAGCAGCTTCATCTCATACCCAAGACGCTTGGCATATAAAATATCTTCCTTGGATACCGAAGTTATGCCTCGAACATGCACATCGTCCAGCTCCACGTTGGTGCGGAAACCGAGGGTTGCGAGAATCGCCATTTTGCGAGCGGCATCCAATCCCTCCACGTCGGAGGTCGGATCGGACTCTGCGTATCCGAGCTGCTGCGCTTCCTTCAGCACATCCTCGTAAGAAGCGCCTTCCTGGCTCATTTTGCTCAAAATATAATTGGTCGTTCCATTGACAATCCCCATAATTTTCATAATCCGATCCGAGGAAAAGCCTTCAATCAACGTGCGAATGATCGGTATGCCGCCGGCCACGCTGGCTTCATAAAATACGTCGCATTGATGCTCCATCGCCTTGGCCAGAATCTCTGAGCCATACAGCGCCATCAAATCCTTGTTTGCGGTCACGATATGCTTGCCGCGTTCGAGCGCCTCCAAAATATAAGCTTTTGTCTGATCCACGCCGCCCATAACTTCCACAATCACGTCGATCTCCGGATCTCGGATGACCGACCAGGGGTCCTCCGTCAGCTTTCGTGGATCCACATGGACGCTGCGCGTTTTGTCTAAGGTCTTAACGGCAATTTTCTCAATGACGATCGGCGAACCCACCTGACTGCTGAGATCCTCCTGATGTCCTTCCAAGATCCGGACCACGCCGGTCCCTACCGTGCCAAGTCCGAGCAGTCCTACTTTCACAGGCTTCACAGCCGTCCCCTCCCGTTATCCAATTACGGTTTTTTTCGTCTAATTTCTCCTCTTTACCTTGTTAACCTTGACCAACGATCTGTGTTCTCCTTACGCCCGGAATGCTTTGCAGCGAATCCAGCATCTCATCCAGCTCTTCGGTTAAGCGCGAGGTTTCCACGGAGATCACGACATTGGCTTTGCCTTGCAGCGGGATGCTCTGATTAATCGTCAATACGTTGCCGCCGGAACCGGCGATCAGCGCAAGCACCTTCGATAAGATCCCGGACCGGTGCTCCAGATCAAAGGAGATGGTCACGATGCTTTCCCGTTCGAATTGATTGAGTTGATGAATGCCGTCTTTATATTTATAAAAAGCGCTGCGACTTAACCCCACTTGAGCAACAGCCTCATGAACTGTTTTGGCGTCGCCGGAGGCCAAGAGCTGCTTTACCTGTAAGGTCTTAACTACCGCTTCTGGCAAAATATCCTCACGAACCAAATAGTAGTGCTCCTTCACGAACGTCCTCTCCTTAGAGACTTTTGTTTTCATATAGTGGACATTATAACGGATATGACGCAGGGTGGCAATGATTTTTTGTCCTGACCCATAGCAAAAAAAGCACCCAAAAGGTGCTCTTTTCCATCATCAGTAGTAGCTGCTGCCTTCAACGAACTCAAACTCGAAGTCCCCGATGCGGACCAGCGTACCGTCCTTGGCCCCCCGCTTGCGAAGCTCATCGTCTACCCCCATATGCCGCAGCGTGCGGGCCAGCTTCAGGATGGCGTCATGCGAATTCAGCTGCATCCGCTTCATCATCCGCTCGATCTTCGCGCTTTCCACCACGAAAGTCTCGTTTTCGCGGCGGATCGTAAAGCCTTCGTCTTCCTTTTTGTCCAATTTGTAAATTTTGCGTTCCGCCAGTTCGGTCACTTCTTCGATCGCAGGCGCCTCCGGAATTTGCTCCAGCAGCTCCGCCACGCGGTAGAGCAACTCTTGGACACCCTGACGAGTCAATGAAGAAATCGGCATAATCTCCAAATCCCCGCGCACCTTGGCGACTTCGGCACGGAATTTCTCCAAATTCGCTGCCGCTTCAGGCATATCCATCTTATTGGCGGCTACGATTTGCGGGCGTTTCTCCAAATTGGCATTGTACAGCCGCAGCTCGTCGTTAATTTTCTGCCAATCGTCAAAAGGATCCCGCCCTTCCGAGCCAGCCATGTCAACGACATGGACGATCAACCGCGTCCGCTCGACGTGCCGCAAGAACTCATGGCCCAGACCAACGCCTTCATGGGCCCCTTCGATCAATCCAGGCAAATCCGCCATCACGAAGCTCCGGCCGTCGCCCACATCAACAACCCCCAAATTCGGGGTGATCGTTGTGAAATGGTAGGCGCCGATCTT
The DNA here is from genome assembly GCF_047200555.1 of Paenibacillus sp. MB22_1. Classification (NCBI taxonomy): domain Bacteria; kingdom Bacillati; phylum Bacillota; class Bacilli; order Caryophanales; family Paenibacillaceae; genus Paenibacillus; species Paenibacillus sp. MB22_1. The sequence goes on from NZ_JBLADV010000002.1 coordinate 29,949, forward strand.
TGGTTTTGCTGCCGATACAACGGATAACAACGTCGATTTCCCAACGCTAGGGAACCCGACCAGTCCGACATCGGCCATCACCTTCAGCTCGAGCACGACCCAGCGTTCTTCGCCCTCTTCGCCATGCTCTGCCAGCTCAGGTGCCGGGTTGTTTGGCGTAGCGAACCGGATATTGCCGCGACCTCCACGACCTCCGCGGGCCACAACCACCTCCTGCCCATGGCGCGTCAAATCGGCAAGCACCTCTTGGGTATCGTCGTCAATGACAACCGTTCCGGGGGGGACCCGGACGATCATGTTCTCCGCATTTGCTCCGTGCTGGCTCTTATTCCGCCCCTTCTCTCCGCGCTGCGCCTTGAAATGCCGTTGATAGCGGAAATCCATCAGCGTTCTCAAGCCTTCATCAACGCGGAAAATCACGTCGCCGCCTTTGCCGCCGTCACCGCCGGCCGGACCGCCTTCGGGCACGTATTTCTCCCGGCGAAAAGCGACCAGCCCGTCGCCGCCGTCGCCCCCCTTGACATAAATTTTCGCTTTATCTACAAACATGCGTTCACCTCGTTTATTTTTCCACAAGCCACCCGTAGCCGCAACGAACCGTCTTCCGCATCGCCACGGTCAGCCTTAACCCGCAATCCCGCCACTCCTTCATCAAGAAGGCGGACAAGAAGTACCTCCGGATTCCCCTTGGAACCGGCCTGTTCAAACCGAACGATGACTTCGCCGTCCTCACGGTACATCGACATCTTCAACTGCAGCGTCTCTCCCCAAGAAGAACGCCCGTTATACTGGAAGATCCGCACCGTTTCCACGATGGCCTCCGTCAGTTCTTCCGCTTGCTCCGCAGTAAGCAATTGATCCAGCTGCAGTTCGTCCTCAATGTCAACGTCGAGATGAATCGAACCGTTGACCTCGCGGAACGATTGTAAGTAGAAGACCAAGGCCGGAATGCCTAACCTGGAAATTTTACTTTCTACGGCCATTCGTTCTTTTATTCTTTCCACGCAATCGGCGAGTTTATCAATTTTCCGAAGTTGGATATACCCATATAGAATCTGCAGATCGTTCATCCAATCGTGGCGATGATGACCCAGCGTGGCGGAGGCCGTTCGTTGGACCGATTCCAGCAAATGCTTCCGCTCGATTTCGGCTCCTTTCCGAAGATGCCGTACATATAGCCCAAACAACACGAAAAGAGCCCCGCACAGGAGGACCTGTCCGATCGGCGACTTCAGAAAATAAGCTAGTGTCAGGCTAACGAGCGCGATCAACACGATCATTGCCCTCACCATGAACCGATGTTTCATATCTTCCCCGTTCCTCTAACAGATTGGGCGGAATGAAACTCCCCACCCTGACATCCCTACCCAGTATAACATACCTCAACCAAGTTCGCTCCCGTTATGTACTAGAGTAAAGGGCAGAATATTTCTGCCCCTCCTCATCAAACCGTACGTGAGGTTTTCCCTCATACGGCTTTCCGATGTTCGTCATTCATGTGCGTACAGATTACAAAAGCGTCTTGAGTCCATATTGTATGGATAATGATTTCACTTCGCGTAGTGAACTCAACCAACGAGCACGTTGATGCTTCTTGGCATACCACTTTGCGAACCGCTGTAGGATGTACCAATCTAATTTTGCCATCTTCTTTTGGCTGTAGGCTGTGAAGTAATAGTTACGCCACCCTTGTATTTTTGGGTTCAGGTATTCTAGGTGTTCCTGGAATGTTTTGTGGCGCATGCTCGGTGGGGCTAACCGCTCCTTCACGACTTCCCGTATCCGCTCCTCGGCCTTGCGACACAACCATTGTTGTGTTGTGTAGTACACTTGGCCCTTGGAAGTTTCGGCTTTGGTCTTTCGATGGTGCATACCTAAGAAGTCGAAGCCATCTTCTCCTGTCCATAGTCCGACAATGCGCGTTTTCGTTGGATGAAGGGTTAGTTCAAGGCGTTCCATAATCGCTCTTATGAGTTCATACGCCCGGTCCGCATCCTTCTTTGTTTTGCAGATGACCACTAGATCGTCCGCGTAACGTGTGAGTTCCCCAACCTTACTGCCATGCCGTTCCCACAAGAGATCGAAGTAATTCAGGTAGATGTTCGCCAAGAGCGGTGAAATGACCCCACCTTGCGGTGTTCCTAAATCTGAACGTCTGATCTTTCCTTCCTCCATTACTCCCGCGCCTAACCACTTCCTCACCAGTTTCAGGATTCGCCTGTCACTGATTCGCATTTCGACCAGCTTCATAAGCTTCTCCTGATTGATGTTGTCGAAGTAGCCTTGGATGTCGACGTCGACCACCCAATTCCCTTTACGGTTGCATGCTTTCCGGATGCGATCTAGCGCTTGCTTCGCACTTCTCTTTGGCCTAAACCCGAATGACGTTTCTTGAAAGTCTGCCTCGAAGATGGGTTCAATGACTAGTTTAGTTGCCATCTGAATGACGCGGTCTCTCACCGTGGGAATACCCAGCGGTCGCTGTTTGCCATCTTTCTTCGGAATGTAGTGGCGTCTTACAGGTTGCGGATGGTAGTTACCTTCCTTTAGAAGACGTTGACATTCGTGCACAAACAGTACTTCTCCCTGTTTCTCGATGTCTGCCAGCGTCTCTCCGTCAATTCCTGCCGACCCCTTATTGGCTCGCACTCTTTGCCATGCCTCCCAAAGGATGTCTAGCCGGTAGACCTTGTCGTACAGCGCGTGAAACCTTCGCTTCTTGCTTTCCTTGGCCGCATGACCTAGTTTCTCTTGGAGTTGTTGAACGTTTTCCTTTGGTGTGGTTAGCCGTTTGGCATTCACTGACTCGTACCTCCTTCAGAAACTTGAACAAAGCAGGGCTCCTTCCCTCCCGTAGGTTGTGTTGTCCTGCGGTTCCTTGGTAGTATGAGCCCCTCGGACTCCCTTCCTGCAGCACGCTCACTTCACCTTTCGGGTTTATAGAGCGACTCTTTACGGTTTTCAAAAAAAAATTACCGTGCAGGGGAGGGTCTCCCCAGTTCACTGCATCCTCTTTCATACCATGCCGTTCCCTTTACACCGGAGGATTCTTCGCTGTCGCTCCAAGTTCTGAACAGCTTCCATGGCCTTCGTCCATATACACGAGACTCGGCTTCCTCTTTTCCCTCTTGCGAGGCCTTTTTGACGATGCGGCAGGATTCACTTCATGTTACGGCCTGATATGTCGCTCGCCCTGTCTCTGACAGATACTTTCGTCGATACGCTTCTACGCACAGATTTCGCCATACGCAGGTATCCTAGCTACGCGGGGGCTTGGCCCCTCCCGCGACCGGACTTTCACCGGTTAGAAGATGCGTGCTTAGCTGGGCACGCTGTAAAAAAGTAAAGCCCTGACACCAACGTGCCAGGGCTCTTGATTCATAGCTCTTAAGCTTCGACTGTAGCCGCTACAGGAGCGGTTTCCACAGGGTAGACGCTCACTTTTTTGCGATCGCGACCCCAACGTTCGAATTTCACAACGCCGTCGATTTTCGCAAACAGCGTATCGTCCGAACCGATGCCTACGTTTGTACCTGGGTGGATTTTCGTACCGCGTTGGCGAACGAGAATGCTTCCGCCCGTTACCAATTGGCCATCAGCACGTTTCACGCCAAGGCGTTTCGCGATGCTGTCGCGTCCGTTCTTCGTGGAACCTACGCCCTTCTTGGAAGCGAACAACTGGAGATCCAATTTCAACATTGTAGTCTACCTCCTTCTTCAAATAATGACGTCCTGTATCTGAATATACTTCCCGTATGATTCTTCGATACTCTTCAGCATAACGACAAGCGAGGCAAGCAGCAGTTGCGCTTGTGCTCCGGCTTCTTCCGTTTCGACCGTATCAGGAAGATTCGCGCTAAGAAAGCCGTTCTTCATCCTGGAGTCCATCACAATGCCCGTCAACGCTTCGATCGAGTTGACCGTTCCAACGGTCACGGCCGACACGCCCGCGCAGACGATGTCCTCACCGGCCTTCGCATAGCCGGCATGGCCTTCCACCTTAAAGCCTGCGATGTCGTTATTCTTCCGGCGTAATATGGAGACGATAATCAAGTTATCGCACCTTCTTACGCTTGGATTTTCTCGATCGTTACTTTCGTGTAAGGTTGACGATGACCTTGCTTCTTGTGGTAGTTCTTCTTCGGTTTGTATTTGTAAACGATCACTTTTTGGCCTTTGCCATGCTTCTCGACTTTCGCCGTTACGCTAGCGCCGGATACCAATGGAGTTCCCGTTACCAAACCTTCACCTTTCGATACTGCCAACACACGGTCGAACGTTACGCTTGCACCGTCTTCTGCGTTCAATTTCTCGATGTAAAGCACATCGCCTTCTTGAACACGGTATTGTTTACCGCCGGTTTCGATAATTGCGTACATTTGCTTGCACCTCCTCATGTCTCAGACTCGCCTGATTCAGGTGCCGTTAGACGCAAAGGTCCAGCGGACTTGTTAACCCGATCGGAGCGGTTGCAGCATGTGCACAAGCTAACTCATGACACATACCCTAATATACTACCATGCACCTTGCAAAAAATCAACTAATTACCGTAATCTCTTCCCGCATTCTTTTTCGCGTCATTTCCAGCAAGCCGAGCTTGGTCCATCCCAAAATATGATGCTGTGTACGGTCGCCAGCCAGCGCCTGCTCCAGCCGCTCCCAAACGGCCGATCGATGCTCGTCGCTGTTCATATCGATAAAATCTACGATGATAATGCCGCCGGTATCCCGCAGCCGAATCAGCCGGGCCATCTCCTGCGCGGCCTCCAGATTGGTGCGGAACACCGTATCCTCCAAGCTGTCTCCCCCGGTGAACTTGCCGGTATTCACGTCAATCACGGTCAACGCTTCAGTCGTGTCCCACACGAGGTAGCCGCCCCCCGGCAGCCAGATTTTCCGCTGAAAATCCTTCTCCATCTGCGGCCTCACTTCATAATAATCAAAGATCGGCACTTCGCTTTCATGCACAATGATGCGCGGCGTCTCCCCCGGCAGCATCGCCTGCAGAAAAGCAAGCGCCTCCTCCGCCTGCTCCGGACAATCCATGATCAGCTCGTCCGTTTCCGGGCTATATACGTCGCGCATCAAACGTTGGATCATGCTTAAATCCTGGTGCAGTACGACCGGAGCTGCCGTATGCTTCGCCTTCTCCTGGATGGCGGCCCATTGCTTGCGCAGCTGCGCGAGATCTTCCGCGATCGCCTTGCCGTCCTCTTCCTCGGCGACCGTGCGCAGAATCAATCCTTCCTCCTCGCTGCGCAGCTCCTCACCAAGCAGCTTGAGGCGTTGCTTCTCCTCTTCGCATGCGATCTTCTTGGAGACGGCAACATAACCAGCCGTCGGCATATAGACCAGCCAGCGTCCCGGCAAAGAATAATGAGTCGTCACCCGCGCACCTTTGTTGCCGATCGCTTCTTTTACAACCTGTACGACCAGCTCTTGGCCTGGCTTCAGAAGCTCCGCGATCGACGGCTTCTGCTTCGGCTGCTTCTCCAAATGAGGGTGCAGCACGTCGTCGATATAGAGAAACGCATTCTTTTTTTGACCGATATCCACAAAAGCGGCCTGCATACCCGGAATGACATTAACCACTTTGCCTTTCACAAAGCTGCCAACCAGTCCTCGATGTTGAGAACGCTCCGCCGCATATTCCACCAGCTTGCCGTTTTCTAGAAGCGCAATTTCGGTAGAGCCAGGTCCGCAGTGAACAATCATCCTCTTCATGATCTCACCCTTCATACTTTCGTCATCCATTGATCATGAACTCGCTTATTATCAAGTAACATGCCCGTTCCATTATATCACGTCTGTCGCGCTTCAAGCCCCAGAGCCTCCCTGTAAGAAAGAGGAAATCACTCGTTGTTCCGGAACGACCGCCACGATGTTCCCCTGTTGGTTCATCACGTAAATAAAATGATATTTTTCTCTCTTAAATAGACGCAAAATGTGATCCAAAGGTTTCGTTTTCTCCGCAACGATTGGTTGGGCCAACGTCCCGCTCAGCAGATGTCTGGAAAAGCTGCGATCCCGGTTCACCAGAAAACGGATAAAACGATAGGGAATGTTCCGATAATCGGTCAGATTGGAATAAAGCAGGAAGAGGCCAATCAGCAGAAGATTCAGCTGCATCCCACCTAACCCGAGCAATAGCGGCAAGAAGGAGTAGGCCACCAGCAAGGCGCTGAACAGCAAGCTGATACGGTAAGACCAGAGCAGCGTGGCATAATAAGGCATAACCAGGCTGCATAAAGCCTGCGAGATTTTGCCGCCGTCCAGCGGCAGGATGGGCAGCAGATTAAATAAAGCAATGAGCAGATTGCTTTGAATAAAATAGCTCAAAAACGGCCCGTCCCAGATCCCGACGGCATGAAGCAGTAAGGAGGCGCCGATCAGCAACAGGTTTTGCAGCGGGCCTGCCAAAGCGATAACCATCTCGCGCCCGGCTGTGAGGTCCCCCGCATCCTCCATGACCGCCACGCCTCCAAAGGGAAGCATTTGGACGGACAAGACTTTGATGTCGTACATGCGAGCGGCAAACACATGGCCCATCTCATGCACGAACACGATTGTGAACAAGGCAAGCAGTTCCAGAAAGTGGCCGGTCAGCACAGACATCAGCATAATAATGACGAAAAAAGGATGGAACGAAATCGCGATGCCGCGCCATTTAATCAAATGGAATCACATCCGCCGGATCGATATACCGGTCATCTTTTTTGATCGCAAAATAAAGCGTCGGCAATGGCGACTGCGTTCGCGGCGGAAGGCTGCCCAGAACATCGCCCCCTTCCAGCCAGTCCCCTTTTTCAACGGAGATCTGCTCCAAATGTCCATATACCGAGACGTATCCCCCGGCATGCTGTACCGTCACGGTCTGTCCGGTCTCGGCTTCCTTGGCAACGCGAAGCACCCGTCCGGTCTCGATGGCTTTGACCTGCAAGCTGCCGGTGTCAGGAATAATTTCAACTCCTTTTAAGCTCAAGGCAAATGGACTGGCAAGACTGCCCTCAATCGGCAGTAAAAAACCAGCTGCGCCTCCTACTCTCAGCCCATGATCTTCATTGGTTTTAAAGATGGGAATAAAGGATGGTGCCCCTCCGAAATTACGTTCGTACCAGGCTTGGGCCGCTTGGAAATCCATCTCCACGGTAAGCGACTTGGCAATAAACGCGCGGATGGGCGTCGCCCAGGCCGGCTCATAGCGGTTCATGCCCCAGATCGCCGCAAACAGTAACGTGCTAATCACCAGGCGAACGAACATCGCGAACCAGAACGTCGAACGTTTTCCCGGCCCGGGACTCATCAGCTCATCGTCACCCTTTCCGCTTCCATAAGCGCCAGCATAAGGATCCTGCCAGCGGCCTTGCCCGCGCTTCCATAACAGCTCGGGATCGGGATCAGTGTCGTCCTGACCTGCACTAACAGGCCATGGCTTCGTTCTCGGAGGTGCAGCCGCCCGTCCGGGGGCAGCTCCCCAGCCCTGATCCGGCGGCAGCGGCCCTACGGCGTCTTCCATCGTCAATTGCCGAATCCGCTCCGCTCTCCGCTTTTTGACATTTGATTTCACGTCCATGCTCTTATCCCCCCGCTCCGCTCCACAATTCGTGGTTGTCCCATAAGTCATCCGTTCCTGCCGCTGCCTTCTTCTCTGGCAGGGCCTGTACTACATACTTATGAGCCACAGGAATGGAATATGAACAAGCTTGGAGATCCGCCTAATCGCTCCTGAGCTGGGAAGTGAATAGAGGTAATTTATGTTCTTATTCCACCACGTTTATCTTCAAGCGCACATCATAACGGTAATTTTGGGCCTTATTGATGCGACTTCACCAACAAACATGCTGGAGTTCTCACGAATAAGGGAAAAAAATGACCTTATTTCAGCCAATCTCTTTGACTTCGCAAAAATAAGGCCATCTTTTACCTCTATGAGGTGCAGCGGTGGTCAATAAACCAAAAAACCGGTGCTGCCGGCACCGGTTTATCCTAATCCACCTTATATTTCTCCTGATGCAGCTTAATGCTGAACACCAGTCCGATACATAACATATTGATGAGCAGCGAGGTTCCTCCATAGCTGATGAACGGCAACGTAATCCCGGTAATCGGCATCAGGCCGATCATCATCCCGACGTTCTCGAAGATTTGGAACAGGAACATCGCAACGATACCAACAATCATGTAGGCGCCTCGTTTATCAATGCAATGCAGGGCGATTAAGATCATCCTGTAAATGAACAAGAAGTAGAGCAACAGCAGCACCGATGCCCCGATGAACCCAAACTCCTCGCCAACGACAACAAAAATCGAGTCCGAATACGGATACGGAACGAATTTCTTGTTCTTTAAGTCGCCTTTCATGTAACCGTCGCCGAGCAGTCCCCCGGAGCCGATGGCGATCTTGGCATAGTTGGATTGGTGCCGATCGTCGCTCGACGCTTGATCCGGGTTGATAAACGTGTTGATCCGCTGATACCAGTGAAGCTTCTGATGCTTCGCTAAATAGTCTTGAATCTGCGTATTATAGGCGTTAAACAACGTGACGAACAGAATCAATCCCGCTACCGCCGCGGTTAAACCGATCAAGACGTGGCTGTATCTGGCATTGCCGATCCACAGCATCCCTACCAACACGACGAGATAAATGATGGCATTTCCCAAGTCCGGTTGAATCAATACCAAAAAAAACGGCAGCAGCGTCACCAGCGTGATCGGAATAATGTCGCGTCGGAAGTGAAGCGGTTGCCCCATTTTTTTGCCTAATAAATACCCCGTCGTCAAAATGAGAATAACCTTAACCAATTCGGCCGGCTGAAATTGCAGCCCGCCAATCTTGAACCAGCTGCGCGCCCCGTTGATTTCCGGCGCAAACAGGTAGACGAGCACCAGCAGCACGCAGCCTGCTCCGTACACATACCAGCTGTACCGAAGCAACGTACGGTAATCCACCAAAGCCATACCGAACACGACCACGAACCCTAGCAAGTAAAATATGATCGTCTTCAGATCATACCACTGGAATTCCGTCTCATATGGAGCAATGGCACTGCGCACCAGGAGGGTACTAAACACCATAAACAAAGCAAGTATCCCTACCATCAGCCAGTCCACATGTTTAAGTTTAAAAAACAACGGTTATCCACCCATTCCAAAAAACTTCTTAAAGCGCGTAAATACGCCCTTCTTCTGATCCAGCAGCATCAGCGGCACGGTGTCGCCCAAAATCCGCCGCGCGATGTTGCGGTAGGCAATCGCAGCCGAAGAGTCCGGATTCATTACCGTCGGTTCGCCGCTGTTGGCGGCTTTAATGACCTTCTCATCGTCTGGCACGATGCCGATCAGATCGATGTTTAACACCTGAAGGATTCCTTCAATATCCAGCATATCCCCGGATTTCATCATATTGATTTTAATCCGGTTCACAACCAGCTTCGGCGAAGCGATATGCGAGTTCTCCAAGAGCCCGATAATTCGGTCCGCATCGCGTACAGCGGCATGTTCCGGCGTTGTGACCACGATCGCCTGATCCGCCCCGGCAATCGCGTTCTTAAACCCTTGCTCAATCCCCGCCGGGCAGTCGATAATTACGAATTCAAATTCCTTCTTCAGTTCCAGAACGATGTCTTTGACCTGATCTGGCGAAATCGCGTTTTTATCCTTCGTTTGCGCCGCCGGCAGCATATACAGCTCATCGAACCGCTTATCCTTCACCAGCGCTTGATTCAGTCGGCAGCGACCTTCGGCCACGTCGATCAAATCATAAATGATCCGATTTTCGAGCCCCATGACTACGTCCAAATTTCGCAAACCGATGTCCGTATCCACTAAACACACTTTTTTCCCCAGAAGCGCAAGCGCCGTGCCGATATTGGCCGAGGTCGTGGTTTTGCCCACTCCGCCTTTACCGGACGTTATTACGATAGCTTGTCCCATGATTCACACCCCTTTAAACACGTTAAGGTCCGGTCTCACCCGGGTGATATTGATGATTTTGTCGATCTGCATCTTCCCTTCCCGTAGAAAAGCGAACTCCATGCTCGTCTCCCGGTTCTCCCATTCATCCGGGGGCCGGCTGATCGTTTCCGCGATTCGAAGCTGCGTTGGAGACAAGTACGAAGCTGCAATGATCGAATTCTCGTTGCCCTCAAAGCCTGCATGGGCCATCCCGCGCAGAGCGCCGAGAATCAGAATGTCGCCGGTACAGCGAATCGTCCCCCCGGGATTCACATCGCCGATAAACAGCAGGTTGCCCTCATGATGCAGCACCTGACCCGAGCGGACAATCCCCGCAATCGTCGTCAGCGCTCCCGGCGCATCCGCCCGAACAATTTCCGGCATCTCAAAGGAGCGGACAAGCAGATTGCCTTTTTGCTTTAATATATCAAGAATCATGTCCTTCTGATCCTCAGTGACGAGTCGCATCCCCAGCTTCACATCGACATGGATGATCGGCCCAGTCAAGATATGTTGATGGCTAAATTCCAATTTATACTTTAATTCCTCCAGAAGACTCGAAAAATCGCATTTGTCGTCCAGCAGGAAAACCAGGCCATCTTTTACGCCTTTAATCGTCACGTGGTTGGATTTTACTGTCATGAGCCTGTCCCTCCCCCCTAATCAATTCGCGCCGAAGCGGAAAAGTTCCTGCTTACAGCAAGCAAAATAAGCGGGAAGTCAAGCGTTCTCCTCGGGAGAGCGTCTGCGGGTAATGATTTCGAGCTGCCGACGCAGCGGTACGTATATCGCCAAAGCAAATACGAACTGCACCAAAACGTTTGGGATAATGTGATTTTTCAACGCCCATGTATACGGCTGGTGTATCAGTTCAAACAGCGTATACGTACCGAACAGAATCGAATCCAGCAGCAGGCCGCCCAGCAGCACGACGATCATCATCAGCGGCAGCGGTGCCCGCTGGTTGCGGGACAAGAGCCCCAGCAGATAGCCGGACAACCCCATAGCGAAGGAGTAGGCTCCGATCAACGCCCCGTAAAAAACGATATCGTGCAACATCCCAAAGACCAGACCAAGGATCAGCCCCGTATGCCGGTTCTCATAAACGGAGAAATATAGAATAACGACGTAAACCAGATGCGGGGCAATCCGCGTCTGCCATGCCGTAGGGATCAGCCAAGGAACCAAAGTTCCCTCAAGAATGAACAAGAGGAACAGCAGCAGAATTAAAATCAGTTTGCGCTTGTTCACTCGCCTTCACCTTCCGGTTCGAATACGATAAATAGTTCCTTCCAGTCGGTGAAGCTCGCAGCAGGTTCCACCGTAGCGGTATACGTCAGCCCGTATTCGCCAACCTGAATGTCCTTCACCGTGCCGATCACCATCCCGCGAGGAAATACGCCGCCGATCCCGGAGGAGACGATGGTATCCCCTTTCTTCAACGGAGTGGCATCTTCAATGCGCGTCATGAGGAACATTCCCTGCTCGCGATCAAACGTTTCGATCATGCCAAAGACGTCGTTCTCCTTCCCCTGCGCTGTCACGGCGATGCCGTTGGAGTTCGGGTCCTTGGCATCCATCGAGGTCGCAAGGCGGACGGTGGACGTAAAGTTGCTGACATGACTGATCACGCCAACCAAGCCTTTATCGGAGGAGACAGCCATCCCCTCTTTCACGCCTTCCCGAGCCCCTAAATTAACCACGATCGTGCGATTGACAGGATCGTCATTAACGCTGATGACCTGGGCAATTTTCCATTTGTAATCGTACATTTTCTTTTGTTGCTCGGTAAAGTCGAGCATCTCCTGCAACCGTTGATTCTCCTGCTCAATTCGGTTGTAAATCGCTTTGTCACGTGTATAGTGCGCCAAAGCAATTTTGAGCTGCTCGTTCTCCTCCTGCAGCGCGCGCAGGTTCGAAATATCTTCAAAGAAGCCCGCTACATAGCTAGCGGGCTTGTAAAACACGTATTGCACGAAGCCAACCGTGTCCTTGACGAATTTCTCCGGCCAGGACAAGTTGGTTCTTGGCCCCAGCGTAAACCCCATCACCGCAATAAACAAAATAAGTCCCATCAACAAAATAAATAATCTTTTGTTGCCAAGCAGCTTAAACAGTTTTCGCACCCTCCAACCATACATGATTTCTTGGAAAAACGGCATTGGCCGTCCAATTCAGGACGGCGCCGCTTTGATATCAGGGGTGCCTTCTTCCGCGCGAAATTATCGCTTGGAACGAAGGGCTGAACTACTTTTCGATTTGAATAAGTGGATATTATCCAAAGCCCGGCCCGTACCGATCGCCACACAGTCAAGCGGATTCTCCGCCACAATCACCGGCATGCCGGTTTCGCCGGCCAGCAGTTTATCCAGGTTACGCAGCAACGCGCCGCCGCCGGTCAATACGATTCCCCGGTCCATAATGTCTGCTGCGAGTTCCGGCGGGCATTTCTCCAAAGTGACTTTCACCGCGTCCACGATTGCACCCACCGTATCGCTCAGCGCTTCGGAGATCTCGTCAGAAGTGATCGTGATCGTCTTCGGCAGTCCTGTCACGAGGTCGCGTCCGCGGATTTCCATCGTTTCAACCTTCTCCAGCGCAAGAGCGGAGCCGATATCCATCTTCAGCTGTTCGGCGGTTCTTTCCCCGATCATCAGGTTGTATTGGCGCTTGATATATTGGATGATCGCTTCATCCATTTCATCGCCTGCCACGCGGACGGATTTGCTGGTGACGATCCCGCCCAGCGAGATCACCGCAACTTCCGTCGTCCCGCCGCCGATGTCCACGACCATGCTGCCGGTAGGTTCCCAAACCGGCAAATCTGCGCCAATCGCCGCGGCGAACGGCTCCTCGATCGTGTAAGCTTCGCGTGCACCTGCTTGCTTCGTCGCGTCCTCAACAGCCCGCTGCTCAACGGCCGTGATCCCCGACGGTACGCAAACCATCACGTTCGGGTGGCGCTGGAACAACGAACGTTTCTTCTGCGCTTGACCAATAAAATATTTAATCATCGTTGCCGTTGTATCGAAATCAGCGATCACGCCATCCTTCATCGGACGGATCGCCCGAATGTTGCCGGGGGTTCTGCCGATCATCTTCTTGGCCGATTCTCCGACGGCCACGATGTTTTTCGTGTCGGTATGAATCGCTACCACCGAAGGCTCGCGGACGATAATGCCCTTGCCTCTCGTATATACCAACGTATTTGCCGTCCCTAAATCAATTCCCAAGTCTTTTGTAAAGCCACCCAACATGCTGCTTCTTCCTTTCCTTCTGTATCTAACCTATTATATTAGAGGTTGTTCAAAAAGTCATCTTCCGATCACGAAGTTCATCAATGATGCAAGTTCGACGGCGAATCTTGAATTCAGCCGGGCCTTCCGTTGCTCACGTAGATCTGTCTACGCTCCGCTACTCAGCCCCTAGCTTCATCCAATCTTCTTGGTGCTCGAAACCTGACTTGTTTGAACCTTCATTGAAACGGTTGTTCAAAAAGTCATCTTCCGATCACGAAGTTCATCAATGATGCAAGTTCGACGGCGAATCTTGAATTCACTGAAGTTACATCAAGCCCCGTTCTTTCAAACTGACGAACTTGCCGTCCCCGATGACGATGTGATCGAGCACATCGATGCCGATAATTTCCCCCGCTTCGCAAAGCCTACGCGTCATCCGGATATCCTCCGGGCTTGGAGTGGGATCGCCGCTGGGATGATTGTGCGCACATACGACGGAAGCGCTGCTGCATTTGATCGCAGCCCGGAACACCTCGCGCGGATGCACAATCGATGCGTTCAGGCTTCCGATCGAAAGCGTCTCTTGAGCAATGATATGATTTTTTGTATTCAAAAAAAGACATACAAAATGCTCTTTCTGCAAATAGCGCATTTGCTCCATCAATAGCTCAGCCGCATCGTGCGGACTGCGGATTACTGCTTGATCCGGAAGACGTGACTTGGCCAGTCGCTGCCCCAACTCAATCCCTGCCTTCAGCTGGACCGCTTTCGCAGGTCCGATGCCTTTCAGGCTCGTCATCTCTTCCAGGCTGACATCAACTAACCCGCGCAGCCCGCCTAATTCGGCGAGCAATCGCTGGGCCATATGAACTGCCGATTCCTGGCGTGTTCCTGTGCGGAGCAGGATCGCCAGCAATTCCGCATGGCTGAGCGCCCCCGCTCCGTATTTGATCATTCGTTCCCTTGGCCGCTCCTCAGAAGGAAGATCACGCAGCATATAGGGAGTTTGTGCTTGTTCCATCGCTATCCCCCGCTTCCGAATGGGTTCGGGTCGCTCCCGGTTATTCCGGTTACGCCCGTCCTAAGTTCGGAAGGATATGCTTTATCACTTCCCGATGACCTGCCATCACGGCAAGCTCAGCCTCCTGCTTACAGCACCTGAATGTCGAAATCCTTCAGCATGTCCACGAGCAACGAGACCGGCAAGCCGACCACATTAAAATAACATCCTTCAATTCCAGTAACGATCGTAGCGCCAAGTCCTTGAATCGCATAGGCCCCAGCCTTGTCCAATCCTTCCCCGCTGCGGGCGTAGGCTTGAATTTCCGCTTCGGTCAATGCCTTCATCCTTACAGTCGTCGCCCGGTAATCAACGTGACGTCGCCCCGTTAAGGCGTCCATGCAGGCTACGCCAGTATACACCACATGCTCTCGTCCCTGCAGGCTTCGCAGCATATCCGCTGCCTCTTGGGTGTCCTTCGGTTTACCCAAAACTTCGCCGTCTCGGACCACGATCGTATCGCTCCCGACGATCACCGCATTGCGGTCTGCCGAAGGATCAAGCCCCCGGTAAACGGCTTCCGCTTTGCGCCCGGCAAGCTCCATCACGATTTGCTCCGGCGATAACGATGCTTCGAAAGATTCCTCTGTATGGCTTGGTACCACTTCGAAAGGAATCGCCAGAGATGCGACTAATTCACGCCTGCGAGGTGAAGTGGAAGCAAGAATAATCCGGCGCAAATTTGCGGTATCCATTATGGAACTCTCCTTTGTAGAAAACGAATTGATGTCCTGAATGGTTACATGCATAAGTTGGTAAAAAATAGATAAGAATCGACAACGGTTTGCTGTCATCCCCGCCATTTTTTGACACTAACCTATTATAAGATTATTATGGCCCCAGGCGCAAACACAAAAAGGACAGGGGAAACTATTTCCAGCCCCCTGTCTTTGGATTAAATGTCCTGTTGCATATTTATACTCCGTCGTGAACGAGTGACTGCTCGGCCATAATGAAGCGCATCATCTCATTTTGTACTTCCCAGAGCAGTGTTTTTGCCCCGTTTTTCTGATATTCGCTCATGGCCTCGACCGCCCCGTTGATCGCTTTCTCCATTTCACCGGCCAGGGCTGCCCCCGCCGTAGACCATTTCCCGCGGATCGCCGAAGCGCTTTGTGTCCAGGCCTGGTGCTTGGCCCCCAATTGCTCTAGTTCCGGGTGCTGCTGCGGCTGCGGGTCCGCTTCGGTCAGCAGCGCTGCGGACGAGGTGCTAAGCAGGTCAACCAGCTCTGCGCTCTGCGCCATAAACCCTTCCAACGCTTCGCGTTCGCCGGCAAATGGGACGTTAGCCGCTGCCGGGAACGAGATCTCGTGCAAAATCAGGTTCACACCTGCCGCCTTCAGTTGACCGGTAAGCAGTTTCGATTGCTCTCTATCCGTGGAGACCCCGGCATAAACCCGTTTCTCGTCGACCGTATCCCGGGCAGCTGCAATACCGGACGCTTGCAGTTCCTCCTGCGCCAGCTGCACCCCCTGCGCCGTGCTAAACACGCCATATTGCAGGAAGTAGTAAGTCTGCTCCGGCAATGCGACGCTAATAAGCGGAACGTTATCCTCGGTTGCGGGGTCCTCCCCTTCAATCTCCCCCATGGCCGGCTGGCTTGCTGTGTCTCCCGATTCCACCTGCTGTGGCGTGTTCGTGTTAATCCCTGGAAGAGGGAGTTCGATCTCCTGATTAAATAAAGATAGCACGACATACCCAAACAGTGCGCCCGTAACAATCGCTCCGGTCAAAGAGCCGGCCACCTTCCACCAGGAGGTTCGGTGAGGACGGGTATAGATGGGAGGGGTCTCCTCCTGCCACTCTGTCTGCCAAGGGTCTTTGTCGTAAATTTCTTCCCAATCGTCCCGAGTTGTCCCCATCGGATCTTGGCGTTGTCTCTGGTCTTGTCCGCCCGGAAAGACAGTGAGCCCCATCCCTGTATGGTCCGTGAAGGGATCCCCCCATTCCTCTACCGTCTCTACCGCTCGATATTGGGGTGTGGTCCTCCGTATCGGCTCCTCAGCAATCTCCCGCTCCGGCCGGATTTCCCGGCCATCCCTGTCAAACCGGAATGTCATTTTGGCTTTGTTCACGGTCCGCACGCTCCTTGTCCATTCTTCTACCCTATCCATATGAACGCGAACTAACGGTTATGCCAAGCCTAAAGAGGTGAGGTTCGTAGATTGTAAGAAACGAAAAAAACGGCCTCCCCGGGAACCAAAGCCCGGTAAAGACCGTTTATACTGAAGGGTAAAGCTTGAGGATTTAGTTAGACAACCCTTTGGCCAGCTCGTAACCCACTTTGTAAATGTCGCCCGCGCCCATCGTCAGCACGAGATCGCCAGGCTTCAAACGATGCTGCAAATCGGCAATTACGTCCTGCTTCGTCGGCAAGTAACGAGCGCCGGGATTGCTGTTTTGTTTGATCAATTCGACCAGCTTCGAGGAGCTCACGCCTTCGATCGCTTTCTCTCCGGCCGGTGAATAAATGTCGGTGATGATCACCTCATCCGCATCTCCAAACGCCCGGCTAAACGCATCCAACAAGAAAAAGGTCCGCGTATACCGCTGCGGTTGGAAGACGGCGATAATTCGCTTGCCGGTTGCCTTGGCCGCTGCGATCGTCGCTTGGATTTCCGTTGGATGGTGTGCATAATCGTCGATAATCAGAATTCCGTTCTTCTCTCCAAGCACCTGGAAACGGCGTTTCGCGCCATGGAAGTGGCGCAACGCTTTGACAACTTCATCAAACGGAATGCCTGCCTCCATGCATACGATCACGGTCGCCATCGCATTGTAAACATTATGCCGACCAGGCACAGACAATTCCACTGTTCCGAGCTCCCGGTCACCTTGATACATTTTAAAGGTAACACAGCGATCTCCAAGCTCAATCTCCCGGGCCGTATAGTCGCAGTTGGTTTCGATGCCGTACGTAATCGTCGGACTTTGTACCCGAGGAAGCAATTCCCGTATGTTCGGGTCGTCTCCGCATACGACCGCCTTGCCGTCCGGTTTGATCTGATTCAGAAACTGCACGTAGGCTTCCTTCAGGCGATTGAAGTCACCGCCGTAGTTTTCCAAATGGTCGGCCTCGATGTTGGTCACGACGCCAAGTGATGGATAATACTGCAGGAAGGAACCGTCGCTTTCGTCAGCTTCCGCAACCACGCATTTTCCTTGTCCGGCTTTGGCATTTGTGCCCATGTCCATAATTTCCCCGCCGATAATGTAGGTAGGATCGGTACCGCAAAGCTCCATCGCCAGCGCGATCATCGACGAGGTTGTCGTTTTGCCATGAGCTCCGGCAACAGCAACACCGTTACGCTCATTCAAAAGGCGGGCCAGCATCTGAGAGCGATGCAGCACCGGTATGCCTTGCTCTTGCGCTTCCAAACGCTCCACATTATCCTGCGGCAGCGCGGTAGAGTAAACGACCAAATCCGCCCCATGCACGTGTTCGGCGGTATGGCCGATATAGATTTTCGCTCCCTTCGCGGCGAGCTTCTCCGTCAACTCTTGGGAGGCAACGTCCGATCCCGTGACGGTATACCCCATTTCCAGCATCACGCGGGCAATGGCGCTCATGCCATATCCGCCGATACCGATAAAATGTACGTGTTGTTCGGTCGTATTTAACAAAATGGTCACCAGCCTTTTTCAGAATCGGTTTGATGCAAAAGGGCCGCCCGCACGTCCGAGATCAGATACAACGTGCCGGTGACTACCCCAAGATCCTCCCGTTCCGTCCGTGACTCCAAAAGCGAAAGGGCTTTTCTCCAGTCACGTTCCACGATGATTTCCAAATCCGCTTTCGCTTCTATCCCCTGTAGTTCGGCCACGAGTTCATACAACGCATCGGCGTCCATTTTCCGGCGAAAATCGGGCTCGGTCAGAATTAGCGTATCCACTATTGGTAATATATGCTTCAAGTAGCCCTGATGATGCTTATTGGCCAGCATCCCCATCATCAAATGCAGCTTGCGGTATTGGAACGCTTCAGGCAGGCTTTTCGCCAGCGAAGCGGCACCTTCCGGATTATGTGCTCCGTCCAATACAAGGCGAGGTTCCTCCCGCACCACTTCCAGCCGTCCGGCCCAGAAGGAAGTACGGAAACCGTCCTGCACCTGTTCATCCTCGAGGATAAAAGCCATATACTGCCGCAGCACTTCCAGCACCATCATGACGCCGGCGGCGTTCTTGCATTGATGCTCCCCAAGCATGCGAATCGTAAAATCCATCTCCCGGAATGGACCTTGAAAATGCAACTGCTGCTCCTTGGCATCCACCGCCACCCGCTCGTACCGGAACTGCTCCCCCATCAGATAGAGGGTAGCATGCTTGGCTGCCGCCGTTTCCTTCAGTACGGCAACAGCCTCCGGCTGCTCGGCGCAGCTGACCACAGGTACCCCCGCCTTGATAATGCCAGCTTTCTCGCGGGCGATTTGCTCGATTGTGTCGCCAAGGACGTCCATGTGATCCAAGCCGATGTTCGTAATCAAAGAGACGATCGGCGTCACAATATTGGTCACATCCATCCTTCCCCCAAGCCCGGTCTCCCATACTACCACATCGGGGTAACACACTTCCGCAAAATACAAAATCGCGATCGCTGTGCTCACCTCGAACATGGTTGGGGATCCCAGTTCGGTGCCGGCGATTTCAGCCACCAATGGAGCAACCCGGTTCGCCAGCTCGAGCAGCACCGTCTCGGGGATATCTTCCTCATCATATTGGAAGCGATTCGTGAATTTTGTGATGTAAGGGGACGTATACGTCCCCACATGATAACCGCATTCCCGCAGTGTTCGGGTCAGGAAAGCGCAGGAGGAGCCTTTACCGTTCGTCCCTGCCACATGAATAAATTTCAGCCTCCGTTCGGGATGGCCTAACTTTTCCATCATGAGCTCGATCCGTTCCAAGCCGGGACGGATGCCAAACGGCAGCAGCCCGTTGATCCAATCGACCGCTTCAGCATAGCTGTTCAGCGGCCGTGTTTCTTCCTCTGTACGATCCCCCATGTCAGTCACCTTCATTTAATATTAGTGTAGTTCAAGAAGTCATCTTCGAAGCCTTTTCTTCGGTGCTCCAAACCTGACTTCTTGAACTTTTATTTTCAATTAACCTTTCAGCTCCGCAATCCGTGCCAGCACCTTGTCGCGTTTCTCGGAATAATCGGCCATCTTCGCCCGTTCTTCCTCGATGACTTTAGCCGGCGCTTTGGACACAAAGCCCTCGTTGGCCAGCTTCTTCTCAACGCGTTCCACTTCTTTGTTCAGATGGTCGAGTTCCTTCGTCAGCCGCTCGATTTCCTGTCCGATATCAATCAGACCCGACAGCGGCAGGAACAGCTCGGCTCCCGTTACAACAGCGGTCATCGCCTTATCCGGCACGCCGGCGTTCAGCGAAGCCTCGTACTCCGACGTATTGCAGAAACGGCGGATGTAATGCTCGTTGCGGGACAACACTTCCAGCACTTCCGCGCTGCCCGGCTTGATGACGAGCTCGATCTTTTTGCTCATCGGCACATTCACTTCGGCGCGGATATTCCGCACAGCGCGAATGACATCGATCAGCAGATTCATTTCCTGAACAGCGTCCGGTGCTTCCAGCGCAGGGTCGTATTCCGGCCAAGCCGCCAGCGTAATCGTTTCGCCAGAATGCGGCAAATGCTGCCATATTTCCTCGGAAATAAACGGCATAAACGGATGGATCATGCGCAGCGTGCGATCGAGCACATAGGCCAGCACAGATTGGGTTTTCTTCTTAGCCGCAGCATCTTCCCCGTACAGGGACAGCTTGGCGAATTCGATATACCAGTCGCACAGATCGTCCCAGATGAAGTTGTACAGCAATCGACCGGTTTCTCCGAATTCGTAAGCGTCGATCAGGCGGGTAATTTCCTTGGCCGTCTCGTTCATCCGGTGTAAAATCCAGCGATCCGCCGTCGACAGCTCGCCGCTGATATCGATATCCTCGTACTTCACGCCCCCCAGGTTCATCAACGCAAAACGCGAAGCGTTCCAAATCTTGTTGGCGAAGTTGCGGGCTTGCTCAACGCGTTCCCAACGAAAACGCAGGTCTTGCCCCGGCGTGTTGCTGGTGGACAGCATGTAACGCATTGCGTCGGCACCGTACTTCTCAATAACTTCAATTGGATCGACGCCGTTGCCCAGCGATTTGGACATTTTGCGCCCTTCACTGTCGCGGACGAGGCCGTGGATCAGGACATCCTTGAACGGAACTTGACCGGTGAATTCCAGCGAAGTGAAGATCATCCGGGCAACCCAGAAGTAAATGATATCGTAACCGGTGGAAAGAACGGACGTTGGGAAATAGCGCTTGAGATCCGCACTATCCTCATCCGGCCAGCCCAGTGTGGAGAACGGCCAAAGTGCAGAGCTAAACCACGTATCCAGCACGTCCTCGTCTTGTCGGATATCGTCGCGTCCCAGCTTGGCCCGTGCTTCTTCCTCACTGCGGGCTACAACCATTTCGCCGGTCTCGTCGCAATACCAGGCCGGAATGCGGTGACCCCACCACAATTGGCGGGAAACACACCAATCGCGTACGTTCTCGATCCAGTTCAAATAAATTTTCTCGAACCGATCCGGTACGAAGTTAACGCCGTTCCCCGATTTTTGCGCTTCAATCGCTTTTTCCGCGAGCGGCTTCATCTTCACGAACCATTGCGTCGACAGATACGGCTCAACCACAACGCCGGTCCGTTCACTATGACCAACCTGATGCACGTGATCCTCGATTTTGATCAGCACGCCCATCTCCTGCAAATCCTTCACGATCTGCTTGCGGCATTCGAAGCGGTCGAGGCCTTGATACTTGCCGGCTTCAGCATTCATCTTGCCGGTCTCGTCCATCACGTTAATTTGCGGCAGGTTATGGCGCAAACCAACTTCGAAGTCATTCGGGTCATGCGCCGGGGTGATTTTTACCGCGCCGCTGCCAAACTCTTTCTCCACGTATTCATCGGCGATAATCGGGATTTCACGGTCAACGATCGGCAGACGAAGCGTTTTGCCGACCAGATGGCGATAACGTTCATCCTCTGGATGAACAGCAACGGCGGTATCGCCGAGCATCGTCTCTGGACGAGTCGTCGCCACGGTGATATAGCCGCTTCCATCGCTCAGCGGATACTGAAGATGGTACAGATGCCCGTTAACTTCTTTATATTCTACCTCGATATCGGAAAGCGCCGTACGCGCCGCCGGATCCCAGTTGATAATGTATTTGCCGCGGTAAATCAAGCCTTTCTCATAAAGCTTCACGAACACTTCGCGAACCGCTTGGGACAAGCCCTCGTCCAATGTAAACCGCTCGCGCGAATAATCGAGCGAAGCGCCCATTTTGGCCCACTGTTCATGAATCGTTCCCGCATACTGGTCCTTCCAGGCCCATACTTGTTCGAGGAACTTCTCGCGGCCCAGGTCGTAACGGGATACGCCTTGCTCTCTAAGCCGCTGCTCCACTCTCGTTTGAGTTGCAATCCCCGCATGGTCCATCCCGGGCAGCCACAACGCGTCATATCCCTGCATTCGCTTGGTCCGGGTCAAAATATCCTGCAGCGTCAAATCCAGCGCATGCCCGATATGCAGCATCCCGGTTACGTTAGGCGGCGGAATCACGATCGTGTAGGGCTTGGCATCCGGCCGTTGTCCGGCTTTAAAGAAGCCGTTCTCCAACCAATAACGGTGCCATTTCTGCTCCGCTGCTTTCGGATCGTACGTCGTCGGCATTTCTACCGACGAAGTTTGTTGATCTTGATTTTCTGTCATCCTATTCAACCTCCGTTACAAATAAGCATAGCCTTGGCGATCCCAAGATAGTCGACTGGCGTCATCAGCTCCACACCGTGTGCATAAGACTTCGGGACGGGCTTTCGCGCCTACTTCATGCTGCCTAAGAAAAAACAAAAAGCCCTTCGTCTCAAAGGACGAAAGGCTTTACTTTCGCGGTACCACCTTTGTTTCGCATCAATGGCATCCGGTTCATTCACCATCCGGTGCAAGAAATGCGACTCTCATGCAGATAACGGCTGCTGCCGGTCCGTTCTAACCCCATATGATATGCTGCTCAAACGGACAACTCCCGGGCGACTTCGGTGAGCTACATGTCCTGCAGAATCTCTCAGCCGTGGATTCCGCTCTCTGAAGGGTACGCTGCCTACTCTTCCCGTTCCAAGTCTTTGCCATAGATCTTATTACTTTAATCTATATTATCATAACTTGGAAAGGAACGGGAGTCAACAATCCGCCTGATTTCACGGGGAGATCCTCACGGAATGTACAAAATTTGCCCTTCATTCACCTGATGCTCGGACAGCCGGTTGTACAGCTGCAGCTCCCGTGGACTCAGGTGGTAGCGTTGGGCGATATCATCCAACGTCTCTTCACGCTGCACGATCACGAGACGCACTTTGCGGAAGGGGTTTTGATCCTCGTTGCTGATGAACAGGTTCTTCCACCGCAGCTCCTCACCCTCACCTTGGTCTCTGCTGTCGTCCAGGCTCGCCTGATCCGAAGCTTCCTCCTGCGGTTCCTGAGCAGGCCGGGCCGAAGAGGAAATCAACTTCGTTAAGCCAAAGTTGTCTCGATCTCCCTCGTCATCCCCTTTTTTGGCCCCCAACGCAATCTTCATTTCCTTCTTCTCTTCTGGTTGGGCAGGTACAACTTGGTCCGCTTCAACCTCCGCATTCGCCTCCAAAACAGGTTCGTTCGCCGTATCGTTTGACACGGCAGCGACTTCTTCGCCAACCCCATCCGAAGCCCGTTCCGGTTCAGCATATTCCGCCTCTACAGCTTCACTCGCACGTTCAATTGGCGCGGATTCCGCGAATGGGCGAATCTCCTCCTCAAATGTTGCGCCTGCATCCAACTCCTCTGTCTGGTCAGCAAAAACCTCTGCAGCAGCGTCAAAATCCGATTCAGATTCCTTGTCCGCCCAAGGACCAGCTTCCTGGAATGCGGGGACATCCTCTCTCCAGGCGGCGGATTCCTGCGGCTCGTCCGCACTTCGTTTTTGCGCGGTAAGGACTTCATCCGGAAACGCCTGCCACGAAGCGAATTGCGGGATTTGTTGAGGCTCTTCGTCCTGCGGCTCTTGCTTCAGCTCCAGTTCAGGCTCCGGCTCTTCGTTTGCCGTTTCGCGGATTAACGAATTCCAAGAGAACGTCGGCTCCGGCTCTTGGCGAACTTCTTCCGTCAGCAATGGCGCTGCCGGGATCGATTCAGGCTCGGTCACCGCCGAAGCGTAATCCTCCGATTCCTCCGCGCTGAAATTCGATTCGGCTTCCGGTTCATCCTCTCGCAGATCCGGTACGACATGGGCAGTCGTAAACTCGCGATCTTTCCATGCATCTTGCTCGGACACGAGGGTAGTAGTCTCCACCCCTTGAAGCGACAAGACCCCTGTAATATTCAAGCTGCGCGAGCTAAGCAGGTCAACATCGAAGTTTTCAATTTCAACCGTGATATCCTCCAACCGGTTTACCCGGCTTAGCGGTATCGTAATTTCTACTGGAATATAGTGTTCCAGCTTCTGCGTTTCTCCTTCTCCCCGATACACCCCCGACAACAGCAAATGGCCGCGCAGCGCGGCATACTCCTCCCCGGGAATCACCTGGACTTTCGGATAGAGCTCGATCTCCTCCAGCTCTTCAATGCCGATCACATCTTCAGAAAGATGTATGCGCTCATAAATATCAAACCTGAGACCATAGGATTGATCAGCCAACTCGTTACCTCCTTTCAGCATATCCAAACCTGATTTAGAAATCGATGAATCTTGATCCAAATCATCCTCGTTTAATCTATATGCTGCAAAAGAGAGTGCATGCCAGCTTTTTGCCAATGGGAGGGTACAGACCTTCTCACATTAGGTAAAAAAATAAGCCAGGCTGCCATCAGACAGCCCGGCTAGTCAACGAAAGCGATCGCGCAGCTGGATCATGGCCGGCGGCCACGGATCGCCCAGCTCCACCGCTTCTCCGGTGAGCGGGTGCGGGAACACCAGCCGCTCCCCATGCAGCGCTTGATAAGGCAGCCACTTCGTGCTGCCGCCATACAACGCATCCCCTACGAGCGGATGGCCCGCTGCGCTCAGATGGACGCGAATTTGATGCGTGCGGCCGGTCTCCAAGGTCAGCCGAACGAGGCTCACCTCGTGCTTCGGGTATACCTCCATCAGCTCCACATGCGTGATCGCCGGCTTGCCGGTAGGGGACACCCGGCGCCGCTGATTGTGATGGCGGTCCCGGCCGATCGGCTGGTCAATGATCTTAAGCGCGGAACTAACAACGCCCTGTACAAACGCGATGTAAGTCCGTCCGATCTCCTTGCGGCTCATCGCTTCATCCAGCTTTAAATGGGCGTATTCGTTCTTTGCGAACAACACCGGTCCTGACGTATATTCGTCCAGCCGGTGAATATGCGCCGCAGCGATTGGCTGACCCAGGCTGGCGTACCATCCCGCGACGCGGTTGGCAAGCGTGTCCGGCGGAGCCGAGTCCCTACGGGAAGCGCCCCCCTCGTTGCCGTCCGGATGGACTTTTAGCCCTGCCGGCTTGTGCACGACAAGGCAAAAATCATCCTCATATAAAAGCGAAAGCTCTGCCTCAACCGGAGCATATTGCGATGCCCTGGCCGGAAAGGCCAGCAGCCTTAAACGGTCCCCGGCTAGCTTGATGCCGCCTTCGGCCCGCAGCCGACGCAGCAGCTTAGGAGGAGCCTGCAGCCCCTCCTCCAGCCAAGCCATCGCCGCATCCAGACGGTCCTGCCCATCGCGCGCAGGCAGCTTGCCGGGCATCAGCTCGAGCCATTCCCCGCGCCGCGTCCAGGTTAGCTTGCCGCTCACAGCTTTTGCAGCGCCAAGCGATGCGCTTCGATCGTCAGCTCAATGTCTTCGTCGGTATGCACGCCCGAGACGAACATACCTTCGAACTGCGAAGGCGCCACGTTGATGCCTTGCTCAAGCAACGCCGCGAAGTAACGGCGGAACAAGTCGAGGTCGCTTGTTTTTGCCGTCTCGTAATTGATAACCTTCTCTTCGGTAAAAAACGGACAGATCATCGAGCCCACGCGGTTGATCGTACACGGAATACCTTTTTCCTTGGCGTTGCGCGTAAAGCCTTCCTCCAGCTTCGCCGACAAGCGCTCCAGCCGGTCGTACACCTCTGGAGTAAGCAGCGACAGCGTCGTGTAACCCGCAACCATTGCCAACGGGTTGCCGCTCAGCGTCCCGGCCTGATAAATCGGCCCGCTTGGCGCGATTTGCTCCATGATCTCGCGTTTTCCGCCGTACGCTCCAACAGGCAGCCCGCCGCCGATCACCTTGCCGAGGCAAGTTAAATCCGGCGTAACGCCAAAGCGCCCCTGCGCACAATTCAGCCCTACGCGGAAGCCTGTCATGACCTCGTCAAAAATGAGCAAGCTGCCGTATCGCTCGGTAATCCGGCGCAGACCTTCCAGGAATCCCGGCAGCGGCGGCACAACGCCCATGTTCCCGGCTACAGGCTCCACGATAACGCCGGCGATCTCTTCCCCAAACCGCTCAAACGCAAGCTCAACCGAAGCCAAGTCGTTATAAGGTACCGCAATTGTATTAGAGGCAACCCCCTCAGGCACGCCCGGGCTGTCCGGCAGTCCCAGCGTCGCTACGCCGGAGCCTGCTTTAATCAGCAAGCTGTCGGCATGGCCGTGATAGGAGCCTTCGAATTTCATAATTTTGCTGCGGCCCGTGTATCCCCGTGCCAGACGGATCGCACTCATCGTTGCTTCCGTTCCCGAGTTCACCATCCGCACCACATCGATCGACGGCACCCGTTCAGCAACCAGCATGGCCATTTGCGTCTCTAGCAGCGTTGGCGCTCCAAAGCTCGTCCCTTTCGCAGCCGTCTCCTGCAGCGCACGCACCACCTCTGGATGAGCATGGCCCATAATCAGCGGCCCCCAGGAGCCTACATAATCGATAAAACTGTTGCCGTCGATATCATAAATCCGGGAGCCCTCCCCGCGTTCGATATACATCGGCGTCAAGCCAACGGATTTAAACGCCCGCACCGGGCTGTTAACGCCGCCGGGCAAGACCTGCTTCGCTTCTTCGAATGCCAGGCGCGATCGCTCTTCGCCCCGCCGGCCAATCGTGTCCTTGCTCATCGATCCCCCTCCTTAACTGTTCAAACCCCGTTCTTGGCTCTATGCTTACTGCTTCTCGCGCAGCCAGCGTGCCATATCCTTGGCGAAATACGTGATGATGATATCCGCACCCGCCCGCTTCATGCCTAGCAGCATCTCAGTGACGATGGCCCGCTCGTTGATCCAGCCTTGCTGGGCGGCTGCCTTCACCATCGAATACTCTCCGCTTACGTTGTAAGCGACCAGCGGAAGATCAAATTGATCCCGCAGCATCCGCAAAATATCCATAAAGGCCAAGGCCGGCTTCACCATCAGCATATCCGCGCCTTCCAGCACGTCGGATTCCGCTTCCCTTAGCGCTTCGCGGGCGTTGGCCGGGTCCATCTGATACGTCTTCCGGTCGCCGAACTGCGGCGCCGAGTCCGCCGCTTCACGGAACGGCCCATAAAACGAAGACGCGTATTTGACGGAATATGACATAATCGGCACATGGCTGAAGCCCGCTTCATCCAGTCCCGCACGGATCGCTTGCACAAATCCGTCCATCATGTTGGACGGCGCGATGATGTCGGCGCCTGCTCGCGCTTGGGAGACAGCGGTTTTCACCAGCAGCTCCAGCGACTCGTCGTTCATGACGTCGCCGCAGACATGCCCGTCGCGTTCAAACGTATGTACCATCCCGCAATGGCCATGATCCGTAAATTCGCATAAGCAGGTGTCGGCTACGACCAGCAAATCCGGATACCGCGATTTAATGATCCGCGTCGCTTCCTGTACGATCCCGTCCTCCGCAAAGGCCGAGGTGCCGACGCTGTCCTTCGTTTCCGGAATGCCGAACAGCAGAACCGCCGGAATGCCTAGATCCATAATTTCTTTGACTTCCTCTTCCAGCGTGTCCAGCGAAAAATGAAACACGCCGGGCATCGATGAAATCTCATTCTTGACGCCCTTTCCATAAGTTACAAAGATCGGTTGAATCAAGTCGTCCACCGTCAGGACGGTTTCACGCACCATCCCGCGAATCGCAGCCGACTGACGCAGCCGGCGATGTCTTACGATCGGAAAATTCATCTTTGATTCCCTCCTAAGTATGCAGCACGGGGTTAAGCCTCCGTGTTAATCAAAAAAAAAATCACTTCGCCGACGCCGTCCGCGCTTTCCAGTCACATAGCGCCTGAATCAAGCTGTCGATCGTTGCTTCTTCCGCAAGAATCGAAACCCGCAGGCCTGCATCCTCTGCCGTTTTCGCCGTGACCGGCCCGATGCAGGCGATGTCCACGCCTTGCAGGGCAGCGACCGGATCGGCGACCCCCATGCCGGTGAGCGCGGCCAACAGATTCGTCACCGTTGACGAGCTGGTAAAGGTGACGGCGTGAATACGGCCTTTCTCGAGCAGCTTCAACAGCTCTTCGTCCGTTTCCCCGGCCGGCACTGTCCGGTACATGACTGCCTCGGTGACGGTCAAGCCCTGCTCACGCAAGGCAGCAGGCAACCAAGCTCGGGCAAGGTCGCCGCGCGGCAACAGCACGTGCTGTCCGGGCTTCAACTCGCTGCCGTACGTTTCCATCAGGCCCTCGGCCTGAAACTTGCCCGGCAAGCCCTCCGCCGCAATCCCGCGTTGGCGCAGCGCCGCCTGCGTTGCCGGCCCTACGGCGGCAATTCTCGCTTTATGCAGCCCGCGCACATCTTTCCCCAGTCTCTCCAGGTGCGAGAAGAAATACTCCACGCCATTGACGCTCGTGAAGAATACCCAATCGTACTGCTCTAGCTGATTGAGCGCTTCGTCCGTGCTGGCCAGCTCTTGGCCCTCCGGCATCGCGATGTCGATGACAGGGAACTCGTACGGCTCGCCGCCAAGCTCCTCGATGCCGCGCACCAGCTCGCTCGCTTGCGAGCGCGAACGGGTGACGAGAATCCGCTTGCCGAATAGCGGCAGCGATTCCGCCCACATGAGCTGCTCCCGTTGAGCCACAACTTCGCCGAC
Source organism: Paenibacillus sp. MB22_1 (assembly GCF_047200555.1). Lineage (NCBI taxonomy): Bacteria > Bacillati > Bacillota > Bacilli > Caryophanales > Paenibacillaceae > Paenibacillus > Paenibacillus sp. MB22_1. The sequence continues at coordinate 58,321 of NZ_JBLADV010000002.1, forward strand.
AACCGTGACGGCCGGCGGCTTAAAGTCAGCTTCGCGTACCTTTTGCTCAATATCGGCCAGCGTCCCGACCAGCGTCTCCTGTTCGGCTCTCGTCCCCCAGCGGATCAGGGCAACCGGCGTTTCGGGCGGCCGACCGTAATGAATCAGCTGTCTGCTGATATGACCAATATTGGCCACGCCCATCATAAACACAAGGGTGCCGGTCGCGTTGGTGATCTTTTCCCAGTCGATAGACTGATCCAGCTTGTCCGGGCTTTCACGCCCCGTAACGATCGACACCGAGGAAGCCATATCCCGGTGAGTGACAGGAATGCCTGCATACGCCGGCACCGAGATGGCAGCCGTAATCCCCGGCACGATTTCGTAAGGAATTCCGTGCTGCCGCAGCAGCTCCGCCTCCTCTCCAACGCGGCCGAAGATCGTCGGGTCGCCGCCTTTTAAGCGAACGACGGTTTTGCCCGCCAGCGCCAAATCAACCAACAGCTGATTGATATGCTCTTGCTTCATCGTGTGACGGTCGGTTCGCTTCCCGACATATATTTTCTCTGCCCCGGGCTTCGTTCTTCGCAGCAGGCTGGGATTGGCCAGACGATCGTAGACGATCACGTCGCCTTTCTCCAGACAATCAAGCCCTTTCAGCGTAATCAATCGCGCATCTCCAGGGCCTGCGCCAACCAGATACACCTTACCAGCCATATTCGTTCACTCCCCGGTTTCTTGTAATAATGCAGCTGCTCCCATCGAGATCAGCCGGCCGGCAAGCTGCTCTCCCAGCTCGGTCGGATCTGTTCCTTCGGCGCTTTCCTTCAGAATCGTCGTTCCGTCCGCCGAACCAACCATCCCCGTCAATCGCAAACGCGGACGGCCGGTTTCGCCGCTTGCGCCTTCTTCCGGCAGCAACGTCGCGTAGGCTCCAATCGGCACCTGGCAGCCGCCATTCAGCACGCCGAGGAAACGGCGCTCCGCAGCCACCGTCACCGCGGTGTCCGGATCATTGTATAAGGACAAGAGCCGGCGCACCTCGTCGTCATCCTCGCGGCATTCGATGCCAAGCGCCCCTTGACCAACGGCGGGCAGACAGACCTCTGCGGGAAGAAATGCCGTAATCCGGTGTTCCCAACCCATGCGGAATAACCCCGCCGCGGCCAAAATGATCGCGTCAAAACCTTCCTCCTCCAGCTTGCGCAATCGGGAATCGATATTGCCGCGAATCGGCTCCAGCACGAAGTCCGGTCGATAAGCGCGCAATTGACTGGCGCGACGTAAGCTGCTGGTCCCTACCTTGGCCCCCTGCGGCAATTCGTCAAGGCTCCGTCCGTTTCTTGAAATAAGCGCATCCCGTGGATCAACCCGCCGCGGCACCGCACCGTTCATCAGTCCGTCCGGCAGCACAGACGGCATGTCCTTCATGCTATGGACCGCCAAATCGATCTCCCCGTTCAGCATCGCCTGCTCGATTTCCTTCACGAACAGCCCTTTGCCGCCAACCTTGGACAACGTCACGTCCAAAATCCGGTCTCCCTTGGTTACGATCTTGCGGATTTCAAAATCAAACGGCAGGTGATGCTCCCGGCAGATCGCTTTTAAATCGTCGATGACCTGTCCCGTCTGTGTCAGCGCCAGCTGGCTTTGTCTCGTACCCACCACTATCGTTCGCTTCGTCATGCTTATTCCTCCGTCTGTTCCTCAATCCAGGCGATCATGGCTGCTTCGCTCCACGGCTCAAAGCTTCCTTCCCGGATCGAGGTCAATATATCGGTCTCGGCCAACCTCCGAAACAGACGCTTCCGTCTTCCGGGATCGTCGATTCGTTCTTTAATGAAAGCCCGTGCCGAGCTTAAAAAGTCAATGTAACGCTCGTAATCCTCGCCAAAGTGTTCATCAATCTCGCGGATCAGCTCCCGCGCGGCCGTTGGTCCCGCCCCCGAGGTGGAGACGGCAACGACCAGCCCCCCGCGGCGCAGAACGCCGGGCGTAATCATGCTGCCTCGCGTCCCTTCGCCCGCGTCATTCATCGGGATGCCCTCCGCCTCCGCTTCGGCGGCCACAGCGGCGTTGACCTCCGGCCGATCGGTCGCGGCAAAAGCGAGGAACGCCCCGGCCAAATCCCCTTGTTGATACTCCCGTTGGATCCATACGACTTGCTCCCGCTCCTGATGGAGCCGCTGCAGACCTTCCGTTACGTTGGGACTAATCACCACCGTTACCGCTCCAGCCTCTGCCAGCATCGTCGCCTTCCGTTCGGCAACCGGTCCGCCGCCAATAACGACGCAGCGACGGCCTGCCAAATTCAATAGGACGGGCACATAATAAGGTATGGCGCATCCCTCCTACTTCAACTGATTAATAGCATACCCTACCCTGCCGCAATTTTCCATGTTCATCCCTTCAAAAAAAGCCCTTCCCCCTCCGCTTCAGCGTCGAATCAGCCATCGATTCGGGTGCATCCGGCAGAGGGCTCAGGGCGTTCTCGCGGTGTAGAATATCCAGTTATCCAGATTATACAGACACCTTCGCCAGCGACAACGAAGGCTCAGGCTCGAAGGAGACCTGGTTTGGGAGCCCATCTTCGAGCTCCGGCAACCCTTCGGACGCCCGGGACGCTAACATTTCTTGCGCTTCCCGTGAGGCGGAGATCTCCTTGCCGGATGCGGAAGGTGCATCGCTTTGTGCTTCCAGACGATCCTCCAGCGCAAAAATCTGCGTAAACATCTCCAGCGCTTTCGTGCCTTGACTTTCGCCAGCCATCTCCTTGATCCGGTTAATCGGATCATGCAGCACTTGATTTAAAATGCTCTTGGTGAGGCGACGAATCACTTTGCGTTGCCGTTCATCCAGCTCCGGCAGCTTATTAAAGAGACTGTCCAACGTATTCTCGTGAATATCGGAAGCCTTCTCCTGCAGCGCGCGAATGACCGGCTTCACGCCCAGCGTCTGCAGCCATGTTCCGAAGGCGGCGATTTCGTCCTCGATCATGGCTTCGATCTTAACCGCTTCTGCGCGGCGCATCTCCATGTTGCTCTCTACGATGCCTTCGAGATCATCGATGTCATACAGGAATACCTGATCCAGCTCGCCGATGGCCGGCTCGATGTCCCGCGGCACCGCGATATCGATCATAAACAACGGGCGATCCATCCGCCCCTTCATGCTGCGGGCGACCTGTGCCGAAGTGATTACATACCCTTCCGCACCGGTCGAGCTGATCAGAATATCCACCTCTTCCAGCCGTTCCATCGCTTCCTGCATGGTGCATGGCACACCGTGAAATTTCGCGGCAAGCTCCTGGGCCCGGGCAAATGTCCGGTTGGCTACCAGCACTTCTTCCGCACCGGCACCGCTCAAGTGCTTGGCCGTCAACTCGCTCATCTTGCCGGCACCAAGGATCAGCACGCGTTTGCCTTCAAAGCTGCCAAAAATCCGCTTGCCCAGCTCCACGGCAGCATAGCTGATCGAAACGGCGCTCTCCCCGATGGCGGTTTCGGAATGGGCTCGTTTGCCCAGCGTGACCGCTTGTTTAAACAACATATTAAACCATGTTCCGGTGCATTTCTCGCTTTGCGAGAGCAAGAACGCATTTTTGACCTGGCCGAGAATTTGGGTTTCCCCCAGCACCATCGAATCCAGACCGCACGCAACGCGGAACAGATGACGAATCGCTTGTTCGTCTTCATATATATATAAATGGCGGGTAAATTCTTCGCGAGGAACCCCAAACCAGCGTTCCATAAAGCTGCGAACGAAGGACCCGCACATGTGCAGTTGATCAACTACGGCATAGATTTCTGTACGATTGCAGGTGGCAATAATTACGCCTTCCAATACACTCTTGGTACGTAAGAGCTCCTGCAGCGCTTGCGGCATGTCCGTATCTGTTAAAGAAAAGCGTTCCCTGACTTCCACAGGCGCCGTGCGATAGTTTAACCCAACTACGACGATGTGCATTGCAAGTTCACCTGCCTTGAAGAAGTGTCAATAGCATGTATCGCAAACAAACTATGTTAATTATATCACAGTAGCCTTCGGCTCCCCTGGGATTTCTATGAGTTTTTTATGAATTATTTATGAATTTCATTCATTCAAAACAAATAACCATGGATGACCCATGGTTAAGCTTTTTACCAATTTTTTAGAAAATCTATCCTCGCTTAAACAAATTCAGCGCGATTCGAATCCGCTTCGGCTACTTCCAGCTCGCCTAAGCCCCGAATCAGCTTCTTCGCATACGTTTTCTCCGGATTCAAGACGGACACCAGGTAATCGATCGCCAGCTGCGGATCTACAAATTCCCCGCAGGTGTAGCAATCAATAGCAGCAAACCCTCTCTCAGGATACGTGTGAATCGAGAGGTGGCTTTCCGACAACATCACAAGCACGGTGGCTCCTTGCGGTTCAAACTGTCTGGATTGAATCGACAAAATGGTCGCTCCGCAAGCTTCCGCCGCTTCCACCAAGTGGGCTTCCAACAACCCGGCGTTGTTCAGCACCTCATAGTCGATTCCCCAAGCATCAACCGCAACGTGTCTTCCGAAAGTTGAATATTCCATCTTCCGGCTCCCCCTTCCTAGGAATAAAATGTTTGAAAAAATTTCATCCGCTAGGACCTACGTCATTCACTTCTCGAGGGAAACATCTCTCGCAACATCTCCATGTCCTGAGTGAATCCTGGTTCCTATATTCTTTTCAACGAGATTAAAAATAACATCTCTTGCGGACAAATGCAACCTATTTTTTCGGCAAAATCCCTGCATCCGTTCGCGGTTCATGAATAAAAAAACTACCCTGTAATAGGGTAGTTATCATTTAGTACATTATGTTGTCGCCCTCTCTCTGGTGACACCCGTTTAGGGGACTGGGCTATTTTAGTTTATGCCTCTAGGACAAACAGTCTTCGCGAGCATTGACGCAGCTCATTGTCGATGCGTTCCACATCCGCTTCATCCGCGACAAACCGCTGGTCAAGCAGCGAATTAATGTTTTTGCGGATCCGGGCGATTTCCAGCTCAATATCGTTATTCCGGTAAATTTGCTGCAGCTCCGCCGCCGCATCCTTGTATTCGAACACAAGCTTGTAGGATTCCCGAGAATACTCGACGATTTTGCGAACCCGGCCTTCCTGATAATAATACATCATCATGAATCCGTTATAAATTCGGGTGACCATGCCGGAGCCTTTAAAGGCGGCGAACAACAGTCTCATCACGTTCGTTAAATGGGGTTTTTCCAAGCGGAAAGACATTTCGCAGACATAATAACCGTCAACACGTTCAAATGGAAGATGCACTTCCTCACCGCCGTCATCCTCCAGTACGACCTCTTGCCCGCCGTTGTCCAACACTTTGACCCGCTGGCGCACATGGGGATCGTAGACTTTGTGAATAAACTGCGACATCTGAACTTCCGTTAAACGCATACTGGCATTGACATACTCTGTGGCTAACCGCTGAGCCATACAAATCTCCTCAATTCTTAATCGCTTTATTATAATTATACACTACGATTCCAACCGTACGCTCAGCGGCCAAAACGTGAATTCTTGCCATTTTCCAGAAAAAACGGCATTAAGCCGTTTTTAACCTGAACAATTTCGCTGCATGCTCACTTTCCTGCGGAAACTGCTCCAAATCCCTTTCGTATTTACCGAATTCTTAGCTCTTCCCATTTTCTGTATCGGAGGCTTCCGGGCTTTTAGCCTCGGTTTCTTCCGCCAGCCCCGCATACCGCTTGATTTGCGCCCACAGCTCATCTTTGCCAATCCCCTCTTCCGCCGAGAACAGAATCAACGGATCCCCGGCCCGCAGTACCAGCGCTTCCTTGATAATTTTCAGGTGCTTCTGCCAGCGCGATTTCGGCACCTTGTCGGCTTTGGTGGCAACGACGCACACCGGAAGCTCGTACGCCTTCAGCCAGTCGTACATCAGCTCGTCGTCCTTGGTCGGCGGATGGCGCAGATCGATGATCTGCAGCACCAGCTTCAGCGTCTCCCGCTCCTGCAGGTACTTCTCGATCATTTTGCCCCAGACCTCGCGCTGCGACTTGGATACTTTGGCATACCCATAGCCTGGCACGTCCACAAAGTAGAGCCGGTCATTCACCCGGTAATAGTTCAGATGCTGCGTTTTTCCGGGGGTTGAGCTGGTGCGCGCTAAGTTTTTGCGGTTAATCATCCGATTGATCAGCGACGATTTGCCCACATTGGAACGCCCTGCCAGAGCGATCTCCGGCAAGGCGTCCTCAGGATATTGATTGGGGCCAACAGCGCTGATGATAAATTCAGCCTTGGTTACCTTCATCGTTCATTTCCTCTCTTGAGCGATGACGCACCTTTGCGCCACGCTTACATGCTAGTGCATCCCTGGACGCTCTACGAGCGCATGCTCGAGCACCTGGTCCATATGTGACACCGGTACGAACTCCAGGTCCTCCTTAACGCTGTCCGGAATGTCGCGCAGATCGCGCTCATTGTCCTTCGGCATCAGGACTTTACGGTAGCCCGCCCGATGCGCGGCAAGCGATTTCTCCTTCAAGCCGCCGATCGGCAGCACGCGTCCGCGCAGCGTAATTTCGCCAGTCATGGCGACGTCCTTGGAGACGTGTCGGTTCGTCAACGCCGAGATCAGCGCAGTAGCGATCGTAATGCCCGCCGACGGACCGTCCTTCGGAATCGCCCCTTCGGGAATATGGATATGAATATCGTTCTTCTCGTGAAAATCGAGCGGAATCCCCAGCTCCGCCGCCTTGGAGCGGGTGTAGCTGAAGGCAGCTTGCGCCGATTCCTTCATCACGTCGCCCAGCTTACCGGTAAGCGTCAGCTTCCCGGATCCCGGTACGACGGTCACCTCGATGACCAACGTCTCCCCTCCGACCTCCGTCCAGGCTAGTCCCGTTACCGTGCCGATCTGATCTTCCAGCTCGGCCACCCCATAGCGGAATTTCGCTGGGCCAAGGAAATCCTTGACATTGTCCGTTGTGATGATAATTTTCTCCTTATTCTCGGACACGATCTGCTTCGCCGCTTTACGGCATAAGGCAGCCACTTGCTGCTCCAGATTCCGCACGCCGGATTCGCGGGTATATTCGCGGACCACTTGCAGCAGCACATCTTCGCCAACCTCTAGCTGCTCCGGCTCCAGTCCATGCTCGCGTTTTTGCTTAGGCAGCAAGTAACGGTTGGCAATCTGCAGCTTCTCCAGCTCCGTGTAGCCCGGAATAAACAACGTCTCCATCCGGTCAAGCAACGGCCGCGGAATGTTATGTACCGCATTGGCAGTCGTAATGAACATCACGTTGGATAGATCAAACGGAACCTCGATAAAATGATCGGAAAAAGTGTTGTTTTGCTCCGGATCCAACACCTCAAGCAGCGCCGCGGAAGGATCGCCGCGGAAGTCCGAAGCCATCTTGTCGATCTCGTCCAGCAAGAATACCGGATTCAGCGTTCCTGCCGTTTTCATGCCTTGGATAATTCGTCCCGGCATTGCGCCGACATAGGTGCGGCGGTGTCCCCGAATCTCTGCTTCGTCCCGCACGCCGCCCAGCGAAATGCGGACGAACTGACGCCCTAGCGAACGGGCGATGGAGCGGGCCAGCGACGTTTTCCCGACCCCTGGCGGGCCGACCAGGCACAGGATCGGGCCTTTCAGCTTCTTGACCAGCTTCTGCACAGCCAAGTATTCCAGAACCCGTTCCTTCGGCTTATCGAGGCCGTAATGGTCTTCGTTCAGCACTTGCTCCGCTTTGGCCAAGTCGAGGTCGTCTTCGGTCTTGTTGTTCCACGGCAGGCTAAGCAGCCAATCCACGTAGTTGCGGATGACGCCGCCTTCCGCCGAGCTGGCCGGCATTTTCTCCAGGCGGTCGATTTCCTTCTCGACCTTCTCCCGGACGTTCTCCGGCAGCCCTTTCTCTTCGAGCTGGGCCCGCAGCTCTTCGGCTTCGCCGGCCCGCCCTTCCTTCTCGCCGAGCTCCTTCTGGATCGCCTTCATCTGCTCGCGCAAATAGTATTCCTTCTGCGTTTTCTCCATCTGCTTCTTGACGCGTTGGTTGATTTTGCGCTCCAGCTCCAGCACTTCGCGCTCGTTATTTAAGATGTCGAGCAGCTTCTCCAGCCGCTTGCGGACATCGATTGTTTCGAGGATTTCTTGTTTATCCTTGATTTTCAAGGACAAATGGCTGGTGATTACGTCCGCCAAACGACCGGCTTCTTCAATGTCTGATACGGCTGCCAGCGTCTCCGGCGTGACCTTCTTAGATAAGTTGATATAATGTTCGAATTGGGTTAACACCGTACGCATTAGTGCGTCCACTTCCGGATCCACCGTTTCTTCCTCCGGACGCTCTTCGGCGATAACCTCATAATATTCGTCATTATCCAAATATTCGATAATTTCAGCGCGTTCCATGCCTTCCACCAGCACACGAATGGTGCCGTTGGGAAGCTTCAACATCTGGCGCACCTTTGCGACGGTGCCGATGCGAAAGATATCTTCTTGGGTTGGTTCTTCTATGTTCACTTCCGATTGAGAACAGAGGAGAATCAGATTATCTTCGACCATAGCTTTTTCCAGCGCTTTCACCGACTTCTCTCGTCCCACGTCCAAGTGCAGTACCATGCTTGGATAGACGAGCAGACCGCGCAGCGGCAGCAGCGGAAATCGCCGGCCTTTGGATTTATGGGGTCCCATCGCTTATGCACCTCCAAACGTTCTCTGTAGATTTCATTGCTATTTTAGCAAATGTTACATAAAAACACCAACGAGGAGCGACCGCCTCAAGCAGCCGCTCCCCGGAATGTGTATGAGCATGACGCATAGGTAACCTCTGCTGGCCCGGCTTACATCGCTCCGCCTTGCGAAGGTGACTCTGCGTGCAGAAAAGGCGCGGGAGCTGTTGCCGGAGCAAACAGGTCGCCGCCGATCGGCAACTCCAGATTCTTCTCGGCCTCGGGACCAAAGACGTGGCGGAACACTTCACCTAACGTCTCGACAGGGATTACCCGCAGGCCTTCCAAGCCTTCAAACAACGATTGCCAGTTGTCCTTCGGAATCAGCACCGTCGTGGCGCCAGCCTGGAATGCCGCCTCCACCTTCGCCACGACGCCGCCAACCGGCTTCACCTTGCCGTGAATCCCCAGTTCGCCGGTCATGGCGATCTGATTGTTCACTGGCACCCGCTTGATCGCCGAGGCGATCGCAGTCGCGATGGCTAACCCGGCAGAAGGACCGTCGATCGGGGTTCCCCCCGGGAAGTTGATATGAAGGTGATAGTTCGGCGGATTCAGCCCGATCCGCTGCAGGACAGTCAGGACATTTTCCACCGAGCCTTTGGCCATGCTCTTGCGGCGCAGCGTGCGGCTGCCTCCGCCGATTTCCTCTTCGTCTACGACACCGGTGATGTTGTAGGTGCCTTTACCCTTTTCAGCAGGAACCGCCGTAGCTTCAATTTCCAGCAATGTGCCCATGTTTGCCCCGTACACGGCCAGGCCATTGACGACACCAACTGCAGGCTGATCCGGTACTTTGCGATCCGGTCGCGGCGCCAGTTGACTGCTCGTGGCCACCCATTCCAAGTCCGATGCCAGCAGTTGGTCGCGCTTCTCGGTGAGGGCCAGACCGGCAGCGAGTTGCACCATATTAACGGCTTCGCGGCCGTTCGTCGCATATTTCTTAATCACTTCAATCGCTTCCGGACAAGGCTGGAAGCCAATTCGCTTCACCGCATCCTCTGCAATTTGGGCGATTTCCTCCGGCAGCAGCGGCCGGAAATAAATCTCCATGCACCGCGAGCGTAAAGCGGCCGGGATCTCCTGCGGCGAGCGGGTTGTCGCGCCAACCAAGCGGAAATCCGCAGGCAAGCCATTTTGGAAAATATCGTGGATATACGCCGGCGTATTGGAGTCTTCGGAGTTATAATACGCACTCTCCAGAAACACCTTGCGATCCTCTAAAACCTTCAAAAGTTTATTCATTTGGATCGAATGCAATTCGCCGATCTCATCGATAAACAAAATCCCGCCATGCGCCTTCGTCACGGCACCGGGCTTCGGCTGCGGAATGCCGGCAACCCCCATCGCCCCCGCCCCTTGGTAGATCGGATCATGCACCGAACCGATCAGCGGGTCAGCGATGCCGCGCTCGTCGAAGCGGGCGATCGTTGCATCAATTTCAACAAATTTGGCATCGGATTTAAAGGGAGATACCGGATTTTTCTTCGCTTCCTCCATCACAACGCGTGCTGCCGCCGTTTTTCCTACGCCCGGCGGACCGTAAATGATCACATGCTGCGGGTTGGCGCTGCAAAGCGCCGCTTTCAGCGCACGCAAACCGTCCTTTTGCCCAACGATGTCGTTCATCGAGGCCGGACGGGTACGCTCCGCAAGCGGCTTGGTGAGCGAGACGGCCCTTAGCTTGCGCAATTTCTCCATTTCCTTGCGCGATTCCCGGTCTACCGCCAGCCGGTTGCCTTTTTGACTGCGCAGCTGATTCCAGAAATAAAGCCCAATCACGACGGCAAAAAACATTTGGACCGCCATCAGGATAACATTTAGATCCATACGCGTTACGCCTCCCACTCTTATACTGATACTTGGTAGTATAGCCTTTTCGCTCCAAGGTAAAACAAGGATTTTTCAAGTTGGGATATTCTAAGGGATAGTTCGTGTTGAAGCGGGCAACAAAAAAACGCAGCCTGCATTCAAGCAGACTGCGGTACGGATTTATATTCAATCAAGACTTCACGCGGGCCCGGTGCTCCTTGCGTCCCGGAATTTCTCCGGTCGCTTCGTACACCTCCACGATATGGTCAATTTCTTTCTTTAATTCGCTTAGCAGCTCGGCTTCCGGAACCTTCCGGATCATTTCCCCGTAACGGAACAGCAACCCTTCCCCGCGAGCTCCGGCGATCCCGATGTCGGCTTCGCGCGCTTCGCCCGGGCCGTTGACGGCACAACCGAGCACGGATACCTTAATCGGCACCTTCAGGTTGGCGATATACGCCTCCACCTCGTTGGCGATGGAGAACAGGTCAATATCCAGCCGGCCGCAGGTCGGGCAGGAGACAAGCGTCGCTGCATTGGTAATCAACCCAAACGTCTTCAACAGCTCGCGCGCCACCTTCACTTCCTCTACCGGATCCGCACTCAGCGAAATCCGGACCGTCGAGCCGATCCCCATCGACAAGAGGGCGCCGATACCAGCTGCACTCTTCACCGTGCCGGAGAACAAGGTTCCAGCTTCCGTAATGCCCAAATGCAGCGGGTATGGAATGACCTCTGCCGCTTTGGTATAGGCCGCAATGGCCATCGGCACGTCCGAGGCCTTCAGCGACACGATAATGTCATGGAAGTCCAGATCCTCCAAAATCCCGATATGGTACAAGGCGCTTTCGACCATCGCTTCGGGCGTTGGGTAGCCGTATTTCTCCAATAAGTGGTTCTCCAGCGAACCGGCGTTCACGCCGATCCGAATCGGAATGCCGCGTTCCTTGCACGCTTTGACCACCGCTTCAACCTTTTCGCGGCGGCCGATATTCCCCGGATTAATCCGGACCTTATCGATGCCGTTTTCGATCGCCAGCAGCGCCAGCTTGTAGTTAAAGTGAATGTCAGCGACCAGCGGGATATGAATCCGTTTCTTGATCTCCTTGATCGCCGCAGCCGCTTCCTCGTTATTCACCGTCACGCGTACCAGTTGGCAACCTGCTTCCTCCAACCGGAGAATCTCGGCTACCGTTGCCTCGACATCTGCCGTTTTCGTCGTACACATGCTTTGGATGATGACTTCGTTGCTGCCGCCGATCGTCAGATTTCCGACTTTAACCGGCCGCGTATCTTGTCTCAAGAATGTCATGTCTGGTCTCTCCCATAACGATCAAAGCTCCACCCCCGCGGGCGCGCCCAGATATAGGGCACGACAACCGCAAAGGTGGAGAACCTTGACCTTTATTTTAGCGCACCCGGCGGTTCCCCGCTTACGCGCTTTCTTCTTGTTTCTTGTTTGGCTTGGAAGCCAATTCCGGCACCGTTTTCTCCAGAACGACCTTCTCGGTGATCACGCAATCCGTAATATCGTCGCGGGAAGGCACTTCGTACATCACGTCAAGCATAATGCCCTCAATGATGGCGCGAAGTCCGCGGGCTCCGGTATTCCGCTTGATCGCTTCCCGAGCGATCGCTTCTAGCGCCTTCGGTTCGAACTGCAGGTTCACGTTGTCCAGCTCAAGCAGCTTCTGATATTGCTTCACCAAAGCGTTCTTCGGCTCGGACAAAATGCGCACCAGCGTCTTCTCATCCAGCGGCTCGAGGGTCGAGATGACCGGCAGACGGCCAACGAATTCCGGAATCAATCCGAATTTCAGCAAGTCCTCCGGCAATACCATCGACAGGTATTCGCCCGGTTTGAGTTCTTTTTGCCCGTCATTCGCCGCGTTAAAGCCAATAACCTTCTTACCGATCCGACGCTTGATCATTTGCTCCAGGCCGTCAAACGCCCCGCCACAGATGAACAAAATGTTCGTCGTATCGATTTGGATAAATTCTTGATGCGGATGTTTGCGTCCGCCTTGCGGAGGAACGGAAGCCACCGTACCTTCCAAAATTTTCAACAGCGCTTGCTGCACACCTTCGCCGGAAACGTCGCGGGTAATCGAAGGATTCTCCGATTTACGCGCCACTTTATCGATCTCGTCGATGTAAATGATGCCGCGTTCCGCTTTTTCCACGTCATAATCGGCAGCCTGAATCAGTTTCAGCAGAATGTTTTCCACGTCTTCACCGACATAGCCGGCTTCCGTCAAGGAAGTGGCATCGGCGATCGCGAATGGAACGTTCAGGATTTTGGCCATCGTTTGGGCAAGGAGTGTTTTCCCCGAACCTGTAGGGCCTAGCAGCAGGATGTTACTCTTCTGCAGCTCAACATCCTCGATCTTGTTCTGCGTATTAATCCGCTTGTAGTGGTTGTAAACCGCAACGGACAGCGATTTCTTCGCTTGCTCCTGACCAATGACGTACTGGTCCAAAATATCGCGGATTTCCTTTGGCTTCGGAATTTCCTTCAGATCCAGCTCTTCCTCGTGGCCAAGTTCCTCCTCCACGATTTCCGTGCACAGCTCAATGCATTCGTCGCATATATAAACGCCGGGTCCGGCAACAAGCTTGCGTACTTGCTCTTGCGATTTGCCGCAGAACGAGCATTTTAGTTGGCCTTTTTCATCGTTAAACTTAAACATGTAAACACCCCTTTATAGATTAGTGGGCTTGGAGATCACCTGATCGATAATCCCGTAGGCCTTAGCCTCTTCCGCGCTCATGAAGAAGTCGCGGTCTGTATCGCGCTCGATTTTTTCAAGGGGTTGACCCGTCCGCTCTACATAGATCTGATTCAGCTTTTGTCTTGTCTTGATGATCCAATCGGCATGAATTTTAATATCCGTTGCCTGACCGCGAACGCCGCCAAGCGGTTGGTGAATCATCACTTCGCTGTTCGGAAGCGCATAACGTTTGCCAGGGGCCCCTGCTGTCAGCAGCAATGATCCCATGCTGGCCGCCATCCCGACACAGATGGTGGACACATCGGGCTTGATATATTGCATCGTATCATATATACCCATCCCCGCGGTAACGGAACCCCCCGGAGAATTGATGTACAGGTGAATATCTTTCTCAGGATCTTCAGCTGCCAAGAACAACAGTTGGGCAATCACGAGATTGGCAACTTCATCATCAATTGCGTTGCTGAGAAAAATAATGCGATCTTTAAGGAGTCTCGAATAGATGTCGTACGACCGTTCTCCTCGATTCGTTTGTTCTACGACCATAGGTACCAGACTCATGCGACCAACCTCTTTTCCTTTTCAATTTCCCTTGCGCTTACGTAAAACATTCTATCATGTTCGAAGCCCCGTGTCATTTTTCGCCCAGTACAGTTTATGTTCGTTTTTACACATTATATAACCTTAGGCTTGTCCCGTGCGCGATGGAAATAAATGTATCATCTGGAGATGAAAAATTAAGGCACGCATTTTATCATACGTGCCCTAACTTTTATCGTGATGTATACAAAGAAGCGGGATCTGGCTGGAGTGAATTATTCCTCGCCTTGGGCTTCTTCGGCTTCAGTTTTGTCAGCGTCTGCTTTCGCTTCGGCTTTGGTCGACTTCTTCGTCGATTTCTTAGCAGCCGGTTTAGCTTCTTTGGACTTTGCCTCCGCTTGCTCAGCCGGAACTTCCTTGCTGTTCTCCAGCAAGAACTGGATCGTCTTGCGGATCAGGATTTCCTCATTCAAGCTGCCCAAAGAACCGTTAGCTGCCAAAATGTTGCGGATTTCTTCCGGCGTACGTTTGTAAGCTTCCGCCATATCGTTCAGCTCTTTGTTGATTTCGTCTTGAGTGACTTCGATCTTCTCGGCTTTAGCGATGGCTTCAAGCACCAGGTTGTTGCGAACGCGTTTCTCAGCGTCCCCTTGCATTTGTCCTCTGAGGTCGTCCACCGTTTGACCGGAGAAGCCCAGGAACATATCCAGGTTCATGCCTTGTGCGCGAAGACGGTTGTCGAAGTCGCGAATCATGTTCTCAACTTCGCCTTTGATCATCGCTTCCGGAATTTCGACTTCAGCGTTCTCGCCGACTTTATCAACAATTGCCCCTTCGCGGGCTGCTTTTGCTTCTTGCTCTTTGCGAGCCGCAAGCTGTTTCTTCAAATCTTCTTTGAACTCGTCCAACGTGTCAAATTCGCTAACGTCTTTCGCGAACTCGTCGTCCAGTTCAGGCAGTTGTTTGCGTTTGATTTCGTGAACTTTGACTTTGAACACAGCTTCTTTGCCAGCCAGCTCTTCTGCATGGTACGTTTCCGGGAAAGTTACCGTAACGTCCTTGAAGTCGCCGGTAGCCAAGCCTACAACTTGATCCTCGAAGCCAGGGATAAACGTGTTGCTTCCAAGCTCCAGGGAATAACGTTCAGCTTTGCCGCCTTCGAAAGGCACGCCGTCTACGGAACCGTCAAAGTCGATAACAACGGTGTCGCCGTTCTTAGCCGGCTCATCGTCGATGACAACAAGTTCAGCATGGCGTTGTTGCAGACGCTCCAATTCGTTGTTCAGCTCTTCGTCGCTGACTTCAACGTTAATGGCAGGAACTTCTACGCCTTTGTAGTCGCCAAGCTTCACTTCTGGTTTAACCGTGATTCTTGCTTTGAACTTGAAAGGTTGTCCTTTAGCAAATTGCTCGATGTCCACTTCAGGACGATCTACCGGGAAAATGTCCGTTTGATCAACCGCTTCAGTGTACACTTCAGGCAACAGGATATCGATTGCATCTTGATACAAGCTTTCCACGCCAAAACGTGCTTCGAAAATCGGCCGAGGCACTTTACCTTTGCGGAAACCAGGTACGTTTACTTTCTTAACAACCTTTTGGAAAGCTTTATCCAGTGCGGCGGCTACGCGTTCCGCCTCCACCTCAACCTCGAGTACACCGAGGTTCTTCTCTATTTTTTCCCAAGTTGCTTTCATTTTATGCTTTCCCCTCCAAATTTCACATATACTTTAAATACTGAAACCGAATCGCGACTAAAACAGCTATTTTCAAGGTGTCTTGCTCTTGGGTTCCAGTATAGCTGTCTCTATGAACACGATCAGAATAACCATTATATTATAAACAACAATACATCTTTTTACAAGAGCCGGACCACAGTCAGGTATTGGGCAAATCCTATTTGCAAGGTTGATAGAGTGATCTTCTGCTGCACTCTCACCCAATGGTTACATGCCGTGGATTCGTCCCGACGCAACGAATTTGCCAATCGTTCGGCAGACTTGCTCATATCGCAGCCGCAGTCCATCGGTAATTCCGTACATGGCGCGAATCTCCTCATCCGTTTGGCTTCCGGACAAGCTATCTGCCACCATCTGATGCAGCGCCGCCGCCCAAATATCGATGATCGCATCTTCTTCGACCAGGAGCGAGCGGTAATCCGCCGTACCATATAGTACCATGACAAACTGTGACCATAATTCCTGAGCGAAATAGTAAAGGGTCGGATCATGCACCTGCGTCTGGTCGCCTACGCGATCAAGCACCATTTGCACGGCTGGCGGGAAATCCTCAGGCTTGAGCGGGACTGCCTCAATCTCCACTTCCACCCGCTCCCCTCCGCGCATGATCACCAGCGTCCCCGTCGTTCCGCGGCGGCGCAGCGTTTGCAGTACCCGATATTGAAGAAGCGGATGCATCTCCTCCCGGCTGATCCAGCCGATCAGCGCGTCATCGATCTCGGGACGATCCAGGTATGCAAGCTGTTCCAGGGCAAGGAACGTCTGCTCCGAGAGCGGCTTGTCCCTCACGGCAGCTAACAGCTTGTCCGTATAACCCGCATCTTCGGCTAGCTTGGCCTCCGCGAGCCGACGAGCGAGCATTTCCTCTGTTTCCTCATCTCCCTCGAAGCCCTGTGGTTCCGAATCCGATATGCCGTCTTTCAGCGCGGGAAATGCGCTGGTCAGCCACTCCAGTAAAGCCTGCCATTCCTCGTAATGCCTTGGATCCTCTCCCTGGCATTGAAGCAGAAATTGCAGGAGCTCTACGGCCTCCCCATATCTTTCGGTCTCCAGCATACGGGTCAGTTCGATCTGGTAATAGTCCAACGTTTTGGGAAACAAGACAATGTTGTCTTTCTCATCGGGTCGTGAACTGCTGATAAGGCTACCTCCTTTCTCCTCCGAATCGCAATTAATTGAGATTATAGCATAGTCCCTTGCGAAGGCAAAAACCTCTTGGGCCAAATCGTCGGATTAGAACGCGGATCAGATCGCGGCGATCGCCCTTTTCATCTGCGGCATGTCAATTTTTCTTTATAAGTTATTGCCCAACAACCTTACATGTGATATAATATATTTTGCTTGTGTTTTTCATATTTGAGATGTCCCAGTAGCTCAGCTGGATAGAGCAACGGCCTTCTAAGCCGTCGGTCGGGGGTTCGAATCCCTCCTGGGACGTGACGAAACACTCTCCAAACGGAGAGTGTTTTTGCGTTCCCAGGAGGGTGAGAACCCCGGTGGGGGTCGTCGGAGCGAGGCCGCCCATGCGAGTAGGGCCGATGTGACTGGGATATAGCAGCAACCGAATTCTATTCGAAATTTCATATATAATTCAGACCGAAACAGCCAATATCGCCAAATCTATTCGATTTTTCATATAGATTTCGGCCTTTCGACCTCTGATGGTCCAAATAAGCATGAAATTTCATATATAATCGCCCAAAAGTACCGTTACCCGTTGAATTCTATTCGATTTTTCGCATATATTTCGGACGACGGCGGACAAGGCGGACCACACGGCGGGCAAGGCAGACGACGGCGGGCAAGGCAGACGACGGCGGACAAGGTGAACCATGGCCGACCATTGCGGACGACGACGCCCCCCTAGTTGCTACCCTACGCGCCGCTATAACCGTCCCACAACAGTTCCTCATACCAGTTCCTATACCGATTTCCCGCACCGAATCCCCTTACCGTTTCCGACACAAAGAAAGAGCCGCTTACCAGCTAGCTCCTTCCCCCATCATTCGGATACAACTTCTGAAGGTGCTCGACCGAATGCCGGATCAACTTACGCAGCACGTCCACATCGATGTCGGCGACTTTATTAATGTAAACACACCCTTTCCCTTGGGTATGCTTCCCGAAGGATTCCAGCAAAGCGCCTCGTCCCGGATCATCCGCGGCAAGATATAGGCTGATCTTCGCCTTCCGAGGCGAGAAGCCAACCAGCGGCGCATCCCCTTCGTGGCCGGAGGCGTATTTGTAGTGGTAGGAGCCAAAGCCGATGATGCTGGGGCCCCACATTTTGGCCGGATACCCCGTTGTCTCTGTAAAAATATCCAGTAACCGATAGGCATCCTCTCGCTTCTTGGCATCGGCCACCCCTTCAATGAACTCGATGACACTGTTGTCGTTTTCTTTGGTCTTCAACTCGTACATTCAGAAACCTCCCTCAAGAATCTCCGTATCCCGCCAATTCAAGTCCCACCGCAAGCCTGTCTCATTTTATTATTCCTTATCCTTAGCTTCCTCCACTCGATCCAGCCACTCGTTCACCAACGCGTTAAACGTGTCCTCCTGCTCAATCTGCAGGTTATGCCCGGCCCGGTCCATGACCGCAAGCGTACCGCACGGATACAGCTCTAAAAAGCGGAGCGCATCCGCATATCCCACCGACGTGTCCTGCCTGCCGAGCAGGAATAACGAAGGCGCGTCAAACTTCTCCCGATCGATCAGAAAAGAAAACCCATACCGTGCCCGAATCTTGTCCAAAAAAGCGGAATCTGCCATGCGACAGCCGGGAACGATCTCGTTTGCATACCTTCTCCAGGTGTGCCGATCCAAAACTGCGCTCATCGAGCAAAAATCATCATACTCCTCGGGAGACAGTTCATGAATCAACGCCGGATCCTCATAAATAACCGTATGGTCCGGCAGTTCCCGTTGATCTGGATCCGCCACGATCAAGGGTCCGGCACCAACCCATCGATCAACTCCAGCACCGCATCCAGCATCCCGTCCGTATTCTCAATACCCGCATAATTCTTCGACTTTCCCGTCCCCGGCAAATGGCAAATCAAGGTAAATCCTTCTCCACCCCGTGCGATTCTGAAATATCGGTTCCATGCAGCCGCTCATCAGGCGATGGTCAAGCGTAAACCCGTGAATCAGCACGATCGGCCGCATGATGCCCTCATCATAAAGAGAATATATGTTCTTGTCTAGACCTAAATTTACCACACCTTATTCTGGTCGCGCCTGGTCTTGCATCCATCTCATATACAACCTGGCATTAAACCCCGCCTGCTTCCGAAACCAGCGCTGCGGCTTCCGCCGAAACTCGGCATACCCCAATCGTTCATATAAACGAATCGCTGCGGTATTGGTATCAACAACCTCCAAAATATAATCGTCATAACCTAAACGAGATATCAGTTCGTTGTTCAGTTGGCTGGCAACCCCACGACCCCGTGCTTGCTTTGCCGTAGCAACCGCCTCGAAATAACATTGGCCCTCCGCCAAATGCAGCGGTTTTTCCAGCTCCCGACGGACAAGGAAATAAAACAAACTTCCCTTCAATCAGCCAAGTTCCCGCTGAAGCTCAGCCCGTTGAAACCGGAAAGCCCGCTTCTGCCCCGCGGAATACGCGAATATCCCCAGAACCTGCTCCCTTTCCAAGGCAACAAAAAACTGCTCTCTGACCAAAGCATGCACAATGGCTTTCGCCAGTTTGTCCCGGTCCGAAGTAAAGTATCGCAGCGAGTCGTAAAAGCCTTCCACAAAAATCTCCGCCGCCTGTATAAAAAGGGGAAACATGCACAGAACGGTCCTCAGGCGGATTCCCCCTCCTTCCCGCGACTTAAGCACAGAATCAGACCTCTCCAGGAAAAATAAAAAAACATCCGTTCCCCATCGAACGGATGCTCTGATAAACCGCCAACCGACAGCGGCTAAACATGATTAGAGTTGAAGACTTGCAATCGCCGCCTTCAAAATATCGCAGGATTGCGTAAATTTGCGCTGTTCCTCCCAGGTCAAGTTCAGTTCCAGCACTTCCTCGATCCCGCCGTCACCGATAATGGCAGGCACACCGGCACAAACTCCGGTCTGTCCATATTCCCCCTCCAGCACAACCGAAACGGCGATGATTTTGTGCTCGTCGTTTAAGATGGATCTCACGATATAAGCGAGCGCGTTCCCAATCCCAAACTGGGTGTTGCCCTTACGGGTAAAAATCTCCCATCCCGCATCTTTGGTTTTTTGCGCGATTTCGTCCAGCTTGACGTGGCGGAACCGCTCCTTATGCTGCTCCAAAATGTGCAGTAGCGGTTTCCCGCCGATCGTGACATGCGACCAGGCCACAAACTGCGAATCCCCGTGCTCTCCCATCGCATACCCGTTTACACTGCGCGGATCAACAGCAAATACCTCCGACAGCAGCGTTTTGAGCCGCGCCGAATCGATGGAGGTCCCAGTGCCGATCACCCGGTTCCGCGGGAATCCCGACACCTCGCGTACAATATAGGTCACGATGTCCACCGGATTGGCAGCGACGACAAACACGCCGTCAAATCCTCCATCCACGATGCGGCTGACGATATCCCGCGTAATCTTCTCCGCCTCGCCCAGCACATCCAGACGCGTTTGCCCCGGCTTCGGATTCGCCCCTGCCGTCAGCACAACCACATCCATGTCGCGGCAGTCCTCCAGCCGGCCAGCATATACCTTCGTACGGGTTGGCGTAAAATCCATGCAATGCGACAAATCCAGCGCATGTGCCACCGCACGATCATACGTCCGGTCAATCATCATAATTTCTTCGCAGATCGATTGATTGATCATGGAATAAGCGCAAGCCGTACCGACCAGGCCGGAACCAACGATCGTTACCTTCCTCGCTTTTTTAGCCATTCTGCCGCCTCCTTCTCCTATCCATTCTCTATATCCGATGCCTAAATTATAACCGCAGACCGTATATTTGGTGCAACACACAAAAAAACTGCCGGGAATCCTCCCGACAGTTCATAACGATGGATTTAACTTTTCATCCGCGGGTCAAGCGCGTCACGCAAACCGTCGCCCATCAGGTTGAAGGCAAGTACGGTCAGCATGATCGAAATCCCCGGGAAAACTACAGTCCACGGAGCGGTGGCGATGAATTGACGCGAGTCAGACAGCATCTTGCCCCATTCCGGTGTAGGCGGCTGAGCACCTAAACCAAGGAAGCCCAGCGCAGCCGCTTCGATAATCGCCGTAGCGATTCCCAGCGTGCCTTGCACGATGATTGGCGTCAAGCTGTTTGGCAGGATGTGCCGCAGCAAAATCGCGCTGTTTTTCATCCCGATTGCCCGTGCTGCAGTGATATACTCTTCGTTCTTCAGGCTAAGCACCTTCGCCCGCACCAGCCGCCCATACGTTGGGATGTTGACGATGGCGATGGCAAGCAACGCGTTTTGCAGCGACGGACCAAGGATGGCCACGATCGCGATCGCCAGCAAAATGCTCGGGAACGCCAGCAAAATATCGAACAGGCGCGAAATCACCATATCGATCCATTTGCCGTAGAACCCTGCCAGAATGCCGAAGAGCGTCCCCAAAATGATTGATCCCACAACGGAGAACGTCCCCACCCATAAGGAGATTCGCGCCCCGTATAATACGCGGGTGAACAGGTCGCGTCCCAGATCGTCCGTCCCAAACCAATGCGATGAGGACGGCGGTTTTAAGCGGTCGCGCAAAACCTGCTTGTCAAATTCATAAGGAGCAATCACCGGGGCCAGCAAGGCGATCAGAATGAAAAACACGATCATGATCAGGCCGGCCATGGCGATTTTATTTTTGCGGAACGCTTTCCACGCATCGCGCCAAGGTCCGGAAACCTTCTCGGCCGGGACGGCGGTGCTGCGGTTTGTGCTTGCTGTAGTTGCCTCTGCCATGGTTTCCCTCCTTTACCGGTAACGGATGCGTGGATCGACCGCTGCGTACAGCAAATCCACGATCAGATTGATAATGACGAAAATAAAGGCGATAACCAGAATGCCGGATTGAATTACCGGATAATCACGCGAGCTGATCGCTTCGTAAATATACCGTCCCACACCAGGCCATGCGAAGATCGTTTCGGTCAAAACCGCACCGCCAAGCAATGCGCCAGTTTGCAGACCGATGACCGTCAGCACGGGAATAAATGCATTTTTCAAGGCGTGTTTATAGATGACAATAAATTGCGACAACCCTTTGGCCTTGGCCGTGCGAACGAAATCGGAATTCATGACTTCCAGCATACTCGACCGCGTCATCCGGGCGATAATCGCCATCGGAATCGTACCCAGCGCGACACTTGGTAAAATCAAATGCCTGCACACCGTCCATAACTGATCCCAGCGGCCTGCGATCATGCTGTCGATCAGATACAGATTGGTGACCGCTTCAACCGGATCACGTTGGTTCATCCGCCCGATGGAAGGCAGCCAATGCAATTTAAGCGAGAAGATCCACTGCTCCATCAGCCCGAGCCAGAAGATTGGCATCGATACCCCAATCAACGCGATCAGCATGCAAATGTAATCGAACCACGAGTTTTGCTTCCAGGCGCTGATGATGCCGGCATTCACGCCAAAGAAGATTGCAAACGCCATGGCTGCCACGGTTAGTTCCGCCGTAGCCGCCAGATAGGGGGCAATCTCCTGGGCAATCGGTACTCTCGTGCGGATCGATTGCCCCAGGTCACCTTTCAACAAATCTCCCATGTACGTGAAATACTGCTGATACCACGGATTGTTCAGGCCCAGTTGCTCGCGGAGCGCTTCCTTGGACTGCTCCGTTGCCTTCTGCCCCAGAATCGTTTCCGCAGGATCACCGGGAATCGCATGGATAATGGAAAACACGATAATCGTCATGCCGACTAGGACAGGAACCATGATGAGTATTCTTTTCAAAATATAAGCTTTCAAGATGAGGTTCACCTGCCAGAGGCGTTAAGCTCCCGCCTGTTATTCGAAATAGATGTTGCTGTAATATTCCGTACCTGTCGGCGCCGGAACGTATCCTTTCAGATTCGCTCTTGCAGCCAGGAGCGGTGTCGTATGCACGAGCGGAATCCACGGAGCGTCGGCTTTGATGATTTCTTGCGCTTGTTTGTACAGTTCCTCACGTTTCGATTGGTCGGTTTCTTTTTGCGCAGCGACTAACAACTCATGCAGTTCGTCACTCGAATAGTACGTGTAGTTGTTGGACGGAATCGCGTCTTTGTCCAGCAGCGTGTACAGGAAGTTGTCTGGGTCGCCGTTGTCGCCGGTCCAACCGAGCATGAACAGATCGTCTTTTTCACCGGCTTGCGCATCGTCGAGATAAACGGCCCATTCCGGAGATTCGATTTTCACTTTTACGCCAACTTCTTCAAAGTTTTGCTGAATAACTTCGGCTACCTTCTTGCCGTCTGGCATGTAAGGACGGGATACCGGCATGGCATAGAAGACATATTCGCCTGGCAGACCGTTCGGATAACCTGCTTCGGCCAGCAACGCTTTCGCTTTCTCTGGATCATACTCATAATCGGTAATGCTATCGTTGTAGCCCCACAGGGACGGCGGCATTGGGTTCTTAGCCGGTTCAGCTTGGCCTGCGAAGAAGGCATCGATGATCGCTTGCTTATCAACGGCATAGTTCAGCGCTTGTCTTACTTTCACGTTGTTAAACGGTTCTTTTTTCAGGTTGAAGCCGACATAACCTACGTTGTTGGAAGGACGCTCGATCTTTTGCAGATCCGGGTTCGCTTCCAAGGTCGCCAGATCGTCCGGGCTCAGGTCCTCCATCAAATCGATTTCACCGCTTTGCAGCGCGTTGAAACGAGCAGAGTTATCCGGGATAGAGCGAACGATCACTTTGTTCAGCTTCGGAAGCCCTTCTTTCCAGTAGTTCGGGTTCTTCTCTAACGTAATCGAGTCATTGCGTTTCCACTCTTTGAATACGAATGGACCTGTACCTACCGGCTCGTTCTTGAAGTTTTCTTTCTTCTCCTTGATGGCCGTTGGGCTGGCGATCCCGAAAGAGGTCATGGCCAGGTTTTGCAAGAACGGCGCTTGCGGTTGGTTCAGTGTAAACTTAACCGTGTTCTCGTCGACCGCTTCTACTTCCTTGATAACGCGTTTGCCGTCTGGACCAAACATGGAATCATAGTAGTCAAAGGAGTCGCCTTCAAATTTGTATTCGCTGTTTGGATCAGACCAACGGGTGAAGTTGAATACAACCGCATCCGCATTAAAATCCGTACCATCATGGAACTTCACGCCTTGACGCAGCTTGAAGGTATAGGTCAAACCGTCGTCAGATACCGTCCAGCTCTCGGCCAACGAGCCTTGAACCTCGGTTGTTCCTTCTTTGTACTCCAGCAAGGAATCAAAGACTTGGTGGGCGATTTTCAAAGATTCACCGTCGGTTACGATGGCTGGGTCCAGAGAAGCGGAATCCCCGCCGCGGCCTACAACCAATGTATCTTGGGCCGAACCGGTCGGAGTGGTTGCCTCCGTATTCGCGCCCGTATTCGTTCCGCCGGAATTACTGCCACCGGCATTGTTGCTGCCTCCGCACCCCGCCAAGGCGATGGCGGCGCTCAGCATCGTAACAAGAACAACACTACTCCATCTCTTTGCTTTCATTTTGTGGCTCCCTTCTGAATCCCAATATATAATTTCTTGTTTATAAAAAAGCTGGGCATAGTACCCAGACTATAAACCTTTAGAGGTAGTTCAAAACGTCATCTTTATGCCAAGCTCGCGCTTCCTGTGTTCTTCACTTCGGTGTACAGATGGCAAGCCGTCAAATGGCCCGCATCCGTCTCAGCCAGCTCAGGGCGGTGCGTCCGGCAAACGTCCATTGCCATCGGACACCGCGTATGAAACGCGCAGCCGACCGGCGCATTAGCCGGGCTGGGCACTTCGCCTTGCAGAATAATCCGCTCGGTCTTCTTGTCCGGATCCGGCTGCGGAACTGCGGAGAGCAACGCCTGGGTATACGGATGCTGAGGTGACGAGTACAGCTTGTGTTTGTCGGCAATCTCAACGATCCGGCCGAGGTACATAACCGCTACCCGGTCGCAGATATGCTTCACGACACTTAAATCGTGGGCGATAAAGATGTACGTCAACCCGAACTCCTCTTGCAGATCCTGAAGCAGGTTCACCACCTGCGACTGGATCGACACATCCAGCGCGGAAACCGGCTCGTCGGCGACAATCAGCTTTGGCTGGAGCGCCAATGCACGGGCGATCCCGATCCGCTGCCGCTGACCGCCGGAGAATTGGTGCGGATAACGCTGCAGATGGCTTTGCGTCAGACCAACGACATCGATCAACCGGTCGATCATCTGTTTACGTTCCTTGGCATTGCCCACGCCGTGAACGATCAGCGGTTCCTCCAGAATCCGCTGCACCGTATGGCGAGGATCCAACGAGGAGAAGGGATCCTGGAACACAATCTGCATATCCTTGCGTTTCCGGCGCAGCGCCTCTGGCGACAAAGCCGTGATGTCCTCCCCTTCAAAAATCACCTTGCCGCCGGTCGGCTCAATCAGCCGAAGCAGGGAACGACCGGTCGTGGATTTCCCGCAGCCGCTTTCCCCCACCAGTCCAAACGTTTCGCCCCGTCGCACGGTAAACGAGATGTCATCGACCGCTTTAACGAATTGCTGTGACTTGCCAAACCATCCGCCCCCGGTAGGGTAGTATTTTTTCAGATGTTCAACTTGCAGTAAGGGTTCACTCATACAACTTCCTCCTGTGGCGTTTCATGGAGCCAGCACCGGCAGCTATGCGCCGTTTCGTATTCCTTCAGCTCAGGCAGCTGCTCCGAACAAATCGGCATCGCATGCGAACAGCGTTCGGCAAAGCGACAGCCTTTCATCCGGGTGTTCAGGATCGGCACGTTGCCTGGAATGGAGAACAGGCGCTTGCGGTCCTCGTCCATGCGCGGCACCGACTTGATCAGCCCTTGGGTGTAGGGATGCAGCGGATTTTTAAAAATATCCCGCACAGGGCCCTCCTCCACCACTTTGCCGGCATACATCACAGCTACCCGGTGGCACATCTCGGCAACGACCCCAAGGTCATGCGTGATCATCATTACGGCCGTACCGTTCTCCTCATTCAAGCGCCGGATCAAATCGAGGATCTGTGCCTGGATGGTCACGTCGAGTGCTGTAGTTGGTTCGTCAGCGATCAGCAACTCCGGATTACAGGAGATCGCCATCGCGATCATCACCCGTTGTCTCATCCCGCCGGAGAGTTGATGCGGATATTCATCGATGATGGCCTCCGGCCGAGGAATGCCAACCTTTTTCAGCATGTCGATGGTATGTTCCCGTGCTTGCTTCTTGCTGAGCCCCCGGTGCAGCCGAACCGTCTCCCCAATTTGTTGGCCGACGGTAAACAGCGGATTCAGCGACGTCATCGGCTCCTGAAAAATCATGGAAATCGAGTTCCCGCGAATCGCTCGCATTTCCCGCTCCTTCATCGGAACAATGTCCTTCCCCTTAAACTCGATCGACCCTCCCGTAATTTTGCCAGGCGGCTGAGGGATCAGCTTCAAGATCGACAAGGAGGTAACGCTTTTGCCGCAGCCGGATTCGCCAACGACGCCAAGCACCTCGCCGGGATTCACATACAGGTTCACGCCGTCCACCGCAGGGATTTCGCCTCGGTCGGTAAAAAAGTGGGTGTGCAAATCCTTAATCTGCAAAATGGGTTGAATCATGTTTACAGCCTCTTTTCCCGTAAAAATGGAATCTCGCAATTCGACAATGTCCGTCAATAATAGACAAATGTACAATCGATCTGTCGTGCTGTAATTTCCTAAAGCGTAAAGATGCAGCAGTGCCCTCTATCTCTATGTTAGTTGCGGCACTCGACCTTCGAATTGTCTCTACAACGCGGACGAATGTACATTCTCGCTTCCGCACAGCAATCAGGTAAAGCAGAAGCCTAAGCAGAAGGGGTCAATGAAGCGATATACGGTAAATCACAATTACTCTGCCGTAATTTCGCTAAAAGTGGCGATTTATCGAACTATGGTCAATTGGAGTGTTAAGTTAACTGACATAAAATTAATGGCTTATTTGATAAGCTACTTTACAGCATTTTCACAGAATAGACAATAGAAAATTTCAGAATGTCATGTCTATGACAGCTATTTAGCAGGTAATTCATAAAATTTGAGATTATCGGAACATTTAAGGTAGAATGGAAGTAAACGTTATCAAAATATGTGAGAGGTGATGGTGATGAGTTTCACGTTAACTTTGGGAAGTCCGGCACCAAACTTTAACCTGCCGGCTACGGATGGCCAGACCTACTCTTTGGAATCTTTTGCTTTGGCCAAGGTGCTCGTCGTGTTTTTTACTTGCAATCACTGTCCTTATGTGCTTGGCTCTGATGAAGTCACGCGGCAAACGGCAGAGAAGTTCAAGGATCGGGGAGTCGTATTTGTAGGGATTAACTCGAACAGCGAAAACACCCATCCGGAAGATTCTTTCGAGCACATGGTCAAACGGATGGAGCAGCATCGATTCCCTTGGGTGTATTTGCGGGATAAGGAACAAACGGCAGCGAAAGACTATGGTGCGCTGCGCACGCCGCATTTCTTCGTCTTTGATGCCGACCGCAAGCTCGTCTATACGGGACGCGGCGTTGATAACCCGCGCGACACGAGCAAAATGACGGTTAACGATCTGGATCGGGTGTTGGAGGAGCTCACCACCGGGCGCGAAATTTCGATTCCGCTAACGAATCCGATCGGCTGCAATGTGAAATGGGAAGGGCAGGACGCTCACTGGATGCCAGCGGACGCCTGCGATTTGGTGTAAGCCGATGAGCCGCCTTTACGATTTTGAAGTCCGTACGATTACGGGTGAAACCACGACGCTCGCGCCATATCGGGGACAAGTGCTGCTCATCGTCAATACCGCCAGTGCATGCGGGTTGACACCGCATTATGCGGGGCTGCAGCAACTGTACAGCAAGTACAAGGACCAAGGCTTCTCCGTTCTTGGGTTCCCCTGCAATCAATTCGCCGAGCAAGAGCCTGGGACGGAAGCAGAGATTAAGGCTTTCTGTGAAACGAATTATCAAGTCACTTTTCCGCTCTTCGCCAAAATCGACGTAAACGGGGAGCACGCCCACCCGTTATACCGTTATCTGCGGGAGCATACGCCAGAACCTTACGATACGGGGGATATCGAATGGAACTTCGTGAAGTTCCTGGTTGGGCGAGACGGCGAGATCGTCAAGCGGTATGCGGCTCGCACCGAACCCGCTGAGATTGAGCCGGACCTTCAAGCGCTGCTGTCTAGTTCGGCGGCAGGCCGTTAATCTCAAGCCCTAACGCCCATACCGCCAAAGCCGCCGGAAACTTAATACTCCGGCGTTTTTTTACGCAGTCTCTCCGCATAAAAAAACTTCGTTCTAATCGACAATTTTCGCTATAATCTTATTTATGCTAACCACTAGAAGAACTGAGCCTTTTCGTTATTCTCTGAATCCACCGATCGCCGCCATCGCTCGAAATCCTGTCGATCGACGGGCAGGCGCTGCCCTTGAAACCTGCGCAGATCGTGAGAGGGATGGCTGCATCCGAAGCATCATCGTAAAGTAAATTGAAACGCCCCGACCGGTAATTAATGGCGGGGCTTGATTCTTGTCTGCGTTGGCGTTATAATATTTCTTGCTTAGCTCTTGCGGGTGTAGTTCAATGGTAGAATGCCAGCTTCCCAAGCTTGAGGCGAGGGTTCGATTCCCTTCACCCGCTCCATAACCTTTTTTTAACCTCTAGCCCTTTGATTAACAAAGGGTTTTTTTGATTTTATCTGGAAGATGCGGATCTTACCACATTTGGGGGCGAGTTCTTTATTTGACTTCCCCTGAGCCAGGGTCGAGATGAATTAACTGGAAAACTTACCGTTAATATTTGATTTTTTCTCACGTGCAAGCTACTAACTGGAAATTCTACTGTTATTTTTGCTGATTTCCCGCTCAGGGGCATTTTTGAACAAAATTAACAGTAGGATTTACCTCTAATTCTTCGGTTTTGTCCAAAAACGGCCAAAATAGCGGTAGAAAATCCAGTTAGTTGATTGTGGGGGTTCTCGCCCAACCTGGGACTATAGCAAAAAGAGCACCCCAAAGGGTGCTCTTTCGTCACGTCCCAGGAGGGATTCGAACCCCCGACCGACGGCTTAGAAGGCCGTTGCTCTATCCAGCTGAGCTACTGGGACACGTCGTTATAGAAAAAGGATGCGTTAATTATTATAGCGCATCCTTTTTGTTTTTCAAAGCGTTTTTGGCATAAATTTGGTGATTCCTCCCTCAATGGGGCAACTGCTCCAATCGGGCGACGATCTGCTCATTCGCGAGCAGATTCTGCAGGAACTCCTTCCGCTGAGCTTCCGGCTCCGGCCAGCCCCGATCCCCAAACCGCTCCTCCGCCACCTCAGAGAACGCCTGATGCAGATTATTATCGTACCAGTCGATCTCCAAGTTCGCCTCGCTGCGGATCATCCGGATGATTTCATACCCTTTCCCGTCCGCAGCACGCGCCACATATACAAAAAGCTCGGGGTCTCCCACCGCGCCCGGATACACCTGGATCACGGCACAGGGTCGCCCTTGGTGCTCATCCATCCGCCGATATTCCGCGTCCTTGATATAATACGTCACAGGCGTCGCTCCTTTCCGATGGACATCCAAACAGCTACAGCTGTGCTGCAAAACCGGAGCGCTCCATTTGCGCCCGCGTTTCCGCCGTGCCCAGCCGGTAAATTTCACGATACAACGCGTTCAGATAACTTTCGTAGCTGCGGTTGACCTCATCTTCCGGCGTATCCGGCCAAGGATAGGTAAAAGCCATAAACCCGTTCTCCTCCTTCTCCCCCAAATGCTCGAGCATATGACTCAGGTGATCCGCCTCCTCCCGGGTGGCTTGAATCTCCCACTCGTACGCTGCAGCGCCGGGATCCTCAAGGAGCGATCGCCCTTGAACCGAAACGTAATAAGTCCTTTTTTCCATGGTTAACCCTCCTCGTATAGTATCTTTTGAAAGCTCTTTTCTTTCAGCTTCCAGCCCCGTAGGGGCTGGAGAGATTCCTTGAAATTTTCCAGCAAATCGTTCTTTGAAAATTGAATGGGGACTGGACTTTCTGGAATGTCTCTGGACAATGGAACTTAGGGTCCATTCGGGGAAATTCGTATCCCTCCTGTAGCCACGTCTACATTAAAAGTCTGTTTCTCCGGTACACGTCTGAACTTCTTACCCGCTGGCTGTTCCCTTCGGCAACCCATGCCCGGCTATAGCAGTGCCGGGGCAGCTCATGGACTGAAGTGTGTTCTCATAGGCGAGGGTGATTGATCTGCGTGTGCGCCGGAGGCATCCCGGAGCGTCCATTCCCTGAATCCCTCAACAGAAAGGAGGAACTCCATTTGAAGTTATTTGTCGGTATTGACGTCAGCTCACAAGAACTGGAAGCGTGCTTTATGAATCCCGACGGAGACAAGCTGGAAACGCTCACCGTCAAGAATAATCTCGACGGCGCTTCTCATCTGAGAGATCGCATCGTCGCTGTAGCGGACAAGCATTCGTCTTCCGAGATTCACATTGGCCTTGAAGCGACTTCGGTCTACAGCTGGCATCCTGCCATGTTCATGCATGAGGATCCGGCGCTCAAAGCCCGTAAAGCCAAAGTGTTCACCATCAACCCGAAGCTGGTCAGCAAATTCAGAGAAGCCTACCCGGATATGGACAAGACCGACCGTCTTGATGCCTGGGTGATTGCGGATCGCTTGCGCTTTGGACGATTGACCACCACCATCGTCATGCAAGAGCAATATGTTGCGCTCCAGCGCCTCACGCGCATGCGATTCCACCTGATCCACAACCTGGCGCGTGAGAAGCAATATTTTTTGCAGAACCTGTTCTACAAGTGCAACGCCTTTACGACCGAAGTAGACAGCTCGGTATTCGGTCACGCGCTCATGGAGATGCTCTCCGAGAAGTACAGCCTTGACGACATTGCCACGATGGATGTCGCCGAATTGGCCGACTATTTAAGGGACAAGGGACGCAATCGCTTCCCTGATCCGGAGAACGTCGCACGCTGCATTCAGAAGGCTGCCAGAGCCTCTTATCGACTTTCCAAAGTGGTTGAGGACTCCATCGACCTGGTGCTTGGCACATCCATTCAAGTGATTCGAAGCATCCAGGCACAGCTCAAAGATTTGGACAAAGCCATAGAGCGCATTCTCGAAGGCCTGCCTGAATCCAAATGCTTGCGCTCCATCCCTGGGATTGACCGGGTGTATGCCGCCGGTATCCTCGCGGAGATTGGAGACATCGATCGCTTCAGTGATCAAGCGGCTGTGGCCAAGTATGCCGGCCTTTCCTGGCGTAAACATCAGTCTGGCCCTTTTGAAGCCGAAGATACCAAACGCATTAAATCCGGCAACCGATTCCTTCGCTATTACCTGGTTGAAGCTGCCAACTCGGTGAAAAACCGCGATGAGGAATTCGGTGAGTATTACCGGAAGAAGTACAAAGAAGTTCCTAAGCACCAACACAAACGCGCCCTCGTCTTAACGGCAAGAAAACTTGTGCGTCTGGTCGATGTGCTGCTACGCAACGGCCAACTCTATACGCCACGGAAGAAGGTAACGACTGCGAAGGATTGACGCCCCCTTTGCCAAAGTCCTTACTCATTCCCAGTAAAAATCTGGAATTATCCTTGATTTGGGCTGGGATTAGTTTGATATTGTCATTTTTCTAGACTCAAAGCACTTTTCACATAGAAAATTTCCAATTTACTCGAATCTAGGACTTGACATCATACCGCTGGACTTCTTATGCCTTGCTTCACCTCGCGCTATACTGCCTCCACGCCATAGTTTTCCATAATGGACAGACATTTTATGCCCTCGTTCGGCATAATTTGTTAATACTTTTCACCCGGTCGGCAAGCGGGGACTGTAAAGCAATGCGGAGAGGAGATAGCAAAAATGTGCGGAATAACCGGCTTTATCGAATGGAACCGGGACTTGACGAAAGAATCGGATCTGGTGTTATCCATGACATCCTGTCTGGAAAACCGGGGACCGGATGCCCAGGGAACTTGGATTTCCGGCCCGTGTGCTTTCGGACATCGTCGCCTCAGCGTCATGGACCCCGAGAACGGGGCACAGCCGATGATTATCCATGAGGAAGACGCGGTATTTACGATTGTATATAATGGGGAAATTTATAACGCGCTGGAGCTGAAAGCGGAGCTGCAGCGGAGAGGCCGACCGTTCCGTACCAACTGTGATACGGAGGTGTTGCTGCAATCGTATATCGAGTGGGGACCGGATTGCGTCTACCGGCTGAACGGAATTTTTGCATTCGCCATTTGGGACAGCGTTCGGGAGCATGTCTTTTTTGCCCGAGATCGTCTCGGGGTAAAACCGTTATTCTACAGCGAAATTGACGGCACCCTGATCTTTGGTTCCGAGCCGAAGGCGATTTTGCGCCATCCGAAGGTTGAGCCCGTCGTCGGGCCTGAAGGCCTTGCCGAAATTTTCGTTATAGGTCCGGCGCGGACGCCCGGCCATAGCGTGTACAAGGATCTGAAGGAGCTGCGTCCGGGCCACGTCATGATCTTCAACCGCAATGGACTGCGAAAATACGCCTACTGGAAGCTGGAAGCCGAGCCCCATACGGACAATGTAGAGAAAACCGCCGCAACGATTCGCCAGCTGCTGCAGGACACGATGGAACGCCAGCTCATTTCCGACGTGCCGGTGTGCACCTTGCTGTCCGGAGGTCTGGACTCCAGCGCACTGACCGCGCTGGCCGTCGATTATTACAAGCGGACCGGCCAAGGTCAAGTCAATACGTATTCGATCGATTACGTCGACAACGACAAGCATTTCCAGGCCCACAGCTATCAGCCTGGCGCGGACGGCCCGTGGATCCAGCGGATGGTCGAGGAGCTGCAGACCGCCCATCACGCGATCAAGTTTGATACGCCTGAGCTGGTTGCGGCGCTGCCCGACTCGACGATTGCCCGCGATTTGCCGGGCATGGCGGATGTGGACGCCTCGCTGTTGCTTTTTTGTAGGGAGATTAAAAAAGGGGCCACCGTCGCCATCTCCGGCGAAGCTGCGGATGAAGTCTTTGGCGGCTACCCGTGGTTCCACCGCGAGGAGCTGCTGAATTCGGGAACGTTCCCTTGGTCTGTGGCGACCGGGCTGCGCGCAGATCTGTTGTCGCCGGAAATCCGCGAATGGATCAAGCCGGAGCAGTATATCGCCGATCGATACAGCGAAGCGGTCGCGGAGACACCGAAGCTGGAAGGGGAGAAGGGCGAGCGGGCTCGGATGCGGGTCATGTCGTACCTGAACATCACGCGGTTCATGCCAACGCTGCTGGACCGCAAAGACCGCATGAGTATGGCTGCAGGATTGGAAGTCCGCGTGCCTTATTGCGATCACCGACTGGTGCAGTATGTCTGGAATATTCCGTGGGAGATCAAAACGACCGGGAACCGGGAAAAAGGGATTTTGCGCAAAGCGCTGGAAGGCATCCTGCCTGAAGACGTACTTTACCGCAAAAAAAGCCCCTACCCCAAAACGCATAACCCGAACTACCTGACTGCCGTGCGGGATCAAATGCTGAAGATTCTCGACGACCCGACCTCGCCGATCTTGCCGCTGATTAATGCGGACAAAATTCGCGCCATCGCCGCGTCCAAGGAATCGTCCTCCAACCTGCCATGGTTCGGCCAGCTGATGAGCGGTCCGCAGCTGTTTGCGTATTTGTCGCAGGTGAACTTCTGGCTGAGCACCTACAACGTGAAAATTCGTTAATTGAAGCGCAAAAAGCAAGCCGGGAACCTTACCCAGGTCCCTGACTTGCTTTTTTTGATGTCGCTTATAGTGGGTTGCGAAAAAATAACTGGAAAACCTGCCGTTAATTTTACCGGTTCGGGTGCTTTAACAGGCATTAACGGTATTTCCTGACGTTAATTTCGGGCATTTGGGCCGTTTCCGGCCTTTAGGGCAAAATTAACTGTAGGTTTTACCGTTAATTGGTGCAACGAGCCAAAAAGTCGAAAATTAACAGGAGGATTTACCGTTAATTTCCCGCAAGCAAGCGGCTATGCGCCAAGCCGCACGGGCTGCACGGGCTGCACGGCCTCCTCGGGCCTCACGTGCTGCACGGTCACACGGCCCTCGCCTACTTCCCCGCAGCCGCCCCGCTCAGCTTGTCCGCCAACGCCCGCAGCGCCGCGCCGCGATGGCTGACGGCCTGCTTCTCCTCCAGCGTCAGCTCGGCCATGGTCTTCTCGTACGCCGGCAGATAAAACAGCGGGTCATACCCAAACCCGCCGCCGCCCGCCGGCTCGGAGGTGATCCAGCCTTCGACTTCGCCGGAGGCTTCGATAAACTGCCCATTGGCCGGGTCGTACAAGGCCAGGTGGCAGACAAACCGCGCCGTGCTCAGCAGCGGCTGCTCCGTATCCTCGCCCAGCCGCCGCTTCTCAAGCTCGGCGAGCAGCTTCTCGTTGTTGTCCTCGTCGCTGGCACCTTCCCCGGCATATCGGGCCGAATAAACGCCCGGCGCACCGTCCAATTGGTCGACGCAAAGGCCCGAATCGTCGGCCAGCACAGGGCGGCCTAGCGCGTCGCCGACCGTTTTGGCCTTCTTACGGGCGTTCTCGGCGAACGTCGTCCCGTCTTCCACCACCTCCGGGGCATCCGGGTAATCGGCCAAGCTCCGAACCTCTTTGCCCAGCGGCGCCAAGGCATGCGCGAATTCCCGCACCTTCCCGGCATTACGGGTCGCCACGATAATCTCCGTTCCTTCGATCATGCTTACACCACCGATCGGGACTGCCCGCTTCCGATCAGCAGCGCAATCGGCCCGAGCGCCTCACGCTGCTGCTCGATCATCTCCCGAATCCCTTTCTCGGCGAGCTCCAGCATATGATCCAACTCCGCCCGGGAGAACGGGTTCTCTTCCCCGGTACCTTGAACCTCAACAAACTGGCCGTTGCCGGTCATCACCACGTTCATGTCGACCTTCGCTTTGGAATCCTCCTCATAGTTGAGATCCAACAACGTGTCCTCCCCAACGATCCCTACGCTGACGGATGCGAGAAAGTCCGTGATCGGAAACTTCGGCAGCGCGTGCTTCTGAGCGATCTTGTGCATCGCCAGCGCCAACGCCACGAACGCCCCGGTAATCGACGTGGTCCGCGTTCCGCCATCTGCCTGCAGTACGTCGCAATCGATCGTGATAGAGCGCTCACCCAGCGCCTGCAGATCCACGACCGAACGCAGCGCGCGGGCGATGAGCCGCTGGATTTCCATCGTACGGCCGCTCAGCTTCCCACGGGCCGATTCCCGCTGATTCCGCGTTTGAGTTGCGCGAGGGAGCATCGAATACTCCGCCGTCACCCAGCCTTTGCCCTGACCTTTCATAAACATCGGGACCTTCTCTTCAACCGTGGCGGTACACAGCACCTTCGTATCGCCCACCTCGATGTAGACAGACCCTTCTGCGTATTTATTAACATTGACGGTTAAATTCATCGCTCGGCGCTCGTCCGCCTGGCGTCCGTTGCTTCTCATCTTTTACTGCCTCCTACGTGTTCTTGCTGTCAATATGCTTTCCCTATTCTACCAAAGTGTGGGCATAAAAGCACCTTT
Source organism: Paenibacillus sp. MB22_1 (assembly GCF_047200555.1). Classification (NCBI taxonomy): domain Bacteria; kingdom Bacillati; phylum Bacillota; class Bacilli; order Caryophanales; family Paenibacillaceae; genus Paenibacillus; species Paenibacillus sp. MB22_1. The sequence goes on from NZ_JBLADV010000002.1 coordinate 93,569, forward strand.
CCATTCGGCCAAAAAAAGAACCCTGCACCTAGCAGGGTCCGGTTTGCCTCTTAGGGCGCGCCGCGAACAACATAGTTACAGTGGGATTTCGTTAATCGTTTCCGGCCGCATCACCGGTTCGCTATAGGTCTGGTTATCCAGGCCAACGACTTCCTTTTGCCCGTTTAGCCAAATGCGTACTTTGCTGTCGTCCCGGTTCTCCGTCACCGTCAGCACCAGTGATTGCAGCATTTGTGCTGGCAGCTTCTCGCCGGCTTCAAACATATCGTCCGTCAGCGCAACCGTCACAATGCCGTCCTTCGAGACCTCGACGCTTTCCAGCTTCGTGTTGTCGGTCACGACCCGCTCCAAGCCGTCTCCTTGTTGCGGCCCTTTGAGCAGTTCGCCGAGCGCGGATTTCACCCGATCGCCGTCAGCCGGTACAAATCGGGTCACCGGGACGAAATATTGGACGCCCTCCGGCGTTGCTGCGGAGAAATACACAATGACCGGGCTCAGTTGGGATAAGCCGGATTCAGCTTTAATTTCGAGGTTAATCCCAAGATTACGGCTGAGCGGCCGATCCAGCGGCGTACCGTTCACCGGCATCTCGTTTAATTTCTGCCCGTCCACCCACAGCTGAACCTTCTCCACATCCGGCGTTCCGGTTAACGTCCAGGTCAACGCCTCAAGGATTTTGCGCTCATCGGCCGCTTCATAGCCGGTAAACGCTTGATTAAACTCGACGACGGCCAGCTTCTCGTCTTTTTTCACGGTGACGGCCTTCACCTCACTGCCCGCCGGAAGAATGCCGCTAAAGCCGGCCGGGAGCAGGCTGGCATATTTGCCGTCCTTCACCAGCATCTCCAGCATCCGGTTCAGCTTGAGCGAAGCCTCGCCATCAGGCAAGTGCAGGGCGACCGGGGCCAGCAAGCCATGCTCGTTCACCAAGTAAACTGTAGAGAGCGCTTCCTCCTGGGCAAAGCTTGTCTGCTCTACGGCATCCAGACCTTCCAACATTTGGGTTTCGATATCTGTAGGCGGAGGATCGATTTGGGCGGAGCTTCCCCCAAACATGCCGCAGCCCGACAGCAGCAGCGGAAGCGATATTGCCCCGGCGGCAGCCGTATTTCGTAATCGGCGGTTCCATTTCATTTTTGCTCGTGCCTCCCTAAGTTTTTCAATTGGCTAAGATTTGTATTACTATATATACGAGCCTTGTCCCGAAACATAACTATATTTTTCCGGGATCTGGACAAACTTCTTCATATCTTGTCAATCCAACTAAAAATGACGAGGAGTAGAGTGTATGGGGATGGAACAACCGAAGGCCAAAGTGCCTTACAGCTTGAACAGCAAGAAAGTCGCTGATGCCACCAAGGAGTGGCTGCACAAGCGCGGCGTGACGACGGAGCAAATCGCAGAACTCGTAATGTTTTTGCAGCAAAAATACTACCCGAACCTGACGATGGAAGAGTGCATACATAACGTGGAGCAGGTGCTGACCAAACGCGAGGTGCAAAATGCGGTGCTGACCGGCATCCAGCTCGATATTTTGGCAGAGCAGGGGATGCTGATCCCTGAACTGCAGGACATGATTGCCAATGACGAGGGGTTGTACGGTGTGGATGAAATCCTGGCCTTCTCGATCGTAAACGTGTATGGAAGCATCGGCTTCACCAACTACGGTTATGTCGATAAGCTGAAACCGGGCATTTTGGAACGGCTGAATGACAAGACGCTGGGTCCGTGCAATACGTTCTTGGATGACATTGTCGGCGCCATTGCAGCCTCGGCCAGCAGCCGGATCGCCCATCGCAAACAAGCGGAACGGGAAAAAGAACGCGGTGAGGAATCCCTCGACTCCGAGCGGTAATCTCCATCAGTGCAACGCAAAGAAGGACGGCAAATCAAATGCCGCCCTTCTTTTTGCATTATTGGACTATTCCACCGGAGCATACCGGATAACCTCGTCTGTACCTTCTCCGTTCGTCTGCTCTTCAGCCCGCCCTTGCCGGACCAACTCAACTAGATGGGCCAGCGTTTCTGACATGGCAAAGCGCATTTGGTGGATGCTAAGCTCCGTGCCAAATAAGGCGGCGCAAACGTCGAAAGCCGTTTGCGGCCGCTCCTGCAGCAACCGTTCGATGCGCAGGAGCCGCTCGCCGTGATGCTCAAGCAACAGCCGCACACGCTCCGCAAAATAATCAAACGGATTGCGGTGTCCCGGATATGCGGTTGCCACCTCGTAAGCGCTCAGCTTCTCCAGCGAATCCAGGAACGATTGCAGCGGCTGCGGATCACTGCCGGGCAAGAAGCTGACGTTGGGGGAGATTTGCGGCAGCACCGCATCCCCGCAGAACATCAGTTGGTGTTCGGCATTATAAAAGGACAGGTGCCCCGGGGCATGTCCGGCCGTTTCAATCGGCAGCCAGGCTCGTCCACCCATCCGGATCGGCTCTCCCTCCCGGAGAAAGGTTACTTCGGGAGCCGGCGTGATCTGAGCGAAAAAGCCCTGCAGATGCCCGGGCAGCTGGCTGTACCACGATTCCGGCATCCCGTGCCGCCGGTACAAATCGGGCAGCGCTTTGTGCATCCGGCTGTCCGGCCCCCACATCAGCCGCGTCTCTTTATAAGCCCGCGGCGACATCAATACGGCCGCTCCGGTGACCTCCTGCATATATCCCGCCAGGCCATAATGATCGGGGTGGTGGTGGGTCAAGACGATTTGCCTAATGTCGCGCGGCGATATCCTGAGATCCTGCCAAGCTGCCCGCCACTCTTCGATCGTCTCCTCCGTTCGCGGCCCTGGATCGATGATGGTAATCCCCTCTTCTCCCTTCAGCACGTAGCTGTTCACCCTGCGCAGGGGAGGGGCCATCGAGATCGGAACACGGGCCACGAGCTCCCGGTCCCAGAGCTGGATTTCCGGCAATAATGTCATGGCCGCACCCCCACCAAAATCATGCGCCGAGACGTCTTCGGATCGTAAAGCTCTTCATCATAATCCCCATGAACGTTCTGCAAGGTTAAACCGGCCTCCTTCAGCATCCGCCGAAAATCATCCAATTCGTACAGCTTAATCCGCTCCATATAATGCCTTGGTTCTCCGCCAGGGGCGGTAATTTCGATGTCCTTGATGACATACCCATCTTCAATCCGCCGCCGTTCTACGATCTGCTGCCCCGCGTCCTCCCGTACCGAATACGGAACAAGATGGGCGGCAACATAAGCGGGATTAAGAAAATCGAGAAGGAAACGGCCCCCTGACTTCAGTACGCGGGCCGCTTCCCGCAGCACCTTGATCTGCTCCTCGTCCTTTTTAAAATAACCAAATGAAGTAAATAAGTTCACCACCGCCTCAAACTCCCCGCTTTGAAGCGGCAACTCGCGCATATCCGCCCGGTGCCAGGTGATCCGACCCTCGGGGTCGAGGCGTCTCGCCTCGCGCAGCAACACCTCTGACAAATCCACGCCGGTCACCTTGTAACCCGCTTCGGCCAGCGCCAGCGAATGGCGGCCCATGCCGCAGCATAAATCCAACACCTTCGCACCTGGAGGAAGATGAAGCCAGCGGATCATCCGCTGAACTTCGTGTTTCGCACCTTGCGCATCGCGGTGCTTATATACCAGCAAATAATCTTCCCCGAAACTAAGCTCATACCACTCCGCCATCTTCCCCTGCCTCCATACGATCCGTCCCAATTGGATATGTACTCAAATGCATCCGTGTATCCTCATTGTACCGTCAGACTTCCGGAAACACAAAGCGATCTTGAAGTGTTCAAACCGAAATACCAAAAACCGCCGAAGCAGAGCTTCGGCGGTTCAGAATGGCTGCTGCTTCAGCCGAATTACTCGGCAGCGGCTGCATCCGTAAATGTATTGGTGATTTTCGCTTTGCTGCGAACGTCCTCCAGCCACGTTCCCGACATGCTGGAAACCTGTTGGGAGATAAGGCTCTTGCGGATCTCATCCTTCTTCTCCTCCAGCGTTGCCGTGTGGGCTTCCTTCTTGTCGGTGACTTTAATGACCTGATAACCTTCGCTCGTCTTAACAGGCTCGCTAATCTCGCCTTTCGCCAGCTTGAAGGCGGCTTCTTCCACCGCTTCTTCCATTTCGCCGCGGGCGAAGAAATCGGTGTCTCCTCCTTGATCCTTCGTAGCTGTATCCAGCGATTTGCTCTTGGCCAGCTCTGCAAAATCGGCGCCTTCCTTCAACTGCTTCACGATATCCTTCGCTTCCTCTTCAGTTGCGACCAAAATGACGGAAGTCCGAACTTGCTCCGGTGTATTAAAGGAATCCTTGTAGGTTTCAAACGTTTCCTTAACCTGCTCCTCGGTAACATTGATCTGCGGTTCCAGCAGCTTCGTCAGCTTCAGCTCCATTTCGACCTGCTTGAGCAAATCATCCATGGTCATCCCGTACTGCTCCAAAGCTTGATTCAGCGCTTCTTCCGAACCAAACTGGGTTTTGTAGGTTTCGATTTCGGCGTCGACATCGGCATCCGTGATCGTGATATTGTTCTTAGCAGCCTCTTGGTTCACAAGCTCCTGGTTGATGAGGTTTGTCAGCGCTTGTTCTCCGCCATTGGCAGCCAGTTCTTCATAGAGCCGGTCCTTCGTAATTTCCACACCGTTAACCGTAGCGACGGCCTCTGCCTTATTCGTGGCAAACGGCGGTTTGATCAGTACAACGACCAGCAAAACAGCCAGTACCAACGATACGATCTGCCATACTTTATTACTGGATGTAGGGGCTTGTACCGGTGCAGTCTCCGTCTCCCCGTTCAGGGGAACCATCACCGGCGTCAAGTCCTCATCGGTTGTGCTGCCCGTAGCCGCGACGGTTACTTCCGCTTCGTTCGCTGGAGAAGATTCCGTTTCCGTCGACGGGTCGCCCACAGCATCCGCCGGATCATTTGCCGCTTTCGCTAGCTGGTCCGTCCCGGCATCCACCGGACCGGCCTGTCCATCCTGGGCCCGCGTCTCCTCAGCGGCTCCGGTTTCGCCTCCGGTTGCCTCCAACTCTTTTTTTTCCTTTTCGTCCATATGACTTTGCGACTCCCTTCTTCATGAAGCATTCAATTTGGATTCAAAACGTGCTTTCTTGACTTTACCAGATATCCATCGAATTTACCTTAAATATTCCTAAAAAAAGCGCGTCCCTTTTAAGGTGAATTTAAGGAATCGGGAGGCTCTTGCTTTTAATTGCGTCACCCCATCATTCGTGTTCTCGGCAAAAAAGGTGTAGAATATAAAGGTAAAACTAGTTCTAGTTCGGGAGGAACATTCGACGATGGATTATCAAGCTTATTTTAATACGAACCGCGAACAACACTTAAATGAACTTGGCGAATTGCTTCGGATTCCCAGCATCTCCGCCTTGTCCGAACACAAAGGCGATGTGCAGAAGGCGGCCGAATGGATCGCCGAAGCTCTGCGCCGCGCCGGTATGGAATCGGTGGAGATTCATCCTACTGCAGGGCATCCCATCGTTTATGCCGAGCATCTGCACGCACCAGGGAAACCAACCGTTCTGGTTTACGGCCATTATGACGTACAACCGGTAGACCCGCTGAATCTGTGGGAGACGCCGCCATTTGAGCCGTCCATTCGGAACGGCAAGCTGTACGCCCGCGGAGCGACGGACGATAAAGGCCAAGTGTTTATGCATATCAAGGCCGTGGAGGCGATTTTGAAGCAGGAGAAGGAGCTTCCGGTCAACATCAAATTCTGCATCGAAGGGGAAGAGGAAGTCACCAGCCCGAACCTGCCCGCCTTCTTGGAAGCCAACCAGGACAAGCTGGCCGCTGACGTGATCCTGATCTCCGATACCGCGCTGATGGCACCGGGCAAACCGGCGATTTGCATCGGTCTGCGCGGCTTGTGTGCGATGGAAGTCTCGGTGTATACCGCCAACACCGATTTGCACTCCGGTACATATGGCGGCGGTGTCCCTAACGCGCTGCACGCCCTGGTATCGTTGCTGGCTTCCCTGCATGATGAGCAAGGCCGAGTCACGGTCGAAGGCTTCTACGAAGGCGTTCACGAGCTGTCTGCGCTCGAACGCGAAGAGTTCGCCAAGCAACAATTTGACGAAGAGAAGCTCAAGCGGGATCTTGGCTTGAAGGAGCTGTTTGGCGAAGCAGGGTACTCCTTCGTCGAGCGGACCGGCGCCCGTCCAACGCTGGAACTCAACGGGGTTTACGGCGGATTCCAAGGGGAAGGGACCAAAACGGTACTGCCGAAGGAAGCCCATGCCAAAATCACCTGCCGCCTCGTTGGCGACCAGGACCCGCAAGCCACGATCGACCGCATCGAACGGCATCTGCACAAACACCTGCAGCCGGGGGCAACCTTGAAGGTCAAAGCGACCGAGAAAGCGCGGGCCTTCACATGCAATCCGGAAGATCCGATGCTGCAAAAAGCGGCCGATGCCTACGAAGCCATTTACGGCACTCGGGCGCTGTTCACGAAGGACGGCGGTTCGATCCCGATCGTCGAGACCTTGTCCCGCGTCCTGTCGGCTCCAGCCGTCATGATGGGCTTCGGGCTGCCGGACGAAAACCTGCATGCGCCAAACGAGCATTTTAACCTGGAGAACTTTGACAAAGGGCTGCTCACGATCGTTCATTATTTGAAGTCGCTGTAACGTTAGTTTAGCCAATAACCTCCGGCATCTGATGTGAATAGGATGCTTGGAGGTTTTTTTATTTGCGGATACGCACACAAAAAAACCTTCTCTTACCCCTTCCGGGGTGAAAAAGAAGGCTTGCGGCTTTCTACGAACACGTAGTTCACCGTCAGATTTTCAGCTCCCCAAGCTTGATCAGCTCGACAACCGCCTGCGCGCGACCTTTGACATTCAACTTTTGCATTACGTTAGAAATGTGATTACGGACGGTTTTCTCACTAATAAACAGTTGCCCGGCAATGTCGCGCGTCGTTTTATCCTGCACGAGAAGCTCGAAGACCTCCCGTTCACGATGAGTCAACAGAAATTTGCTGTTACGATCGCTGCTCTTCAAAATGCGTCACCCCTCCTTGCTCGGGTTTTGTGGTTTAACAAGGTTCAGGGATACAGTCAACACATCTTATGAAGAAACAGGGTTAATGGTGCGGTGCCGTATAGAAATGGGCGGCCCGTTATTTGAAGGCCATCGCGGCCTGAACCGCTTTCAGCCAGCCTTGGTAGAGCGCTTCCCGCTTAGACTGCGGCATCGTTGGGCTAAACCGGCGTTCCAGGCGTTTGCACTGCGCGACTTCGTCCAAATCGCTCCAGTAGCCGACCGCGAGACCCGCCAAAAAGGCCGCGCCCAACGCCGTCGTTTCGCCGATCGCCGGACGTTCTACGGGAACCCCAAGAATGTCGCTTTGGAACTGCATGAGAAAGCCGTTCGCAACAGCGCCGCCATCCACCTGCATGGACCGTACGGCGTATCCGGCATCCTGCTCCATCGCGCCGAGAACGTCTTTGGTCTGGTAAGCCAGCGCCTCCAGCGTCGCCCGGATAAAATGCTCCTTCGTCGTCCCCCGCGTCAGGCCAAATACCGCGCCGCGAACTTCGCTGTCCCAATACGGGCTGCCGAGACCAACGAAGGCTGGAACAACGTAGACGCCTTCCGTTGAGTCCACGCGCGAGGCGTACACCTCGCTGTCCTTGGCGTTCCGGAACATGCGCAACCCGTCGCGCAGCCACTGGATCGCCGAGCCGGACACGAAGATACTGCCCTCAAGAGCGTACTCCACCTTCCCGTTTAAGCCCCAGGCCAATGAGGTGATCAGCCCGTGCTCCGATACAACGGGGGTACTGCCGGTATTCATCAGCATAAAGCAGCCGGTTCCGTACGTCGTTTTGACCATCCCCGGCTGGAAGCAAGCTTGCCCGAACAGAGCTGCCTGCTGGTCTCCGGCCGCCCCCGCGATCGGCACCTCCTCCCCGAAGAAGTGGTACGGAACCGTCGTGCCGTATACCTCGGAGGAGGATTTCACTTCAGGCAGCATCGCCTTCGGGATGTCCAGAATCGCAAGTAGCTCGTCATCCCAGGTCAGCTCGTGGATGTTGTACATCAGCGTCCGCGAAGCGTTGGAATAGTCCGTTACATGCAAGCGGCCGCCGGACAGCTTCCAGATGAGCCAGGTATCGATGGTCCCGAACAGCAATTCGCCCTTCGCCGCCCGCTCCCGCGAGCCTTCGACATGGTCGAGGATCCACTTGACCTTGGTTCCAGAAAAATAAGGGTCGAGCAGCAGACCGGTTTTGGCCCGGAACAAAGCGTCATGACCGGCATTCCGCAGCTCCTCGCAGATCGCGGCCGTTTGCCGGGATTGCCAGACGATCGCCGGGTAAATCGGGTTGCCGCTGTCTTTTTCCCAAACGACCGTCGTTTCCCGCTGGTTCGTAATCCCGATCCCAACAATCTGCCGCGGCTTGATACCGGATTCCGATAAGCAGGAAGCAATCACCGACATGATCGAGCCCCAAATCTCATTGGGATTCTGCTCGACCCAGCCGGGTTCGGGGAAATACTGCGGGAATTCCCGCTGTGCCGAATGAACAATCTCCCCTTGCCGGTTAAACAAAATCGCCCGCGAGCTCGTTGTGCCTTGATCCAAAGCCAAGATATATTTTTCCATGGAACTCCTCCGTTTCGGTTTGATGAAATAACGCTTTCATTCTTATGTCTATCATAACCCGGCATCCTTCGTGCACGCTATCAGGTTCACGGAGAATCAGCGATAAGAAAAACGTCTATCGACGTACATTCAAAGTAGACAGACCGCGTTTAGCGGAAGTTTATCTTGCGATATCAGGATGCTAATGCCCCGAAGTTTATACTTTCTGATATCTTAAAAAAAGAACCATAGAAAATTCCATGGTTCCTTTCCGCCAATATGTTCACCGCTTCCCTCACGCTTTGGAATTCTTGGACAGCTTCTCCAAAATCGTGATCATCATCTCCAGCTCCTCTTCGCTGAGGACGGATAAATGCGTTTTCAACACTTCCCGTGACTTCTTCCGGGCTTCCGCCAGCACCTCGGCCCCCCGCTCGGTAACCGACAACAGCACCGCCCGCCGATCCTGCTCGTCATGCCGCCGCTCCACGAAACCGCTTTGGACCAGCCGATCGATCATGACCGTAATCGCGCTGGGCTTCACCTCCAGCTTCTCGGCTAAATAGCTGACATTGCAGTTGGACTTCCGGGCAATCAGCATCAGCGTATGAAATTGCGGGCCCGTCAGGCCCAGCTCCTGATGGTGCATTAATTCACTTTTCACTTTCCGAAACGAACGGGTCCATACCGATTCGATCCGATCTATGTAATGGTCGAGATCAACGGACAACCAAACCATTCCTCTCTCCGATAATAACCCTACTGTTTAGAGTGTATTATGCAGACTCCGAAAATTCAAGGAATCTGTCGCCATTTGACGGGTAACCCTACTTGAAAAGGCCGGGAAAATCGCTTATGATGAAACCGAGAAGTCAAAATAATTTTCACATTTCACAAGAATTTAATAAAAATTATTTTCGTAGCAAGTAAACAATCACATCCAACGGCTGAACTTCCTGAGGGAGGAATTTATCTATGACACCCATATTGCATGCGGTATCCAGCCACCTGGAGACGCTGTCGCCGCAGGAACGCAAGCTGGGCGAATACATTTTGGAGTCGCCGGCCACCGTCATTCATCAGGGGATCACAGAGCTGGCCAATGCGTGCGGGATTAGTCCCTCAACGGTGACAAGGTTCTGCAAGACTTTTCACTTTAAAGGCTTCCCTGATTTCAAAATGAAGCTGGCTTCCGAGCTGGCCCACAAGCCTGCGGAGAACCACTACCAGGACATCATCGCCGGCAACGACCTGCAAAAAATCGTCGAAGCGATGGAAGCCAACCATCTCGCCTCGATTACCGACACCACCCGGCTGCTGGACATGAACCAGCTGTCCCGGGCCGTTGAGGCGTTATGCCGCGCCAAGCGCATCGATCTGTACGGTGTGGCGACTTCCTCGATTGTCGCCCAAGACTTTTACCAGAAGCTGGTGCGTATTGGCAAGAACTGCACCGCCTTCGCTGACTCGCATATGCAGATCACTTCCGCTTCCTCGCTCGGCGAAGGCGACGTGGCGCTGGCGATCTCCTATTCAGGCGAAACGCCGGAAACGATCGACGCCCTGCGCTGCGCCAAAGACAGCGGCGCAACCACGTTGTCGCTCACGCAGTACAGCAGCAACTCCCTGGCTTCGCTCGCGGATATCGCTTTATTCTCATCCTCGTTAGAGGAAGGCATGCGCCGGGGTGATATGGCCTCGCGTATTGCGCAGCTGCACGTCATCGATATTTTGTTTACGGGGATGGTCAGCTTGGAATTCCAGGATTTCATTCCGAAGCTCGAAAGCTCGTATCAGAATGTTCAAATTTATCGTAAAACCCAAGGAGGGCAACACGAATGCTGAATATTATCAAAACCAACAGCGAGCAGCAATTTAATGAAACCGGAGCAGGCATCATCGCCAGCCTCCTGCAATCTAACCCGCGGGCGATTTTGGGCCTGGCTACCGGCAGCACACCGGTCGGGGTGTATGAGAAGCTGATCGAGCTGTACAAGAAAGGCAGCGTCAGCTTTAAGCAAGCGAGCAGCTACAATCTGGATGAATACATCGGATTGCCGGCGGACCATCCAGAGAGCTATCGCCGATTCATGGACGAGAAGCTGTTTAATCATATCGATATTTTGCCAGAAAATACGCATGTACCTGAGGGAAATGCTCCGGATCCTGAGCAAGCGGCCAAGGACTACGCAAAACTGCTGGATCAAGCGGGTCAAATCGACTTGCAGCTGCTGGGCCTTGGACATAACGGCCATATCGGGTTTAACGAGCCTGCCGATGAGCTGACGGGGCCGCCGCATGTCGTGAAGCTGCAAGAGCGGACACGGCTGGCCAATGCGCGCTTCTTCAATTCCATTGACGAGGTGCCAACTCACGCGCTCACGATGGGGATCGGTTCGATCCTGCAGGCTAAGCAAATCCTGCTGATGGCCAAAGGCGAAGACAAAGCCGAAATCATCGCCAAAGCGTTAAAGGGGCCAATCACGACCCAATGTCCGGCTTCGCTGCTGCAAACCCACCCGAATGTGGTTGTCGTCGTTGACCAGGCTGCGGGGAGATTCCTGTGATGAGCGGCGCCGGACGTACCTTCAACCTCATTCATGCCGAAGTTGTCACCCCGCGCGGAACGTTCCGCGACGGCGCGGTTGCGGTGAAAGACGGCGTCATCACTTACGTCGGCACGACCGCCGGATTACCTGAAGCTCACGCTGCAGGCGTCGAGACGATTGATGCGAAAGGCAGCTATGTGCTGCCCGGCTTTATCGACGTGCACGTGCACGGCGGCATGCTGAAGGATTTCTCGCAGCCAAGCAAGCAAGGTCTGGACGCCATTACGAAGCTTCATTGCAGTCAGGGAACGACTTCGATGCTGGCGACAACGATGACCCTTCCGAAGGCGATGATCGACAACGTGCTGGCCGAAGTCCATCAATATATGGCTGGCGAGATGCCTTATGCCCAATTGGTTGGCGTTCATCTGGAAGGGCCGTTTATCAGCCCGAAATGGCCGGGCGCCCAAAATCCTGAGCACATCGTCCCGCCGAACCGCGAATGGATCGAAGGTTGGGAACAACAGTATCCGGGGCTAATTAAGCAGGTTACGTTTGCGCCTGAACGGGACGGGGCGCATGAGCTGATCCGCTATTTACGGAAGCAGGGAATCGTAGCGGCTGCCGGTCATACCGATGCCACTTACGAAGAAATCATGGCCGCTTACGAGGTTGGCTTAAACCACTCCGTGCATATGTTTAACGCCATGACGCCGCTGCATCACCGCAAACCGGGCACCGCCGGGGCAATCCTGAGCACGCCGGGCATTAGCGCAGAAATCATCGCCGACGGCATTCACGTCCATCCTGCAGCAATCCGGCTGTTGGCCAGCGTGAAGACCGGCAGCAACCTGCTCCTGATCACCGATGCTATGTCGGCTGCAGGGCTCGGTGACGGGGACTACATGCTTGGCGACCTGCCGGTTGTCGTGAAGAATAACGTCTGCACGCTGCGCGACAGCGAAGGAACGTTAGCCGGAAGCACGTTGACGATGATCCGCGGTTTCCGCTATCTCGTACGCGAGGTGGGATTGTCGATCGAACGCGCGTCGGAAGCCGCCAGCGCCAATCCGGCGAAGCTGATCCGCATCGACCATTTAACCGGCTCGATCGAAACCGGCAAACAAGCAGATCTGCTGCTGGTCGACCGCGATTTGGAATTGCAGCGGGTGTGGGTCAAAGGACGTGCATTCCAAGATAACGAATAATCAAAACCATCCAATCACAAGATAAAGCGCGAGACGCAGGAAGGATTTCTTCCCGCTTCTCGCGCTTTTTGGTTCTCGCTATAAACCGCCGCTAGCGGGTTGTCCCTCCGGTGAAACCGGCATTCATGTCACGTGCACCTGTTCCTGTCCCATTGCCCATGCCGGCATTAGGTCTTGTCGGCGCATAACCATTTGGCCCGGTCATCGTCCCTGCACGGCCGGGGAATACACGGTTAATCAGCGTTTCGAAATCGCTGATGAAGTTGTTCAGTGTTCCGCCGCCCCGAGACTCTGTAGCATATTGGCCAATGGTGGATACAAAATCGGAATCGTTAGATACGTAGACGTTGCGGATATGCGGTGCCGCTTGCTTAACCGCTGCTTCGATCCGGTTTTTGAGATCCTGGGACACGTTGCTCGTTCCAGCTCCCAAGGCTCCGTTCCCGGTAGTGAAGCCCGAAGGGGTGTTCGTCGTCCCACGAGTACCTCCAGGATACATCGACCCGAAACGGTTGCCGGTTGTGCCGGTGCCCAACATCGAGCCGTTGTTACTGCGATTGACGTTGTTCCCCGTTCCGAACAAACCGCGTCCGAGGTCAAAGAGCCCGCCCAGTCCGGCACGGTCGTTGCCGCGAGCCAAACCGTTGTCTGCGGCGCCGCGGGTTCCATAGTCCGCACCGTAAGGGCCGCCGACATTGGTCGTACCAAGGCCAACTCCATTGGGACGTTGCACCCCGTAAGCGCTAGTGCGGCCTGTCGTATTCGTGCCGTGGAGTGTGACACCTACATATGCATCACGGTCGGTAACAACGACATGTGCGGTTTGAACGTCGCCAAGCTGTGCCACCTTGTTGCTAAGCGCAGGGCTGTAACGCAGGGAACGGATACGCATATCCTGTCCGCTGCCGGCGCTGCGGGAGAACAGACGGTTGCTGGGGTTTAAAGAATTGACATCATAATTTCGGTTATTGCCCCGTAAGCTTTGCGTGCGCACATTATTGTCGCCCTTCCCGTCACCACAACCTGCCATTAAAGCCATCCCGGCAAGCAACGCTGCGGATAACGATAAGTTAACGACTTTCGCTCCTCGCATGTAGTCAACCTCCATCCGTAAGAAGTAATGTATGAAACAGGACTTATCATGCGCCAAATCCCGTTGTCGTCATACAGGTAAACATAACCGAGCGACCCACCAGCCTCCTATGCTTCAGCGGGCTTGTATCGTGGGAAATCCACCCACACGTCCAATTCAGATTACGCGTACACTAAATCTGAGACGCTGAATAACCTCAAGGGGTGCTGGCCCATGAAAGTGCTGTTTACGTTTTATGTTCCGAGCGGCGGGGTCGAAACCTTAAACCGCCTGCGCTGCGATGCGCTAAAAAGACGGAACATTGAAGGCCATATTATGTATTTGCGTCCCGGTTCCGGGCTCATCAACACGCAGCAGGCGAACATTCCCGTGATGGTGGATCCAAGCGATGCCGAACTCGCTCAACGTTTGCCGCAATATGATGCCGTTATCGCAACCTCGGATTACTGGATGCCCGGACGGCTGCGCCGGCTTGGGTTTCACAAACCGATTATTTTTGAAATTCAAGGCTTGGGAACGCGGGAACAAGCAGAGCAGACGCTTCGGGAAGGCAAGGAGGAAATCCTGCGAAACTGCCAGGCTTCGCTGATGCCTCCAACCCCCCATTTGATTGAGCTGGCCTCCACCTACTACCCCACATTGCCCAAGTTCGTATTGATGAATCCGTTGGATACCCGGCATTTCCGTCACATTGCGCAACCGAAGTATCCGGTGCCCATCATCGCTTGGGTCGGACGGCTGGAGCCCAACAAAAATTGGGAGTTGTTCCTGAAAATCGCTTCCGCCCTACACCGCCAACGTCCACAGATGGAAATTTGGATGTTCCTTGATTATCAGCTCCCGTCCGAGGAGACGAAAAACCGGTTTTGGCAGTATGTTAAACGCTTGGGGCTAGAGCCTAAACTCAAATTGTATCCAAATACCCCTAACCGGGAGATGCCCTATTATCTATCCCGCGTCGGCGATTCAGGCGGACTGATGATCTCCACATCTACCCTGGAGGGCTTCGGCTATGCCGTTGCCGAGGCCTTAGCTTGCCGTTGTCCCGTGCTTACCACCGATTCCGATGGCGTACGTCTTTTTATCAAGCATAATGAAACGGGAAAGTTCTTCGCGTACCCGCAAGTGGGCCAAGCGGTTGCCAGAGCGTTGGAGCTGATGGACCATCACGGGCAGCGGGAGAAGATCCGCAGCATGGGGGAACAGCATATCCACCAGTGGCTGTCGCCGCAGCAGTATGCTGATTCGTTCCGCCAAATGCTGCAAAGCTTAGGAGTAAAATAAAGAAGCGAATGAAAGAACCTCCAGTGATCTGGAGGTTCTTTTGTCGGCAATTTTTCTGCAAAATGCATATACTATTGGGGAACCGCCTATGAGGTAGACGCCGTTTCCAAAGCCAACTTCAGCTTCTTCTCATTTTCAAGGAGGCCCGGATCCTCGGGCAAATAGCGAAGCGCCTCCCGGTTATGCTCATAAGCCTGACGTAAATGGCCGAGCTGCGCATAACACAAACATAACCGGCTATGCGGCAACCATGTCCGGGACGCTGAATGAACGATCGCTGTCCAACTGCCAACATTGGCATTCTGTATCGCCTGACCGTACCAATAGATTGCCATCGCCCATTCTTGCCGATCCTCCATGCAGTTGCCGATAGCACAGCAAATTTCCGAACTTGGAATATGAAATTGGAGGGATCGCAGCAGCGTCTCCAGTTTTTGTCGCTCGCGTCCCAAAAAACCATAGCAATCCGCTAAACGGGCGCAAGCTAGAATCAGATCATCCCGGTTTGCCTTCGGATCGAGGAGGAACTCCGCAAAATGCGGTACGGCTTCCTCATATCGACCGGCATCTGCCAGCTCGCATGCAAAGTGGAAACGCAGGCGTCCTTGCAGTACGCCGCCGGAAGCCAAATGATGCTCGATGATCTTTAGATTCCGTCCGGAATGGCTCCCGGTTCCGCGATGGGTCACAGCAATATCCGTCAGCAGCTGTTTCCCGTCCGCGACATCCAGGTATTCGTGTACGATGCCAATCCAGCGGTAATTCCGGCTCCGTTTGACCAATCGGTTCCGCCGAGTGAAGGCCAGCGGTGCTCCGGTCTGCTCCTCCTCGTGGAGCACATAATTCATCAGGACCGCGTCGATGTCAGAACTCAATTCTTGCTTTAACCGAAGGAGCTTGGCGCGGTTGGGTTCGGTGAATACATCGTCAGCATCCATCCAGAGAATGTATTCACAGGTTGCCAAAGAAAAACTGAAATTCCGCGCGGCCGCAAAATCCTCCCGCCAGGCGAACTCGTACACCTTGGCCCCGAATTCCGCGGCCACCTCCTTCGTGCGGTCGGTTGATCCCGTATCCACGATCACGATTTCGTCCGCCAAATCCGCGACGGACTTTAGACATACAGGCAAACGGGCTTCTTCATTTTTGACAATCATACATAAACTTATCGTGATCAGTTCAGGAACCCTCCCTCCCGCAGCAGCTCAGTCACTTCGGCTTTATCAAGCAAAGACGCATTGGAATTGTATTCAGAGAACAGTTCGCGAGGCAAGCTGGAATAATGGGCAATGAGCTCCTTGGAGCTGGGAGGAAGAATGACGTAATATTGATCGCTATATTTGAGCGTATAGGGAGCTTCGTACCGAGAGACCAGCACCTCATGCAGCTTCTCTCCAGGCCGAATGCCGATTTCCTGCACCGGGACGTGATGTCCGACATAATGCTCCGCAAGCACCTCAGCAATATCGATGATGCGGCAGGCCTTCATTTTCATCACGAACGTTTCGCCCCCGATGGCTGTCGTGGCTGCTTTAAGCAGAAGATCGATCGCCTGGGATAAGGTCAGGAAGAAGCGCGTCATCTCCCGGGCGGTAATCGTTAAGTCTTTCCCGTCCCGCAGCTGGTTGATGAACAGTGGAACCACGCTGCCGTTCGTCCCAAGCACGTTCCCCCCGCGGATACAAGTGAACCGGGTATGCTCGCTTAAATCGTTCGCACGAATCATCAGCTTCTCCCCGATCGCTTTGGTCATCCCGTACGTATTTGTCGGATCCACCGCTTTGTCGGTGGACACGTCGATCACCTTGATGACCTTATTCGCGATGCTCGCCTGAATGATGTTTTCCGTTCCGAGCACATTGGTCTTGAGCGCTTCTTCCGGCTGGAATTCGCAAACCGGCACATGTTTTAAAGCTGCCAGATGGAAGACATAATCCACTCCCTTACTCGCCGCTTCCACCGCCGCGTAATCACGGACATCACCGATCAGATACCGCATTGAGGCGTGCCCGCTAAATTCCCGCTGCATTAAGACCTGAGCGTATTCGTTTCTCGAGAAAATGCGGATTTCCCGCGGTCCCTCTTGCAGCAGTCTCCTTGTCAGCCTTTTCCCCCAGGATCCGGTCCCCCCGGTAATTAACACGGTCTTGTCTCTGAACATCTATATACCTTCCTTTCGTAACTAGATTCATCGGGAAATTCCGTTTTGAGCGGATCCTGATTTTCCGCCCCCCAGCGTAACGATCCGCGCTTTGCCTTGTATACCGGCGGCCGCATTTCGCGTATCGAATACAAATGGCGCGTGCTTCACGACATCCTCCAGCGGCAATCCGCGGTGACGGACGGCGATCACCACGCCGTCCGAGGAGGCTAAGCGCTCCGCTGTCAACTCCACCGAATACAGCTTGATTCCGCTGATCTCCACTTCTGGAATCAACGGATCGTGATAATCGACTATTGCACCAGCGGCCATGAGCAGCCGAATCAGCTCAAGCACGCTCGATTCGCGGATATCGGCGACATCCTCTTTAAACGTAATTCCGAGCACCAAAATCCGCTTACCGGCAAGAGAGCTACCGTTCAATTCTTCCTGCAGCCTGGACACGATGTACCCTGGCATGTCGCGGTTAATCCGCGAGCTGATCTCGATAAATGAGCTTTCCATCCCTAACTGCTGTGCTTTCCATTGCAGATAGATCGGATCCACCGGGATGCAATGTCCGCCTACGCCGGGGCCGGGATAAAACGCCTTAAAGCCAAACGGCTTGGAAGAGGCCGCCTCCACCACTTCCCAAACGTTGATTCCCATTTGATCGCAGAGCAAAGCAAACTCATTGATGAAAGAAATGTTCACGAAACGAAAGGTGTTTTCCAGCAGTTTCGCCATCTCAGCCGTTTCCGTCGAGGATACCCGCACCACGGTGCGAAAGCCCGCACGATAAAGCTCCTCCATCCGATCCGCGCAAGCAGCGGTAATCCCGCTGACGATCTTAGGAATATCTCTCAGGGAGTAACGGCGGCTTCCGGGATTCACCCGTTCCGGTGAAAAGCCCACAAAAAACTCCGTCCCCAGGTGTAGACCGCTTTTTTGCAACAGCGGCAAAATCACTTCCCGGGTGGTTCCGGGGTAAGTAGAGCTTTCCAATGCGACCAACTGCCCGGGCTTAAGATGCTTCCCGATGTTTTCTGCGGCATCGACCAGATAGGTCAAGTCCGGCACATGCTGTTCCGTCAACGGAGTCGGCACGCAAATAATGATTGCTTCTGCGCTTGCGATCTCGGCGAAGTCCGGAGATACCGTCAATTGCTGCGCATAGGTATATCGTTTGATTTTCTCATCGGGAACGTCAGCGATGTAACTTCGTCCCTGTTGCAAAAGCTGTAATTTCTTTTCGTCCTTGTCGATGCCGATGACGCGAAAACCCTGGTCTAGATACGTTTCGGCCAAAGGAAGACCAACATATCCCATACCGACGATGGCAATGATTCGTGACAACATCCATCTCCCCTTTCGCTTGAAGTTTGACCGTAAGGACGTGCCTCGCGCTCACTTTCGTGTATTTTTAACCGACGATGGAACGGATCATTTGAAGGAGCTGCAGAGTACGAACGGAGGTCGTATGTTTCTCCCGGACGAACTCATACCCTTGACCGCTGATCTTCGCCCGCAGCGATTCGTTGCTTGGATGCAAATAGAAATGAATTTTGGCGAGAAAATCCCGCTCCGACACGGCCACATAATGTACGCCGGACCTGAACCCAAGCGCGCGTAGATCAGCGTTCTCGGGAGCGAGCAGCAGCGTGTTGCAAGCGAGTACCTCAAAATATTTGCGAAGCGGATAATGGAATTTGGAATCGCAAGTCAGGAAGATCTTGGATCGGTTCACTTCAAGCGCAAAGCCTCGCGCTACAAGCGCCTGGGCATCGGATTCGAAGTCCGTATAGCCGGGATGGCTGTGACATACAAAGCCGGGATATCCGGTCAAAGCCGTTTTCATCTTATGGCGCAACGGGTATACCTTCGGGTTAGTTGCCCCCATAAGCAGAACGTTGATGTTTTTCCGGCGTCGATAATCCCTGAACACGGTAGGTTCTACAAAATGGGGCAGCCAATAAAGACGGCCCTTGAACTCGGGATACCGCTCCCGGAACGCTTGCCGATACATCACAAAGATGGTGGCAGAGGGGTAACGCCGCAGGAACTCTCGTCGCTGCTCGACTTTGGCATGCAGATCATGCATGATCATGCCCCAAGGTAACTTCAAATGTTCCAGCCCCTCAACTGGAGGGCAATAAGAGGCATGAAACCGATCGTTAAACAGAACAAAATCGGGCTGAAAGGGAGCTCGCCGGAGAATGGCCCGTACCTCTCCGCCCTGATGATCCAAGGCCAAATCGGCATATTTTCGCAGTTCCAACTGCATGTAGTGAAAATTCCGTTCCAAATATCGACTGAAATCCTTCGTTACGAACAAAATCTTTAGCCGCTTCATTCCTTCAAATCCTTTTCTATCGGAGCTTATATCCTTCGTTTAGCAGAAAACCTGCCCGGGTCACCCCGAGGCAGGCTTTCTGGGTACAACCTAACCCTGTTGGGCAATGCCTACAAATGATTCTGGACCGTTTCGGACTGCCGTTGTTGCTCCAGAGATAAAGGACGTATAAACGGTTTCCGGAGCAGCCGGAGCCTGAAGGTCGGCGGCTACGAAAGACGTGACTTCTGTGGAAGCGGCGCTGCTAACGCCGCCGTCGAGGGTAAAGATGACATTGGCTGGAACGTACGTTGCACCGCGAACGATCTCAATCGTAAACGTATCGCCGACGTCTCCCAGAATTCCGATAGTACCCGACAGCAAAACAATCGGATTCGGAACGTTCTGCGTTTGCAGGCCGATAATCCCGAACAATGCAGGAGTATCTGTGAGCGGAGTTCCGGGGAATCCGGGCTGGTTGGAGTTCACGGAGCTTCTGGCATCAAGAAAGACACCCATCTTTTAAATCACCACCTTCTTGTAATCTAGTACAGGTTATGAACCGATGAAGGTTTTGGTATAGACATCTTTATCAAGATAACCGCTTATTTTGTCTCTTTAGGATTCGTCGATATCTTGGCCCGGTCCGCTTGAATCGTTAAGAATTCGCGATAAGATGGGTCAGCGCATCCCGGTAACGATTCTGGATGAACCGGATCTCCGCCGAGATCGCCGCTTGATGGCGCAGCGTCCCCATCCCCGAATGGCGCCGGTAGGAAATGAGCGGGACGTTCAAATAAGGAAAAGCCGTACGAGAGAGCATTACTCGATGCCACAGATCGTAGTCGTGAGTGTACGGCAGGCCTTCATCAAACAGTCCCACGCGCTCAATCAAGCTGCGTCTCATCATGACAGTACATCCGTTAATCGGGTTGCCGCTGTACAACGTGTTCGCCAGCTCTCGCATCCCCAGGGGTTGCATGCCGGCATTGTATTGAGTGATTCGGCCATGCTCATCGATGTAGTGGAAATTGGTATGGGAAATTTCAGCGCCTTGCCCCAGCATGAAACTTAATTGCATTTCGACTTTCTGAGGCGCAAACAGATCGTCCGAGCTAAGCCACGCGATATACTCCCCGGAAGCGTGTCGGATACCGTGGTTCAGCGCAGAGGCCGTTCCCCCATTCGCCTTGCCCAAATAATAGATATGACCGCGGTAAGGCGCGAGCCGCTCGGCGTGGACAGTCGAACCGTCATCCACAACGATAATCTCCGTATGCGGATACGTTTGACTCAGTGCACTTTGTACCGCCTGTTCAATATAGGGACAGTTATAGAAAGGAATAATGATACTAACGCGCGGATTCATGACGATTCGGCCCCCTCTTTGCGAAAATAGTCCAGAATGTCCAGCAGCGATTGTTCCCAGGCCACGCTAGCCCGCCACCCCAAGTCCCAGAGCGCCTGGGGAAGGGGCGGCTCGGCATGGGATACCGCTCCGTTTGCGGATGGAGGACCCGCTTGGATCCTCATATCCGTTACAGTTGTTAGCTGCGCGAAGTCCTCCACCAGCTCGGCCAAGCTTCGCTCCCGCCCGGAGCAGACCGGATACACCTCGCCGATCTCCCCTTGGCGCAGCAGCATTTCATAAGCGTCTACCGCGTCGCTCACGTCGAGGAAGTCGCGCCTAGCATCCGCCGCAGACAACTGGAAGGGGGGAGGGGACTCCCCGCGCTCCAGCCGGACGATATGCCGGGCGAGCAGAGAGCAAATCCCCGTTGACGGGCCGGCTCCAATCAAATTGCCCGGTTCTGCGATCAACACGCCAAGATGGAACAGCTTACCCCAGGCCAACGCGGACGCCTCTTGCAAAGTTTTGCTTAACCCATAAGGGTGAGTGGGTCGAAGCGGTCGATCCAGTCCGAATTTGAGCCGTGAGCCGGCAACGAGAATACGGGTATCCCCCAAACCGCAGGAATACAACGCGTCCAGCAGGTATAGGGTCGTCATGACATTACTTTCCATATAAAGGATGGGCTCAGCCCAGGAATCCGGGACGGAGTTTTTACCGCCCAGGTGCAGCACGTACTGCGGCCGGGTCCGCTCGATGGCCTGTTTGACCCCTGCCCTGTCAGTCAAATCACATGGGATGTACGCTACCTTCTCGTTTGCAGGCAATCCGGCTTCCTTCCTGACCAAAGCGAAAACCCGGTATCCCTTGGCGGCAAAACGTTGGCAAGCATGGCGTCCGGTAAAACCGCCGGCTCCTGTAATCAGAACCGTCCCCCGGTCACCCATGCTGTTTCATCCATTCCGCCATTTCCTCCAGCATCTGACGGAACGAGGGAAGGGGGACCGCCGCGTCCGGACGGGTGTTTACCAGCGTACGGTCGAGGTTAGGGCCGTCATCCGGTTCGATCTCAACGTCGGTTTTCCCCCAAATTTCTTGAAACATCTGTAGCATCTCATACTTGTTGACGACCTCTGGATGCGCTAAATGGATCAACCCGGACACGGGACGGTCCAGCAGCAATTCGATCGTCTTGGCAAGCTGGATCGTTGTCACGCCGTTCCATTTGACCTGGCGGTACCCGGACACCTTGCCTTTCTGACTCATAAACCAATGAAAGAGTCCGATCCCGTGACGGCGAATTTCCGGTCCGATAATGGAGGTGCGGATCGTCAGATGTCCTGCGTCCCGTATTTCCCCGAGCGCCTTCGTTAAGGCGTACGTCGTAACACCATCGGGCTGATCATCCTCCCGGTAGCTGCCGCGGTCGCCGCGGAAGACACAGTCAGTACTGATATGAATCAGACGCGCATTGATTTTGTCAGCCAAATGGCGCAGCCGGTGGGGCAGAAATCCGTTGATATGATAAGCCATAATTTTGTCCCGGTCGGCAAATTGATTAAGCACCCCAACCGCGTTAATAATGACATCTGGACGAACTAACTGCACCGCCTGATCGACGGCGACGATATCTCCGGCATCCAATATCAGCGAGTCCCGGTCACCAGGGTCACGTGAGGTATAGAACACCTGGTAGCCTCCCTTCTCGCGAAAATGCCGTACCAATACATGACCGGCCATCCCATGGCCCCCTAGGATTAGCAATTTCATGAGAGAAATCCTCCTTTATCCAGCATGATGCGGATCTCCTCCTTGCTCATCAGCTCATGCTCCGAACTCAACTCGCCGTAGGGAACAAGCGGCAAATGGCCGTAACGATCTCTCAGACCCACGATCTCGAGCGCAGGCATGATGACCAGATACTCCTTGTCGTATACCACGGTCGACCGGCTTTCATATTCACTGAGCAGCAGCTCGTGAATCCGTTCCCCAGGGCGTATACCCGTCACCTCGATCGACACATCGGGTATGCCCGAAGCTTCAATCAGCACTTCCGCCAGGTCGATAATCCGGCAGGTTGGCATCAGCATGACGAAAATCTCCCCGCCGATGCTCTCCCGAGAAGCCTTAAACAGAAGCTGGATCGCTTCCGGCATCGTCAGGAAAAATCGGGTCATTTCCAAATCGGTGATCTTTACCCGCTTCTGCTCACGGATCTGCTGCTTGAACAAATGGATCACGCTGCCGTTGGTGCCCAGCACGTTGCCGCCCCGGATGCATACAAATCGGGTTTCATCCTGGATCAGGTTGGCGTAAACGACCAGCTTTTCACCGATGGCCTTGGTCATGCCGTAAAAGTTAGACGGGTTCGACGCTTTGTCCGTAGAGATATAAAGGACTTTTTTCACTTTGTTTTTAATGGTGGCTTCAATAACGTTTTGGGTGCCAACCACATTGGTTTTCAGCGCTTCGGCAGGTTGCTCCTCGCAGATGGGCACGTGCTTCAAAGCAGCCAGATGGAAGACGATGTCCACGTTCTGGCAGGCCGTGACCAAAGCTTCCTTGTCGCGGATATCGCCGATTCGGAACGTCAGGCGCTCGTCGTTAAAGGTGCGGCTCATCGCAACTTGCGCCGCTTCTCCACGGGAGTAAATGATGATCTCCTTCGGGTCTTGAGGGAGGAGCTGGCGGATCAGCTCGTAACCCCAGGAACCGGTCCCCCCGGTGACGAGAATGACTTGATCTTTAAACATTCAACTTCCCCCCAAGCACGAATTTGACCACTTTTTGCGATACCTTCTCCTCCAGATAACCTTCAGGACAAGGCCACAAACGCTCCATGCCGGCCATCAGCTTCGCCGCTTCGGCGATTCTGCCGGCGTCTACGCCGGATACGACGTTGCTGCCGCAATCCACGGTCTCCGGCCGCTCCGTTGTACGGCGAATCGTTACCGTAGGCACCTGCATGATGCAGCATTCTTCCTGCACGGTACCGCTGTCCGTCAACACGCATATCGCATGCTTCTCCAGCTTCACGAAGTCGAAGAAACCAAACGGCTCGTGAAATTCCACCAGTGGATGCATTTCCAGCTTCAAATCACGTTCAATCCGCGATCTCGTCCGGGGGTGAATGCTGCAAATCAACCGTTTAGACGACGCTTCCGCGACCCGGTTCAGCCCCTCCATAATGGCGTGCAGGGAGGCCGGGCGGTCGACGTTCTCCGCCCGATGGGCGGTCACGAGATAATAATCCCCTTCTTTCAGCCCCAGCCGTTGCAGGATGTCGCTCGCCTCAATCTGCGGCTCGTAGAACTTCATCACTTCGTAAATCGGATTGCCGGTCAGCACGATGCGGTTGCTTGGCACCCCCTCCGCCAGCAAATGGGCTTTGCTCTGCGGAGTATACGGCATATTGATGGTCGACACCGCATCGATGACTTTCCGATTCTTCTCCTCGGGCACCTCGAGGTCAAAGCAGCGGTTGCCCGCCTCCATGTGGATCGCAGGATAGCCGAGTCGCTCGGCTAGTACGGCGCACAGCGCACTGTTGGTGTCCCCCAGCAGAAGCACGCGGTCAGGCCGCTCCACCTCCAAGATCCGCTCCATCTGGCCAAACATCGCCGCCAACTGGCTGCCCAGCGTCGTTTGATGATCTTGAAAGATATAGTCTGGCTGTCTCAACCCTAGCTCCTGGAAAAAAACATCGCTGAGACTAGCCGCAAAATTCTGCCCCGTATGCACCAGTACATGTTTTTCGGCCCACTGATCCAGCAACGGGATGATCCGGCTGAGCCGAATGATTTCCGGTCGGGTCCCCAATATGGTCATGATTTTCACGGTCTCATCTCCTTGCTGACTCATCTCCTTGTAGACTTCTGGCGTTTCCGCACGCGTTGCTTGCGGGTAGTTCCTGTTCTCCGGCCGGCTGGGCGGCGATTCCGGTTCATCTTCCGTGCGCGCCCCGTCCCGCGGCTTCGATGGTTCTTACGAGCACGCGCCACCCTGCGCCGGGTATTCTTGCTTGCGCGTCGCTTCCCGCCGCGTCGGGCGGTCAAGCTCCTTCCCGTACCGGATCTTCTCTTGCGAAGTTTGGCTCGCTTCAATTTGACCCGTCTGCGGCGGCCGGATGGGCTCGCTGCACCTGCCGGCGCCTTCCCAATTGGCACTGCCCCCACTCCAGAGCCTCGAAACTCCGCCGCATCTGGGGAAGGAGCAGTCGGGGCCGGCTCAGGCAGCGGCACGGCAACCCCCGACAGCCCCTGCATGCGCTGAACGAGTCCTTGAAGCCGCAGCTCGTAAGCGGCCGGGCCAAACACAACCTCCACTTGAGCTCGATTCCTTTCCCCTACGCTGCGGGACATTTCCATGGAAGACAGGAGCTCTGCACACTTCTCCGCAAGTCCGACGCTGTCTCCCGTCGGTACCAAATAAGCACCGCTGCCTGTCGACTCCAAAATTTCCCGCAATCCGCCTGAAGCATAGGCAACAACCGGTTTACCGAAGATCATCGCTTCGAGCGCCGTTAATCCAAACCCTTCGGGCAGAATGCCTGGAACAACGACGATATCCATCGCACTAAAGGCGGATTCCACATGGTTTTCCATACTGACAAAAATAAATCGCTGCGAATACGGCGATCCCTGAACCGCCCGCTTTAAGCTCCGGTAATACTCAGGTTGAACCTCTGCACCGATGATGACGAATTTGGCCGCCGGGAACCGGTGCACCAGATTCAGCGCTGCCCCGATGAAATGATCGGCTCCTTTCTCCGGAATCAGGTAAGAGGAAATATAGCCGACCAAGACCTCGGACGGCTTGATCTTCCATTGCGCTCTTCGATGCCAGCGTTGTGTCGGCCAAAGCTCGGGATGGATATCCTCCGGGTTCCACGAAGGGTAGAGCAACACGGTTTTGTGCATGGCCTGCGTTCCAAAGAAAGGGAGCAGCGCGGATTCGGAAATGCCAACGATCAAATCGCTGTATCTGTCGATCAGATTCACCGCTTCCGCCGTAAACTCATTGGACGCAATGACCTCCGTAATCTGCCAAATCACAGGAATTCCCAACTGTTTGGCAGCAATCGTCGGCGACACGTTTACGCTGGTATTCACCAGTACAGCATCCGGCTGCTCCTCTTGGAGCAAGCCGATCGTGCGCTGCACCGAGTCGCTCCAGGCGATCGCATGGAATTCGCCAGACAGACCGGAGTGCGGGGAACACATCCCGTAGAGCAACGAGTTATCGCACAGCAGAGTGCGAATCCCATAACGATTGGCCAGAACCGACAAACTGCCCTGCCTTGGAACCACGATCGTACAGTCGTAATAAGCCGACAGCTTTCTCGCGCTGAATAACAACAGCTTTTCGGCGCCGGTTACGTTTCTGGAATTGCACACGTGCGAGAACAGCAGAAGCTTCTTTCTATCCGACACAATTGCCCCTCCTTTGCCTGTGCGTTTGTCCGAGGCTCAGGAACCAGCTTCCACTTCACAGGATTCACCCGAAAATCACGGTTAGCAGCTGATCTAACCGATTGGAATAGGTATGGTCCCGCAAGGTCCGATTCAGCGCACGCAACGCAATTTCCCGTCTTGCTTCCTCGTGAGTCAGATAAAAACGCACCTTCTCAACCAACTCCTCCGGCGAGGAGAAGGTTTCGATTTCTTCGCCGGGGACGTAGAACGAAGCTAGGTCATCCCGCGAATCAACCAATTGAAGCGTTGCGCAGGCCGAAATTTCGAACGTCCGCGGGTTTGGCGACGCCGCTGTGATACCCGCTTTGTTGTTGTTAACATCCTCCTCAAACGGGGAGCGGTGTAAGTTCAGGACAATTTTCGACCCGCTGTACACTTCAGCGGTTTCCACCGGACCCATCCATTTTCCCAGCTCGATCCGGTCCACATAGTCCGGGTACTCCGGCAGTCGATCCCACCAGATACCGTTAATCATTAAGCCTTGTTCAATCAACGCTGGAAAAATAGGCCGGAGAAAGTTCACCCGATTCCAATACGCTGAACCGATAAAGCTTAAATTGCGGCGGTGCGGGGATGGCATCAAGGTCGGACGATAGTGCTGCGGAAAGGCGGCAAACGGCAAATAATGAACTTGGCTGCAGCCGGCTGAGCGATACAGATCAACGCAATTTCGTTCAAGAGTAAACACGTAGTCATATTGAGTGCTCAGCGGAACCGTCATATCCGTATAATAGGGATCATCTGTAAACCAAATGGCCGTCGGGATGCCCATCGCCCGCACGGCGTTGACATGCTCCAGAGGAAGCTCCAAGCCGTCGAGGGCGAGCAACAAGTTCGGTTTATGCAGCGATGCCAAATCCGGTAACGAATCACCCGGCACAGCGGTAATCACTTCAGCGGTTAACGTGCGGAGCGTGGAAGTTACGGCCTCATCAATCGGAGAATAAGGAAATCCTTTCCCCGAACCGACATATAATATTTTTAAGTTGCGTACCGGGAATTTCGGCCGCGGTTGACTGACAATATAGCTGGCTCTTCCTCTCAGGTACCCCTCGGCATAGCCGTCACGGAACCCGTTGGTTCTACCGCTCTCCTCCGGGCTCATCACGGGTTGAGTTGGATGGCCAGCCGCTTCTTCCATGAACATAAGGTCACTCCTTTATAGGTTGATACTTGTCGGTTGCTTCTTGTAGGGTGATGCTTGCCGGTTGATTCCTGCTCTTAGCTTTCGGTGACTGCTGCCAGCAGGCGGCTAACCCGGTCCATATACGTATGGACGGCCGTCGTCGTCCACAGCGAGCGCCAAGCGATCAAGCGCCGTTCCTCGTCGTGCTCGAGATAGTAACGGATTTTCGCCTCCAGCTCCGCCTCATCCCGAAACGTCTCGATGTCGTAGCCCGGCCGGTAGAAAGAGGTTAAATCGTCGCGGATGTCCGTAATTTGAAAAGCGCCGCAGCTGGCGATTTCATAGGTTCGCGGATTGATCGATCTCCCTGAGGTATCGTTCCCGTTCCGGTTATCCTGGCCGGCTTGCGTTGGTCGATGGATGTTGAGCACGATTTTGGAGGCGTTGTAATAACGAACCGTCTTCTCAACGGGAACCCATCCGGGTCGGATGAACCGTGCCAACTGCTCGTATCGGGGCAGGCGGTCCCAATGATACCCGGCGATCAGCACGCGTTTGTCCTGCAGGAACGAGCTTAAGCGATCAAACAAGGCGACTCGATTCCAAAAAGCATTGCCGATAAAACAAACATCATAGCGATATTCCGGCTTAGCCGGAATGGGCCGAAATTGACGCGGATTCGCAGCGAGCGGAAGATGGTGTACGCTTTGCACCCCTAAGGAGCGATAGAGCGGCACACATTCGATTTCGTGCGTAAACACCACATCGTAGCTTAAAGCCAGCGCGGTCGTATCATCGGTAAAATAAGGATCATCCACGAACCAAACAGCGGTCCGAATCCCCATTCTCCGGATCTGCTCCAACTGCGCAGTATGATCAGGCGGAAAAATGTGCAGCGAATTCATGACCAGCACCAGATCGGGACGATGGTGCTCGGTTTCCTGCAGCATCATTTCCGGTGAGGCAACGATGCATTCCCGCGTCAACTCCGCAAGCGCTGTCTGAACCCCTTCGTCAATCGCATCGAACCCTTGAGGCACATACAGCACCCGCAGGTCCACTTTCGGCCGAGAAACCGGCGGAATACGTTCCAGTACAGCCTGACATCCGCCATACCGAATCCCTTCCTGGTATCCGGCCTGATAAGCCTCGCCGTATCGATTCTCGTTGACGTTCTCCAAGGTTCTTCATCCTATCTTCGTGGATTTCAATCTTTCGTTTCCTGGGTCTTAATAAATATATGCTGAGGGGACACGTGCATCATGGACGACTACCCGCCCGCCGTATAAATTGGCGAATGCCGCCTTTTGACACCGCCTGCCTCCGATCTTTGGGCTTACGGCACGCCTCTTTTACACGATTATCCCTTTCGCTCAGAATACGGAGATCGCGATAGAAAACCTCTCGTAAGCGCCTATTTGCGCCTTGCTGTTTCCTCGTTATGCCTTTGTGTGCCACTGTGTGCCTTTGTGTGCCTCGTTGTGATTCGTTGTGCTTCGTTGTGCCCTTTTGCACCATTATCCCTTTCGATCAGAAATGAGAGATTAGGAAGAGAGTAGAAGGGATTCTAGCCCCTCTAGCCCCCTTTTTGCACGATTATCCCTTTGATTCAGATTTGGCGATCGATGAGGGGGATTAAACTAAGGCTGCACAGTGATCTGAACATCCACATTTTTCGTGAATATTTGGGATTTTTTAGTTGATACAAGAACGTATGTTTGCTATAATGAGAAAAAAGGGAACACACGTGCGTATTCAGTGACTAGAGGAACTTCAATTGGAGGGATCGGACATGGAATTAAGTACGAGCATGGAGCTTAAATCTATCAGCAGCCGTTTTCAAAGCGAGGCCGACTGTATCGAGGCGATTATCGCGATGAAATGGCCAAATGGCTTCGTCTGCCCGCGCTGTGCTTATACCGAGTGCACCCGTCTGTCCACTCGACATATTCCTTTATTTGAATGCGGAAAATGTGGCTATCAAGCCTCTCCTTTGGTCGGCACCATTTTTGAAAGAACCCATTTGCCTTTGGTGAAGTGGTTCCAAGCACTGGAGCTGTTTCTGCTCCCGGATGGCATCTCGGCGCTGCGGTTGAGTCAGGTAATCCAAGTGACCTACAAGACCGCTTGGCTCATGCTGCACAAAATCCGTCATACCCTCGGCGAATGTGAGGCGAAGGTTTTGCTCTCTGGAGAAGTAAAGGTGAGCCGCGATCAATATGGCACGGATACCAGACGCTTTCATCCAGCTTGTCAACCTTATGCCACCGCGGTTGTTGCCGGCTGCACGGTCACGGAGACTGGCGAACCCGAGCAAGTGAAGATTCAACTGATTCCGCATAAAAGAGGAGGGGGCGAGCAACAGGCTGACCGGAGCGATCTTGAGGCATTCATCAACAAGTATGTCGATGGACAACATACCTCAACCAAGCGGTGGTTCCCTTTCGTTTATCGAATGTATCTGCCCTTGCGGAGAGTCGTGAGACAAGCAAGAGACTCGATCCGACGCACGTATGTCGCCTTGGGGACAACGCATTTGCAGGCGTATTTGAATGAGTACACCGTCCGCCGTTACCTGCGCATGACTTGTTCCGAGGAAGAGATGCGCCAAAACCTGCTGAAAATGTGCTTGTCCATTCCTGCCATCCCTTACCGTGAGTTAATCGCCCATGGTCTGAACGCACGCCAGCTGAAGCCGTTCCTTGCAGCAGTCGCATAAGAATTGCAAGAAGTAAAGTGTATGGAGTATTACAAGAAGTACATGCAAGTAGTTAAGGAATTGACTCCTAGGCAACTTCAAATTTTTTTATACTGGACAGTTCCATCCCATTCTCTTCACTCCCTGATTCAAAGGGATAATGGTTAAAAAGGGGCTGAGAATGGCAATATGCCCCCCTCCCTATAATGAAATAACCGCTGCCGATGAACCGACAACGGTTAATAGATTTGATGCTAGATATCGATCTGATTTGCACCTATCAGATTGATTCTTTTCAGAGATGATACGTCAGACTTGATCCTTGTAGGCCATCTTATGTCCGTCCTCGTAGCCTTGGGCGAAGCCGCTGTTAAATCCTTCTTGATAAGCCTCGTTATAGGCCTGATCATAAACGGCCTTGTCTTCGCTTCCTTGTTCTGTAACAGGAACCGCCGCTGCCGGGACCGGTAGTGCGTTTCGCCGGCGTCTCACTCTACGTCTTCTTCTGCGATGTGTACGCGGCTTGTGCACCGCCTTGCGACGCTTGCGGCGGGCAAGGATCGTCTTACTTCTCCGCCTTAGGGTCAGCTTCCGTTTTCTGCGGATCCGGACTTTTCTCGCCGTACGCGGCTTTACACGGCGGGTACGCCGGAGTTTGTTTTTTGCCATCCTTCTTCTTCCTCCTGTTCTCCTCGGGTAACGTCGTATGCTGCATAACAAGCGTCCATCATCCATGGCGGCGAAGGAGTTCCATATTTGACGCGATGAAAAGTCAACCCGCAAACCGTGCGGGCCATCGCTTCTTGATATTTGGTCAATTTATCGATATTTCCGGCAATATGCCTTGCAGCGTCCGGGGAGAGTTCGGTCACGTCGGCGAGGCTGCCGAGAATCCGCGCCATCGCTTGCTGGCTTTGGCTTATAGCATCAACTAACCGGAGTTTCGCCTCCTCCCCGGCCTGAAGGGGGAACATCGTCATTTGCCTGCCTCCAGATCAAAATCACCGCCGTCGAACAACCCACCGAATCCTCCGTCCAGACCATCCCCGCCGCCTTCTGTCATGTCGGGAGGGAGCACCGTTTTCAGGTTGCTGCACAGCCCATTTTGCAGCTTGGTCAGGCCCTCAATCACCTCCACAAGTTGATCGTGAACCTCCAGCGGGTCAGACAGCTGCTTTTCGTGATCCTCGAAACTGCTATCCAGCACATGATTCAATATCCAGTTGCGCACCTTCTCGGACTCGACCGCCTTGGCTTCCAGTATCATTGCGACGTTCCACTGGATTTTTGCGGCCGCATCCAGCATGTTCAGATAAGCCTGTTCCCTGCTCATGGCATCATACCCCGCTTCATTAACCTCACTCTTCTTCTTGGACCTTTAATTGCTTCATCACATGGCTCAAATTCTCGGCCATTGCTTCCTGTAAATCGGCAATGGCATTTAAGTAGGAGATCACACTTTTGTTGATCCGACCCGAATTCTCCAAAATGCCGGGCGTCCCATCGAACGCTGGCACGGCGTCGGGAATCGCATGAACGATCTGTGCCATGCGTACAGCGACTTGTCGTTCCGCATCGATCACCCGCGCCATCTGCTGGTGAGAGTGGGCCATGTGCACGATGATCTCAGATATTTTTTGCTCCACTCTGACTCCTCCTCAACTAAGGCCGGCCTTTACGCCGTGCTCTGATTAGCGGACTGCGGACACCAGCCTCAGGATGCCCTCCAATAACATATGCCGGTACGAATTTGCGCGTTCCTGTAGAGCCGGCTTGTTCCAGCCTATAAATCCTCGCTCACGATGCGTTGCGGAGGCAGAATCGGTAGCCCCTCCGGGTAGGCAGCCACTTCGTTCTCCGGTACAGCTAACGAAGGCGTAAGCCCCCAAGCGCGGAGCGTGTATTCCGAGACGATCTCCCTCCGTTGCCCCCGATCGATTTGGTACCACCGTCCGTTGCTGGCGACCACGACGCCGTCCGTAAAGCCCGCCTCGGATGGCATACCGCTGCTTAAGCCAGCGAGTTGCTCCGGTGAACGGGCCGGGCCGACGGGAAGCTGGACCAGATCCAGCACAGACAGCCGCAGCGGCACCGGCATCGTGTCAGCCGCCGCCGGATGCACAGGATGGCGAACACCATGCTCCAGCCAGTGTACGCCTCCCTTTACATCCCGAACCCGCACGTGAGTCGGGAAGAAATCGGCCGCCCTTAGCGTCCGTTCCTCGCGCCAATCGGTCATCCTCGCATAGAGGGCGTGCAAATCTCCCCATTTTTCACGAAAGAAATGGTGGTTGCGGGTATTCACTTCCTGAAACTGCTGATTGCCTAATCCTTTCATCGTCATGCTTCCGTAATGATGGACGAAGGTGTCCTCAGCGATCACCAGCTTCTTTCCTTGCAGGCGCAATCGGGCGACCCAATCCTCGTCCTCGAAATTGCCGATCTCATATCCTTCGTCGAAATAACCAACTTGCTCCAGCGTCGCTCGCGGAAAGGCTACGCAGAACCCTACCAGCCGATCGGTCATGCGCCACTTCATCGGATCCGAACGGTTGTACAAAGCAGCAAAAGCCGGCATATCCGCCACGTCCTCATAGGGAACGTCAATTTGCTGCTCGCCGCTGATGTAATTCGTTACCGGCCCAACTGCGGCTGCTTGAGGAAACTGACGAAGGCATGCCAGCAGTTGATCCAGCCAGCGCTCCGTCACCAGTACATCGTTGTTCAGAAGCACAATTGTATTCCCCTTGGCCATCATCAGCCCGGTATTTACGGCG
Organism: Paenibacillus sp. MB22_1; assembly: GCF_047200555.1. Taxonomy (NCBI): domain Bacteria; kingdom Bacillati; phylum Bacillota; class Bacilli; order Caryophanales; family Paenibacillaceae; genus Paenibacillus; species Paenibacillus sp. MB22_1. The sequence continues at coordinate 126,198 of NZ_JBLADV010000002.1, forward strand.
CGGGCGAACCCCAGGTTCTGCGGATACACCGCCAGCCGCACCCGACCCGGCCGCCGCCGAACCGCTGTCGCCGTTCCATCGGTCGATCCGTTGTCAACGATAATGACCTCATACGGTGTAGACGTATATCGATCGATATGATCCAAGCACTGCAGCAGCAGGTCTCTGCGATCATAGGTCGGTATGATGATACTCGTGATTTCCTGGCGGTCAGCAAATGCTCGGTAGCCTTCTTGAACTCCGTAAGCATAGCCGGCAACGTATCCTTGATCGTAGGTTTTTGAACCGAGTCTAGCTTGCATCTTGGTTTTTCCGTCAAACTCCATTTGCACCGATGTGCACCTCCCCGAGCTGCGGCCATGCCGCCTCGCCTTTTATCAGTTTGTCGGCTAAATGTCCCATATCCAGCGCCACTTTGCCCAGCTCTCCGGAGAGCCGTGTGCAGATCATCACGGCAGCCACTCCGGCCGCAACCAAAGCCAGATCAAAGTCCGGAAATTCCCGGAGGCGCATCGCGACTCTCGGCACATCGGCTACACCCTGCACCGGAGCAAGCCAACCAACAACCTGCACGCTGCGATGCCCAAGAAATCCCGCCAACACTTCCGCCTGATTCCCGATCAGCAAGACGCGCCGGCCATGCAGCAGTCTCGTTAAATAACCTCCGGCATTTAATTCATAATTCACGGTTGAAGTGGTCAAGCGTAAACCGCGGTAATCGATTCCATAGTGGCGCAGCACCGGGAACAACAGCCCTTGATAGGAAGGATGCCGGGATTCCGGAACCCCGATAATATCCGCAGCCCTTATCGCGGCTGCCAACGCTTCGCGCGCTGCTGGATCGGGCAAATGCACGCCTGCATAGGGCAAAAAAGCCCCCCGGCGGAGCGCTTCCTCGGTGGAAATTACCGTATCGTGCGCCAAGGTGAGCAGTTCTCCGTCGCCGAGACGGACAATCGACAGCGGCCGGCCTTCCCGCAGCGCCCCCTCCGCAGCGGCGAACACCTCTGCTGGCGTAAGCAGCGGATAAAGCTGCCCGGCGACGGTCGGGAAACCCGCGGCAATGACGTCGTCCACCCAGATTTCGGGCAGCAGCATATAGCGGGGAATTAAGCGGCCCAGCTTGGCTTCCCCGCCTTCAAACAAACCTTCGCGGTAGCCGGCCTCGAAGGCGGCGGCGCGAACCCGCTCCGCTTCCGCCGCAGACCAGGCGGCTCCGGAAGCGCCCAGCGAGGCCGGCCCGGGTGCGGGCAATAGCGGCGGCGGAATTGCGGCCGGGCCAGGCGAAAGGGCCTTAGCGGCCCGGTCTTGGCGACCCCCCGGGCCGCTAATGCGGCTTGCAGCGCCGGCACTGCCCGCGCCGTCGGTACCGGCCATGGCGCCGGTACCGATCACACCGCCGGCATAGCCCGCCGCCTGCCGGTACCGCCGCCAAGCCGCCGCGCGAGCTCCGCGACGCCCGAAGCGCCCGAGGCGCCCGCTGCGGCGCCGGCGGCTGCCGTGACGCCGGCGCAACGCGGCCTTGCCGGCGACGGTCCGGTTAGCGCGGCCGTTCTTCCACCGGCCGGCAGACCGGCGGACCGTTGCGGCCGCAGCTGCGCTGCCGGTGCCCCGCCGGCCGAATGTTTTGCGGCTGGTGACCGCCGCATTGTCGCGTGTAGCCATCCCGTGCCTCCTTTCCGGCTTCCCTATCGCTTAGGGAAGTACGCCTTTCATATGAATTGCGGCTTCCTGAAGCGACTCAAATGTGCCGGCATCTCCCCACCACAACTGGAGTACGTCGAACTCGAGCTTGCCTTCCCGCGCGTAAAGGTTATTCACGTCTGTAATCTCCAGTTCGCCGCGAGCGGAACGTTCGATGCTGCGGATCATGCCAAACACGCTGTCATCGTACATGTAAATCCCAGTGACCGAATACTTCGATTTCGGTTTCTTCGGTTTTTCTTCGATATAAGCAATATGTTCCGGGGCGTCTTCAGCAAACACCGGCACGCCGTAGCGCCGTGGATCATCCACCGGCTTCAGCATTACCCGTGCGCTGCCCAAAGGCTGCTGCTTAAATCGCTCCACGTATGGTGTTAAATCGTCCAAGAACAGGTTGTCACCCAACAGCACAACGAATTTACTGGCCGGTGGGATAAACCCTTCCGCCAGCTCCAAGGCTTCTGCGATTCCACCGGCCGTTTCCTGGATACGATACGTCAGGTTAACCCCAAAGTTCTCCCCGCTGCCAAGGAAGTCCGCGTACAACCCTGCAGATTGTTTACCGATCACGATGAGGATGTCGGTGATTCCAGCTTGACGCAGCCGTTCTATGCCGTAACAGACCATCGGATAATTCCCGACCGGAAGCAGATGCTTGTTGATCAATCGGGTCAGCGGGTATAGACGCGTGCCGGTGCCCCCCGCCAAAATCACACCTTTCATGAACGCTCCTCCCTTACCTTAAAAATTTGGGGCTCCCATTAAATAAATTGCCAAGGATCTACGCCCCATTTTTCGATAAACCGCATACGGTTCCGTTCTATAAGCTCGTTCCACCCTTCCGGATGGCGGGTTTTAAAGCTGGCGCTGCCTTCATGGTACACCAGCGTATCGCCGCAAATGAGCAGACGGTAACCTAGCTGCCGAGCGCGGTAGCAGTAGTCGTCATCTTCATAATGGCCGGGCGAAAACCGTTCATCGAATCCTCCTGCCCGCTCCAGTACCTCCCGCTTAAAGAGCAGGCACATGCCGATCAGCCGTTGGACTTCCTGCCATTTCATCGGATCCGAATGGTTATGGCGCTCGGCGATTTGGGCGAAATCCTCACCTTCCGCCCAGTTGATCGCCACCTGCTGCCGTCCGCTGGCATAATTGGTCACCGGGCCGACGAGGCCGACATCAGCGGCGCTGTGCAGCGCCAGCAGCAGATTCGAGAGCCATCGCGGGGAGACGAGGACATCATTATTAAGAACGAGGAGGTGATCGCCCGAAGCGACGGACAATCCTCGGTTCACGGCGACCGGAAATCCTTCATTGCGCGGCAGCGCCACCAGGATCAGGCGCTCGCTCAGACAGAACGATGCCGTGTCGTCCTCGGAGCCGTTGTCCACCACAATGATCTCATAGGGAGTCTCCGTATACTGGCGGATCGCCGCCACGCAAGGGGCAAGCAAGTGCAGCCCGTTATAGGTCGGAATGATGATACTCGTTACTCCAGCCGTCATCGGGCATTCCTCACTTTCGCCAATTCGCTCCGGCCCAGTGTGGAAAATCGCAACCGGACACCTTCCGTTTTCATAACCTCGCCAAGCGCCTCGAGATGGTCGCCAACGATCATCTGCGCGACCGCATTGCCTGCCCCGCTGTTGCTGGTGCGGAGACGGTTCTTGCGGATAACGTCCACGGAAATCGGCGCTACTGCCTTCAGTCCACGAACCAACGCCAGCGCCTGGGCTTTCGGAGGAACGACCAGCGCAGTGATGCCCACCGTCCGCACAGCGCGGCGGGACAAAGCGTTTGGCACCGCAGTTAACGAGTTCGCCTTCAACTCCGGATGTCCCAGCGCCAGATTCAGGAATGCCTTGCAGCGCGTCACCTCATCCTGCTGGGAGAACGGCGGCAGATGCGGCGTCAAATCGTTGAGAGCCAAATCCTCCCCCCGGTCGATCGCGATCAAAAAAGCAGCCAGATCCTCTGCGGCAACACACATATCCCCGTCCGTGAACAGCAAAATATCTCCGGTGGCTACCGCTGCCCCAATCGCCCGGCCTACGTCATGCCCTAACCGCTCGGGGAAGCTCAGCCGCGTGATACGCGGATCCCGATCCACGACGGCAAAGCTTGCATCATCGCAGCCATTCAGGACGACAATGATCTCATGCAGAGGCAACTTGCGGAGCTCCGCCAAAACCGCCGGCAACGTCTTCTCCTCATTACTCGCCGTCACGATGGCCGAGGCACAGCCCTTCAGCGGCAGCGGAATCCACGGCCTACTAAGCCCGGCCGCATGGGCATAACCGCGGCGATACGCCAAGGAGGCCGTCAGCAAAGCCGTGAAAGGCAGTTGGTCCACCCGCTCCGCCTGCGCCCACGCTTGAAAACAATCCTGCATATGAGGCGAACCCTTCTCCGCCCCATCCTGTGCTGCCACCGCACGGACTCCTGCGGCCCAAGCTTTGGCTTTGAGGCGTTGGAGCGGGGCGCTGGCATATCTTTTCCCCGTCGACGGACGGGCCAAACGGCGGCCTTTGCGGATGAAGCCGCTCGTTCTACGGCTTGCTGCTCCGCGCAAGCGGGTCAGCGATCCGCTTCTTCGTTTCCGACGATGCTTCATCGTTTGCCTAGTTACCATGACCATCAATGGTTCACCTCACCTTACCGCGCTGCCGGCCCAGATCGCTGTATCCGCCGCGCGGTCCCAGCTGGCGGAGCAGCCAATGGATGGCCTCCAGATGATCCCCTGCCACCAATGCGGTCAGCGGATCGACGCGACTTCCCTTGTTCCATATTCGTCCCCGGGCAGGATTCAGCTTGCCGACGGGAACGGTATGCACCGGCTGGACGTTTAACCCCAGCCGGATCGCTCTAGCTAAGGCGAGCGGCGGAACCTCCAGCGTATCCAAGCCGACGGTGTCCACCGCTGTTCGGTTCATCGCATGCGGGACCGCCGTTAAGGAAGCTCCACGCAGGTCAGGGCGCTGCAGCACACCGTTCAGGACGTGTTTCGCCAGAACGACCGGATGAGCCACCTTCCCTCGCGCCGGGCCGGAGTAGCCGTTCAGCGCCACATCGACACCCGTCAGCACCGCGTTGACAAAAGGCCGAAGCTCCCGGGCTGGAATCACCATGTCAGCGTCGATGAACAGCAGCACTTGACCGCGGGCCGCCTCCGCCCCAACGCGCCGGCCCACATCATGTCCCAGCGGCTCCGGTACGTGGATGACGTGAGCGCCGCAGGCTTCAGCCAGCTCAGCGGTCCCGTCGGTTGAGCCGTTAACAACGACGATCGTTTCGCTGCGCGGATGCACCCGGCTGGCTTCGCGCAGAACGCTGGCGATCGTCGCCCTTTCATTCATCGCCGGAATGATGATGGATACGATGGGATCGGGATGATTGACCAAACGCGGCAGCACTTTTTTGCGCTGAATCGGTTTGCGGTTCAGTCGGATGCGCGGCGGCTTGCGTTTTTTGACCACATCAATTTCCTCCCAAAAACATAATAATACCGGAGCATATACCTCAGTGTATGTCTGGCCGGGGGGCTGGTAACGGCAAACGTACAGTTGTCCTGACGAATGCGGCACAGGCCCTGCTGTGAGCCAAAAGAAAAAAACGCCTTTCGGCGTTTTCCTAAGATTAGCTATGGATATCCAGACATCGTCAGTTTTTGGCGCTGCGGCGGCCTGCGTTCGTCTGAATCCCTCTAGCGCGAACGAGACTTACCCAACGGTCTGCGGCGTGCTCCCAGCGGTAATGACGACGAACGATTTCTCGGCTGGCCCGGCCGATGACTTGACGAAACTCCTCTTCCTCCAGCAGCAGTACGATCCGATCTGCCAAGCTGTCCCCCGCCCCTTCGGCGAGCAGACCATCTACCGCAAATTCGAGCACCGGGGCGTCGCTGGCGTCCAGCATGGGCAAGCCGGCGGCCATCGCTTCGATGCGCGTTAACATCGACGCCGGCTCATCGCCCGGTAACAGCACCAGGCAATCCGCCAAGAGGTACCTGTCCGAGATGGAATAGGGCGACCCGGCCGGCAGGCAGGCAATCCGTTCCGGAGCGTAGGCGGCAAGCCCATGCTGCTTCGGTCGTTCAAGCAATTCACGGGAAGACCCGGATCCGGGGGAGTCGGCGGCAAGGAACACCAACATCGCCTCCGGTACGCGATCCAGCACTTCCGTAAGAGCCGAGACAATGTGCCCCTCATCCCTAAGCGGCGGCCAACTGCCGGCCAGCAGAACGATTTTGCGGTTCGTCCATCCCAGCTCCATCAGCCGCTGCTGACGCTGCTGTTCCCCATCTGGCGTCCAACGCAGCACCGCCTGCTCCTCTAAGCTCGCCCCCGGCAAATGCACCCATACCGGAGTGACCAAGGAGGGGAACTGCGCCAGCAACTCGGCTTTAGTCCGTTCACTTCCGACGATCAGGCCGTCCACGCTTTCCAGAATTTGCGTCGGACATGCCTTGGGATGGCAGGGAGGAGAAAAGATCCGGGCAGAGGGCAACGTCAACAGTACGCGGGAGAGTGGAAGCCGAGCTTTAAGCTGACAGGCCAGCAGCGGTCGGCCATGAACGTCCACCGTATCCGGCCGCCACTTGCGCAAGTGCCGCAGCAGTGACTCCAGGTAGAGACGTCCTCCGGGCAAGCAATAAAAAGGGACGCCCCCCATCCAGCCTTGTGCCGGTAAATGCCCGTCAGCAACGCCAAAGAGGCGAATGTGCAGCTGCTCTGCCGCATGAGGGAGCATTCGTTCCAGCACCCTCTTCACTGGACGGTGTTTTCCTGATGCAGCCGCAAGGGCGTCAGGCGCGATCACCGCGACTTTTTCCCGATCCATGTGAAGTCCCCCTCCTTACCGTTTCGCTTGCATTCGATATCCTAAATATACGAAAACCTCCCGGCAATTGTGACACCTTCTTGGAAGATGAGCCTAATTTGCCAAAGGCGACGATCCATCCGCAGTTCGCCCGAAAACAGGCGGCTGTCGCAGCACAGTCGTCCACGCTAATGAACCGGGACAACATACACTGAAGGAAGACGCACGGGAAGGAGGAAACCCACTTGAGTCAGGACACTATCGGAATCCTGCTGAATTCCAGCATGTACCGAGGGATCCCCACGCGCAGAACTGGCCAAGAGTGGATCACAGGGTATGAAGAAGCGGCGCGGGAATATGGATTAACCCCCGTTTTCTTGCGTCTTGCTGGCATCGATCCGGCAGGGGCCAGATGTGTCGCGTATGTTTATAATGGCATCGAATACGTAGAGCAACAGCTGCCCTTGCCTGCGGTGATCCATAACCGAGCGTTATACCCCAGACTCGCAGCTCGAAAAAGACTCCAATCCCTGAATACCCAGGGCATCACGATCTTTAATACGACCAACCGTTATGGAAAAGACTTCATCCACCGCTTGCTTTGGGGCGCTCCTCACTTGCGGCCGTACCTTCCGGCGGCGATGCCGTTAAACTCCGGCAACTTGCGGAAAATGATGTCCCGCCATAGTGACCTCATCCTAAAGCCGATCCGCGGCTCCGTTGGCCATGGCGTAATGCGATTGCGATATATGCCGTCGTCAGGGTGGGAACTCACTTATGCTTCGCCACTAGGCAAGCAGCAATGGAGGACGGTTCAACTGCACCGGGGACAACTGCCGCCCTGGGCCCGGCGCATGCTACGGCGTACGCCGTATCTCGTGCAAGAGCGTATTCCGCTGGCGGAATACGAGCAGCGCCCCATCGATCTGCGGATCACCGTCCAGCGGGGCGGCGGAGGCGATTGGAGCGTGACCGGGCGCTTCGCCAAAGTCGCTGCTGCAGGCAGCTTTGTGTGTAACCTCGCCAGAGGCGGCGAAGCCCTTCCCGCTGAGGAGCTGCTGGCCAAAGCGCTCCCGGAGCGGATCGTCCCGGCGGCCCTTGCTCACGTCAATGAGCTTGCCCTGACCATCTCCCGCTATCTGGGCAACCGTCTCCCGCATCTCGCCGACCTGGGGCTGGACATTGGCTTAACCGCAAGCGGGAAGCCTTACTTTATCGAATGCAATGGGCGTGACCAGCGTTACGGCTTTCGAAAAGCCGGATTGCTGGATGCTTGGAAGGATTCGTATCGTCAGCCGATGGCTTACGCCCGTTATTTGTTAGACCAATCGGACCGGGCCTAGCCAAATGACCAAAGCCCAAAAAAAGGGCAGATTCCTCTCCACAGAGCAGGCTGCAAACCGCCTCCGGAAGGAATCATGCCCTTTCGTTTCATAGATTTAATGATAACGGACATCCGCAATGTGAAATGGCGGGTACAAGACCGCCAGCAAGTAAGCTGCAGCCGCAAACAAGGCGATGAGCAGCAATGTCAGCACATCGTACCGGGAATAGGAAGTCGGGTAATAATACGTGCGCGGCCGATTCCCGTCGAACGCTTTCGCTTCCATGGCGACAGCAACGCGATGGGCCCGCCGGATGCTCTGGGATAGCAGCGGCACAGCATACAGCTTCGCATGCGCGACAAGGCCGGGCAGTCCGCGCGGACGGCGAACGCCGCGGATCAGCAGCGCATTGCGTCGGACAAGCAGCTCCTCCCAGACCATGGGAAGTAGCCGGACCGAGGCCATAAAGCTGTAGGCGTATTTTGGCGGCAGCTTCGCCTGCTGCATCAGCGCGTAAAACAAGGCGACCGAAGGAGTCGTCAACACGAACAACAGCCCTTCGGCGGCAAAGGCCACCGCTTTAAACCCGATATGAATCCCCCGGTAAAAGCTTTCTTCGGAGATGCGGAACAATCCCCACGACCACCAAATTTCCGTCCCTTTGCCAAACAGAATCATCGTCGCCGCTGAGGAGGCAAAAATCAGTGCAAAGGGGAACAGAAGCAAGGCGACTTTCCAAGGCTCATAACCACTGAGCAGGAACAGCAGGAACGTAAACAAGATCGCCTGATAAAAAATAAAATCGAGCCGGTGCGTAAATAACGTCAGCAGAAACAGCAGGATCATCAACGCCAGCTTGGCGGCCGGATTCGCCTGGTGCAGCCAAGTCCGCCGCTTCGGGGTCAGAAAACGCCTCATCTTGATATCACCGCCTCTGGACCGAAACTCCCGTGTTGTTTGATTTTCGCGGAGGTGGTATCCGCTCCCCGTCCGGCCGATCCATTTGATCCAGGTGACTCACCGGCACCTGCCGGAGATCGATCCACCCGCCGGGTCAACCGCTGCGACGTTAGCCGTCCGTCCCGCACCTCCCAATGCTGGGTGGCCACCTGCTCCGCAATCCGCTCTTCATGGGTAACCATAAGAATCGCCGTCCCGCGCCGGCGCAACGCCTCGCATAGCTGCAGGATGGCGAACGTGTTCGCCGCATCCTGGCCGAAGGTCGGCTCATCTAGCAACAGCAGCCGTTGCTCGCGCACCGCAGCCGCAGCCACGCTAAGACGCCGCTTCTGGCCCAGCGACAACTGGTAAGGATGCCGCATCTCCAAGCCGGTTAGACCAAACTGCTCCAGATACGCCGTCACCCGACGGTTCAGCGCATCGTCGCCAAGTCCGTCCTCCCTCAGCGAGAAGGCGACTTCGTCCACCACCCGATCGGCGACAAACTGAAACTCCGGATTCTGGAACACAAATCCGATCTCACGAGCGGTCGACTCCAGCATTCGTCTGCGGGCACGGCGGCTGAGCTTCCCTGTCTCGATCCGCTTTCCCTGCAGCACGAATGCTCCCTCTGATGGCAACAAGCCGATCAGGCTGAGCAACAGCGAGCTTTTCCCAGCACCGTTAGGTCCTGTGATCGCAATCCAATCCCCGGGATACACGGCGGCTTGCCCGACTTCAATCACCGGCCGCCCTTGCCGGAACCCGCAAAAATCGGTCAGTTCCACGGCGGCAAGTCCATCCAATCGCCGTTCATCCTTCACCGGCTCTAGCAATCGACGGCCGGCTTCGGTGGCAAAATACGCCTCCCAGACGCCGGGATACCAGATCCCAAACTCAATGAGCTCGGAACGGTACGTGTCAAACACTACGTCCGGTGCCCCCTCGCCCAGCACCTGCCCGTCCGGTCCAAACAACACGACGCGGTCAACGAGACCCAGTGCCGTCAACTCCTCGATCCGGTGCTCCACGATAATCAAGGTGCGATCCTCGGCCACCTTGGCGATCGCTTGCCAGATTTGCTCGCGGCCCTGCGGGTCCAGCAAAGCCGAAGGCTCATCCAGCAGCAGCACCTCCGGATCGCCAAGCAGCACCGATGCGAGCGCCAACCGTTGCTTCATCCCTTGGGACAGCGAATCGATCGGCACATGGATCTCAGGCAGGTCCAGGCCCACCTTGGCCAATGCGGCCTGCATCCGCGCGGGCATATCCTGCTTCGGCACGCCTAAATTTTCTAAGGCAAAAGCCAACTCCTCATCCACATAAGGCATACAAAACTGCGTATCCGGATCCTGGAACAGAAAGCGCCACGACGAGGGAAGCTGCTGCGCGGACGTGCGCATCGGAATCTCTACCAAGTCTGGAATGATGCCGCTCAGCACCTGGAGCAGCGTCGATTTGCCGCATCCGCTGGGACCCAGCAGCAGCACATGCTCCCCGCGCCGCACCGAGAAATCCAAATCCTTAAACACAAACCGGTCTTCACCCGGGAACTTGAGCCGCAGCTCCCGGACCTCAGCTGCCGTCGTTTCCTTCCGCATCAGTCATTCAACGCCGCATAGTCTTTCGGATCAACCGGTCGCAGCAGCGTCGTAACCCCTGTCGCCTCTACGGCCTTCACGACGGCATAAGCGAAGTACCCGCAGATCAGCGCCGAGCTGACGGCCCGCATCGCATATTTGGCGGTCAAGAGCCATGGCTCGTAATCCTGCACATATCCGTAGAAGAAATCCGGGATAACCGAACCCACGGCAGCTCCGATCCCGGCTAATGCAGCAACGGAGCCGGAAAATTTCCGATACCGGAACGCAGCGAACACCAGCTCCGCCCCTAAGCCTTGCAGCACGCTGTAAAGAATCAGCTGAACTCCCCATTCGCTGCCGAACAAAATTTCCACATGGGCCGCAGCGACCTCCGCGATCAACGCCACCCCCGGTTTGCGGATCAGCAAGAACACCAGCGTTGCAGCCAGGAACCACATTCCGTACACCAGTTCATCGGCCTGGAAGAACAGGGGGGAGAACAAATTGTACACCGAGCTCCAGAAGTGATACACCACGCCCAGCACCAACGAAACCAACACCGTCACCAGCACATCGCTTAGCTTGAGGCCACGCCCCGTTCTTTTTTGAACAACCTCCGACATCTTCATCTCTCCTCTTGATCATTTGGTTTAAATCCTCGCATCGTAAAAAAAACCGCCTGAATAAGCTCAGACGGCGGTCAGGTCACGGGGGCGCACGTAGGCACAAAAAGTCCCGGACGATCGATTCTCTACGCTGGCATTATCCAGATCAGATTAACGGTCCGCGGCGCAATATGCCGCTATCTCAGCCTGATTCGCTCAAGCCCCCGTATCCCTATGCGATTGATATAAACATACACCAACTCCGCCCAGGCATCAAGCCTAAATTTGTACAAATCTGTAAACTAGGAGTTACCCGTCCTGTATTGATTTCGGCCTGATTCTGTGTCAAGATAAGCGGAAGTGGCAACGAATTCATCAATACCAATGCAGCATTACTGGACAGACTAGGAGGATGCGATTTGGCCGCGACATGGATGAAATGGATGACAGAGCTCTCCTCCCGGAAATGGTTATCCCGGTTGATGGGCAAGTTCTCCCATTCGGGGGTTAGCCGAGCAATGATCCCTTTTTTCGCAAAATCGTATGGCATTCCGCTGCATGAAGCGGAGAAGGAGCTTCGGGAATATCGCACGTTAAACGAGTTCTTCACCCGCAAATTAAAGCCGGGCATGCGCCCGCTGCACGCGGAGCCGGGAGTGATGATCAGTCCAGTGGACGCGCTGATTACGTTTATGGGCGAGGTGCAATCCGGCACGATCTTGAACGTCAAAGGACAGGATTATTCCTTGGAAGCGCTGCTGGACGGCTCCCCTCGTGTAGAATTGTACAAACACGGTTACGCCTTTGTTCTTTATCTGAGTCCTACCGATTATCACCGGATTCACGCACCCGTGACGGGCAAGAAGCTGGAATGCGAGCACATCAAAGGCCGGGTCTACCCGGTGAACGATTTTGGCATGCGCCATATGAAGAAGGTGTTGTGCCGAAACGAACGCTTGATCACTTACATTTCCCACGACTATGGGGAAATCGCCCTCGTGAAGGTCGGCGCGATGAACGTGAGCAGCATCCAGTACACCGACCCTTCGGTAAAATCCTGGGAGCAAGGCGACGACCTGGCTTATTTCGAGTTTGGATCCACCGTCGTTCTGCTCACCCAGAACGGCACCTTCACCCCATTGCCTGAACTTGCGCCCGGACAGAAGGTACGGATGGGCGAAGCGCTGGGCCGGTTTAACTCCGCAAAACCAAGCTAATTCAGTGATCATCGCCCGCCGGCTTCGGCCGGCTCTTCCCCTTTATTGCACCGTAATGCTGCCGATGGAAGTCTCCAGCGCGACCAACGGCCCTCCGCCGCCTCGCTCGCTTCGTCCCTTCGCGGCTCCAATGACTTCGCCCAGTTCGCTGGACGTTTCGAGATCGCAGTCTAACGACGGATCAAGCGTTGCCGTGATGCTGCCAACATCGGTGATGGCTTGAAGCTGACCGCCCGTATCCAGCGTGAGAATATCTAGATTGATGCTGCCGGTGGCTGTACGGATCGATGAATCCCCGGACAGACGGGCATCCTCGACCCGAATCGACCCGACCTCTCCCTTCAGCCGGTAGGTTCCCGTAAGCCCGCTCGCCGCGATCTCCCCGACATGGTTCGTGACTTCAAACTCCTGAATCCCGGCAGGGACCTCAACGACATAATCGATGCGGAATTCGGTAAAATGCAGCTCCTTCTGCGCCCAATCCCATAAATTTTGGTCCGGCGCGCCTTTGGCGTGCACGCGCACCTGAGCCGTATTGCCCTGAGAGGTGACGGTCACCTCGCTCTGTTCAAACAACGTATCCAGCTTCTCCTTACGTGCCGGCAGATCCGCGGCCTGGATGGTCGCTTTCACCACGAACTGATCGGACGTGCCTTCCTTCAACTCAAGACGCCCTACGGCATTCTCCAGCTGCAGCTTGCTGGCGTTGCCGATGGCTTCGCTTGTCGAAAGGTCATACGAGCGTCCCGTGAACGTCAAATCGTCCTTCCACTCGTCTGCGGCCAGCGCCACCGACTGCTGCACGGATGCCGCGGTCTCGCTGATCGATTGGCTTATCGAATCAACGGTATTCCCCAAGGTCTGCCCCCATTGCTGCTGCAGCGTTTCATTTTCCGCCGGACCGCAACCTGAAGCCAGGGCCAGAAGTACGGCCGATGCCGCCAGCCATGCGATTTGGGATGTACGTTTCTTTCGCATTTTCGTCCTCCTTCTATTTCCATCTATCCTGAGCTTATATCAAGGTTCCCGTGAACCACCACAGGCGCGGGACCGGTTTGCTCCCTAGACTTTGGTCAAGGAGACGGTTCGCAGGGCAAGCGGAAAAACCGCCGAGCATGAAGCCCGGCGGTCGATAAATGAAGCTTATTTAACTTTAGGGTGGGTTGGGTTAGATTAGAGTAGCCTGCTTAGCGGATTTCGGACGGGCTTTTTCCCGTATATTGTTTGAACTGGCGACTGAAGAAGAAGATATCCCGATACCCCAGCGCATCCGCAACCTCGGTCACATTCATGCCGGCATGCAGGAGCAAATGCTGCGCCCGGTCGATCCTTGACTTGATGATGTAAGACTGCACGGACATCCCGATAATTTCCTTGAATTTAATCGAGAAATAGCGCGGGGATAAGCCCGCCCGGGCAGCCAAATCCTGCACTTTGTGGGGAAGTCCGGGATGTTGCAGCACATAATTCGCCACTTCATGAATCACTTCATGCAGTTGGTTGCTGACCTTCTTCTCCACCGGCACTTGCCGCTCCTCCCGCAGCAAATGGATCAACAGCTGCTTGAGAATCAGCTGGGCCTCCTCCTCGGCGGCATAGGCTTTCATCAAGAATAAACGGACGTAACGAGACAACATATATTCGAAATCCAGCGTATCCTCCAGTACGCGGTAGGGACCCGGCACTTCCGTCACGGGCTCATGGACGTCGAAATGAATGTACGTCAGCACCAGCGGTTTCTGCGGGTTGTGCGTGGCACTGGTGTGATCCCCTTTTCGGAACAGGAAGCAGCTGCCTTTACTGACCGGAATGGGTTGGTCGTTCAGGACAACCGTACCTTCACCGCTCCACACATAGAAGAGATCATAATTCTGCAACGGCTTCTCCCGCTTGTGCCATTTCCAACCGGGTTCGCATACGATTTTGGCGAATGCCGGCTTCAATTCAAATGATGATGGTGAAACGTGAAGCATGTCCTTCCCCCCCATAAAAAAACTACAAACGCATCATTTTGCCTGATCCGTACAGTATCCTGCCCTCCTATTTTAATAACGAGGACAAGTTTATCACCTTTATTATACCTTTAAAGCGCACGGGTTTAAATATCCCCCCAGGCCGCTTTCATTCGAAATACACCCTCAAATGTAAATTGGTTCTTTTTTCTTGTCAATTTCCGGCGTAAGCTGAATGTCAAACAATCGGAGGGGGAACCATCCATGCGCAGAAAAGAATTTAGCATCACAGAAGAGGCGGAAATTCGCGAGTTTTTGCAGGAGATGAGCTTCGGTTTTCTCGGTACGGTAGGCGAGGACGGCTGGAGCCGGGTCACGCCGCTCAACTTCGTTTATGATGGCGAGCATTTCTATTTTCACGGAAGTCTGGCCGGAGAGAAAATGAAGCAGATCACTCGGGATCCGCAGGTCTGCTTCACGGTAGCCAAGGAGTATGCGATCATTCCGTCGTGTTTTACCGATCCCAAGCTGGCCTGCCCGGCCCACTAAGAAAAATAAGCCAAATCCGTTGTGATTTCACCGTGACGTGCCCGAGTCGAAATGATATAATGTTAGGCAGTTTAAGACGTTACTGTCCTAAAATATCAAACCGATTTGGAAGGATGAATGTGATGAACCCACTCGCGGAGCAGTTAAACGAGAGCGTCAAATCCGGCAACCGGCACGTGTATGACATGCTGTCCACGCTGGGCAAGGAAATTTACTTCCCGAAGGAAGGCATTTTAAGCCAATCTGCCGAAGCTTCAGCCCACGCTAAGAAATATAACGCTACGATCGGCATCGCTACCGAAAACGGCATCCCGATGCATCTGGCAGCGATTCAGGACACGTTGTCCGCCTATAAACCGCAGGATTTGTACCCTTATGCCCCGCCAGCAGGCAAACCTGAGCTGCGCAGCGTATGGCGTGACAAAATGATCCAGGAGAACCCGTCGCTCGAAGGCAAGAGCTTCGGCCAACCGATTGTTACCAACGCCCTGACCCACGGGCTCAGCATCGTCGCCGACCTGTTCGTTGATGAAGGCGATGTTGTCATTTATCCGGACAAAAACTGGGAGAACTACGAGCTTACCTTCGGCATTCGCCGTCACGCCGACATCGTGAATTTCCCGCTGTTCACCGAAGACATGACCTTCAACAGCGCCGGATTGCGTGAAGCGCTGCTAGCTCAGAAGGACAAAGGCAAAGCGATCGTTATCTTGAACTTCCCGAACAATCCAACCGGATATACGCCGGGCGCCAAGGAAGGCGGAGAGATCGTAGCTGCCATCCAGGCAGCGGCCGAAGAAGGAATTAATGTGGTCGTCGTGACCGACGACGCTTATTTTGGGTTGTTTTTCGAAGATTCCCTTCATGAATCATTGTTTGGCAAGCTGGCAGGACTGCATCCGCGCATTTTGCCGATCAAAGTGGACGGCGCAACGAAAGAAGAATACGTCTGGGGCTTCCGCGTCGGATTTATTACTTACGCCGCCGAAGACCAAGCGGTGCTGACCGCATTGGAACAGAAGACGTTGGGGATCATCCGCGCCACGATTTCGAGCGGTGCCCATCCTTCGCAGACGTTTGTGCTTCATGCCCTGAAATCTCCGGAATTTACCGCCCAGAAGGAAGAGAAATTCCGGATTATGAAAGGCCGGGCCAATAAAGTCAAAGCCTTGCTCGACAGCGGCAAGTATGGGGACGTTTGGGAATACTATCCGTTTAATTCCGGCTATTTCATGTGCCTGAAGCTCAAGACGGTTGCGGCGGAAGCGCTGCGCCAGCATCTGATCCACCAGTACGGTATCGGCACGATCGCGCTGGGCGACACCGACCTGCGGATCGCCTTCTCCTGTATCGCGGAGGAGCATCTGGAGGAACTGTTTGATCTGATCTATCAAGGGGTCCAAGACTTGCAGGGCAAATAGGCGGCGGGTCCGTCGGAGAACGGCACATTGGCCCACGCGCGCCAGCCCCTCTTCTCATACAATACGGTGTACTATCACAATACACCTAAATGGGAAAGGGGAATGAAGATGAGTGGAATTGAAGAAGCAAGAGGCGGCTACGGAGGCGGCTACGGCGGTCACGGCGGCCTGTTCACGAGCACGGGTGTGATCCTGGTTCTCTTTATCCTGTTGGTTATCGTTAGCCGTTCCATCCTGTATTAATCTGCTGAATAAAAAGTTTCCAAGCAAAAACGGACCGTCTCCCACCCGGGAACGGTCCGTTTTTGCTATTCCTCGTCTTCGTCCTCCTCGCGCCATCTGCGCTTCCAGGAAGAACGCATGCCTATCGCCAGCAGCAAGCCTGCGGCCAAGGAACCAAACGTCAAAAGGGCATCGCCGCCCGGTATGACGGCCATCGGCAGCCATAGCAATACCGTGATCGCGAACAGCAATCGGGAGCTTAATCGAAGCGTCGCCGTCTTCCGTGCGCCGGCAGGCAATGGATAGAAGGAGGCTGCCGGTGAGTCCCGATGGGTTTGGCGTAAGGCGGCTAGCTGCATGCCCGACAGGAACACAAACAGCAAGTGAATCGCCGGTCCGAGCCAGGATTTGTCGTTCCATCCCGTCAGCACCATGCCCAGCAGTGTTAGGCGAAGCAGGATGCCCAACAGCTCGCTGCGGACAAACGTCTTGACCAGCAAATAACGGTAGGCCTCGGCCGGCTGCCACGGAATCCGGTTGCCGATGCCGGACAACCAGCGGCGGCGGATCACCTTCTGTCCTTCCGACGGCACGTCCACGAACCAGCTGAGAATTATCTGCACCCGGGCCGCCGCCGTACGTTCAGCGGTGATCAGGTTGTCCCAAGGGACCCTGTATTTCATCGGAAACCGCAAGATCAGGCCGTAATTGAGGCTGACGAGCACCGTGAACAAGGTGCTTTTCCAGGCTGGCTGCCAGATCCAAGCCGCCGTCATCAGCAGCACAAAGCACCAGCGCAGCAAGCGGTACCCGGCTCTGGCCCGGGACGTCGTAATTCTGAGCTCCTGCCAAGCTCCGTAGGCACTTAACGCCTTGAGCAACAGCAGGACGACCAGCATCAGCCATAGGGGCTGAATAACCCCGCCCTCTCCGCTGCGCTGATACAACGGCCAAGCCAGCAACACCACAATATAGAGTCCAACCAGCTTATAAATCAGTCCGTTCCGAAAAGCCGGGGCTAGGTAGGCCTTCATTTGCGTCTCCTGCGGCAGTAAGAAAATTACGTCAGCCGGCTGCGCATAGGTTCGAAATCCGGCATATACGGTCAGCGGACCCCATAACAGCAGCAAAATCCAGCGAATCGGCAAACCGGGCGGAATGTTTTGCAGAAACGCCGTATACCAGGCCGAAAACGCAATAATAAGCAGGAGCAGCAAGACGGCGAGGCCGCTCTGAAAGACATAGGGCAAATACGGGAGCACTTTGCCCCAGAAGGCCGCTCTCCGCCGGCTTCGCAGCGTTTGAAGCTCCATCGCTATTCGCCGTCCTTCACTAAGGCGTAGAAAATTTGCTCCAGCGAAGCTCCCGAGGCTTGCGCCTGCTCCCCGATGTCAGCCAGCGTCCCTTGGGCCAGCACTCTCCCCCGGTGCAGAACGATAAAACGGTCGCAGTAATTTTCAATCGTTGACAGAATATGCGAGCTTAATAGAATCGAGGCTCCGCCTTGTTTCATTTCCAACATGAAATCAAGCAATGACCGGATGCCCAGCGGGTCCAATCCCAGAAACGGTTCATCGATAATATACAGCGGCGGCCGGGCGACGAACGCACACATGATCATCACCTTCTGCTTCATCCCTTTGGAGAGATGGGCCGACAGGCTGTCCGCCTTCTCTTCCATATGGAACAGCTTCAGCAGATGGTCCGCCCGCTCCCGGTAAGCCGCCGGCTCGACGCCGTAGGCCCGGGCTGCAAACTCCAAATGCTCCCGTACCGTCAATTCCTCATAGAGCAGCGGCGACTCCGGGACGAAGGCCAGCTGCGACTGATAGGCCTCCGGCGCATCGTCCCGCGTATTGCCGGAAATGCGAATTTCTCCCTGATGCGGAGTCATCAGTCCCAGAATATGCTTCATGGTTGTGCTCTTACCGGCCCCGTTTAACCCGATCAGCCCAACCATTTCCCCCGGCTTCACCTCGAAGCTTATGTCGTGAAGTACAGGCCTTCCCAAGCTGTAACCGCCGCTCAGCTCGTCGACCTGCAATACAGGCAGTTCACTTCCACTCAAACCTAACGCCTCCCACGATCCGCCTAACTGCGCGGCGGCTTATTTTTCAACCACTTTGGAGCCCCTTTATTCTTCCGATCCTGAAGACGCTCCTTCTTCCGCTCAGCGGTGGGCGATACCTTCCGCGATCCTCCATGACTGGAAGCAGATCGGCCGGAAATCTGTGCGGACGGGGATGTCCGTCCGTTACCGCCTTCCCCTGCTGTACGGCCAGCGCTCCCCGGTGTGCCTTTGCGGCGAGGAGCCGCGTCTGCGCCGGCCTTGCCGCGAACGGAGGAACGAGTTCGCTTGCCGGAACCCGCCTCGCCGGCATCCACCAGCTTCCCGCTATATAACGCCTTGGGCTCAATCTCAATGCCCAGTTCCCGAGCGAATTTACGCATAATGAATTCTTCTTGCGGCGTCACGATCGAAACGGCCAGGCCCTTCCGCCCCATCCGGCCAGTTCGGCCGACTCGGTGAACGTAATGCTCGGAATCAATGGGCGGATCGAGGTTCACGACCAGGGCCAAATTCTCAATGTCCAGTCCACGGGCAGCAACATCGCTCGCCACCAGCACGCGGATTTTCCCTTCGCGGAATCGCTTCAGCGTCAGGCTGCGCGCCGTTTTGTCCGCATCTCCATATAAAGCGCCAGCGCTGAGACCTACATAGTTCATCTTCGCTTCAACTTCAGCGATCTGATCCGTATTATTGATAAATACAATGGTCCGCTCCGGTTCGAAGTGGCGTACGATCCGCCGCAGCATATCGATTTTATCCCGCGCTTCGGATAAGAAGTAAAGATGCTCCACCGTTTTGGACGTTCGGTGCTCCGGTTCAATCCCGATTTCCAGCGGCTCCTTCATCTCTTTCGCTGCCAATGCCCGAATATCCGGGTTAATTGTCGCCGACAGGAACATCAGCTGGCGATCCCGCAACGTCCCGCGCAGAATGTGCTCCACGTCCGCTGTGCCGCCAAGTTGGAACATTTGATCCACTTCGTCCACAACCACGGTGCGCAGCGTATGCAGCTTGAGCTTGCGGAGCGCTAAAATCTCACGAATCCGGCCCGGCGTTCCCACGACAAGTTGGGGGTGCTGCTTCAGCTTCTCCAGCTGGC
This sequence comes from Paenibacillus sp. MB22_1, assembly GCF_047200555.1. Taxonomy (NCBI): domain Bacteria; kingdom Bacillati; phylum Bacillota; class Bacilli; order Caryophanales; family Paenibacillaceae; genus Paenibacillus; species Paenibacillus sp. MB22_1. The sequence goes on from NZ_JBLADV010000002.1 coordinate 145,703, forward strand.
GCTTGATCGCAGCGCCGCCGATTAACGCCTGGCTTCGGATCCCCAGCGCTTCTCCGTACTTCTCCGCCTCCCGCAGAATTTGCATCGCCAGCTCCTGAGTGGGTGCTAATATCAACCCCTGTAACGTCTTCTCTCCAGGGGTCATCCGTTGCAGCAACGGCAGCAAGTAGGCCAGCGTCTTCCCCGTCCCCGTCTGCGACTGCGCAAGGATATCCCGCCCTTCCAACGCCGCAGGGATACACTCCGCCTGAACCGGTGTCGGCTCCGATATTCCGTAGTCCAGCAAGGCCGTGGTCAACGGCTCGCCAATTCCGAGCCCGGCAAATGTAATATTCGTCATTTCGCTATTCATCCTTTATTTTCAAAGTACTTGATGTCCTATGCCAATATTTTCATTATATGCGATAAGCCTAAGTCACAACAAATTTACACCGACGCAAAAAGCCTGCCTTCACAGGCAGGCTATTTCTTATTCATCATTCGATAGCTTAACCGGTCCGCGAGTCGCGGGAACATCTGATACCACTTTGCTCCTGCACCGGCGATCCAAGGCAAGTTGATTTCCATCGTGCCCTTCTCCGCCGCCTTCACCATCGCTTTCACCACACGCTCCGGCTTGAGCATCATCCAACGCACGTTGTTGACATAACCACCGCTTGGATCTGCAATATCAAAAAAAGGCGTATCAATCGGTCCCGGATTAATCGTTGACACCGTAATGCCGTACTCCCGAACCTCTTGGCGCAACGCGCTGCTAAAGCCAATAACTGCATGCTTCGTCGCGGTGTAGGCCGCAGACTTGGCCGTGCCGATTTTGCCGGCCATCGAAGCGACATTAACGATCCGTCCGGAACGGGCAGCCTTCATGGACGGAAGGGCCGCCTTCGTACACCGAACCATCCCGATGTAATTGACGTTCATCATCTCCGCAAATTCGGAAACCGGCATTTGATCCAGGTATTCAAACTTCCCGTAACCTGCATTGTTTAACAGGACATCGACCCGTCCAAATTCCTTCAGAATCTGATTGAATCCTTCCTTCACGGAAGCGTCGCTGCCAACGTCCATCTCCAGTACCCGATAAGGTCCGGCCAGACTCGCCGCAACCCGGTTCAGCTTCTCCGCATTCCGGGCAGCCAGAACGACCACAGCGCCGCGCTCAGACAACCTCTGCGCCGCCAAGGCGCCAATCCCGCTGGATGCGCCGGTGACGACAACGATTTTGCCCTCTAACGACATACTCACCTGTAACTTCCCTTCAAGAGGTAGTTCAAAAAGTCATCTTCCGTTCACGAAGCCGCATCAAGAAAGTGATTTAACCATGACTTTATGCTGTACCTAATCTTAAGAGATCATCACTTGAATGTCCAGTTCGCCGATGCCGTCCATCAGCAGTGGGATGCAAAGCGCCTTGCGGGGCCCAATCCCTGCCGCGTGCTCCATCTTAAGGACCTGCGGAGGCGTAATGTCCACAACAATTCCCTGATTGGACAAAATGGTGCTGGCATTCCCGCTGATCATGTTGCCGAGCTCGGAGATCGCGCTTTGTCCCATCTCATCCATTTCCGTCAGGACGAATCCGCCCATCATCGCCGAAACGATGCGCAGCGCCACGGCCTCTTGCAAACCGAACACCACCATGCCGCTGAAATGGCCCGTCATTCCGATTTGAATCCATATATGATCCTGCACAGGAATTACTTCTTTAACCCCCATACTCCCGGTGGAAGGCGAAACTTGAACAACCTGTTGAATAACCGAACGTGCGGATTCAAGAAAAGGATTTATGACTTCTGCTTTCAAAAGGATGCGCCCCTTTTCACTAGAAGAATAACTTTACGATTCAATAGACCCGGCATTTAGTTAAACATGAAATCGGAATGTGGATAACTCAGGCCTGTGGATAACCCGCCATCGCACTACGGAATGCCTGTTTCAATGCGTTTTTGGAGCCGGGCTTTTAAGTCTTCTTACGTTCTGATGTGATCCTGCGTTTTTTTGCACAACCCAAAGAAGACCTGATTTTTACAGGTCGAAATGCCGTTATGGCCAGGGATGAATCGAACCGTTAGGCCGCATGTAGAGTCGGAATGAAGCTTATGGCCAATGCTCTGAGCTTTTGCTGCATCGCATCGACGATTCCAGCGAGCGTCGGATTCGGCGCAAGCCGGATATGCTGGTAGCGACCGGAGCCGACCACATTGCCGGGTACCCGGATCACCGCTCGGCGAATCGTTTGGACTTCGCACCGCTGCAAGGTTTCCGGCATCAGCGTCTGTTTGAACCAGACCATCACGTTGTAGGCAATGGCCTTGATCCAGCTGAACAGCAGGTTGCGGAGCATGGAATGTTGGCTGTTTTGTTCCACCGCATAACCTTCTTTCAATTCATCGATGCGATTCTCGATGTTGGCACGCTTGTTGTACGAGCGAAGCAGCATGAGCGGCTTGAGATCGGTATTGGTGACAATGGCTTGGAAGGAATAGGTCGTGAGAGCCATCGTCAATTGGCCATCGGTTGTACGCTCGGTTTCGTGGGCTTCCCGGTAGATGACACAGCGCCTGGCTTTCTCCCAGTTGGTAAGGAGAATCGGGATGTCGGCAGCAGCCCAACGATCATCCTCGTCTGCGAACGTAATGTGCTCTTCCTTTTCGTTCAGCGTCTCCCAAAAGGCGGGATGCTGCTGCAGATAAGCGATGGCCTTCTTGACGGTCGCTTTCTTCGGGAGCTTGAAGATGTACTGCCAGCCGCGTTCTTCGGCGTACGCCATGACAGCTTCGTCGGCAAAACCGCAGTCGGCCCGGATGCCTTCGACGATCCATTCCGGCGGCAGCATCGCTTCGACTTCTTTAACGAACGAGAGCAAATCCTTCATGCCGTTCATGTTGCCGGGATTCAGTTGCAAGTGGATCAGCTCGCCGCTTCCGGCGATGAAAGCAACCCGGATCTTGTACGAGGGACGTCCGTGGTAACGCGGATTGTAGCCGTTTGTCGCGCCTTCCTGCTCCCCGAACAGCGTGATGACCGTGTCGTCGATGTCGATCCAGACCAGGCGCTTTTCGCCCGTCCGCGCCTTATGTGCCAGCAAATCCCGGTTTAACGCGACAAGCTGAATCAGATGGCTCCAGGTGAGTTTGCCCAGGAAATTGCGAAAGGTGCTTTCGTCAGGAAAACGCTCGATGCCGGTAACGATCTGGTAACCAGGGTCCGACTGCAGGGCATTCATATGTGAAAAACGTGTGTGGCCGAGTAGCGCGCAGTCCAGCAGGTGATCGACGAGCTTTTCGGCCGTGTAGACACAGTTGGCTGTTTGTTCCAGATGAACGTGACTCTCGATAAGGGTGTCCAGACCGATGAGTTCCTTGAACCTGGCAAGGAACTGGAAGTTCCCGGCTTCCGTGACGGTGTTGTTGTCGAATGTGACCGGTCTCAACTTCTTCATGATCTGCTTGATTCGGCGACGCTCCGCAAGAATTTCAATTCGGCGTTCGCGGCGTGATTTTCGTTCTGGCGCATGGTTCGTTGCTTGTGGTACCATGTTGCTAGGGACACTTCCTCTCGTTGGTTATTCGTGGTGGTTTAACCTTTGACAAGAGGCTTGCAGTGTCCTGTTTATTTTGCAAAAAAATTGGCAACTTTTTATGACGAAAATGCCTTGTCACAACGTGAATCTCTCAGATTTTGGCTAGGCTACATTCCGAATTCATGTTAAAACTTATTATACTTTATTCCTAGGCACAAGTCATTAAAAATCGAATGACGGGGACAAAAGTACTTCTAAAGGATGATCTTGTCGAATGAAGCCGAATGGCGTGTCATTGATTTAGCCAACGAAATTCCCCTATAATGAATTAATCATGGAGGAAGGCGCCGCATCCGGCGCATTTCCCAAGGAACGGGAAAGAAAGGAGGCCTTCTGGTGAATATTAGTCAGTTGGAGACGCTGATTACGATCTCCAAAACAAAAAGCTTCCGAAAGGCTGGTGAATTGCTCAACCTAACCCAGCCCGCAGTCTCGGCTCAAATCAAAAGCCTGGAGGATGAGTTTAATACCGTATTGGTTGACCGCAACCAACCGGTTACCCTGACGGACCGGGGGCAAGTTTTCCTTGAGCAGGCGGAACGCATTCTGGACATCGTTGAAGAACTCAAGCAGAAGCTGTCCGATATGGAGCATACCCCGCAAGGACATATCGTGTTAGGGACAACCACGTCGATCGCAATTCAAATTCTGCCGCGGATCTTATCGTATTTCCAAGACCAGTTTCCGCTGATCAAAACCACCATTCAATCCATGCCCTCCAGCCAGATCTATCAGAACGTGGAGCAGGGTCTTGTCGACATCGGCATCGGGTATTTGATCGAAAACAACCCGCAAGTTCTCTCGTCGGTGCTGTATTATGATACTTTCGAATTCGTCGTCTCGCCGCTGCACCCCTTGGCGAGCAACCCATCTCCCACTCTGGAATCGCTGCGCGGCATCCCTATGATCATGCTGTCTCCCGATACGGTCGGACGCCGGTTTATCGACGAGGTCTTCCGGCAACACGACATCGAACCGCACATCGTGATGGAACTGTCCAGCAGTGAAGAAGTCAAACGGATGGTGGAGATCAATCTGGGCGCGGCGATCATTTCACGGCAATCGATATTACGCGAGTTGAAACAAGGCACGCTAAAGGTTGTGCCGATCCCTGAGCTTGAAGTCACTCACCCGGTGGGCGTCATTTACAAATCCAGCCGATACATCAACTCGGCGATGCAGCAGTTTCTGGGTGACCTGAAGGGCATGCCGGAAACCCATTTTATCAGTTCTGAATAAACCAGGATACGCACGTGCAGATAAGCACAACACCTCAACGCCAACAGAAAGGAGCCGTCTCCCATGAAGTTTGACCTTCACACCCATCATTTCCGCTGCGGCCATGCGGACGGGAACATCCGGGATTACATCGAAGCCGGCCTGGCTGCCGGATTATCGGTAATCGGGATCAGCGATCATACGCCATACTTCGGCCATGATGAGGACCAGCCTTTTCCCCGGATCGCCATGGGCAAACAAGCTTTTGCCGGATATGTTGAGGAAGTGCTGAAGTTAAAGCAGGAATACGCTGGCCGAATCGATGTTCTACTGGGGATTGAATCGGATTTCTTCCCGGAACATTTGGGCGCTTATCGGAATATGCTGAACCAGTATCCTTTTGATTACATTATCGGATCGGTTCACAGCGTTGGAGAGGTCAGCATCTTCAACAAAAATCGTTGGAAGGGCCTGAGCCAAGAGGAAAAAGTGGCCAGCAAAGAGGCCTATTACGATTTGATCCGCCAATCGGCGCGCAGCGGGATGTTTCAAATTTTGGGACACATCGACGCGATGAAGGGCAACTACCCGGCATTTACGGACATTCCCGCCGCACAAGCGATTGACGATACTTTAAAAACGATCGCAGAGCACGGGGTGGCCATCGAAATCAACACCTCCGGGAAAACCAAGCTGAGCGGCGGATGGTATCCTGATGATTCCATTCTCGAGCGGGCCCTTCATTTCGGCGTTTCCGTCACCTTTGGCTCCGACGCCCACACGCCGTCACGGGTCGGGGATGAGTGGGAGGAAGTCGCCCAACGCTTGAAGGAAATCGGATTTCAGGAATGGGTCTATTTCAAAAATAAACAGAAAGTCACCGTTCCTCTGTAGACAAAAAAAGAGAACCCGATCACGTCCTTCGGGTTCTAAGAGAGATATATATTCAAAAGGGGGTCATGTAATAAGTGTACCCCCTTTCTATTAGGGTTTGATCACAGCTATATTTCATTTGTGTAACAAAAACGATCACTTATGTTTCAAAGGACTTCCCTTCGATGATATATCGTTTGAGCGCCAATCTTCGGCCTCTTCGCCCCGCCGGGGAGAGCCTTCCGGCTTCCCGCAGACCGCATTTCCGAAGGACGCGCTCCGATGCCGGATTGTCCGGGCTGCAGCGTGCTTCGACGCAGCCGAGTCCAAGTGTCTCAAAAGCGAAATCCAGCACACTCGCTGCCGCTTCCGTTGCATAGCCCTGGTTCCAATGCGCCGGGGAGATCAGATAGCCGAGTCGCGCAGTTTGTCCCTCAACGTCCCAATGCTGCAGCGAGCATAAACCAATCCAATCTCCTTCCGCTTTACGAATCACAGCAAAGTGAAGATCCCGCAATACACGGTAGGATTCCTCGAAATAGCGGTATAGCCGGCCGGGAAATAGCAGCTTGCCCGGATTGAGTTCGGTAAAGGCGCGCACCGCCGGATCGGACATGCAGCGAAACATCGCCTCCGCATCCTCCGGAAGCAGCCGCCGCAGCACCAGCCGCTCACTTTCCAGGACTGGAAACTGCCGCCGCAGCTGCTCTTTCATTTCCGTCATGTCCCATCCCCCCGGATCTCGCTTCTAAAATCCTGTCACACCTTATCCCCTTGCATCCGTTCCGAGGCGCGATAAATTCTTGCCACCCCGTAATGCACCACATAACAGAAGAAGGTAATCAAAAAGATCCATTTGCAAAACCCCACCATATGCGCCACGTTCGCGGCATCGGTGAAATAATCCGCCGTTTCTCGGAGCACATATCCCGGATGCCTGAGCAAGTCCCAGCTGTTCCAGCGGATAAAGCGGCCGAGATAAATGCCGAAGCTGCTAAGCAGCAGCACGAGAACAGCAAACGCCCAGCCTGCCAAGCCGCCTCCCGCTCGCCGCACCAGGTGATGCACCGATGCCAGGGATACCGTCGCCAGCGCCAATCCCAGCAACGCAGCAAACAACAACGTAAAGAGGTGATCCCAGAACGAAAGCTCTTCCCAGAACCGGATGCCCGCCGCAATCGGGTAACGGTTAAACGGGTGAAGCAAATCGGTGATGAGATACGCGGCATTTGGATAGAAAAACAGCCATAACAGCCCAACCGGAACGCTTAATGCAACCTTGGCCGTCCGCGATGGGATCAAGTGGATCATGTCGAGCAGAACCGCCAGCCCGAGCGGAATCCAAGCCAAAAACACGTTCCAGATCAGGAACAGATAAGGCGGCCGTCCGCCATCTGGCAACCTCGTGCTGATGGCATATTTCATCCCAATCACCGTGAACATAAATAAAACTGCATATAAAATCCATTTCTCCGGATACCCCAGCATCCTCCACCGTTGCAAACCTATCCCTCCCGTTTGCCTTTAACCTATATACGTTTGGAGCCGGCGGATCGTTACCATAGCAGTGATCCTCCTCTGTTCCTGGCTGGAACGGATAAGGTAGCGCTGGAACTTACGATTGCGGCGTGGTATATAACGGTATAGACAACCTTGAAAATAAGGAGTTGTTCATCATGCAGCCATTTACCGCACGAACGATTGACATCATCTCCTCCATCCCGCCAGGCAAAGTGATGACCTACGGCCAAATCGCTGCCGCAGCAGGAAGTCCCCGTGCCGCGAGGCAGGTGGTCCGCATTCTTCACAGCATGAGCAGCAAATACGGACTACCATGGCACCGGGTTGTGAACGGGAAGGGGCACATCGCATTGCAAGACGAATCCGCCTTCCAAGAGCAGACCTGGAACCTGGAGGCGGAAGGCGTTGAAGTGCTGCCAGGCGGACGAATTGATCTGGATCGTTACCAGCACCAGTACCGCCCGGACAGCTCCAGGGGTCAAAGCCCGTAAGGCTTAAGGATATCGCTGATATCCTGATTTAATTGCTTCGTATTTGGTCCCTGCGCAGGGTCGTTGCTGAGCTGATATTTCTGCTTCAGCTTCAGCACATCATACACTCGTTCATCCAACGTTTCCGTTGAAATCTTGCCGGAGTTGACGGCATCGCGCAACGCCTGAATCACCTGCTTCTCCTTCTCTGCGTCATGGCCCACGAGCACGATGTTCCCGCCGGCCTGAATGAACTGCACGGCCGCGTCACGGATATCGTAATGCTCCACGATGGCGCCCATCGTCATATCATCAGAAATGATCGTCCCCTCGTATCCCAGCTCCTCCCGCAGCAAGTCATGAATGACCGCCTTAGAGAAGGAAGCCGGATGCTCGGGGTCCAGCTTCGGCATCAACAGGTGAGCGATCATGACGACGTCGGCCCCCTCTTGAATCGCCTGCTTAAAGGGCACCAGCTCCAGCTTCCGCAGCCAGTCCAAATCATGCTCCACAACCGGCAGCCCCAGATGCGAATCCACCGAAGTATCGCCATGTCCCGGAAAATGCTTAACGACCGGAATTACGCCTTGCTCCCGGATTCCCTTCATCACGGCAATGCCCATGCGGCTAACGATTTCCGGCTTCGTGCCAAATGCCCGATCCCCAATCACCGGATTATCCGGATTGCTGTTGACGTCAAGCACCGGGGCGAAGTCCAGATTCAGTCCGAAGCCGGCCAGCTCTTGCCCGATGATTCCGCCAATTTGCCCGGCCAATTCCTCGCTGACGGTATTGCCGATTTTGCGAGCGGCAGGCAGCTTCGTGAGTTCCCCAGGCATGCGGCTGACCCGCCCGCCTTCTTCGTCAACGCTCAGAAACAGCGGTACCGCCTTGTTCTGGTTGGCGGTCTTCAAGCCGTTAAATAAGGTAAGCGCCTGCTTGGTGTCCTGGATGTTGTCTTTATAGAAAATAAAGCCCCCAACGTGATACTCCTCGATGAGCTGGCGAGTCACGTCGTTTGGCTCAGTTCCATCCATGCCCACCAGAACAAGCTGGCCGATTTTCTCCTCGGTGCTGAGCTCATCCAGCAGTTTGGCGGCAGGATCGGCCGGTTTCTCCGAGGTTTCCGGCGCTTCGGGGGTTGAAGGGGACGTCTCTCCTTGGTTCGTTTCCGTCCCGTTGGAGGTGGAACCTCCGTTTCCTTCTCCAACAGAAGACGAAGGATTGCGTGCTGCCCCCGAACATCCCCCGACTACGAGGATCACGAGCAGCAGCAAGCAAGTGATCATCCAGAGGCTTCTGCTCCGATGCGATGTGTTGATTCTGTCCATTCTATCGCCTCCGTCTCTTTTTTGAATGCCTATATTTCACAGGGTTCGCCCCTGCTTCCATTTCTTCTCCGCAATAACCGGTACAAAGTTCTCCATCCGCGACAGCAGCTCGCCCGGTTCCTCGGCTAGATTGATCAAGGCTTCATGCCCAGGATGGACAAAGCCGGCCCGGATGCAGGAATTCACCAATTCCATCAGCGGCTCGAAATAGCCCTGCACATTAAGAACGCCAACCGGCTTCTGGTGGATGCCGATTTGCAGCCAGCATAACACCTCAAACAGCTCCTCCAACGTGCCAAATCCACCGGGAAGAGCGATGAACCCGTCTGCCAGCTCGCTCATCTTTGCTTTCCGGGCATGCATACCCTCGACTTCGATAAACTGCGTCAACCCCGGATGCGCCATTTCTCCGTGAATCAAACCGGAAGGCATGATGCCAATCGCTTCGCCGCCGGCCTCCAATATCGCATTCGCTACGGCGCCCATCAGCCCGTGCCTAGAGCCTCCATAAATTAAGCGGTATCCCCGCTGTGCCATGACTTTTCCCAGCTGTTCCGCCTTGACGCGGTATTGCTCGTCTTCACCAAATCGCGAGCCGGCAAATACGCAAATCGATTTCATCCTCTTCCCTCCTGCAAAATAAATAGACAACACGTGTTCAAGCGAAATCTAACCGTGCGCCGGCCAGATCCCAACGATGGCTGAACTTCTCCAGCCGCGGATGCAGATGGCTCGGCTCGGCCGCAAGCAGAAGCCGGATCTTGACGATCCACTCCTCAAAGGAGGAGAAGGAAGCAAACTGGTTTGCCAGCTCCGGTGTCAGATACAGGAAGTGGGGGGCCGGATAAGCCTCCGTTAGATGACGAAGGGCTGTGTCGAAGGGCGTATACTTTTTCCGCTTGCCTTCCCAGCCTTCCACAAGGAGCGCCGGCCCTGCTCCCTTCTGCTCCCGTCTCCACGCATGCAACCGGTCCTCCCTTCGATAGAAAGGACTCACCGGTTCTTTCGACATCCGTCTCATCGTTTCTTCATGGAGCGGATAAAGGACCAGCTTCGCAAACTTGCGGGTCTCCGCCTCTTCCGCGGCCCGCAGCAGCTCTTCGTCCGAAATCAACTCAAAGGAATCGTAGAAGATTAACGTCCCTTTCCGGCTCGGGGCCGGAGGCTCATAACCAAAGGGCACCTGAATATTCTGTCTCAAGACGTTTCCTCCTCGGTCGTAATTTGGGAGATATGGATAGGTTACCCTTTTTTTTATCAAAAGCTAACGAAGTCCCCGGTCAATAAAATTTGGTGACACCGGCACCCGCCCCAACTCCCGTGACCACACGGACAGCTGACCGATATGATGAATCTCGTGGGCAATCACATGACGGAGGATTTCGCCTTGCGTAAACTCTCTTCCCCATGAATCGGTCACAAGTATTCCGTCCATCTCGGGGGTCCAAGTCTGAAGAAACGCCTCGACTTCCGTATGAAAGGAATCCGACAGCTTCTTCACCAATTCTAAAGACATAAACGATTTGAAGTCCTCCTGAAAATCCGGTTTCCCTTCGATGGTGCGGATCCAGCTCCATTCAACATCAACGATATGAAATAAGGTCTGTAAAATACTCCCCACACCGCCGACCCGCTTGCGCAGCAGCTCTTCTTCAGGGACATTCTCACACCAGTGAAACCATTCGTCCCGGACTTGCCAATTATATTGAAACCACTTTAACATCAACCTAACTCCTTTCCCTGGTAAAGGTACCTTAGACGTAACTCCACTCTTCTCAGCAGTAACCTGATTTTACCATAAGTATCTGGCTCAATTCAGCACGCGGAATGTAAAAGGCCCCCGGACCTCATGTCGCGGGAGCCTTTGGGGTATTGGGCTCATGAGTATTACTGGTCACTGTCGTTAGCATCCGGCGCGGTAGCCGCATAAGCTTCAGCCGCCGCCAGCAAGTAATACGCCAGCCCGGTTTGTTGTCCTTCCAGCATGGTGCGATGGAACTCAACGCTGAGGAAAAAACGGGCCTGCGCCACAAAATCATCCGGAGAAGCAGGGTGACTGTGTTTTTTCCATAAAATTCAGATGTCTTTCGATCAGCTGCCGGACCTCCTCGTCACCGTGGGAAATTCCGGAGCGTAATGCCTCGGCCAGCTTCCCCGTAAACTCCATCGATTCCCGGGCTTGCTCGTTCATTTCCGAGACGTTGATCGGCTCGGCTCCGGGAACTTCCACTCCATAGGTGTGGCGCAAATGCTCCTCCTGCTTCTTGAGCGCTTCACGCCACTCGGCCTCATCGGCAAACCCAACAAACAGCTCCCTCCCCGCTAGTACTTCACCAGCCGCGGAGCTCTCCAACGATCTCTCCAACGTTTGCAGAATCGTCTCCAGCCTCCGATGTCGGCTGCGCAGCAGCTCCCGTTGCTCGCTTAAGATTTCCTCGCGGTTCCGCTTCTCATCCAGCAGCGTTTGAATTTGCGCGAGCGGTAGCTCCAATTCGCGATAGAACAAGATCTCCTGCAGCCGCTCCAGCTCACGGTCACCGTACAGCCGATATCCCGCCTCGCTGATTTCCCGCGGCTTCAACAAGCCGATCTTATGGTAATGATGCAGCGTTTTGATCGTTACTCCCGAAAGGTCCGATACCTCTTTGACCGTGTACAGCATTGAACATCTCCTCCTTATTCTTTGGCGGTTACGTCTCGGCTTAGAATTGCCATCCTGACGTCCGCTCCTTGAGCTTAAGGCCTCCTCAAAGGGGAGAGTCAACACTCTATCCTGGGGCTTACTGCGAGGCAATCGGCTGATCGGTATGACCTTGGAGCTTCACCAATCTCATCAGGATAGAAGCGGCTTCGGCTTTGGTGACTTGGCGCTGCGGGTTGAATTTGCCGTTCTGGCCTTGCAGCAATCCGAGTCGAACCGCTATGGTGACCTCGCCGGGGCGAGTGATTTGCTTGGCATCGCTGAACTGGTTGATGAATGCGTCTTTGCCGAAGAAATTCGCCGCCAAGCGATCGTATTTGACCATCGAGGTAAGCAAGACGGCCAGCTGCTCTCGGGTCAGCTTCTGATCCAGTTGTAACGGCTCGGCCGGATCGATCCACCCCAAATCGGCAGCGTACTTCACCGCCTGGGAATACTTGTCGTCCATCGAGACCTCTGCGGACGCGGCAGACGGGGATGCCAGCACGTAGCTTGTATAATAAGGATTCGCCGCCTTCACGGCATAGGTCAGCCAGTCCCCCACCGTGATCGTCTCATTGGGATTCAGCTTCCCTTGCTCATCCGTTTCTAGAATGCGGTATTGAACCAGGGTCTTCAAATCTGCCTCTGCCCAGTGGCCCTTCACATCTTTGGGCTCGATGTCACCCCGCGTTGGTTCCATGCGGATGCCCTCATACGTCGTCACCCACTTGCCCGTCACGGCATTCAGCACTTGAAAAGACGTTCCTGGATCCTTGAATTGCGGTGAGTAAACGAGGTATACCTTTGGATCCACGTAGGTATTATCAATCATATACCCGCCGATCTGGTTATACTGCAATTCTAATTTAAAGTTGTCCAGGTACGATTGGAGTGCTTGCTCCGCTGTTACGGTTGCTGTTTGGCCGTCCGGCAGATCCTCCGGAATTTGCTCGTGGTTCACAGAATAGAAGAACAACCGACCATACGCATCGACCGTAATAAAAACCCCTCCACCGAGCACCGGAAGGTCATTAACGTAACGGGTCAATTCGAAGCGGAATTGCTCTCCATTCGAGAGGCGACTCCAAGATTCCCCGCGTTCAATCAGTTTTAGGTTCCGGCTCGCTTGCGGATATAACTGGTTCACCCATTCCAAGGCGCGCTGCTTCGCTTGCTCATAATTCAGTTTCGCTGCTCCAGGCGGAGGCGCCAACGGTTCACGCGGCTCGCCATAATTAAAGGCTTCAATCTGGAACTCGAGAATTTGTCCGCTCAAGGCATCGACCGTGGCGTACGTCTGGGCCGGGAAATACATCGGTCCCGTCAGGTTCTGGCGCTCCTCTTCCCATCTTAAGCTCCATGTCTTCCTCTCCGGATTCCTGTAATCGCTGCTCATACTCGGATATCTAAGCTTCCGGCCTTCTGGAATAAAAGCCGTTTGTTCCACCAACTTCGCGGCTTCATCAGATGTTAATTCCACTTTAGAAGTGCGCGGCTCAAATATCTTGGTCCCGGCTGGAACATCGCTAATTGTAACCGTGGTGGAGGTCAGCTCTGTACCTTCACTGTTCATCTTGCGTCCCGTCTGGGCGTTAATGGCCAGGGAAGCATCCGAAACCGGCTGCCAAGCCAGGATCCAATCGGAAATGGCACCGTTCTTCCGTACCGGGACATACCCCAGTTCAACCTGGAACTCGTCTCGGAACTTCTTCTCCGCTTCCGCTTTAGAAACCGTCGGAACGGAGGACGGATATTCCAACCTCTCCTCAGAACGGCTAAAAAAGACGACTTCTCCATCGCCGGTTACCGTGATATGAATGGATTCAAAACCGGAGGGCAGCCCATTCTTCAGAACATCGAAAGAAAAATCATACTGTACCGGACCAAATAAAGCCTGCGAATCCAAGTAAAAAAGAGAATCACTTTCTTTCACCTCATCGGCTGATAACGATGGAGCAGCTTTGGCGAGAAAGGCCTTCGCTTGTTCCGAAGCCTGCTCTCTCGTTAATTTCGGAGGATAATAGACCTTATTGCCTTGTCGCGGAAAGGTAATATAGGTGCTCATCAAATCCCCGGTGATGGCATCCACCCTGCTTGAAAAGCTGTGACTCCCATTGCCAACTTCAACTTGCCAATGAATGGTCCAGACATCCTGATAGCTTGGTGCAGGGTACACATTATGAATCCCGTATTCGACCTGGTTCACTGTCGCCTCTTTCAAAACCGGAAACAACTCCCGAACCTTAGCGATAGCCTGCTCCTTCGTAATTTTGGCACGAGACGAATCGGCAACTGCCTCCCCTTGCTTGGACGGATCGGTTCCCAAGTTCCCGGTGTTTACGATCGTCGTCGTTGTTGACGTAGAGGCTGTGGCCTCCTCTGCCAGCGCCGCCCCCTGCGGCAAGGCCACTGAAAGCGCCACCAAACCAAGAAATGCCAATTTGACAGGCGGCTTTTGCCGTGCTGCTTTGCTGATTAGATTTAACTGTTGCTTCAACCGTTTCACCTTCCCACATTTACCCATTTTTCTTTTCCATTGTAAATGCAATTGGCTGAATTTACCATCCCTAAAACGGCTTAGCAAAAAAACAGCCCGCAGAACCTCTGCGAGCTGTTAAGAAGAAATTCCCCGAATCAAACCGACTTCGGTAAGAGTCGTTGAACTTCCATGACGGCTTCGTCAACCGTGTTGGCCCGAATCACCGTAAATTCCGCTCCCTCGTATTGCCCTTCTGTATGGGCATACCGAGGATCATAGTAGTAAGTTAGAAGAAGCTCAACCGCGCGGTCATAGCGGCCTGCAAGCAGGCTTTGTTCGATTTCCGCAGCGATGGGCGTATGGATTCTGGATTTGATTTTTCGGAACGCTAGCAGACAGCCCTCCGGATTGTTCCAAGGCTCGTAATCCTCCAAAATGATCTGCACCCGTACGTCCGTTGGAAGATCGATCCGGATATGCCGCCCCTGCTCTTTCTTCTCCATGAGGAATTCAGGGACAACCACCTTGCCGATTCGTTTGCTTTCCGCCTCCATCAACACGTAAGGCGCTTCCCGATAACGCAGGAGATCATCCAATAGCAGCGAGTCGAACATCTTCTGGTTATGCGCCTGCAGCCCAATTTGCCCAAACACCGAGCCCCGATGACCCGCCATCTTCTCCAGATCGATAACGGGATACCCTTGTTCCTGAAGCTTGCGAAGCAGCAAGGTTTTGCCGCTTCCCGTATTCCCGTGGATCACGGTGAGTTCAGGAGCAAATTCCATCTGCTCGAGCGTGCTGACAACCCATTGGCGATAAGCGCGATATCCGCCGGCCAGCCGGTACGTATGGATATCCATCAGACTGAGCAGCGTCGCCGTCGTTCGGCTTCGCATCCCACCACGCCAGCAGAATACCGCTTTACGCCCCGGGATTTCCGCAAACTTCCGGACAAAGTCGGGCAGCTTGGCTGAAACGATCTCAAGCCCGCGTTGTTTGGCGGCGTCTACGCTCACCTGCTTATATAAAGTTCCAATTTCCGCCCGCTCCTGATCATCAAACAGCGGGATATTCAAACTGCCTGGAATCGTGGACTCGGCGAACTCGGAGGGCGATCTAACGTCAATCATGGTGATCGCTTTGCCGCTTTCTCGCTGCTCCGCCCATTCCTGCAAGCCTATATCCTGAAACATATCCAATGCTGCAAACCCCTTCCTAGGCTTCGACCACAATATGGCCCGCGTTCTCTGCGGTGACCTCGCCGATCAAGCTCGCTTCCACGCCGGCTTTCTGCAGTTCATCCAACAGCTGCTCGCTTTGATCCGGATTCACAGAAATCAGCAAGCCTCCCGATGTCACCGCATCGCACAGGATGTATCGGCCGATCTGATCCAGCGAGTCCGGGAACGTAATGTTCGCTTCCACATGCGCGAAATTGTTCTTCGTTCCGCCAGGGACAAATCCTTGCTCCGCCAATTCCCGCACGCGTGGAAGCACCGGCACGCGGCTCTGGAAGATGGTGATGCCGGTTCCGCTGCCCTTGGCCATCTCCAGGGCATGTCCCATTAAGCCAAAGCCGGTTACGTCTGTGCACGCGTGCACATCGTATGATTCCATGACTTCAGCAGCCGTTTTGTTTAAGGTCGACATGACTTCGGTGACCCGCTTCGTCTCTTCTGCGCTGAGCTGATCCTTCTTGATCGAGGTGGTCATGATGCCAACGCCGATCGGCTTCGTTAAAATCAGCTTGTCCCCCGGCTTGGCGCCAGCATTCGTTCTCACTTTGTCCGGGTGTACCAATCCCGTAACAGCTAAGCCAAATTTCGGCTCTTTGTCGTCGATGGAGTGGCCGCCCACCAGCGTCGCTCCAGCTTCTTGCACCTTGTCTCCTGCGCCGCGCAGGATGTCGGCCAGAATGCTTTTATCCAAAGTGGAAATCGGAAAAGCTACAATGTTCAGCACGGTGAGCGGCTTACCGCCCATTGCGTAAATATCGCTGAGCGCATTTGCGGCGGCGATTTGGCCAAACGCGTACGGATCGTCAACGATTGGCGTAAAGAAATCGACCGTTTGCACCAGCGCGAGGTCATCGCTTAACCGATAAACCCCAGCATCATCACTTGTATCAAGCCCCACCAGCAGATCTGGATTCGGCACCGTTGGCGGGAGGCTTCGAATCACTTGCATGAGGTCTGCCGGGCCGATTTTGCAGCCGCAGCCTCCTTTGCTGGACAAGGATGTTAATTTTATAGGTTCAACAGTAGACATGACGGATCACAATCCTTCCCTACGTATCGATATAGGATTTTCTAGCTTATGCTTATTTAAGCGTACTCCGTTGAATTACAAATGGCAACCGTCCCGCTTCTCGCTTACCAGCAGATTCAATGTAGTTCACTTGCCATCGTATGGTATACTATATTTCGTGTCTTAGTTCAAATTTTGAATCATATGTGAAGGGAAATGAAGTCTATGGTTTCATCATCAAGCGGCAACTATCCGCAACAGCAACCACGCGGTTTGGATAAACGCAAAACGGCGATATTTGTCGTTCTGTTTCTCATCATAGCCATCGCTGGCCTAAGTTATGTCAAATGGTGGCCTTATTATGGAAAAGCGTTCAAAGCCGCCACCGAGCATTCGATTGGCTCTTCGATCCTTGGATCAGATGCTTCCGGTCCCATTTCATGGAGTGCCGCGGTCGATTATGCAGCCGCCTATTTCAAATCGGTCTGGAAGGCCGCCGTCCTCGGGATTTTACTAGGATCGCTTGTCCAGGTACTCCTGCCGGCTCAATGGTTATATAAAGTGCTCGGCAGCAGCCGGTTTAAGAGCACGTTTCTGGGCGGTATCGTCTCCTTGCCGGGGATGATGTGCACCTGCTGTGCCGCCCCTATCGCCGCCGGCCTGCGGAAACGTAATGTATCCGTCGGCGCCAGCCTGGCCTTCTGGCTGGGTAATCCGGTACTGAATCCGGCGACATTGATCTTCATGACCTTTGTCTTGTCCTGGAAATTTACTTTGCTCCGCCTCGTGTTTGGCATCGTGCTGACGTTTGGGGTAAGTTACCTCGCCAACCGTCTGGCGAAAGGCCAGCAGGTTCCCGCGCCAGCAGAGCTGGAAAAGGCGGAAGCGGCAGCCGAACAGAAGAACGAGGGGCCGTTCGCTCTTCGCTGGTTGAAGAGCCTCGGGATGATGATCCTGAACGTTGTACCGGCGTATCTGTTGTCCGTCTTGCTGCTGGGAGCCTTCCAAGGCGTCTTGTTCCCCGTTGAGTTGGGCAGCGGCATTCTGGCCATCCTGTTGTTTGCCCTCGTCGGCACGTTGTTCGTCATTCCGACGGCTGCGGAAATTCCGATTATTCAATCGTTCACCGCGCTTGGGCTTGGCGCAGGCCCAGCTGCAGCCCTGCTCATCACGCTGCCGGCTGTCAGCCTGCCGTCTCTGCTGATGGTGTCGCGTTCGTTCCCGCGCAAGGTGTTGGGATTCTTGTTCGCCTCAGTGGTCATCCTTGGCATCGTTGCCGGGATTGTGGGCGCTTGGGTGCTGTAACAAATTAAAAAGGAGCCGAGATTCACGGCTCCTTTTTTGTTTATTTTTTCCCGCCCCCCGCAACAGGAACAAGCTGAAGCAATTTCGACTCGGCCCCTTGCAGTGTGACGTGCAGCTCCGTTTTCTCACGCCATTCTTCACCAGTCCACAGATCCGTCACGCGGAAGCCGGACTTCCCTTTGTTGTCCATGGCAGCCCGCTCGAAGGAGATCGTCCGTTCCACCGGCTCGTTCGTGAAATTGAAGATCGCGAGATAATATCCCCCGCCGTCTTTTAAGATGTAAGCGTCCGCCGCTGCCGTTCCGGTGTTGCCCTCCATCGGCCGGAATGCTAGCCCTTTCTTCGCCACCGCATTCACCGCCGGGTTCACCAGCAGCTGCTCCATATACTCCCGGGCCGTCTGATTCGCCACATCATCCGAGTTTAGGAACACAGTACCGGAAATCGCCGCCGCGTTCACTCGGGTTTGCGCTGCGAGCAGCGAGCCGCCCTTCGCCAATGTCATATAGTCCGGATCCGTGTAGCGGTAGATCGTACCGTTTTGCCACCAGCCATAGGTCAGGTTGTTTAACTGGTATTCGGTGCTGTTGAGCGAACCGTCGACGTCGCAGGAGATCCGGCGGCTGTGCGCGTATTGGCTTGGGAACAACGGCGCGATCGACGCGCTGATAAACATCGAACCGTCCAACGCATCAACGATGTAGGCCATTCCTTCATTGTAAGCCTGGATGCCGGTAGATACTTGCGGGTTAAAGTGTTGGCCTTCCAGTGCGCCATGGCTCAGAAAATCCAGCTTAATATACTCGAAGCCATGCTCCTTAAAGCGATTCATATAATAGTCGATACGCTGCTTTGTACCCGGATGGGTCGGATCCACGGCATAGGCGCCGTCCAGCTTCGGCAGCGGGTTCCCTTGCGCATCGCGAAGGACGATATCGCCATAGGTATATTTTCCGTCCGTTCCTTCCACCGTCTGGTTCAAATTATCGCCCCAGTAGACGAACGGGCCGTAATAGATGCCGGCCTTTTGACCGTTCGCCTTGATATGATCAACCAGTTGGCCCAGCTGATCGTCGTTCATATTATCCCAGTAGGAGTCGAGGTTGATATACAGCTGACCATTGTTGTTAAACGACTTCCCTTGCAGCTTCTCCTTAAAGTAATTGGAGGTCTCGATCACCTTATCGTAGGTTAATTTGCTGCCAACAGCTCCCCAGCTGTTCCAGCCCACCGGAACCCCTTGCGGAACATCGGGTCCAAACGCCAGCGGCGGCGCTTCCACTGCATTTGCCCGCCCGTACGTTTCCAAACCGTCCCGATAGTCGGCAAAAAATCCAACAAACACCTTCGGTGAAGCAATCGTCGTCCCGCTGACCTTGGCATGCGGCAACGAATCGTGCGTGGAGGCCAGAGAAGTGAAGCCGCCATAAGCGTTCAGCTTATTCAGCCGGTCATTGGATCCGCTCCAATAAATGCCTGTTTTCCACGTATCATGACTTACCGAACCCACCACAAAGCCGCGACGGCTGTCGTTGTCGAAAATGGCCGTCAGTTCCGAGCTTTCATAATTTTGATTGTTTAGATCCGTGTTGATCGTCTTGGACAAATACCGCGACCATGCATCGTTATCAAACGGAGCTACCAGCACCCGGTTGTCGCCATATTGGCCGATATCCACGCCGCCGCGGTGATCCACAATCAGCGGGGCAATATAGTTCGTTGCGAGCGGCGTATCTTGCTCGGCAATAACTTGAGTGAGCAAGTAATCCTTCTGCTCATAGATATAGTAGATTTGCTTCAGGGTCGGCAGACCTTCCTGCCTGTTGTTCACCGTGACCTTGATCCCTTTGCCGCCCCGGTCGTGGAACCGCTCCACCTCTTCCAGCTTGAACTCATGCTTGGCGTAATCCTTGCTGGTTAAGTACTGGTCCAACTGTATGGAGCTGTACGCCCCTTGGATCTTGGCCTCTTCACCGCGATTTTTCCAGCTGTACGCCGAGAGCCCATTTTCCGTATTATAGAGCAACTTCAGACTGCCGCTGGTTACGCTCATCCCTTTCGCGTGCCGGGTTACGGCAATCGGCCCGTATTTCACCGTACTGAGCGGCGCACCAAGCTCCAGATCTTCACCGTTCCCCGGATCGGTTCCCGGCTCCGAGGACGTGACGAAGGTCAAGCTGATTTTGTCCAAATCCGGAGCATATCCGCCGTCATCGTCAAAAGACAACGTATTATCGCCCGCCTGTAAACGGACCTCAAAGTCGAATACGCCCACCGTATTCCAATCCTTCGTCGCCGGCGGCGAGAAACGCTCCCGCTCTCCGCCATTTACGCTGACCATAAACGAACGGGGATCCCCGGAAATATAGGACAAGCTTAGCTTATAAACGCCTGCCTCCGTTACATTCACCCCATTAAACTGCATCGCTGAGCCTTGGTAAAGGTTGCCTACTTTCGCCCCGCCGGAGCAGGTGTCGCAGGCAACCGGACCGGCTTTGCCGGAATAGGTGTTTGCCGCCGCCTCCGCCTCAAACGTATAAACCGCCTCCGTTGCTTGCGTGCTTCCTCCTTCAGCGACCGCCTGTTTTGGGGCGATCTGCGCGCCACCTGTCAGCGAACAAGCCAATATCGCAATCAGTACATATCGGAGCATCGCACTCCACCTCGACCTCTTCCCCGTCCCCGCCTTCACGAATCATCCATCCTTTCATCGATTAGTTCGATTACGAACCCCATGTTAAAATAGACAGCGCTTTCTTTCTATAACTCAAAATGCCGATTTATAGCGGAAATTAAAGTTCTTTTCCAATTTCGATGCAAACAAAAAACAGCCCGTCGTCCTTATTGGGACTTTCAGGCTGCCTGCAGAAGAGAAGACTGGAACTAAAGATCCAGCCGCGTTCTTAAAGCAGTAATATGAGCAAGATGATGATTCCCGTGCCAAGCGTAATTGCCGAGATTATAAGCCAAGCTCGTCGTCTTCCCCGATTCAGGATGGTGGAACGAACGCTCAAAGTCTTCCTCGCTCAGCGATCTCAACAGGTGGGTCCAGCGGCGGTGAAGCGCTTCCAGCAGAAGCAGCGAAGCCTCGATGTCTCCCTCGTAGTCGGCCAGCTTCGCCCAACGGTCTTCGTGATAAGGCCGGATCGTTGGCGTCTCTTCAGTTAGCGCCAGTTTAAACCGGGTGTAGGCATGGATATGGCTGTCAGCCAGATGGTGCACGACCTGCCGCAAAGTCCAGCCGCCCTCGCGGTAAGGGAGGTTCAGCTGATCTTCGCTTAAACCGGCCACCGCCTGCCTTAATCGCGCCGGCAGCGTCTCGATTTCACGTATCCATTGCTCCCGCTGCGCCGCCGTAATCTCGCCTGTGAAGGCATACTCGCCTATCGGATATCTAGGGTCCATGTCTGGTTCGCCTCCTGATCAGGAATTAAACTGCCACTTTCACTTTCTTATTGATTCTTTTATACCTGATCAAGCTGGCGTTGTCGATATCCTATTCCATACCATCCTGCTTAGGATCATTTCGTTTCGATCCTTTCTTCGATAAAATGGAGCAGCCGTGCATCCTCCCACTCATACATGGCCAGCAGCGTTTCATAAGGGTCCCCTTCCAGCCGAAAAAACTTGCCAAACGCCGGCTCCGTCTTCAAGCCCTCTGCCTTCAGCTTCCGGATCGCCTCCCGGGCCGATGCCCCTCCCATCTCCAGCATCCGGTGCTCAATCACCATATGCCGGTAAGCGTTCTGCTCCGTCACCGGCTTGGGCTGACCAAATACCTCGAACGCCAAGCCGTGATGGGTAAAGTTCGCGACCGTACGCAGGAGTCCGCCGACAATTTTGCTGGAGCAGGTGTACGCCTTGCATGCCCCAAAATAACGCTCCAGCTCTTGCTCAAACCGCTTGGCGTCATACACCTCGCAGATGATGTCCAAGTCGCTGTCGGGCATATCAATATCGAGCGGAATCGTTCCAGCCAAGACCGGATGATAGGAAGCCAGCCTGTCTATCATCTGCAGCTCCTCCATCGCCATGTAAGCCTGACGCTGACGCTCATTGCCTTTTTGCAAATAAGCGAGGTCGAGGAAGTTGTTTGTCATGATCATGCCCCCTCCGATGCCCTTCCAAGCTTCTTCCCATCCTACTTCGCGATGGTTTCGGCCTATCTCTGCCAAGCAACCAAAGAATCTTCCCGTTTAGCTGACTAACGCACCAGCGGTCTGGCTGCGACGCCTTCATGGGTCATTTGCACTGGCTGGATTCGCCCGTCCTCTTCAAATAACATGCGATCGATGCAAACCACGCGATGATTCGCATCGGTTTCACTGAGCGGCCGGCGGTGGTAAACGATGTACCACTCGTCGCTGCCCGGAATTTGCAGAAATCCGTGATGACCTGCGCCGGTGGCGATTTCCGGATCCTGCTGCAGAATCTTGCCTACGCGCTTGAACGGTCCAACCGGCGAATCGGACATGGCGTAGGCTACGGAATAATCCGGTCCGGTCCAGCCCCCCTCGGCCCACATGAAATAGTAAATGCCGTTCCGTTTGAACATGCAAGGCCCCTCAACATAATGATCCGGGGTGATCTCCTTGAACGTGGTTCCATCCTCGAACGTGTCCAGATGAATCATGTCCTCGGTCAGCTTCGCCACATTGCAATGTCCCCACCCCCCATAGTACAGGTAAGCGCTTCCGTCATCATCGAGAAAAACATGGGGGTCAATCGGCTGCGCGCCAAAATGAAACCGATCAATCAACGGCTTGCCCAGCGCATCCCGGTACGGACCCTCCGGCCGATCGGCAACCGCCACGCCGATTCCGCCCAGCTCCTCGTCACTTTGAATGTCGTTCGCAGCAAAATAATAATAGAACTTTCCGTTTCGTTCGATCGGCGACGGAGCCCATAGCGCCCGTCGCGCCCAAGCGATATCTTCCATCGTCAGGATGCGCTCAACCTTCGTCCACTCCGTCAAATCCGTGGAATAGAAAGCATCAAAAAACGTCTGTTCATCGTAAGGGGCCGAGTACGTCGGGTAAATCCAATACCGATCCTGAAAAATCCTCGCTTCCGGGTCCGCATACCAGCCTGTAAATAAGGGATTGCCGGATCTCTTGAGCTGCTCTTCGTTCATGGGGCTCCTCCTTTTTGCTTATTGCATCAACGGACACATAATGCTATATTCTCCGCCGCGGGTATCCATACCTGCATGGGATCATCCCGTCATCCCTAAAGAATACAAAACCGCCCTGCAATCCATGTACAGGACGGTTCCTTGGCGATTAAGATGTTATTTCACGCTCATGTAACGGTCGTAGGCGTCGGTGCGGATTTTCATCAGCTTCTCCAGGCCCATGTCGTTCAGCTTCTTCACGTAAGCGTCCCAGCCTTCGTCGATGCCCCCTTTCGTTACCCACTGGGCGCGCATCGTCGAAACATAAGTGTCGATGTCCGTGGTCAGGGTCGGGAGCTCCTGGAACTCCTCGGCCGTATACATGACATTCGGGAATGGCGTAGTCACGTATTCGCTGCCCATTTTGTCAATCTCCAGCTTCAGGCCGTCGCCAGCTTTCGGGTTAAGCACGATGTTCTTCTCGAAGGAAGGGCTGACGTATTTCGGTCCGAAATCCCGCAGCGATTGCTCCCAGTACCATGCGTCCGCGCTGGTGCCGGCCGGCGGATCCATCAAGGTGTAGGTGCCATCGTCATTCTTCTGAATGACCGTGCCAATCGCGCCCCAGAAGTTCTGGATGCTCGCTTCGTTGGTATAGAACTGGTCGGCCCAGCGGGCGGCCACTTCCGGATATTTGCAGGACGTCGTAATCAACAACTCGTTGCGGTTAAAACTCATGCCGTTCGGATTCCCCGGATTGTAACGCTTCCCGTCGGGACCTGCGATAGGCGGAATGGCGACATACTGATCACTCCATTTGCCAAACACCGCGTCCGGCGTCCACTGGTTCGTAAATCCGACGATCGGAGCATCCGCATTCTGCTGTTTCGCCGACGTCATCGTGGCATCCTGGGTGAACAACTCTTTGTCGATCAGGCCATCCGCATACAGCTTATGGGCGAATTTCAAGCCTTCCTTGTACTCCTCGCTGGTTGGATAGAACACCGGTTTGCCATCCTTCACCAACATGTTATTGGCGTTGATGTCGGTAATGCCAAATGGATTCAGGAAATCCGGGGCCAACCCGGTTTCGGTATACGGAATTTCGTCCGCTTTCCCGTTGCCGTTCGGATCCTGCTCTTTAAACGCTTTCAACACGTTGTATAGATCATCAACCGTGTCCGGCACTTGGAGTCCCAATTTATCGAGCCAAGCCTTGTTAATGACCGGCTGGTTTTTCGTTTTCGGACGCGACGGCAGCCGGGTCGGCAAGGAATAGATTTTGCCGTCCGGGAACGTGCTGATCTTCTTCAGCTCCGGCGTCTCGGCCATCGCGGCTTTGAGGTTCGGCATGTATTGGTCAATGTACTCGTCCAGCGGACGGAAGTAACTTAAGTTATTCACGATATCGGAGTCGGAAAAAGTCTGGTCGCCTAATATAATGTCCGGCAGCGTGCCGCTGGCCAGCATGATCGATTTCTGCTCGTTCCAATCGTTCGAGGACACGACCTGCCATTCAATTTTGACATTCGTACTCTTCTCCAAATCCTTCAGCCACTGATTCTGGGTAAACGTATCGCCCATGTTCCCCCAGCGCATCGTCAACACCTTTAGCGTAACGGGTTCGTTTACGATCGGCAGCCCCTCTTTATTGAAGAAGCTCGTATCGCTTGGCGCCGGACTTCCGGAATCCGCGGATTTACCGCCGCCGCACCCTGCGAGGCCAAAGGCGAGCGCTCCCGCAAGAATCAGCGCGGTCCATTTTTTTACCGTGAATCTGCCTGTTTGTTTGCTCATTGCTCGTTCCCCCATTCTTTGATTGTACCATGCCTTACGGTGTCCAATTAGCTTTTGACCGCTCCGATCATCACCCCCTGATTGAAATATTTCTGCAGGAAGGGATACACGCACATGATCGGGACGGTGGCGATAATAATGACGGAGTAGCGCATCAGATTGGCGAGCCGAAGCGCGATTTGGGCTGCTTCCCCGGTCCCCATGCCGGACTGCATCTGGTTTGTGATCAGGATGTTGCGCAGGATCAGCTGCAGGGGATGCAGGTCCGGATTTTTTAAATAAATCAAAGCATTGAAGTAAGAGTTCCAGTAACCAACCGCGATCCATAGCCCCAGCACGGCGATGATCGCCTTGGACAGCGGCAGCACGATCTGGGCGAAATAACGGAGATTGCCGCAGCCGTCAATTTGCGCCGCCTCCCACAAATCCTCGGGAATGCTCGACTGAAAGAACGTCCTTGCAACGATGATATCGTACACGATCACGGAAAACGGCAAGACCATCACCAAAAACGTATCGTACAGATGGAAATCCCGGATCGTCAGGAAGGTTGGAATGAGTCCGCCGCTGAAAAACATCGTAAAGATGAAAAACAACGAAAGGAACTTCCGTCCGACCAGATCCTTCCGCGACAACGCGTACGCCGCTGACACGTTCACGATCAGGCCAATGGCCGTGCCTACTACCGTATACAATATCGTGTTTCGATAGCCGATCCAAATATTTTCGTGCTTCAGCAGCTCCTTATAGCCATCCAGGGTAAACCCCTTGGGAACAAACCACACCTGCCCGTTCGCCACCGCTGACGGGTCGCTGAAAGAAGCGATAACGATAAAATAAAGCGGGTAAATTAACACAATCAGAAACAGCACCGCAAAGACATAAAGCAGCACTTCCATCACTCTGTCGGAAGATCGATTGTTAATTGGCTGCACGGCTGGATTTGTTGCTGAATGGGCTGTCTCCATTTTCATCTCCTTCTCCCCCCTTCCCTACCACAGGCTGTTCTCGCTGTATTTCTTGGAGATCTGGTTCACCAGAATCAGCAGCAGGAAGTTAATGACCGTGTTAAACAGGTTGACCGCCGAGGAGAAGCTGTACTGGCTGCTCAGCAGGCCGATCTTGTAGATGTACGTGGACAAGATTTCACTTGCGGTAATGTTCAGGTCGTTTTGCATTAGATAGACCTTCTCGAATCCAACGCCCAGCAGACCGCCAACCCGCAAAATGAGCAGCGTGATCGCCGTCGGCATCAGCATCGGAATATCGATGTAGCGGATTTTGTGCCAGCGGCTGGCTCCATCAACGGTAGCCGCCTCGTACAAGCTGGGATCAACTGTAGACAACGCAGCAATGTAGATGATGCTGTCCCATCCAACATGCTGCCACACGTCCGACCAGACGTAGATGCTGCTGAACCAACCGGCAGAACCGATCAAATCAGGTGCATCTCCGCCGAACAGTTTGTACAAATTGCCGACCAGTCCGGTGCTCGGAGAGAGCAGAATCAGCATCAACCCGACCATGACGACGGTAGAAATGAAATGCGGCATATACGAGACGGTTTGAAAAAAACGTCGGAACCGGTTCGGCCGCATCTGATTGACCATCAAGGCCAGCCCAATCGGAATCGGAAACGTGGCGATACTGTATAAGCTGATAATGATGGTGTTCTTAATCGTCGTCGAAAATTGATACGAATGAAAAAATTTCTCAAAATGCTTGAACCCCACCCAAGGACTACCGTCAATGCCAAGCGCCGGGCTATAATCCTTGAACGCAATGACCACGCCGTACATCGGTTTGTACGCGAATAACAGCGTCAGCACCACCGCAGGCAACAGCAGCAAGTACAGTCCCCGGTTTCTTTTGATTTGTCCAAGCGTCCGCCTTAGGCCCACTGCGCCGGATTTCATGACATCCCCTCCTCGTATAGTATCTTTTGAAAGCTCTTTTCTTTCAGCTTCCAGCCCCGTAGGGGCTGGAGAGATTCCTTGAAATTTTCCAGCAAATCGTTCTTTGAAAATTGAATGGGGACTGGACTTTCTGGAATGTCTCTGGACAATGGAACTTAGGGTCCATTCGGGGAAATTCGTATCCCTCCTGTAGCCACGTCTACATTAAAAGTCTGTTTCTCCGGTACACGTCTGAACTTCTTACCCGCTGGCTGTTCCCTTCGGCAACCCATGCCCGGCTATAGCAGTGCCGGGGCAGCTCATGGACTGAAGTGTGTTCTCATAGGCGAGGGTGATTGATCTGCGTGTGCGCCGGAGGCATCCCGGAGCGTCCATTCCCTGAATCCCTCAACAGAAAGGAGGAACTCCATTTGAAGTTATTTGTCGGTATTGACGTCAGCTCACAAGAACTGGAAGCGTGCTTTATGAATCCCGACGGAGACAAGCTGGAAACGCTCACCGTCAAGAATAATCTCGACGGCGCTTCTCATCTGAGAGATCGCATCGTCGCTGTAGCGGACAAGCATTCGTCTTCCGAGATTCACATTGGCCTTGAAGCGACTTCGGTCTACAGCTGGCATCCTGCCATGTTCATGCATGAGGATCCGGCGCTCAAAGCCCGTAAAGCCAAAGTGTTCACCATCAACCCGAAGCTGGTCAGCAAATTCAGAGAAGCCTACCCGGATATGGACAAGACCGACCGTCTTGATGCCTGGGTGATTGCGGATCGCTTGCGCTTTGGACGATTGACCACCACCATCGTCATGCAAGAGCAATATGTTGCGCTCCAGCGCCTCACGCGCATGCGATTCCACCTGATCCACAACCTGGCGCGTGAGAAGCAATATTTTTTGCAGAACCTGTTCTACAAGTGCAACGCCTTTACGACCGAAGTAGACAGCTCGGTATTCGGTCACGCGCTCATGGAGATGCTCTCCGAGAAGTACAGCCTTGACGACATTGCCACGATGGATGTCGCCGAATTGGCCGACTATTTAAGGGACAAGGGACGCAATCGCTTCCCTGATCCGGAGAACGTCGCACGCTGCATTCAGAAGGCTGCCAGAGCCTCTTATCGACTTTCCAAAGTGGTTGAGGACTCCATCGACCTGGTGCTTGGCACATCCATTCAAGTGATTCGAAGCATCCAGGCACAGCTCAAAGATTTGGACAAAGCCATAGAGCGCATTCTCGAAGGCCTGCCTGAATCCAAATGCTTGCGCTCCATCCCTGGGATTGACCGGGTGTATGCCGCCGGTATCCTCGCGGAGATTGGAGACATCGATCGCTTCAGTGATCAAGCGGCTGTGGCCAAGTATGCCGGCCTTTCCTGGCGTAAACATCAGTCTGGCCCTTTTGAAGCCGAAGATACCAAACGCATTAAATCCGGCAACCGATTCCTTCGCTATTACCTGGTTGAAGCTGCCAACTCGGTGAAAAACCGCGATGAGGAATTCGGTGAGTATTACCGGAAGAAGTACAAAGAAGTTCCTAAGCACCAACACAAACGCGCCCTCGTCTTAACGGCAAGAAAACTTGTGCGTCTGGTCGATGTGCTGCTACGCAACGGCCAACTCTATACGCCACGGAAGAAGGTAACGACTGCGAAGGATTGACGCCCCCTTTGCCAAAGTCCTTACTCATTCCCAGTAAAAATCTGGAATTATCCTTGATTTGGGCTGGGATTAGTTTGATATTGTCATTTTTCTAGACTCAAAGCACTTTTCACATAGAAAATTTCCAATTTACTCGAATCTAGGACTTGACATCATACCGCTGGACTTCTTGATCGTCTAAACTCCTAGTCACGCCTTTCGTATGTCCGGCGGCTTCATGTCTTCAGTATAGTGCCCAGCCTGGTGCGTTTATCGGACTCAAACTCGGCAGTAAACGGACTTTTGCTCGCCGGCTCCCATGGGCCCGAATCCTGTCCCCTTAACCAGCGGCCGAAGGGAATAACGGAATCCGGACTTGATTTGACGCTTTCCGGACTTTCCGTTGGTGTAGATGGGATTCGGTCTTCTTTTTCTAAAGGAGGATTTATAATAGGGTTAATACCTTTGACAGCGCATTCATAAAGGTGTTCCCACTGAAAAACAAGCTAGTATCGGCAGGAAGAGGCGAGGGGGCCATGGCTAACACCGCGAAAAACAAACCATATCCGATTCGTCACTACGTTAACTTCATGTTTCTGATCTCCTTCATCATCCTGATCCTGGATTTTGTCATCAGCTTATCTGCGGTATCGATCGTCAAGCAGCAATCCACGCGTTTTCTGCAGGATACCGCGGATTTATACATCAACCGGATCAACCACGATTTCGCTTATATCAACCACTATACGGGCTGGACGCTGGCGAACGATGAGAACTTGCAGGCGATGAACGATCACCCGATGAACAGCGTGGAGTTTTTTGAGGGGAATGAAAATCTGCACAAGCGCTTTAATGAGCTGCAAAAAAACTACGGCCAGGAATACAATTTCTTCGTGTATTTGAAGAAACAGGATTTTTTCCTCAACTGTGCGCCGATCAGTATTCCGTATTCACATTACCTGGAGCTCAAGGAACAGGTCATCGCCAATGTGGAGGCGGGACGGGATGTCTACGAGAAAATTTACTCCAAGTGGACACCGGTTGAAATTAACGGCAGGCACTATATTACGAACATCGTTCCTTTTCACGATAGCTACATGATCAGCCTGGTGTCCGCGGATCAACTGATTCGTCCTTTACGGGAGCTGAATCTCGGCGAGAACGGGTTCGTCTCCCTGGTGGATAATCGCAGCCAGGTCTTAACCAGCCCGATCTCCAACAACGGTGCGCTGCTGGACGAGGATCGGCGACCCTCGTTCTTTCAGAACTTGTTTAAGGGTGGAACGACGGTTAACGGGGAGTTCACGAACGCTTCTTTTCACGTAAAGCTGGTGATCCAGTTCGGGACATTTGAGAAAATCATGATCGCCCAGCTGCTGATCCTCCTGCTCGCCGTTATGATCACCTGCAGCCTGGGGTTCATCCTGATCTACTTCCGGAACAAGGTCCTTCTTCCAATCAAGAGCTTCTCCTATAACCTGGCGTTTTGGACGGAGGAAGGGGAGCCGTTGGCGTTCGAAAGCAGTAAGATCATCGAGCTGGAAAGAGCAAATAAACAATTCATGAACCTGGTCGACCAGATCAAGAAGTTTAAAATCGACTTGTACGAACGGGAACTAGAGAAGCAGCGGATCCAATTGGATTATATGAAGCTGCAGATTAATCCGCATTTTTTCCTGAATTGCCTGACGAATATCTATAGCATGGCGCAAATGCAGCTATATCAGGAAATCGAGCAGATGGCCTTATCCACCTCGCGATATTTCCGCTACATCTTCCAAAACGATGGCGATTTCGTTAAGTTGAGAGATGAGATCGAGCACGTGCGGATATATCTGGATATTCAGAAACACCGGTATCCAGACGCACTGGTTTATCGCATCGACGTAGAGGAAATGTTGGCCGCAGAGACTCGAATCCCGCCGCTCGTCTTGCAGACCTTTGTGGAAAATGCGGTGAAATATGCGGTGTCCCGTATTTCACAAGTACACATCGAATTGGCGGTGCGATTGGAGCGGGAGGATGGCGAGGAGCGCATGACGATCCGGATCACCGATACCGGACCCGGATTCCCGCCGGAGATCCTGGAGTGTCTGCAGAACGGCAGGCCTCTGGATCAATCCGCTGGAAACCATATCGGAATTATGAACACACTGCAGCGTTTGGCGTCTCTCTACAACGGGGATGCAGCCGTATCGTTCTCCAACCGGGAGGACGGCGGTGCATGCGTGATCTTATCCCTTCCGGCAGATGCCGGGACGAACAGGAGCGTGGCAGTATGAATGCATTAGTCGTGGATGACGATGTTTATGTCGTCGCTGCTTTAGAGAAGAAAATCGAGTGGAAGGCTCTGGGGATCGATAAGGTCTATACCGCAAACAACGTCGCCCAGGCTCGTGACATCCTGCAACAGCACTCGGTACAAATTCTGATCTCTGACATCGAGATGCCGCAGGGTAGCGGACTTGAGCTGCTCGCTTGGATCCGGGAAGAGAACTATGCCGTCCAGGCTATCTTCCTGACAAACTATGCGGATTTCAACTATGCGCAGAAAGCGATTGAGCTTCAGAGCTTCGAATATTTTCTTAAGCCAATCGAGTTCGATAAGCTGATGCTGATCCTTCGTAAAGCGGTCGCGCGGGCCGAGGAGCAGCATCAGCGGGAGAAGGCGATGCAAGAAGGGGTGCTATGGCAGCGAAATCAGGCCAACCTCTTGGAGTATTTCTGGCGTAAGCTGGTGAACGCGAGCGTGGCCGCACCCGTTAAGCCTGCAGCGGTGGCTCAGGCGGTGGAAGATCAGCAGCTCTCCTACCTTCCGTCCGACATCCTTCAGCCAGTGCTGATTCACGTGTTTCCATACAACGGCAGCTTAGGCCGGGAGGAGAAGGGGTTGTTCGATTTTGCCCTCGGGAATGTATTGGGCGAACTGCTCAAACATCCGCAGTTTGCCGTCGAGACGATCCTGGAGGTGAAGGAGCATCAATGGATGGCCATCCTCAAGTGGAACGCCCCGCCGGAACCCGACGTACTCGCGGAGTTATGCTCCGAAGGGATTCGCAGAGCCAACGCCTATTTGCATTGCGATGCTTGCTGCTTAGTGGGTCTCTCCGATCGGCTGGAGAGTATCGGCCACGTACTGCACCAACTACTGGCGATGAACGAGAGTTTGACCAAAACCCGCAACCGAACCTATTGGGCAGAGCGCGATGATCTAAAAAAGCAAACGGTATATCATCCCCCGAATTTGACCCGCTTGGAGGAACTGCTTCATCAGAACGATTCGGCTTCGTTCCTCGCCGAGACGGCGCGATATCTTCGCGACTGCCTGGACCGCAAGACGCTGGACACCTCTTGCCTTGCCTTATTCCGCCTGGATATTGTGCAGCTTGTCTACGCCTTCTTGAAGTTAAAAGGCATCGAAGCGCACAAATTATATGCGGCGCGGGCCAATGAGCAGCTGTTGGCGCAGTCTCTCCATTCCATCGAGGACATGCAGGAATACGTCACTTATTTGGTGAATACGGCCATGGCCTATCGGGATTTTGCGGCGGAACCGAAATCCGTTGCCGAGGAAATCAAACAGTACATCCACGCCCATTACGGGGATGAGCTGACCCGGAACGATCTCGCGGAGGTCGTCTACCTCAACCCGGATTATCTCGCCCGCTTATTCAAGAAAGAAACGGGCATCTCGCTGGGCAGCTACGTCATCCAGGTCCGGATCTCCGTTGCCAAGCAGCTGCTCGAAACAACCAAACTGTCCGTGTACGCCGTGGCAAACCAAGTCGGCTACGCCAACTACTCCTACTTCTCCAAGCTGTTCAAGCAAGAGGTCGGAGTCACGCCCAACGAGTACAAGAAGAACCCGCGCACTGCGGCACGATGGCCGGTGGCGGAGCGGGCTTGAACGCTCCCCAAGCGTATGAAGAAGGGCCTTTCCGACGATCGGAAGGCCCTTTTCCCTTGTCTATTTCGATTTTTGCACCTTAAACGTAAATTTCCATTCCGCCGTATTCCCGGAATACCGGCCTCGATTTTCGGTAACCTTTACTTTAAGTGACTTGGTAATGTCCTTGGTCACGGAGGACCCTTTCACCGTTGCGTTAGCTGAGCCGCTCTCCGGAATTTTGTCCTGCTCTTCCGCATACGCTTTTAACTTCAGACTCTCCGATGATTTTAGCTTCAGAGTGACGGTTGAGCCTTCCTCGATTTCTTTGCCATTCACCGATGCCTTGGTATACCACTCATTGCCAACATGATTGTTCTCCACCAACTCAACACTAACGAGGGTCACCTTGAGTTTGATCGTCTTTGTTGTAGCCGCCGACACAGGCTGAACCAAGCAAACCCAAATCAAGGACAGCATCAGCATAATTTTCAGTGCTTTTTTCATTGAGAGTGCCTCCCTCAAATCATATTTCCAGCAGTGCTCCGCACGGCCTGGGTTCCGCTTCCATTTTACTCCAATCCTTTGACACCCACAATCCTATGCAAGTGCAAAAGAAGATCGCCGATCAACGGCGATCTTCTTCGCTTATTCACTTATTTTCCAACCGACAGCAAGAACCGCTCCAAAGCCCCCGTATCCGTAATGCTATGGTTGCAATCCCGGTTCTCCAGGCAGACATAATTCCCGTACATGGAGAAGTTGTCCGGCGAAGCATGGGCGGACTTGGTTTTCACCGAGAAAAAGGCAAGCTCCTGATGCCGATTGCAGAACAAGCAATACCCTTTCTTATTGGTCGGCGTGATGCGGCCCTCGATGCCGATGAACCGGCCTTCGTACGGGTAGACGATGTATAGCTTGTTCGTCGCGATGTCCACCCAACTCAAGTACGTCACGTAACGAAAGTCGATGGCGGCGAGATCCGGTACTTTCAGCTTTTTATTTTTAGGGAATAGCTTCTCAATCTGCTTCACCGTAATCGGCGGAAAAGGCTCCAGATATTGTTCCAACGCGCCAAGATATCTTTGGAACTCATAAGCTGTCTCGAAGGTCGCGATTTGACCGAGCATCTGCTTCTGCTCCTCCGTCAGCGTCGGAAAGGCCTCAACGATATTCGTAACGGCACTAAACCTTACTGTCTCCAGAACGCTTCGATCCGCGACGGTTCGCAGGGTTTTCTGAAGAAATTCCGCTTGTTTCTTGATCACGTTATACTGGTGGTTTCTAATAAATGGTGTACACATAGCTTTCAGCCCCTTATTTGTAATGAATCAATTCAATAAGGTGCAAAGCCTGTTATTAGAAACGATAAAATGAATTTTGGGCGATCGAATAGGAAAAAGTATATCAGCAAGTTCGGAAAGCCGCAATTCGATTCCTCTTAAAATCAAACAAGTGCCCTACTCTCTTGTCCACACCGATTCATAGAAACGGAAATATATTATATCACCCCTATGAAAAGGAGTGATAGATTTGGCAAACCGCGATGTACGTCTTGCATTATGGTCAGGTACTAATTTTACTGGCCGCCGAATTCTCTTCAGACGCGGCGGGGTCGCTGTCCGCGATCTTGGAGCGTTCAGATTCAACAATGCACTTACCAGCTTCCGTCTCAGAAATATTGTGCAAAGCTCTCGCGTTACCCTGGTGTTGTTCTCGGGAACGAACTTTCAAGGTTCCTTCCGGGTATTCCGGGGCAGTCAAAATGTGTCCAACTTGGGCAATTTCAACTTCAATAACGTGACATCTTCGCTCATTTTAGTTGGCCGTAATCTGACGAACTCGGAGATCGCTGAAATCCAACGCACCGGAAGACCACCTAGAGACATTCTTATTATTAGACAATAATTGATTACAGGCTCATCGTTGGAAGCAGATCTAAAGAAGCTAGAATTCACCGCGTTCCTCTTACCCGGATTGGTTTCCTCCTTAAATGCACGAATATAGCGAAACGCCCCGGCCTTAGATCGCTCTTTGGCTGGGGCGTTTGTTGTTTAAGCTGCTTTTTTACTTTGCACCTTTGTAAGTTAAATTGATGTGATTCAGGTCCGTACTGCTATCAAAAATAAATTCAAGCTGGTAATCCCCACGGACGTACACTAATTTTTTCTGAGTGAGTTTACCCGTTTTAATGGTAGAAGTCGAGTTTGGCATCCCATTTCTTGATCATTTCATCACGTGGATTGCCCTCATCCGCATTCAGAATTAGGGATACATTCAACTCGCCTGAATGTTTGGGGGGTTCTAAACTTGACCATTTTATTCCGTGTTTCGCCAGTTTCATATGTGCCTCTTGCACTTGCTTGCCTGAATAGCCGTGTTCATTAAATAAAAATAATCCTACTAATGCAAAGGAGCAACAATTTCTACCTTCATTCGATCAGGATCCTCAAAAAATACCGCATAATGATCCGGTCCACCTGCATAAGGATGTCTATCTTTATACAGAATAGTAACCCCACGATCTTCAAGCTGATTCGTAATCTTATTTACCTGCTCCTTGGAATTAGCTTGGAAAGCAAGATGATTTAATCCCACTCTTTTTCGGTGATAGGGAATATCTAAGTATTTTTCTCCTGTTTGTACAAAGACAATATATGTAGTTCCGCTGATCCAACTCACTCCCTGGTCCCACTCTTGATAGACCGAATATCCAAGCTCTTGAAAAATCCAATCCCAGAACGCTCTACTTGTTTGGAGGTCGGAAACATTGATTTCGACATGATGGATCATTGATAAGCTCCTTTTTATTACATTCCCTCAAGGATGTTTCTAGCAACCTGGTTTGCTTCATTTTTATTTCCCGCTGGTCCTGATACATATCCCTCAGTAAGATGATATCTCTCATTTATATCATTCAATTGTAACCATACCTTATTAAAATCAGCGGATGTCATTATGGAGCCGATTGAATTTAGTACATGAAACTCATTATTCTTTGTAAGTGTTTCAAAATATTTGTTGCCTTCTCTCTTGAGCTTGATATCATAGACCAAATCGTTATCTACAATCATTTTTCCGATGAACCTATCTTTCCCAAAAAGCACTTTATAGTGCTCGCCGATGATTGATATTTGCGTTTGCTTTTCGAACTCCGTTTCTACCGAGTAAATAGTGCTTCTCAGACTTACTTCTACATGACGGGGACGATGAAAGTCATAAGTGAGATAAAGAATTACAATAAGGAATATACAACATAATGTTATGATCACTCTCTTCTTCAATTGGTCACCTCCATAAGATGAAACCTGAAGGATGTTACGGAGTCTTCAAGTTATTCAATCAAATCAAGACTTAACCGGATCATATCCCTGCACTGAATTCCGTTCTCATAAATCTTTTCAGGATAATGTCTTATAAAAAAATCCCGATCGATTCCAGTAATTCGGAATCCACATTTTTGATAAAGGAATAGCTGACCTATGCTTGAGTTTCCTGTCCCTATTTCAATCGTTTTGACGTTTTGTTCTCTTGCTTTGTCAATTGCAAAATGGATCAGTTTCTTCCCGATTCCTCTTCCCTGAAAGTCTTCACGCACCGCGATATTAACAATCTCCAATGTTCCTGGTCGTGTTTGTAGTAATACAATGACAGCAATAACTTTATCTCTATCATGCAAACCAACATAACACTGACCTCTTTGCAAATACTCCTCGATCATCTCTTGCGATGGATCAGCTAAGAGTAATAGATCAAGGGGAATATCTTCGTGATCCTTAAGTAATCTAATCTTCACATCCATATTTATCTCCCATACATTCTGCAGTAATTGAATCTATTGTTCTTGCATGCATGAACTAATATTCTTTATTGAACCTACAAATTACGTCGATGATTTTGTGTATTGAAATCTAGAAATAGAAAGACCAATCCCACAATAATGCAGAGTGACCCAAACCAATAATTGATCCGCCTTCTTCGACCAAGGAATTCAAACTTCAAACCGTAAGACTCATCCAAGAAGAAGGGAAAACGGTGGCGCAGGTAGTCCGAGAAATGGGGCTGCATGAGAACCGTTGTACCGCTGGATCGCCGAATTCAAGAGTAGCGGAGAAGCCGAATCAGGTCTGGAGGACCCCTGCACGCGTAAAATTGTCGGCTTCCATATGGACGAACGAATGACGAAGGAGCTTTGTTTGAAGGCCCTGGATCAGGCGTATCGCCTTCAGAAGCCCAAAGGGAACGTGGCTGCATCATTCTGATCGCGGCAGCCAGTACGCATCCTCAGACTATTAGCAGCGATTGAAACAATATGTCATTATAGGCAATAAATGGATTTTCAAAGCCCCATACTCCTAAAAGTATTGCTATTTCAATTAGCCAATGAAATATTTTGTTTTTTTCTTTTTTATTTTCTTCCATTACTCTTCTTCCAAAAAATGTTTTGTGTCCGGCTGCTTCCGCTTCCTTGCTACTGAAATGCCTCTCCGAATCCACTCCTAACTTCGTGCCGGACCGAGGGCGAATGCCCGATGCGTGAATATGGTGTTATCTGTAGTAATCGCCATCTTCGTCCCCTCTTCCAAACGGCAGTTCTATATATTCTTCTATTTCATAATCCTCATCAATTTCAGAAAATAATAATCGTTCAATCTCTTGGTTTTCTATTATCTTCTTCTTTTTCATATCTGTCCTTCTAATTTTATTTTGTAAATCTATTTCCAATTGCTTCTTATATTCTTTATCAATTTGGATTCCCAGTTTTTCTAGTTCTCTTACTGCACACAATAGATCAACAGCAAAATGATTGCTATATCCTCTAACAAGATTCTTTCCATTGTACTTAACTAACCAATGCTTCGCAGCTTGTAGTCTGCCTTCTTGATTAAGTCTTTTATGTCTTGGTGTATTATTTTTCTTTTTCATTTTTCCTCTTGGCTCTTATGAATTTTGCGATTATTACAGATTACGTTCGTGTATTCACGACGTCCTTCCCCCTTAGATAGCTCCTATCTTAGGGGGAAGGATGTGTCCGGCTGAATTCACTTCCCTGCTTCTGCCAATGACATCCCCGAATCCACTTCTGACTCCGGTCCGGGCCGAGGGGGCTCGTCCCCCGATGCGCGAATATGGTGTTAGCTGAATTTGCTGTCTTCTACGAATTACTAAAAATAGATCTTTACATCTTTGTAATCATGTATCCCTGTTCCATGCCTGGCTAATCCTTTATTAAACAGCTCCTGGCAGGCTTTATTCAACTCAATTATAAAATCCTTGCTCAAGT
This sequence comes from Paenibacillus sp. MB22_1, assembly GCF_047200555.1. Taxonomy (NCBI): domain Bacteria; kingdom Bacillati; phylum Bacillota; class Bacilli; order Caryophanales; family Paenibacillaceae; genus Paenibacillus; species Paenibacillus sp. MB22_1. Next base: position 183,043 of record NZ_JBLADV010000002.1, read on the forward strand.
CTAATTCATTATGTCCCGGCAGTATTCTTGTTATATGATCGATTCGACTTATCTTCTCTACAGATTTGATAAACAACAATGGATCTGTCGTTGGATAAAATGCAAACAAAGTTCCCTTGTAGATTAAGTCTCCAGTATACAAATAGCCGCGCTCTTCTTCATAAATACATAGATGCCCTGGTGAATGCCCAGGTGTATGTAAGAAAGTTAATGTTCTGTTTCCTAAATTTATCGTTTGATTATCCTTTAATACGGCAGTGGGCTTACCCCTGTATGGCTCATAAGCTTCTATTCTAAAATCAACTGGTAACGGTTTTGTAATATCTCTACCTACATCACGACGTATTACCTCAATAGGAAGTCCAGGTATTCCATTCTCTAACCAATCATTCTCTAACTCATGTACGTATATTTCATTAAACTGCCCATGACCCCCAATATGATCCCAATGAACGTGTGTTGTTAAGACTTTAATAGGCAAAGAAGTTAATTGATCAACAACACTTTTGATATTTCCTATTCCAATTCCTGAATCTATTAGCGCAGCGTATTCATCACCAATAACTAAATATGAATGCACCTTCTCCCAATGGCCATATTCACTTATGGCAAAAGTCATTGGGTCGATTTCTTCAATTGTGAACCACTCATCGGGATTCAATGAGTTTCCCTCCCTTTTAATTTCGTTCTTTACAGCAATTTCAGCTAACGTTCCTGGATTCACGAACCCGAGAGGCTTAAGGTGACGAAGTCACCGGCTGCTCTTGCGCAGTTAGCCTCGTAGGGTTGTCCGCCTGACTCCGCTTCCCTGCTTATAACTTCTGGCGGACCAAGGATCGGCGAAGACGATCCGCAGCGTGAATGCAATGTTATCTGATGCCGGTGACTTCGTCGAATTACTCTCAAAGATATTATTGATTTTATCAGTTCTACTCTTTTCTATATTTAGGCCATTGATTGTAACCAACATCAGGATCATTCGATCTATACTTTTTTATATGTTCAATCTCTTTTTTATTCACTTCTTTATCAGAAGCATTGTCCGATTCCCACAAAATCTCTTTACGAATTATGAAGTCTTTTCTTTGTTCACTTGTAAAATCCTTCTCTATTAAAGAACTGCTTGCACTTCCAAAGTAATTAATGCTATCTGTAAAATCCTTTCCAATATATATCTTGCCATTTGGATATGTAATTTTATAAATGACTTTCATGCAAAACACCTTCTCATGGTTATTTTTATTAGCTCTTTCACCGGTTTCAGATAACGTTCTTGTATTCACGAAACGCCCCAGCCTTAGATAGCTCTTATCTTAGGCTGGGGCGTTTGTTGTCTGAGCTACTTCCATGATTATACATCTGATAACCAAGGGGCGGTAGCCCCATAGCGTGAATACTGTGTTATACGACGTAATTGACTTCATCGAATATCATTCAAATATGGTTTTATCTTTACTCAATTTTTTGATAAATATCTCTTTCGGCAAGGGTATTGCAATTGGGGGAATTTCTTCTTCTGCATAATATCTGAGTTCTTCAGCTTCCCCATCCACTGGACTCAATTCGCCACTTCTAATTGAGCACTCAAAAATAGTTACTATGTACTCCACTTTATGTCCATTAGTATATTCGTACCTGTACTTATCACCTCCGAAAACCCCGATGATTCTCTTTGGATGAATTATGAGTCCTGTCTCTTCGTATACTTCTCTCTTAATTGATTCCGATGGTGATTCACCAATTTCTATTGCGCCTGCAGGCAGTCCCCAAATAGTTTCACCCTTCTTACGAATAAACAGTATATCATTCTTTTCATTTCTTATTATGGCAGCCACTGACGGAATAAATAATAAATCTGGTCCGATCTTATTTCTAATATTCTTATAATACTCTGACATCGGCACGCGTTTCACCTTCCTTTATGTTTTATAAATCGATTATGTCGTCTAACGTTCCCGTATTCACGAATCCGAGAGGCTTAAGGGTGCTTGCGCCCGGGTCGAAGACTTAGCCTCGCAGGAGTTGATCGCCTGACCTGCTTCCTAGCATCTTAACTTCTGGCGATCCAAGGGCCGAATGGCCCGCAGCGTGAATACACTGTTATGTGATGCCATCGTCTTCTTCGAATTTGCTAGTATAAATCATTGTTTCTAAATTCCTTCCAGAAGAAAATTCTAATTTGAGTTTAGCTTTTATCTCATCTAATTCAATGTTATTAAGATGAATTTCATTGTATAAGTCTTCAACCCATGTATATATTATTCGATATGCAAATACTTTAAATATAAATAGTATTGCCCAATAACATCCAACAAAATAAAGTGAATATAGAGCAATAAGTTTATGTTGGAATATCAATTTAATAATTGTTGGAAGATTGTAGAAGGGAAGTACTATTGATAGTAGTAGCATCAATAGAGAAATGGTTACTTGAGTTGGCTTTTGTCTAAGTTTATCTTCATTTATTCCTTTTGCTAGATTTCTTAACATAAAAAAAGACAAATAAAATATAGGAATATACTGTATTAAAATTTCCCAATAATGGAATTTTAGTCGAAAGCACAATACAGTCATTACTATTACTAATAATATAAAAATAACTACTTGTATCATTCCTGCTATTTCTACAGGCTTCATATAAGCACTTTCTAGTTTGTTCCAATTCTTTATCGCGTTTTGTCTAGTTTGTCCCCTTCTAAAACAAATATTAAATATATGCGATACAATTATAACGGTTCCAATAAAATAATTTGTTAATATGCTTGCCACATAATAATCATTCAAATCCGGAGGTGTTTGCGGGAGATTATTTACTGTATAAACAATACTACCTATGAAAAAAGCAAGCAAAGTGCCGAATTTATAAGTAGCATTATTCATTTTATTAAAAGATGCTATTTTTGATTCTTTGATAAATTCTATCAAAAACTTTTTTTCATTTTCGTTCTGCATCCGCTTAACCTCCTTTATAATTCAACCGATGGTTTCACATAACGTGCCCAGTATTCACGAACCCGAGAGGCTTAAAGGAGCGCATGCGACTGGGTCCGCCAGGACTTAGCCTCGAAGTGGTTGATTGCCTGAGTCCGCTTCCTTGCTTCCTACCTTCTGGCAATCCAAGGAGCCTCCAGGCTCCGTGGCGTGAATACATTGTTAGACGAAGTTCACTTCTTCAATGACTAAGCTTACAAAATAGGAATTGTCTCTAAATTCTCGTACCTATTAAATATCGTATAGAAAACGCCTTCTAAATAATTGTATACTTCATTAAATTGTTGTTTCAGTACTATATAATCAATCCCAAAATTATGTTCTTCGTCACCTATTAATTGCGCTTCTTTGTACTCTTTATCAAAAGGATATCTAAACATCATTGAAGTTGAATCTATCTCATGCAGTTCCATAACAGCTGCTTTCATTAATTGAAATGGACTTTTGTCCTTTTGAATTGCTTCTTTCAAATACTCAGGAATAATATTTTCAACTTTATTCCACAAAGTAAATAAGCTATGTCCTTGAAGTTTATCTTGTATCTTCTCTCTGGACATACTTCTGTCCATTAGATAATGTGTTAACAAGATAGCTTTTAGAATCAATTCAGTTGCATGGCGATATAAAAAGATACTAGGAATAATAACTTCATCAGCTCTATTATTGTAATTATCTGCAATAGTATCTATTAGCAGATCCCCGCTTTTCTTGTACATCTCTGAGTAAGTTTTAAATTCCCAACTTGAATAGTTGCTTCTTCTCCAATTCGGATATGCGTTCTTCTTAATGTCCGGGTTACGTTTAAATAATACTTCCATGATATGACCCTCCAAAAAAAAGTTTTAAGTGAATTTCGTCTAACGTTCTTGTATTCACGACGTCGATCTTCCTTAGATAGCTCCTATCTTAGGAAGATCGATGTGTCCGGCTGATTAAACTTCCCTGCTACTGAAAATTCCCTCTCTGAATCCACTTCCAACTTCTGCCGGACCGAGGGCGAATGCCCGATGCGTGAATATGGTGTTATAGGATGTTGGCGCCTTCCTTGAAATACGTCCAATCAATTATGTCCTAAATCCTGTCACTCTGAAATCATCCCCTGTTATTTCAGAGGAAATCATATCAATAAATTGAAAAGCCGATTTTGTGATAAATTCTGAAATAAGCCATCCAGCTGTGTTTGATAGATGTTTATCTAAGGTATTTGGATCATATCGAGACATTTCACTAAGTCTGTGCATTGCTGCAAATGTAAGTGTCAATGTACTTCTATTGATTATTCCATTGGTTAAGTTGGATCTTTTTATGTACCAAAGTTTGTTTGGACTAAATATATAACGAAGGTTTCTTCTATTTTTAAAATAATAGCTTTTGAAATTATCTAGGCTTGTTGCAGTCGGGGCATTTCGTGGAGCATCCCAATTAAAAGTCTTATTTCTTCGAATAACATAAAAATCTGAATTATTATAATAATTATCCAAGCTGTACCCTTCTAGCTTAGAAATTGTAGCTTGATTAGAGTATTGAGGTTCAAGAACTGCTTCTAACCAACCTACTTTTCGATCCTTGTCATGAACAAATCTGATTTCTTCAACCGGAATAAAAAGCTCGGGTTGATTTGTATAAGTCATATTATATGCTCTATGGATATATTCCAAATTATATAGTATATCTTTTAATGTATAATTTTCTTTTGGAGTAGTGATAGACTCCCGAAGGTAATTACAAAGTCCTGAGAGAACTCCTCTTGGATAAATTGATATAATTTCATTTTGAAGATTTACTCTTCCTGAACTACTTTCACCAGACACACCATGCTTCAAATTGTAACCAACTTTACGAAACGTCAACAAAGCTTTTGTGGCATTAAGAAAGCAGTAATAAGAAGTTAATGGCTTAGAAAGCATATCTAAACTTTGCGTAGCTCTAAAGAAGTTTTCTGCCTGGTACCAGTAATTAAGCGCTTCATTCTCCTTTTGCTCTTTTAAGAACAATTCAACATAATGCCATGTAGAATCTGTCAAAACCGTTTTGTTTGCAAAATTGGGATTAATGACTGCCTTTCTCACGGGAATTTCGTTATTCCCCTTCTTTATTGAAGGTCTAGCTTCTTTTACTTTAATCTTTTCTTTAACCTCTTTAATATCTTTAGTATTCTTATATAAAGATTCTCTGAGCCTTGTAATCGTTCTTCTATCAATTGTCATGTTATCCCTCTGTTTTTTGATAGTAAATATATGCAATATATTATCATACATTGTCAAAAAAATGTTTGCGCCAATTTCCTATAACGTTATTATATTCACGACGTCGATCCCCCTTAGATAGCTCCTATCTTAGGGGGATCGATGTGTCCGGCTGCCTATACTTCCCCGAAACTGAAATGCCTCATCGAACCCACTTCTATCTTCGTGCCGGACCGAGGGGCGAATGCCCGATGCGTGAATATGGTGTTATAAGATGTGGGGGCCTTCGAAGCAATACTTACTAATTTACATCTCTTTACTTATTGAATAAAGCAATTCCCCATTATAAAAATCAAATTCTTCCGGTAAGTCTGATACCGTAAACTCATAACAAAATCCTAGCTTCTCTAATACATTTTTTGATGCTTTATTTTCTGGTTTCACTACTGCGGTAAGTTTACTCAGTCCAAGATTATTAAAACAATAATTGATTAGCCCTTGTACTGCTTCTGTTGCATATCCTCTGCCCCAATGAGACTTCCCTATTAAATAGAACACTTCCTTATAATCATGATTAAAGTCTAAGCAACCGACTCCACACCATCCAATGTGGTTTCCTGTCTCCCTATCAGTAATTACAAATGAATATTTGAACCAATCTTCCTTATAGCTTGTTTCATAACAATTAATCAACCAACTAAAAAGACCCTTATAATCCTCCAAAGACATTACTTCCATCGGCAAGTATTGAAATAAATCTTTTTCTTGCATTAATTGAAAGGCTTCAAGAAGATCGCTTTCTTTATATGGTCTAATTATCAGTCTATTAGTTTGTATATTTGTCTCTTTGATCATACTTTACCTCCAATTCAATTCATGGTTAGTGGAGGGTTATTTCGTTGGTTTCAATTCGCATTGCCCCCATTTCTTATAACGTTCCCGCATTCACGAACCCGAGAACCTTAAGCCCCAAAGGGGCGGCCGCGACGCGGTTAGGTTCGCAGGGTTGTCGCCTGATTCCACTACCTTGAAATGCCTCTCGGCGACCGAGCAGCCGTAAGGCTGCGATGCGTGAATGCTGTGTTATGCGAAGTTTCAATGAATCTGCCCAAGCAAGATCGCTTTTGAATTCACCCTTACTTCTTTGAATTCGCTCTCGAAACGTATTTGTATGGCTTTTCCTGAGTTACTTCACTCCTCCGAATCCACTTCAAAACGTGGCACGTTCTCTTCTCGCAGTCTCTAGATACCCCTATGCATTCAGACTCTTACTAAGTCCCGCCGAGATGAACTTAGCACGCCAGGTCTAACTCTGTTTCAAAGTAACCCTATGCAATCAGACCGGATCTAGATCCGAATACCGTAACATGGAACCGTATCAAAAATGAAAAATCAGCTCTTAAACGTGCCACTTCTGCTCACTGGATTCTCTACTACAAACAAAAATAGGGTGAATTCAACGATCTTGCGTCCAGTGTGAAATAATAATGAAATCAAAAAAAGTCACCGAGGATTAACTTTTTCCGAATAATCTCTCAGGTGACTATATCCCATATATTAACATAATGTCGAACACTGGTGGGCTTTCTTCCTCATGACTTGCTTCTGAAATTTCGCATAACGTCTTTGCATTCACGAACCCGAGAACCTTAAGCCCCGAAGGGGCGGCCGCGACGCGGTTAGGTTCGCAGGGTTGTCGCCTGAATCCGCTTCCTCGAATTGCCTCGGGCGACCGAGGGGCGAATGCCCCGATGCGTGAATGCGGTGTTAAGTGAAGTTCTCGACATCTCCGAATCAGCTGAACAATCCCATTCCCTATTATTAAAGGCTCACTAAGATCACTAAGCAAGCCGCTCTTCATCTCACTTCGCCAAACAATTCTGTAAAATCCGGTCTTTATCTTCTTTATCGAAGTGTCGCAACAAATCCGATCTTCTTCCTGCTTCATCGAAATATCCCAGCAAATCCGATCTTCTTCCTGCTTCATCGAAATGCCCCAGCAAATCCGATCTTCTTCCTGCTTCATCGAAATGCCCCAGCAAATCCGATCTTCATCCAGCTTCATTGAAATGACCCAGCAAATCCGATCTTCATCTAGCTTTATCGAAATGCCCCAGCAAATCCGATCTTCATCCAATTGGGATAGCCATGAAATCCGATCACCAGGTAGTTTAACAATCTCGAGAATTTCACTTAACGTTCAGTGTTCACGACGTCCATTCACCTTAAGGGAGACCCTGAGGCTTAGATAGCTCCTATCTTAGCCTCAGGGTTTCCCGGCCGCGATGCGGTTAGGTGAATGGATGTGTCCCGGCAATTACTTCCCCGACTTATCTTCCGGGACCGAGGCGGCTTGTCCGCCGATGCGTGAACACATTGTTAGATGATGCTTGCAGGCCTCTTTGAATTACTTACACTATTTTCTTTGCAACATAGGTTATACAATCCGTTGTCAGTTTTACGGGTTCTCCATTTCTGTCAATCTCATATTCTAATTGTTTTACAAATCGTTTTTTGATTTCCCAACCAGAATATTGATGATCCAATAATTCCATCATTCGTTCAGTAGATATATTCACTTCAAACATTGGATCTAATTCTTGTCCATTATCAAGGTTTACTTCCTTTATGTTCGATCCAATAATTATACAGTTGGATCCATTCGTTTTGGTTCCAAGAGTCATTTCTTTAAGCTTTATTTCCAATGCCCTTTCCGAACTAACATGTTCCAAGGCAGATACAGAAATAATCATGTCATACTCGTCTTGTTCGATTCTGAACTGTTCAATATCTGATAATCTTGTAACAATATATTGTTCAACCCCAAATTTGTTACTATAGCTTTTCAATTTATCTATCGCTGATTCCAATAAATCAACGCAAACTACTTTCCCCATTCTGGTCTTTAATGATTCTGCTATGGGGATACTATTCCTACCAATTCCAGATCCTAAATCTAATACAGATAAGTATTCTTGACCTTTATACTCATCGAGGAGGTCGATTACGGTTCTTACTGGTCTATGCAGCCACGAACCAGGTTCATACAAATTGTAATTATCATAACAGAAGTCATGATATTTCTTCTCTTCTGATCTTATATACGCTACTCTGTCCAAACCCTCACCTCTAGCTTTCTGCAAGTTTCATCTAACGTTCTTGTATTCACGAACCCGGGAGACTTAAGGCGACGAAGTCGCCGGGTGGCTCCGCCACTTAGCCTCAGGGTTGTCCGCCTGCATCTGCTTCCTCGAAATGCCTCGGGCGGACCGAGGGTCGGCGAATGCCGGCCCGACGCGTGAATACGGTGTTATGTGAAGTTCCTGTCTTCTTGAATATTCCCTCAAATGATTTTGTCTCTTAATAAAATGCATTGAAATCTTTCAACACCAGGGTATTTCTCCCCTAAACTCGTAATTTCAAATCCAATATTTCTATAGAAGTTCACTGCGTCGTTATCGGTTTCAGCTACCATCTTAGAAATGTCATTCTTATTAAAATATTCATAAATCATTTCTCTTCCTATTCCTTGCTTTCTATAATCAGATCGAATGGCTATATGCTTCAGCTCAACTTCCATAGTCGAAAACTGGAATAATCCAATTAGCCCTATAAGTTCATTATTCACGAGTCTTCCATAAAGTACCTTTGTGTCATCTGCTTTGTACTTATTGAGTTCTTGAAAAATTCTTTCATTATCAGGCCACATACATTCGGCCAAAAGCAGAAATACTTCAGTCAAGTCATGATAATTCTTCAAATTGATCATATTGGCTCTCCAATGGTTATTATTACTCTTTACAGGAATTTCACATAACTCCCTTATCTCTGCACGTCACAAATACCATCTTGACCTGGGGATTTGCGTAATCGATTACATCTCCTTAATTATACCTCCATTCCTTAATTCTGTAAGTTGTAATTTATCCTCCTCCCGGAGTCTGCTATTCCCCCCTTCGATCACGTAAAATCCGATCAAGCGGACTCTCAATCCGTTTCAGATTCTTGGTGCTGACGTGGGTGTAGCGTTCGGTGGTGGAGGGATTGGCGTGGCCCAGCAGTTCCTGGATATAGCGGAGGTCGGTGCCGTTCTCAAGCAAATGGGTGGCGAAAGAGTGCCGAAGGACGTGAATGCCTACCTGTTTCCGGATGCCGGAGGTTTGCAGGGCTTCCTGAAATACCTTTTGCAATGAACGTTCATGCAAGTGGCTCCCCGAATGCTGCCCCGGAAACAACCACATCGAGTTGGAGAGTCGCTCCGCTTCTACGTATTTTTTGATCATGTCCCAAGCCGTTTGCGATAGTAAGGTATGCCTGTCCTTTTTGCCTTTTCCTTGCCGGACTCGAAGGATGCCGCGTTCTGGGTCGATATCCGTGACTTTCAGCCGTACGACCTCGCTCACGCGCAGCCCTGAGGCGTAAGCCAGATACAACATCGTGCGGTGCTTCAGATTCGTCGGCGCTTGGATAACGCGGAGTACTTCCTGCTCCGATAGGACATAGGGCAGTTTTTTCTCTTTTTGGGGTCGGATATATTTCATCTGTTCGGAAGGTTGCTTGAATACCTCGACGGCCAGGAAACGCAAAGCACTGATGGCTTGGTTCACATAAGCAGGAGAGTGCCCTTGCTCAAGGAGCTGCAAAGCATACTGTTGTGTACGGGACGAGTCGATGATCGCGGACATAATTTTCTCATCCTTGAGGGTTCCTGGGCTTTTCATCTTCAAATGATCAGCCAAGTTCTGCAAATATCGCCGGACATGCCCCCTGTAGGCCTTGCTGGTTTTGAGGCTATATCCCTTCAGCTTGAGCGAGGTGAGTAGCTTTTGTTCCAGGGCCTGAATGAATTTTTCATCGCTGGATAGCTTTAACGACACGGCTAACCCGTCCATTCGAATCTCCGCTCCCGGAAAGCACTCTGCGAATTGCCTGATTTTCTCCTCCGTGCAAGGAAAACGCCAGAACTTCCCGTTAGGATCCCACTTCCCTCCCCCAACCGCACGCAGCTTACCTACATCCTCTTTCGAGAAATCCTCCAATTTCACGGAAACCTGATCATGTTCGATCCGATGAATATGAATGTACATCCCTGATCCCCTCCATTATTCTGTCTAGCTCGAAAAAAAAGAGACAGCCCCTCCCGAGGTCTGTCTCCGATTCTTTCGGATGAATGGCGTTACTTTATCGGTATGAATCCATTAGATTCTATTACTGCATAAACCACATTTTAAACATATGCTTCGTGGTCGCCTTGTTCATTTCGGCGATGGAGGTGGTCAGCGGGATGCCTTTCGGGCAGGCGCGGACGCAGTTTTGCGAGTTGCCGCAGCCTTCGATGCCGCCGGGTTCCATCAGGGCCTCCAGACGCTCTTCGGCGTTCATCTCGCCTGTTGGATGCGCGTTGAATAAGCGCACTTGGGAAATGGCTGCCGGACCGATGAAGTCCGTCTTCTCATTGACGTTTGGACAAGCCTCCAGGCAGACGCCGCAGGTCATGCACTTGGACAGTTCATACGCCCATTGGCGCTTCTTCTCCGGCATCCGCGGCCCGGGTCCCAGATCGTACGTGCCGTCGATCGGGATCCATGCTTTCACCCGCTTGAGCGCATTAAACATCCGGCTGCGGTCGATCACCAGGTCACGCACGACCGGGAACGTCCGCATCGGTTCAATGCGAATCGGCTGTTCCAAATTGTCGATGAGTGCCGCACAAGCCTGGCGCGGTTTGCCGTTGATCACCATCGAGCAGGCGCCGCACACTTCCTCCAGACAGTTGGACTCCCAGCAAACCGGCGAGGTATGCTCGCCCTTCCGGTTTACCGGGTTCCGCTGGATTTCCATCAAGGCGCTGATCACGTTCATGCCAGGGCGGTAATCCAGCTCGAATTCTTCCGTATAAGGCTTCGAGTTCGGATCATCCTGGCGTGTAATGATGAATTTAACTTTTTTGGCCGTTTGTTGTTTGGCCGATACATCCGTTTCCGCCATTGCCATGGGTATCCCCTCCTATTTGTCCTTCGAGTAGTCGCGAATCCGCGGTGGGATCAAGGAGACGTCGACCGGTTCGTACGAAATTTCCGGGCCGTCCGGCGTCCACTTCGCCATTGTCGTCTTCAAGAATTCCTCGTCGTTCCGGTTCGGGAACTCCGGTTTATAATGCGCGCCCCGACTTTCGTTACGCAGCAGCGCCCCCTTCGTCATGGCTTCGGCCAGCTCCAGCATATTCCACAGCTGACGGGTGAACGCCGCTCCCGTATTGTTCCAGCGGGACGTATCGTTGATGTTGATCTTTTTGTAACGTTCTTTGAGTTCTTTGATTTTGCCTATGGTTGCTTCCAAGCGATCGTTGTGACGAACGACGGTCATGTTCGCGGTCATCCATTCGCCCAGTTCTTTGTGGATGACATAGGCATTTTCCGTGCCATCCATCGCCAGGATCCCTTCGTATTTCTCTTCTTGGGCCTTGCGGTAACTTTCGAAAATGCTTGGGCTCAAATCCTCTGCCGATTTCTTCAGGCCGCGAAGATATTCCACCGCTTTCGGTCCGGCCACCATGCCGCCGTAAATCGCCGACACCAGCGAGTTGGCGCCAAGACGGTTCGCCCCGTGATATTGGTATTCGCATTCGCCAGCCGCAAACAGGCCAGGAATGTTGGTCATTTGGTTATAGTCGACCCACATACCGCCCATAGAGTAATGGACTGCCGGGAAAATTTTCATCGGAATTTTACGCGGATCGTCGCCCATGAACTTCTCGTAAATCTCGATAATCCCGCCGAGCTTCACGTCCAGCTCTTTCGGATCCTTGTGGGACAGGTCGAGATACACCATGTTCTCGCCGTTAATGCCCAGCTTCAGGTCCACGCACACATGGAAAATTTCCCGTGTCGCGATGTCCCGCGGTACAAGGTTACCGTAGGCCGGGTATTTCTCCTCCAGGAAGTACCACGGTTTGCCGTCCTTATACGTCCAGATCCGTCCGCCTTCGCCGCGTGCAGATTCCGACATCAGACGCAGCTTGTCATCGCCCGGAATCGCCGTTGGGTGAATTTGAATGAACTCACCGTTAGCGTACGTGACGCCTTGCTGATACACGGCACTGGCCGCGGTCCCCGTGTTGATGACCGAGTTCGTCGTTTTACCAAAGATAATCCCTGGGCCACCTGTCGCCAAAATGACCGCATCGGAAGGGAACGTGGTGATTTCCATCGAGCGAAGGTTTTGTGCGGTAATGCCGCGGCAGACGCCTTCATCGTCCAAAACAACAGACAGGAACTCCCAGTTTTCATATTTCGTGACCAGGCCGGCCGCTTCATGACGGCGTACCTGCTCATCCAGCGCGTACAGCAGCTGTTGTCCGGTCGTTGCTCCGGCAAACGCCGTGCGGTGATGCTTCGTCCCGCCGAACCGGCGGAAATCAAGCAGCCCCTCCGGCGTGCGGTTGAACATGACGCCCATCCGGTCCATCAAGTGAATGATGCCAGGTGCAGCTTCGCACATCGCCTTCACCGGCGGTTGGTTGGCCAGGAAATCCCCGCCGTATACGGTATCGTCAAAATGCTCCCAAGGCGAGTCGCCTTCGCCTTTCGTATTCACGGCCCCGTTAATGCCGCCTTGCGCGCACACCGAGTGGGAACGTTTTACCGGCACAAGGGAAAACAGCTGTACCGGCACGCCTGCTTCGGCTGATTTGATCGTAGCCATCAAGCCGGCCAAGCCGCCGCCAACGACGATTAAGCTTTGTTTAGCCATTTGCTTTCAACTCCTAAAAGTTTTGTGAGCGATACTTCAACGGAAATGCTTCGTACAAAACTTGCACCGGAAGCATTCGCTTAGTTTTGTGAGCGTTACTTCAAACGAGTCATCTACGAACAAAGCCTAAGCCATCCAAGCCTTTGCCGTCTCCAGCAAGGCAGTGCCTTCGGCTTGGAATTCCGAGCCGCGGAATGCGATCAGCGACCACACGAACATGATAGCAACGATCGCGAACAAGCCCATGCAAATATAGGAGGACACACGTTGCGACCGCGGGCCGACTGTCACGCCCCAGCTGACGAGGAACGACCACAATCCATTCGTAAAGTGGAAGGCCGCCGACACGACCCCAATGATATACAACGTGAAGAGAAGCGGGTTGCTGACGATCTCATGCATCAAGCCGCCCAATTCCTCATGCTCCACATTGCCCAGCGCTACCTGTACACGGGTCTCCACCACGTGCCAGATCACGAACACAAACGCGATAACGCCGGTAATCCGCTGCAACAAATAACGCAGGTTGCGCTCGGTTGGGAACCGCCGATTGTTCGGCTTCGCCTGAAACGCAATATAAAGCCCGTAAACCCCGTGATACAAGAGCGGCAGCCAGATCCCAAAAATCTCCAAAACCAAGACGAGCGGCAGGCTGTTCAGGAACGCGACAGCTTCCCTAAAGCCTTCGCTCCCGCCTTCCACCGCCGAAAAGTTGGTGATCATGTGCTCCAGCAGGAAAAATCCCAGCGGAATGACGCCCAGCAGCGAGTGCAGTTTTCTGGAATAAAACCCTTTCATAAATGCGTATACCCCTTTCTCATTCCATCATCCGTTTCAACTTGCGCAATTTCACTCAAGATTCGACCTTACGGGGGCGCGGAGGTTGAATATGATAAATACCACACCGCAGTCGGTAAAACCCCTTTGTACCTCCAGTTACTTGTGAACAACTTGTGTCACTTTTCATGTTACTCCTTTTTATCTTATAATGGAATTGCAATATATTTATTAATCATTATAACAAATTCGCATAAGCTAACCTGTCGAATCTTGTCCTTCACCCAGAAAAAGGAGGTAACCCATGCTGGAAGAGTTGCTGGTGTTCACCACCGTCGTGGAGCAATCCAGTTTGAACAAAGCATCCAAGCTGTTAAACCTGTCCCAGCCCGCCCTTTCGCGGAAAATCGCCAAGTTGGAGGAGGAGTGGGGGGTCTCCCTGTTTCACCGCAAAGGGAAAAGACTCGAGCTGACCCGCGTCGGGCAGGAAGCTTACCAATATGCGCTGGAACAGCGGCAACGCCACCAGAACTTCCTGCAGACCGTGTCCCGAATCAAGGCAGCGGAGCGCCGTATCGTCACGTTAGGCGCCAGCCTGACGACGATCCAAACCACCCTGCCGCCGCTCGTGACCTCATTAATGGAGAAGTTTCCAGATATCGAATTGAAGCTCGTTACCGGCAAAACCCATGAAATCGTCTCTTATGTCCGCGAGAAGAGAGTGGACTTCGGCGTCGTGGCCTCCCTGGTGAACGAGACGGGCTTGAAATGCTTGCCGCTGTTCAAAGACCACCTCGAGTTGGTCGTTCCCAAAGGGCATGAGCTAGCCGCCGCCGGGCAGAAGCGCCGTCTGATCATGGACGATCTGAACGGTCGGCCGATGATCGTATTTTCCAAGGGAACTTGGTATCGCCGGCTGATCGACGACCTGTTTGGACGCTACAGCATCGTGCCCGATATTCGCATGGAAATCGATTCGTTTGAAGCGATCGTCCGCCTGCTGCCGATCTGTAAAGCAGCCGCGCTATTGCCCAAATCGTACCTGCGTATGCCGCTGCTGCGGGATAACGGCCTGCTGACCGTGCCGATTCCAGAACTGGCCCAGACACGGCGCGAAACCTGTCTCGTATATGGCGACAAATCGGAGCTGACGAGCGAAACGAAGGAATGGATCACGCAAATCCGCGAAACCCTCGTGAAAGAATTGCCGCTCTAACGCCACCATGATCCACCCGAACCTAAACAGCTATTCGTTACACCAAAAAAGCTGCCGCTCCTTCAGGCTAAAACCTGGATTAGCGGCAGCTTGTCTATTTTAAATGAAGTATCGCAAATAAACGTAGAGGCTGGAGATCAAAATGGTGACGATCATCAGCGGCAGCCCGTATTTCAAATATTTTAGGAAGCTGATCGGTTCCCCTTCCTTGGCGGACATCCCAGCAGCGATCAAATTGGCGCTGGCTCCGATTAATGTTCCGTTTCCACCGAGACAAGCGCCAAGCGATAGGCTCCACCATAGCGGCTCCAGGTGCTGAATCCCCATTCCGCCCATGTCTTGGATCATCGGAATCATCGTCGCCACCAGCGGAATATTGTCGATAAACGCCGACGCCAAAGCACTCAGCCAGAGGATCAGCATCGAGGTGGTTAGCGGATCGCCTCCAGTCAGGCGCATCACCTCTTCGGCCACTCTCGTAATGATTCCCGTTTCAACCAACCCTCCGACCAATACGAACAAACCCACGAAAAAGAAGATGGTGGGCCATTCCACCGAACGGAAGGCTTGTTCCATCACGTGCTCGCCGGTCATGAGCAGCAGCAAGAAGGCGCCAGCCAGCGCAATAGTAGCCGTTTCCAGATGTATGTATTGATGAAGGAAAAAGCCCAACAAGGTCAACCCCAAGGCGATCAGGCATTGGGTGAGCAGCTTTTTCTCCGTAATCAAGCCCTCCAGACTGATCTCCATCAAGCTCTGTTGATGAGCATAAGCCTTTTTCAACTCTTTGCGGAAGATCACGATCACAAGCGGCAGAATCACTGCCAAAATGATCAACACGACTGGCGTCAAATTTTGCATGAAGGCTACGAAGGTCAGTTCCTTCACGGCGCTGCCAATCATAATGTTGGGAGGGTCTCCGATTAAAGTCGCCGTCCCGCCGATATTCGTGGCAAGAATCATAGAAAAGAGGTAAGGGAACGCCTGAACCCTCAACCTCCGCGTAATGCTAAATGCCACCGGGACCATCAAAATAATGGTCGTTACGTTATCCAGGAATGCCGAACCTATCGCGGTGATCAGCGCCAGCAACCACAGCAGAGTGATCGGATTGCCTTTGGCCAGCTTGGCCGTCCATATGCCGATGTACGTGAATAAACCGGTCTTGGCTGTCGTATTCACGATGATCATCATCCCGATCAAGAGTCCCAGCGTATTAAAATCAATATGATGCACTGCGCTCTCCTGATCAAGGATGCCAAAGATTATCATGAACGCCGCACCAGCCATAGCCAGCACCGTTCGGTGAATTTTCTCAGATATAATGAGTGCGTAGGTCAGCAAAAAAATGATTAAAGCCCAAATGGCCTGTTGTTCCATACTTCTCTCCGTTCCATGCTAGTAAGCCATCTTACCATCTTATTAAGGATTGATGATTGATTCAAATTGCTCGATATTTTTCTTTGCTCCTATAATAACCATAATGTCGCCTTCATTTAACTGATCCATCGCAGTGGGAGCAACCAAAATACCGCCATTGCGGTGAATCGCCACGATGCTGCAGCCAAAGCGTGCCCGCATATTGAGGTCACCTATGCTTTTATGGTTCAAGCAAGTGGGAACTTTCATTTCTACGATGCTGTATTCCTTCGACAGTTCAATATAATCCAGCAAATTTGGAGTAACCAGCTGATGGGCCACACGAACCCCCATGTCGCGTTCTGGATAAATCACCCGATCCACCCCCAGCTTCTCCAGAGCTCGGCCGTGCAGAAGCGAGATCGCTTTGGCAACTACCGTTTTAATGCCAAGATCTTTGAGGAGAATAGCTGCCAGGATGCTCATTTGAATGTCGGTGCCAATCGCTACGATCCCGCAATCGAAATTACGAACCCCCAGCGACTTCAGCACCTCTTCTTCTGTAGCATCGGCGACAACCGTATGCGTGAGCCGATCGCTAAGTTCTTCCACGATCTCTTCATTCCGGTCGATGCCCAGAACCTCATATCCTAACTCCATCAATTCCAAGGCCAGACTCGAGCCGAAGCGCCCCAAGCCGATGATCACAAACTGCTGCTTTTTCATTTTTGCCCGTTTTCCCCTTATCCAATAATGATTTTGCCTTCTGGATGGCGGTACAGCTCTTTTCCTTTCTTCGGACCGAGCGCATAAGCAAGCGTCAGCGGCCCGAGCCGACCGGCGAACATGGTGAAGCTGATGATAATTTTACCGATAACCGTTAGTTTCCCCGTCAACCCCATCGTAAGTCCGACCGTGCCGAAAGCCGAAGTGGTTTCAAACAAAATCGATAAAAAGCTCGCGTCCTCCGTGGTAGACAATACCATTGCCACTGCTAAGACCAGGAATAAGGCAAGCATCGTGATCGTAAGCGCCTTAAAGACCCGTTCCCCGGCCATCCGGTACCTGAACAGGACTAGGTCAGTCCTTCCGCGAATCATCGAACCAACCGAGCCGACCAGAATCGTAAATGTGGTCGTCTTAATTCCGCCCCCCGTAGAGCCTGGGGAGGCCCCGATAAACATCAGGATGATCATGAAGAATTGCGTTGCCTGCCGTAATGACCCAATATCCAGCGTGTTGGCTCCCGCCGTACGCGGCGTCACCGATTGGAAAAACGAACCCCAGATCTTGCCGCTCCAACTGAGCTGAGCAAGCGTACGCGAGTTCGTGAACTCAAAGATGAAAATGACTAACGCCCCGATCACGATCAGCACCGACGTCATCGACAATACCACCTTCGAATGCAACGACAGCTTCCGCCGCTTCCGAAACTCGAATACGTCGGACAGTACGATAAATCCGATCCCGCCCGAGACGATCAGAAACATCGCAACGAAGTTCACGATCGGATCAGCAACGTACTTCGTGAAGCTTTGATATTCACCAAACAGGTCAAACCCTGCATTATTGAACATCGAGACCGCGTGCCAAACTCCGAAATACAGCGCCCTACCAATCGGCATATCGAATGACCATCGAATCGCAAACATCAGCGCCGCACTGGATTCAATAACGAGCGAATACAACAGAACTTTGCGGATTAACCGTACGATTCCTTCCACAGAGTTTTGGTTCATCGCTTCTTGGAGGATGAGACGGTCTTTTAGCGATATTTTTCGTTTCAGGACAAGGGAGAACAAAGTGGCCATGGTCATAAACCCAAGCCCCCCAATCTGGATCAGCAGGACGATCACGACTTGTCCAAAGGTTGAAAAATAGGTCCCGGTATCAACCACGACCAACCCCGTAACACAGGTTGCTGAAGTAGCCGTGAACAGTGCGTCGACGAACGGGAGTGTTTCCCCGGTCGTACTGGAAATCGGCAGCATGAGCAGTAGCGCACCCAGCAAAATAATGATCGCAAACCCAGTCACCAATATCTGCGGCGGAGAAAGGTTAATTTTCTTGGTATGCAACGCGTTCACCTCATCATCGTTCTGAAAAAAACACAAAAGAAAAAAAGCACTGGAAATCCAATGCCTTTCGGTGTTTGGTTCCTGATGCACAGGCCTACGAGGTTAGCTGACGGATTCGGACATGCCCAGTTGCCCTATTCGCGGAACATATCCCCTTGCTGGGAGTTGAAGCTCCGTGAAATTCACCCCAAAATATACGGTTCCCCCGTTTTCGTTGCGAAATTCGGCCAATCTTTTCAATTGTTTTCAATCATTTTTCGTCAAATGGATTATATCCCTTATTCCGTCCCGCCACAAAGCTCTATTTTCAAGAAAAAGACCAGAAAAGGACGAAATCAGGGATTGTGCAGATTAAGTTCGCCCCCAATCTAAATGATGCGTAGACTTGCCGAAGTTTTTGCCGTTTCTCGTCAATTTTGCCCTCCGTCTGGCGCAGGGGGGATAGCTGTGTTATCTTTACTTTGACGTACTTGAGGGAAAAACATACCTCATAATATAAGAAGAGTACGTGTTCCCGATTTCATTCAACTTAATAACAAAGGAGTTTTGCGAGTGAGTTCCCCTTTGACGTCAAATGGCCGCCGCAGGATGAAGACCAAAAATCTGTGGCTGCTGGCCGCCCTAGGATTCATTGTGTTCGTCGCCGTTCAACTGTTTCCGACCACCGATTCGGAGTCCTTGCAGCTGCAGCAAGCAAATGAGGTGATCAGCAAACCGGAAGCAGCTGCCCATGCAAGTGAATTTGTCCAATCCGTACTTGGGATCGACCTGCCGAATCCCACGAAGGATAAAGCATTGATTACATACGAAACGCGTTCCGATCTGTTTGGTTACTTAACCAAAGCCGATCTGCTCGCCCCATACTTAAAAACGTATGACAAGCAATTTCCATATGACGTATTTCGTGTCCGTTACACGGACCCCACCGAATCGTTAAGCGCCGTGACCGTGGATGTCCATATGACCACCGGTCAAGTCGTCGGCTTCGAGGAGATCAGTTCCTCCAGCAACGCCACCAAGCAGATGATGCTTGATGTAGGATCGGAAACCACCGATTCCATGAAGGCATGGGAGGGGGATTTAACGTTAGCGGAGAAAGAAGAGCTGGCACAGCCTTACCTGAACGCCTTTGGATTTAAACCAAGCGATCTGGAGCTGGCCTCCGGTGAAGGGGATGTGGGCCTCCTCTACCATATCAATGGCTACACGTTAGGCGAATCGCAAGCGGAAATCAAGCTCAGCTTCGAATACGGCAAGGTTTCCTCGTTGGAGAGCTATTTTACCGTACCGCAGGCTCATCAGGACTACGTCGCCGGACAGACGAAAATCGCCAGCTGGCTCACCTATGCCGGATACGCCCTGTTGACGTTCGTGCTGGCGATTCTGGCGATCGTCTACAGCGCGCTGACGCGGGCCCATACCTCGTTTAAGCGGGGTATTTTCCTGGCTTCGGCTTACTTCGTGCTATCCACGATTGGAACGATCAACATGATCCCCGTGTTCCAAAAAGACGGTCTTGAATCCGGCGTGCTCATCTTTGGCCTCTTCTTCCAAGGTCTGGTGACGTTGTTCCTCGCCGCTTCCGTGTACTTCTCGCTGGTGGGCGGCGATGGACTGTGGCGGAAGAACGGCATCAACTTGTGGGCGCGATCACGGGAAGAAGGGTACGGCCGTTCCATCCTGACCTCCGTGGCTGACGGGTATGCCTGGGCATTGATCCTGTTAGGCGTTCAATCCGTTGTTTTCTTCATTTTAGAGCAAACGATTCATACCTGGTCCACGACCGATGCGACGCAATCGCCTTACAACATGGTGTACCCGCTATTGTTTCCGCTGCTGGCTTGGGTGGCAGGGATCGGAGAAGAAGCGGTGTATCGCTTGTTCGGGATCCCAATGCTGAAGAAAATGTTCCGCAGCACCTTTATCGCCTGCCTGCTGTCGACCTTAATCTGGGCGTTTGGCCACACGTTGTATCCGATTTATCCGGTCATTTCGCGCCCGATCGAATTAACCTTTATCGGACTGCTGTTCAGCTTCGTGTTCCTGCGCTACGGCTTCGCGACCGTTGTCTTCTCGCACGTCATCTTCGACAGCATCCTGATGTCGCTGAGCCTGATGTTTATGGGCGGAGCGCTGAACATCGTCGCCGGGTTGTTCTACATCGCCTTGCCGGCGATCGTTGCGTATGTGATTTACTTGTTTAACCCGCCAAGCAAGGAGCGGAAGACCCCGACGCCGCAACAAAAAGAGGAGCCGTATGTTATGACTCCTCTGGCGGATCTTCGTCCCGAAGGGCATTAAGGATTTGACGGGCTAATTTATCCCCGATAGAAAGAGGCCGAAAGTCTTCGACGGAGGCCTCTTTAATTTTTTTCAGCGATCCAAAGTGCTTAAGCAGCGCCTTCCGGCGTTTCTCCCCGATGCCGGGGATCGAGTCCAGCCGTGAGGCGACCATCGACTTGGCCCGCTGTTCGCGATGGAACGAAATGGCGAAGCGGTGCACCTCGTCCTGAATCCGCTGCAGCAGGTAGAACTCCTGGCTGTCGCGCGGCAGATAAACCGGCTCCGGCGGATCAAACGCCATCAGCTGTGCGGTTTTATGCTTGGCGTCCTTCACGAGGCCGCATACCGGGATGTGTAGGCCCAGCTCGTTCTCCAGCACATCGGTAGCCGCAGAGATCTGCCCCTTGCCTCCGTCGACCACGATTAGGTCAGGCCGCGGTAAATTCTCCTTCAGCACCCGCTCATAGCGACGGCGGATGACCTCGCGCATCGTCTCGTAATCGTCCGGGCCCTTCACGGTTTTTACTTTATATTTGCGGTATTCCTTCTTGGCCGGCTTGCCGTCAATGAACACCACCATGGCTGAGACCGGGTTCGACCCTTGGATGTTGGAGTTATCAAACGCTTCGATCCGCGACACCGACTCCAGGCCAATCGCTTTGCCGAGGTTCTCGGCCGCCTTCGAGGTGCGTTCCTCATCCCGTTCGATCAGGCGGAACTTCTCGTCCAGCGTCACGCGCGCGTTCTCCTCGGCCATTTTGGTCATTTGCCGCTTTAAGCCGCGTTGCGGCACCAGCGTCTTCACCCCCAGCCACTCCTGCAAGGCGGTTGGAGCATCGAGCGCGCCGGCCTCCTCTTGATCCTCCGGCTTCTCCGGCAGCAGAATCTCCTGCGGCAAAGCCGGGTTATCGCTGTAATACTGCGTCACGTAGGACATAAAATCGCCATAGGCGTCGCCGTAAAACGGAAAGACCGACGCATGCCGTTCGATCATTTTTCCCTGACGCATGTATAGAATCTGCACGCACATCCAGCCCTTGTCTACGGCATACCCAAACACGTCGCGGTCCTTCGCATCGGTCACCGTAATCTTCTGCTTCTCCATCACCGCATCAATGTTAATGATTTGGTCGCGCAGCTCCTTAGCTCGCTCGAATTGCAGGGCCTCGGCTGCCTCGTGCATTTTGCGCTCCAGCTCTTTCTTGATCTCCACATGCCCGCCGCTCAGGAACGAGATGATCTCCTGCGTCATCTTCTCATACGTTTCCTTCTCGACCTCATATACGCAAGGTGCCAAGCATTGGCCGATGTGATAATACAAGCACACTTCCTTCGGCATCACATTGCATTTGCGCAGCGGATACATGCGGTCGAGCAGCTTCTTCGTTTGCTGAGCCGCGTAGGCGTTCGGATACGGACCAAAATATTTTGCTTTATCTTTAAGCACCCGCCGGGTCACTTCCAGCCGGGGATGCGGTTCATTCGTAATTTTGATATAGGGGAAAGTCTTGTCATCCTTCAGGAGGATATTGTAACGCGGATGATGTTCTTTAATCAGGTTACATTCCAGGATAAGTGCTTCCATATTGCTCGCGGTCACGATGTATTCGAAGTCGCGGATCTCGGATACGAGCAGCTGGGTTTTCCCGTTATGGCTGCCTGTAAAATAGGAACGGACCCGGTTCTTCAGCACCTTGGCTTTGCCGACGTAAATGATCTTACCGTCTTTGTTCTTCATTAAGTAACAACCCGGGGAATCGGGCAGCAGCGCCAGTTTATGTTGGATTCGCTCCATCGCTTTCTCGTAACTTAACGTTTCATTGGCCGATGTGTCCAAGCTTCCTCCTCCTTTCTCCACTCCAAGTTAACGCAGAAAACGCCTCCGGCCCAAACCGGAGGCGTCATCAAAGGCGTCAAGCGACGCGCCTGATCGTCTGGATTATTGATGTTTAGCGATCAGGTTCTTCAGCGTATCCTTCGAGTTCAATCCGACGATTTTATCGACCGGTTGACCGTCTTTGAACAGGATCAGTGTAGGAATGCTCATCACGCCGAAACGGGAAGCTGTTTCCGGGTTATCATCCACGTTCAGCTTGGCGATCTTCACGGAGTCACCTACTTCTGCATCCAGCTCCTCCAGAATCGGAGCGATCATTTTGCAAGGGCCGCACCATGGAGCCCAAAAATCAACAAGAACCGGACCTTGTCCTTCGATTTCAGCATTGAAGGACTGATCGGATACGTTCACGATAGCCATGATAATTTCCTCCTTATTTGGGTTGCCCGGCCTGGCACTTTAGTGACACAAACGCGAACAACTGGATAGTTAGACAAAAAAATTGGAGCAGTCAGCCCAAAAAGCTGTTGCCGAACTCATTATACCACACTACACTGAAAAAAAGAAAGTGTATGGTAACGCCTTCTTTACAAAACGAAAAAAGTTTGGTTATACTAAGAATAACCTGAAAACGGATTGTCTATGACATATTTCATTGACGAGACGATAATTTCCTGAGGAGGCCCGTCGCCATGGATGCTAACACGCATGCGAACGATCCGCGGCAGCATATCAACGAAGAACCCCGCAACGATCTGTTTGATTTGATGAACGGCTTTTTTGGCATGTTGACGTTTATGATCGTAATTTTCTTCGGCATGGTCATCATTAAATTTATCGCCAGCTAGGCGGTAACCAGACCTCGAATTAACGAAAGAGCCGGGCGATCCCCCGATAAGGGATGTGCTCGGCTCTTTATCTTTGTCCGCAGTATTCCGTTATTAGGCTTGGCCGCGCTTATTCGTCCCATTCACCTGAACAACGTTCACGAACGGGGCAATCCGATCCATTAACCGTTGGCCCTTATGCCGCTCTTCCCCGTCCTTGCTCGTAAAGCTCAAATGCTTCTCCAACGCACTCAAGGAATAGTTTGACGTGTAGAACGTGGGCTTCCGGTTCATCCGATAATTCAAAATCGCGCCCATGACATGGTCGCGCACCCACGGATTCAGGTTCTCTGCACCGATATCGTCAAAGATCAGCAGATCCACCTGCTTCATCATTTCCACCGTTTCGCGCAGCTTGTCGCTGTCCTGCAGCATGCTCTTCAGCTCTTCCACGAATTCCGGCATATAAACGATGGCGCCGGAGTAACCTTCCTTGGCCAGTTCGTGCAGCAAATAGCACATCAAGAACGTTTTGCCGGTGCCAAACGGACCTTCCAGATACAGCCCTTTCGTTTGCAGGCCGGATTCCTTCGTTTCATTAATATAGCGGAACACTTGCCCTACCGCCGGCGCACGCATGGCATCCTTCGTCATGATTTCCACTTCGTCATAACCGGCTTCCAGCGCCCGCTCATCCACATAAAAGCTATGAATCCGTTTCTTGACGGACAATTCGCGCTCATATTGCAGTTGCTTGGGGCATGGCACCTGACGATCTACAAGCTGCGGGCTCCCGCCCACCTGCTCGACCGTCAGCTTCGTGAAATGGCCGGGGAAATCGTTGGGACATTGCTCCAAGCCCGGGCAGTTGGCGCAGTGCTTGCTGTCGTTGATGTATTGATACAGCTTGGCCATCCCGCGCGTCAGCTGCTCCTGTTCCAGCTCCGGATGTTGGTCCCGGAGTTCCCTTACCAGCGGGTCATTCATCAGACGTGCGGTCAGCTCCTCGGAGCGTTGTTTGAATTGCGTGCTTTTCATCTGCGTAAGCAGTTCCCCAAGTGATTCCATTGGTTGTGTCACCTTCCTTCCCCAAGCCTAAACGGATTCAGACTTCTTTTTTATGCTTTCCGGATTGCATGCGTTCCGCCATCTTAATCAGCTCAGCAAATTCTTCTTCCGATACGGCGGTCTCCTGGCCAGTCCGTTCCACAATCGGGATTTCCGGCTTCGGCTTCGCTCCCCGGCTGCCGTAGGTTCGCGCCCGTCCTCCACCGGAGGCGGCGCCGCCCGCCTTCTCCTTGACCTTCTCCTTCACCTTCGATTGGTCGCGGATATATTGTACGGCCTGCTCATACGTGTTGATCTGCTTAAGCAGCATGTTGGCTGCGATCGCATCGATGAAATTGCGATTGATCCGCTGCTCCCCGCCAGAAGTGAGCAAAGACATCAAATAATGGATCAGTACGTTGATTACTTCGCCGGGCAGCTTGTAGTTCAAATCGATTTTCTCAAAAATGTCCAGCAGGTTGTCCGGAATCGATCCCGGAAAGAACGTCTTCAGTAACCGGGTATACGGCTCATTGCGAAGCATCATATTATATTGGTGAATATCGCATTTGCTTTGGAATTGCGGCGGTACGTCAACGTAATACTCCATCTGTACCGCAACCTCCTCGGCCACGTTCCCCGCTTGAGCGGAAGCGGCCGCCGCTTTCGGCTCCTCGCCGCGCAACGCGACGATTTTGCCGTAAGCTACCTCGCGTTCCTCCTGACGGCGCTTGCCTTGGCGGAACTGCAGGTTGGCCTTGTGCTGGAGTGCATCCAGCAGAATCCCGCCGCCCGGATCAAAGACGCCGTCTTCATCCAGCAGCCGGCAAATATCCTGGACGCTTAAATCGTACTTGCGGGCAACATAATTCACCACGCCCATCCCTTCCGGGTCAAAGCGAAGCGCCTCAACGAAGGAGCGATTCTGGGACTCACGCGGAAAACGCAGGATGATGTCCGCATAGTTGATCGCATCCTCTTCCAAAGCCAGCTTGAGCCCCGGCTGCCTGGCGATCGACGTCTCGGCAATCGCCTGCTCCAGCTCGTAATCAATGGAATGGGTGTTCAGCTCAAAGATCTCATAGAACGGAACCGTAATATTTTCCTTATTCAGGCCAACCCCTGACCACGCCTCCGGTTCTCCGCGGAACAACTGCTCCCGCAGAGACAGGACCGCGAATTTCCCGATCTTGTCTCGTAGCAGCAAAGTCAGGTGCTGGGTCCGGAAAAATTCCGCCGGCGCCAGCGGTGCCTGAAGCTCATATTCGTAGATATAATCGTCGCTGTCCGGAACATAGAGCCGGTTCGTCTGAAGCAGCCCCACCGCCTCCAACCGGGAAGTCTGCTCGATGAGAAACTTCCGCCCTTTCTCGCTTGGATCGAGGCCAAGGGTCAGGAACAGCTTCCGCTGCTGCTCGACGTCCGAATATCCAACCTGCTCCTGAGGAACATGCTCTACCAGCAGCCGGTACAGCGAAATCGCGAACGCCCCGACCATCGGTTGATAGATCAAACCTAGCATTTTGCCATCGACGGGACTGAGTCCGAAGTCACGGTATACGCAATAACGGTGATTTTCGGTAAAATGCAGCATGTTGTTCATGCGCACGGCTTCATCGCTCCTTCCCTATCACGTACAAATAGACTTCCTCTATTTTAGCATAAAAGACGCCGTCCTGAATCGCCCCCAGCTTACAAAAATCTCCCTTTTTCTTCCTGAGCCTCGCCGGGACAATGTTTTACGCCGGAATAAGCACAAAAAAGAACCGTCCCCCTGATGGGGCGGCCCTTTACTCCCTCTTCTTTATCATCTATTTGTTATGTAAATGCCACTCTTTTAAATAAGGGCGATCTCCGGCTAAAAAACGCCGAACCTCATCAATGGAGACCCCCTCCTCCTTTGCCATGGCGAGCAAAATCACCCATTCCGGGTCAACGTTTCCGGGGAACCGATCATAAGAAATAACCTGGGCGGACTTCTTCAACAACAATCTCCTCCTAAGATCATTATTTTGGTTTTGTCCCCAGGCAGTCCAGCCATCTTAGTATTCCTACCTTAGATCTGAGACTTTGTGCCCCTGCTTTTCAACAGGTTTACCCTTATCTGGTGCTTCTGATGCCAATGGATCTCCTTAGTCAGTATGCATCTTGGTACTTATTATAACGTCTCAAATTTGAAAAGTATGTCATTCCACGTAAGTTCGGCATACCGTTTTCATCGAAAAGGTTAGCTTTTTTTGTTTAATCCCTAATGTTCTTGTCATATTGAACCACCGCTTGTCAAGTACTAGGAATTGTTTCTTATAGAGAACAATAAATCGTGAAATCCCGTGAATTAGTCAGATTTTTAAAGAAAACAATAGATAAATGTTCTTTATTAAGAACAAATCACTGGATTTGCGCCTTTCCTAACGTTAACCATTTCAGGTATATTCAAATCACGGTGTTTGTTCTTAATAACGAACATATTAACGAACATAACGGACCATACCTAGAAAGGAGCGACTATTCTGCGAAGATCCCGAGCTGAAGTAATCCGTAAACTACGCAAAAAACGGAAGAAGCAAAACATGGTCAAATCGCTGCAGTCCGGATTAATTCTCTCAACTCTGCTCTTGTGGACTTCTCAGCAGGTTGGCACAACCTTCGGCGAATTCACCAGCACACGCGAAGATAACACGGAAATCAAGGCGTGCCGAGTCTTTCCAAGCCAAATCGAAAGCCAGCTCGCGATGTTGGCCGAGCATTTGAACCGAGCCGCTTCCTTAAAAGGGAGACTTATCGGAGCAAGCCTAATCCGCGCTTCGATAGATACAACAACTCCGATCTCGTCTCCGGCTCTTCCGAATGCGAGTGATCCGGCCACCAGTCTTCCGCTGCCCCCGTCTTCAACCGATGCGGTGTACTCCAGCGGCGACGGACCGGTCAGCTCGGAAGGTTCCGCAGATTTCTCCGCAAGCCTGCAGCTGGACGCAGCCGAAGGCTTATCGGCACGGATTAGCGAGCTGAACGCCACAATCCAGCAGCTGCAGCAGCAACTGGCGCTGAATCAGTCCACTTGGCAAGAGCTGGTGCAGGAAATCACGGCAGCGACCGCCGTGATTCAAGGGCTACTGACTTCATTAAACGGCCTGGAGCCGAATTGTGCCGAGCTCACGCAAACTACGGTGCTTGACCGGATTGCGGATCTCCTGAAGGGCAGCAGTTTGCTATCCGGCCCGCTTCGCGGGACGTTACAGGAGATCTTAAGCTACCTGCGCTCCGTCCATCAATCTGAGTTTAGCCTCTCGACCAACGGCTTTGTTGCTATCGCTTTTGCCAGCCCGTTTTCGTCCCGGTCGGCCGATGATTTAAGTGCCCTCAGCGATCCGGTCGCCGGCGAAGAGCGCACGTACTTTGAGAGCGTACATGCTTCTCTGGAATCGGCAATCGCAGGCTTAACTGCCGAGATTTCCAGTCTCGAAGCGCAGCGGGCTCAACTGTTGGCAGAAGCGGAAGCACAGCGGCTGGCGGAGCTGGAACGATTAAAGCAGTTGGAGGAAGAACCCCCTCCGACGGTGGGCGATTCCGGTGATGGAGCAGTCCAACCTCCTGCAGAAGAAGATGGTGTTGCAGAGGATGAATCTGCAACCCTTCCGCCGGATGCGCCGGCTAGCAGCGGCACACCGGGGCTAGAACCTCTGCTGCCCCCCGAGCAGCCAAATCCATTGGACAGTCTTATCCTGACGAAACCGGAGGATGAACTGCCCATCGATTTGAACGACGACGGGGATGAAGAGGATGACGATGACGAGAATGAGGACGCGATTCCTTCAGAAGTAGGTGAATAACATGCGTATTCGTAAATGGTTAGGAAACGCGCTGACGTTCCTGATGGCGGTTGCCTTTTTTACCGTGGCAGGCTCGGTGGTCCTCTCAAAGATTTCCGGCAGCGAACCGAACTTCTACGGCTATCAGCTGAAAACGGTCTTGTCCGGCTCGATGGAGCCTTCCATCCCTACCGGTTCCGTTGCGGCCATTAAGCCGGGCGGCGATATGACCCGTTTCAACGTCGGCGACGTCATCACCTTCCGGTCAGGCGATAACAAGCTGATTACCCACCGCATCATCGAGGTGACACAGGACGAACAAAACGGCCAGGTGCTGTACCGGACGAAAGGCGATAATAACGATTCCGCCGATTCGGAATTGGTGCACCCCGCGAATGTGACCGGCGTCTATACCGGATTTAACGTTCCGTACGTGGGCTATTTCTTAAGCTTCGCTGGAACGAAGACGGGGAATGTCACCCTGTTGATCATCCCAGGGATCCTCTTGTTCCTGTACGCGGTGGTTACGCTGTGGAAAGCCATCGCCAGTCTGGAAGAAAAAAAACCGGAAGCGAATCAATCGCAATTGGACACCAAGCACCCTGACGTCATTGACGCATCAACCTAAGCTCAGCACTAATGATTTGGTTGTTCTCCTTATGTATACATAAGGATGCTATATATAAAAAATTTATTTAAGATCAGGGAGGAATTCAGGAATGGGTATCAAAAAGACATTAGGTTTTGGGGTAGCAACTGCAGCACTCGGTTTGACATTGATCGGCGGAGGAACGTTCGCTTACTTTAGCGATACGGTCGAAACGACTGGGACGTTCGCCGCAGGTACATTGGATATCAACGCTGATCCAACAGCGATTGTAAATCTTAACAACTTGAAACCAGGTGACACGATTCCTCGTACGTTCAAGCTCAAAAATGACGGAACGCTTGACATTAAAGAAGTTCTGTTGAAAACGAGCTACACGGTGACGAATAAAGCCGGCGCTCCAGACAACACGGACGATTTTGGTAAACATATTAAGGTAAAATTCCTGAACAATATCGACAAGCTGAATGACGTCATTTGGGAAACTACGCTCTATGACCTGCAAAATCAAACACCGGACGCCGTTGAAAGAGGCTTCTTCCTCGGCGAGCGCAGCGGCTTAAGAGCCGGCACTACCGACACGTTGGCCGTTGCTTTTGAATTCGTGGACAACGGTCAAGACCAAAACCAATTCCAAGGCGACACGCTGAACCTGACGTGGACGTTTGAAGCGAAACAAGGCGACGGTCAAATTAGATAATTTGAGAAATTTAAGCAGAACACCTTACCCCGATCTGGGACTAAGGTGTTCTTTGTTTGGTTGAATTTCCGACTTAACACCTTTGTCCGATCCCGGTTATTCTGATATAATGACATCAAATTATTTCTGATAGAAGGGCGACGGCTACATGGCAGAACATATTGGCGAGCGTATTCAGAAACTTCGGCAGGACCGAGGGTACTCCTTGTCCGAGCTGGCGGAGAAGGCAGATGTGGCAAAATCCTATCTCAGCAAC
This sequence comes from Paenibacillus sp. MB22_1, assembly GCF_047200555.1. Classification (NCBI taxonomy): domain Bacteria; kingdom Bacillati; phylum Bacillota; class Bacilli; order Caryophanales; family Paenibacillaceae; genus Paenibacillus; species Paenibacillus sp. MB22_1. The sequence goes on from NZ_JBLADV010000002.1 coordinate 212,768, forward strand.
GTTGAGCGCAATATTCAATCGAATCCCTCTATTTCCTTCATTGAGAAGATAGCCGACGCTCTTAACGTCTCGATCAACCTGCTATTGTATGGCGACCGCCCCGCACCGGAATTACTTGATCCGGAATGGTCGGAGTTGGTGCAGGAAGCTATGACTTCGGGCGTCAGCAAGAAGGAATTTAAGGAATTCCTTGAATATCAGAAATGGAAGCGAGGCCAGCAGGAATAACGGTACACAGAGAAAAAGTACACACAGAAAAAGCGCGAGACCTCAGGGTTATCCCCCGACGGTACTCGCGCTTTTTTTAAAACATTTTGTACCCGCCCAACCGCAGTTTTCGGATCGTCCATCCGCTTAGGATCGCCCCGCACAGCCCGGCGAACGCCGTCAAATAATCGACCAGCCGGAACGATGCGAGATAGGTCCCAAAGCTCTGTTCATGGTCCCACAGCGTATAGACCACAATGGGCAAAATCACGATGATAAAGACGTATGCCGGAAACCAGGTTGTTTTCATTAACATATTCAAAATGAAACCGATGCCGAACATCATCACGAAGAAGAGAACCATCAGCACCAGTACGATGAGCCAGCCCATCGATCGCTCCCCCACCCTTCTTAGAGGTAACTATAACATTCATCACACTAAATCAAGCTAGTAGTTAGTTTACTAGATATTATGTAACGAAGCAATGAACTTTACATGAAAATGGAGTGAATCGATTTGCCCCGTCTAGGCTCCTTGCGATACAATAAGATACGTATTGGCAATTCGTAAATGAGGATCAGATTGAATCTAGGAGTGATTATACATGAACGAAGCTACCCTAACCTTAGAAGGTTGGTATGCGCTTCACGATTTCCGCACCATCGATTGGACCGCCTGGAAAGCGGCGGATGACGAAGAACGCGCCGGAGCCCTGGAGGAGCTGCATACGTTCCTGAAAGAATGGGAATTGATGGAGGAATCCAAAACCGGCAGCACCGCGGTGTATTCGATCGTCGGACAGAAAGCCGATCTCGTGTTCATGCACCTGCGCGAAAGCCTGGAAGAGCTGAACGCCCTGGAGACGGCCTTCAACAAAACAACCTTTGCTGAATATACAACCAAAGCATACTCCTACGTCAGCGTCGTAGAACTTAGCAATTATCTCGCATCCGGCGGCGGTGACCCGAAGGCGAATCCGGAAGTGATGGCCCGTTTGCAGCCGATCCTGCCGAAGACCAACCATATCTGCTTCTATCCAATGAACAAAAAGCGCGATCTCACCGACAACTGGTACATGCTGACGATGGAAGAGCGCCGCGAATTGATGCGCAGCCATGGCCTGATCGGCCGCAGCTATGCAGGTAAAGTGAAGCAGATCATCACTGGTTCCGTAGGCCTCGACGATTGGGAATGGGGCGTTACCCTGTTCGCCGACGATGCCTTGCAATTCAAGAAGCTGGTCTATGAAATGCGGTTTGACGAGGTCAGCGCACGTTTTGGCGAGTTTGGTGCCTTTTACGTCGGCAATCTGCTGAATGCAGAGCGTTTGGACGAGATGTTGAAAGTGTAATTCCATATAGATAAGAAAAACGTCTATCGACGTATATTCTAGGAAGACAGACCGCGGTTAGCGGTAGTTTTTCTTGTGATATCAGGAAGCGGAAGCTCCGAAGTTTATACTTTCTGATATCTTAAAAAAGAAGGGTGTGCCAGCCTCGGGCGGCACACCCTTTTGTTCGTTTAATCTTCCCCTTCGGCCTCTGCCTCCAGCGACTTCAGGAACTCCGCGGTCGCCCGGTCGCGTTCGCGGCTCTTCTCCTTCAGCCGTTCGATGGCCGGCTGGATCAGAAGGTCCACTTCCTTCTGCACCGTATAAGCCAAATCGTAACGCTGCTGCGATTCCAGGTAAGATCCCACTTCCATCAAGGCGTTATAGCGATCCAGCTCGTCCCGCGTCAACAGCCCCCGAACCTGTACGCTGCAGTGACGCATCTTAGAAGAATCTTCCTTTCTTCAACACCAGCGGAATCCCGCCGATAATGAACAGGTAACGCATATCCACCAGCTTCTTTAATTGGGCAGCAACCCAACCTTTATATTTCTTGCCAAACGCGCTGGCGATGGCTTCCCCTTTGCCCAGCGAAGCCACGGTTCCTTTATTGCTGAACACAAATTTCTTGAGCTCTTTGCCGCGAATGGCCGCCACCACGTTTTGCGCACAGGTCACCCCTTGCTGCATGGCAATTTGCGCCGTAGGTGGGTATGGACGCCCTTCCGGATTAAACATCAGCGAATTGTCCCCGATGATAAAGACGTTATCATGGCCAGGTGCCCGCAAATAATCGTCGACCTTCACGCGACCGCGCGCTGTCTCGAAGCCTGCCGCTTCGATAAGACGGTTGCCACGGATGCCGCCTGTCCAAATGACGGTTTGCGACTTAATTTCCTCTCCGGTGGCCAAGATAACACCATCCGGCGTGCATTCCTTGATCGCTACGCCAATCTTGAACTGTACGCCCTTCTTCTTCAGCACGTCCATCGCGTATTCGACCAGCTCCGGATCGAAGCCTGGCAGAACCGTTGGTGCAGCTTCAACGTTGTACACGTTAACAAAGTTCGGATCAACGTCGTATTCCTTGCACAGCTGCGGGATCCGATCAGCCAGCTCGGCAACGAATTCAATGCCGCTGAAGCCCGCGCCGCCAACGACGAAGTTCAATCGGTCGGTCCGGCTTTCGTCCATTTTGTAAAGCGCGAATTGATATTCGATATGCTGGCGAATTAAGCGAACGGAATTGATACTGCGGATCGTCATCGCATATTCCGTCAGGCCCGGGATGCCAAAGGATTCCGGTTCGCCGCCCAGCGCGATCACCAGATAATCATAAGAAAGGGTTCCGTCCTGCAGCACGACCTTCTTGTCGGCCAGACGAATCTCCTGTACATTCGATTTCACAAGGTCGATTTTAAATTCGTCAATTAATTTGGATATTGCCACTCGGGTATGTTCAATGGAATCCGTCCCGGCAGCCGGCATATGCAGATGCGTCGTGAAGTAGTGATAGTCGTGCCGATTCACCAGAGTAACGTCCGCTTCATTGTAATTCAACTCTTTCTGCAGCCGCTGCGCGGTAAGAATGCCGCCATAACCCGCACCAAGAATCACTATTTTGGGTATGGTACTCATGTAATTGTTCTCCTTCCAATATTACGCACTCTATATTTGATTAAAGCCAAAAACGCAATGTGAAAATTAACACATAAAAACCCAGTCTATACCAACTCAAACCGTTTCAGTCATCCCATTAGGTCAATCCAGAGACATTTGTCACATTTTAGTATTAGTTTAAACCTTATTTGTAGGATGAGCAAAAGTCTTCTGTCGTATAATCATAAATGTACTTTTTTCGTCACAAATATGAATGCATACATTTGAATGATATCGGCTTTTGCCTAAAAGATCAAGTCTTATTTTACCCGTAATTATAGGACTTTCAACGGATTATATTCCAGATTTTCGACAGTTTTCATCTTGCCTTTCCAAACTAGGGATACGACGATTATAATAAAGTAGAATTGACATTATAGTTGCAGAAAGAAAAAGAAACCATCTGGAGGTGTTTGACACGTGTCAACCCAAAATAACGCCGAATTCACGGATCTTCTGATTGTCGGTGGTGGACCGGCGGGCATGTTTGCTGCATTTTACGGCGGAATGAGAAAGGCTTCCGTCAAACTGATTGAAAGTATGCCTCAGCTTGGGGGGCAAGTTGCTGCCCTTTACCCTGAGAAATATATTTACGACGTGGCTGGCTTTCCTAAAGTGACCGGCCAAGAGCTGATCAACAACCTGCATGAACAATTAAAGCTTTTCGAGCCGGACGTGCGTCTGGAGGAACGGGTGCTGCAAATTGAGAAGAAAGAAGAGCGCCATTTTGTGGTGACCACCGATAAAGGTGTTCACTATGCGCGCGCCATCATCATTACCGCAGGAGTCGGCGCCTTTGAGCCTCGTCGTCTGGATCTGGAGAACGCCGCCCGTTTCGAGAAAACGAACCTGCATTATTTCGTTAGCGACATGAACCGCTTCCACGGCAAGAAAGTGCTGATTAGCGGCGGCGGCGACTCCGCTGTGGACTGGGCATTGATGCTTGAGCCGATCGCTGAGCAGGTGACGCTGATTCACCGCCGCGATAAATTCCGGGCGCATGAGCACAGCGTTGAGAAGCTGATGGCTTCCCGCGTCCAGGTCATTACGCCTACGGAAATCGCAGAGCTGCACGGTGACGAGCGCATCGAACGCGTCACACTGGCAGACGTTAAAACGAAGGAAACCCAAGAGATCGTTGTGGACGACGTGATCGTCAACTTCGGATTTGTCTCGTCGCTCGGACCGATCGCAGAATGGGGCCTTGAGATTGAAGGCAACGCTATTGTCGTCGATTCCCGGATGGAAAGCTCGATTCCCGGCATTTTTGCCGCCGGTGACATTACGACATATCCCGGCAAATTGGACCTGATTGCGGTCGGATTCGGCGAAGCACCGACAGCGGTCAACAACGCTAAGGTCTATATCGATCCAGAAGCGAAGCTGTCCCCAGGTCACAGCAGTAACTTGAAGTTGTAACTAGAAGCAGTGATTTCACGTTCTTACATGTTCTAGTAAACAAAAGGGTATCTTACCTTTACGGAAGATCATATCGTAAAGGAGAGATACCCTTTGCCATATATATGCCCGTTATGCAACGGTTTGGCTTCATTAAACGCCACCTGCCCCGATTGCGGACACATTCTTGAGAATGCTGGAAAAAAAGAAGATTACGCTGGGCCTTACAGCCCCTACGGATCCGCTGATCAGTATACCTCAGCCATCTCCGCGCGTATTCCTTCGGGCTGCGAACATGTCGTTCAGTGTCCGCATTGTCATGAAGCTTATATTTATCATGTCAACGCCTGGCGGGCGCCTTGATGGTTGGGGATAATTTTATCCTTCTTAAAGAAGTTAGCCAGGTTGTCCACAATTAGTGCAAAACGGACGGCGCGGCAAGCTCTAATTCGCGTTTGCGAATCTCTGCTAACAGCAGTGCGATAAACTCCCGATCCAACTGCAGTTCGGTCGCCTTCTGGTAGGATTCCAGGAGCAACTCATCCGTTAACAGCGCCATTGATAACACATCCTTTCTAGTATTTTCCCCATCATAACAGGAAAAGTTTAGTAGAACAAGTGTTCTTGTTATCCACAAACCCTTGTGGAAATCCTGTGAATAACGTGTTAGTAAATATCGAAAACCGTTGAAAAAGCTAGTGGGATAATGTGGACAAAAGTTATTCACAGGACACCCGTTCCCATTTTTCACCAAAAATTTTTTTATTTTCCGACAATCCGAGCTTATTGTGGCCGCGTATTGACCTCAAAAATCCAGATCTTCCCGTTCCGATCCACGCCATAATCAAAACCAAGCTGCCCGATCCCCGGAAACCGAGCCTCTAGAATCTGTACACAAAGATTCGTTAACGTACGCATCTCCCGTCGCTTGCTGGCGGCGATTTTGCGGCCCAGTGAGCGGCTGAGCCCTGCGCGGGCACTAAGCATCGTCCCTCCCTTGGACAAGTTGGTCACGAACAGCCCAGGGCGGGCTAACCGGCCGACCATGGAGCGATAGACCCAAACTTCGTTCTCTTTAACGACCTTCACGCGATAGTCGATCGGGCGCCCGGCGATGCGGGCCAAATGAATACCTTGCTGGATCATATACTTACGTCCGACCTTCACTCGGTTTAAGGAACGAAACATCGCCTCAAAGCTGGAAAACGCGCGTGTTCGGGACAAATAGGTATAAGCATAAACTCCGCCTGCGTAAGTTACCTTAATCACACCATAACCCCCGCCGCCGCGGAGGGGTTTAATGACGACCATGCCGAACTGATGCAGCATGCTCCTTAACGAATCGGCACTGTACAATCGGGTTTGCGGTATGTGGGCGGCCACGACCGCGTTGCTGAGAAGCGCTTCGGTCTTGAGCCACTTATTGGCTAATTGTCTCCCCGCCATGACACCATCCCCTTCCTCTCACTATACGGTATAGTACTCATTTGTAGATTCGTATTCTTGGATGATTGTCCAAGGCTTAAGCCCTTTCTCCGGTAAGGCTGTCAGGCAGGCTCTTTCTATGCAAAGCGAGGGATTTCGCGTATATTAAGGGGAGACGTTAGTCTATGACTAGCAGAGGAAGGAGAGTTCACAAGCTTTGAATACAGAGGGTTCTTCATTTGAGGCAGCTCTGTTCGAGGTCCTCTATTGGTTTGCCATGATCGCCATGTCGTTGGTGCTGGCCGGCATTACCGTCGCATTGTTCCTCACGGGCATCAAAATGGCCAGGACAACGCGTAAGGGTCTCGGCATCGGCTGTATCGTCTTTTCTCTGGCAGCGGCCTGTATGGTCGTCATGATGGTGAATCGTCAATTTTTCTAAAGCAAGTCGGGAGTGCCTGACCGCACAGGAAAAGCTCGGAGCATCGCTTGCGGATGGCATCCGGGCTTTTTTCCATAAAAAAGATGGGAACCAAAACCCATTTCTGCGTATTACTACATAGAAATTATCGTTACTTGGGATAGTAGAAAGATACAGGAGGTTCTATTGGCATGGGAAGTACGCAACCTTGGGGGGACCGATTCAAAAGGTTTTTTCTAAATAACCGTTTCGTAGTGTTTTTGCTCGTCGTCTTGCTGATTGGCTTGAATATTCTGGTGTTCGCCCATATTCCGTTTGTGTTCAAACCCATTACGGTGCTGTTCAAAACCGTCTTGCTCCCGATTCTGCTCACCGGAGCGATCTATTATCTGCTCAACCCGCTGGTGGATTGGCTGGAAACGAAGCGCATTCGCCGGGTATACACGATTACCGGGTTATATTTGTTGATCGCGGGGATCCTCACGGTGCTCATTATGACCGTTATCCCGTTGGTTCAGGCACAGATTCTGAGTTTGATCGAAAATTTACCAAGATATACGTCTGAGGTGCAGCGGCAGTTCGAAAGCTTGATCGGCAGCAACTTCTTCCATCAGGTCCAAGAGTCGACCGGCTTTAATCTGGACGACCTGTCCAACACGCTGTCGGAGCGAGGGACCGCTTTGTTGAACAACGCCTGGTCCGGCATCGGCGGATTCCTTGGAGCCGTCAAGAACGTCGTCCTGGCGATCATCACCATGCCGTTCATCTTATTTTATCTGTTAAAGGACGGCAAGAAGCTGCCGGAGTTCATCCTGCGTTACGTGCCCGTTCGCTTCCGTGAACAAACGCACCATGTGATGACCGAGATGAACAGCCAAATTAGCTCTTATATCCGCGGGCAAATCATCGTCAGCTTCTGCATCGGGGCGCTGATGTATGTCGGCTTCGTGATCATCGGCCTGGATTATTCGCTGACGCTGGCGATCATCGCTTCGTTCACGAGCGTCGTCCCGTATCTCGGGCCGGCTATCGCGATTACTCCGGCGATCATTGTGGCCATCGTCACCTCGCCGATCATGCTGCTGAAGCTGATCGTCGTCTGGACGGTTGTCCAGCTCGTTGAAGGCAAGTTCATTTCGCCGCAAATCATGGGCAAGACGCTGCGCATTCACCCGATCACGATCATCTTCGTGATCCTCACCGCCGGCAATCTGTTTGGCGTCCTGGGCGTGATTCTCGCCGTGCCGGGCTACGCTGTGCTGAAAGTAATTTTCACCCATCTGTTCCAATGGTTCGAACGGCGGTCCCATTTGTATGAGGAGCCGGATGCGCCTGCCCCTGATCAGCTTGACCTTCGCGAGCCTCCAACTGAAACGCAACCATGAAAAAAGGACTCTTCCAGATGGAAGAGTCCCTTATTATTTTCCAATCAATCGCAAGGTTGCGGCGCACCTTCCTCGTCCTTAAAGCGGAACGATTGACCGCATCCGCAGGTGGCGATGGCGTTCGGGTTGTGGATGGTGAATTTGGCGCAAGGCTTGCGCTCGGCTAAAACCGCGTCAGATCAACGTTTTAACCGCGCAGAGCCGGATTGTTAATCACCGGATAGACTCGTTAATCACGCGCCTCTATGGCGCATAATCTCGTTAACCGTATTGTACCATAACGCTGATAATATTCGCAATAGTGGGCGCGTTTCTTCTATAGTAAAATTCCGGATTGGCGCGCATAATTATTTACATTAATTACCACCAGAGTTAATTTTGCTATGTCGATTGTGCGGGGGCCTGATGAGCCGCCGGCGAGGGGGTGGCTTGGGGGTCAGCGGCCGGCCTTATCCGTACACGTTACGATATACATTCGTATGCAATCGCGCGGGGTTGATAATGTGCAATCCGCAATCCATTCCGGACGCCGCGAACCCGCACCACTACGCAATTTCCGCCGATCTTGCATAAACAGGCGTTATTCACTGTATATACATTTCCAGTAGATTTCGCGTAGTGGCGCGGATTATCGTAATTTCCGCTGGTAAATTATTCACTGCGGATTGAGGCGTTTATACATCGTTTATGCAGCGTGAACAGGCGAAATATAACCGCTGAACCCCCGAGTTTGCAGAGGCGCACACGCCACGCGCCCGCTGCAGGTTATTTACGCTAAGTCCGAAAGAATCCGAAGTAAAAGCGCCTGTAATCCGCATGGTTACACGCCATCACAAGCGCAATCACTACGGACTCATTACGCCTTAACTCGCCTTTGTACCGTCAATCATCGCGTTCAATTCGTCAATCTCCGCGCGAATCTCCTCGTCTGTTTTGCGTCGCGTCTCGACCGTATCTCGCATGTCTTCTACGACAGTTCGATCGGTGAGCAATCCGTAACGACGCATGAATAAATCGAGCGCTTTAACGGAAGGAATCCCGTTCGCTCCACCGCGGATCGCACGCATAAGTTGAACGTACACCTCCGACCGCATAGCGTCAAGGTTGCGCTCGGCCAGATAGTTCACGTATGCCGCGAAATGTTCTTGCGACTTCCACTCAAACAACGTACTCCGCGCGATCCCGATTTCGTCCGCCAGTTCTTGCATCGTCTTCTTTTTGCCGTTCTCGCCGAGCAATTCGCCCCACTCGTTCGCGACTAAAAGCTGCGCGGCTCTCCGTTGCTGTTCAGTTAGTTGCGCCTCAAGCGCTTTGCGTTGTCTGCTCATAGATATCGTCCTCCTCTATTTCTTTAGACGCTTTATCAATCGCGGCCTGTAGCGCGACCGGATCGGATAACAAGCGCTCTGCTTCTATTCGCGCATCCCCGTCGTATTTATCTCGGTGGTCGTATGCGTCATGGCGGAGCCCTTCGTCCTTCGTCATCCACTCGATACAGAAGTGAACTCCGCGCATTTCCTCGTTAGTGTTAATCTCGTCGGTTCTTCCCGCGTCAATTAAAGTGTTTATGCGCTTCATAGCCGCCAGCACACCGCTAGCCCCGAGCGCATGCAGCCCGCAGAAGAAGCCGACCGAATGACGCAAGAGGCGCGCCATTTCAGCGTAACCCGCAAGCTTATCCATGTCAATCCGCGTAACTTGGCCGGCCGCCAGAATCGACGCATATCTAACCGCAATGGCCCGGAATGGCTGCAGGCGTTCGACCAGCGCGAGCGATAACGGAATATCGACGCATTTCCTGCGTTCTGGCGGATCGGCCGGGCGCCCTTGTTCAATGCGGATTTGGCGCAGACGCTCCGTTAATGCCGCGATGTCAAGGCGTATTTCATCGTTCGTCATATGGGTCATTTGCTGACTCCTTCCTCTCCGATCTCGTCTTCTAACGTAAGCAGCGCGGTAGTAACCCGGTCTTCTAACGCGTGCAGTACGGCCAGGCGCGTGTCTACGTCTGGCAGCGCGGAGAGTACCGCGGAAATAACGGCGGTCAACTCCGGGAGCGGCTGCGTTAAATCGATCGTACATTCGAGTAAGTTGCGCGCTTGCATCGTGTCCCTCCAATTATTTCGGTATGTTAACTTGCGCCATTAGATCGCCATACCGATTGTACATCTTGAGGTTGCGCGTGCTTGTGTCAAACGTAAGATTATAGCCTGCATCCTCTACGTTGGCTTTACCGCCGAGGTCCGCCTGCATGACCAGGCGATTACTGGACGAGGCTGACCCGAGGTAAGTATTAAACGGAATAATGACGCGGTTTGCGTTAACGTTAACGTCATAAGCCGCATTTAGCGATACATTAAGGCCGCTATTGATGCGAATATCGTTGGCCGCGTAGAGTTCAAGCTGTTTTGTCGCGTTAGTAAACCCGATGTACGACCGATAAGGTCCGCTATCAACGAACTCAATACGCCGGTCATTCGTTTGGCCCGTTAATCCGAGATAGATATTGTTGCCTACGCGGATATCTCGGTTAATATTAATGTCCGTGTTAGACGTAATACTGCCGCCAATAATCTGCGCGCCGTTGATAGTTCCTCCGTTAATCGTCCCTGCATTGATCGTCGACGTATTGATTGACGAGTTCTCAACCGTTCCTGTCAGCGTAATCTTTCGCGCGACAACGTTCCCCTGCATATCCGCATGTAATGACGCGCCTCTAACCGGCCACATCCGCAGCGGCTTTGTATCACGGATCGGACGGACAAGGCGCTCGACGCCGCCGGGCATTACAGTATACCGCACGAGATTTCCGCCAATAAATTCGTTCGCAAGGTGCTCGTATGTCCGGAGAATCGCGGTATCGATCGGTATGTTCCGCCCGGCCAATTTCGCAATATGGGCGAGTGCCTCCTCCGATCTTCCGGCCACCGCGAATAACTCCTGATTGTTCGGGACCCGGCGCTCTACTTTAAAATCGTCGATATAGCGGAGTTGGTAATATACAGGCACGCCGTCCTCAATTGCGTGGACATACGCGCCAAACTCGATACCATATTTACCGCCGTCATAGTCCGGATTCGCGCGTTTGAAATCGTTATAGGCTTTGCGGGCAGCCTCCGCAATATCATCGACTGTACTCCGTTCATCAATAGCCGCAAAAAGATTATCGCAAATCTCAAGCTCTCCGGACGTGAATACTACTTTGTCACCCACCTGGCGCAACTTATTATAGTTGTCGTGGACGTAATAGCTCCGGCCGTTTTTGTACGCCGAAACACGCGTATCCGCGAATACGTAAATATTTCCGTTTAAGTAAAATGAAACACATAAACTCAAATGAACCCCTCCCTCTTATAGCGCGCAGTCCAACGAAACACCACGCCGCCCCGCATCATCCGCCAGCTTTACCGTATCTGGAAACTTGCGCGGGACCCGGATATCATAGTTAATCTTCACCGCGACTCCCCGGCTCGCAGCAAAAACGTTAATCAACCGCTCGTAATACCGCCACTGCCGGAAATGAGGCACGTTAGAGCGCATAACAAGCCGCTTTGTCTCCGGATCAACGCAGCGCAAAATATCCGCTGCAATCACCGGTATTTTTTGGCGGATTGAACCGGTATAGTAAAGCGACAATACGTGATAGAGATCGTAGTATGGCCGCCCGTCCTCCGCGATCCTGCGCTTGGATAGTTCGACGCCGGCGGCGATCTGGCCCGCTTCGTTATTCAAAATTGAAATGTGCGCGAATGTTATTTCGTTCGGTTGGTAATCCATTATTTCAGCCCTTTTTTAATCGCCGACGCGATCATGCGATTGTATTTCTTGGCGTCGCGTTTGAGCGGGCGCTCTAGCCATTTCGGGCGCGTGCCTGGCGTCGTCGGATTCTTAAATTCTCCCATTTCGTGCAGGATAACCGCGTAGTTGACGCGCTCGCCCGACTTTGTCGTTTCGGTCGCGGAATAAAACACTTCGCCCGTAACTGTGTCCCCTTCAACTTCGATATTGGTTCCTGCAGTTGTCCGGAGCACGCCTTTGTCCAAGGGAGCTTCATTGCGTGATTCATCCAATAAACTATACACAGCAGCGGTTACGCCGGCCTTAGCACTTTCCCGCACGTGTTTTTTAGATCGATCTAACCCATTAAAAAGCTCATCAAATTCAAACTCAATCAAAGTATCCACACCTCCAAATTAAAAGAAGCCAGCGCGTTAAGCGCCAGCTCCCTCGGTACTTATTTAATTTCCGCTTGGGCCGCCAAGCACTTTGGGCTTCGGTTTTTCGACGGGCGTAAACAAATAATCGCTCTTGTTGCGGAGCTCCTCGATCGCATCATCTACGCCCCACACTTTGCCGTGATCGTCAATAGTGACGCCGGACAAATCGGCGAGTTTATACGCAGCGTCTAGCGCCTCCGGGCGCACACCGGCGTTACGCGACGCGATCAGAAACTCCGCTCGGACAAGTCGCTTATTCGCGAGTTCCAGCGCTTCCGCACTCACTCCGCATCACTTCCTGCAGCCCCAACGTTCAACGTCGGATTTTCATCGTCTTTGTAAATCCAAGCGATATCTTCCGCTGTTTGGCGAGCGCTTGCGTCCTCTTCGTCAACAAACGGCTCCGGCGTGTGCTCCGGATGTTCCGCGAAAAATGATTCGGTATCATTGATATACCGCGCATACTCTTCGCCATATGCTTCTCTTGCCGCGTCATTAACGATCGGGCTGCGGTGGATTCGCGAATCCTCGGCGAGCATCTGCGCAATTTCAAGGACTTCGCCGGCCCCGCGGTAATCCTCCGTCTGGTACGGTTTGAGTAGATTATCGTACATCTCCCCAAGCTCGGCGCGCACAGATACTTTGATGTCACCCTTTGCGATAGTGCCGTCGCCTGGTGCCGCTAGTAATTTCGGCGCGATGTCCGCAAAGTCATCACGTACCCGCTTGGCAAGATACGGATCGTCAAGTTTATCAATAAATCCGCGTAACTTTTCAAGAGCCGACCTTTGCGATGTGGCAAACATGAGCTCCGTTTTGAGCGATCTAAGGGCGTCCTCAAAGCGGCCGAGTTTGGTCGCGTCCGGTTTCCTCGGCGGTGTATAAAGCACCTTTTCGGCCTCGCGGATCGCCTTTTTGATGTTTGCAACATATTCCTGCTTCATTGTGTGTGTTTTTTGCAGAAACTCAATTGCGTGCTTTTGCTTCGTTTCGGCTTTGGCCTCCATTTTCCCCTCTTCTGTAAGCCGGCGGTCCGAATCGACTTTAGCTAGCTCCGCGGCAAGACCCCGCTTAAATGCCAGCATCATACCGCTTGAAGATTGCTCGATCTCGCGTGCTCTTTGCAAACTTGCTTTCGCCTTTTGATAAGACATATATCATTCCCCTTTAAATTAGTTTTTTACCTTGTAACCTTCCGCGGCCAAACCGTCGATAAAGTCCTGCTGGCGCGGTATAATTGCGCTCAACATGACCGGTTGCCGGGTCCGCATTGACTCCGCGCGCACAACGGCTCCCGCCTGGTCTAACGCCTCAAACGTAACCGTCGCGTACATATCGCCCGGACTCGTTGTTACCCGGCGGCGCACCGTTAACGTCTGCTGCGGTTGTTTCGCTGGTTGCGGCGTGATCCGGCGCGTCGTAACACCGGTGTCCCCGCCGATTAATCCCCGCGCGGTAATCATCGCGCCAACCTCACGTCTTTAGCGGTCAGCCTGCCGCGTGCGTCCTCGCCAACCTCAAACGTTACGTGATCGCCGCGCATTAATTTCACGCCGCCCGGTACGCTAAAATGCAAGTCGTCCGCGCCGAAAATAGAGATAAATCCGTAACCCTCTTGCGCGTTGATGAACTTGACAACGCCACGCTTGCGGCTGGTGTCCGCTTTTTTGCGTTTCTCTTTTGGCGGCGCGACCGGTGATTTGCCGAGGCTCGGTCCGATTCGCGAAAATACCTCCGCCATCTCCTCACCGTTAAGTCCGTCCCATGTCTTAGCCACTGGATATAGCATGTTACTCCTCCTCTTCCTCGTCCTCATCTTGCTCGGAATCATCCGGATCGTCCGCCCACTGCAGACGCACGTTCTCCGCCTTGTCCATGCGCGGATGATACGTTAACTCGCCTTTAAATCCGCTCTCCGTAGCCGTATATTCGACGCGGCCCCGGATATTACAGTCGTAGATAACGCGATCCGGCGCAAGGCTGCGCTTTAGAACGCGGAGCATGTACTTCGCGTGCTCGTCCGCAATTTGCTTGAGCGGATAAGCAGCGTAATTTTCGATCCGCCGGTTGAGCACCGCGCCGGCATCGTTTACCAACGTCGTGTGTACGCGCGTCTTATCGCGGTCCACAAAAACGTACTGATAGACTGTTACGGTCATTCCGCGTCACCTCCGGCATATTTGCGTATCCAAGTATCGGCAGCGAATCGACTCAGCACCGCGCCAGACCTTGCAACGTGTGTCTGTCTTGTTAATCGCCGCCAGTAGCGCGCAAGTGCATCCGTCAGAGCCCCGAAAATAAGGACAGTAACGTTTCGCGTCCTCCCGTCGGTCATCCAATCGTGTTCCTCCCCTCATATTCGGTACCCTTTTCTGCAATTTCCGCATTTAGGATTTAAGCTAGGGTAATTCATCCTATCTCTTAATCTAGTGTCTACAAACCCACATCTGACGCGGATTTCAAGCGTCTAAATGCGGAATTATAGGGCGGTCTTGCGTCCCTTCCGCGCTCGATCCCAATCCCTACGCCGTACCTCCGCGCATGTCGGACAATAACGTTGCCTGTTCGATCGACGCGCGAATGGTAATCCGCACGCAGCGCACTTGTCGCCCGGCTCTGCATCCGCGGCAAAGTAAGCGTCCGATAGCGCGGGATCGGTCGGCAATACGGCGCGCTCAAAATAAAGGCAGCGCAAAGAACCCGATTCGATATACGGTCGGGCTTGCTCGTCCTCGCGGAAGAAGTTGCAGCGCGGTTGTCCGTTTGGTTCGAGTTGGCAACCGTTAGTGCCGCAGAAGTTAGCGCACTGATTACGCGCGAGTGTCTTAATTCGGTTATTCATCGCGGTAACGTCCTCCGAATCTCACGAACGTATCCCGCGAAACTTCGTAAGACTCCGGCCAGGTCCCGGCAGCAATGGCGGCCTTTAGCGTAAATAAGACGATGCCGCGGATCTCCGCTTTGGTGACGCCCCATTGCGCCATCGGCGAGAACTTGCGGCAGGCCAACGTTGATAGGCGCTCGACTAACGCGTAAAACTTCGGTTCGGACATTTTCGCGAGGTGATGCGGGGCGTTTGCGTTCGCCTCGACGAAGAGTATAATCTCCCATAATACTCCGCGGTCGCCGTCGTTACGCACAATGTACGGCACGATCTTGAGCGGGCGTTTGTCCTCAGCGTACTTAACGATTGTTACGTGCTTATCTTGCATCTACTACTCATCCATTCAGCGGCCTAGCAGTTTTGCCTTTGGATTTTTCCCTGCGTGTTGCCCGAGGATATGCCGCCTCGTTCGGCTTAATTAAAAAGCGCAACAAGTGCTCTACATGCCTGCAATCCTTCAAAATTTCCTGCAAAAATAACGCGAGGATTAACGATAATACGACGCTTACGGCCATCGTGGATGTCCTCTACGAATGCAAAGACCGGCTGTCCATTAATTTCGATCGCTCGCAACGCAGCTTTGAACTTGGTCGCGTTCTGGTAACCAAGGATTAGCGCCAGTTTGTCTAGCGTAATAGGCTGTATGTTATCTTCATGTTTCTCTAGCGGATTGTAGCAAACGATATTTAAGTTGCGATGAACAAAAGGAACAACCGAATAAATAATTCCGAGCTGCCGGACCGAACGCCCTTTACCGTACTTTTCGTACAGTTTACGCACCGTGTCGCGATATACCCGGATGCGATCGACGTATTCACCTTTCGCAATTTTGCCGCGCTGGAAAACGTCCGAGCTCATATAAATAACGCCATCTTCCGCGACTTTGATGATAGGCACAGCTTTCAGCTTTGAAAAGAACTCGTCGAACTTAGTCCGGTGTATTCCGATTAACTCCGCCATAGATTCGCGCGTGATCAGACGGCCGTTAGGATGCCGCAAAACTCCGTCATAGTCAACATAGGTGCCGATAAACATAAGGCGCGCAAAATCTGACTGAGTTAGACCGTGCTTCGACCACTGTATCTCCATTGTTACGCTCGACTTAAACAGGCCCCACACATAGCCGCCATTTTCCGCGGAGAACTCTTCGATTGCCGAGCGGTTACGAACGTAACGTACTGTACTTTCCGGCCTAACCGGTAAAATCTCGAACCGATGCGACATGTCGACGCCATCAGGCGAAATAACGCGGCCGTTTCGGATCACTCCACCGTTTAGAGTCTCATTAATGCGGCGGCCGTGGCGCTTTTCTATGCGGCGGGCAATCTGCCTTTCTAGGCGTCGCTCGCGGCGAGATCGTTCGTTCAGAAAATCCTCTCCCTTTCGGGTCATATTCTCAGAAAATCCTCTCCCTTTCGGGTCAAACAAAAAACTATCGAATCGCCCGTCCCATAAGGGATAAAGCTGATTTAGACCACTTCTTGTGCTTATTATCTGTTTTTTATTATTATGATTCTTCATCGACGCGCACAGAAACTATCACGCCATCATGAACTACTTCATTGATGCGCATCATGAGTAAACGTGAGATTGTTCAATGATGTGTCGCCGTCGCCTACCGGCCCCGTCGGCCTTGTTGCTTCGCACCTTCGGCACCATATCTATTTCTACCGCGGATAAAGATCATCAACTTCTCTGACGCGGCAGAAGATATATAATAATCCCACAAGGCCCGGTTTTGGCCGCAGTGGTGAGGAGCGTAGCGACGAAAGGTAGTTCGCGCTCGTCCATTATGGACGTACGGGAACATACGTAATACTCCGTTTTACCGCGCAATCTTAGCGAGTTTATGCCGCGCTCGTTCCTTGAGTGTATCCGCAGACTCTTCCGCATCATAGACCGCTAGTAGGCGCGCCAGTCTCTCCGGTGTGAGATCGAGTTCACGCGTTAATAAGGCGATATGCTCCGTTTTCAATCTGCGGTTTCCTCTTTCGATGTAGTGTAGCTGCGGGCCAGATACGTTTATGAGCGCGCCCATTTCGTCGAGTGTGAGGCCGAGTGCTTTCCGGATCTTGTACAGTTCACTGCGCGTGATTTTTAACATTGTTCTCTCTCCTTTCCTGTTAATAAAATTTTCTTGCCTTTATGTGAAATAAAAAAGAACCGCTCCCGCACCGCCGAGCATCCGGCACGTTTGCAGTTTTGCTTATAGTTCCCTTCGTAATACGAGGCCAGCTAACGGCACAAAAAGCAGGTATGAGCGCGAAAAAAAACTATTTTTACATATACAGTAGACACATATCCGGACAAAATATACGTATAAACGAAAAAAGCACCTTCCCCTTATTGCCCGTGAAATCAGGACTTTTATCGTGCTTCTAGTAGAAATTTTTGACCGCGGCTTTCATATATCCAGATACAAAAATTCAAAGAAAACAACCTCTCATATATAGAAAAATG
The DNA here is from genome assembly GCF_047200555.1 of Paenibacillus sp. MB22_1. Taxonomy (NCBI): domain Bacteria; kingdom Bacillati; phylum Bacillota; class Bacilli; order Caryophanales; family Paenibacillaceae; genus Paenibacillus; species Paenibacillus sp. MB22_1. The sequence continues at coordinate 230,155 of NZ_JBLADV010000002.1, forward strand.
TCGCCAGCTAACTTCCCTCATATACAGTAGGCACATATTCGAGCAAAAAACAACCATGTTCGCAAAAAATTCTTTCCTTATCTTCTAGGTCAACAAAATGAGCAGAATACAACCTCACCCGGAAACTTTTTTCCGCCCGCCCATCCTTTCCGCCCGCTCTTTCGCCGCTATTATATACGCAAGCTTGTCCGGATCACGCGGCCGCTCGTAGCTCCCGACGTGATTAAGCATCCACTTCTCCGTTACCCAATACGGATATTCCAGCCACCAAACGTAGCGGATCTGCTTATTCGGTTTGACTGTTACCCCGCGCGCCGGCTTTACCTTCCGTTGCTCCGCCCGTTGGACCGTTTTCCGCGTTGTCTTGCAAGTATCGCCGCAGACCTTCGCGTTTCCTGGTCGCGTCTTATCGCGAAATGGATAACCGCAGACTTCGCACCGTTTAATGCGCGGGTCGTCGCCGTGTTTAATCAAGCTGACTATGCCGGCCGCAGCCATTTCATCCGCGCAACGCCGCGCCTCACTCACTGGTAAGCCCGCTAATTCCGCGAGCTGTTCGTATGTGCTCGGTGTGTACCCTTTTGGTATTCGCAATTTCAACTCGCCACCTCCCTCGTATTTTATGCCGGCCGCATTACCCTAACGCGCCTTGCCGCTCGACCGCCTGTTTCCTCGTAAATTTCCAGGACACGCGCAAGTTTCTCCGGCGTCAGTTCAAACTCCGCCTTAATCAGCGCGGCGATGTCCGCCGTTATCGGCCTTTCACCGTGTTCCAACCGCCAAACTCCGGCCGTTGAGGTATCGAGCACCGCGGCCATTTCTTCCAAGGTCAACCGATAGACTTGGCGGATAATCCGTAACGTCTCCGGCGTTATCGTCATGATGCGTTCTCCTTTCGTTTTACTGTTAAATTAGCGCCACTAAACGCCGCCCTACCGTTTCCCCTCCGCTCCGCCTTACGACGCTAATTCCACGCGAAAATCACGTAACGCGCCCGACGATAGCGCGTCTACAATAGCGACCGTCTGCGCCGTCAACTCCGCGATAAACTGCTCGAGCGTTTCAGCATTACCGCGGGCGGCCGCTTTGATGCGCACGCTATTGAGCGCGGCAACGAGTCCGGAGGGCGTAAGCCCATAGTATCCAGCGTCGACCCACGTTTCGCGCGGCGTTGGATCGAGTTCCGGCTTCGCCTCTTTCCGCGCCTTCCAGTTCGGGGCTAGCGTCGGGTCGACGAGCTTGCGCTCCTTTACGATGAATTGCGTTCCGTCCGTTGTGAGTACAAAATCCTCCGTCATTTTTACGTTAATCATGCGACTGCACCTCCGTTTGATATTTGCGGGGCGGCGTGCGGCCAGGCTCCCGGTTGTGACTACTTGAGATACTTCTTCGAGTTAACTTCTTGATCTACGCGCATAGAGATGTTTATTACTACAATCTCTTATCCGCGGCAGAAAGGTATTTGATATTAATTGTTCCGCGAGGTTTAGTTCGCGACAGCGAATTTAACCGAAGCGGTAATGTTTTATCTTGTTATATAGTGGTTCTTGTTAAAACCATGGTTATAGTTAGTGTCATCGTTTACCGTGTCGGTGGTCACCGTGTCGGTAACCTGTGACATGGACTGTAAAAACTATCCAGTATCCAACAATTCAGGCTCCGCGTCGAAAATCGCAAGCTGACTAATCGGTAACACCGTATACCTCGTGTTCTCCCACCTCCCGCTCTTCTTATCGCGATCCCTCACCGCGCGAATGACCGGCCGCCCGCTTGCGATAATCGCGGTGTTCCGATCTCCCACCGCAGGAAATTGTGTATCCGGCCGGAACTGTTGGCGCAGAACCGACCGGAATAGTGTTCCGATCATCGAACGTTTGGCGCCGTCCGACGATAAAACTCCCGCATGGCGATCCCACCGGTCGGCGGCCGGCAGGTACGGGATATAACGCGCGTCTCCTCCGCTTATCGACCGTTGGCGCGGTCGGCATCATCGGAGAGCGCGTTACGCTAGATACTCCGCTAAGTCCCCGTCCTTATCCGCGTCGTAATACCGCCGAAGTCGCCGGAGGGCTCGAAACGCAGTATTATGGTGCAGTCCGGCACGTCCGGTTATCGCGCTGATTGATTCGTCGCCGTCGGTTTTCAGCGCCATATCCGTGATAAGTGCTGCGACCGGCTCGTTACTCCGATCGAGGAGTTCGCGGATAAACCCGGCCCGATCCGGTTCGGTACGGTCAGCGGTCGCGCCGAACTCCTCGTATTCTTCCGGATAGTAGACGCGACTTTGCCAGCGGGCATTTTTGCGCCATAGCTCAATCCGCTTGTATCGTAGATGTACATATAGCAGCCGCCGGAAGTCCGTTATGTCATCCCGGGCCGCGAGCCGAAGCACCGCGTCATCAAACGATGCGTCAGCGTCATAGACGTCACCGGCCCCGGAGGATACGACACACCGCCGATGCCAGCGCTTGATATCGGACAATGACGCGTAAAGCTCACTAAACGTCAAGGCGCGCACCCCTCTCCGCGAGAATCAACCGAGTCACGGCCGCCTTGTACGCCATCAGGCGGTTAAATCGCCCAGCTGGCGGCCTCTTAGCGGTACGCCACCGGAGGTAGTCATAACGGCGCGCCCCGTATTGATTAGCTTTGCGCGTAAAATATGTGATGCGATCGGCGGTCGTTTTAGTCGACATACGGCGTCACCTCCCGAAATCCGACCGGCTCAAACTCGTCAGGCTGCGCGTCAATACCAGTTAGCGCTAAGTGCTCAATTGCGCGATCAATCGCAAGGCCGCGTAACTCGTCTTTCGTAACCGGCCGCGGGGTAAATACGTTGACGGTGATCCGCCAGCCGTCGCGGTCGAGAACGCAGATATAGCGGTGTTCCGATATTTCATCTGCCGCCACCTCCTCTTCCGCGATAATAAAGCCGAGGGCGCGCGCCTGGTCCGCCGTTAACGATACGGAACCAAGAGCCGCGCGGGATGATACGCCGGTTACATGTCGGAAGTGCCGCGGATTAGACGATATCTCTTGGCGCGTCCCAAGCAGGCGCGCAATATAGCGGTCGATTTGTGGCGCGTAGACATAGCGCACTTGGTACGGCATGTCGGCGAGCTTGACCGTCATCTCTTTGCGCGGTTTGGGGCCGAGGCCGAGCGCGTAGAGTTGCGAAGGGTTTGCGTCGATCGTGCCGCCGGTCCAGCGCCGGTCTACGTCCGGAAATATCGCGATGAATAGCGTTGAGTGTACGGTGGTACGTTTGGCCGCGCGACCTTGACCGAGTGTGATTTCGATAAGGTGCGTGCGCGCGTTACGGTAATATCCGAGAGTAACGGTCGGGGTAATAATTGCTTTGGTCATAGCGTAATAACCTCCTAATTTGATAAGAATGAAACTTTTTGGTATGATAACCGTATTAAAAGTAGACTTGGTAACATGTCAGCTAGTTGACTTGTTATCTTGTTTACTAGTTTAAACGCAACTAGTCTGCTTGTCAACTAGTTTACTTGTTTATTTTGGAGGAATTTTTATGATACGCTTTTCGTTGGATAAAATTATGGAGGCCAAAGGGTTAACTCAAAAAGATGTAGTCGAAATTACAAAGATAAGCCGAAACACTATTAAAGCGCTGGCTACAAACGCCAATGCGCGGATCGACTTTCCTACTTTGGATGCTCTATGTAAAGGACTGAAGGTAACACCAGGGGAACTGATTGAATACATCGAGAAGTAACACCATTTCACATACTGTGAATAAATAAACCTACTTAATATGCAAAACGTACATCCCGGCCGCCGACCGTTGAGTCCGCGGTCTTTTTTTTTTCGTTTTCGCGACGCCCCAAACCCGAATACTGTTCGTGTTCCGACCTTCCCACAATCACCGCCGAAATCAACGCCTACAAGCGCGTCGCCGGCGAAGCGATTTTCGAAATTGGGCGGCGGTTGAAACACGTCAAGGAGAACGATTTGGTTCACGGTCAGTGGTCGCGTTGGTGCTCGGAATCTATCGGAATGGATAGAAAAACAGCGGATAAATTCATCGTAGTATTCGATGAGTTGGGCGGAGACGACTCGACGTCGAGTCAAATTGGAATTTCCGCCCTCTACGAAATCGCAACGCTACCGCCCGAAGAACGCGAACGCCCGCACACGATCCCGTCAACAGGCGCGACCAAAACAGTCGACGAAATGACCGTGCGCGAGCTGCGCGAAGTTAAGGCGGCACTTAAAGAAGAACGCGAACGATGTGAGCGGGAGAGGGAAGCGCGAGAGAAGGCGGAGGCACGCGCACATTTACCGCGCGTTTTCCGTGGATTTTACGCGAAATCAGCGGCCTTCACCTGCGCGGAGTGTTATCGGAGGGGTAACGGGGTCAGGGCGGTAATTTGACGCAAAAATGGGGCGCAACTCCGTCGGCTCACGCCCCTTTTACGTTATTCCTCCGTTTTATTTCCGTTCCCGTCCGCGTAACTTTCCGCCAGCATATACGCAACACACGCACCCACCGCGCCAATGACGCCGGTCACCTGCATCGTTACGGACTCACCCGCGCCAGCCGCCGCCAGAATTGACGTAGCGAGTGCGGCCAGCAGCGCCCAGAATTTGCGCGAAGATAATTTACGTTTCCAGTCGATCTTCATCGTTTATTTCGCTCCCTTCGGACTATTAAAGATTCCTGCGCGGTCCCCTAAAGGGGATAAATAAACCTTTTAAGTGCAATTTCGTACACGTGGGAACATCTCGGAGAGGGCGGTAACTTACCGTATCCTTACCAACGGTGGGATCTCGGCTTGCGCACGTACAACGAAAACCCGGAGAGAAACCCGAGTTTCGTTCCCTATTAATCGGAAGCCCCACTTTGTCGGTGTCGATGTTGCCGGGGCGCTCGAATATGATGAAAAGGGTATATGTATTGTAAATACCCTAGGCGCTCGCCAGCGTGCGTACACTCAAATGTGTGGAGATCGCAGGGCCTGACGTCGGAACGTTAGAACGTTCGAACATGCTAGACTCCGCGCGCTTACGGACAGTTTGGTGAGGTCGGTGCCCCGTGGCACCAACGTAACACGCGAGTTACATTGTCGTCCCGATTTGATTCCGCGGTCAATGGGAACCCCGATGTTCCGATGTAGCGAGGTATGGACGTAACGACGTCGTTACAAACGTCTTATCGACAAGACATCCGCTCGGAACCGATGTCTCCACGTGGTTACACGCAGGACTCCGCGCACTTTACGGAAACTTATGGAGAATCCACGACGTCGTGGAATTTAGAGGCGGTGAAAATCTTGCCACGTGGCAAGAAATCGCAACGCATGTCCAAGAACGGACGACGTCGCACCATCCCCGCGCCTTTTACGTGAAATTAGCGCTTAGATACGCCTGCCCTACCGCTAGTATTCAGACGCGGCTAGAGCGGCTAATTTCGCGGTAAATGAGCGGAAAGAGTGCGGTATATGTATTCACTGAGCCGCCGCCCGCCTGCGCTTGTACCGGAGCGCCTTATACTGCGCCAGGGCCGTTTTATAAGCGTCAACAAACAAGCCTACCGGATTAATTACGTCGATCCGCGGCAAGCCTGTCCGCATATCTATCGCAGTCATGACGTATCGCTCCGCGGCCAGGTCGATTACTTCCGGATCGAGGCGACCGGGAAAATGGCGCAGAAGGGCCGCGTAGATGTCCGCGAAGTAAAAGTCGCCGACTGCGTGAGTATCGTTTAGCGGGATCGCGGATAGGCGGCGGTGAAGCGCGGACATAAACGGGTCGGATTCGTCGCGCCCGTCATACATACAGTCATTTTTTAAGTCATTATTATTTAAATCATTAATTACTAGGGGCGGATTCTCCGTAATTGGATTTTCCATATCCGGATTTTCCGCGTATGGAGAAGCCGCGTCTGGTTCCGGCCCTTCCGTTTCGTCTAACGGTTCAACCGGGCGCTCGAATACCACCGTCTCGTAACCGGTAATGCGCTGCGTTTCGGGATCGCGCGTTTGGCGGCGCTCAATGTACCCGGCGGCTTCTAACTCGCGCAACGCCGAATATACCGCGTCTTTTCCGTCTTTTGAACGTCTGATGAGGTCTGATACATAAACGCGCCAGTTAGACGGCTTAGACAATAAATAGCCGAGCAGCCCCTTCGCTTTCCATGTAAGGCGTTCGTCCGATAGAAAATACGGGTCAATGATCGCATATGAGGAGTCGCGCTTGGATACGCGGACAATACCGCCTTTATTTGTCGTCGACATTAGCGCACGCCCTCCTAATTCCGCTTCTTAATAAACCGATTCGTTGGCGAAAATTCATCATGACTCTTGCGCAAGTCGTCCGTATCCATCTGCACGTATCGCCGCATCGTACGCATGTCGGCCCAACCGCCCATTTTCTGAATCGTAAACGGATCAGCACCGTTTAGGACCATCGCGCGGGCCCAAGTGTGACGGTAGACGTGCGCGGTCATCTTCTTGCCAGCCACTCCCGCTTTTTCCCCGTAATATTTCAGCCGTTTATTGAAATGGTTCGGAGAGATCGGCTCCCCAAACGAGGACATAAAAAGGCGATCCGTCGAAAAGAACTTACGGTTTTCTTCAATAAGCTGCAGGAGGAGCTTCGCGGTGTGTGCGGATATCGGGACCATGCGCGGCTTCCGGTTTTTGTTCATTTCACCGGGCAGTACGATAAACCGCGTCGGAAAATCGATGTCGCCGGCGCGAAGTTTGAGCAACTCCGAAATCCGGAGACCGCTATCTAAAAGCGTCACGATCCCCACGTAATCGCGAAATCCCACGAAATCGCGGCGGTTCGGCTGCGCTAGGATCGCCTTAACTTCGTCGTCCGTCAGACAGTTCGTAAGATCCACGTCCTGGCGCAACAGCTTCACCTTCGCGAACGGGTTAACTTCGATCAAATCGTCACGCTCCAACTGGTTAAATATCGCTTTAAGCGTCCGCAGCCGTATATTGACAGTTGTGTCCGATAGTCCGACGCGCTGCTCCTTCGTCGGTATGTACTTGTGCCCCTCATACCGCGTCCGATCGTATTTCAAATACGAAATATGGTCGCGAACCATCTGCGTAGTAACCTCGTCCACGTATTCAACGTCAGCGTGCGCCTCCCGCAACCAATCGACGAAGTAGCCATAATGCTTCGCGTAATCTGTGAGTGTCCTTTCGCGCAAACCCTCCGCTTTCTTCGCGCTTATTACAAAGTCAATCGCCTGGTCCAGTTTAATCCGCGGATATTCGTGCAGCGTACGAGCCCCGTTAGGTACGCGCCGTTCCCGTTTTTTGAGTGCCATAAAAAACGACCTCCAATACGATATAATCGCGAGATTATACGTAAAAGAGGCCGTGATCCTCAACCCTGAAACGCGTATTTTAGGGTTGTTAACGTACACTATTCGGGATTGTTAACGCTCAAATTTCCGCCGTTATCCGCATCCCCAAACGTTCGTTCGCGCTTGGGCTTCCGTATCGGCTTCCGTTCAGATCGACGGAATATGAAACCGGAGAACCCGCGTCGTTACTGCGTTTATCAATCGCAAGGTTGCGGCGCACCTTCCTCGTCCTTAAAGCGGAACGATTGACCGCATCCGCAGGTGGCGATGGCGTTCGGGTTGTGGATGGTGAAGCCGCCGCTCAAGCCGGATTCCTTGAAGTCGATCTCCAGGCCGTTCAGATAACGGATGCTGTCCTTATCTACGACGACCTTCAGCCCCTTGATGTCCATATAGACATCCTGTTCGCTCTCCTGATCATCAAGGCCCATCCCGTAGGAGAAGCCGCTGCAGCCGCCGGGATTCACTCCGACACGCAGGAACATATTGGGTGTTTCTTCTTGGGCTATCATATCTTTAATCCGCGCCAGGGCGCTGTCGCTGATATTAATCATTATGCACTCACTCCTTTACGAAAAATTATACTCCTTCTCCTCCAATCGCTCAACAACTGTGATTTTTCTAGTTGCCAATCTTTAATCTTCGCCCTAGGCTTATTGCCCGCTTGGAATGTGAGGTTTATAATTAGGTAGGTAATTCATACTGTTAGGATACGAGGCATTTCATGTAATTGGAAACGGAGGGAACGTCATGTTCACTGTAGTCACCCCAAACACCGACAAGAGAATGGCCGAAATTGTGGACAAAGTCCGCCAAGGCGAACGTCTCAACCTCGAAGACGGTGTCTATCTATATGAAAGCAATGATATATTGACGATCGGGCAATTAGCGAATGAAGTTAACCTGCGTAAGAACGGGAAAAAGGTATATTTTATCGAAAATATGAGCCTCTACTTCACGAACGTCTGCGAATCTCATTGTGCGTTTTGCAGCTTCCGCAAGGATCAAGGAGAAGAAGGGGCTTATACGCTTTCCGGGGAGGAAATGGTCGCTTACGTGAAGCAGCACATCACTCCGGGCGTCCGTGAGTTCCATATCGTAGGCGGGCACAACAACCACGTACCGTTCCAATATTACGTGGACTCGCTCAAAGCGCTGAAAGAGAATTTCCCGCATGTGACCATCAAGGCGTATACGGCGGCGGAGATCGAATTCTTCACCCGGCTCAGCGGCCTGAGCACGAAGGAAGTGCTGATGCGACTGCAGGAAGCCGGCCTCGAATCCTTAACCGGCGGCGGCGCGGAAATCTTGTCCGACCAATATCGGGAAAAGATGAAGGTCGAGAAAGCCAACGTCGACCAATATCTGGACGTCCATCGGACGGCGCACCGGCTGGGAATGAAGACCCCAACCACGATGCTCTACGGCTCTATCGAATCCTATGAGGATCGCATCCGCCATATGATGCAGATCCGCGATCTGCAGGACGAAACCGGCGGGTTCCAGGTGTTTATCCCGTTGTCCATGCAGCCGCGAAACAAGAACGCCAGCATCATGCGCCGCAATTCGGCCTTCGAGGACCTCAAGACGATCGCGATCAGCCGCTTGATGCTGGATAACATTCAGCACATCAAAGCTTACTTTATCAATATCGGCGTCCAGCTGACGCAGGTGGCCTTAACCTTTGGGGCCTCGGACGTACACGGCACGATCCTGAAGGAGCAAATCAGCCATGCGGCAGGCGCGCAAACCCCGGAAGGATTGACGTTAAAAGAGCTGATCTGGCTCGTCAAAGGGGCCGGGCGCATTCCGGTTGAACGGGATACGTTCTACAACGAGCTTCGGGTCTACGAATAATTTCGTCAGGGGGAACCTTTCGTTACGGATGGGTCTCCCTAATTTTTTGCAGGATTCGTTCGGCTAACTGGTCGGCATCTTCCCCCTCCACCTGCTCGCCGTCAACCAGCACGTACGGAAACAAATAACACGTGCCGCAAGCGGTGAGGCAGCCGTATTCATAGATATCGCAATCGACTTGCTCCTTCACTTTCCAAATCGCTTCGTCCGTACCTAAACTGGCATTATTCGTACAATATTCAAGGATCGGTTTCATCTTCCGTCCTCCCCATGAAGAAGCATTTAAATTTTTGACTTTTTGTAATATAATAAGGCAAGAAAGGAGTTGAAAACAATGAGTGAAAACGTACAAGATAAATTGTATGATGAAGTATTGGAAGTATTGGACAAACTGCGGCCTTTCCTGCAACGTGACGGTGGCGACGTCGAACTCGTCGACGTAGAAGACGGCATCGTGAAACTGAAATTGATGGGTGCCTGCGGCAGCTGCCCAAGCTCCACGATCACCCTCAAAGCAGGGATCGAACGCGCTCTGTTTGAAGAAGTGGAAGGCGTAGAAGAGGTCGTACAAGTATTTTAATTCGCAATCCATGAATGATCGCTCTTCAGCAGGAGGGTTTAAACAAACCCGGCTCCGGCAAGATGTCGGAAGGCCGGGTTTTTTTGTTGGGTCTGACAGACCCGCTTAAGAAGGCTTGATCCACGGACGGATCGGGTCGAGTCCGCCGGAGATGTCCATGATATTGCCAGTGATGAAATCCGAGTCCGAATGGCACAAAAACGCAATGACGCGGGCGATATCCTCCCCGCTTCCGGGACGCCCCAGCGGCGTCTCCCCATCGCGGAGCCCCCGAACTTCATGTATCGACATCTCTTTCTGACTCCCGCGAATGTCGCCGGGGCAAACCATATTGACGGTGATGCCGTATGGGGCTTCCTCGACGGCCAGCGTCTTCGTAAAGGACACCAGCCCGGTTTTGGCTGCGGCATAGACCGCCCGATGCGGCCAGGCGCGCGATTCAGCGGCATGACCAAATCCAAAATGGATGATCCGCCCCCATCGTTTCTCCCGCATCCCCGGCAGCACAAGATGATCCAGCAGCAGACTGCCCACCAAATTCCCTTCGATCATGGCCAGCACTTCACTCTGGCTGTAGTCGGCAAACAGCTTGCGTTCGCGGATAAACGGTCCGGCGTTGTTGACCAGGATGTCAATCGTGCCGAGCTGCTCGTTCACTTGACGGGCCAGGTCCTCGATTTGCTCCCGGCGCGAAACGTCGGCTTGCACTGCGATGCAGCGGACGCCCAGGCGCTCGATGTCCGATTGGAGGGAGAGCGCTTCCGCTTTGCTATGTACGTAATTCAGCGCGATATGGCAGCCTTGTTCTGCCAGCGTCAGCGCTGTTTTCTTCCCGAGGCCTTTGGCGCTCCCGGTAATTAAGGCAACTTTGCCATGCAACGTTCCTTCTCCTCCTCCCAGGTGCTGTTCCTTTAAGTATAAAAGATTTAAAGGATTCCCACAAACCGCCGCGGCGTTCTATCCCGTTCTTTTGCGCTCCCCCCATGCTCCACGACGAAACAGCGCTCTTTAAATGCAAAAGTGCAGTTGATTTTCACCAAAATGCCCTGACATTAAGCTTTCAAATGCAAAAGTACAGTTGATTTCCCGTCAGAAGCGTCTTTTGGGGCCAAATTGCCTCCAATCGAATGCACTTTTACATTTCACAGGCCATAAATCGGGCGATTTGCCGAAAATGAACTGCAGTTTTACAGTTGAGATGCAATGGACGCTTCAAACTGGCAGGAAAACAAAAAAATCCCGCTGCACACGCAACGGGACATTTCTGCTTCTTGCTACTTAGAATACCGGTACCAAAGCACCATCATAGGTGTCGTTGATGAACGTGCGGACTTCGTCGGAAGTCAGCGCCTTCGCCAGCTTCTGGATCGCTTCGGAATCTTTATTGTCCGGGCGAGCTACCAGAAGGTTCGTGTATGGCGAATCTTTATCCTCGATGAACAAAGCATCCTTCGTCGGATTCAGCTTCGCTTCCAGCGCGAAGTTCGTATTGATCAGCGCCAGATCCACTTCAGGCAGCAGACGAGGCAGCATAGCTGCATCCGTTTCTTTGAATTTCAGGTTTTTCGGATTTTCTACGATGTCTTTAGCCGTTGCTGTGATTCCAGCGTCATCCTTCAGTTTGATCAACCCTTGCTTCTGCAGCAACAGCAACGCGCGGCCGCCGTTGGTTGGGTCGTTCGGGATCGCGATTGTAGCACCGTCCGGAAGCTCGTCAGCGGATTTGTATTTGTTGGAGTAAGCGCCAAACGGTTCAACGTGAACCCCTACAACCGGAACGAGATCAAAGCCGTTTTGGGCATTTTGTTCGTCCAGGTAAGGCTGATGTTGGAAGTAGTTCGCATCCAACTCTTTTTCATACAGCTGTACGTTGGGTTGCACATAATCGGTGAATTCTTTAACTTCCAGCTCAACGCCTTCTTCCTTCAGCTTCGGTGCAATAAATTTCAAGATGTCCGCATGAGGCACGGTCGCACCTACAACCAGCTTCACTGGCTCGGCTGCGGTTTGGTTCCCCGTATCTGCGGCGTTCCCTTCAGCTGCCGACGTTTCGCCTGCCGTGTTACCTGCTGCCCCGTTATTGGCGGCGTTATTGCTGCCGCAAGCAGCCAGTACCAGTACCAATACGAGCGTTAACAAAGATAAAGTCCATTTTTTCATTGCAGGTTCTCCCCCTTAAAGGTTTTTTGAATAAGGATGCTTCTATATATTTAAGTTTCCTTATTTCCGCGTAAAATAAATCACCAAGCGGTCACCCAGCATTTGCAGCACCTGCACCAGAATGACCATAAAAATCACCGAAACGATCATGATTCCCGTCTCGTACCGGTAATACCCGTAACGGATCGCCAGGTCGCCGAGACCACCGCCGCCGACCATGCCCGACATGGCGGTATAGGACACCAGCGTGACTACGGTAATCGTCATGCCCGCGATCAGGCCGGGCAGCGATTCCGGCAGCAGCACCTTGCGAATGATCTGGAACGAGGAAGCGCCCATCGCTTGGGAAGCTTCGATCACTCCGCGATCCACCTCGCGCAGCGCCGTTTCCACCAACCGGGCGAAGAACGGGGCTGCTCCGATCACCAGCGGCGGAATCGTCCCCTCCACACCGGTGGATACGCCCATGATCGCCCGCGTAACCGGAATTAACGCAACGATCAAGATAATGAACGGAACCGAGCGAAGGATGTTAACAATTAGCGAAATTATCCGGTAAACCCATCCTAATACCAAGGATTGAGAACGCGAGAAGGTGTACAGCAACACCCCGAGCGGAAGCCCGATCAAGAAAGTAAACAAGGTTGCAAAACCCATCATCTTTAGGGTGTCCAGCGTGGCCACACCCATCTCTGCCCAATCGATGGTTCCGAGATCCAATCCACGCATTATTCGATCACCTCCACGTCAAGGTCGCGTTCCCGCAGGAGCGACAGCGTGCGCTCCACCTGGTCATCTTCGCCTTCAAACGATACGGTCAGTTGACCGTACGGGATATCCTTAATCGCTGAGATCGTGCCTTGCAGGATGGCAAAGTTGACGCCGGTTTCCCGAACGACCTGGGACAACACCGATTCGTAGGTTTTCGCTCCCAGGAACGTGATTTTCACCAGCTTCGCCCACGCAGGATGCGGAACCGAAGTCGCCAGCTTCAAGCCTTCGTCCCCTGACTCCCGGTGGATAAACTCCCGGGTCACCGGATGTTTCGGCTTCAGGAACACCTCCGTCACCGGCCCCTCTTCCACGATGCCTCCTTGGTGAATAACCGCCACACGGTCGCAGATGCTTTGGATGACATGCATCTCGTGCGTAATCAGCAGGATCGTCAGCTGGAACCGCTTGTTGATGTCCAGCAGCAGCTTCAGGATGGAATCCGTCGTCTGTGGATCCAGCGCCGAAGTGGCCTCGTCGCACAGCAGCACATCCGGTTCGCTGGCCAAGGCCCGGGCGATGCCGACGCGCTGCTTCTGACCACCGGAGAGCTGCGCCGGATACTTGTGACGATGCTCCTCCAAGCCGACGAGAGCCAGCAGCTCATTGACCTTCTCCGCGATGGCCGCCTTCGGCGTTCCGATCAGCGTCAGCGGAAATGCGATATTATCATAAACGGTAGCCGATGACAGCAGGTTGAAATGTTGAAAAATCATGCCGATCTTGCGGCGCTGCTGCTGCAGCTCACGCTTACCGAGCTTCGTCAGCTCAACCCCGCCGACCCACACCTCACCTTCGGTCGGGCGCTCCAGCAAATTGATGCAGCGGATCAACGTGCTCTTGCCGGCACCGGAATGACCGATGACGCCGAAGATTTCCCCTTTGCGAACGCTCAGATTTAATCCGGACAGTGCGGGGGTCGCCGTTTTTTTGGTGCGATAGATTTTCGTAATGCCCTTAAGTTCAATCAATCGGCTAACCTCCTGTTCCTAGCATGATGTAAATATAAGAAAAACGTCTATCGACGTACATTCAAAGTAGACAGACCGCGTTTAGCGGAAGTTTGTCTTGCGATATCAGGATGCCAATGCCCCGAAGTTTATACTTTCTGATATCTTAAAGAAAAAGAGCCCTAACAGATTCAAAGGGCTCTCTTTACGTAAAGACAATGCCTTCTCATCTGCCAAAACCGAGTAAATCACATCGGTTTTGAAGGAATTAGCACCATGACATTCCGCCGTGACGAGTGCGCTACATCCTGCAAATCATTTCACGGGCGAATCGGTTGCTGGGCTTCATCGGGCCTTTCCCTCCGCCTCTCTCGATAAGAAATAAAATATGAAATTAAAAGAGTCATTTGCGAGATTACATCGTTGTTAACCTGTCATGTAAAACTATTGATGAGTATAATGAGTTTTGTTCGTTTTGTAAAGAGGAAAAATAAGAATGGCGATCGGGTTAGATCGCCGTAATTTTTTTCCATCTATGATTGATGTAGTCAAAAACCGTGAAATAGGTTTCGCAAACCATTTGGTATCCCTGCTCAAGCTCACGGATATGCTGATCCAAGTCCTCCAGAGCGACCTTTCCGAACAACGCTTGATGCCGTTGCCACAAGTCGTCCTTCATCTCCGAGTTCATGTAGTGAATCTCCGTATTTCTCCGGCGCCGCAACACGCCCAGCGCTTCCCGGTACGTCTCTTTAATCGCGTTCAACCGGTTCCCCAGCTCGGTGTGAGTCTTCAAAGCAGCAAATTGGCGCAGCACGGTAAAATAAGAGAAACGCGACTTCACCTTCGATGTGTTCAAATCAAACAGTTCATTGAGCACCGTCCCGAGCTTGTCCAGCGCCGAGAACACGCGAATGAATCCGTCCTTGTAAAAATACACATATCTTGCATAATCCGCCCGTTCAACCGGATCCATGTCTTCAACGAATTCGGTATGTACCTTTTTGCGAAAAAAGGTGGCGGCATATAAGCATTGTTCGAGCTCATCCAACGAAGTGATCAAGCCGTGCACCCAAATCTCCAGCTTGCGGAAATCATGCGTAGGGTCTTGATGCTCCTTGATTTCCTTCTGCAGCAGCCTCACGGTCTGCGTCATCGCGCTGATCGTTTCGGCCAACCGCCCCTCGTTTTGGCGAGGCGGCTCCCCAAGCAAGCTTCGCAGCATAGGCATTCCCCTTTTCACAGAAAGTAGGATTTCCAACGCTGATCCACCAAGGACACGATATCCTCTTGCGGGAACAGCTCATCCGGATAACCCGGCTTCATGCGGGCATCAATGACCAGCGGCAAACTGTAGGACAGATGATGCTGACGCACCTCGGAAGCCGCGTAAATGTCGCCGGCCGGATTAAACCGCGTAAACACCGTCCACAGGAACGCCGTTTGATCATGGGCCGCCGCTTCGGCGTTATCCACCAATACCACAAGCGGCCAAGCGGTCCCGCGTTCGCGAAGACGGCCCAGCAGACGCTCAGCAAGCTCCGGCTCGTCCTCATAGGATGCACCAGAAACGACAAGACATCCGTCATGAAAAACTTGGATCGCATCGATTTCCGCGATTTCACCTTCTTCGTACGCCCGGGGCAGCTCGCGCATCGGCTCGCCTACGCCGATCAGAATCGCCTTACTGCCGTGGTTCAGCTTATGGCCGGTATAATCCAGCGTATCATGCGAGGTGTTGTTTAGAATGAACAGATCCGTGCGCGGATCAAAACGTTCCAGCACCGTCTTCAGCAGCAGACGGAAATCTGCGAGATCAATCAGCTTGTCCGTCAGCATGAGGAATTTGGTCAGCGAGAGCTGGCCTTCACCCAGAATGCGGAAGGCGGACACCAGCGCTTCGCGGGAATAGCTCTCACGGACGACCGCCGAGCTCAGCGCATGGAACCCGCTCTCCGCATACGTCCATAGCGAGCGCACATTCGGCATTACGATCGGGAAGGCTGGCGACAGCAGCTTTTGCAGGAAATCGCCTAGATAATAATCCTCCTGACGCGGTTTACCGACGATCGTCGCCGGGTAGATAGCATCCTTCCGATGCCACATATGTCCGACGTGCAGCACCGGGAATTCATGCTGCAAGGAATAATATCCAAAGTGGTCGCCGAAGGGACCTTCGAGTCGGCGTTCATGCGGAGGCACCAGCCCAAAGATGGCGAATTCCGATTCGGCCGGAATGCGGTGGCCGCCCAGCGGGTTTTCAGCCATCGGCAGCTTCTCGCCGAGAATGAAGGAAGCGACCAGCAGCTCGGACAGATGCTCAGGCACCGGCGAGATCGCCGAGGCGATCATGGCTGGAGGTCCGCCCAGGAACACGGATACCGGCAACGGCTCGCCGCGTTTCTCCGCCTCATGGTAGTGGAACCCTCCGCCTTTTTGGATTTGCCAGTGCACGCCGGTAGTTTGGTCATCATACAATTGGATCCGGTACATCCCCAGATTGTTTTCTTTTGGCTGCAGCGGATTTTCCGTATATACAAGCGGCAGTGTAATAAACGGGCCACCGTCCTTCTGCCAGCTGGTCACCTTCGGCAGGTCCTTCAGCGGCGCTTCCGTTCGGCAGACGTCCAGAATGGGGGCGTCTTTTTTGGATACCGTTCTCATGCCGACCTTCAGTACGTCGCGGATTAGCCCGCGCTCATTCCAAATCGCTTTAGGTGTCGGCGGCAGCAGTTTATGTATCGCGTCAACCAGTTGGTTAGCAAGCTGTTCAGGCCGGGGACCAAAGGCCATCTCCACCCGGCGAGGCGTTCCGAACAGATTCGTTGCCACGGGGAAAGGCGTACCTTTGACATTGGTAAACAGCAAAGCCGGGCCGCCGTCGTCAATGACCCGCCGGTGAATTTCGGCCAACTCCAGGTAAGGATCAACCGGCACATCGATGATCGCCAGGTCGTTTTCTTTTTGCAGTGCATCGATCCATTGACGCAGGTTCTTGTAGCTCATCTCCTGATCCTCCTAAAAGACCGGGTCATCACCCGATCGTTGCATCACTTTACACTATAGACAAAAGTATACCTTACCTCACACTCCTCGGGAGGCCCTGTCATTCTACAGATTCATGACAATCCCGACGTAATCGCGGAAGTCACGCCGAAGCCGGACGTCAAGAAGTGCCAGTTAAACGGCTTTGTCAGCCGGCGCAGCCTGTGCCTCCTTGGCTGTTCGGCTCAACTGCCAGGTTCGGACGCTTAAATAGCACAAGACCCCAAACAAGGAGGCCAACACGATAATATGGGCCAGCGAAGCGAAGAGATAAACGTGGTAATTGTTTAACGTCAGCGCGATGGTCGCCCCGGTCAACACTTGAACGATCACCAGCACCGTTGCAGCAACGCCCAGCTTGCGGATGTCCGGCAGTTCCGGATGCTTGCGGAAGGCAAAATGGCCAACCGTTGCGATCACGACCAGCAACAGAGCGGCCGCAACCCGGTGAATAAAGGCGATCCCTTCTCCGCCGGATAATCCGGGAATGAGCTGACCGTTACATAGCGGCCAGCCGCTGCATCCGCCCGCCGAGTCCGTATGGCTGACATAGGCACCGAGATAAACGACGATATACGTATAGCCCGTCGCAAACCAGGTCAGATTGCGGAACGCTTTAGACACGCGGGCTGCCGAGCCAGATGGGCGCATAGGGTCCTGCGGACGGCGCCCCGCGCTGCGGTCAGCTTGTCCGCGTTCTTCCTCGCGAACGCCTAGAACCAGCATGATCGAGCTGGCGAATGCGATCAACGAGAACCCGAAATGCAGCGCCATAACGGCGGACGACGTCGGGTAAATGACCGCCATCGCTCCCATCACGGCCTGCACCATGACAAAAACTAAGGCCATCAAGGAATACAACTGCAGATCCTTGCGGTTCTTCCGATACATCCAAAACGCGACAAACGCCGCCAAAGAAAACAAACCGGCCGCCCCGCTGACTGCCCGGTGAGAATATTCGATCATGGAAGCGAGCGTATGAGCCGGGACAAACTTCCCGTGACAGAGCGGCCAATCATTGCCGCAGCCGAGTCCTGATTCCGTTTTGGTCACAACGCTGCCCCCAAGCGTCGCCAGGAACATGACAAAACAAGAGGCGTAACTGAGCCATTTTAAAGATTTCGTATGCAAAACGGTTCACACCTTTAAGTTAATCGCTAATCCTTTTCATTATAACCGATCAAGTAACCACTTTCATAGAAAATGTTGAAAAATCGACACCGCCGCAAGGGATTTCCCTGCGGCGGTGTGATGAATATAATGGCGTTTGATTTTTGGATTATAACGTATCCCGGGTTTCCGGCGTGTCATGGAGCGTATGATACACATCCAACGCCTTGTTCAGGAAATCCTCAATTTCCTCACGGGATTTGCGGAGTTTGTTCACGAACCGAACCAGCTCGCGGCCGTCGGTATAGGCGACAAAGCTGGGGATACCGAGAATGTTTTGCTCCTGGCTGACCTCGCCAACTTGGTCCACATCGACCTCAATCAACGTCAGTCGACCTTCGTATTTCGCCTCAACCTCAGGCATAAACGGATCTATGAATTTACAATCCGAGCACCAGTCGGCTTTAAAGACCGCTACGATTAAGTTGCTGGATTGAATGCTGACTTGAAATTCCGCGGGGGACGTAATTTTTTTCATGGATGATCCTTCCTTTCATCAGGATACTTCTAGTCAACCAGAAGCGGGAGTGGAAGTCAATCTTTTTGGACATACTAGATCGTATTATGCCTAGCCGGCCGCCAAATATTCGGACGCTCGATCTAAGGTAGAAGGGAGGCGGAATCCATGGGGGACCACCGCCAAGACAATGGGAAGGCTGTCAACCTGAGAAGATGGATGTCCAGCCTGCCCGCCGCAATCTCAACCATGCTCAAAAACAAAACCGCCGTGCTTTCCGATTCTTCTGAATTGCGGAAAGAGACGGTTGATTTGGGCTGGAACGAAGCGGCCGCCCGTACGGTCATCAGCGAGATCGAGGAGTTGCTGCGGCGCACTGCGGCCGCTCGGACGGCGTCAGCAGGTGAAGATTACAGCGCCGAGGATTTGCAGTTGGCCGAAGCAATCGCTGAGGAAACCCGTTTGGCCGGTGCGAACAACATCAGCCGGACGGCGGCTTATCTCGCCTGCTATCAAGCTTGCCCGGAGCTGCACTGGGCTTTCCTCGCGCATATGGTCTCGCGAAACGCCGGCTGGAACATGACAGACCTGCACAGCAGCCGAATGGCTGATGTGATTGATGCCGAAGAGAAACGGCTCACGTATCGGTTTCTGGAACGTTGCAACGCCCTGATTTTTCAGGACGCTTATCCGCAGCTTAGACTGTACATGATTAGCCGGGAGTTCGGAGCCAGCCGGTTCCACTTGCTGCCGTATTTTCACGTTTCCCGTTTTATGCGGCCGTTTTGGGAGCGGTTTTGGATCGACCGCGGCAGCGCCTTGCTGACCGTCGGACTCATCATCAACGAGCAGAATTATATTGAGAAACGCGTGGTGCGCCATCCTTACTTCCAGAAGCATGTCACGGAAAAAATGAACTTCCGCCTGTTCAGCCTGGCTGGATTAAACCAGGTGGTGTTCCCGCTGAGCGAAGCGGCGGGAGTGGACGGGGCTGCCGGGGGTAAAATGCGCCGCCTTGCGGGGCGCACCGTCTCCGACTTCGGCAGCCTGCAGGCCCGCATCGCGTTAGGCAAGAGCCTGTACGCGATGCTGATGGGCTACCGCGCCGTGCGCAGCGGCGCGGAGCGCTTCGCCGCGAGCGTGCCGCACAGCGGCTCGCGGGCCGATTATTGGCCGGAACTGTTCACGGCCAATTTGGAAGAAGCTCTGACCGCCAAAGTGCAGGGGTCAGAGCTTCTCGCCCAGGAGACGCTGCCGCCGGGCCAGCGTCTCTACAGCCCCAAGCTGCTGAGCGCTTGGGGCGACACCGCCTACGAGCCAATCTCTAGGGAGGACTGGCTCAAAGACACCCGCGCGCTGGACGACATCAGCGCGCCAAAGGCGCCGTTCCTGTGCGACATCAGCCGCTCGCACAGGAACGGCATCCTCACCACCGCATTTGTGCACGATGCGGTGGAGGAGCATTGACTGACCGGGGTTGAGGTTGAGTTGAACGTCACCCCCGCTCCCGTCTTCGTCTACCCTCCTCCCCCCGAGGGACCTCCCTTGCCAGCTCTTTTTCACCATTATCCCGTATGATCAGGTAACTCAAAAGCAACACAAGTGAATATACATTTTACCCAACGCCCTGCCGCTCACCCCACTGCAACCACATGAGGCATCCCCTCGTACCTTCCACCTTTCCTTAACCAAAGGGATAATCATGCAAAAGCGCTCACGCAGGATACCTTAGTTAGCCGAGCTTTACCCATCAACCTACCGCCCGCCCCTCTGCAACCGCGTGTGGCATCCCCTCGCACTTCTAGCTTTCCTGAGCCAATGGGATAATCGTGCAAAAGCTACATCAAAGCATCCCCGACGTACTTCTTCCTCACTGAACTTGACGATCTCGGCCGCCGCGTTGCAGGCGCATGAGCGGGGAGAGGATTTTGCGGAGGGGGGCTGGGTAGCTAGCCAGCTCGTCCTTCCGGACGACGCGCAGCAGGATGAGCAGCACTGGGTAAAGTGCGACTACTGCCACGCCAACGATACAGCAGGTCAGGAAGAAGGCGACCCGCGCCGGCATCAGGTCCACCATTTGAATTCCGGCCTGGTTCAGGCCGTAGCCGACACCGGACAACACCACGACCGTCACCAGGAAACCGCCCCAGCGGCTGCCCATGAGCGAGAACGGCACGATTTGCTTCATCGCCCGAACGTTCAGCAGCGTGATGACAAAGAAGCAGAGTCCGGTGGCGATAATGATGCCATATATCCCCCAAAACTGCGCAAACACATAGCTGGCCGCCAGCTTCACGAGAATCCCGATGGCCACGTGCACCATCGACAAATTAGCTTTGCCTACCCCAAGCAGAATCGAGTTACTGGTCATCATCGTAATTTGAAAAATCGTCGCATACGTCAGCAACGCCACGATGCTGCTGCCGTCCCGGGTGCTGAACAGCAGCCCGTTCACAGAGTAAGCCGCCGTGCCCAGCGCAAGGATAATCGGCATCCCGCTCAACACTGCGACTCGCATCGCCAGGGTGACCTGACGCTGGAGATGTTCCTGGTCCTTCCGCGCGTATGCGGCGGAGATGATCGGCACCAGCGATTGGCTGAGCGCAATCGCCAGAATCGGCGGAATCCCGGCGATCATCTGCGCCCGGTTGCCGAGGATCCCGAGGATGTAGGTGGCTTGTCCGGAGCCGATTTGCCCGGTCAGCAACGGCTTCAGGATCGAGTTATCGATGAAGTTGACCGCCGGTACCGCCAGCGCGGTTAGCACGATCGGAATCGACAGCTTAAAGATCTCCGCATAGATCCGCTTAAACGGCAGACGACCGGAATCGCCCCGCGGCTTTCCTCGCCCCGCGGCCTGGTCTTTCCGCTGCAGCTTCATGCTGTACACCAACATCACGATCAGTGCGGCAACTCCGCCGAGCACCGCGCCAAACGTCGCGCCGGCCGCGATCTTTTCGCCCGAATAGCCCCAGTGGAACAACACGAACGCCAAAATAATGCCGGCCGCCACCCGCACGATCTGCTCGATGACCTGTGAAACCCCCCCGGCGATCATGATATTCCGACCTTGCAAGTAACCTCGGATCATAGCGATCAGCGGGAACAGCAGCAAGGCCGGCGCCAGGGCACGAATGGCCATCACCGATTCCGGAACGCCGGAAGCTTCCGCATAATAGGGCGCCAAGGCATACAGCAGCACGAACATGACCAAGCCCGCCACACCGGCAAAGAGCAGCGCCGCCTGGTACACGCGCCGCGCCTCCTCCGGCCGGTTCAGCGCGTGCCGCTCCGACACCATTTTGCTCAGCGTACTCGGGATCCCCGCCGTTGCTAAAGTTAACAGCATGAAATACGCCGCATTCGCTTGCGAATACGACGCGTTCCCGATATCTCCAAGGATGTGCTCCAACGGAACGCGCTGGAACAAGCCAAGCACCCTTGCGATCAGCGCGGCTCCCGCCAAAATTAACGTGCCTTTAATAAACGATTCCTTCTTGGACAAAAGCAATTCCTTCTTTCCCGCAATCCATATAAGTGCTAACTAGTTTCCCCTGAAAAAGTCAGGGTGTTTTGAGCATAATTAAAAGGAATTCAGCACCTCAAAATGGAAATTGTTATTGACGAGATAACAAAGTTCCACACCCCGAGGGAAGAATTCCTTTGCTATAGGAGTTCAACAGAAGCCCTCGGGAATCCTTCCAAGAGGTGAAGAAAATGTTGAAACTTCGAGACGAGCAATTGACCATCTGGGATGCCATTCTCCCGGAATCTGTTAGAAAGTTGCCGGTCGAGCTTGCAATCATAGATCAATTACTGGACGACGACCGTTTTCTTCAACCGTTTACTGAGTTGCACCCGAAAGGCAAGAAAAGCGGCCGTCCTACGCTTGCAATTGAAAAGTACATCCGTCTTATGGTCCTGAAGCATAAATACAATTTGGGCTACGAGTCACTCGTGAAGGAAGTCGGTGACAGCATCACATGGCGAATGTTCTGCCGGTTTGCCATCGACGAACCGATGCCCGACCCGTCTACGCTCATCTATGCCCGCAAACGCTACGGCGACAAGATCGTCGAAGACATCAATGCCGCACTCGTAAAGCAGTGTGAGGAAAAAGCCGTTCTGAAAACCCGCAAATTGCGCACGGATACGACGGTTGTGGAATCCGACATCCATCACCCGACAGACGCTACGCTGTTGCAAGATGGCGTAAAAGTCATCACTCGAACGATTCAGAAAATCCGGAAAGTCGCCTCCCACACTGTTCAAGGCTTTGAAGATCGTACGGCAGAAATCAAGGAAAAGATTCTGTCCATCGCGAAAGTTCTACGTCGCCGCACCCGTGAATCTTGGGAAGAAGTTGACCGGATCACTGGGAGCGTAATCGAAGTAGCCGAGAACGTTGTGAACAAGGCGCAAGCCGTTATCGAGAAACTGCAAGACAAGGGCAAAGCTGCTCTTCGACAAAGTAAAACCAAACTGACCGAGGCGGTCACGCTAACCGGCAAGTTGTTGGAACAAGCCAAACAGGTCGTTTCCGGCAATCGAATCATCGCAGATCGGATCGTCAGTTTCTTTGACCCGGAAGCAAGACCGATTAAGAAAGGTAAGCTGGCCAAAGGAACTGAGTTCGGCTACAAGGTGCGAATCGACGAGACGGAAAGCGGCTTTGTGACCGGCTACGCTGTCTACGAGGGGAACCCCTCGGATGATGAACTGCTCGTTCCCGCTGTACAGGCGCATATCAAGCAATTCGGCAAAGCGCCGCAAGCTGTAGCGACCGACCGCGGTTTCTCAAGCAAGAAGAACGAAACGGCCATTACCGAACTTGGTGTGAAGCGAGCTAGCTTGCCGCGAAAGGGCAAAAAAGGCATTGCCCGATCCGAGTACGAAAACGAATTATGGTTCAAAGACTTGCAGCGTTACCGTGCAGCTGGAGAAGCGAAGATTAGTCTTCTCAAGCGGAAGTACGGTTTGAACCGCAGCAGGTATCGGGGCTTTGTCGGCTCAAAATGCTGGGTCGGCTTCGGGATTCTGACCCACAACCTGCAAAGAGCGGCAAAAATGCTCCAAAACTAACATGGAAACCGATCATTAGGGAAAGTTCCCCCTCACAACCCAGCCAGCAACCCGAAACTATTTTTGAAAATCGACTTTTTCAGGAGCAACTAACTAGAATGAAAACTAAAATGCAACGATCCAAATGATAAACACGATGATCATCACCAGCTGTAAAATCACCTTGACCACCATGCTGCTAAACAAGCCAACGACGGAACCAATGCCCACTTTAAACGATTTGGTGAGCGACTCGCCCTTAATCAATTCCCCGATCATTGCACCCAGCAACGGCCCTAGTACCAGACCAAAAGCCGGAATAACAAACGGACCGATGATAATGCCGATCGTGCTAAGCCAGACGGACAGCTTGCTGCCGCCGAATTTTTTGACGCCCCAAGCCCCGACCGCATAATCCGCCACCATCAGCGCGACCACGATCAACGTTTGTAGAATCCAGAAGAAGGGGCCAAACGACTCAAACGAGAAAAACCATCCGTACACAAAAAAGGCAAAATATATGGCGAGCACCCCAGGCAATACGGGATACACCGCTCCGGCCATCCCCACGGCAAACAGGGCAATCACCAAAATCCAGCCAATCACGGACAGCGCCATTTTCTCACACCCCTGTCAAAATATAATCCCGAATAATCCAGGCAATGCCATCTTCATTATTCGACGTGGTCACGACATCGGCCTTCTCCTTCACGGCCTCCTGGGCGTTCCCCATCGCAACCCCCAGACCCGCGGCTTCAATCGCAGCCAAGTCATTTAAGCTGTCTCCGATCGCGACGACTTCGGACATCTCCAGCCCAAGCAGCCCGCACACCGTCTGTATGCCGCTGGCCTTGCTGATCCCTTTCGGATTGATCTCCAAGTTGTGCGGCGAGGAATTCGTGATTTCAAGGCCGCCCATCGCTTGCAGCTCCCGCAATATCTCTCCCCTCACCTCATCATCCTCGGTAAAATAGCCAAACTTCATCCAATGATTCTGTTCCAACAATTCCGGTTGCCAGTTCCCTTCGTTATAATTGCCTTCCACGGCGTAGGCCCAGAACCAGACATTCTTTTCCCGGGAAATGTCGTACATTCGCGAAACGAGCGATCGATCAAGCAGCACCCGACGATACAGCTCATGCGGCGACTTCCAAACCTCGCTTCCATTCACCGTAATCATTGGCGTCCCAAGGTCAAGCTGATCGCCATACGGAACCGCCTCCCGGTAACCGCGTCCCGTTGACAAGCAGACATGAACCCCGGCAGCCGCCGCTTTCCGAATCCAACGTTCTGTCTCCGGCGAGATTTGCAGATCGTCGTTCAGCAAAGTTCCATCCATATCGAGCGCTAACAGTTTATATTTCAACAACAGACAGCTCCCCCCATCCGCAAGTTTCTGACTCTCTAAACAGCATACCGCCATTTTACCATAATCCCGGAAACCCAACAAAAAGAGCTCCCAAGCAGAAGAAAATTCTCCGCTAATTGGGAACCCTTAATTAACCAATCCGGAAGCTATAACTATAAAAACCGAAGCATCACGGAGCACCGACATCGACCACTTGCCATTTTTGCCGGTCCAGCGCCGGATCCGGTTCGTTCAAGTACAAGGAGCCGCTGTCCGCCGAAGCTTCAAGCGCTTGCTGGTTGTGAAGCGACAGAATGGCTACCGTGCCGTCGCCATTGTCGCGAAGCAGCCAGCGCTGATTGTCGTAGCCGAGATAATCGTACAGCTGGAGTTTGTTTTGCCCGGTATCGAGGTCCAAAGCTTTGCCTCCCGCGGCGGTGCGAATCGAATAGGAGCCCAACTCGTCTCCGGTCGGCACCATAACCCAAGTCCGGGAGGACGCCTCCCCATCCCCGGCCGGGAGCAGCGCGACCGGTTCGCCGTTTTCCGCTTTCGCTGCATACAGCGACGTGTTCGCGCCGGCGTTAACGAAGCTTGTCTTCCGCAGCTTGGCCTGCTCCACCCGGCTGACGTTGACGTTTTGGTAATACGCCGCGCCGCCAAAGACGTGAAGGCCGAAATGCCCTTCCGCAAACGTTCCGTCGGTAAGGTCAATGATCCCTGCACCATCCACGGAAATCCGGATACGCGGCCCGTCCGCTTCGATAACGATGGCGTATTTCTTTCCCTGCTGGATGAATGCCGGCACGTTGGCCAGCACCTGGCGGTCGGCAAATGCGCCATCGATTTTGTAAAACAAGCGGAAGGCTTTCATATTCGGATCGATATTAAAATAGTACCCGCTGCGCCCGTCCCGGCTCGCCCGGAATAGAACTGAGCCCGCTCCGCCCTTTTCGTCCAGCGTCATTTCGGCCTCATATACAAAATCCCCGGCCGTCTCCTCCGCCACATAGTGAGCGTCGCTCCAGTAGCTGCCGCGGATGCCCCGCTCCGTCGCCACCCAGGAGGATGCCGCCAAATCGGGAGCCCAGCCGATCAGATTCGTATGGAACTCCCCGGCAAACACCTTCACCGGTACGCTGGCCGACGCTTTCCCGTTCGGAGTGGAGGCGGTAATCACCGCCTCTCCTTGGCCGGCCGCGCGAATCACCGCCTGCCGCTGATCGAACGAGGCGATGGCCACGACTTGCGGATCGCTCGTCTCCCAGCGGATCGGCTGATTTTGGTTGACGTCCGAACCGCCGCTGCACCCGCCTTTCACGCCGCCGTTCACCGCCGCATACAAGGTCCGGGTGTCCCCCAGCCCCATTTGCTGCGGGCTCGTGTCCATCACGATGGAGGTTTGGCTCTCCGCCGCCTTGTTCCATACGTTTGTTAGTGCGTGCACTTTCAAGGAAACCACGTTCACCTCTCCACCTACAGTAAAAAGGCTCATTTCACGGTGCGCAGGATCGGGAAAAATCACCTCCGAAAATACTACGCGGCCATCCCCTCCGAATACCTCCAGCGAGGAATCGTCCACGTAAATCCGCAGCTTCACGCGCCGGTTGTCCGGCTGAAGCGGCGCCTGATGAAGCGTGCTGAACCGGTCGGAGAAGCCGGTGTCGCCGGAAAGGGAGCGATCCACGTAAATCTCGTTCTCTTTTGTTTTGTACCCGACGACCGTCCGCTTTCCGGCTCCCTCCCGGAGGCGGAAACCAAATTCGCTCACATTGCTGGCCTGGGGAATTTCAATTTCGGCTTCAATTTCATAGGCTCCGGAGGACACGCCTTTCAGTAAATTCTCCCTATCCGCTTGGACGAGGCGGTCCGACGCCGCAAACAGCAGCTGGCCGCGCAGCGATTCCAGCTCACGGATCGGCGCCTGTGCCAGGCGGATTCCCTCGTTCGTCTTCTGCAGCGTTAACTCGCGCGGAATGCTTAGAACCCCCTTCCAACCCTCGGTCGGAAAAGCAAACGGGTAATCCCAGTTCGTCATCCAGGCCAGCATTACCCTGCGTCCATCCGGCATACCGGCAAAAGACATAGAGGCGTAGTACTCTTTTCCGTAATCGGTCGCCAGCACCTTGCCGGCAGGGTTGTCGTTAACGAACTTGCCTTCGGGAGTAAGCTCCCCAATAAAATACTCCGCCGACGAACCCTGCGTATTCGGGTTGGCACCCGTACTGATCATGAGCACCCATTTTTTCTTGACCGTACCGTCCACAGCCAGTTGGAACAAATCGGGGCACTCCCACACGCCGCCGCGGACATAAGCCCCGTATCCGAAGTTGTCGGTCAGCGTCCAGTCGATCAGGTTGGTCGAAGTGAAAAAGCGGATATGGTCGCCGCCGGACACAACCATAACCCAGCGGTTATGTTCTTCGTCCCGCACGACCTTGGGATCGCGAAAATCCCATCCTCCCGGATCGTCCCCCTGCTTGCCCGGATTTTCGATCACGATCGGGCGCTCTGCGGCGTACTCCCAGGTGCGGCCGCGATCCTTGCTGTACGCCAGCCCAATGCGCTGGTTGCCGTTCGGGCGGTCCGGATTATAGGAAGTATAATAAGCAAGCAGGCCTTTGCCCCCGGAATCCGCGAACAAGCCGGAGGCATTGTGGAGATCGGCGACGGCCGAACCCGACCAGACATGGCCCAAATCGTTCCAGGGCAAAGCGATGGGCAAGCGCTTCCATTGAACGAGATCGGTGCTGACCGCGTGCGCCCAAGTTCCGCCATCCTGATGAAACAGATGGTATTCCCCTTCGTAATAGACCAGTCCGTTCGGATCGCTTGCCGACCCGCGGGCGGGCGAATAATGGTAGTCGGGGCGGTATTTTTCCATATAATAATCATTGGCCGCAGTCAAATAGACGTCCTGAAAATATGCCGCTCCCCCGGATACCGCAAATCCCGCGTGACCGTCCGCATAACTATTGTCAACGGCATCCACAGCCGGTTCGGTGTATCCGTCCACATAGACCTGAATCCGGCTCCCGAGCGCATGGATTTCCAGATGGTGCCTTGCTTTGGAAGCTGACGGGTAAGCACGTTCCGAGGCCGCGATGACGCGGCCGTCCGCTTTTCTCAGCTCCGCCCAAACCTGGCCGCCGTCTTTTCGCAAAGCCGCCTCGTATCCGTCCGTCCCCTGCTCGTTCGCTCTGAACCGCAAACCAGCATCCCCCTGATCGGCGGCAAAAGACACGTTTCCTTCCAGCACGAGATCCCGTTCATAACCCTCATATATCCGCAGAGCCCGCCGGGAACCGTCCGCCGTTCCCAGCTCCCCCCGCAGGTCCGGCTGCCAAGCTCCCGAACTCGCGATCGCCGCGCCTAAATTGCTGTTCAGTTCGCTGACCTTCACGTTCTGAAACAGCGCGGAACCGTCCCAAACGTTCAGGCCCAAATACCCGGAAGCGTAAGCCTCATCATGCACGTCAATTAACGGTTCATAGCGGTCTCCCCAATACACCTGAAGTCGGCTTCCTTCGGCCTTGACCTTTAGATGATAGATTTCTCCCTCGGCCAAATCCACCCGCCGTTCTTCCCGCAGCTTGCCTTCTCCGCTCGCGTCCTTTAGCCGGATCAACCCCGCGTTCAGCACGAGTTGAAGCATGTAGGAGGACCAACCGTCCTGATTGGAGCGGAATACCAACGTGGCGTCCGCCTGCCTCTCCGTTACCATGACGTCGGCTTCATAGATAAAATCGGCCGCCCGGGTTTCCGTCAGGGCCATCACGTTCTCCCTCGGCTCCGAGACGAGCAGAAGCCCCTGCTCCACCGTCTCCATTCGGCCTTTTCCCTCGATTCGCCAGCCAGTCAAATTCGTCTCTAATTTGGTTGCGCTTTCAAAAATTGCGTTAGCCTCCTTTCCCGTTTCCGTCTCCGCACCTGCCGCCCGGACTATCCCTGCATCAAGCCCGGCAAAAATAAGTGCGGAGGACAAAAGGATGGATAATACGGATTTGCTTTTGCCCATGACACACCCTCATTTCCTAGTGAGAGATACAAACAACTTCGGCTTCCGGTACAGGAGGGCATGGATCACGGCCACGCCTCCCTCCGGCACGCCCTCTTCGCCGTTTTCTTCGCTTTCGCTTAAGAAGAAGGAAGCCGCCCGGTTAACGCCTTCAGCCCCAATGCCAGAGCGCCGCAAAGCCCTGCCTGCTGCCCAAGGCCGGGAGGCACGATATACTCCTCCATGCGCTCCAAAATCTCGCCGGCGTTTACGTACCCGTTCAGGTTCCGGCGCACTGCCTCCCGGATCAACGGAAACAGCTGGGGCTGCTGCATGACCCCGCCTCCCAGGATGACCTTTTCCGGCGAGACCAAGAGCATCGCCCCCGTAATCGACTGGGCAAGATAAAACGCCTCGATTTCCCAAGCGGGATGATTCCCTGGCAGCTCATCCCCTTTGACTTTCCAGCGGGCTTCGATCGCAGGCCCCGCCGCCATGCCTTCCAGGCAATCGCCGTGATACGGGCAGCGGCCCGCGAAATCATCTCCCGGGTGCCGCCTTACCGGCACATGGCCGCCCTCCGGATGAACCAGCCCATGCACCAGCCGGCCTTCCAGATAGACGCCGATCCCAACGCCCGTTCCCACCGTATAATACAGGCAGCTGTTCAGGCCCCGGGCGGCCCCCCACGCCGCTTCCCCCAGCGCGGCCGCGTTCACGTCGGTATCCCAGCCCAAGGGGACCGAGAATTCGCGGCTCAGCGCGCCGAGGAAATCGAACCGGCTCCAACCGGGTTTCGGCGTTGTGGTCACATAGCCGTAGGTGGGGCTGTCTTGCCGAAGATCGATGGGGCCAAATGACCCGACCCCAATCGCCTCCACCCGTTTGTCCTTCAAATAAGCAATCGCTTTGCCAAGCGTAATCTCCGGACTTTCTGTTGGAAAACTGATGCTGTCCTCAATCACACCATACTCATCCCCAATGCCGCAGACGAATTTTGTCCCGCCAGCCTCAATTGCTCCTATGCGCATTGTCGTTGTCTCCTTTTTTGATACAGTACTAAGGTGGTCCCGCATCTTGTATATTTCATCGGCCTCATTTAACGACCGCTTATGGTGCAAGCTCATAAATCGTCAGCAACTTCAGAACAAATTCCGTTTCCGCCGCCAGAGATATGCCGGTGGCCTCCGGTCCAGGGAAGATCAGATCGGTAATGACCGCCTCCCCGGCATTGGCAAACACTTCGACGGAGGCTCGGTCCACGAAAATGCGCAGCTCGAGCTTTTCCCCTGCGGAATGCAGCTTGGCTGAGTGTACGCCGCGGAATTGCTCGTGGAACTCATGCTGCCCCGACTTCGTGCGGTCTACATAGACCTCACCGGAAGCCGCGTTCACGCCGACAACCGTCTCCTGGCCATCCCCCGCTCTGACCTTAAAGGCAAAGGACGCGCCGGGTGCAGCTTCTGCAACCAGTTCGAAGCTGTCCAGCCGCAAGGAACGCAGTGCGACTTCCACTTCCCCGGCAGCGACATTCGCCAGGCTGAGCACCGTTCGGCGCACACGCTCCAGTTCTCGAACTGGTCTCTGCGTTAGAACGGTCGTTCCGTTACGGGATTCTAACGCAAGTTCCCGCGGTACCGTCATCGCGCCTCGAAATGATTCCGTCGGTGTCAGCTGTGCATACTTCCAGTTGCTCATCCAGCCAATCAGCAACCGTCTGCCATCCTCTGCTGGAATATCGGACCAACTAACGCCCGCGTAATTATCCCGGCCATGGTCCAGCCAGCGGACATTCCGCGAGTCTTCGTCGGGCGTGAATGTCACGCCGTCGAAATCCCCGGTAAAATACTGCGTTCTCGACCCTTCCGCATAAGCTGGATGATCGCCCACGCTGACCAGCATCACCCATTTTTGTCGGGAGGCATCCCCATCAACCGCCAGCGGGAACAAATCGGGACATTCCCAAACCGCCTCATGGAAACCGATTCCGCTGCCGAATTCGCTACCGAACGTCCATGTTTTTAGATCAGGAGAATGATACAGACAGACTGTCTGCCCGCAAGCTATGATCATAACCCAGCGCCGAGTACCTTTATGCCAAATTACCTTGGGATCGCGAAAATCAACGAAGCGTTCATGTCTCAACACCGGATTTCCCGCATATTTCGTCCATGTTCTGCCTTTATCCTTGCTGTAGGCGATGCTTTGAGTCTGGACGGGAGTTGTTCCTTCCGATTCAAGGTGATGTGTGAAAATCGCGACCATCCCCGGCTCCTCTCCGAAAAAGCCTGTGGTATTGTCCCAGTCCACTACCGCACTTCCCGAGAAAATTGTTCCGTTCTCGTCAGGGAAGAGCGCAATGTCAAGCTCCTCCCAATGAACCAGATCTTCGCTTACGGCATGACCCCAGTGCATTGGCCCGTGGACCGTTCCGTGTGGATAATATTGATAGAACAGATGGTATTCTCCGGCAAAATAAACCAATCCGTTCGGATCGTTCATCCAGTTCTTCTCCGGTGAGAAATGATATCTGCCTCTGTAGTTTTGCTTGGCGATTGTAGACATTCCAGCATCTCTCCTTCTATCCCTTAATGAAATCTTTTTTTCTATCAAGGAAATTCTCAATCACTTCTCCAATTACTACTTCGTTGCCCGGTCATAGCCGTCTTGTTTAATTTTGAGCCACTCCTGCAGTCCCAAACGATCCAGCTCCTGCAAATAACTGCTCCACTCCTCATCGATTTTGCCGTTTTGGTACCATTCAGTGCGCTTTCTCAGCACATAGGCGAAGAGGTCTGTCTCAATCGTCGTCAAGCGTTCCAGTTCATCGATTGAATGGAACACATTGGGCATCGCCTGCTCCGACTTCATATGTGGTGCCATAACCTCCTTGACGATTCGCATTCTTTCCTTGGCGTCATCTGGTACGGTGGTATATTTGCCAAAATAGCTGTCCAGGATCGCCAGCGGGCCACCGACGCTCGTTTTTTCGCGCAGTTCGACCGGAGCGGTTCCGTTTAGCGGTAAATGCTTCAGGCTGTTGCTTGCTTCGTCATACTCAAAGATATTTTGCTGTGTCTCGTCACCGTAAGTGCCCCAGTTGTTCTGTACAGATTGGATCGGTTCGTACATCTGATCCACCCATTTGGCCGTCGCCTCCAGGTTTTGATTAGCGCTCGTAATGACCATCCGGCCGCGGTGAAAGCCCAGCGCATTCGTTTGAGCCACATTGATTTCACCGCTCGGCCCGGCTAATGGCGGCATAACCTCGTAGCTGTCATTAGCGCCCGTGATATTGCTCTTATCCCAGGTGAAGTACAAGCCGTATCTATGGTCCTTGCCTTTAGCCAGATACGTGCTCCAGTCTTGCGTGTACGCTTCGACATCGATGAGTCCTTCTTTGTACAGCTCGTTGATATATTTCACGGCGTTTTTGTAGCCTTCTTCCGCTGGCGTAAATACGACCTTCCCTTCGTTCGTCACCACCGCGTGATCGGGATTTTCACCCAGGCCAAACGCGGCGAACAGAAACACCAAATCCTCGGCTCCCGGCTTATTGATAAAGGAGAGCGGAATTTCGTCAGCCTGCCCGTTTCCGTTCGGATCCTGGGTTTTGAAGGCGATCAGCACCTGCTTCAATTCCTCCGTCGTTCTCGGCATTTCCAGGCCCAGCTTGTTCAGCCACTCCACATTGATCCACGGAACGGCATCGACAGCCTGAATTCGCTCCTTGCCCGTGCCGAGCTCCTCGATCCACGGAAAAGCGTAAATGTTACCATCCGGCGCGGTGATCATCGCCTTGTATTCTGGCGCTTCGTCCAGTACCTTTCTGAAATTCGGCATATGTTGCTCGATCAGATCGTTCAAGGGGATAATCGCTCCGTCCTTGGCCAGCTTGAGCAGCTCATAATCGCTGTAGCCAGCGTCGAAAATTGCGTCGGGAAGATCGCCGCTGGCCATGGCGAGATTTCTTTTTTCCACGAACACGTCCTTGGTGAAGTTCTTCCAATTGATATGGACGTTCGTTTTTTCCTCCAGCCGCTTGAAAATCAGCTTGTCGTTAGGATTTGCGGGCGCCAGTGGCGAGCTTTGCGTCATCATGTTCAGCGTGATTTTTCCGCTCGGATCCGGCTCCTTGTCGGCTGAACCTGCACTTTTCCCATTGCCGCAGGCGGACAGCAGCAGAGCGGATGCAAGCACGGATAAGGATATGGCTTTGCACGTGAGTTTCAAATTTTGGCTTTTTTTCATTGTCTTTAACCTCCCGGATTTGTGCTTTAGGCAATGCTTTTATGTGCAGCCGGCCGTTATTTCAGGGAGCCGACCATGACACCTTTCTCGAAATATTTCTGAAAAAAAGGATACATTACGACGAGCGGAAGGCTCGAAATCACGATCGCCGCGTACTTGATCATCTCCGACAGCCGCTTCATTTCCGCCATAGCCAACTGGTCTGCAATCATGCCGGGATCGACCTGGTTCTGAATCAGAATCGAGCGGAGCACAAGTTGCAGCGGATGCAAGTTTGGATTGTCAAGGTAGATCATCGCGTCGAAATATGCGTTCCATTGGCCGACGAAGGCATATAGCGCGAGCACGAAAACGATCGGTTTGGAAAGCGGCAGCACGATGCGGAAAAAGATTTTCGCTTCGGAGGCGCCGTCGACGTTGGCGGCCTCCTTCAGTTCGTTCGGCACGCCTTTGAAAAACGTCCGGGACAAAATAATGTTCCATACGTTGACTGCGCCGGGGATAATCACCGCCCAGACCGTATCGATCATGCCTAACTCCTTGACCAGGAGATAAGTCGGAATGAGCCCGCCGCCGAAAAACATCGTGATCAAAAACAATGTCATAAAAAAGCGGCGGCCAACCAGTCGGTGATCTGAGAGGGCATAGCCCGCAAAGATCGATACCGTCACGGTGATCAAAGCGAAGGAGACCGAGTACAGTACGGCATTCGCAAATCCCCGGATCATCGCGGGATTGGTCAGAATCTTCTCATAACCGTCCAGCGTCCAGTCGGCAATATGGAAGGACAAGCCGCGGCTGAGAAGCACGGAAGGGTCCATGAACGAAGCCACGACAACATATATCAGCGGGACGACGACGATCAGTACGGCGAACGCTAACCCGGCGACGTTTAAAGCCAGTAGAAAACGGTCGAATTTCGAATGTTTGATGGGCATGGCAGTTGGCTCCTTTCGATAACAGTGCGAGTTCTACTGCCTCATCAGTAGAGACCTTCGCCCTCGTTCAGCTTTTTAACCGCAAAGTTCACGGTCACGAGCAAGATGACATTAATGATGGAGTTGAACAGTCCCACCGCAGCGGAGTAAGCGTAATCTCCGGACTGCAAACCGATTTTGTATACGTAGGTCGGAATGATTTCCGAGGTCGGCAGGTTCATGGCCGTCTGCATCAGGTAAGCCTTCTCGAACCCGATCGACATAATCCCGCCCGCAGCAAGGATGAACACGATCGCCATAATCGGACGGATCGTTGGCAAATCGATGTGGCGGATCCGCTGGAGCAGGTTGGCGCCGTCCAGGTGGGCTGCATGATGCAGCTCCGGGTCGACGTTCGCAAGCGCGGCCACATAAATGATGGAAGACCACCCCGCTCCGGTCCAGATATCCGACAAAATATAAATCCACCTGAAATACTCCGGGCGCGACATGAACATGATCGGTTCATTGGTGGACCAGACGAACAGTTGATTGATCGGGCCTGTTGGCGACAGGAAGATGAACAGCATCCCGACAACGACCACAACCGAGATGAAGTTGGGAGCGTACAAAAACAGCTGAATGTTCTTCTTCACCCCCGCCCGGCGGACCTGATTCAGCATCAGCGCCAGCAGGATCGGCACGGGAAAACTGAAGACAAGCCCAAGCAAGCTTAATTTAAGCGTATTCATAAAAATAACTTCAAAATTGGGCGAAGACAGAAACTTGTCGAAATTTTTAAGCCCCACCCAATCGCTGCCCAAAATGCCTTTGATCGGGCTAAAATCTTTAAACGCGATCACCGCACCATACATCGGCCCGTACTTAAAGATCAAGGTTAAGATCAAGGCCGGAGCAAGCAGCAAGTAGAGAAAACCGTATTTCCGCAAATATTCCAAAAGGCTTTGTCCGCGAGTTTTTCCAGGCACTGTCTTTCTCTGTCCGCCCTTTATTATGCTTTGCAATTTTTTTCCTCCGTTCCCCCATTTAGTTTACATTTTCTTAACAAGTAAGGGCTTGCATAAATGACATTTGCTAATTGGATGCACCCTGTTTCATTTACAATTTATCAAAGCAAATCATTGAAGTCAATACAATTTGTAAAAATATTATTTGTGCATTTGCTAAATATATTGCCACTTTTATTTCACAAAAACGCTTGTTTATTTGAAAAAAATGATAATTCGACCGAATTCGGCAAAAAAATCGTACAATTCTTACGTTCTATCCTAGGCTGAGTCAACGATTTCATCTCATATCTCAGCGATTTATTTGACAATCACAAGTTTTATAATGTAAACAACAATTGTGCATATGTAAAATTAATGTTGCTATTTTTTTTGATCTATTATACATTTGAGAGAGAACATACATAATCAAACCGCTATTTATCGTAATTGCGGCTTTTCATAGAGGTGAAATAATGGCGAAGGAAAAAGTAACGATTCAGGATATCGCCGATGCTTTGGGGATTTCCCGCAACACGGCCTCCAAAGCGTTGAACGGGAGCGAGAGCATCCCGGCGGAAACGCGCAATAAAGTGATTAGAAAGGCCATTGAGCTGAAATACAAGCAGTTTGCATTTATGGACAGCGACAGTCTATTGTCCAAGAGTTCGGGCAACATTGCTTTGCTGACGGAGAACTTGCCGAATACATCCCATTTCGGCTCCACCCTGATCAGCGGTCTGGAAAAAAGAATCAGCGCCGAAGGCTACAACCTGTCCATCCATATTATCAGGGACATTGAGCAACAGACCTTATCGTTGCCGAACAATTTCGACGCAGCCAATGTGGACGGCATCATCTGCATCGAGTTGTTTGACCTGGAATACAGCAAGCTCATCACCGAGCTTGGCATCCCGACCATCTTTATCGACTGCTCGGCTTACGTTTGCTATCCAGATTTTCGTGCCGACGTGCTGCTGATGGAGAATGAACACAGCACCTATCAACTTACCAAGAAATTGATTGATGGCGGGTACAAAACTTTCGGATTCGTCGGCGATTATAACCATTGCCGAAGCTTTAACGAGCGATGGACCGGATTTAATCGTGCGCTGACTGAAGCTGGCATAACCCTTGATTTGTCCCAGTGCGTGGTTGACGACGACCGATTCTTCTCTCATCCCGAATGGATGGACGAGCGGATGGCCGGGATACCGCATCTCCCTTCTGTTTTTGTCTGCGCAAACGACTACATTGCTGTCAGTGTCATGAAGGCTTTGAAGAACAAAAAACTGTCGATTCCGCAGGATATCGCCATCTGCGGTTTCGACAACGGCCCCGAATCCGTGATTGTCGAACCTCATTTGACGACAGTCCATATTTTCAGCAACGAGATGGGGATAAAGGCAGCCGAAATGCTTCTCTCGCGGATTAACAACCCGAATCAACCTTATCAGGTTTCCCATATCTACACCAAGCCAATTATCCGGGATTCCACGCCGAATATCATCTGAGGCTCTTTCCCATTATACTTGAGGTAATAGAAAGGCCGCCCTTCAAGGGCGGCCCGGATGATCTGAACCCCCTTTCTTTATAAAGAGCGAGGGCCCATATTATTTGATGCGATTATTATTGATTGGTCAGCGACTCAATATCAATGAAAGGTGTGGCGCCGCCCGTGACTTGCGGGAGCTTGCCGTCCCATTTTTCCAGCGCCTTCTCCTGCACTTCGATCTGCTTCAGCTGTACCAGCTCCGGCGTAACCTCCTGCTTCTTCAGCTTCAGCGCTTCTGCCTCGGCTTCGGCCTGAGCGATCTTCTGCTGCGCTTCAATCTGAATCCGCTTCAGGTCGTTGCTCGCTTTCAGCGCCTGCTGCTGAGCAACCTGCTTCGCTTCGATCGATTGGTTAAACGCGTCGGAGAACTTAAAGTTGACGATGTTAATTTCGTTAACGATCAAGTCATATTTGGCCAAACGGGAAGTTAAATGCTCGCTAATCTCCCCGGCAACCACATCGCGCTTGGCGATCAAATCCTCGGCTTGGTACCGTGCCGTCACCTCTTTGACGATTTCCTGCACAGCCGGGTTAATGATGACCGTATCGTAATTGCCGCCGATATTGTTCATCAGATTGTAGGCCGAATCCTTGTTCACCGAATAGTTGACGGCAACATGCGTCGAAACCGGCTGCAGGTCCTTGGATGATGCGGTCGTGTCCGTTTCCGTTTTGGTAACCTGCGTATTCACCTGAATGACGGTTTGAACAAACGGTATTTTGAAATGCATGCCCGGAGCCAAAATATTATCGTTTAACTTCCCGAACGTTTTGTACAAGCCGACATGACCGTATTCGACCTGCGCATAACTGTTGGATCCGACGATCAGGACGACGATGACGATGATGGCCGTAGAAATCCATTTCCCCACGGACATATTCCTCTTTGTTTGCTGCTGCGTACCTGTCTCCATATGAATCCCTCTCCCCTTAATATGTGGTCTAGCCGGACCGATTGACCGGCTAACTTTAATAAGTAATACGGAGAAGGCCGTCGCTTGGTGGCAAAAACTTGACAAAAGTGTGTCGGATTCATGTTAACCATCGTCTTCTACGTTCATCGAATACGGTTCCGCTGCCTTAAACCGCCGCAGAATGCAGCCCATCGCGTTTCCGGTGCTTCTTCCCGAACCGGGCGATCAAACCATGCTTCGGCGAAAAGAGCAACGCCAGCAGGAACAACATCCCGGCTACCGTTACCATTGAGCCGGCGATGGAAGCGTCCAGCCATTTGGCCGCATAGTAACCGCCGGCTGCGCTTATCGCCCCGATCAGCACGCTATAACCGAGCATTACACTCAACCGATCGGTCAGCAGATAAGCTGCCGAGGCCGGGATAATCAACATGCCGACGACCAGGATCGCCCCTACGCTCTCAAAAGAAGCCACCGTCGACAGCGATACGAGCCCCATCAGCAGATAGTGGAACAACGCAACCGGGATGCCGACTGCAGCCGCTAACGCGGGATCAAAGGCACATAGCTTAAACTGCTTGTAGAAGAGCAGGATGGCCGCGAGCACGATAAGCAGCGTCCCGCCCAGCATCCAGACGGCAACCGGCCCCATATCGTAGCCGTTCCAAATCCAGGTGTCCCATTGGACATAGGCGATTTCGCCGAACAACACGCAATCCAGGTCCAGGTCAATATGCGAAGCGTTCCGGCTGATCAGGATCACACCAACGGCGAACAGCGCCGTAAACACGATGCCGATTGAGGCATCGGATTGCAGGCCGCTTTGCTGCAGCGCCTGGATCAGGAACACGGTGATCAGCCCCAGCACGGCGGCCCCAATCAGCATCAGTAAGGAGTCCCGCGAGCTGCTGATCAGAAACGCGATGGCGATGCCAGGCAGCACGGAGTGGCTGATGGCATCCCCGACCATGGCCATTTTTCGCAATACCAAAAAGCAACCCAAAATTCCACACGTCGCCGCGACCAGCGTGCCGGTCAAAATAATCCAAAAATCGGCCATGTTATTCCGCTCCCCTCTCGGCTGCATTCACCGTGTTTCCAGCCTGCCGGATCATCGCCAGCTCCATCGGTTGCTGTATTTCGCTGCGGCTGCGCCAGCGGCGTATCCACTTGGCCAGCAGCCCCCGATTTGGCGCAAACACGGCGGAGACGAAAAACAAGGCGGTCGCCGCTAACACTGTCACCGGCCCAGTCGGCAGGTTCGACAAAGTGGAGCTGATCAGCGTACCGGTGACCCCTGACAGCGCTCCGAAAGCGCCGGCCAGCACGACCATCACACCCAGCGCGTCGGTCCAGTACCGCGCAGCAACCGCCGGGGTGATTAATAAGGCGGCTACCAGCACGACACCCACGGCTTGAATGCCCACGACAACCGCCACCACGGTCATCAGCAACAGCAACTGCTCAAGGAAGGCCACGTTAAGCCCCATGCCCCTCGCAAAGCCGGGATCAAAGCTCACCAGCTTCAACTCCTTAAAGAGCAGTGCGCATATCGCAATCAGCAGCACGGACACCGCACCCATCAAGTAAACGTCAGCCAGCATCATCGAAGCCGCCTGGCCAAACATGTATTTGTCGAGCCCGCTTTGGTTCCCGTTGCCGCTGTGCTGGATCTGGGTCAGCAGCACGATGCCGATGCCAAAGAACACCGACAATACGATTCCAAGCGCCGCGTCCTGCTTGATCCGCGTGTAGCGGGTAATGGCAGAGATGCCAAACGTCGCCGCCATCCCGGCGAGGATGGCCCCAAGCATAAACAGGCCCACCGATTTGACACCGCTTAGCATAAAGGCGATGCAAATCCCCGGCAGCGCGGCATGCGCTAACGCATCCCCAAGCAAGCTTTGCTTGCGAAGATAAGTGAAAGAGCCGATAACGCCGCTGCCCAAGCCGAGCAACAAAGATCCCATTAAGATCCATTGCAGGTTCGGATCCGTTATCCATTGCCATAATGTTGTTAGCATCGCATCACACCGTCCCCGCAGGCACCGCGCCGAAATCGGCCAGCATGGCAATCTTCCCACCGTAGGTCTTGTGCAAATTTTCCGGTGTAAACGTCTCCCCGGTAGGTCCGGCATCAATCAATTCACCGTTCAGCAGCAGCACGTGATCAAAATATTCCTTCACCGTGGATAAATCGTGATGCACCACCAGCACCGTTTTCCCTTGCTCCTTTAATTCGTGCAGCAGGGCAATGATCGCTTTTTCCGTGGTGGCATCGACACCGGCAAACGGTTCATCCATAAAATACACCTGCGCGTTTTGTGCCAAAGCCCGGGCCAGAAACACCCGTTGCTGCTGACCGCCGGATAACTGGCTGATCTGACGCCCGGCATACTCCGCCATCCCTACCTTCGCCAGACACTCCAGCGCGATTTGCCGTTCCTTCGCTCCGGGGCGGCGAAACCAGCCAAGCTGGCCGTAACGGCCCATCATCACGACATCCAGCGCATGGGTTGGGAAATCCCAATCCACCGATTCGCGCTGCGGCACATAGCCGATCAATTTGCGCTGCTCCCGATAGGATTTGCCATAGATGCGAACTTCACCGTCCAGGGTCGGAAGCAACCCCAGTACGGCTTTGAGCAGCGTGGATTTCCCCGCTCCGTTGGGACCCAGAATCCCAATCAACTGCCCCTCCGGGATGTGAAAAGAGACCGATCTTAACACCGGCTTTTTCTGATAAGCGACGGTTAATCGGTTGACTTCAAGCGGATAAACATTCATATCGGATCACCCTTCCTTGAGTTATTTCAATGCCTCAACGATCGTGTTGACATTATGACGGACCATCTCGATGTAGGTGTCCGCTTCTGAGCCTGGTTCCCCCAGCGAGTCGGAATACAGCTCACCGCCAATTTTCACCGTATGCCCCAGCTCTGCAGCTCCGGCAATCACCGCTTCCATCGATTTGGTCGGAATGCTCGATTCAACGAATACAGCTTTGATCTTGTTCTCAACCAGGAAGTCCCGGAGCTTGGCGACATCCTTTGATCCGTATTCCGCCGCCGTACTGATCCCCTGCAGGCCCATCACTTGGATGCCGTAGGCATCTCCGAAGTAACCAAACGCATCATGGGCCGTAACCAGCACCCGGTCCTGCTCGGGAATTTCAGCGATCCGCTCCTTCACTTCCGCATCCAGCTTCTCCAATTCGGCGATATACGCCTCGGCGTTCTTCCGGTAGACGTCCGCATGGTCTGGATCATAGGCCGACAGCGTGTCGCGAATCGTTTGGGTCGCTGTTATCCAATGCCGGACGTTAAACCAGATATGCGGATCGTACTGCGTGCCCCCGGCATCCGCACCTGAGCGCAATTCGCTCGGATCAATGTCCTTCGACACCGCCACGGTCCGCTTCTTCTGCTCCAATTTCTCAAAAATCTCCGTCATTTTCCCTTCCAGATGCAAACCGCCGTAAAAAACAACCTCCGCCTTATCCAGCTTCTCGATATCCCCCTGCGATGCCTTGTATAAATGCGGGTCCACTCCTGGGCCCATCAGACCGGTGACCTCGACCTGCTCGCCGCCAACCTCCTGAACGACATCTGTGATCATTCCGATCGTAGCCACCACCTTGACTGGCGAATCATTAGCCGATGCGCGAACATGATCCGCCTGACCCTCTACTTTGGAACAAGCCGCCAATACGATTAACGCCAACACGCCCAGCGTCATTTTAGCCCTTTCAAACGGGCTTTTCTTAATCCTCATTTCGTCCATTACGCTTCTCCTCTCCTCGAACTTTACCTAATGTTGTACAAGTGAATACTTGTTTACTTGATCTCTTTTTGTTTTATTTATATAAAAAAGTTTCCTTAGGGCAAATTTTAATCAAAAGATTCCCAAAAAGCAAGAGGAATTTCCTCCGAAACAAAAAAAGCCTGCTCATCGCGAGCAAGGCTTCGTTCAATCTTATGATTATTTCTTGGGGTTGCCGTCCAAACCGTATTCCCGATCGTACGCATCAAAAATTTTCCGGGCAACCGGTGCCGCGCTGTGAGCCCCAAAGCCCCCTTCGGGAATAACAACCGCCACCGCCAGCTTCGGCTTCTCCCTTGGTGCAAACGCAATAAACACGCCGTTATCCAACAACTTGTTCTTATAGGCTTGCTGGGAAGTCCCCGTCTTGCGCGCAAAATCGTACGGAAACCCACCAAAGGCGCTCACGTCGGTTCGCATCCCGTCGATGACTTCGTCCCAATAGGCGTCCTTCATCTTGACTTCATTTAACACCTTCGGCTCAAATTGCATCACCAAACGGCCTTCGGCATCGGTTATTTTTTGCACAAGTCTAGGTTGCATGCGCTTCCCCCGATTGGCTAGCGTCGCAGTATATTGCGCCAACTGCATCGTCGTATATTTGCCCTGCTGCCCGAAGGAAGCATAAGCCAAACGGGCCAACGCCGTTTCCCTTTCATCCTTATAATCCAAGATCCCCAAATATTCACCTGGCAAATCAATGCCCGTGGAAACGCCCAAGCCAAATTGCTTCATATATTCGTCCCAAACCTCAATCCCTTGGGTTCGATATTTGTTGTACAGCTCCTCCCCCACCATATCGACCATAAACGCATTGGACGAGAAGCGGATGGCATCTTTCGGATAGATGGAGCCGTAGACATGCCCGGAGGAATTTCGCACACTCGCTGAGTCGTTGCGGCCGAAATAGGCGATCCCGCGGTCGCTATATTTCGTTTTTGTCGTAAACAAACCTTCGTTTAGGCCGATTAACACTGACAGCGGTTTGATCGTTGATCCCAGGTACACCGTCGAGTCGAAATTATGGCCAGAGCGCCCGGAGGAAAACGGTGTGATCGTACCGTTTCGATAGTTTGACGAAATTTGGCTCCACACCTCTTCAGATACCCCGCCGGATTGCCATACATTCGTATCATAGTCCGGCATGCTGGCCATAACGATGACGTTTCCGGTATCTACTTCCATCGCCACGGCATAACCCGTTTTGGCATGAGGATGCACACTTCCGGATACGGGATTGTGATGGACCCACTCGATTTGATCGAGGATTGCCTGTTCCGCTGCTTGCTGTACGTTTTTATTTATTGTTGTATGCAGGTCATAGCCTTTTACCGGTGGGACGATTTCGGCTACGCCATTCGCCATGTTTCGCGGATCAATTGGAACGCGTTTATAACCGTTCTTACCACGCAGCTCTTGCTGATAATACAACTCCAACCCGTCGAAGCCGGCAAACTCCTCTTCCGTGTATTGCAGCGCCGGGTCTGCATCCCTTCGTTCCCGAATCGGCTTATACCAATCCAAATCGTAGGTGGATTGGAACTTCTTCAGGTAACCTACCGTCTGCACCGCTATCAAATCAGGATCATAATGCCGCACCGACTCCTCAATGATGTCTATACCAAGAAACCTGCTTTTTTGAGCAAGGAAATACGCGGTTTCTTGTTCAGTCAGATTGCTCTTGATTCGGCGTGGAGCAAACCCGCCGCTGCGGCGGAATTTCAAATCCATCGCATCCAGAATCTCTTCTTCCGACATCTGTGCGTTCGGATCGCCATACGTGTCAAACACCTTCTTCAGCTCTTTAGCCAGCGCCGCAGCTTCCGCCAAATTCGCTCTACCCGCTTCGGTCGTCGGATCGTAGTTACTTTTCTGCAAAGTCAAATATAAGGTTTGGATCGGCGTGGAATAGGCCAACTTCTCTCCCCCTGCGGCCAGAATCGAACCCCGGACCGGCGGCATTGGGACATCCCGGAACCTCATTTTCACCTCTTCCATGGAGATCGATGGTCCTTCGACAAACTGCAAGATGGCAAGTCGGATAATGATAAGGGTGAACATCGCGAAGGCACTGAAGAAAAACAGATTAAGCCGAATATGGAAATGCCGCCTTATGGAGGCTTGCTGTTCCTGAGGATCCTCGATGACGTATTTGTTCATCTTCATTTCCGCCTCCCTCGAAGTGATGAATCTTCCTTCCCATCAAAAAACGACCTTTTCAACATCTCTGCGAAAAGGTCGTTGCTGTCATTGGATTCAATTAAGGATTCGTTTGCTCGGTTTGATTCCCGTTTTGCTGTGAAGCGTTATTGTCTGTCTGTTGCTGATTTTGGTTTTTGGTCTTCTTCGGAACCCCGTCCAAGCCATATTCCTGATCATACGCATCAAAAATTTTGCGGGCAACCGGCGCGGCGCTGTAGGCACCAAAGCCGCCTTCCGGAATGACGACCGCTACCGCCAGCTTCGGATTCTCCCGAGGGGCGAAAGCGATAAACACGCCGTTGTCGCGATTGGCACCGTTAGCCCATTGCTCCGAGGTTCCGGTTTTTCTGGCAAAATCGTAAGGGAAACCCGAGAAAGCAAAGGAGACATCGGTCTCCATTCCTCCGATAATCTCGTTCCAATAAGCATTGTTAAACTTAACCTCATTTAGAACTACCGGCTTGAACTCCTTGACGATATTGCCGTCCGTATCGGTAATTTTGCTGACGAGATGCGGTTCCATGCGTTTCCCTCGTGTAGCCAAAGTCGTTGTATATTGGGCGAGCTGCATCGCGGTGTATTTCCCTTGTTGTCCAAAGGAAGCATAGACAAGCCTTGATAATGCTGTCTCCGATTCATTTGTATACTCCAGCTTGCCCAAATATTCATTTGGCAGATCCACACCGGTCGAAACACCTAGACCAAACTGCTTCATATAGTTGTCCCAGATTTCAATCCCTTTAGATCCGTATTTGTTGTAGAGCTTCTCACCGACCATATCGACCATAAAGGTGTTCGATGAGTGACGGATCGCGCCAGCCGGATCGATGGAGCCGTAGGCATGGCGTTGGGAGTTGCGGACGCTTGCGGAATTGTTTTTCCCAAAATATGCAATTCCTGTATCGTTATAATAGGTACTTGTCGTAAACAAACCTTCGTTAAGTCCGATTAACACTGATAACGGCTTAATGGTTGAACCCAACAAAATAACGGATTCCATGTTATGCCCTGACCGACCCGAACTAATCGGCGTGATCGTCCCGTTCTGATAGTTGGAAGAGATTTTGCTCCAATTCTCAGGAGACACCCCGCCGGATTGCCACACGTTGGTATCGTAGTCCGGCATGCTGGCCATGGCCACTACGTTGCCGGTCTCCACTTCCATCGCAACCGCGTAGCCAGTTTTGGCGTTGGGATGAACCTTGCCGGATACCGGGTGGGTATGAACCCACTCGATCTGGTCAAGGATCGCCTGCTCAGCGACCATCTGAATGTTTTTGTTGATCGTCGTATGGAGATCATGGCCTTTTTCCGGCGGTGTGATTTCCGGGATCCCGGTGGCCATGTTCCGCGGATCGATCGGCACGCTCTTGTAGCCGTTCTTCCCGCGCAGCTCGTCCTGATAGTACAGCTCCAGGCCGTCGTATCCGACGTCCTCGTTTTCCGTGTATTGCATCGCCGGATCATCGTTCTTCGCTTCCCGGATCTGCTTGTACTTCTCCAGCGATGTGGATGCCCCTTTAAACTTCCTGATATAACCGATCGTTTGCACGGCTACCGTATCGGGATCGTAATGGCGGATGCTCT
Source organism: Paenibacillus sp. MB22_1 (assembly GCF_047200555.1). Taxonomy (NCBI): domain Bacteria; kingdom Bacillati; phylum Bacillota; class Bacilli; order Caryophanales; family Paenibacillaceae; genus Paenibacillus; species Paenibacillus sp. MB22_1. The sequence goes on from NZ_JBLADV010000002.1 coordinate 275,154, forward strand.
CCTCGACGATGTCGATCCCCGGAAATTCACTTTTCCGTTCCAAGAAATAAGCGACTTCTTCAGGTGTCAAATCGATTTTGATTCGGCGCGGCGTAAACCCGTTATATTGCCGGTAATCAAGGTCCATTGCCTTGATGATTTCCTCTTCCGTCATTTGGGTCTCCGGCGAACCTAATCTATCGAAAACCTCCTTCAGCTTCTTGGCCAAAGCCAAAGCTTCCGGACGATTGGCTTTTCCTTTATCCGTGGAATTGCTGTAGTCTTTCTGCAGCGTGATATACAGCGATTGAACCGGCGTGGAATAGGCCAACTTCTCGCCCCCCGCTGCATAGATCGTTCCACGGGTTGGAGCCAGCGGCACGTCCTTGACGCGCAGGTTGCTCTCCTGTTTGGATAACGTCGGGCCTTCTACAAACTGTAATATGGCCAAACGTACGATGATGACGGTAAATATGGCAAAAGCACTAAAGAAAAACATGTTTAGCCGAATGTTAAAATGGCGTTGCATTGCGATTTCTTGTTCTTGCGGATCCTTCGCATAAGTGCTTTTCAAGGCGTTTCCCTACTTTCTTTCCCTTAAATCCTCATTTCTTGAAGTCAACTACTCTATAGTACCATAACGAAATAAGGGGCGGTGAAGTTACGCCCCCTTTCCAGCATTTTTTCCGCATGATTTGCGTGCCGAATCGCACGACCCAGATCCCATGTTGCCCGGTTTTTTCCGCAGCCAAGGCTCAAATCAGCTTATTGGGGACGTGGGTTTCGCTGAACGCCGGCGGATTAAACCAGTCGCCGCTTTTGGCCCAAGTCGAATCCAGCGGAATCCAGGCGTTTTTCTCTGACAAATAAACCTCGTTCCAGGCATGAGGACCGTACCCGCCTTGCCCGTCGTATCCAAGTCCGGTCACGACCTTCACCTGAAGCCCAACGGTTCTAGCCATGACGGCATAGAGCCGGGCATAATCGATGCACACCCCGCGTTTCGTATCAAACGTCATTTGCGGTGTTTGCTCATGCCAGATGCCTTTTTCCTCATAGTCTTTCACTTTATCGTAATCGTATGACACCCGGGTTCCAACCCAGTCGTACAACCGCCGGGCCTTCTCTTCATCCGTATCGGCCCCTTTGGTGATCTCTGCTGCAGCCAGCTCAATGGATTCGGGAATGTTAGCATCAATGACTTCGTATTTCTGTTGAAGGATGCTGCCAAGCTCTGCTTCTACGCTGCGCGTGAATACCGGTAGCTTCTCCTTGATCAAATTGCCGGTAAGCGGCTCAATGACCGTTCTCGCCCCTTGCTGGTAGACCGGCGAGGCTTCCACGTAACGGCTGAACCCGCTGTTCGGATACAACGTCACAACAATAAACAACATGGCGATCAGCATCATACATCGCGCCGCACCAATCACCGCGCCGATCCCGGCGCCGGCCAAACGGCTCAGCAGCGAAGCCGGACGGTCCCCGCCGGAAAACAGCCAGCCGAACAGACCGCTCCCCCCGCGAACGAACAGCATCGCAAAACCCGCCAAGGTACGTATGATCCAATAGAGCAGAAGGAAAACGACGGCAAATCGCATCAGCGGAAAATCCCGTACCGCCATGACCAGCATGTACAGAACCTGCTCCCACTGAGCCAGCTCCCGATCCGGCAGCGGCAGCTCCGTCAACCAAGTCTGAACCTTCGGAGATAACCACATCGTTAATGGGATGGCAATCGCAATGCCAACCAGCGATAAGACGCCGCCGCTTAATAGCGTGAACAGACGGCCTGCCGAGCGGGAGGCTCCGCGCACCAATCCCTGCAGCACCGAGCCGAGAAGCACGGCAAGCAGCAGCACCGTGATCCAGTTATATTCGCTTAGCGTTTGCAGCAATGTCGTCATGTCCAGCTTCATAAGCTCCTCCGTCAATCTAGGTGTAAGTTGTATTTTTCTTAGGGTTATTGAGAATTCCGTTTCGCTTCCTGGATAAATGCCTCAAGCGTGTCGTTCATCGACCATTCGCCCAACGAAACCCCGCGGAACGATACTTTCACTTTATCGCTGCCCGCTTGTCCGGTAACCTCCAGATTCGGGGTCGTAATGGTAAACGAACCGTCCGGATTTTGCGTCATTTGGGCTTCCTTCGCTTCATTTTTCATCATGTTCAACGCTTCAGTTTTACTGATGTCGAGGGCTTGTTCCTTCACCGTTGCTACCGCATCCCCGATATCCTTAAGCGTGATGCCGCTGTAAATCACGATAAATGCGGCGATGATCAGCACCAGCGCCCATTTGACGACCGTTCTTACAAAATTCAGCACAAGGAAGAGAATGACCAGCGCTACGACGATCACCAGCCAATTTTCTTTCAGAAATTCAGTCCATACTTGTACATCAAACATGATGAATCCTCCATAATTAGATTTTCCATGATTTTTGATTTCTGCATTTTGATTCTAACCCATTATACATGATGGCCCAAGACCATGTCAGCTTAACCCCCAATCCCGCGGATTTCAAGCATTTACGCCGAACCACATCTTCGTTCTACTTCGTGATGGAAAGCCGCAAAGGCTTTTCATCACCGAGAAGGTTGGATGAAGCTTGGATCGAGTAGCTGAGCGCAGCTGCCTGGGGGTAATAAGTTCGTCCTGGGGAGCGTACAAGTAATACTAACGTTCATTCTACGCAAAGGAGGGGCGACGCGTGAAAATCGCCTTTTGGCTGTACTTCTTTATGTTTCTGGCTTTCTTCGATCTGCACGCCCAGTACCCGATCCTAACTCCGTTTGCCTTGTCGCTGGGAGCCGCGCCGACGTTTATCGGCTGGATGATGGGGATTTATGCGCTGACGCATCTGCCGGGCAACCTGCTCGCCGGCCAGGGCGTCGACCGTCACGGCAGCAAGCCGTACATGATCTTCAGCCTGGTGACTGCCGGCGGGGTTCTGCTGCTTCAAGCCCATGTAACGGAGCCTTGGCAGCTGCTCGTGCTGCGCTCCATCAGCGGTTTTGTGCTCGCCTTCCTGTCCCCGGCCTGTCTGGCGATGCTCGCCTCGCTGTCCAAAAATCCGGTACAGCAAGGTAAGCTGATGGCCGGTCACGGGGTGATGCATACCGTTGCTTCCGTCGTGTCACCGGCCGCCGGCGCTTTCCTTGTCGCCCAATCCGGCTTTTCCATCGCCTTTCAAATGCTGGGCTGGCTGTTGATCTCGACGGGCATCATTGCCATTTTTACGATCAAGGAGCCTCCCCGTTTGGTTGCGGAAGGTCTGGCCAAATCGGGCTCTGTGAAGTCACGGGTACCGGTGAAGATCAATGTAATCCCTTTGCGCTATTATGTGCTGCCGCTCGCCGTCGCCTGCTCCCAGGGCATTTTGTTTTTTGAACTGCCGCTGCAAGCCGGCGGAGCCGAGGGGATCATGAATACAGGCTTCTATTTTTCCATTATCAGCTTAGGGGCGCTGGTCACGCTGTCGATGTTATTTTTGAGCCGTTATTCCCCTTATTTAAGAGCCAGCATCGGCGTTCTGGGGATCGCCTTATCTTTCTTTGCCCTGGCCGCATTTGAGTTCATTCCGCTTCCCGTCGTGCTTGTGGTCTTAGGGATGGCTAAAGGGGTCGTGTACCCGGCCATAGCTTCGTTGTTTATCGATTTAAGCGGCGGAAAACGGCTGGGTACCGTGTTTTCACTGCAATCGATCGCCATGTCGCTGGGTTCCTTTATCGGCCCGATTGTCGCGGGAGCGATGCACGGCAGCTATTCCCCTTACTTCTTAGCCTTTTTCGTGCTGATGCTTGCCATCATCATCGTCCCGCCCAGAAAGTTCACCGCAACCCTGCCGCCCCCAGTTGGCGCGGGCACCGGACACCACTGATCCATGTCCTTTTAAGCCTACGGGACAAGTGCAACGGATTTTTCATCCAAGGTTAGGCTGCCGCACAGGGCACATGATAGGGTCCTACATAAGATAATCGTGTAGTAACCGATCATGTTTGAAAGCGGGGTGAACTTGAATGGGCGGCATTGACAATTGCGGACCGGGCCCGGTGGTTCCTGGCTATGGATTCTGGACAACGACGGGGACGATCCTCGTGTTGTACATCTTACTGGTAATCATCCTCCGTGCTCCTTTTTATTAATTCTTGCAATCGCTACTGACCCCTGCACACCGGTCTGCCCTCGGGCAGGCCGCTTTTGTTTATGGGGTTTCTAAAGTACTAAATTTCCATAATGTTCCGAAAAAGATGAACCCTTCCCTCCTTTGTTAACGTAACTAAAAATAGATCAAATTTTAGGGAGGGCTCTAGTTGAAGAAGAAACGAAACGCGATTTTTGCCATCATTCTTACGCTTACGCTATGGTTGCCTGGAGGTGCTATGGCAGCCGAGACTCCGCCGACCAACACCGCACCGCAGGGATTGGAGGAAATCGCCGCCGCAAAGGCCGCATTGCTCACCGATACTTACGGAACAACCAGCGTTCAGTACGCTCTGGTCGACCATGGCAAGCTCATCGTTTCGGGGCAAGCCGGCAAGAACGATCCTGAAGGAAAGATCCCGCTAACCTCTGAAACGATGTACGGCATCGGCTCCACCAGCAAAATGTTTACGACCGCTGCGGTCATGAAACTGGTCGATCAAGGCAAAATCAACCTCGATTCGCCGTTGGTGAATTATATCGCGGAGTTCAAGATGAAGGACGAGCGGTACAAGCAGATCACGCCGCGCATGCTGCTGAACCACTCCGCAGGACTACAGGGATCCAGTCTTGCCAACGCGTTTTTGTTCGAAGACAACGACCCTTATGCGCATGATACGCTGCTTGACCAACTGGCCAATCGATCTCTGAAGGCCGACCCAGGTGCGTATTCCGTGTACAGCAACGACGGGTTTACACTGGCGGAAATTTTAGTTGAACGCGTCAGCGGGATGGATTTTACTGACTTTATCCACCAGGAATTCACCGTACCGCTGGGCATGAAGCATACGCTGACGCCGCAGGATGGTCTGGACTTTGGCAAGCTTGCCGCAATCTATGCACCTGGAAGTCCAGAGCCATTGCCGAAGGAAACGGTGAATGTGATTGGGACGGGCGGCGTTTACTCGACCGCCGAAGACCTGGTGAAATTTGCCGGTTTGTTTACGGGCGAAGCGGACAGCATTTTGTCCAAACAAGCCGCTAAAGTGACGGCACAGCCGGAATATAAAAGAGGAATCTGGCCTCAGGATACCGACAACAGCTTTGATTTTGGTTTAGGCTGGGACAGCGTAAAGCTGTTTCCCTTTAATGAATACGGCATCCAAGCATTGGCCAAAGGCGGCGATACACTGATGTATCATGCTGAACTGGTCGTGTTGCCGGACCACCAAATGGCGGCGGCGGTTCTCTCCTCTGGGGGCTCCAGCTCGCTGAACCAATTGCTAGCGAACGAACTGCTGCTCCAAGCGTTGAAGGAGAAGGGCACAATCACGGAGTTTAAGCCGGCCAAGTCCTTTGGTTCGCCGGAACAAGCGGACATGCCTGAAGAACTCAAGCAGTTCAGCGGATATTATGGGGCAACCAACCAGCTGTTCCGCATCGATGTTGCAGATGGTGAAATCCAAATCACATCCCCGTTTGCACCTGGCGAATCGTTAGGACTTCCCAAGCTTGTTTATACGAAAGACGGCACCTTTGTCAGCGAAGACGGCTCACTGAAGGTCAGCTTCGTGAAGGAGAAGAACGGGCGCACCTATCTATGGCAAAGACAATACGCCACCGTTCCTGAATTAGGTCAGCTCGCGCTTAATCTGTATTCCGCGGAGAAATTGGAGGAAAACGCCATTTCACCGGAAGTTGAGGTAGCCTGGAAGCAACGCGATGGGAAAAGTTATTACCTCGTATCGGAAAAATACAGCTCGATGGCTTACTTCATGATGTTGCCGGTCGTTCAAGTGAACCGTACGGACAGCTTGCCCGGTTACGTGATGGACAAACAAATTACGGGCCCTGATACGCTGATGGGCAAACATCAGGTTCCAACGACAGGCAGCCGGGATTCCGCAGAATACCGCTTCTTTACCCAAGGCGGAAGCGAATATTTGGAGGCCGCCGGCTCCTTGTACCTCAGCGGTGATCAAATCCAAGAGTTGTACCCCGGCAAGAAGTCCACGGTGACCTTGCAGCCGTCTGAGCAAGCCCGTTGGTTCACCATTCCGGCGAAAGCCGCTGGAAAGACGATCACCGTAGATCTGCCAGCCAAGGCATCCTTTGCGGTTTATGACGCCGCCGGGGCTTGCGTGAACTTCTCGGTGGCCAGCGGCAGTAACCAAGTGAAACTGCCCGAGAACGGAACCATTGTGTTTATTGGCGATCCAGGCATGCGTTTTGGCATTGAATTGAACTAATCGATAATACTTGTCCTTATTTTCTTATCTAATTTCTAGCAGTTTTGCATGAAGTCCCCTCCCGGGTATAAACTAGAAGCGTAACGACCCCAGCTTGGAGGTTTACGCTTTAGCCCGGAGGGGATTTATTTTGCCAATTAGCATTATCGTGGAAGGGAAGAACGACCGCAGCAAGCTGCGGCGCTTATTAGACGAAGAAGTCCGCATTTATTGTACGTTTGGTACGTTAAACACTGAGAAGCTGGAGAGCTTGCGCAAGAAGGTCAAGGATGACGAGTTGTTTCTGTTCCTCGACAACGATCCTTCCGGCAAACGGATTCGCGGCGTACTTCGGGATGCTTTTCCCGATGCGGAGCAAATTTATACAAGACGGGGATATGCCGGAGTCGAAGGAACGCCCGATGAATACCTGATCGCCCAATTAGAAAAAGCCGGGCTGGAGGAATACATTGTCTATCCCCCAACACCGGCTTCCTATGACAAGTTTTGATCGCGAAGTGAGTTACTCCTTGACGAGGCTGATCACACCCGCAGCGATTTCATCCGGCGTCGCCTCCGGCCGGTAAATTTCCCGCAGTTGGCCCTTACGGTCTACGAGACCGATGAGATCCATATGCACGAAATTCCCATCCGCATCCTTGTCGATCAGAATTTTAAAGGAGTCCATCGCCAGGTCGATCGTCTTCTGCTGATCCCCGCGCAGGAAATACCAGCCGGAATAATCCGCTTTGAATTTATCCCCAAACGCCTTGATGTTCTCCAGCGTATCACGTTCCGGATCAAACGTGATCGAGACGATCGAAGCATCTTTGCCGAACAAGCCTTTCTCTTTCAAAATATCCTGTACTTGGCTCAGCCGAAAGGTTGTGATCGGGCAAACGTCAGGGCAGTTGGCGAAGAAGAAATAAAACAGCCGGACTTTGCCATTCGTATCCTGCAGCGTCACCGTCTTGCCGTCTACGTTCTCCATGCTAAAATCCGCAACAGGACGGATCACCGGAAGCTTAGGCTTCGCATACGTATCCCAGAGCAGATAACCGGCTAGAATCACGCAGATGGCCAGCAGAATCCATGTCCATTTATATTTCTTCAAAACCGCCATTCCCCATCCCCCTAATTACAACCTTACCGTATCCAAGATCATCACGATTAAAGCAATCGTTAAATAGTTCACTGAGAAAATAAATACCCGTTTCGCCCAAGCGTCGTTATCCTTAGCCCGGAATCCCTGAAGTGCCATGAGCAGCCAAGCTACCGACAGTAGGCAGCCGATGATGAGGAACCAAACGCCCGTATAGCCGTAGGCATACATCAAAATCGGAATCGGAATCAGCAATGCAAGATAAGGGATCATCTGCAACTTCGTGCGCGGAATGCCCTTCACGACCGGCAACAGCGGGAAGCCAGCGGCCCGGTATTCCTCGGTACGGCGAATCCCCAGCGCCCAGAAATGGGGCGGTTGCCAGAGGAACAACAGGGCGAACAGCATCCAAGTTCCCAAATCGATCCGTCCCGATGCCGCAACATAGCCAATGACAGGCGGCATGGCGCCGGAGATGGCACCAACCGACGTACTCCAGGTCGAGCTCCGCTTAAGCCACAGCGTATACACCACCACGTAGACAAACATCCCTACCGCACCAAACAACCCGGCCAGCAGACCGGAGAAAATAAACAACACTGAAAGGCCCAGCACTCCCAAGATGACGGCATACCATAACACCGTCTTCGGAGCCAGCTTCCCCGTGGGGAGGACGCGATTCTTCGTCCGGGCCATCTTCGTATCCATCTCCCGGTCGAAGTAATTGTTAAAGACACAGGACGATGCCATCACCAGCGTCGTCCCCAGCAACATGACAATTAATTGAATATAATCAAGCTCCCAGCGGGAAGCCACCCAAAACCCGGCAAACGCCGCAATCAGATTCGAACGCAAAATGCCCGGTTTCGTTAAGGCGATAAAATCTCTCCAAGTCGCCGTCTCTCCCGGAGGAGTAGGTCTCACGGACAACGCAGCGGATTCCGAAGAAGCCTGAACACTTAATGGTTTGTCCACGCGCGATTCATTCCTCCTATATTTGAAATAAAGTTCAGTTTAGGTTTAGGTTTACCTCTATTGATCATTCATAAAACGTTCAACGTTTTTACCCTTACGCTATAAACTTTATCATATCAAAACCCTGAAATGTTTGACAATCGATGGAATATCGCGCATTAACTATGACAATTTAGTGACACAATTAGCCGCCGGGCGCAGCCGGCGGCTTTCTTTCAAAATATCGTTTATTTTCCGACAAACCCCATCAGGCGCTGAACATCCTGCAGCGTTTTCTCAGCCATTTCGGAAGCGCGCTCCGCCCCTTGGCGCAAGATGCTGCGCAGCTCGCCCGACTCGCGGATTTCACGGTACCGCTGTTGGAGCGGCTCCAGCACACTGACGACCACTTCGGCCAAGTCTTTTTTGAACGGACCATACATTTGCCCTTCATACCGCTGCTCCACTTCTGCGATAGTCAGTCCCGAGCATTGGCTATAGATTGTAATCAGGTTGCTGATCTCCGGTTTCGTCGCCGGATCGAATCTCACTTCGCGTCCGGAATCGGTCGTTGCCCGGCTGATCTTCTTACGGATTTCGTCCGGCGTGTCCAGCAAAGCGATATAGCTGCCTGGGTTCGGATTGCTTTTGCTCATTTTCTTGGAGGCATCATCCAGCGACATGATGCGTGCCCCAACCTCAGGAATGTACGGCTCCGGCAGCGTAAAGTATTCGCCAAACCGATGGTTAAACCGTCCTGCTAAATCACGGGTTAATTCCAAATGCTGCTTCTGGTCATCCCCAACCGGTACCAGGTCAGCGTTATAAATCAAGATGTCCGCCGCCATCAAAGCAGGATAGACGAACAGCCCAACCCCAACGGATTCCTTCCCGGCCGATTTGTCTTTAAATTGGGTCATTCGTTCAAGTTCGCCCATCGAGGTGAGCGTCGTCAGCAGCCATCCGAGCTGGGCATGCTGCATCACATGGGATTGCAGATAAACATTTGCTTTATTCGGATCGATACCGGCCGCGAGATAAAGCGCCGCAACCGCTTCGGATTGCTCCGTCAATGCTGCCGGTTCCTGCGGAACGGTGATCGCGTGCAAATCCACGATCATAAAGTTGCAGGCATGATCATGCTGCAGCTCCACGAAGTTCTTAATAGCCCCGATGTAATTGCCTAGTGTCAGTTTGCCGCTGGGCTGGATGCCAGATAATACTCTCTTCATGACGAAAATTCCTCCCTTTGATTCAAATGCTGCATGAGTAAGACCCCGGTTTTGGTAAAATGCAAAAAGGCCCCGCGCCCGCAAGGGACGTGAGACCGTGGTGCCACCCTTATTTGCTGATGGTTGGAGCATTGGGGTTCGCGGTCAGCTTAGACGCGATGCCTCAACAAGATCAGCCTTTCCAATCCGTAACGTGGATGACCCGGCCGGCCTACTGACAACAGGCTCGCCGCCTCTTGCGTTCAACCTGGCGCTCCGAGGCCCATTCGGCACAAGCTCCTTCACCGGTTCGCATCAACCACCGGCTTTCTGCAGAACGGAAACTTCGCTTACTTCCCCTCATCAACGCTTTCTCGTTATGCCTATCATCATAAATAACACCAGCGGTGGTGTCAAATCTATTTTTCGTCTTACGCAAAAAGTGTTATGATTAGTCTAGCTTAAGGAACTGATTATGTGGGAAAAGGAGCAACGATATGAAAAAGGTGACCAAAGGGCAATGGAACGGTTACGATACGTACATCTTACATAGCCGCGAGCTTGAAGTCACGCTGCTACCTCGCCTAGGAAATAACGTCATTCGTATATGGGACAATGTCCAGCAGCGCGATGTGCTGCGTCATCCAGAAGAGAACGAACTTGATTTCTACCTGCAGAAGCCATATCATTTCGGCATCCCGCTCTTAACTCCCCCCGGACGCATTCGCAGAGGGAAATTCACGTATGCCGGGCAAGAATATCAATTTGATCGCAATACGGCAAATGACAACCACATCCACGGTCTGCACCGTACGCAAAGCTGGTGCGTGAGCGATATCGAAGAAGACGACGAAGGCTGCACCATCACAACGGAATTCAAAACCTCTGACGATCCAAATTGGATCCGTCAATATCCTGAGCCCTTGAAGCTGGAAATGACGCTCAGACTGCAAGGGGCAAGATTAACGCAAACCTTCAAAATTACGCACCTGGGTCAAAACCCGGCCCCCTTCGGTTTGGGGTTGCATACCTGGTTTCGAATTGACGGCGAGCCTGGGCGCTGGAAAGTGAAGTTGCCGGTGACGGAGCTTTACGAATTGGACGAGGAGAACATTCCTAACGGAAAGACCGCTCCGCTAGGGATATGGGATGCGTTAAACTCGGGCATGAATCTGCAAGGCGTGAATTGCGATACGATGCTGCGAATCGGAGATAAGCCGGTCGAAGCGTTGATGCTGCGCGACGACGGCTATGGCCTGCGCTACGCAGCGGATCCTGAGTATTTTAAATTTTGGGTGATCTACTCCAAGGGGGAAGCGGATCAATTCTTCTGCATTGAACCATACACTTGGTTGCCGGACGCTCCAAATTTGAACCTTCCCGCCAGTGAGACCGGGCTGATCGAATTGACGCCGCAACAAACGTTGGAATTAAATCTTTCCCTAGAAATGATCTATCCGAATACCGGTGATGATAACGAAGCTTAACCTTTTTCAAAATTTCCGCCTTCCGTTGGAAGGCGTTTTTTTCGTGATAACAAATCTTCTCGGCGAGAAGAAATCATTACCACTGCCATAGCTTTGAAGCTCCCCGCATATTTTGCACCCTACGAACCATACTAACATCACAAACGCCAAAGGAGGTGACAAACATGGCAGGTCAAAGCCGCGGAAGCCGTAATAACCTTATTGTTCCTCAAGCAACTGCTGCGCTGCAACAACTGAAAATGGAAGCAGCTCAGGAATTGGGCGTACAAATTCCGCAAGACGGTTACTATGGGAACTATACTTCCCGTGAAACCGGTTCTCTTGGGGGCTATATCACGAAACGTTTGGTTCAAATGGCGGAGCAACAGTTGTCGGGTCGTTCGAACCTGTAACTTGCATCCTCCCATTACCCTCTATAGAAACAGGCGGTCTGCTTAGCAGATCGCCTGTTTCCCTTGAATGTTGAACCCTTTAGGAAGACAGCTTTCGGTATGTACTAGCGCCTTTCTCCTTCTGCGGATACCGTTGGATCAGCAAATTGGCCATGTTATAATTCGATTCCATGATTGCATCCACGACTACGGCCCCTTGGCGCAGGGCAAATTCGTAGCTGATCTCGCCATGCGTCCAGTACCGCTTGTACTTCAGCGCTTCAATCGCCATTTTTCGAAAAGAGTGGATCTGTTCTGCATTTAGTCCGTAGGGTTCTTCACTAAGCTGCCCGTTTCGACCCGCAATCGGATTGTGGCGGATGCCAAACTTCCCGATGGTATTATTCCGGATCTGCAGAAATACGGTACCCGAAGTTAATCCCGACAGCTCCTCCTCCAGTTCCTTAAAAACCATGTCGATCTGCCTAACCAGCGATAGTTGCTCGGCTTTCAGCATATTCTCCCACCTTTCCCCCAAAGAATGCAACCTATGGTATAGGTCTTATGTCACATTATAGGTTAAATTTCCTTTTACATCAACATTATGCTATATATTGACTAATTATGTCTTGTTCGTCCAATATTTTCTTCTATCTTCCGACAAAATGCTGCAACAAAAAAGGCCCTCTTTCGAGGACCTAAACCTGTGAAGCAGATACAGTTGGTTATTGGGTTAATTCCAAGAAAGCGTCAACGTCGGCCACACATACCGCCATCGCATCGCGCCAAAAATCCGGCTTCGTTAAATCCACGCCCAGATGCTTGGCAGCCAGCTCTTCCACCGTCATCCGGCCGGTGTCTTGCAGCAGCGCATCATATTTCGCCGCAAAGCTTGGGCCTTCACGCAGCGCTTGCGCATAAATTCCGGTGCTGAACATGTACCCAAAGGTGTAAGGGAAATTATAGAAAGGCACATCTGTGATATAGAAATGCAGCTTGGATGCCCAGAAATGCGGGTGATAGCTGCCCAGCGCCCCCTGGAAGGCTTCGCGCTGTGCTTCTTCCATCAATTCACACAACTCGGCGGCATCCAAAAATCCCTGCCGGCGTTTCTCATAGAACCGGGTTTCAAACAAGAAGCGGGCATGAATATTCATGAAGAAGCTGATCGAATTTTGCACCTTATCGGCGAGCAGAACAATTTTCTGCTGATCATCTGCCGCATTTTTGACGAAGGCGTCAGCCAGGATCATTTCCGCGAAGGTCGAAGCGGTCTCCGCGACGTTCATCGCGTAATCCTGACTAAATCTCGGCAGCTCCTCCATCACGTACTGGTGATAGGCGTGCCCCAGCTCATGCGCCAACGTATATACGTTGGATACGTTCCCGCCAAACGTCATGAAGATCCGCGTCTGCTTGCTCAGCGGCAGAGAGGTACAGAATCCCCCCGGCCGTTTACCAGGACGGTCCTCGGCCTCGATCCAGCGCTTGTTAAACGCCATGGTGGCGAACTCCGCCAGCTTCGGGCTAAATTTGCCAAACTGCTGGACGATGTCTTCGGCCGCCTGTTCGTACGTAATTTTGCCGGCGGCTTGGCCCAGCGGGGAATCCACGTCGGTCCAGCTTAATTTCTCCACCCCAAGCAGCTTGGCTTTGCGCTCCAGATAAGCGACGAATTTCGGCTTGTTCTCGACGATCACTTGCCACATCGCATCCAGCGTGGCTTTGGACATCCGGTTAAGGGCCAGCGGTTCCTTCAGGATATCGTCCCATCCGCGTTTCTCGTACAATTTGATCCGGAACCCTGCCAAGCGGTTCAGCGCATCAGCACAATAGTCCTCCGCTTTGGTCCAGGCTTCCTCCCATTTTGGAAACACGCGCTCGCGCACGTTCCGGTCCGGATCATCCAGCTTGTTGGCCGCTTGGCCGACGGATAGCATTTTGACCTCACCATTGTCCTCTTCAAAGGGGACTCCCACTTTGGCAACGATCGTATCATAATGCTGACCCCAGCCGTGGTAACCGTCTACTGCCAGATCGGAAACCAGATTTTCCAGCTCCGGCGCAAGCTTCTCCCGCGCTTGCTCCCGTTTCTCGCGAAGCAAGAAGGAGATCGGCGCGATTTCCTCCCGCTGCATCCAAGCTTCCCACACCTCATCGTTCGTCAATCGGAGCAGGTTCCAGAATAAAGTCATCACGTTATTGAATGCAGCGTTTAACGAAGTGACTTTGGCGTCAAGCTGGAGAGCTTTCTTGTCGTGCTGGTCTTGCGCCGTCAAACAGCCGATAAAGCTGCCGGCTTCGGACAGACGGCTGTCTGCTGCTTGCAGATCCACAATCAGGCTGTCCAACGCCTTGGTCTCTTCTACAGTAGACGGGGCCTGCAGCTCTTGCAGTTTCGCCTGGTATGCGGCAATGTCCCGTTCCAGAGCATCCAGATGATCTCGCAGCGCTTTGGAGGCAGAGCCTCCCGGGAAAATCGTTTCTAGGTCCCAAGTGGGTTGAAGGGTTCCTACGAATCTTGACATAAGTTCGCTTCCTTTCCGTATCGTTTATAATTGATGCCTTATGGGATAACAGTGTATGCTAGTAGAGGATGCTCTATTATAACGCTTGTCTGAATACAGGGGGGATTTCCATGAGACCGTTGCAAATATCGGCGGATACCGCCGTGAAATTAGCCGCAAAACTCAAGGTGCCGGTCGAGCACCTTATGCATATGCCGCAGCACATTTTAATGCAAAAAATCGCAGAACTGGCGAAAGAAGAAGCAGGCCAGCCTTCCGCAGAAGCGGAAGCCGGAGATGCCAGCCAAGCCGGTCACGAACCGGAGCATTCATGATCCCCTGTAACCAAACGTGGCCTTATGATGTTGTCATGGGGGACGTGTATGTCCATGAGTGCCCATTTTGCTCCAGCCGTAACGTGCTGCTGCCTCTGAAGCCCCGCGAGTTGAAATCGATCCACGAGGGGAAGAAGAAGCTGCTCGTCTTCCCCTGCTGCGGGAACAAGCTACATGTCCTTGACTGTGACAACGATTACCTGTTAACCGATAAGGTTGTCCGGTAGAAATAACGTAATGTGACCAGGTCGCCTTTAGCGATCTAAAGGGCCGTTTCCTCTGGATACGGCCCTTCGTCATGTCTACGCTTGGATGTCTGCTTGTCCGTTCCGTCAACCGCGCATTTCCTCAGGCAGCTCATGTCCGCCATTCATCATTTCTTCGCGCAGCAGCGCCCATTGCTCGCGGGATGCCCGAATCATCGCCGCATCCATGATCCGCTTGTCATTAATGACGCGCCCAAACCATTTGACTGCGTCGTTGTACTTGCCAATCCGCCGGTTCAGCTCGCCGATCAAATACATCAGGCGGGCATCGCTGCCGCCGACGCCTTCTTTTTCGTAAACGCGGATGTAGGCTTCCAGCGAATACTCCAGAAAACGCTTCTCCTGTTCGACGTTGTTCTTGTATCGATACAACCAAGCAATATGATGCAGCAAGCTGGCAATAATCCGGTCGGTTTCGCCGATGGTTTGTGCGCAAATCAGCGCCAGCTTGTACGTCTCCATCGCAGTCTCCCAATCCCGGCGCCCGCCATAGTCCTTCTGGTTAAACCGGCTGCCGATCGCCTCTTGGAAGAGGGCTCTTTGCCGGTCGGTCAAGCGGGATACCGAATTTTCCGTCGAAGCAAAACCGCAGGACGGGCATACCCGAACGACGTAATAATCCGGATTCTCCTTCTGATAATAGCCGCAAAAATCCGTATCCGTACGTACAGCCCGTTTAAAGCTCGGACGCACACGCGAGGTCGAAAATTCACTCTGGCAATGGATGCAAGTGACCTTGATCTGATAAAGCGGTTCAAGTTCCAAAACGTCCTACTTCCTTTCAATAATCTGCCCTGCCCGGCACATTAGTTCATCGGTCTAAGGTGTGTTCACGAAATGAAAAGCCGGGCCGGACAGACGCTCCAGCACGATCCCTCGCAGCGGCTCCTCGACTCCAATCTCCTCCAGCGCAGCTTTCATGCAGGCCAGCCAAGCCTCGGCGCGTTCCGTCGTCACCGGAAACGGCAAATGCCGGGCACGCATCATCGGATGACCAAAGGCATCAGAGTAGAGGGACGGGCCTCCAAAAAACTGCGACAAGAACATAAATTGCTTCTCCATGACCGGAGTAATGTCTTCCGGGAATAAGGGTCCTAACAACGGATCACGTTGAACCCGCGGATAGAAGGCTTCCACCAACCGCCGAATCGTCTCTTCTCCGCCGAGGTTGTCGTATAAACTCAAGCCTTGATTCATCTGTTCACCGCCTCCGTTTTTCCTTATTATATCAAAAAAAAATAAAAGCTCCTACCAAAGGAGCTTCTACTCGAATGCGGTCTTTCAATCTATCAGTAGCTGCGACAATGCTCATGAACATCACTCCATCCTCAAAATTTGGCTGCTGCACCATGTTTGATCAAATGATAGCTGGTACTAAAGTTCTATATTGGTCTTAAGCATCATTTTAGCATAGAAGCTCAAAAATATCAGCCCTTTTTTGAAACCGCTTCCTTTATTTTTTTGTGCTGTTTGTCCCATTCATTTCATACACTTCACTATGATTTGATGTGGAGGCGTACCCATGAAATTCCAACGCTTAACGGCTGTTTTGTTGCTCGTTGCCGCGCTGATGCTGGCCGTTCTGATGGCCTGTTACCCGGAAGCTTCCTGGCAGGCAGGGGTTCGCGGCCTCGCCATCTGGTGGGACGTGCTGTTCCCGTCCCTATTCCCGTTCTTCGTCATATCCGAAGTGCTGCTAGGCTTTGGGATTGTGCATTTTCTCGGCAAGCTGCTGGACCCGCTGATGAAGCCCTTGTTTCGGATCCCGGGCAGCGGCGGGTTCGTGCTGGCGATGGGGTTTGCTTCCGGCTACCCCGTCAGCGCCAAGCTGGCGACCAAGCTGCGCGAGCAACGGCTCGTTTCCCGGGTAGAGGGAGAACGACTTGTCTCGTTCACGACGTCATCCGACCCCATCTTTCTCATCGGGGCGGTCTCTGTCGGCTTCTTTGGCAATCCGAAGCTGGCCGGGGCGCTCGCTTTGACCCATTATGGAGGGGCCCTGCTGATCGGCCTGGTCATGCGCTTCTACCGTCCGGACCGAAACTTGCCGGCAGATCCCGGTGAAGGCGATGAATCCGGGCGCTTCAGCCTGAAGCTGGCGCTTAAGGCCATGCATGAAGCCCGGGTTCAGGACGGACGCAGCCTCGGAGAGCTGCTGCGGCAGGCAGTTGCCTCCTCCCTGCAGCTGATGACCGTAGTAGGCGGCCTGGTCGTATTTTTTTCCGTGATCCTGGAGGTGCTCACCGCTTCGGGCTTCATGGGCTTCCTATATACCGGGTTCCAACAGCTGCTGCCGCTGCTGGGTCTGCCCAGCCAGTTAGCCGAGCCCCTCATGGGCGGCTTGTTTGAAGTCACCTTGGGCGCTAAAGCATCCGCGGCGCCGGAGGGAATCCCTTTGCAGTTCAAAGCCGCAGCAGCAGCTTTCATTCTCTCTTGGGGCGGCTTATCGGTTCATGCCCAAGTGGCCAGCATCTTAAATGGAGCTGACCTGCGTTATTTTCCTTTTCTAATCGCTAGGTTCCTTCATGCCGTGATTTCCGCCGGGCTGTTGCTGCTTCTCTGGAACCCCCTGATGGGGGCCGCGCCGGCGTGGGCGATTCATCCTCCTGAGTTTGGAGGCCAAGAAGTGCTTTACGGTTGGGGTGCTGTTCCGGGAGCGTCCCGTTTCTTCCTGGTGACCCTGGCCATCCTACTTATTTTGTCATTCCTGGCCGAAATCATTCGCCGCCAGCGGCACCGAAAATGAAACGTTGTGTTCTGCGGACGAATTGATTATGATCTTTACAAAAGGATATTCAAGCGCATGTTCAAAATAATGTTCGTTTTTGAACAGCCTTTTTCAAAGGAGCTTGTCAACTTGAGATACTTTGTACTTGACCGCGGCGATCAGCTGTCTGTGGAATTAAGCCAAACCTTTCATAAGCTTGCTGCGCAGCATGGGCTTGAGCTGGATGCGAAATCCCCGGACATCGTTGTCTCCATCGGCGGAGACGGCACAATGCTTCATGCCTTCCATACGTTTATCGATCAGATTCCTTCCATCGCATTTGTAGGAATTCACACGGGCCATCTGGGCTTTTACGCCGACTGGAAAGCCGACGAAATTCCTGAGCTGGTGGAAATGATGAGCGGTCATGCAGATCCCGGCTTGCTCAGGCCGCGCATCGTCCGTTACCCCTTAATCGATCTGGAGATTCAGAAGAGGTCGGGCAGCTCTTCCCACATTTGCTTAAACGAATTTACGCTGAAGGGCGTCGATGGCACTGTGGTTGCCCAAGTGGACATCAATGACCAAATGTTCGAAATGTTCCGCGGCGACGGCATTTGCGTATCCACCCCCTCCGGCAGTACTGCCTATAACAAGAGCTTGGGGGGAGCGATGATCCATCCGACGATTGAAGCGCTGCAGATCACAGAGATCGCTTCGATCAACAATCGGGTGTTCCGGACGCTAGGCTCTCCGTTGGTGCTGCCCAAGCATCATCATTGCGACATTTATTCGCGCAAGGAACAGCGCTTATTGCTGACCATTGACCACGTCAACCTGCCGATGGACGATCTAGTGTCCGTACGCTGCCAGGTGTCGGATCAGAAGATCAGCTTTGTCCGTTATCGGCCGTTTCCGTTTTGGAACCGGGTCCGCAATGCGTTCCTGGACTAATCGGCAGGTCTGACAAGCTCTTTGGATATCGAAAATATTGTAAAGGAAGAACTGAATATGATCTTAAGCTCATTCCGCAAGTATGCATTCATCCCGATGTTGTCCCTCGCCTTGCTGGGCTTGCCCCAGACGGTTGGAGCGGCCGGGACGGCAGGCGCTGCCGGTACCACCGCAGCTGGAACGATCATTCAGCTGGGAACGTCAGAAACCTCCACAGACCTTCAGACACTTCAGGAAGTGCTGAACTACCTGGAAGCCTACAACATTGAAGGCGTTGAGCGTCAGGAGTTTCTCGATAATGCGATACGCGGCATGGTTTATACGCTGGACGATCCCTATAGCGATTACTATTCCAAGGATGAACTGGAGAGCTTCGAGAATAGCGTAAATCAGGAGTTCGTTGGCATCGGAGTTACGCTTCGCTTCTATAACAACAAGCTGTACATCACCGACGTGTTGCCCAATTCTCCAGCCTCCAAAGCCGGCCTTCTGGCAGGCGATATCATCACCAAGGTGGATGCGAAGCCGGTAACCAGCAGCGAGGATGTCGCACGGATTCAAGGGGAGGAAAATACCCAAGTCACCATTACGATCAACCGTAACGGACAGGCTCTAGTATTTCCGATCACAAGAGCGCATTTCTCATTGCCTTCCGTCACCGGCAAGGTCATTCCTTCCAGCAAGGTCGGCTACATCGCCGTGACCTCCTTCTCCGATACAGCGGATGAGGAATTTGCGCAAAAATTAGCCGCCCTGCGCAAGGAAGGGATTGGCGCTCTCGTACTGGACCTGCGTGACAATCTTGGCGGTTACGTCGAATCGGCGGCCAACATCGCCAAGCAGTTCATGAAGGAGGGGATCCTGATGTACACCTCCGGCCAAAGCGGAGAGCTGCAGCCCGTTGAAATCACGGGTGGCCAAGACATCGGGATGCCGGTCGTGGTGCTGACCAACGGTCTGACCGCCAGCGCATCGGAAATCTTGACGGGGGCGCTGCGCGACAACGGAATCGCCAAGGTTGTGGGGGATCAAACTTACGGGAAGGCGCGCATTCAGAACGTATTCCCGCTGTCCAACGGCAGCTCATTGAAGCTGACAGTCCAAGCCTACTTGACGCCAAATAAGCTGGATTTCAACCATGTGGGGCTGAAGCCGGACGTTGAGGTGAAGAACAATGCAGCAGCGCAGTTGATTACCGGGATGTATGCAGCCGGGGTACGGCATATCAGCGTATCCGGCGGACCTGCCTCGCTGAACATTAACGGAGCGGCTTTCCCGGGATATATCGATGTGATTCAGGACGGCAAACTCATTTACGCCCCTTCCCGCTTATTATCGTCGCTGATTCAAGGAACGCCGGTGTGGAATTCGAAGAACGGGAAGTTAACCATCACCGATTCGCTTGGGAAGCAAACCGGATTTACCTTGGCTGCCAAAACGATCAAAGTTGTAGATGGTGAAGCTTATCTCGAGCTGCACGAGTTCCAGAAGAAATATCCGAAGCTGACATGGAGCTATAAACAAGGTATACTGAACTTATCTATGAAGTAATAACATAAAACAACAGAAACGGCCTCCCGATTATTCGGGGGCCGTTTCTGTTTCCTGTACTTGAACGTCTTTACCGTTTCCGGCATCTTTGTCCTTCGCTGCGTCCTTGTCCTTATGGTTGTCCCGCACCTTCTGAAGAACGAAATAAGCACAGCCGAAATTGCAGTATTCGTTAATATAATCCGTGATGCCGGAATACGCGGTATCCCGATTGGCCTTGGGATGGTTGTCCCGCAGAAAACCCTTGAGGCGGAGCTTCTCGTAACCCCAATCCCCAATAATGTAATCATAGCGGTCAAGCACTTCGCTGTAACGCTGCTTAAACGCTTCAGGATCCCACGCATCCCGATAATTCCGAATCAATTCGTAGGTTCTGCCGCCAATTTGAATCAAAGCTCCATCCTCCTTTCGGTTTACGGCAAAACGGGTACGCCGGCTTGTTTCTTGGCCGATTGGACCTGTTCATGCGCGTGATACGAGCTGCGCACGAGCGGGCCGGATTCCACGTGGCTGAAGCCGCGCTTCATGCCTTCTTCCTTCAACTCTGCAAACTGTTCAGGCTTATAATACTTCTCTACGCGCAGGTGCTGCGGAGTAGGCTGCAAATATTGCCCGATCGTCAAAATATCGCAGTCCACGGCCCGCAGATCGTCCATCGCCTGCAAAATCTCGTCCCACTCTTCCCCGACACCCAGCATAATGCTGGACTTCGTTGGAATCTCCGGCCGCATCTCCTTCGCCCGCCGGAGCAGCTCCAAGGAGCGGCGGTATTTCGCCTTCGCGCGAACGCGGTCAGATAACCGTTCCACCGTTTCGATGTTGTGGTTCAGAATATCCGGCTTCGCATCCATCACGATCCGCAGCGCTTCCTCATCCCCCTGAAAATCTGGAATAAGCACTTCTACGCTGCAGAACGGCAAGCGTTCCCGGATCGCCTTAATCGTCCCGGCAAAAATGCTTGCCCCGCCGTCCTTCAAATCGTCCCGGGCTACGCTGGTCACAACGCAGTGTCGCAAATTCATCTGCTCCGTTGCTTCAGCCACGCGCTGCGGCTCCTGCAAATCGAGCTCAGTTGGCATCCCGGTATTTACCGCACAGAAGCGGCATGCCCGCGTACAGATATCGCCTAAAATCATAAACGTTGCCGTCCGGTTGGCCCAGCACTCATATATATTCGGACAACGCGCTTCTTCGCAAACGGTATGCAAAGTTTTGGAGCGCATCATCTGCTTGATGTCTTGATAGTTGTCACCTGTCGTCAATTTGATACGAATCCAATCCGGTTTCGGTTCCTGGATTTGTTTAGCCAAAGCGCAAGACCTTCCTTCTTGTGATATAAGCTGTAGCGCCATTTATTATATCATGAAACCGCTGGAAAAACCTACTTCGCATATGGAATAAAAAAACAGCGTTTGCCTCAATCTAAGAGGGTCACGAATCGCGTGCAAAATAAAGGCGAAGGAGGAATACTTGCCTTGAAGTCTCAACGGTTTGCCCGCGGCAAAGCGCTCTGGTGCATCGCCTGCGTGATGCTGATTACCTCATTTTGGCCGATATCCGGCATAGGCGCTGCAGAGGCGAACGCTCCAGGAACAGCAGAGAAGGCGGTAGTCAGCGTATATCAGCAACGACGCACCTTGTACGAAGAAATGGAGTTGTTGACGAATGTTCCCTGGTATTGGCTTGCGGCTGTGGATCAATATGAACGCACCATCACGCCGCGTAAGGAACAACAGCAAGAGCAGCGCGTAACCGGATTTCGCTTCAAGGAAGCGTTCTGGACTGGGCCGCTGAATCCCGATCCCGAGGACCGGAATCCAGCCACCATCGAACTGTTTGGCGGCGTCGGGAAAGACGCCACCGCAGATGGCGCGGCCGATCCGAAGAACGATCGAGACGCCTTGTACACCTTGGCTTCTTACTTAACCAGCTTTGGCTATCAAGATGAGGATTTCCGCATCGCCTTATGGCGTTATTATCAAAATGATGCTGCCGTCGAACGGATTCGCCAATTCGCGAAAATGTACAAGCACTGGGGCAAGCTGGACTTAACGGACAGCGCCTTTCCGCTTCCGCTGCGCAGTTCCTATACCTATCGCGATACCTGGGGAGATCGGCGCGGCTGGGGCGGCCTCCGAATCCATGAGGGAACGGATATTTTTGCCCCGATGGGCGTCACGGTACGCAGCGTCTGCTACGGGATTGTGGAAACAAAAGGTTGGAACCCCTACGGGGGCTGGCGCATCGGTATCCGGGATATCCAGAACCGATACCACTATTATGCGCATCTGCAAGGTTATGAGAAAGGAATCGAGGTCGGTCATTTCGTCGAACCCGGGCAAACGATCGGCTGGGTCGGTAGCAGCGGATATGGCCCGCCAGGAACGTCGGGAAAATTCCCGCCGCATCTGCATTACGGAATCTATCGGGATACGGGAAGCACGGAATGGGCGTTTGATCCTTACCCTCTGCTGAAGAAATGGGAGCAAGCCGAACGTTCCAAAAAAAATAAAAGGGCGACCAAATAATCGGCGCCCTTTTATTCATGTCCCCCCGCATCGGATGTCTCTGAGCTTTCCGACTCCTCCGAGCTTGATTCCTTGTTTCCGGCCTCTGTATTCCCAGCGGAATTGGAATCCCCTGTTCCTCCAGTTCCATCCGGCAAAACCGCTTTATCCTTTGTTAGCGGCTCGGTCGTATCCTTGTCACCGGGCAGCACCGGAAGCGCAATGTTGGGTGCATTTGCCTGGCCTTCACCAACCGGGTTGCCCTTACTGTCATAGTAGTACATCGGCACATCTCCGACCACAAGCAGGTAGGACACCGGGATTTCCGTTTCGACCGTCTGCGACTCCATGTCAAACGGGACGACTACGGCCAGCTCCGTTTTTACCCGTAGGTACACTTCGACAAGAATCATATTAATCCCGGCATCCTGTTGCCGGGTATTCAGGTCAACCTTCACATCCCCTTTGGGCTCGATTTTGATCGGGATGCTGGGACCAAAGGAAGCCAGGATCGGACTGCCGAGAGCCTGCCCCAGCGGGATGGATTCCGATAATCGAGCGACTTCCACCAGCGTATGCCGCACCGTTTGAATCGTTTCAGACGTCACCTTCATATGGGCCGAGTAGTTGAGCATAAACCCGGTAATTTTCCCGTTATCGCCCATCTTCCAATCGATCAATTCTTCGACCTGTTGTTGATTAGCGACTTGCGCGGTGATGGCGTCATTAATGGATTCTGTCGCGATTTGCTTGACTCGAATTTGCGCCAGATGAATGATAGGCCCTGTCATCCGGCGTTCGACATACTGCACAAATTGCACCAAGCCGATCACCGTGATGATCACAAGAACGATCCAAATCGTCCGTCTATGCTTCGGCCGCCTTGTTCGGCTTCGCCATCCGCGTCGTCGTCGTATCCGCATGTTTCATCCCCCCTGCAGCGGTAACACTACTATACAAATTATGCCGGACAGGAAAAAAAAGAAGGACGAAGCGGATTGTTTGGCGCTTTGCCCTTGTTTTTCAAGCTTTTTTGTTTTATAGTTCATTAGAATCGTTTGTTGGTAAATTATACTTAATCATTGCTACAAATCGCATAATTATACAAAATATAAACCGTCTTGCAAGGGGATTTTCAGCATGAACAGCTCCAAAAAGTTTTTGTATCAGGTCGTCGGCAATTTGCACAAAGATCAATTGGAATTCAAGGTCACGCCATGGAAACTGCTGATCGAAACAAACCGTTATTATGAAATCAAAGCGGCAACCGGCCCCGTAAAAAGACTGTATAAAGAGAAGCTCAACACCGCCGTGCTGGAAACGAAGCATTACTGCGACGGCAGGTTGATAGCTTCCGTGTTTTGCAGGGAGGGACATATTGAGGAAGCCGAGCGAATCATCATCAATCATCTGGCGGCAAAAATCGATACATACATGAAAGATCTGCAATTAAACCAAAAAGCGCTCTGCGTGAAATTAAACTGCCCTGAAAGCGCCGGGTAATAACGCCTTTAAGCCCACCAAGCATCAACAGGAGGTTCGGTGAGCATGCATTCTTTTAAAAATCCCACCGCTTTGGAGAGTCCCTCATGCACCGAAGCCAATCCGTCTTCATGCTCGATGCTGATGACGTTATCGTAGCCTGCCATTCTTAGCGTGCTGACGATCTCTTTCCAGACCGACGCGTCATGACCCCAGCCTACGCTGCGGAAAGTCCAGGAACGGTTCAGCCAATCGGTATAAGGTTTGGTGTCCAGTACGCCGTTACGGGCCACATTCCTCGAAGACAGGTTCGTATCCTTCGCATGAACATAAAATAAGGCGTCCTGTTCCGCCAGCATCCGAATCGCTTCCGCAACATCGATGCCCTGCCATAACAAATGGCTCGGGTCGAGGTTCGCTCCGAGGTTGGGGCCGGTATGCTCGCGCAACTTAAGGCAAGTTTCCGGATTGTACACCAGGAATCCGGGATGCATTTCCAGAGCGATTTTTACGCTGTGGCTTCTGGCAAACCGCTCTTCATCTTTCCAATAGGGGATGGCAACCTTCTGCCACTGCCATTCCAACGTTTCCAAATATTCAGGCGGCCACGCGCAGGTGACCCAGTTTGGCCGCTTGGCATCCGGCGAATCGCCCGGACATCCTGAAAATCCGACCACCGTGTCCACTCCCAGCTTGGAAGCGAGCAGAACCGTTTTCCTCCAAGCTTCGTGGTACTCCCGGGCGAGCTCCTTATTCGGATGGAGCGGGTTGCCGTGGCAACTAAGCGCCGAGATCGTCAGCCCTCTCTCTTGAATCGCGGCCAAAAACCGATCTCTCTTGCGCTCGTCGGTCAATAGCAGATCGGCATTCAAGTGAGCGCTGCCCGGATATCCTCCTGTACCGATTTCAACCGCTTCAATACCGTAGCTCTTCACCCGGTCGAGCATATCCTCGAACGGCAAATCTTGAAATATAACGGTAAACACGCCTAACTTCATCCCGCTCATCCTCCTTTATTCCAGCTACATAACTACTCCCAATCCAGTTCCTTCAATTTCGCTCTCACATATTCGATGGAAGTTTTCGCATACCAGTCCGGCTCCGCCTGCCGCGTATGGAACCCGACTTCCATGGAAAGGTAACCGTCGTAATTGATCGCTTTGAGCGCTTTGAAGACTTCCGTAAAGTCGCAGCGTCCTTGTCCCGGAGGCAGGCGGTCGCTGTCCGCCAGATGCACATGATGCAGCTTGTCCGCCATCCGGTACACATAATCGCTTGCCACTTCGTTGCGGTACAGGGCATGGAAGGTGTCGAACATGACTTTGACGTTGGACAGGCCCGACTGTTCGCTTAGCAGCAGCGCATCGTCGGCGGTTTCGATTAGATTGCTGTCCGCCGGCGTCGGTTCGACAACGATCGTAATGCCGAGCTCCTTCGCATAGTTGCCGATTTCGACGAGCCCCTCCAGGCTGTAATTCCAGGCGTCCGACTGCGGCGTGCCGTACACGACCCAACCGGCAATGTACATGACGGTAGGACATTCCCAATCATGGGCTAAACGAAGCACATCCTTGTAATGATTGATCGTGTACCGGCGCTCCTCCGCGATCGGCGAGCTTGGATTGTTGCCGGGCCCGCCCCCCGGAGCGGGCAGCATCGACGATACCTTCAGATTCTCCGCTTTGAGCAGCTTCAGAATGTCGGCGCGGCGTTCCTTCGTCACCGTCTCAGGCCAGGCATGCGGGCTGGCGCAGCCGATTTCAATGCCGTCATAACCGAAGGAAGCGATTCTGCGGATCGCCTCTTCCAGCGGGTAAGAAGGAACCCATACCGGGAACCCGCTGTACGTCCAAGTGTTGAATGAGATGCCTTTCATATTCGATCTCTCCTTATATGGAATAAATTGGGGTATCCGGCTTCTTTATTCCCAGACGAACACGGCTTTTTCCGTTTTTCTCTCATCGAACATCCGGAACGCCGTTTCCGCCTCCTCGATCTTGAAGGTGTGCGATACCAGCTTTTCCACCGGCAGACGCTTATCCTGAATAAACTTAGCGATCTCGTCATATTCGAAAATCGGGAAATACCAGGAGCCCATCACCGTTATCTGTTTACGGATCAATTGCTCGCTCGGCTTGATCGTTACTTCTTTGCCCTCTCCAATAAAGGCGGCTCGGCCGTGCGGGCGAAGGCTGTCCAGAATCGTATTTTGCGCAACCGGATTGCCGGAGCAGTCGATGCCTGCGTCGACGCCGCGTCCTCCCGTGATCTCCGACAGACGCTCCAATACATTTTCCTTGGCGTTAATCGTATAGTCCGCGCCGAGCTCTTTGGCGATCTCCAGGCGCTCGTCCAGCATATCCACGGCAATCACCGTCGCTCCCAGCCCTTTAGCCACCATGACGCCAGCGCCGCCCATCGGACCGAGGCCAAAGATCACAATGGTGTCGCGGCCGCTGACGGCCAGTCTTTTCTGGGCATGGTACAGGGTGCCTACGGCATCCGTGGACACCGCGGCCGTAACATAGCTCATGCCGTCCGGAATTCTCATGCAGTTGTCCTCCGGTACAGCGATGTAGTCGGCGTCCCCGCCATGCCGGTCAAACCCGATGCACTTCCATTCTTTACAGAACATTTTATAGCCGCTCTTGCAGAACTGGCATTCGCCGCAGCCGACCGCCAGATAGACCGCTACCCGGTCGCCGGGCTTGAAGCGCTCAACGCCCTCACCTGTCTGTACGATTTGTCCGGCCGGCTCATGGCCCGGATACACGGCTCCGGTATTGCCTTGCCCGACGACGCCTTTGTTCCCGTAATACAAGCTCATGTCGCTGCGGCAAATCGCCGACGCCTTCATTTGGATCAGCACTTCTCTCGGGCCCGGAGCCGGAATCGGCACCTCCCTGATCTCCACCGCTTTGTTCCCCGGAAAACTGACCGCTTTCATCGTCGTACTCATGTCTGGTCCCTCCCAATTTTTTTTATTAGAGCAGATGCTGAACCTGAACCCATCGTTTTTGCTCATGGCTTTGCAGAATCGCATCCGTAATACACATCGATAAGTGCCCGTCTTCAAAGGTGGCAAAATCCGCCCTTTCCTTAAGCAGATCTTTCCCCTCCCGGATAAAGGTGTAATAGCGAAGCATCATATTTTTGATCGAATCCGGCCAGCCTTCGGTATGTCCTCCGGGATAATGAACCACGTCCCTCGCTCCTTCATAGAACAGCCCCGGGTCCGCCATCAGCGTCTGATTCGGCTGGTCCCTATGCCCGATCCACAGCCGGGCAGGCTCTTCCTGGTCCCAGAACACGGATTTTTCGCTTCCGCTTAGCTCGAAGCTGAGCCGGTTCTTGCGGCCTGCGCTTACTTGCGAAACGGTAAACACCCCTTTAGTGCCGTCTTCAAAATGAATCAACACCGACGCATAATCCTCCGTGCTGACCTCCACCGGGTCATAGCCATCGCCGTCCGGCGCCTGGCCGCTGTACGTGACTTGGGCTACCTTCGGTTTTTTGCGCACCGGATGTACGGTCCAAAGGTCGGCTAACACTTCCTTAATCCGCTTCCCGGTCACATACTGCACCGTATCGCACCAGTGGGAGCCGATATCCGCCACAGCGCGGGATTTTCCGCCCACCTCCTTAGCCAGCCGCCAGTTGAAATCCGTGTCGTACAGGAGCCAATCCTGCTGGTAGCCGCCGTGAACAAGGTAGACACTGCCGAGATCGCCACGTCGAACCATTTCCGCAACCTGTTTCATCATAGGGTACTGTCTGTAGTTAAAGTTGACTCCATGGACAACCCCTTTTTCTCTCGCCAGCCTAACCAGCTCCGCGCTTTCCTTGGCATCCATGGCCAGCGGCTTTTCCGACAGTACATGTTTGCCCGCTTCCATGATCGCTTTGTTGATTTCAAAATGCAGATGGTTGGGCGTACAGTTGTGAACCGCGTCGATGTCCGGATCGCTAAGCAGTTCCTTGTAATCCCCGTAAGCCTTAGGAATATTCAGCTTCTCGGCGACAGCCCGGGCTTTTTCCTCATTTTGCTCGGCGATGGCGACGACCTGAACGAATCCCAGCCTGCGGATCGCTTCGATATGGGCCGGTCCGATAAATCCGCTCCCGATAATGCCAACGTTGATCGTCTTGTTCATCTCTCCGTCCTCCCCAATTCGGTTCTTATTTCTTCATCGCTTTTTTGCCGAAAGCTACCGCCAGAATAATAATCAATCCCTTAATGATCATTTGCTGGCTGACGTCCAGTCCCATAATGATCAGCCCGTTGTTAATCGTTCCGATCATGAGCGAGCCGACAACCGTGCCAATGATCGTGCCCACTCCTCCGAACAGGCTAGTGCCGCCCAGAATGACCGCGGCAATAACCGACAGCTCGTCTCCTTCGCCGAAGGAAAATCGTCCGGCGTTCATGCGCCCCGCATACAAGAGCCCGGCCAATCCGGCCATAAAGCCCGTGCCCAAGAACACCCAAAGCTTCACTTTCATCGTCTTGACGCCGGAGAAACGCGCCGCGCTCTCGTTCCCGCCGATCGCCAGCACTTGCCGGCCAAAGGAGGTTTTGCGAAGCAGAATATGGGCGATCACCGTGAAGACTAAAGTCCAAATCAGCAGAATCGGCACAGGACCGATATCCCCCGATCCGAAAATAAAGTTGAACTGTTCATGGACAATGGATACCGGAGCCGTTCCCGTAATCCACATCGCCATCCCTTTGACCGCCCCCATCGTCCCTAAGGTAACGAGGAAGGAGGGGATCGCCACCTTGGTCACCAGAAGCCCGTTAATGAGGCCGATGATAAGGCCCGCGCCTACCCCGGCGATCAAGCCGCCAAGAAGCCCGAATCCGGCTTGCAGCGCAAGCGCGCCGACCAGCGAGGATAGGGCGGTGATGGAGCCGACCGACAGGTCGATTTCCCCCGTGCTAATGACGAAGGTCATGGCAAGCGCCATCAGCGTAATGGTCGTCGTCTGCCTTACGATATTGAGCAGATTGCCGACCGTAAGGAATCCGTCGTCAAACAGCATGGCGGAAAAATAAATGAACACGCCTACAAACGCCAAATAAACGATATAATCCCGCCAATCGAATTTTTTGAGGCTAAGCGCCGTTTTGGCCGTCTGCACGTTAGAATCCCTGGATTGCATATTGCAGCTCCTCCTCTGATTGAATGTCTCTGCGATCAAGTTCTCTTTTGACGCGTCCTTCATGCAGCACGATCACCCGATCGCTAAGCGCCAGAAGTTCGGGGAGTTCCGAAGAAACAACAACAATTCCTTTGCCGCTGTCGGCCATTTCCCGCACGATATCAATGATTTCCGTCTTCGCTCCGATATCCACGCCGATGGTCGGCTCGTCCAGCAGCAGCACCGTCGGTTCGTTAGCCAGCCATTTGGCCAAGACGATTTTTTGCTGATTGCCTCCGGACAGAAGATTCACCTGCTTAAAAATGCCATCCGTCTTAATATTCAGCTTCCGCACAAAGCGCTCGCTGATTTGGTTCGATTTTCTGTCGTCCAGTAGCAATCCTTTCTTCAGCTTGGACAAAATCGGCAGGATCATGTTCTCCTTTACGCTGTGCTGAAGCACCAGTCCCTGCATCCGTCGGTCCTCCGGGATCAGCGCCAGCCCGGCTTCGATCGCGTCGCGCACGCTGCCGATCTTCTTTGGCTTCCCTTCGATCAAAATTTCGCCGCTTTCGATGGGCGCGATTCCGAAGATCGCCCGCAATAGCTCCGTTCTTCCGCTTCCCATTAACCCGGCTATGCCGACAATTTCTCCCGGATAGACGCGCAGGCTGACATCCTTAACCTTCGTTCCCGAGGTCAGCTTCTTCACTTCCAGCACCGGCGTCAAATCGGTCGAATAGCTCCGCTCTTTCCACTCAAACGCTTTGTTGAACTCCATGCCCACGATATGCTGGATCACCGTATCCATATCCGTCTCGGCGATCACTTCCGTCGTAACCTTCTTTCCGTCTCTCATCACGGTGACGCGGTCGCAGATTTGAAAAATTTCATCCATCCGGTGGGAAATATAGATAATGGAATAATCTTTTTCTTTCAGACGTCTGATAAAAGAGAACAAAATTTCCGTTTCGCTCTTGGTCAGCGAAGAGGTCGGTTCATCCATGATCAATATTTTGGCTTCCTGCGACAGCGCTTTGGCGATTTCGGTCATCTGCCAATAGCCGACGCCCAGATTTTGCACCAGTTCCGTAGGCTTGATGTTTACGCCGAGTTCATGGAGAAGCCGCTCCGTCTTGCGCTCGTTCTCCTTATCGTCAAGCAGACCTGCCGCCGTTTTGGCTTCCCTGCCGAGAAAAATATTCTGGGACACGGTTAACGTGGGAATTAAGCTGAACTCTTGAAAAATCATCGAAATTTTATTCTTTTGCGCGTCCTCGAAACTTTTGATGCTTACCGGCTCGCCATCGATATAAATCTCTCCCTGATCGGCGTTGTAAACACCGGTCAGTATTTTCATCAGCGTCGATTTTCCGGCTCCATTCCCGCCCATCAAGGCGTGTACTTCGCCCTTTTTTAAGGAAAAGTCAACGTTTTGCAGAACCTTGACGCCGTTAAACGCTTTGCTGATGCCTTTCATTTCGAGTACGTTACGGTCCATGATGTCTCACCTTCTTTACCAGGAAGCAAGGGAACGGTTTGCAGGCCGTCCCCGCTTCCGCAAATTTGGTTACTTTGCCGCGGCGTTCTTCACGCTGTCGGGAGCGTCTACGCCGTAGATCAGCTTCCAGCTCTCAAGCACATTCTCTTTTGTGACTTTGATCGCCGGAGAAGCCACGTAAGCGGGCGCCTCCTTGCCCAACAGGGCATAGCCTGCCAGGATTGCCTGCGCTACCCCCTGGTCATATGGAAGCTGCGCGCCAAGCCCTTTCACGATGCCGTCCGAAGCAATCGAGATCGCGACGTTGGTTCCCAGATCGACTGTCGTCACCACCAGATCATTTCGCCCCGCCGTGCGGGCCGCGGCCATCACGCCTTCTGCCGGCACGTCCCAGGGAGCAAAGATGCCGTCGATATCGGGATACTTGGTTAGCATTCCGGCAGCAACCTCCTGCCCTTTATTGGGATCTGTAATACCGCCCTTGGTGACGATTTCAATATTCGGGTATTTTTCTTTTATCGTCGCTTCAAAAGCATCCGAACGGTTCTTCGTCACAAAGAAGTTCACGTCATGGTACACGATGCCGACTTTGCCTTTCCCGCCAAGCTTTTCGGCCATAATGTCAGCCGCCAGGACGCCGTTGCCGTAGTTGTCGCCCGACACAATGCTGATATAATCCTTGCCTGCGACAAGCCCGTCAGCCGCCCCATCCATAAATACCAGCTTGACGCCTTGCTGAACGGCTTTCTTGTAAGCGCCCGCGGTCGATACCGAATCGACCGGCACGGAAATCATCACATCCGGCTTCTTGGCGAGCACGGTTTCGATATCGTTCACCTGCTTCTCCGCCTTGAACTGCGCATCCGTTACGGCTATGACTTCGATGCCCATTTGTTTGAACGTATTCTTCATGGCGTTCACAGCGGCGGACATATAGTCCGTACCGGAGTAGTGCATGACAATCGCCGCTTTGTATTTCCCTTCCTTGATCTTCTGAAGCTCCTCCTCGGTAAGCTTCAGCGACTTGGCCGATACGGCCTGCACGCCGCCCGGACCTTTATCGAGCACCTCGAGGTCGGGAATATTCGGGTTGATCGTAAGCGGCCCCGAAGTGGCGCTGTAATTCGGATTCTCCTGCCCGGCTCCGGTGTTGGTTGCGGCGTTTTGCTTGCCGCAGCCTGCAATCGCAAGACTAAGCGCAAGCGCCAGGCAAGTTCCCATCCATACTTTTTTCATTTTGTTCCCCCCTGGTATTTTGTGATCGCTTTCAAGCTGTCCCCCGGCTGCTTGATACCCACAGTATAGAGCGCCGGATCGGCTTGAAATAGAAGACGAATTTAGCTATGTGGGGGGATGTTTTTAGCGCTTACAACACACCCGGCTCCGGGCATAAAAAAATCCCGGCGCGCCCGCAAGAAACGGCGCTCCGGGATGAGCGGATGTTCGCTCTAGGTTGGATGTGTTTGTTGGAGGTTCATCTTAACTTTTATGGTATCCGGCCTGCCGCATCAGCCCTCTCACCTCCGCCGCCGCATCGGAAAGCGCGTCTTGCGCCGTTTTTTCGCCGGTGAGGTATTCATGGACAGCGGACTGCACCGCATCCGATACTTGTTCGTAATTCGTGATGCGCGGCCGGCCTACGCCGACTCTTAACGAATCTCCAAGTACGCGGTAATACTCGCGGAGGGACGGATCGGTGATATGCTGAGCTTGTTCATAAGCCGATTTGCGGGTCACATGGTGGTTAAACTTCAAATACCCCATCTGGGACTGAGGACTCGTCAAATATTCCGCCAGCGCATAAGCGTCCTCCTTCTGCCGGGAGTAACGGTTGATCGCCAGGCCCCAAGAACCGAAATGGGGGCCTCGGATCAAAGCGCCGCCTTCCATCGTTCCCGGAAACATAAAGTACCCCACTTCTCCGCCGACCTTCGGATTCAGCCTCATGTTGTGATAGTTCATCCCCATCGCCGCTTTTCCGAATTCGAACACGACGGAGACTTCGTCCCACGTATAGGTTAAGACGTCCGGCGGCGTAATCTTGTACTCGTTAATCCAGCTCCCGTAAGTTTGCAGCGCCTCTACCCCTTCCTTGCTCTGAAGAGCCGGCTCAAAATCATCGTCAAACAAACGGCCGCCAAAGGAGTTGAGGAAGGATTTGAAATCCACGAAATTCGCTTCGTGCCGGCTTCCCATCAACGTCGTTCCGTACAAGTCCGTCTTGCCGTCGCCATCCGTATCCCGGGTAAAAAACTTGGCGACTTGGGCATATTCGCCGAAGGTGCGGGGAATCTCAAGCTCCCGGCCATACAATCGCCGGAATTCTTCCCGATACTGCGGCGATTCAAACAGGTCTTTGCGATAGCTGACCGTCAGCGCGTTCGATTGAATCGGCAGGCTCCATATTTCAAAACCGGCCGATGTAATCCCGTCTAAACTTACCGTCTCCAGCGAAGGAGGCTCCGCTTGGGGAGAGTCCGGCCTAAAGACGGAAGTGTCCAGGAAGACTTTGGCGATAAAATCGTCCAGCTTGATCGAATCCGGATGATTCGACTGCTTGATATAGGAGCTTAGCGGCTCCAGATGCTCAATCACTTTGGGCATCCATGGAGTATCGACTGCGATCAGATCATAGGTTCCCTTCCCCTGCGCAAGCTCCGAGAACACCTTTTCCTGAAGATTGTTGTAGGGGAGCGCCTCCACTTCGATGCGGATGCCGGTCTGCCGGGAATACGTCTCCATGGCGTCGATAACGGCTTCCGGCCCGGCTTCATGGTTTGAGTACAGCACGCGAAGCACCTGCTGCTGCGCCCGGCTCTCCTTCTCGTCCGGCTTCGCTGGCTCGATCATGCGGTTCAAGCAGCCGGTGCCGGCCGCGAAGGCCAGCAGCGTAAAAACGATCTTCAGGAGTAGCACGTGGTTTTTGTTCATACTTTTCCCCCCTTACATGCTGTATGTTCCCAGAGTTAATCCGACGCTATACCGTGACTTTTGCGAAACTCGGAGGGAGACAGTCCGAACTCCTTCTTAAACTTACTCCGGAAATAAGGGTAATCCGCATATCCGACCTCTTCCGCGATTTCATTGATTTTTTTGTTCGTTTCAAGTAGCAGAGTCCGGGCCATGCGGAGCCGCTTCTGCGTCAAATATTTCACAAAATTCATGCCGGTCTGCTGCTTGAAGATTCGGCTTAACGTAACCGGGTGGACGTTGACCTCCTCGGCGATCCATTCTAGGCTTACGTTCGGGTCACTGCAGTTTTCGACAAGGCGGAGCGCTTCAAGAAGCCAAGGCTGCAGCCCGGAAGCGTTCTGCTCCTGCTGCTGTTCAAGGTTTTTTAGCGCCTTAACTCCGCCAAGGACTATTTTTTTGATTTTACCCTTCAGCTCATCCCAAGTACGATGCCTTGCTACCCAATCGGCCCAGTAAAATAAGGTATCTTCTTCCAGATAAATGATCTCCTGCTTGCTTAGCCCTTCATCCAAGAGCGACATCAGATAACCGCATTCCTTCTGCAGCTCCTCATACCCAGCTTGCTCCAAGCAGTCAAACCATCGCTCAAGGTCGCGCTCAAGTCCTGCAAAATCTCCGCCTCTGGCCCGGCTGATCATCTCCTGCCGCATTTTCGCGGCCCGCTTCGCCGCCGCCTTCCGCTCTTTCGGGTTGAGCGCCGCCTCTTCACCTTTAAGCTGAAAAAAAACGGTTTGCCGGTTCCTCCGATATTCAAGCAGCAGCGCTTCGGCAAATTTCTTCTTTTCCCTAAAGCACCCTCCGCCTTGATCCAGATTGGTTTGCACGACCTTTCCCCGGCTTCCCGCATCCGTAACAAACGTAAGCAGTATTTCCCGGGAGAGAAAATCCGCCGACGGCGGCCCATCCTCAAATTGTATGCGCTTCCATATTCGCTCATCAAACCATAGGCTTGCGTTGACCGGATGGATCTCCTTCAGAATCGCCCGTACTCCAGGCTCCTTGGAGACGAGCAAATCGAGCTCCGTAAGAAGAGCAGCGGTCAACTCTTTCTGCACTTTTTCGACAATCTCAGATAGCTGGGTTCGGTCGGCAGGTTTTAACAAATAATCCATCGCACCCAATTGAAGCGATTTCCGAGCATATTCAAACTCATCGTACCCTGATATAATCACTACATGGATCCGGGAGCTTGTCTCCTTCAAAAAGCGTAGAATTTCAATCCCGTCCATCTCGGGCATACGAATATCGAGAAACACCAGATCGGGCTTAACCAGCTTAATCTGCTCCGCCGCCTGACGGCCAAACCCGACATCGAAAATCTGCTCATCGCGAAATAAAGCCGTCAGCTTTTGAATAATACTAAGCCTAACTTCCATCTCGTCATCGGCAACGCAAATTTTCATCTTTTTCACTCCTTCAAGCGTGGCTGAAGCTTGTGCGGAAAAGAGATTTTTAGCTAAGGGGGGAACATCAATTGCAGCCGGTAAAATCTCTTAAACGAATAGTAAACCATTTATCCTTAAAGCTCAAACTGTTTATTTTGTTAATCCTCCTGTCGATCATCCCTATTTTTCTGGTAAGCGGCAGTTCCGAGCTGTTCATGTACCGCTCCAGCACCAGTTATTCGGCGTTGATTTCCAGCCAATACATGCAGTTTGTCGCCAAAGAGGTGAGCGGTTATTTGCAAAATCTGAACCAATCCTTCGACAATCTGTTCACCGATCCAAATTTCCAGAAATATGTAAACTCGCCAGCCGGCCATTTGTCCGATCAGGCCGATCATATCCTGAAGTTCCGCTCCATCATCCAAAGCTCTCTGCAATTCCATCCCGAAGTGCTCGGCACGCTGTATCTGGATCGCGCGGGCAAAGTCTATTTCGAGTCGTACCAGAAAAGATTGAACCCCGATTATTCCTTTGAGGACGATCCGATGTATCAATCGTTGCTGTCCGTAACGTCGCCCCGGCTGCTGCCTCCGCATCCCATAAAGTATATTTCGTATACCCAAGACCGCGTCTTTTCCTATGTGCGCCCGATCATTAACGTCGATACCGGAGAGACGATGTCCTGGTTTGTGATCGAGATCCGGGAGGATCAATTGACCGATATGCTCGGCAGCGGGCAGAGTAACGCCGGCGGCCAGCTTGTGCTGTACCATACCGACTTAAGAACCGCCGTATCGGGCGAGCCGCTGAATGAGAAGCTGCTTAGCGATTTTCTGTTTGCGCGGGCAGATCGGGAGCCGGAGAAGCAAAGCCATTTTTTATTCGCTTCGGCAGGCAAAGAGTATGAGGCCAGTTACACAGAGCTGTCGGAACCGGGATGGGGGCTAATTTGGATGGCTCCCCTGGACCGGATCAAAGAAGGCGCCGTGCAGACTTTCCGGCTGACCCTTTTGATTGCCGGAATCAGCCTGGCCGCGGCGTTAATAATGGCTTTTCCGGTCATGAACAAGATTTTGCAGCCGCTGTACAACCTGCATAAAGGAATGAAGCATCTCGGGCGCGGCCAATATGTTCCGGTTCCCGAGCCCAAGCACCGGGATGAAATCGGCTTCCTCATCCAAAGCTATAACCAGACCTTGGTGAAGCTGCAGGATATGGAACGCGAGGTTTACCAGTCGAAAATGAAAGAGAAGGAGCGGGAGCTTCTGCAGCTTCAAGCGCAAATCAATCCCCACTTTTTGTTCAACACCCTTGAGACGATCGAATCCTATGCCATCCGCAATAACGGCGAGGCGGTGGGGGAAATGGTGCAGTCAGTCTCCCGCATGATGAGATACACGGTTCGCAACGATAGCGGGTGGGCTTCGCTGCAAGAAGAAATTGGCTATATCCGGAATTTCCTAACGATCCATTACTACCGCAACGGCAGGGATGTCCGGGCCGATTTCGATATCGCCCCCGAAGCTTTATCGTTTCCGGTCATGAAACTGAGTATTCAGCCTTATGTTGAAAATGCCATCAAATACGGTTGGAGCCCCGCGATGGGCGCGGAGGAGTTCCTGCTTAGGATCAGCGTGGAGCTGTTCGAGGAATATTTGCGGGTTAGGGTTTACAATACGGGGATGGGCATCCCGGAGGAAGTGCTAGAGAAGCTGCACCGGATGATCGAAAGCGGCGGCGAGACGGAGGACCCTTTCTTCAAAAAGCATACCGGCATCTACAACGCCTACCGCCGGTTCGTTATCGTCTATGGCGAACAGGCGTACTTTCGGATCGACAGCTCGCCAGAAGAAGGCACGTGCGTGGAATTCCACTTGCCCGCGCGGCGGGAAGCGGAATGAATCTAGGAATTTTTACCGGTTGAAAAATACCGTTGCCGCATCGCCTCATAGAGCAGCACGGACGCGGCCATCGCCACGTTCAGCGATTCGGCCTTGCCGCGCATCGGGATCAGCAGCCCATCGTCCATGAGCTCGCGGACCGCCGGGCTAAGGCCGCCGCCTTCGCTGCCAAACAGCAGCCACACGGGCTGCGTGAAATCGTAGGCGAAGCAGTTCGCCGCCGCCTGCAGGCTGGTGCCGGCCAGCCGGATGCCCAGCTGCTTCGCCTGCGGTAGCACCTCTGCCAGGTCGGCATGCACGACCGGCAGGTGGAACAGCGAGCCCATGGTGGCGCGCAGCACCTTAGGCCCGTAGATGTCGGCGCAGCCAGAGCCGACGATGACCCCGTCCGCCGCAACCGCATCGGCGCTGCGGATGATCGTGCCGACGTTGCCGGGGTCCTGCACACCGTCGAGCACGACCACCAAGCTCCGCTCCTTCGCAAGGAGCGGAGCGACCGTCCCGCGGTCCTTGCGCACGACCGCGAACACCGGCTGCGGCGACTTCGTATCGCTGCACTTGGCGATCACGGCGGCGGACACGCCGATCCAGTCGACGTCCAGCCCGGCGGACGCCGCAGCCTTCAGCTCGACCGGAATGCCGTGCTCGAGGTCATAGCAGACGCATTCCACGTCCGCCCGCGACTGCAACGCCTCCTGCACGAGGTGAATGCCCTCAATCAGATATTTCCCTTGCTTGTCCCGATTTTTCTTCTCAAGCAGCCCCGCCCATTCCTTGACGCGAGGGTTCTGTGCAGACAAAATTTTCATATCTTTTCCATCCTCGTATAGTATCTTTAAAAAGCTCTTTTAGGTTCATTTCCATCCCCCCGGGGGATGGAAAACAGCCTTCAAATTTCCAGCTTGTTCTTTGAAAATTCCATCAGGGACTGGACTTTCCGGTATGCCTCTGGACAATGGAACGTAGGGTCCATTCGGGGAAATCCTTCTGCCTCCAGTAGCATCGTCTACTCCTTAAGTCTGTTTCTCCGGTACGCGTCTGAGCTTCTTACCCGCTGGCTGTTCCCTTCGGCATCCCATGCCCGGTTTTAGCAGATCCGGGGCAGCTCATGGCCCGAAGTGTGTCCTCATACGCGAGGGTGATAGATCTGCGCGTGCGCCGGAGGCATCCCGGAGCGTCCATTCCCTGAATCCCTAGCGAAAGGAGGAATTTCACTTGAAGCTTTTTGTCGGTATTGACGTGAGCTCGCAAGAGCTCGAAGCGTGTTTCATGAACGCTGACGGTGACAAGCTTGAGACACTCACTGTCAAAAACAATTTGAATGGCGCCTCGCACTTGCGTGACCAAATCGTCGCTGCAGCGGACAAGTTGGCCGTCACCGAGATTCACATCGGCTTGGAAGCCACTTCCGTCTACAGCTGGCACCCTGCCATGTACCTGCATCAGGATCCAGCGCTTCGAGAGCGCAAGGCCAAGGTGTTCACCTTGAACCCCAAGCTCATCAGCAAGTTCAGAGAAGCCTATGCGGATATGGACAAGACCGACCGGCTCGACGCCTGGGTCATTGCGGATCGCCTGCGCTTCGGCCGCCTGACGACCACCATCGTCATGCAGGAGCAGTATGTCGCCCTTCAACGCCTCACGCGCATGCGTTTCCACTTGGTCCATAACTTGGCTCGCGAGAAGCAGTACTTCTTGCAGAACCTGTTCTACAAGTGCAATGCGTTTACAACCGAGGTCGACAGCTCCGTGTTTGGCCATGCGCTCATGGAGATGCTCTCCGAGAAGTTCAGCCTCGATGACATCGCCGAGATGGACGTGGCCGATCTGGCCGACTATCTGCGGGACAAGGGACGCAATCGTTTCCCCGATCCCGAGCGGGTCGCCCGCTGCATTCAGCAAGCTGCCCGCGCCTCCTATCGGCTGTCCAAGGTCGTGGAGGATTCGATTGACCTGGTGCTCGGCACCTCCATCGAATCCATCCGCAGCATCCAGAAGCAGCTCAAGGATCTCGACAAAGCGATCGAGCGGGTCCTCGACGGCATTCAAGGCGCTCAGTGCTTGCTGTCAGTGCCCGGCATCGGCAAAGTCTATGCAGCCGGTCTGCTCGGCGAACTCGGCGATATTGAACGGTTCAAGGATCAAGCCGCCGTCGCCAAGTACGCGGGTCTGACGTGGCGCAGGCACCAGTCCGGCGTCTTCGAGGCGGAGGACACCGCCCGCATCAAATCCGGCAACCGATTCCTGCGCTACTACCTCGTTGAAGCTGCCAACTCGGTTAGGATGCGCGATGAAGAATTCGGTGAATATTACCGGAAGAAGTATCACGAAGTGCCCAAGAATCAACACAAACGCGCCCTCGTCTTAACGGCAAGAAAACTCGTGCGTCTGGTCGATGTGCTGCTACGCAGCGGCCAACTCTACACGCCTCGAAGGAAGGTGAATAGCGCCAAGGATTAACGCCTCCTTTGCCTTAGTCCTTCACGAATTCCCAGTAAAAATCTGGTATCTGACATGGTTTTTGGCTGGGTTTGGTTTGATGCGCCCTTTTTTCGTGACTCCGCGCTCAACAGGCACGGGAAATTTCCAATTCGATTAAATCAACAGCTTGACATCATACCGCTGGACTTAACATGGTTTAAAAATGATCCGTCGCTCACGAAGCGAGGCTCGTCTTACTCCTCCGCGTAAGCCAGCTCGAGCTTCGTCAAATCGCCTTTCTCGCCGACGATGACGAGCACGTCCTCCTCCGTCAGCGGAACCGATGCCGAAGGGGAGATATTCATTTTGCTGCCGTGCTTGATCGCCATTACGTTGCAGCCAAACCGGGCGCGAATATCCAGCTCCTTCAGGTTTTTGCCGATCATCTGCGAGCTGACGCGCATCTCTACGATGCTGTACTCGTCGGACAATTCGATGTAATCCAAGACGTTCGGTGAAGTCAGATGATGTGCCACCCGAAGCCCCATATCCCGTTCCGGGAAAATGACCTTATCGGCCCCAATTTTCTGCAACACTTTGCCATGTAATTCATTTTGCGCCTTCACCACAATCAGCGGCCCGCCCAGATCTTTCAGGATCAGCGTTGTCAAAATGCTGGCCTGGATGTCTTCCCCAATCGCCACGACAACGACGTCAAAATTCCGAATCCCTAGTGCGCGCAGCGCATCTTCATCGGTGGAATCCGCGGTTACGGCGTGCGTGACCAGATTGGCCACGGCCTGCGTATGATGTTCATCCGCATCGATCGCCAGCACGTCAAAGCCCATGCTGCTGAGCGCCGTTGCCACGCTTAAGCCAAACCGCCCCATACCGATCACGGCAAACTGTTTCTTCGCTGCATTTGCCATGCTCTCACCACCCATATTTTATCCATCCGAATTAGTATACCACAATCTTGTTAGGAAGGAGCATGGGGGAGGGCAGCAGCCGAGGCAAGAGATGCACTAACGGACACCAGAGACGTTATTGCTCAGCTTGGCACAGTTCCCTGAGTTTAACGGACTGAGAAGACCTTATTTTCAGTCAAACTAGTGTCATCCCCGCCGAAACAGCCCAATAAGAGCTCTGGAGTCCATTAGAACGGGAAATATCCGGGAAATGAAAAAATAACGTCATTACGGTCCGTTACATCGCAACCGCGGTCTGGCTGAGGTTCCAGACCACCTCACGTCCTGATTTGTCGGATCAGATGCAAATCATATCCAGAGCACATCAGATCGCATTATCCCAGTTCCAATCGGGCAAATTAACACCGGGCAAGTCACATATTTCAAGGAGGGAAACTAAATGCCATCCATTACACTCGACCTGCGTCAAGCGATTATGCACAAAATTCACGGCAAAGACGAGCAAGGGCTGCGGGAGATGATCGAAGGTTCGATCGACGCTCAGGAAGCCGCACTGCCAGGTCTTGGCGTCGTCTTCGAAACGATCTGGAAGCATATCGATACGTCCAAACAAAATGAACTGGTATCCGTGCTCAAGCAGCAAGTGGATCAGGCTAGCCTCAAACCA
Source organism: Paenibacillus sp. MB22_1 (assembly GCF_047200555.1). NCBI lineage: Bacteria > Bacillati > Bacillota > Bacilli > Caryophanales > Paenibacillaceae > Paenibacillus > Paenibacillus sp. MB22_1. The sequence continues at coordinate 315,855 of NZ_JBLADV010000002.1, forward strand.
TTGAAATAGAACTGCCCGCTACAACAAAGACCGCCCTGTCCAAGGGCGGTCTTTCCTTTGTCCGGGAGGCTGCGGACCTTCACTTCTTAAGGTGTGGTCTCCAGGAACTTGGCGTCTGGATTTTTCTCCATCGCCGTCCGCATCGCGTATTCATTTTCGAACAACGCGACATAATTGCCTTTCTTATCCTTCACCAGCGTGGAATTGATCCGGAACTTGGACGGGTCGATTTTGTCGCCTACGATCCAGCGCGCGAACTGGTACGGCATCCGTTGAAGCTGGACATCCACGCCATATTCGCTCTTCATCCGGTATTCAAACACCTCGAACTGCAGTTGCCCAACCACGCCCAGCAGCGTATCTTCAAATCCGACCGTCGTGAACACCTGAATCGTGCCTTCCTCGGTCAGTTGGTCGATCCCCTTCTGGTATTGCTTATGCTTCAGCGCGTTCTTCACCGTCACCTTGGCGAAAATCTCCGGCGAGAACGTCGGCAGCTCGTCAAATACGATTTCACTGCCTTGGCTTAGCGAGTCGCCGATCCGGAAAATCCCCGGGTCAAATAACCCGACGATGTCCCCGGGATACGCTTCGCTGACGATATCCCGATCCTGGGCCAGGAATTGCTGCGGCTGGGACAGCTTGATCTCCTTGCCCGCCCGCACATGCTTCACCGTCATGCCGCGTTCGAACTTGCCCGAGACAATGCGCAGGAAGGCGATCCGGTCGCGGTGGGCCGGGTTCATGTTCGCCTGGATTTTGAACACGTACCCCGAGAACTTCTCGTTCGTAGGTTCAATCAAGCCTTGGGTACTGCGGCGCGGCGTCGGCTTTGGAGCCAACTGCAGGAAGTTCTCCAGGAACGTCTGCACGCCAAAATTGTTCACCGCGCTGCCGAAAAACACCGGCGTTAATTCGCCGCGGCGAACCTTCTCAAAATCAAACGGGTCCCCCGCCACATCCAACAGTTCCAGATCCTGACACAGCTGATCATGGAGATATTCGCCAGCCATTTCGCGAATCACTGGATCGGTATACCCATCCACCTTCTTCACCTGGATCGTGGAGTGGTCGTCTCCCTGGAACAGCTCAACCTGGTTTTTCATCCGGTCATACACACCCGACAGCTCGCGGCCCATCCCAATCGGCCAGTTCATCGGCACGGAGCGGATGCCCAGCACCTGCTCGATTTCCTCCATCAGTTCAAACGGGTTCCGGCCTTCCCGGTCCAGCTTGTTTATGAAGGTGAAAATCGGAATGCCCCGCTTCGCGCAGACCTGGAACAGCTTGATCGTCTGGGCCTCAACGCCCTTCGCCACGTCGATCAACATGACGGCGCTGTCTGCTGCGGTCAGCGTCCGGTACGTATCCTCCGAGAAGTCTTGGTGGCCCGGCGTATCCAAGATGTTCACCCGATGGCCGTTATAATCAAACTGCATGACGGAAGAAGTAACGGAAATCCCCCGCTGCTTCTCGATTTCCATCCAGTCACTTGTCGCGTGTTTGCTCGCTTTGCGCGCCTTGACCGATCCGGCGAGGCGAATCGCGCCGCCGAACAGCAGCAGTTTTTCGGTCAGCGTCGTTTTCCCGGCGTCCGGGTGGGAAATGATTGCAAACGTACGCCGTTTGTCCACTTCCTGCTGCAGCACTTGGTCCAATGCTTTGCTCATGCTCACTTTCCTCTCGTTCCACAAATTCACGTTCTCTATTGTAACATATTTTGTCCTTCCGTTAAGCAAAAACACCTTACGCCCAGACGGGACATGAAGGTGTTTCCAGCTAAACCTATTCTATTCGCCCATAGGCCGGATCGTTCACGGTCAACGCAGCATTAATTCGGGTTAATCCAAACGACGTTGTCTTCCTCCTGGCCGTTCACCGGCCACCAGTGGAAGCCGTCCTTCGCCAGCAGCTCGTCCGCTTCCTTCGGCCCCCAAGAACCGGCAGGATACGTACTGATGTCGGACGGATTTTGCGCCCAAGCGGCGGCGATTCGATCAACGAAGGCCCAAGCCGCCGCCACTTCGTCCCAACGGGTGAAATACGTCGAATCCCCTTGAGCCGCATCGTAGATCAAGCGTTCATAAGCCTCCGGCGAGTTGATCCCCACCAGGCAGCTTTGGCAAAAGTCCATCGCCAGCGGCTGGATTTGCGATTCCGAACCCGGCTTCTTGGCATTAATCTTGATGTAAATGCCCTCCATCGGATTCACGCGGATCACGAGGAGGTTCGGCTCCAGCTTGTGCTTCTGACCGAGATAGACATTCGTTGGCATCGCCTTGAATTCCACAACGACCTCCGTCGTTTTGACGGGGAGCCGCTTCCCGGTGCGAATATAGAACGGCACGCCGGCCCAGCGGAAATTGTCAACGAACACTTTGGCCGCAAAATACGTTTCGGTATTGGAGTTCGGGTCAACCTTGTCCTCCTCACGATAACCCGGAAGCTTCTTGCCTTTCGCTTCCCCTGCGATATATTGCCCGCGAACCACGTTCTCCTTCACTTCTTGCACCGATTCATACGGACGCAGTGAGCGCAGCACCTTCACCTTCTCGTCGCGGATGTCCTCCGCGTACAAGCGGCTTGGCGGCTCCATGGCGATCATCGTGAGCATTTGCAGCATATGGTTCTGCCCCATGTCACGCAACGCACCGGCATGATCGTAATATCCGCCGCGTTCTTCCACGCCAACCGTCTCGCTGAGCGTAATTTGCACATTGGCGATATGCTTGTTGTTCCAGAGCGGCTCGAAGAAAGCATTCGCAAAGCGAATCACTTCAATGTTCTGCACCATCTCCTTGCCGAGATAGTGGTCGATCCGGTAAATTTCCTCTTCTTTAAATACCTGACTCAGCTCTTCGTTCAGCTTCTGAGCAGACTGCAGATCATACCCAAACGGCTTCTCAATCACCAACCGGTGCCAGCCGCTCGTATTCAACATGCCGCCCTTCTGCAGGTTAAAGGATACGCTGCCGAACAGCTCCGGCGCCAAAGCCAAGTAGAACAGACGGTTTCCGGGAATCCCAAACCGCGCTTCCATGGACTCGGTCAGTTCTCTGAGTTCGTGATAACCGTCAACGTTATTGATGTCCAGCGATTTGTAGGAAAAATGCTCCGCAAAGCGCCCCCATTGCTCCTGGTCGTCGATCTTATATCGGCAAAATTCCTCAATCGAACGATACAGGTCATCCTTGAATTCCTCGTCCGAACGCGGACGCCGGGCTACACCGATGACGGCGAAATCCTCGGCCAATTTCCCTTCGCGATACAAGGAATAGATGGCCGGGAAGAGCTTGCGGCGCGCTAAGTCTCCGGTAGCCCCGAAAATAAAAAATACCGCCCCTGGGGGCTGAACTGTTGGTTGTGAGAAATTGTCAGCCATGGCTCCTCATTCTTTCTATGTAAGATTGGTGAATTTAAAACTTCATTCCCGATCAATGACATCTCTTTACAAGGCATCACGGGATGTGATGCCATTTTAGCACATTCGCCTGACGGATTCCATCATCTATCTATAGATATGGGGTCATAAATGATATACCCCGCTGGAGGCTCGACCTCAACAAACCCGGCCATGCCGTGGGCTTGATACTGAATCGGTTTGCGGCTGCCCGCGATCAGCATATTCCGCGGTTCATGAGGCTGACCTGCCGGCAGCGAAAACACCCGGACATACTCCATCACTTCCCGCAACGTGGCAGTGAGCGCGGCAATCCATGCGTCTTCTGCCCCTCGGCCAAATAGATTCAGAAGCAGGATCCCTTCCCGATCCAGTCTTTCTGCCGCCAACTGAAAAAAACCAAGCGACGTTAAATGGCCCGGCGTACCCTGTTCGGAGAACGCATCCACGATAATTCCGTCGAAGGAATTCGGCTTCTCTTCTTCAAGCAAAGAACGCCCGTCACCGATGCGTACCGAATCACCCGTATAGCCGAAAAAGTTGCGGCTAATTTCCGCCACCACCGGATCAATCTCCGCCACAATAACGTCGCTCCTGCTCAAATGGCTGGCGATCGTTCCCGTTCCATGGCCGATGATGAACACCCGTCCGGGATCGGGAACATGGCGCTGAAGCAAATACAACATCGCCCGTGGATATTCCAGTATGATCCGTTCGGGCCGGTTCATATCCATTGCGCCTTGCACCGCCTTGCTGGCGAATTGCAGGACGCGAAACGCCCCGCGCTCGCCGTATAATTCGTCCGTTTCATAGACGAAGATTTCCGAGCAGCTTTGCTGATGCAGCAGCAGATGTTGCACGAGTCCCCGTTGCCTCCTTCACGATCTCTAATATTCTACGGTTAGCAGCGGCGTACCGATCGTAATCTCATCCATCCCGGTGCCGCTGTTGCGATGGACAGCCATCTGCAATGCCACGTGATGATCGCCGCTGAGGACGGTGATCGGCAAGGGATCCACCCGATATGTGCGGCTGGCCGTCCCTTCGTCCCCAAACGCTTCGACTTGCTTCAACTTCAGTTTGGCGGATCGCTCAATTTGCGATTCCAAGCGGTCAAGCGTCGCGGCGAGCACGGGTTCACCGGAGTCCGTCCCCTCATCTGTAGCGGATGCGGGCCAGGCCATCCCCTGTATTGCTGCATTCCATCGCGTATCGACGCCTTCATCTGCCAGCGATTCCCCAGCCATCCGTTGGGCTTCCTGAAGTTGCTCCCATATCGCCGGATCCCCGCCGGCGGCCTCCAAGCGAAGCATCGCATAATTCTTGCCCTCTTCCAGTGTGATCAGCTCCAGCTCGGCGCGAATCCCCTCGATCTGACCTTGGGACTCATAAACCGTCCGCCCTTGAACAGTCCCCGCCTCCGGATTCGACAGCCCCAACCGGCTGGCTAACACCCCGGCCGCTTCCTCTGCGGAAAGCAGCGAGTTCCATTCACCTTGCCATTTCAGTGTCATCCGAAACGGATCCGACGTTACGGCCCTGCCTATCGCAACCAGCGCGTCCAACTGCTGCTCCGCGTCTTTCAGTGAATCTGGAACGGCCGCTTCTTGCTCAGTCGCTTGGATCCGTTGCAGGCCGACCAGCAGCATCGCGCAAACGAGGATCAACAACCCAATACTCCATAACTTGCGGTTTTGCATGTCACGCGCCTCCTCTGCGAATAATAACTCAATGTATAGAGCCAAAACCTATCAGGATGGGGAAGCTTATAATCCGCTCGCCGAAAGCTACGAATTTTCAGGCTATCATGACGTTGATGTTGGCCCTCGGACTCATAAACCATGTCTTCATCATCCCGGCCTTGCTGCAAATCGCCAAACGGGATGCCTGGTTTTCCGTGCTACTGTCCGCCGTGCCATTTGCACTTGTGGTCTGCCTCATTCGTTACACTTCGTCCCGGATTGGAACCCAACCTCTTCCCGAATGGATTCGCCATCGGCTGGGCCGAATTCCTGCTTTTGGGTTTCAATGGGCGATGACAGCGTTCTTCTTCGCTACGGCGTGGTTCAGTTTATATGATACCGTAATGTGGATGAAGGTGACGTTTCTGCCTTACACTCCGGTTTTGGCCAGCTCGTTGATCTTGATGCTGCTTTGTTTCGTTGGGGCGCTGAAGGGCATGAAAACAATCGCCGTCACCTCCGGTATCTTGCTGCCGCTTGTTGTACTGCTTGGCTTCTATGTCGCCATCGTCAACGTCGAATTCAAAGATTACAGTCTGCTGTTCCCTCTCTTGGAACAGGGATGGATTCCGGTTTTCAAGGGAGTATTGTACGCCTGTGCCGGGTTGTTCGAGATCTTTTTTGTCTTCTTCCTTCACCCATACCTGAAGGCCCCATTAACCAGAATCCAATTCATCGTGTTCAGTCTGATTCTGCTTGGTCTAATGCTGGGTCCACTGACCGGCGCCATCACCGAGTTCAACCCGTTTGAGGCGGCCGTTCAGCGTTACCCGGCTTATGAGGAATGGAGAATCGCCGGTTTTGGCAAATACGTATCGCAAACCGATTTTTTCTCGATCTGTCAATGGTTGTCGGGCAGCTTTATCCGTATTTCCTTTGCGATGATCGTCATCGCGGATATGTGGAAGAAGCAAAATCCCCGTTGGAGACCCACATTGCTCGCGGTCCTCGCATTCATCCTGATTTTACTTAGCTGTTATACCTTTACCGACATCGTGTTTCAGCGACCGGCCGTCCGGCCAACAAGAAGACCGGATCGACATTCCGTTCCTGATCCAATATTTCCAGACTTCCTCCGACGTCAAGCTTCGCCCGTTTGCTGCCGGGATGGAGCCGGGGCGTTCGATCACCTTAATCTATTGTGAGCCGATGACGGATTTGAAACAGTTGAGCGAGGTGGTCTATCCGCGGCTTGCTGAACTGTGTCGGGAACAGGCCAATATCGGAATCGAGGCGTTCGGAGCCAATCCCTATTTGCCGTTAAACCGGATCGAAGGGCCGGACTTGCTGCATCGTCTTACTCTTCAAGTCTACTCCGGCAAGCTGGTCCTTTATTTTGAATACAACCAGACCTTCTTCAGCTGCGATATTTCGAACCCGCCAGGCCGTTCCCCCGAAGAAGCCAGTACGGAATCGGCCGTCAAGGGAGCCCGTGACGGCTTTACTGAAAACCTGACGACCAACATCGGGTTGATTCGAAAACGGCTACGGACCGCTTCCCTGGGGGTGGAAGAGATCATCAAAGGGACGCGGGGGGAAACGCGCATTGCGCTTTTTTATATTCAAGATGTTATTAACCCGGACATTCTCGCAGAGGCTCGAAAGCGATTGTACGAGATTGACACCGATGCAATTATCGGCACCTCGTATATCGAATCCGTCGTGAAGGGAGCGCATAAACGAGCCTTATTCCCGCTGACCGATTACTCGGGGAGACCGGACTACGTTGTCGATGCCCTGCTGGCGGGCCGATTTGCCGTGTTGGCCGATGGGAATCCGATCGCCATCGTTGCTCCTGTGACCTTGATGAATCTGCTGATTTCTCCAGAGGATGCCAACACCCCTTATTACATCGTGTCCGTGCAAAAAGTGCTCAGACTCATCGGACTGACCGTCGGGCTGTTTCTCCCGGGCTTCTATGTCGCGTTAACCAGTTTTAATCTGGAGCAAATCCCCGTCCCGCTGCTGGCAACCATCAGCAAATCGAGGCATGGCTTGCCGTTTCCGGTCCCGTTTGAAACCTTCGTCATGCTGTTTCTGTTCGAGATCTTTAACGAGGCAGGCAAAAGATTACCCCATGCCATGGGACAAACGATAACGGTCGTAGGCGGCCTGATTATCGGAGATGCCGCCATCCGCGCCGGGATCACCTCGCCGACCATCATCGTCGCCGTGGCGATCGCCATCGTCGCCAGTTCGACCTTAGAGAATCAGACGTTAAGCGGTACGACAGCCCAACTTCGCATCGTGATTTTGCTGTTGTCCTCCATCTTTGGGATGTTCGGGTTCCTGATCGGTTTTATCGGTCTAATCCTTTACCTTGCCTCATTAGAGTCCTATGGCGTGCCTTATCTATATCGCCATTTTCCCCGTTCGTCAAAAGCGACTTTGCCGAAGCGGTCCTGAAGAAGCCGTCGAAATCCGTGAAGAGGCGGCCCCGCATTCTGCATCCGCTGGATCAAACGGCAAGGAGGGACAAGCCTTGAGAGCGATCCGGGCTTTCCTTGCGCTGATCCTGCTGCTGACGGGCTGTTGGGATATGAAAGAGGCGCAAAATATCAATTTTATCACCGCATTGGGTGTCGATTATGCGGATGGCCGTTTCATCATTTATGCCCAGTTGCTGGATTTTGCAGAGATTGCTAAACAAGAGGGGGCGGTTGAAACCGGAAACGGGAAGGTTTGGATCGGAAAAGGCGAGGGGAAGACGATCGACGAGGCTTTGATTTCGCTCTACCCCGCCTCGCAGCAACGGACGTCCTGGACGCATGTCCGAACGATCATCTTCTCCAAAGCGCTGCTGGACAAGCATTTGCCGGAAGCCGTCAACGGCTTGATCCAAACCCGTGATCTTCGGTACACGCCTTGGGTGTTTGGCACCGACAAGCAAATTCCCGATGTGTTTGCGAGCATCTCCCTTCTGAATGAGTCGGTGCTGAATTCGGGGCTGCTTGAACCCGAAGAATTATTTAAACTCTATTCTTTCGTCGAGCCCATTCGGCTCATCAAGCTGATGGACGGGGTGAAGGAGCCTGCGGTGACGAGGCTGTTACCCCTGATCAGCTGGACTGACGAGGTTTGGAAGGGGGAGGGCAAACCTATTCCTCAAATCAAGCTCGTCGGCGCATATGCCATCGCACAAGGCCGCAACCGTGGACAAGTTGACCCGGCAATGCTTCAGGGGGCGAGATACGTGGCATTCCACAGAATGATCAGCTTTCCGTTGCCTTTATCCTTAGAGGATGGATCCCCGGTGACGATCAATATCGCGCATCGCGATCCGGACGTACAAATCGGCGCGGGTAGTGACCCCATTCGGATCAATTTGAACGTGCGCGCCAAAGCCTATATCACGGAGGTAGGGGCGGGAGGCGGGATTGCCGCCGCCCGGCTCCGTGCCTTGGCCGAAGAGACCATCGAACGCGAAATCAGGCGTTCCTTCGACATTGCGAAGGCTCGCCATATCGACCTATACAATCTGGAAGAGAAGCTCTACCGCTATGACCAGGCGCGGTGGAAGCAGCTCCGTTCCCAAGGAAAGTCCCTGATTTCCATCATGGAATTGGATCAGGTCCAGGCCGAGGTGACCCTCGTTCACTCCTCAGCCTATAACTTGTTGAACTAATAAGAAAAACGTCTATCGACGTACATTCAAAGTAGACAGACCGCGTTTAGCGGAAGTTTTTTCTTGCGATATCAGGATGCCAATGCCCCGAAGTTTATACTTTCTGATATCTTAAGAAAACGGTTTGGCAGAAATTCACTCCGCCAACCCGTTTTTGTATGCGTAAATAGCCGCCTGCGTGCGGTCCTCTACGCCAAGCTTCGCTAAAATATTGGTGACATGGAATTTCACCGTTTTGATCCCGATGATCAGCTCGTCGGCGATATCCTGATTCGATTTCCCTTGAGCCAGCAAACGCAGAACGTCCATTTCGCGCTCGGTCAGCTCTTCGTGAGCCGGAGCCTCCACCTTTGGTTGGCGGAACCGGTTCATCATCTTGGAAGCGACCTGCGACTCCAATACCGATTGGCCGCGGGCTGCTGCGCGAATCGCCTCAGCGATCTCGGAAGCGCGCGACGTTTTCAGCAAATAGCTGAACGCCCCGGCTTCGATCACGGGATACATCTTCTCGTCATCAAGATAGCTGGTGAGCACGATGACTTTACAGTCCGGATGCAAGGCAAGCAGCTGCCGAGTCGCTTCGATGCCGTCCATGCCTTCCATCACCAGGTCCATCAGCACGACGTCAGGCCGGTACTCCTGCGCCAGGCGAATTCCTTCCTCCCCGCTGCTGGCCTCTCCGACAACCTCGATCCCTTCTTCGGTGCCCAGCACCGCCGCCAGGCCGATTCTTACCATCTCATGGTCATCCACAAGCAGTACTTTAATCTCCTTGTCTTCCATCTCCATGACTGCCTTCATCCCCGCTTTCTTCATGAATTAGTGGAACGGATATCTCAATACGCGTCCCTTTGCCGGGCGCGGTGATAAACTGAATCGATCCGCCGATCTCGTGGATGCGCTCCTGCATCGTCGACAAGCCGTACGAAGCCTGCTTCTTGTCGTCCATCTCGAAGCCGATCCCGTTGTCGCGCAGCGTCACCTTAACTGCTTCGCCCCGGCGGTGAATCCGAATCTCCATCTTGTCCGCCTTGGCGTGGCGCAGCGTATTGGACATCGCTTCCTGGATGATGCGGAACAGATGGTTTTCAATCCCTTTGCCTAAATTCAAATCCTCGTCGATCTCCAGGGTTAAATCCATCGGCACCTTCGTCTTTAGCTCTTTGACCAAATCGCTTAAGCCCTGCGACAATTCCTTGCCTTCAAGATAGACCGGACGCAGATGCAGCAGCAGCGCGCGCATCTCCGACTGCGCCACCGACGCCATCTCCTCAATGAGTTCGACCTGACGCTGCGCTTTGTCGAAATCCTTCTCCAGCGTACGTCCCACAGCCGTAGCCGTCATCGAGATGGCAAACAGCTGCTGGGATACGGCGTCATGCAATTCGCGGGCCAGCCTCTGCCGCTCCTCCACGATCGCCGATACCCGGGCTTGCTCGGCCAACTGGGCGTTGTGCGTGGATAACCGCTGCAGCGAGGACACCTGCTCCTCCCAGCGTTTGCCGATCCGCTCCAGCTGCTCTGCCAGTCGGCCCAGTTCGTCTTCGCCGAGCTTGGGAACGCTCCCGGTTTGATTGCCCTTCTCCCATTGCAACAAAGCTTCACGCAAACCGTCAATCTGTCGTTTGGGGCGATACCCTAGAAAGAACCCGTGAGCTGCTCCGATGATAAGAAGCAGTGAGAGCAGCATCGTGCCGGCTTTTATGGCCGTCGCCCAGGACGGTTGAGGCTGAAAATACCCATATGTATACATCACATAAATGGTGGCTGCCATCGTAATAATAGACAGGAGAATCCCTCCGCGCATGCTGCGGGAGACCATGTTGCTCGGCTTTTTCGATTTCATGCGGGACGTTCCTCCTGTCTAAAGTAATCGTATATCGACATCTCCTACAAGATAGGAAATGATGATTTTCACTTTTTGGTCACGGACCTCGTAGTTCGGCGACTTCCAATACAGCCGATTGAGCATGCCCGTCTCTTTGTCGTGGCTGAAATCGATTTGTCCGAACAGGACAAACGCTTCGATCTCCACGCCGTAATCCTCCGGAATCACTAAATCCACGTCCCCGACAATCCCTTGAAACATGAGGACGTTATGCCCACCTTCCATCATCGCCAGCGATAAATCGATGTCAAGCTCGCCAAGCACATGCCACATGCTTGTGTTCCGCAAGTTCCACGGATCGCGGTCCCAGCGGATGCTGGAGGTGATGTTTTGCTTCTGCACGTAATTGCCTTGCGGTTGGGTTTTGCGAACTTTCGCGTAGTAGTACCCCAGCGAGATCATCAGAATCGCCAAGATCAGCATAAAATGGTCCAGCAGGATGAGTCCGCTGCCGACCGCCATCAAGATATAGCCGGTCTTGACCTGTTCCCCTTGCCGGATTTTATATATGCCGAACCCAAGCAAAAAGAGGGCGACAATGGTAAAGAAACTCAGCCACTTCCCGAAAATCAACAGTAAGCCAAATCCGATTAAGCCGATGGCTAAGAACCTTTTCCGTGTATCCATGTGCCGCACCTCCCTGCAGGTTCATAGAGTCGTAAAAAGCCATAACGGCATGGCCTCCCATACCGTATGGCTTCACCAGTATTTAGAATATCACAATGTCCAGCGGACGTGTACCTATTCCTTGTCTTCTTCGCGGGCTGCGGATGGGTTCAATTTTGCTTTCAGCGCTTCAAGCTGCGCATCCACTTTCAACTGCTTCTCGGCATCAGCCGGGCTGATGTAAGGGGAAGACGAGGATCCACGATAAACCATGCCCGCAACTTCGGCTTCTGCTTCCAGTTGCATGATCTTCTCTTCCATCCGGTGGAATCCGAGCGAAGCGTTGCCGCTTTCGATCGTATGCAGCGTGCTGATTTGCGACATTTGCTTTCTGGCTTTCGCCATTTGCGCACGGCTTACCAGCTCGTTCCGTTTGTTGCGCAGTTTATAGAACTCGTCTTTCATATCGTGCAGCTGCTGTTTGAGTTCGGCAGCATGTGCTTCAGCTTGCGCGTGCAGCTCGGCGAATTCCGTTTGCTTTTGGTCGTAATGGATTTTCTCCTCCAGCATTTTGCGGGCAACTTCCTCCTGCCCATTGCGGAGTGCCAGCTCAGCTTGAGCCTCCCGTTGTGCAGAGATACGGATCGCTTCATCCAGACGTTGCTTCATCCGGCGCTCGTTGGCCATTTGCTTCGCAACAGTCACTTCGGCGTCGCGAATTTCAGCCTCCATATCGCGCAGGTATTGGTTCAGCATGACAATCGGGTCTTCCACCTTATCCAGCAAATCATTTACAGACGCTTTCGTAATATCTTTAATTCTTTTGAATACTCCCATCGTTTACACTTCTCCCTTCTCGTATTCGGAGAGCTTCTTACGCAGCTCTTCCAATTCTTTTTTCAAGGCTTTCTTCTCAATATCTTCCATCATAGAATCCAGACTGGATGCACCCGGAGCGGACTGGAAGCCGGCTCCCGAAGCACCTGCGCCGTATTGCGGCGGCTGGGTTCCGTAAGTATTACCGGTTGGATTACCGTACGGTGGACGGGGACCAAAGCGTTGATCCTCGTAGAAGTCCCGGCGTTTACCGCCGTAACCCGGATGCGGGCCGCTGCCCGGCCATCCGCCATGATAGTACGGATCGTGGGGCTGATATGGCTCCTTGGAGATCACCAAGGTAGCGATGAAGTAGATAAAGATCGTTGTCCCGCCGGTAAAAAATATGCTAAGAAAAGCGATCAACCGGAGCACGCCGACGTGAATTCCGAAATATTCTCCGAGCCCTCCGATCAAACCGCTGATCCAGCGATCCCGTCTGGATCGGTACAAGGGTCTTCCCATCGATTCTTACTCCTCTCGCTGGTTATTTAGCTTCTGCTTCAAGCGGGAGAGCTCCTGTTCCAGAGTCGATTGGATGGCGGAGCCGGCTTGGTTCAAGAAATCCGAACCCGCTCTCCGCAATTCGCGCAGGCTGCGGGCTTCCCATTCCATATCGGACACCCGGTCCTCCAAGCGATGGAACATCTTCGGCACATCCTGCACGCCGTAACCGTTCATCCGCTGGTTCATCCGCTGCTGTAAACGAAGCGTCTCCATTCTTGCATAGTAGTACTGCCGTTTGTTGTATACGACCTGATATTCGGTCTTCAATTCGTTTAGCTGGGCTTCTAATTCCTGCAGCGATTCTATGCTTTGCGTGTACAACTCGGTGTATTGTTCCACCTTTTCCTCGTACAGCATCTTCTCCTGCAGGGCCAGCTTCGCCAAGTGCTCCTCGCCTGCTTTCAAAGCAAGCAGCGCTTGTTCCTCACGTTTGTCGCGCATGACCTTGGCTTGATCGACCTGCTGCTTCAATTGCTTCGCATGTCCGCTGTATTGATAATGAAGCTTCTCGGCTTCCGCAATTTCCTGCCGCGTTTCTATCAGAAATTGGTCGATCAAGCGAACCGGATCCTGCGATTGTTCCAACTTCTCATTTAGAGTAGCTACCGTAATATCTCGTACTCGACGAAATACACTCATGACATCCTTCCCTCCTAACCTTTCGGTTCACATTCAAGTTCATCTGCATGTATTTAATCAATCAGTAACTCCGTTTGCCTCTTAAGGAAGAGATACCGTAAACGATTAATCCAATACCTAAGAGCGGAACGATCAGCCAGGCCAGCTTGGAGATCAAGGAAATGACCCCGAAAATCAACACCAGCCATCCGAAGAAGGCGTTCCCCCGTCGAATCCCGTAATAGCCGAGACCGATCATGACAATCGCAATCACCAGTCCGAACAGGCTGCCTAGGAAAGGAGTTAACTTGCCCAGCAGAATCAGTGCGCCAAGGGCAATCAGTACAATAGCAAATACATTCGGTCGATTGGTTCTCATTGAATATTTCACCGCCTCTCATTTGATCAACCTTATGTCTCTATTCTAGGATGATTACGGGTTATCCAAAACGGACTGGGGACGGTTTTTCACCCTAGACCTAAGTCGAGGATACGCTCAGCCTGGAGGAGGCGCAACTCGCAGCCTCCATATCGTAAACAATTGAACCAATTAAAAACTGGCACCGGTAAGTACCGATGCCAGTTCCTTTCACTTTGGGGCTGAGCTTTGGCGGTCGAACTCCTTCTTCAGGTCGTCCCGAACGCTTTGCTCCCATAAGGGGACTCCGCTGCGATAAGCAGCCCTGCCGTTCAAATGCCCGGCAACAGGAGCAGTAACAAACACAAACACAATGCCAAGAAGCAGCTTGGCGCTTGCATCGGCATAATCCAAATAAATCAAGAAGTAAAAGAAGGCGGCACCCAGAATAAACAATATACCCAGCGTCGTGCTTTTCGTGGCCGCATGCGAGCGTAAGTAAGTGTCAGGAAGACGCAGAAGTCCAAAGGTGCTAAGTGCACTAAGAAGCGCACCGAGTAGCACGATAATCCCAATCAAAACTTCACCTGTTTTCGTGATCTCCATCTTCGAACACGATCCCCCTTTCGATAAATCTAGCCAATGAGGCCGTACCGATAAATGTAAGAATGCCAATTAGCAAAATGATATCGATATAAGCTTTCGTTTGCTGGAACATGGAAAAAACAGCGATCATCGCCAGCATATTAATTCCGATGGAATCCAGACTCATAATCCGATCAGGCAGCGACGGCCCCTTAAGCAACCGAAACAAGCAACCGAAAATGGACAAGGACAGGATACCCAAAGCCAGATACAGAAAAGTCGACATCACTTGCGCGTCACCTCCATAATCGCCCGTTCAAACGAGCCGCGGATCTGATTAACCAGGAGCTCCGCATCTGCTACATCCATGGCATGAATATATAATGTGTTCGTGTTCCCATCCGACAAGACCTCAAGCGTGAGCGTCCCCGGAGTCAGCGTAATCAGGCAGGACAACAACGTAAGCTCCCAGTCACTTCTTAACTCGGTTGAGTAAGCGAAGATACCCGGTTGTATGTTCAACCTCGGACGTACGATTTGCCGAATCACCGTAATGCTGGAAACAACCAATTCCTTGTTAAACAACATCAATAGCTTCAGAATTGCCCAAACCTTTTTCAAATAAAAGTCGTTAGGCCAAATCCTTCTAAACAGGCCGATGAGTACCAGTCCGATCACAAAACCGATCAAAAATCCTGAAGCGGACCAGCTGCTATTCAAGAACATCCAGATGACGGCAATTAGAAGGTTCAGCAATATTTGCATAAACATACCATCTACTCCTCGTTCAAAATATCGGTCGGGGTGATAAGGCTCACCTCTTTAATACGGCTTCTACATATAATTCAGGAGTTACGAGGATACGACCTGCTTGCGATACGAAGGCATAGATCTCTTCGGCACCCAGTCCCATCCCGACGAGCAGCACAAGCAAGCCGAAGGTAATAGCCAATAAACCTTTAAAACTCTCCTCGCCGATTTCGCTGCGCTTTTCTTCCCCCAAAAAAGCCCCGATAAACACTCGAATTAAGGAATATAAAACCAACAGGCTTGAAAGGACCGCTACTGCGGTCAACAGAACATTTCCGGATTCCAGGCCTCCGCGGAGCATCAGCATTTTTCCCGGAAAACCGCTGAGTGGCGGTACTCCGACGAGTGCCAGCGTCACAATGAAGAACAACCATCCGAGCAATGGATAACGCT
This sequence comes from Paenibacillus sp. MB22_1, assembly GCF_047200555.1. Classification (NCBI taxonomy): domain Bacteria; kingdom Bacillati; phylum Bacillota; class Bacilli; order Caryophanales; family Paenibacillaceae; genus Paenibacillus; species Paenibacillus sp. MB22_1. The sequence continues at coordinate 331,263 of NZ_JBLADV010000002.1, forward strand.
TGATCAGACCGCCCATTTCCCTTAAATCCTCCGTCCCGGCCGCTTTGATCAGCATACCGCCAAGCAGGAACAATAGCGCTTTGGCCAACATATCGTGCAGCAGGTAAAAGATCACCCCATCCATCGAGGCATGATTTCCGACGGCGATCCCAAAGCCGATAAAACCGATACCCAGGATCACGTTATAGTTAATGATCTTGTGAATATTGGTGTAAGCAACCGCGCCGATTCCGCCGAGAACCATCGTCGCCATCGCCATCAAGCCGATCCCGTCACGTATAAGGTCCGGTTGATAGGGGAAGAGGAGCGTTACCGTCCTTACGATGGCATATAACCCTACTTTGGTAAGCAAAGCGGCGAAAACCGCTCTAACCGCGGCAGGAGGCGCACTATACGAACCGGGAAGCCAAAAGAACAGCAGCAGACCTGCCTTCAGCGCGAACACAGTCAATAACATAACGGCAATCACCGTCAAGATCCCAGCTTGCTCAAGCTCCGCAATTCGTACGGACAGGTGAGCCATATTCAGCGTCCCCGTTACGGAGTACAAGTAAGCTACGGCAGCGACGAACAGCGCTGAAGAGACGATGTTAATCAAAATATACTTTAGGGTTTCCCGCAGTTGGCGTTTGGTCCCACCGAGTACAATCAGAGCATAGGAGGCGATAAGCATCACTTCAAAACAAACAAACAGATTGAACAAATCCCCAGTCAGAAACGACCCGCAAACGCCCACGATCAAGAACTGAAAGAAGGGATAGAAATAGTAGCGCTCCCGATCCTGGCCGATCGTCCGAAAGGCATATAACAAACAGGCCAAGCTGACAACAGAAGTGGACAGCACCAGCAGAGCAGCGAACATGTCCGCTACAAATATAATCCCGTAGGGTGGAAGCCACCCCCCCATATACAGGGTTTGAATCCCATCATGATGTACTTGGCGCACGATCAAACAGGATACCACGAGATGGATCAGCGAACCGACCAAACTTATCCAACGCTGAAGCATGATCCGGTTATGGCCAAAAATCAACGCCACCGCGGTGAGCAAAGGAATGATCAGCGGAAACACAAGCAGATTATTCATCCTCTTCCCCCCTTAGCTCCTCCATATCATCTGTCCCCAGCTTCTGATAGACCTTATAAGCCAAAACGAGAAAAAACGAAGTAACTCCAAAGCTAATGACGATCGATGTTAAAATGAGTGCCTGAGGAACAGGATCAACATAAGATGAAGCGTTCTCCCCGAGAAGTGGAGCCGCTCCGTTTTTCAACCGAGCCATCGTAAGCAGAAGCAGATGAACGCCATGCGTTAGCAAAGACGTCCCCAGGATGATTCGAAGCAGGTTTTTGGATAGGATGAGATACACCCCGACCATAAACAAAATGCCTACGGCCAAAGACATGATTAATTCCATGACTTTTTGTCCCCTCCTATCGATAATATGATCGTCATGGTTACGCCCACTACCGTCAAATAGACACCAAGGTCGAACAAGACAGCCGTTGCCAATTCAACATCGCCCAGAATCGGCAAATGGAAGTGATTAAAGGCGTGAGTCAAGAATGGCACATTAAACAAAAGTGAACCCAGGCCTGTAAGATAGGCGATTAGCAGCCCTACAGCGATCATTTTGCGAAAATCAACCGTAACAATATTGCCCATTGTCCCCTTCCCAAAAGCGAGTGCCAGCAATACCAGTGACGACGCCGTCATCAGTCCGCCTATAAACCCGCCGCCGGGATTGTTGTGTCCGGCCAGAAACAAAAATAGGGAGTAGATCAAGATAAGAAAAACAGTTACTCTGGAAGTTGTTTTAAAAATCACGTCATTTCTTTTGCGGACTGGCCTTGGTTCAAGCTTCCCATACGAAAGCTTAACTCCCAGGTGGTCAGATGCAAGACTAAGACGGATCATTGAAAAGATAGACAGTGCTGCAATTCCTAATACAGTAATCTCCAGCATTGTATCAAACCCGCGGAAATCCACGAGAATCACGTTAACCACATTATTACCGCCGCCCAATTCATAACTATTATCCAGGAAATAATCTGCGATCGATGCAAATGGCTTGACGCCCCCCGCACTAAGAGCGATCAGCGTCATCATGACACCAACCCCCAGTGAAATCATAAGCCGAGTCAGTTGAAATCTCTGGCTGTTTTTCTCCTTCTTCAGTTTGGGCAAGTGATAGAAACAGAGCAAAAACAACGTTACGGATACGGTCTCGACGATCATTTGAGTTAACGCCAAATCGGGGGCCCGGAAAATGACAAATAGCAACGTCACCATATAACCAACGGCGCCCGTCATGATGATTGCGGGAATTCGCGCAGAAGCAAACGGCACGGACAAGGCGGAAATCGCCAGTACGGCCACGATAACCATCTCATACAGGGTTACCGAAGAGTAATTCTCCATATTCAGCGAAAAGCTCTGCGTTGCAATCATCGTCCCCCCAAGAGAGGCAATGAGGAATACAAAGATATACATCAGATAACGCCGGACCGAACCGTTCATGTAACGGTCTGTCAATCGGCGCGACGATCGTTCCATTCCGCTTAATCCCAGGTCATAAACCCGATTTAACGTAAACGAACGCTCCCAAGTCTCTCTGATTGAACGGAACTTTCCATATCCGACATAAAGCAGTACGCCAGCTACGATGACACCGAGGGTCATAAACACTTCCGGGGTCCAACCGTGCCACATGCTGATGTGAACCTCAAAATGCTCACCGGCTGCAAGCAGTCCTGGATGCACCGCAGCGACTGCAGGAGCGATTAAGGTGTGCGAAAGAAAGTTAGGGTATAAACCAATCGTGACCGCCAATGCAACCAGGATCACGGGAGAAATCAGCATGCCTAGCGGGGCTTCATGCGGTTTTTTCTCAAGCTGGTCCGGTTTGAATTTTCCCGTAAACGTCTTGAACACGAGCACCATGCTGTACCCGAACGTAAATACGCTTCCGATCCAAGCAATGATCGGGAACAGGATGCGGAAAGTTTGAACATTCCAGATATCCAAACTCCAAACGTTCAACATTCCGGTGAAGAACATTTCCTTGCTCAAAAATCCATTAAACGGCGGAATACCTGCCATGGAAAATGCGCCGATTACTGCGATCGTAAACGTAATCGGCATCAGCGACATCAAGCCTCCGAGCCTGCGTATATCGCGGGTACCCGTCTCGTGATCCACAATCCCAACAACCATAAACAATGAGCCCTTAAAGATCGCGTGGTTAATGATGTGAAAAATAGCGGCGGTCGTAGCGGCGGTATATAGCATGCTGTTGCCGGCTACCGCACCGCCCGCTGAGCCAACGCCCAGCAAAGACATGATGAGCCCCAATTGACTTATGGTAGAAAAAGCAAGCATCCCTTTTAGATCATGCTGTTTAATCGCTCGAAACGAGGCGAAAATCATCGTGAACAAGCCCACAGCAGACAACAGCCAAAACCATGTGCCGTTCGCCCCAAAAACAGGCGTTAACCGAGCAACCAAATAAATCCCTGCCTTGACCATCGTGGCTGAATGCAAGTAGGCACTGACCGGGGTCGGTGCTTCCATAGCATCCGGTAGCCAGATGTGGAAGGGGAATTGCGCCGACTTTGTGAATGCACCGAGCAGTACGAGGACGAGAGCAGGAACAAATAACGGATGGTCAAAAACCACCCCATGCTGCACAATGATTCCTCGAATACTAAAGGTTCCCGTCATCACGTAAAGCATAAGGAAGCCGGTCAACATGGCCAGCCCCCCGAATACGGTGATCAGCATCGATTTTAACGCCCCGTAACGCGCCTCTTCTCTCATATGCCAGAAAGAGATCAACAGAAACGAAGAAATGCTGGTTAACTCCCAAAAGCCGTACAAGACCATCAGATTGTCGGAGATGACTACGCCGAGCATGGCTCCCATGAACAGGAACAAGAAGACGTAAAAGCGATGAACCGCTTCTTTATCTTTGTCCATATAATAAATGGAATACAACACGACCAGCGCACCCATGCCTGTAATCAACAAAGCGAACAGCAGAGCCAGACCGTCCAGATAGAACGAAAAATCGACATCGAGCGACGGCATCCAAAGCATCGCGGCAGAATAAGATTTCACTTCGTTTACGGCGGGAATGTGCGAAAGAAAGTACAAAAATAACAAAACCGGCAGCCATAGAACAAACCATCCGGGATGGATGCGGCTCATATTTTTCTTGCGCAACAACGGGATGAATGCGGCAATTAAAAATGGCGCCATGATAACAGCATGAAGTAGCGACAAACGAATACCCTCCAGTCCTCACAGATGTTCCAGATTTCTTTAGTGTTTCCATATTTCGCCTTCCAATTACTCCATGATCATACCTCCAGTATCCCTTAAAATAGACAAAAGGAGCCCAATTGGCAGGCTCCTCCGGTTCAATCCATAATTCAATTTTACAAATTTCCTGTATTAAATAATATAACGGCTTTCCATTACATTGTAAAGGTCTGTAATCAAGAGTTCGTATATCTTCAATCCTTATAGGGAATCACTTAATTATCGAAAGGAGTGATTCCGTGTTAAGGAAATTGTTCGTTTGCTGCAGTATATTTCTCATTGTCTTGGCAGCAGGCAGAGAACTGGAGTCCAGAGTTTCTGATTCACATTCGAATTTCATGATTCAGGAAGATCCAAATCGTCCGTTTCACATTCAAGTCCAGCGAGTATCTCCTTTTTCTTCAAGGGAATATATAAGAAAATCAAAACACATACAACCATAGAACAAAAGAAATTGCTAATCCAGCCAAGCAAACTTTGTTTGAGATCTGGTTCCACCTGAAATATAACTCCTCGATGTCAGAACTAATACCTGTTATAATAATTAATGTACATGCTGTAAATGCAGCCTCTACCGAGCCAGGAGGGCGATATGAAATATCAAGTAAGAGTTCATTTACTCAGAAAATCCAGTAGCAGTTCAAGGCCCCCTGTTTCAAATTTGATCCGCGTTACCGGAATTATTACTGGTGCATCACTTGCTTCTGTGAGCCTAGTGTTTTTCCTTATGCCTCATGGCATCGTAGTGGGAGGAATAACAGGTTTATCTGCCTTACTCGCACTACTTACTGAATTCAGACTTGCGCTGTTCCTGTTTTTTCTTAATGTTATAATTATGCTGCTTAATCGAAAAAAAAATTCTTTGTCTCGCGAAACTTTTACTGTCATAGGTTTGTCGGTCTTTTCATTGGGGACACTTGTACTCCGACCCTCCCCTTCTCTGACTATAGGGCCACTCCCGTCGGCGCTAATTGGAGGAGCCTTATTAGGGCTTGGATTTGGTTTAGCTCTCCGGTTTGAGGCAGAATTGGACATATTGAAAAAAACGATCGAACGTTCATTCGACGGTGAACTTTACCCACAATGGAGCCTATTGCTGCTAAACTGCATGATCCTGATTGGAGTTATCTTTCAATTTGGTTTAATGCAAGCCATCTATTCGGCAGTTGCGTACCTATCCTTTCTCGAAGCCTGCAAACTTCCTTTACAAGTGGGCTTCTTAACTCAAAAGGTCCGGATCAGCACCAAACATTGCGAAGATATTCAAAAAGAAATGCTACGTTACCTGAACTGTTCTTCTATCATCCTTAAAGAACCTGGAAAAACAGAAGACGGAATAGGGATTTTGGAATGTAAATGCCACACGCTGGAAAGGCCGCGTCTAATCTCCCTTGTGCAACAATGTGACCGTGAAAGTGAAATTAAGTTTTACTGAATTTTTACAACCGTCCTCTAAGGAAAGGATTATGCCCGGTTTCTTTTTCCGACGGCATCGCACCGGGCCCCCCGTCCACTTCCAGCAGCGGTTGAACGACCAGCTTCACCGGTCACTCTCCACTCTCGAAGATCACCCGGTATAAGCTCGGCGCGGTCGCTTTCCGGCAGCCCCACCCCTTGCAACGCTTTTTCCAGGCCTGCTCTGTGATCTTTCCACAACCGGGACTCCGGCAGATCGTACGCGCAGGACAAAGCTCCCATGATCGAAGCCAGATTGACCTGCGTCCCCAGCGATTGGACGTAAAGTGCTCAAGGGCGTTGTACGCCATTGCATCGAGAAAGGACTCAGTCCAAAACCATCATCATGGATTCCACTCACACCCTTGCTGCATCCCGGAAACAAAAAATCACTGAAAGTACTCAGCAACGCTGTCAAGCATCTGTTCCGCGTTGTGGTAAAGATGTTCTAGTAAGCCACCATCCCACCCTACTTAGGGCTTGCTGAACGATTCTTTAACCGAAACTCATGGCTAGGCGACTGCGAGATAGCAGCGTAAAAATGAGGCAAAAAAGAACGCGGAGCCTGCGCTCCAGGTTCATCACCAGAAGTTGCAGCGTAATCACGGATTCACTTGTCTTTGCAAGGCGTGCTCGAATACAGCCAAGCCCGTACTTGCGCTTGCCTTCTCCGAACTTGCCTTCGATTGCGTTTCGTTCTCCGGTATCCTGTTTGGCCACTTGCCTATCTTCGCTTGTCGGGCCGTTTTTCGGCTTGCGTCCCAGTGCCGGTCCGCTGAGCCGAATCCCATGCTGTTTGCAGAATCTCCGGTTTTCGCGTGTGCGGTAGATCTGATCCGCTTGGACGACAGCCGGATAGAATCCCATGCGGCTGCGATACTTCTCGATCACGTCCATGAGCGTCGTGCTCTCGTTGAAGTTATCCCAAGATAGCCGATCAAGGAACGCGTAGCCCTTCGTCATGCTTACCGCGATCTTGGCTCCGAACTCGACGCGCGCCTTGGCTTTCCCGCGCACGATCGGCCTGACATGCGGCTGATGAATGCTGACGATCCGGTCTTCCATCTGGTGGGAACGCTCGTTGTACATGTGAAGCTGCTGACGGTACAGTTCGTGAATCACCAGCAGGTCGCGATAGGCTTTGCGGCCAAGTAGCGTGAGCGGTTGCGACTTGGCTTGCTCGGCGATGATGGAGAGGTTCCGTCCAACGTAACCGAGTTGCCTCCTGATCGCTTTGCGAATCACTTTCGGCCCCGGTCTGCGTTGCTTGGAAACGGCCAGAAACTGTTTGCGCGCTTTTTCTCGGTACGTGCGCGGTTTCGCCATTTGTCCGATGACCGGCTCATGCAGCGTATCGATGATCGCTTCGAGCTTCTCCCGCGCTTCATTCAACAGATTCAGATCGGTCGGATACGCCACATCCGCCGGCGCACAGGTGGCATCCACCAGCACGGTCCCTTGATTCGGCTGCTCAGGGGCTTCCCATTCTGCGGTCGATTTCGGATGCGCTTCGCAAACAAGTTTATTCGTTTCAGAAACCTCTGACTTTGTAGCCATCGACTCCACGGGAGACGCTGCTTCTGACGATGCGACTTGCGATTGTGCAAACATGGTTTGCTGCTCGACTTCTTCATCAGAGGCGCGCTTCTTCGAGCGCTTCCCTTGGCCTTTACCGCCGCCGGTCGCGTTGTTGCTGTCATCATCATCTTTCGTTTCCTTCGCACCTTCGGTGGCGACGATCTCATTCAACTCTGCCAGCACGTCCGTCAGACGCTTGCGGAAATGCGTCATCATGGAGTGATGGAACGGTGGCTTCATGACGAATCCAGGCAGACCAATGAAGTATTGCATGTAAGGATTTTCGCTGATCGACTCCAACGTTTCTCTGTCGGTCAGTTGCATTCGCTCCTGAATGATGAGCGCACCGAGCCCCATCCGAAGACTGATCGTTTGCTGGCCGCGAAAGGTGTCTTTGAAAAATTGACCGTATGTTTTCTCAGCCTCCGCCCACGGCACCAACCGCGCCAACTGGACCCAGCGATTGTCCTCGTCCAGCTTTCCGCCAAAGGGCAGAAAGAAATCGCCAGGCAGGATCAATTGATTATCGAGGTGCGCGGTCGGCTTAAACATCTTCGTCACTCCATCTGCAAAGGTTTTAGGTGGTTTTCAAGCATTTCCTTTGCATATGATTTCGACAAATGGGCCTTAAAATCCTTGTTGTTATGCGGTTTTTGTTGTTTTTTTTTAGTGTTCAGCAAGCCCTACTTAGGAATTGATGATGGATTCAAATTGCTCGATATTTTTCTTTGATCCGATGATAACCATAATGTCGCCTTCATTAAGCTGATCCATCGCGGTGGGAGCAATCAGGATGCCGCTATTGCGGTGGATCGCCACGATGCTGCAGCCAAAGCGTGCCCGCATATTGAGGTCACCTATGCTTTTATGGTTCAAGCAAGCGGGAACTTTCATTTCTACGATGCTGTATTCCTTCGACAGTTCAATATAATCCAGCAAATTTGGAGTAACCAGCTGATGGGCCACACGAACCCCCATGTCGCGTTCCGGATAAATCACCCGATCCACCCCCAGCTTCTCTAAAGCTCGACCGTGCAGAAGGGAGATCGCCTTGGCAACTACCGTTTGAATGCCCAGGTCTTTGAGGAGAATGGCCGTCAGGATGCTCATTTGAATATCGGTGCCAATCGCCACGATGCCGCAATCGAAATTGCGAACCCCCAGCGACTTCAGCACCTCTTCTTCTGTAGCATCGGCGACAACCGTATGCGTGAGCCGATCGCCAAATTCTTCCACGATCTCTTCATTCCGGTCGATGCCCAGAACCTCATACCCTAACTCCATCAGTTTCAAGGCCAGACTCGAGCCGAAGCGCCCCAAGCCGATGATCACAAACTGCTGCTTTTTCATTTTTGCCCGTTTTCCCCTTATCCAATAATGATTTTGCCTTCTGGATGGCGGTACAGCTCTTTTCCTTTCTTCGGACCAAGCGCATAAGCAAGCGTCAGCGGCCCGAGCCGACCGGCGAACATGGTGAAGCTGATGATAATTTTACCGATAACCGTCAGTTTCCCCGTCAATCCCATCGTCAATCCGACCGTGCCGAAAGCCGAAGTGGTTTCAAACAAAATCGATAGAAAGCTCGCGTCCTCCGTGGTAGACAATACCATTGCCACTGCTATGACAAGGAATAAGGCTAGCATCGTGATCGTAAGCGCCTTGAAGACCCGTTCCCCGGCCATCCGGAATCGGAACAGGACCAGGTCAGTCCTTCCGCGAATCATTGAGCCAACCGAGCCGATCAGAATCGTAAATGTGGTCGTTTTAATACCGCCCCCCGTCGAGCCTGGGGAGGCTCCAATAAACATCAGGATGATCATAAAGAATTGCGTTGCCTGCCGCAATGCCCCAATATCCAGCGTGTTGGCTCCCGCCGTACGCGGTGTCACCGATTGGAAAAACGAACCCCAGATCTTGCCGCTCCAACTGAGTTGAGCAAGCGTCTTCGAGTTCGTGAACTCAAAGATGAAAATGACTATCGCCCCGATCACAATCAGCGCCAACGTCATCGTCAATACCACCCTCGAATGCAACGACAGCTTCCGCCGCTTTCGCAACTCAAATACGTCAGACAGTACAATAAATCCGATCCCTCCCGAGACGATCAGAAACATCGCAACAAAGTTCACGATCGGATCAGCAACGTACTTCGTGAAGCTTTGATATCCACCAAACAAGTCAAACCCGGCGTTATTGAACATTGAGACCGCGTGCCAAACTCCAAAATACAGCGCCCGACCAATCGGCATATCAAATGACCAGCGGATCGCAAACATCACCGCCGCACTGGATTCAATAAGGAGCGAATATAACAAAACTTTGCGGATTAAGCGTACGATTCCTTCAACAGAGTTTTGGTTCATCGCTTCTTGGAGGATGAGTCGGTCTTTTAACGATATTTTTCGTTTCAGGACAAGGGAAAACAAAGTGGCCATGGTCATAAACCCAAGCCCTCCAATCTGGATTAGGAGGATGATCACGACTTGTCCAAATGTTGAAAAATAGGTGCCGGTATCGACTACGACCAACCCCGTAACACAAGTTGCTGAAGTAGCCGTGAACAATGCGTCGACAAACGGAAGGGGTTCCCCGGTTGTGCTGGAAATTGGCAACATGAGCAGCAACGCCCCCAGCAAAATAATGAGCGCAAAGCCGATCACCAATATCTGCGGCGGAGAAAGGTTGATTTTCCTGGAATGCAATGCGTTCACCTCATCGTCGTTCTGAAAAAGAACAAAAGAAAAAAAGCACTGGAAATCCAATGCCTTTCGGTGTTTGGTTCCTGATGCACAGGCCTACGAGGTTAGCTGACGGATTCGGACATGCCCAGTTGCCCTATTCGCGGACGCTTCATCCTCCCATATATGAAGTTGAAGCTCCGGGAAATTCACCCCAAAATATATGGTTCCCCCGTTTTCATTACGAAATTCGGCCAATCTTTTCAATTGTTTTCATTCATTTTTGTCAAATGGATTATATCCTTTATTGCGTCTCGCCACAAAGCTCTATTTTCAAGAAAAAGACCAGAAAAAGACGAAATAAGGAATTGTGCAGATCAACTTCGCCCCCAATCTAAATGATGCGTAGACTTGCCAAAGTTATTGCCGTTTCTCGTCATTTTTACTTTTCGTCTGGCGGGTAATTTTGTATTGACTATAATAAAGTACATTGTTTACTTGCAATTAATGGATTTTTCCAGCGTTGCTAAGCTGGAAGGCCAGCAAAAGACGAAGGAAGCCCCTGTATGCGTCGGAAAAGGATTCCCCTGGATGTATAAAAAGATGGTTCGTTCGCCACTTTATCTCGAACGTGGGACCCAGTCAGTAGCTGTTCTCGTCATGGAGAAGCCAAAAGTGCGAATTCTACCGTCAGTTCAAGGTCTTCGTGTTTACATCAGAATATATCCGAAGAAGAATTACTCGACCTTGCAAAGAAAAAAATGGAAAGGCAAATTCGTCTGACTTACCTTAAGGGCTTTATGCGTGAGGTCGATATCTACAATTTGGCAGAACCGCTGTATCGACACCATCCCGAGTTATGGCATCGGATGGAGACCAAACATCATTTTGTTTTGCATCAGGATGCGTTACGAAATGTAAGTATCCATGTCCAATTAACTAATACAGGAAGATACAAGTTAAAGCCTGGTCACCATTCCAGAAGATAATTGTGTTTTCGAAGACGTTGTCCTTCTGCAATACGTCTTCAACTAAAATATCCGTATCCGTTCAACCGGAGGTGGAGTGGTAATGAAAGCGGCAGAATTCATGTCAACTCCAGTCTATACAGTTTCAAGAAGCTTTCATTTACACCTAAAAAAGTCCCGTTCTCCTTAAGACAAGGAAATCGGGACTTGCACTCAGACTTTAAATCTTCCAACTAACGCTTTCAGGGAATCTGACATTTCGTTAAGCTGGAGAGCGGTTTGGAACATTTCACGACTTGTGGCCGCCTGCTCTTCAGTCATAGCTGAGACCTCTTCAGCGAACGAGGCGGTCTCTTCAGTAATCCTCGTGATCTCTCTAATAGAACCTTCGATCGCTTTGCTCCCGACAGACATTTGCCCCACAGAAGAAGCAACATCCATAACTTGAACACTCAAACTGTCCACTTCGTTCGTAATAGTCTGGAAAGAATCTCCAGCTTTCAACATGGCTTGAATCCCGTCCTTGACGCCACGACTGTTCTCTTCTAGCTTTTGGACCAGTCCGTTTATTCCGTTTAACATCACTTCGATAGTTTCATGAATTTCACGAGTCGAATACGCCGCCTGATCTGCCAGTTTGCGGATTTCTCCGGCTACGACGGCAAAACCTTGGCCTTGATCGCCAGCGCGCGCCGCCTCAATAGCAGCGTTCAGTGACAGCAAATTGGTCTGGGTGGAGACCTCCTGAATATATGTAACGACATCCCGTATTTTCTCGGACAACGATGCCAGTTCTAGAGCTGAAGCTTGAATGTCGGAAAATGTTTCTTCCATCTTGCTTATTTTTTTCGCAGTATCACGCATCTCACCGGCACTTCTCGTAGCGACGGATTGTGCTCGTTTAGCAAGTTTGGAAGCATCGACTGACGTCACAGCAACCTGTTCCAGTCCAGATACCATTTGTTGCAAGATCGCAGACATCTCTTGCGCCTGTGAGACTTGGTGCTCTGCCCCCTGCGCTACGCGTCTAACTGATTCAGATATTTGATCGGCGGAATTGGCTCCCTCTTCTGCACCAGCCTTCAATATGGATGAGGATCGTTCCAATTCCAGAGTGTTGCCTTGTATATCAGTGATCATATTTTGGAGACTGGATAACATTAAATTGGTTTGATCCGCCAAATCTTTTGTTTCATCTTTGGTTTTTACTGTAATTCGTTTTGTCAGGTTGCCACCGGAAGAAGCGATTTCAGCAATCGCTTTTTCTACTTTACGTACGTTCTTGGTTGTTAGTGTACCTGTAAAGATGGCAGAGATTACAGATACGATGAGAATTATAAAGAAAGAACCGTACAGTTGTAACCGGAGTTGACCATTTTTCTTTTCAAGATCCGCTACTCTCTTCATCGTAAGCTGCTTTTCCATGGAACGAAATGACGAAAGCTGCTCACGTATGGAATCCATAGCCTCTTTCCCCGGGTCGTTCTGAAAAAACTGCTGAATGCCTTTGTTGTCATTGGCCTTTTTTAATGTAATTGCTTCCTCGCCTGAGCTTTGAATCCAGTGTTCGACATTTTCACGAATAGCTTTCAAATTCTCTTGTTGGTCAGGATTATCTGCAACAAGCTGATAGAGGGCATCATAATGCCTCTGCCAGTTAACTTTGCCATTGGTGTAAGGTTCCAGATATTTGTTTTCACCGGTTATAACAAATCCTCTTTGACCAGTTTCCATATCCACCAAATCCTTCTCGATGGACTGGGCAAGACTATGTACCTGCATGTCATGATCCGTAATCAATCGCGTCTCTCTCTCAAAAGAAGATAGTTGTTGAATTACGCTGATAAGAGCAAAGACAAAAAAAATGACAACCACGAGAAAGCCAAGCCCAATCTTGTTCTGTATACGGTTAAAACGAATGAATAGATTTTTCATAAATAATAGATTTCCCCTTGATGTAAAGTAGAATTCAGATCAGGACATTGTGAAATATTGAACAGCCTCTTTGCCATTCTCAGCTTCCGCTATTACTTCAAAACCACTTTCCTTTACAATCTCTTTCAGCATCATCCTCATAAACGCTGTATCATCAGCAATCCATTATTTTGAACATAAAATCCTCCTTATGCAAGGTTATTCCAAAGGTTTATTGATTTAAATCACATTATACACGAAAACAACATCGGGTTCATATTTCCTAAAAGTAGTACTCATAATCTCCAATCAACTGCAATAACAGATCGGACTTTGAAAGCCAACTATTGAGAGAAAGTCATCGAGTGTGCTCAGCTGTAATGCTCGACGATTTCTAAATAAGGGTAGCCTGGTTCATTGTTTTGAGGCACCATAATCCGTGATCGATAACTTAATCTCAAAAGTCACAGGTGTTTGGCTAAAGACGTCGTCCCAATGATTTTCAACCCTCCTCCAATATTTAGGATTCGCAATCCTCAAGCTATCACCAAATCCAGCCACATCCGTTTTATATTTTGACTGTATCTTCTGCATTGTCGCATTGATCATCTGGTTTAGCCTATTTTCAGAAGCTTTTTTCGCCCTATCCAAAAATTCCGGTTTGGAGGGATCTTCTTCAATATCCCAATTTTCAATTAAACGGCCTTTCGATTCAATCGTGACATAAAAGGAAAGGCGACCTTCTTCAATCTGAGGAATAATTCGGGATTTCTCGCTTTCAATTTCGTAGGTTAGTGGTTCATTGCGTCAATCATAGGTTTTAATGCCCCCCTTCAATATCGCCTTGAATCCAGGCAATGCTTTCTACGTCTGTTTGATCCAATGTACCGATCCATTTGCCAGTAGCCCCTTTAATAATCCCGGCGCCCGTAAACAGTATTTCGTCTCCGCGTTTAGACACCTCCTGCAAAAGGAAGCTCTGCTTGGATCCTAACCTTTCATTCAGCTCAGTCAGATTCACTTCTTTCATGATTTTGCTGGTTCTAAAGCGCCCACGAGGAGTATCTCTCAATATGAAGGCCGGGACTTCTCCAGGATGTCCCGTCTCTAATGTTTCCCTCGCCAACTTTTTGCTTAAAAGCACGATACAACTAGGCCGTATATCGTTATCTCGAAGCACGAAATCCATCAGCTTGTCAATACTTTGGTTTCGAACCAAGGTGGTGGATACTACAATCACCTTTAAATGATGGCCAATGACTGCCCGCTCCAATCGAAGAGAATACTGCCGCATGATTTCCAGAAGAGAATCCCCGATTTCTGAAGTATTCAACCTGAATTTCGAACGTATCGCTTCGAGCTTCGGCGGCATCAAAATCTTCCTGGCTTTTCTCGAAAAAATCAAACTGCCGGAGGCGATGTGCTGCTGAGGCGCTTTCTCGGCGGACGCTGCCCGCATTACAGTCTGCTGTACAAGGAATTGATCCGGCTTGGGCGTTCCTGTCCCTCTCTGGATAACGAACTGCGGAGGCTGAATCAAGAGATCATTCGACCCTGCTTGCCACCTGAGCTGATTCTCGATCTGGATTCCACGGTGGAGACCGTGTACGGCGATCAGTCCAACGCGGCCAAGGGCACGAATCCGCATAAGCCCGGACGCAAAAGCTATCATCCCCTGCTCGCTTTTGAAGGTCAGAGCCGGCTTAGCTTGAACGCCGTGCTTCGACCGGGAAATACGCATTCCTCCACCGATGCCACCGAATTCTTAAATCAAACGTTTGGCCTGATTGGAGAACACAAGGTGAAGTACGCAAGGTTCGACAAAGGTTTTGGTGGTGAAGATTTTTACAGCTTGTGGGAGCAGCACCGCATCGGCTATGTCGGCAAACTCAAATGGACCAAGCGACTGGCGGCTGAAGTCGGGACTTGCCGCTACTGGACACGTTATGTTGACGAGGACTGGATCATCGAAGGCATCACCTTGATTTACAAAGCAACGTCTTGGAAAAGGTCCCCCCGCGTAGCGGTCATTCGTAAGGCGCAAGTGTGCGTTGACGACCAGAGCCGCATCGTGTTTGACGAAGATTGGCAATACGAAGCGATCGTGACCAATCTGGATTGGGAACCGATCGATTTGTGGCGCTTCTACAACCAACGCTGCTGCATGGAAAATTACATCAAGGAAGCTAAGAACGGGTTTTCCATCGATCGCATTGCGACAGGTGATTTTAAAGCCAATGGTCTGGATCTGCTGATCAAGCTGCTTGCCTACAATTTGTTCGAGCGCTTCAAACGTAACTGCTGTGAGCCAGTCCATCAAGGCTATACGATTGCCCGGTTCCGTCTGGAGTTCTTTTATTGCGCCGCGACGCTCATTCGGCATGGCCGCTCTGTCATACTAAAGCTTGCGAAGGACTTTCCCAGCCGTCATGTCTGGAAACGAATCGAGGTTCGAGTGGCGCAGTTAGAGTGATGATCAGCAAAATTTTACATGGAAATATGGACTGCCTCTTCATTGGGGAGGGGGAAAGACCATCTGTTGCAAGCTTCTGTCTCCACTGGGCATGGAAAACTCCTACATTTTTACATCTTAAGTCGCCATTGCTTTAGCATCTTGCACTGATCTTATGCGCTTTCGAAATTCAGGTTCATTATCCTGAATGAAAGTCCATAAGATCAAGGTCCGGTGCTGGCGTAAGGGATCATCCACTTAATTTTAAGAAGGAGTTTCTCATGCCCCCGCAAGCTAATGCAGATAGTTTTTCCTCTGCCTTAAGGGGCACTCTGATTATCCATGTGAAGTTTGAGAAAACCAGTTGCTTTTGCATCATGCGCTTACAGGCATAGCGAAACGAAGTCTCTAATCAGTTTGAGCACGACCGATCGACTATGCCGAATGGGGAGTTTGCTGTGGGAATTTCGGATAAGCCAAATACGCTGATCGCCACCGCAATGGCAAGTTTGAAATTGATCAACGATACAAATAATACGATACGGATTTACAACACGGATGGAAACTGAACAATTTCCCTGCCTTCATTCTGGAATAAACCGTAAATCCTGACGTCTGAAGGCATTAATGGATGATTGCGCAGCATTTCAACACTTCGGTGTACGCTCTCATGCACAAATTTGCCGCCTGCCAGCCATTCCTTCAAGCTGATATTGGGGAATTCGATCTGGTTACTGCTGAATAAATAATCTATTACTTGCAGTTTATCTCTAAATTCCAAGTTCCTGTAAAGGTGATCGTATAAATTCGGGGCATCATCAATATTATAATGCTGCTCATGTACCCCGACCACATAAATGTCTTTGATACCTTCACTATATACTAGTAATAGTATGGTCCGCATTAAATCGCCGTACTGATGAACAATCAATGGACCTGCAGCATGCAACGTCACTATGCCTTCCGGTTTAGTCCGAATCACTTCATATATCTCGGATTCAATTTTTTGGTTAATTCCTGTCAACAGCAGTATTTTTTGTTGGTTTATATCCATCGAATCACCTCCTTCGAGCGGTTTGAAACAAGTTTCTCCAAATTGCTTGCAAGCTTGAACAACATCACTCGCTCACCGGTCTGGGTGCTGACATCAGTGAAGAAGCTCAACACTTCCAGACCGGTGATATCCAGGATAATTTTTTTTGAATATCAAGTTGCCTCAGCAAATCCTTCACATACGAACATTTGTTTGATATACTAGGTGCAAACGAGTGTTCGGGAGTGGTTGGCATGGCACAACAAGAAGCGATGACGTTAAAGAGATTTCAAGAGAAATTTCATTCGGAAGACGCATGCCGCGAGCATCTGTTTCAGATTCGCTGGCCGAACGGCTTCTGTTGCCCCAAATGCGAGCACGATGCGTTCTACTTTCTGGAAAGCCGTAAGCTGTATCAATGCACGCGCTGCAAGTATCAGGCTTCGGTTACCGCCGGCACCATTATGCATAAATCCCATACGCCGCTGCTGACCTGGTTCTGGGCGATTTTCCTTGTGGCGCACGATAAACGCGGCGTTTCCGCGGTTTTCCTTTCGCGCGAACTGGAAATCTCCTACCCCACAGCATGGTTAATGCTTCACAAGATTCGCAAAGCCATGGGAGATCGCGATGCCCACTACCAACTGGCCGGTTTGGTCGAACTGGATGACGCGTTCTTTGGGGCGCCGACCGAAGGCGGCAAACGCGGTCGCGGCACGGAACAAACCCCTGTACTGGCAGCCGTATCGCTGGACAGAAAAGGAGCGCCGAAATATGTGAAAATGAAGGTCATTCCGAATGTCAAAGGCAAGACGCTGGTCGATTTTGCCCGGCACCATATCGAGCCCGGTGCCACCATCAGCAGCGATGCGTACCGCTCGTATCGCAAGCTCGCGGAGGAAGGTTACGATCACCAGCCGCTCGAGTTTAACGTCAAGGAAAACCCCGATCATCTGAAATGGCTGCACACGATGATTTCCAATGCCAAAGCGTTTATTGGCGGCACCTATCATGGTCTGGCTCCCAAGCACCTGCAAGCGTATTTGGATGAATTTTGCTTCCGCACCAACCGCAGACGGTTTGAAGGCCAGTTGTTCAATCGACTGCTGACAGCCTGTGTTTCAACCGACACCATCACCTACCAGAAACTCATATCTTGACCTTAGCGGAGCTAACTTGATATTCAAATAATTTTTTTCAAATCTTCAACACCGGATTCAACCAGACGATTTCGATTCGTCTTCACATGCAGCAGGCCTTCTTTATCCTGACACAACGAATATTCGGCAGGAGTCAGAACTTTTTGCATGGTAACAATAATCATATCCCTCAAGATATCTGACTTGACAAAAACAGACCCCCGCCCGAGATAACTTTTTTCCCAATTGGTCAACGCTTTACTTATTTCCGCTTCCAGCGTTCCTTTGGTTTTATCCAAGAATTCTCCTCCTCTTCTTATAACGACCAGCTTTTCCAATGTCCTTCCGAATCAATGGATGCCAGACGTAACCAACGGTTTCGTATCTTTTGACGGAATTCTGGAACATTCCTCAACAATCGATCCACGTATTCTTCAGGCGCCTGAACGACTACAAGCAATCTTAATGGAGTATGATATAATTCCCCCTCTGTCCGCATGACGGTTTGCCAGGGAAGACCAGATAATAAATCGCTGGCATTCCCCTGCATGACGCCAATACCGGAAGTTACTGTCTGTGTGGCTTTGTCGCCGCTTCCATAGTAGTGTGGTACAACCGCAGACGCATAATACTGCAAATTGATCCATTGCGCTACCTGAACAGGCCCTGCAATAATGCTTTCAAGTATCGCTCCGTTTGTATCCTTTTGCCACTGATAATTATGAAGAAATACTCTCCCATCCAGATCACTGTTCATTGTAAGCTTGCGTTCTCCTATAATTATTGCGGCATTGCCTGCCAATCCCCATTCCGGACGCAACTCGCTCCAATCTTCCGCCAAACGTTCTGCTGCCGCTTTAGGATCATTTGAAATCAGATGAATATTGGGCAGCTTTCTTATCCTTTCAGTTTTAACCTGTTCGCTGATATCCGGCAGCACGCTTTGGACACGAATTAACGCTCTATGAGCTTCTTTTGAAAGATCGGGCATATACAACCAGTTTATCTCATCCACTGTGGTGACATGTTCGGCGGCAGCAAAAGTCGTATACTCCGGAATCAATATCCCCGTTGCTGCTAGTGCATTCCTAATTTCTCTTTCATTGCATAACTTTGCCAGTAGACGCGCATTGAAGCCTCCCGAAGCCCCTCCGCAAGCTCCGCAGTCCAGTGCGGAGGCATACGGGTTATTGGCGCTCCTGCTTCCATGACCGCAGAAGACAACCAGCGGAGCAAATTGTTCAGTAAGTCCCATAGAAACTAAGGCCTGCTTTACATAACTTGTCTTCTCCTCACACGTAAGCCTGTCAGGCCATTCAGATCGGTGATAGATTTCAAAATCAGTTTCAGGCTTGCTCATCCATGCTTCTTGAGCTTTGCGGGTCACTCTCCCCGTTGCCCGAGGCAGGATGCTGCGGAAAAACAACTGCATGCTGAACCAAGGGGCGAAGATCTCCGGCATCAACAAGCTGGTCAAGAGATTTTGCTTCATTGTCTGGAGAGCATTGTGAATGGAACTGAATAGTTGTTTCCTTCGCTGATACTTATCCGTCTCTGATTCAGTTGAAATTTCAACAACCCTTAATTCAGGTTTGCTAATTACTGGCAAGGAAGAATGAGTATGAATGGACCCAAGCTCATTCTTCTCGATCGGCAAGCCAAAGAAGCCTGCTGTTCCCAGAGTTTCGAATGGCCCAGATTGTTCAATTTTCCGTCGCAAAGGTTCTGACCGAACATCGATACAGAATACAAATTGAGCTGAAACGGGTACTGTATTTTGCTCAATGGTTAATCCTTCAGAAATTATTATTTCTCTTATACCATGTTCAAAGGTTTCTTCCCACGCTTCCAATAACAGGTGCTTTTTGGCAAAATGATCAAAACGGTATGCCAGCATAATTCGCGCTTTGATTTCTTCGACCGATAACCCTGACCATAAGTCCAACGGCATTCCTGCCCAATGAATAGCCTCGGCTAATAAGGGCTTAACAGACACATGAACTTCTTTTTCAGGCTTCAGCATTGGAAGATAAGATTGAAGCAAAGCCCATTCCATCCAAATCCGCACTGCCAAATAGTCCGTCATCAATGTATTGGGTTGGCTGTTGTGCTGTGAACGCCACAACATCGCACCTGCCCAGCCAGGCAAGGCAAGCAAATGTGCCCTCAGATAGTCTTCTGTCATGGATTCAGGAATATTTAAAGCAGACAAAGCGGCCGAAAGTGTCTCTTCGGAAGTTTCGGGCAAAAATTTCAGAAGCTTGCGCATTTCTTTCGTCAAACCCGGTTCATACCAAATGATTTTTTTCCATGCGCTGTAAAATCCTTTTTCGCGAAACGGCATCGACCAGGAAGCTTGTGATTCGTCCAAAAATAATTTACACCATTTAATTAGGTAGCGATCCAGGTGGCTAGCCAGATCGATACCTAACTGTTGTTCCAAACGTCTGGTGTATGTTTGAACTGCATCGCTTTCCGAAATACGGAACCCGGTTCGTTTTACTTTTTGGACCAAAGCTGATAACTCTGGCGCTTCTAACAATGCCTCAGGTGGTTGGTCCAGCTTAAGTGCGGCACGACAAAACTGCTCTGCCGCCTTTCTGGGCAACTCTAGAAACTGCATATCAAGCCATTTCTGCAACAGTTTTTCGATAACCTCCTCCCGAATTTCGCCTTGATTTCTAGCTTGACACAATATTGCTTCACTAGGAAAGATATCAATCCCGCATATTTGCATTTGCTGACGAGCCGTTTGCTCAAATGATTGCTCTTCTAGCCCAGCCCACGGACTGCGCGCCGCAAATCTGTGAATCGGATCAAGCGGAACTATAACTTTCAGGGCCGACTGGACAAATCCATTTATTTTCAAGCGAGAAAAATATAATTGTTTGTCTGAATTAGACGACTGGTCAAATGTAGTAACTGTATTCATCAATATTGCGTCCTCCTTCCGACTGAGGTTGAAATAGGTCTCCTGGTACGGACTTCGACCGCATTGTTTTGCGGTTCGCTTAACCGCAAAAGCCAAAGATAAACAATAACGGAAACCGGTAGTGTTCGATTGCGAATAAACCATGCAAAAAGCAGATTGCACATCACAATAACGAGCAGGAAAATAAATGCAATTGTCACAGACAATGTTGTACCTTCAGGCAACGCAGGATGCAACATCTGTTTAAATGCTTTGTGAATTACATTAAACAAGACCGCGGTTCCAGCAACCAGTATCATACCCGTTATCTTGCTGATCCAGCCGCGTCCGGAAGCTACAACTTGCATCCAGGATATAAATGCGGATAGGCCAAAAATTACAGCGCTGATCACTTGATAGGACTCCACATGTGAACTGATCCAGATTCCTGTTCCTCCTACAAGACTTATAGCTCCTCCAGCAATGATCCATAAACTTGCCGGGGACTTGGAAGCATGAGGAACACTGTCTTTAGGTTTCGCCACCGAACCGGATTGCAAAAATAGTGTCGCCTTAAACAAACCATGCAGTACTGCGTGAGCAATAGCCGCCCAATAGGAGCCTAATGCACATTGAACCAGCATAAAGCCCATCTGTGCTATAGTGGAACCTACCAGTTGCCGCTTGTAATCGACCTGAACCAACATAAATCCGGTTCCCAGCAACACAGAAAGGCTCGAAGTAATCAGAAGAATCAGCTGACTATGTTCAGTGGCCAGCGGAGCCAATCGAGTCAAGAATATTCCACCGCCATTCACAATCCCTGCATGCATTACTGCGGATATTGGCGTTGGCGCAACAGCCGAGTCCAGCAACCATCGCTGAAACGGCCACTGCGCTGCCGGAATCATAACTGAAATAAAAAGCAGCATATTCAAGAATAATCTCTCTGATGCATGAAGCTCATCCAAGCTACTTTGCGAAAGCAACGAAAACTCCCAAATTCCTGTTCTGTAGGCAATCCATAATACCGTGACCGACAACAATATCCAACTTGCTCCCAAGAGCTTACCGCTTAACGCCGCTGCGTGTCTTGTGGCAGGCCATTCTTTCCTCAACCCGATAAGCCCGGTTAGTCCCCACAAAGTCACCCCCCAACCTGCCAATAACAAGCGAAAGTCGTTACTCAGCCAGGTGACCGAAGCAGCTGCTGCAGTGATCGTCAACAGGGCAAAGTATTTACGATAAGATTGGTCCGCAAGCAAGTAGCGCATGGAGTACTTCTGAACAAAAAAGCTGATCGTGGTTACAAACCATGCCATTAGCCAGGACAAGCGATCAAAGTACCACGGACCGCAGCTTACGCCTGCAGATGATAAGACCAGCGACAGAAGCCCAATGACAGGAGGAAGTGACAAGATTCCAAGGTGAAAGGGAATATAATTTAACGGAGCTTTGAGACAGGTTATCACAAAACCGCTCAACAATGACATTCCAATAAATCCCAAAAAAAGAGTTGGAATTAGCACATACAACGTTCCTTTCAATAAAATCTTAAAATAAAAAACCGACAACTTCGGGTTCCGCGGTCTTAACGCCACGAATTCCAGAAAATTGCCGGTTTACTTTCAACTAGCTTCTTCACGCTTTTGAAAAGTCTACCTGATTCCTTAAATCTCTGGTCAAGAATTTATCTTTTCAACCCAGTCAATTAAATTAACTGTTTGCTAAAATATTCTTGAACGCTATTGACAAATATACAGTTTATAATAATTCTTATTCAGCAATCTGTCAATAATGAAAAGAACGCTGTATAGCTTTGGAAAGAATGACGCCGATATGTTATCCTTAAGATAAGTAAATAGATGTCGAGGGGAGGGATTACGCATGACAACGCAACAACTAAGGCTTCGTTGGTTAGCTGTGGTGGTATTGACGTTGGTCCTGGCGTTGTCCCTCCCTTCCTTTATTTCATCCCCCGTTCATGCAGAGTCTCGTGGGGAAGAGACGCTTGAGACCGATTATGGCCATGTGCAGAACAAGGTATCACTTCGCCTCAATAGTACACCGTCTTACGGCAAGCTGTTTATCGACAGAACCCCGCATCAACTGGATGCCGTCCCGGCCTTGATCAGCTTTATGCTGCTGGCGCCATGGGCGTGTTTCCGACCGTTATTCTGCCTGCTGTTAAAGCGGCGTCTGCTTATGCCCATCAAATTTACGAGCATGTTCGTGGCTTAACCGAAGTTGTATCGTTTTTTGATCCAGTCTCCTGCATGACCTACACGTTTTTTTTAAAACGAAATCGCATGAGGCTCATTTTGTAATACCTGAATCCGTGATAAAGGTTCTTTGAAAATTAAAGATAATTGAAGGAAAAAGCACCTCCGGTAAAGAAATTAAAAGAAAATCATAACTTTTCCAATTTCACCTGAGAGGTGCTCTATGAAGATCCAATTTGTCCGCTCGAAAGAGTTAATTCTCTCTACTCACGCCGGTCTTGCAACCGTTGGCGCTTTGCTTGCGCATACTGGACTTAGAAAGCGCCTGAATCATACAAAGATCAAAAGTATGAAAACACCGATTCATTCCCACGCCGATGTCATGAAGAGCTATCTGGGCCTGCTCTGCCAAGGCAAGAGCGACTTTGACCATATTGAGCCGTTTCGAAAAGACGATGTATTCACAATCTGCCTTCAGCTCCAAAAAGTCCCCTCCAGCCCGACTCTTCGCCAGCGTCTTGACGCCGCAGCACAGACGCCGGAATGGAACCGGATTTTACTTGAGGAATCCGCTGATCTCATTCGCAAGGTAAAGGCTCCATTAACAGGGCTGACAGCAGGTGAAAAGGCTTATGCGCCGCTGGATATCGACGTATCTCCTTTCGACAATTCCGGCACAAAGAAAGAAGGCGTATCTCGTACTTACAAAGGGACTGACGGCTATGCTCCCATCTTTGCCTACCTGGGCCAAGAAGGCTATGGCGTTAATGTGGAACTGCGTGAGGGCAGTGTGCATTGCCAGAAGGGAACAGCCGCATTTTTAGAACAGAGCATCGCATACGCCAAACGTGCAACGGACCTGCCGCTGCTCATTCGCATGGACGCTGGAAACGACAGCGCCGAAAATTTGCATGTTTGTCATCGCGAGAAAGCCGACTATATCATCAAGGCCAATCTCCGCAGAGAACCGAAGGAAATGTGGCTGCGCATTGCGGAAACGACGGGAATCGCCTGCCAGCAGCGCGAAGGAAAAGTCGAATATATCGGCGCGATAGAATTTCGCGAAAAGGGATTCGACCGCCCCCTTCGCCAAGTGTTCCACGTCATTCATCGAACGATTGATCGGGATGGACAAGTGTTGCTGTTCCCGGAAATTGAAGTGAGCGTCTATTGGACGTCGCTTCGCTGTGCCCCGTCACGAGTGATTGAGCTTTACCGCGATCATGGGACAAGTGAGCAATTCCACAGCGAAATCAAAACCGATTTGGATTTGGAGCGTCTGCCTGCAGGAAAATTCGCAACGAATGATCTCGTACTGCATGCCGGCTTGTTTGCCTATAACCTTCTTCGAATCATCGGCCAGGAGAGTCTGCGTGAGCATGACTCGCCGATTCGAAACAACGTGCAGCGTCGCCGTATTCGTACGGTTATCCAGAATATTATTTACATGGCGGCAAGATTGGTTCGACATGCGCGAGGTATTCGATTCAATTTCGGCTGCAACAGTCCGTGGTTTCCCGTTATCCGTCGTATTTACTGTGCCTTTACCTGACAGGATGGAATGTTATAGGGGTCAATAAGGCCTTGTCAGCCAAGGTCTGTTTGATCATGCGCTCCATCAGAGTGCGATCTCATTAAACAGTTTGTCAGCGTCAAAAATCGCACATTTTACAATAACAACCAGATTTTCAATCGAGCAATACAAAGCGTCACGGATTCAGGTAATACCCAAAATGGAAAATGACTCTAAAAACTGGAGGCTTGACTCAAATGAATCTCAAAGAAACAGATCTGCCAGGAATCGGTAAACAATTCGTGGTCCAGGCCCGCAGCGGCGACAAACTCTCGATCGTTATTCATAATGATGGACGGCGCGAATTATCTCATTTCGACGAGGATGATCCAGACAACAGTGTCTCTATGGTAACTTTAAATGACGATGAAGCGCGATACGTCTCTGCCATTATTAGCGGTGCGGCATATAAGCCAACAGCAATGGAGAACATTGAAGTGGCTTTAGGCGATCTGATCATTGAGTGGTATAAATTAGATTCGAACTATAAAGCGATTGGCAAAACCATCGGCGAGTTGAAAATTCGTCAGCGTTCTGGAGCGACGATCATCGCCGTAATCGAGAAGAACCACAAGAAACACATCAATCCCGGACCTGATCTGATGCTGACCTCCGAGGCGACGGTGGTCGTGCTTGGCGAACGGCTCCATCAACAGCAAATCAGACAGATCCTATTAAGCGGAAAATAATTCATTGGATCATCTCGTGCTGAAGGCGGTTTGTCCTTCGCCCTGATCGCGGCGATCCGATGATCTACCGTCCGCGATCTATCCGTTGCTTGGTATAAGAACCGCCTGCCCTTGATGATGGGTTTATCCAGTAAGGAGGGGTCGGTTTGAAACACCAGTTAAGAATTCATTCCTCCCGGAAGACCCGCGGCGGCTTCAAGACACTAATTCCGACGTTTGGCCATGCTGCCGGCGTCATCGCCGGCGCATTGCTTGCATCGGTCGGCTTAGAGCTGTTCTTGATGCCCCATAGCATTGTCGTTGGAGGAATGACCGGATTATCCGCATTGTTGGCGTTAAAGACGGAGATGCGGCTTGGATTGTTCTTGTTCTTGTTGAATCTGCCCTTGCTCTTTCTATATCGTAAAAATATCAACTGGTCCTACGGGATCTTCACAGTGCTGGGCGTATTGGTATTTTCATTGGGGACGCTTGTGCTCCATCCTTATCCTTCCCTGATTGACGAGCCGCTGCTGGCAGCGCTGATCGGGGGATTATCACTGGGACTTGGGCTTGGTTTAGCCCTGCGTTTTGGAGGGGCGCTGGACGTTGCGGAGAAAGCCGTGAAGCAGCTCCAATATGGCAGATTGTCCCCGGAGCGGATCTTGCTGATGCTGAACTGTCTGATCCTGATCGGTGCGGGCTTTCATTTTGGCTTTCTGCAGGCCCTCTATTCGGTTATCGCCTACCTGTCCGCCTTCGAAGCCGTCAAACTTCCGGTCCAAGGTGGGATCTTCACCCTAACGGTGCGGATTAAGAGCCGGCATTGCGCCGCCATCCAGGGGGAGCTGCTTCGATATCTGAACCGTTCGGCCGTTTATCGGCTGGATCCCGAAGCACCCGGGGACGAGGAAGGGATGGGCATTTTGGAATTCCAATGCCATCGGTTGGAGCGGTCCCGCTTGATTTCCATCGTCCATCAATGCGACCGCGAGAGTGAAATTACGTTTCTTCCAAGGAACTAACGAAATGAGCCGCAGGAATTTACTCCTGCGGCTCGTTCGTTTTCGGGGGTACGCGTAAATATTAAAATTCTTCGTAAACGGCAGGATCCTGGTTTCTAATCCGCCCGTCCGGACGGGATAAGCCATTGATCTGCTTCATCTCTTCCTCGTCCAATGTAAAGTCAAAGATCGTGAGGTTCTCGATCTGCCGAGCTGCAGAGGCCGATTTCGGGATGGATACAGCGCCCAGCTGATAATGCCAACGCAAAATAATTTGGGACACCGACTTGCCATGCCGTTCGGCGATTTGCCGGAGCGTCTCATGCTGCAACACCTCATTGCCATGGGCCAGCGGGCTCCAGGATTCCGTGACGATTCCGTGCGCTTCATGATATTTGCGCTGCTCGGCCTGATTAAAGAACGGATGCAGCTCAATCTGGTTTACGCTTGGCGTCACGCCCGTTTGCTCGATCAGGCGGTCCAGGTGGTCCGGCAAGAAATTGCTGACGCCGATGGAGCGGATCAGCCCCCATTTTCGGGCGTCGATTAGAGCTTGCCACGCTTCCACGTAATGCCCTTGAATCGGATTGGGCCAATGAATCAAATACAGATCGTAGTAATCCAGCTGCGCCCGGTACAACGATTCCTGGATCGCCTTGACCGCTTTATCGTACGTGTGGTAACGCCCGGGCAGCTTGGACGTGATGATCAGCTCTTCCCTCGGTACCGCAGAACGCCTTACCGCCTCACCAACCGTTCCCTCGTTCTCGTAGTTATACGCGGAATCCAGCAAACGATAGCCGGAGCGGATCGCGTGAACGATTGACTGCACACCTTCGCTGCCACGGAGCGTGTAGGTTCCCAGCCCGACCACCGGCAGCTTCAAACCGTCATTTAACGTCATTTCCGGAATGATATGACCCAAGATGAACACTCCTTTCGGATAAGTACTCTCTCAGACTATCATAATCGAATCTATATGAAAAAACGAACAGAAATCGCCGAAAGCGGCGATTTCTGCGGAATGTGTATAAAATTTCGAATAGATTTGCGTCGAAGTCGGCCCAAAACCAAGATTCTATCTGAAATATCGAATAGAATCGCTTTTTTCGGTGTGAACTGGCAAATTTTATTCGAAATATCGAATAGATTCAAATACTACGCACGATCCCATCCACGATCTTTCAGCAGCTTGATGAACAAGCCGCCAACTACCGTCCGATGCTGAAAGCCGATCTGCCGCGCCGTCTTCGTGTCGTACCAATCCGTGAACGGTACGCGGTCCGGCGTCTCGTTCAGGAATACCCAGAGCGGCTCAACGATCCGCTGGAAGTCTTCGCGCGTCTCCGCGAGCGCCCCCGCCCAGACGAGCCAGTCGGCCTTCGTATAGGCTGCCCGATTATCCAGCGGTGTGCCATACCGTTCCTGTTTCTTCTGATACCATGCCACTTCACGGCGGATGATTTCCTGATTGAACAAGCCAGTTCCGAAGATGCCGTCCCAGACGAGGTTATATTTTAGACTCCAGGTCCCCGGCTGACCAAAGGCGAGCAGTGTATGGTTCTCATCGCTCGGATCGGCGGCGAGCACTTCCCACTGGCGCGCCATTTCGGCAGAGGCTTTGCGGTAACGCTCCGCTTGTTCCTGATCGCCCAGCAGTTCGCATAACAGCCCATAGCTGGCAACGCCCATCACGGCTTTCGCTGACAGGTTCGCATTGCGTGCCAGATGCCCTGCGAAATCGTCGGTACACAATTGATGCTCCGGATCAAGCCCATGCTTCACCAGATAGTTGGACCATTGGGCGAGCAACTCACGATGCTCCTGAACGAAGCTTGTATTCCCGTCAGCCAGCGTAACTGCGGCCGCCATGACCAGCATATTGCCGCACTCCTCCACCGGCATTTGCCCCTCCAGCTTGTTCTCGCCGTAAACCTGACCGTTGGCCAGCGGATATTGACCCACGTCATGCGGAGCAAATTCAAACGTCCAGGCGTCGCTGGCGGCGTATTTGAAGATCGGACGCATCATGCCTCGGACCAGCTCCGGCTGGTACAGCAAGAACAGCGGAATTGAAGGGTAGCTCACGTCCACCGTGGCAATACAGCCGTTACTGAAGCATTCCTTCGACATGAACAGCACCTGTCCCTCAGGATCAAGGACCAGTTTATGCGCTGCAATCGCCTGCCGGTAGGATAAGGACAGGATATCGGCATATTTCTCCCCGCCGGCGCGGATTGCGTCCTCGCGCAGCTTGGCATCAAAGGAATCGCAGCGTGCAAGAACGTCCGGATAATCCCGAAACGCTTCGCTGAGCAGGGTCGAGAAGGTTTTCCCGTCTTTTCTCCAATACGCCTCCAAAGGCTGACCAAAATACTCAATCGCATATACGTCGTCATAGGCAAGAACGATTAAGTGCGTCTTCTCGTCCGTTCCGGTCACTTCACCGACATTCCACACCGAAGCCATAGCGAGCTCGGCCTCGCGAACGGGCTGTGGTTGAGAAAGCGGAGTCGAACCTTCCTTCAGGCGAATTTCACCTTCCCGAACGAATTGCTTGCGAATCTGTGCCTGATCCAGATAGGTCTCTACATCCGGCGTCTGCTTGACGGCCAGCATGAAAGTGCCCCAATCGATCCGCTGGTCATCGCCGGAGCTATGGAGCGGGTTCTGCTCGACATGTCGGACCTGCAGTACGGTGAGGTCTCCCTGCACCTCTTGTTGCCAAGTAATCGCCTGATCGGTTTCATTAACGCACCATTCCCCGGTTACGTCGACATAGACCCGCACTTGGTGGGGCTTCCCGTCGAGGGAACGCACGCGGAAAGCGACATAGGAAGCCGGCCGCGACAGCAGCTCCAGATCGTCCGGCAGCAGCGGACTTGTAAAGGTCACGTCCAGCGCAACTCCTCCCGCCTCGAACTGATAGCGGGTGGAGAGCGGCGTGACTTCAAGTCCGGTTTGGTTCATCGCCTCCGGCTCTGTATAATACCGTTCCGGGTTAGACTCGACGCGTCCGGCAAACCGCCAGGCTACGCCGTCGATATACACCAGGCCGGTGAACGCCTGCCGACGCCCGGTCCAATGGCGAGTGAAATCGTCGGTCAGACGATCAGCCATCGACCAGACGCTGAAAAAGGGATCAACGGTGACCAAAGGTACTGCCGGTGGACGCAATTTTGTGTTCATTTGTAATCTGCCTCCTATCTGGATCTCGCGATTTGTTAAATCACTTTTTATCTGTTAAACTTCGTTTCCTATTTCGTCACGGTGATGCGGGTTCCTCCATCTCCATGCTCGTAATGAAGGAGCAACGTGTGTGACTTCGCGTCCCATTCGAACTGCAGGGAGATGATTGGCGCCGAAGCAGAGCCGTCTTCCTGCTGCGGTCCCAACACTTCTGCCGTCACCGCCGTTGGTCTCGCTTCACAGCGAATCCGCGCCACGGCCTGCAGCGGTCGAGGCCCCTTGGCCGTAAACGTAATGGCGGTTTCATCCTCGCGATAATCCTCAATCCGGGAGGATGCAGCAATCACTTTGGAGCCGGGTTCGGAGTCGGTGCTGTGGCTGCCCGGCCCGGTGTATGCTAAATCATAAAGTAAGGCCTGGCGTCCGGGTTGCACCGCAACTTGCTCTTTGACCGGCAAACCGGGATCAAGCAAGTCAGCGAAAAGTCCTTCGAGCTCCAGCGGCGCATCGCTGACTGACTCGGTCATGACGGAAGCGATCACATACGGACCGCGGCGGAGATGAAAATAGTTGACTGGTTCCCAACGGAGCGCGTCTGCTGGAGCCGGCTTTCCTTCTGCGGAGCCTTCAGCAGCTGTCTGCGCTGCGGGTGAATCCCCCGCCGCCGCAGGCGCTTCCCCGCTACCCAGCAGCTCCATCGCTTCCCGTACTGCGGCGCGATAGCGTTCCGCCGCCTCTGCACTCTCCGCGATCCGATTCGGCCGCAACGGCAAGTAGCTGACTAACCCAGCGCCAACTCGGGTGATGCCTTCTGCTGCTGCCCCGGCCGCGCTTGGCAAGCCGAGACATTCGAATAGATGAGCCCGAGGAGAATCGTAGCGTCGCCGTCCCTGATTCCACCATTCCCGTACCCGGTGATACGGATCACTGTCGTCTCCAACGTAAATCAACGCTCCGCCTTCCCGCACCCATTGGGCCAAAGCGTTATGCAAATCCGGGAATTCCGGCTTCATAAATTCATAGCTTAAAACCAGCACGCGGTAGTCATCCAAATATCCCGGGAACCGCCGAACGTTATCAAGCTGGACCGGCCGTACCGGCAGCCCATGCTTGACAAGCGGCAGCGTCAGCCCATAAAAAGGCGAGAAGTTCAGCAACTCCACCGCCGAATCATCGGTCAACTCCACCTCGTTCGTCCCGTCGTATTTTTGCATAAAACCGGACGTTTGCGTCCCAATCCGTTTCCGCTGGAACATGGCTGAATCGGCCAGAAGCACGCCGGTGACGGCGGTATTGCCGTACACCTGGACCTCCTCCTGGTCCATATTCCCGAGCGTATGCATTACGTTCAGCAGCACGGTCGCGTAATCGGACGGAATCCCCTCTTTGCCGTTGCCGTCCGCGGAAGGATATTGGCCCTGAAAGATCCGCCGCGGCCAAGGGGCAACCTCATAGCGCGAAACCGCCGGATGCAGCAGCGAAGCGATCAGCGTCTTCGTGTAGTTCTCGCGGTAATCGATCCACGTCCGTGTCGGATCGTCCTCGATCGGATCGTGCAGGAACCACATGCGGCGGTGCGTCCCGCGCACCAGTTCCTGCATGATGCCATATTCCAGGAACGCCGTCTCGAATGTCCGCTCCGCACGTTTCCCTTCGTATACGTTCGCGGTGCGTGATGTCCCCGTCCAAATTTGGGCGATATAACCGTCAATCGCCGGCAAGTCGAGCAGCCGGGATTCCGGACTGACGATCCGCCATTGGGTGTAGTTAATCAAGCTGTGGGTGGGTACAAAAAAACGCAGCGGTCGATTATACCGGACCAGCGAATATTCCTTCAACGCCGAGCAGATACGGTCCAAACAACGCGTGTACAGATAAGCCTTCAGCTTGGAGGCGCGGAATTGCGCGTCCTCCGAAGTATGGGGCGGTTGCCAAGGCTCGTTATAGTAATTGCGCCATTCACGCTGGAATGCCTCAGAGTATCCGCCTTCCACCCAGAATTCCGGTTCCTCCAGGTGAATGGCCTCCACACCGGCATCCACAGCCGGCCGAATCCGCTCGATGAGAAAATTCGCATAGCTGATGGTTGGCACCATGTAGGGAATATCCACCGAGGTTCCGTGGATGATCGTCTCGCCGTCTTGATATTTCTGGGCTTCGTCCCAATGGGAGCGGCCGTCAACACGGCCGTTCAGATAGTCCTGGTAACCGCCCCAGGACACCCCGGTCATGAGATGCACATGGTAGCCCCGCTCCGCCCATTCGCGAATGCGCTGAGGCATCGACTCCCCAATGCCGTACACCATCACAAAATCCGTCTGCAGATCATAGGCCGCATGATAAGCGCCGCTTTCCTGAAATCCGGTCCGTTCTTCCGCCCGTGCTCTTCCCGTCACGCCTAAGCCCTCCCTTGTAACTTAGAGTTCGTTCACAGCCAACCTCATTCACAGCTAACTTATAACCTCTACACTCTATCCATCATTCAGCCAACTGAACGCGAATCGATTTGATCTCAAACGGTGTAAATTGCAAGCGAATCCGATCCGTATTTTCTGCTAGCAGCCCGATCGGCTCCTCCAGCAGATTCACCTCTTCAATGGTTCGGCAAGCCGGCCCAAAGCTCAGCTCTCCATCCGCCCCAGCTCCTGCCGTTTCGTACAGACGAACGATCAGATGATCGCTGTCCTCGGCCTTCTTCACCGCTTCCACCATCACGTTAGGATGATCGATCGTAAGGAAAGCTTTCCCGTGCAAGGAACTGCTGTCAGACTTCCCGCCGCCTTGAGGCGTCACCGGGATGGCCGCTGCGGATGCAATCGGAATGTTCAGCTCATAGCCTTTGCGGTATACGCCGGCTTGGATAAAGTCGCCCGCATGCGGGTACAAAGCATAAGTGAAGCGATGCTCCGCCCGATCGGCCTGCGGATCCGGATATCCCGGGCTGCGCAGCAGGTTCAAATCCAGCACGTTGCCTTCCACGCTGTGCCCGTATTTGCTGTCGTTGAGCAGCGCCACGCCATAATCCGGCTGCGACAGATCGAGATAATGGTGAGCGCAGATTTCGTCGCGGGCAAATTCGATCGCATTATTCCGCGTCGTCGGCCGCTTTAACACCCCAAACTGAATTTCGCAGTTCACCTGATCGCTCACAACGGCCACCGGGAAAGCAACCCGGAGCATTTTACCCGTTTCTCGCCAATCAGCTTCCGTATCGAAGCGCAGCAGACCATCACCTTGCAGCAAGCGGATCGTTTGCTTTAACGTCGATTCCCAAAAGCGGTAAACCTGCTCAACAACCGCCTGCGGCCCCGAAACGTAAGCGCGTCGGCTTTCCAGCGTCATCGTTCCAGCAATCGTATCGCGATAGTCGCGCGGGAAATCCCAGGCATCGCCGTCATCATGGTAGACGGTAAATACGTTGGCCTCAGCGCCCGGCTGAACCGCTTCCCGTCCGGCGGCCTTATCGTACAGCGACACGATGCTGCCGTTCTCGGCAAACCGAACCGCAAGCCGTTCATTCTCCAGCCGGAAGTCCTCGGCAATCAATGCTTGTTCCGAAGCCGATGGTTCTGCCGCAGCCTCCGTGAGCTTGCGCCAGCTCATCGCCGGCACTTGCACATACTTCCAGCTTCCGCCGATCTCTACCCATTCCTGCCGGTCCCAAGGCAAGGAATTGAACAGAACAATTTCACCGGCGGCAGCTCCGGACCGCCCAGCGATTCGTCCATAAGCTTCCGCAATCATCGTTTGGACTTCCTCCAGCAGCTGAGCGTAGCGCTCCAGCGACTCGTCGTACACCCGGGTGATCGAAGATCCTGGCAAAATATCATGGAATTGGTATAAGAGCACTTCCTTCCAGATCTTCTCCAACCGGGCGGCAGGGTACTCTGCAGGGCTTTCGCCCAGGGCAATCTGCAGCGAAGCCGCGAATTCAAGCTCACGCAGTGCTTTTTCCAGCTTGCGGTTATACCACTTGTTGCGCGCCTGCGTGGTTAATGTCCCTTGGTGCTTCTCCAGATACAACTCACCGCGGTACGTTTGGAACCGCGAAGCCTCTTGTTCCAGCCGCTTGAAGAAGGTGATCGCAGGCTCCTGAACGACCGGCGGGAGTCCCAGCAGGTTCACCTCCCGCTCAAGCCGCTCCAGGTGCTCTTCTCCTGGTCCACCGCCGCCGTCGCCGATCCCAAACAGCATCAGCGCATGCTCCGAGACGTTCCGATCGAGATAGTCCCGCTCGATCTTGGTCAGCGATCGCGGGGCCGCTGGGCTGTTATAGGTATCCTCCGGCGGCAGGTGCGTCAGCACCTTCGTCCCGTCAATGCCTTCCCACAGGAAGCTGTGGTGCGGATGCGTATTGTAGGTGCTCCAGGAGAGTTTCTGCGTCATCATATAGTCGACGCCGGACTTCTTCAGCAGCTGCGGCAGACTGCCCGTATACCCAAAGACGTCAGGCAGCCACAGCACCTTCATGTCCTTGCCGAACTCCTCACGGAAGAATCGCTTGCCATACAGGATTTGCCGCACTAATGCTTCGCCGCCGGAGATGTTCGTATCCGGTTCGACCCACATCGCGCCTTGCGCTTCCCAGCGTCCTTCGCAGACCCGCTCCTTCACTTCGGCGTACAGCTGCGGATAGTGCTCCTTCATCCACTGGTACAGCTGCGGCTGGCTTGCGCCAAAGACGTAACTCGGATACTTCTCCATGTTCCGCAGCGCCGTAGAGAAAGTCCGGGCTCCTTTGCGGATCGTTTCGCGGATCGGCCACAGCCAGGCCAGGTCGATATGCGCATGGCCGATGGCGCTGATCGTCAGGACGGAATCCCCGCCTTTCTTCGCCAATTCGCGGGCCACATGCGCTTTCGCCAAGCGTACCGATTCCTCATTGATCTCCGACAGCTGAAGAGCTGCCTCGTAGACGGATTGCAGGACCTGGGCTTTTCTGGCGCTGGAATCCGGCAGCTGCTCAACCAGCTCGATTAACACTTCCAGATCGTAGGCCAGTTGCCGGGCTTCCTCATGGCAAATAGCGATGTCCGCTTCCTTCAGCGTTCCGCTGCGATAATGTCCAAATAGGTCATTGCAGCCGCCGTCTCCCCACAGATTGATCGTTTCCCCGCCTCGGGCGGCAGCGCTGACGTCCACCACCCGCTTACCAGGCCGACCTAGGCTGTAGTCGAATTCGGAGCTAACGTTCGTTAAGCCTTGTCGCGGGGTTCCCGCTTCATCCACGAGACATAATTCTCCATTAATATCGATCAACAGAACGACTTTTTGGCCAGCGGCCGTTTCCGGTACGGTCCCTTGAAAATGAAACCAGGCGCAATCCCACAGCTCTCCCCATTTATCCCCGGGCTGAAGCCGTATGTGCCGGCCGCTCATTCGCTCGGCGTAAGGGACCGGCTCTTTCGTTACCCAAGCTTCAACCTCAAGCCCGGCAATCGGGCGGTAAATGTAATCCTGCAGTTTGGCAAGCCTTTGCTTTGCCTTTTGGATCATAATGTGGTTCGTTTCATACGGCATGCTGCATCACTCTTTCAATATAATTTACTTGGTATAGGCCTCCGCTTTCTTCTGAGCGTCATCCAGAATAGACTTGATATCCTCCTTGGTCATTAACGCTTTCGTCACGGCTTCACCAAAGATTTGCCATACCTTGGAGTCTGAATTCTTAAACGTTGGCAACCCTTGCACATTGCCGGCCATCGCCAGATAGTGCTGATACATTTCCGGATGCGCCTCTTTATATGCATCGGTCTCAGCCACCGATTTCAGTACAGGAGACCGGACGCCTGTATCGGCGATCAGTTGTTGGATCTCCTCGCTGTACATCGCGCGGATATACTCAAATGCAGCTTCCTTGTTCTTTGCATCCTTCGGTACGGCATGGAACGCGGCGCCGATGGTGATATTGCCGGCTTTGCCATTCGGGGACAGCGGAATTTGCGACATTCCGTAATCGATTCCGATTTGCGAGCTCTCGATCGCACGCCACGGTCCATCGATCAGATATGCGATTTGTCCTTTTTTAAACGCGTCGAAATACGTTCCTTCAGTAGTGTTCACCATCAATCCAGCCGGATGGTTGGCGTTAAGCTCTTTCAAGAACTGTACCGTTTCTACGTTGGCATCGGAGTTAAAGACAGGTTGGCCTTGATCATCCGCAAATCCTCCGCCATTGATAACAAGCAAGGTACCATACCGCAAATACCCGCCGGCATTCGGCCCGGCATAGACCCCGCCGCCGTAGAACTTCCCTTTGCCTGCTTCCGTTACCTTCTTCACGTTAGCCAACAGCTCATCCCAGGTTGCTGGCGCTTTGTCCGGATCCAGGCCTGCCTCCTGCACCAGCTTCTTGTTCCAGAACAAGCTGCTAACGCCAGGTTGCGAGGCAAAACCGTAAATTTTGCCGTCATACTCCATCGGCTTCCAGGCTGCCGGGGCTACTTTTTCGCGAATTTCTTGGGCCATGTCGTCCGGGAACGGCTCAAGCAATCCCTGTTGGGCAAACCCAGGCATTTGTGTTTCCCCAACGATGATGTCGGGCATGTTTTTCGCCAGGAATCCCGCTGTTTGCTTCTGGATCAGCGGTTCGCCCCAACCCCAGTCCTCGGTTTTGACCGTAATGTTTTTGCTTTTCATTTTCTCGTTGATAATCGATTGATAATAGTACGGGAAGACGCCGGCTTTTTTCAGCGGCTGACCAGGCGTATAGTTGTAATCCTCCTCTGTAATCCGGGGATTCAGCGTCTCGTCGGCGATCGTTTTTTCCTTGCTTTTCTCCAGCAGCTCGCTCAGCACCCCGACGCCAATCGCTACGGCTCCTTCATTTAATACGGTAATGGTAGCGCCTTCAGTTGACGACGAACCTTCATTTCCCGAAGCCCCATTCTGGCTGGTTCCCGGGGTGTTCGCGGCTTGATTGCCACCTGTGTTGCCGCCCCCAGATCCGCAACCTGCTAACAAGGCGATGAGCAACAGCGATAGAAACATGACATGCATCTTTTTCAACAACATGCTTGAACCCCTCCAAAAGTCATTTTATTCAGCGTGAGTGTCCATTAAGTCAAGTTTTCAATACGGGTGTTGAACTGTTTTCATCGGTTCGATCCATAACGGACCGCAGTGCACCTTCTACATTGAAATGAGTTCCCGGCCTTCCTAACCTTTGATACCTGTGTTCGCCAGGCCCTGCACAATATACTTCTGGAAGAAGGCAAAGATCAGCAGCGCAGGAATCGTGATGCCAAGGCTCAGGGTAATAATCATCGGATAGTTGATCACGGCACCCGGGCTTGCCCCAACGGAGGAAATCCGCGTGATCGCCGCAGGAAGCGTTTGCAAACTGTCGTCCGTTGTATAGAAGAACGGTGTAATAAAATCGTTCCACGTTCCCAGCGCTGTCGTGATCGCGATAAACGCCATAATCGGCAGCTGCAGCGGGAATAGAATCTGGAAGATCAACCGGATCGTCCCGGCCCCATCCACAATAGCGGCTTCGTCGATTTCCAGCGGCACCTTTTCCAGCGACTGCTTCACCAGAAACGTCCCCATAATATTGATGCTAGGCCCACCGATCAAGTAAACCCACCAGGAGTTCAGAATACCGGTTCCGCCGGTAAAGATATCGTTTCCCCCGGCAAACGGGAAGCGGGCAAATTCAAGGTAAGTCGGAATGATCGCCAGCGTCCCGGGAATCATCTGGGTGGCAAGCATGATCAGGAAGATCGTATCCCGCCCTTTAAACCGCAGCCGCGCGAACACGTATCCAGCCAAAAATGAAGTCAAAATTGCCCAAAACGTGTTGTAAGCTGTACGAATCAGCGAGTTCTTCATATAAGTGGCTACTGCAGCATCCGTGGACCCAGCGATCAGCGCCTTGAAGTTCTCCAGCGTTGGCGCTTTAGGAAGCGGGAAGATGCCTAACACCGTTGAGGAGAATTCCGTCTTGGTGAAAAAACCGGCAAGCACCATAAAGATCAACGGGTACAGCAAAATGAGCCCAACGCCAAGAAGAATGAGATGTCCCAGTAAATGAACGGGCTTAAACTGTTTGCTAACTTTAGCGTTCAGTGGACTGGGCATGTGGGAGCGCCTCCTTTTTCGCGGGTTTGACGGGCTTGATCGGAATGCTTGTCCGACGATCGGATTTCGTTGACCAGTTGTAGTACAGCACAGTCACAACAATAACGATCAAGGCCATGATCAGTGAGGAAGCGCCAGCCATCCCCAAATTGAAGTCCCAGAAGCCGTCCCGGTAAATACGGAACACCAGCACTTCGGTTTGCCCGTAAGGCCCGCCGTTCGTGATGAATAATACCTGCTCGTAAATCTGGATCGCTGCGATCAAGTTCGTAATGACGATATACGTCGCGATGGGTTTTAACCCTGGCAACGTGACATACCGCAGCTTATGCCACCGTCCCGCACCATCGATTTCCGCCGCCTCGTACAAGGACAAATCCACGGATTGCAGACCGGCCAACCAGATTAAGGCTGCACCGCCTACCCCTTTCCAGACTGAATAGACCACAATCCAGAAAATGCCCCATCCGACGGAGTACTGCCATACGATCGGTTCCTTGCCCATCGCTTTCAGCAGGTTGTTGATGACCCCATTGTTCGAATCCAGAAAAATGTTGAATACTTGCGTGGTCGCAACCGTTGCCGTGATGGCGGGGATGTACCAAATGGAACGATAAAACCCTTTGCCGAACAGCGGCAGGTTCATCAGCAGTGCAGCAAAAAAGCCTGCTCCCAGCGTAATGACCGTGACCAGTCCGCCCAGCCAGATCGACCTCCACAATGCATCCGTGTACACCGGGTTTTGAAAGAAGCTGATGAAGTTATCGAACCAGATGAAATTAGGTGTATCTGCCAACCCCACCCATTCGAAGAACCCTAACACGAACCCGAACAAAGTGGGAAAACCCGAAACCACCAACCATGCCAAAAACATCGGCACGAGGATAACGGCGGCGATCAAAGCATCTTTGTGCTTCCCTAACCTGCGCTGCGTTGCTTTTCGCTTCTGTAATCCCGCGGTTTCCATCGTCCAAGCAACCCTCCTTACTGTGAAGTGCACTGATAAAGCTTTTGTTCTAAGTTGTATTATCTATTTGTAATATTAACTATATTTTACTATGTCATTTATGTCAAGAATTAGATATATCATTTATTGCTAATTTAGCATAAAAAAAGACACCTAGCTTGCAAGGGCAAGCAGGTGCCCTGTCAATCTACTTACTTTACTCGTTTTGCAAGGGGTCCCGTAGATTGACTTTCAATTAATTTTGGCTCCAGGATGACTTTAGTATACCCCGCATCCTTAAGCTCAGGCTTCTCGAGAATGTCCCGCAAAATCCGGGCTGCGGCTTCTCCCATCTCGATTTCCGATTGCGAAATATGCGAGAAGAATCCCCATTCATGCAGCCCCGGCGAAGGATCATCAAACGTCAGGATCGAGATGTCCTCCGGCACCCGAAGCCCTAATTCTTTACATATTGAGTAGATGTGCAGGCCAAGCCGTCCGTTCAGTGTGATATAAGCGGTAGCAATCTGGTTCTTGATAAACCGGTACAAGGGGTGCTTCTTGTCGATCTCGCTGTAATCCACATTGAAATCGGTGAGGATCAGTGCCGGATTAATCATCGCTCCCTTCTGTTTGAGCGCCTCCATATATCCGTTAATCCGTTCCTCCACTGTAATTGTAGGCAACGGCGAATCGGAGCAAATGGCGATGTCGCGATGCCCCAGGCCCCACAAATAGTCAACGGCAAGCTGTCCGCCGATTAAGCCGTCGCTGCGCGACAAGTTCGTAGCTACTCCCGGCAAATACCGATCGAGGAGCACAAACGGGTAACCTCGCATCTTCAGGGCTAAAATTTCCTCATTGTACGTTTCCGCATCACT
Organism: Paenibacillus sp. MB22_1; assembly: GCF_047200555.1. Taxonomy (NCBI): domain Bacteria; kingdom Bacillati; phylum Bacillota; class Bacilli; order Caryophanales; family Paenibacillaceae; genus Paenibacillus; species Paenibacillus sp. MB22_1. The sequence goes on from NZ_JBLADV010000002.1 coordinate 370,280, forward strand.
TGGGAAAATAATCAGCCCGGCGGCCCCTTTGCGAATCAGATCGTTGATCGCTTCCTTCTCCCGGTCAATGGAATTGTACGTCAAGACGATCTGCAGGCTGTATGGACTGTCTTCAAGGATGTTATTAATTCCTTGAAGCAGCCGAATGGCAAAATAGTCTACCAGCATCGGCATAATTAGCCCGATCGTGGTGCGCCCCGGAATATGGGATGCGGCTTCGATCCCTCCCAGCGAAGGGTCAGCTACCCCTCCGTTTAACGCTCCGAGATGATGGACCGGCGCCCCCGCATTTCCGTCCAGCACGGGCCATGATCCCCCCTCCGCCAGAGAGCCTTGATGGCGTTGCAGCAGCTCACCGATGCCTTCGCTGACGAAGCTTCCCCGCCCGGGGATCCGGTAGATCCAGCCGTCCTTCGCCAGCTGCATCAAGGCATTGGCTACCGTAATTCGGCTGACGTCGAACTGTTCCATTAACTCTTTTTCCGAGGGGATCTTATCGTTCTCCCGCAGTTTGCCCTGCAGGATCATTTCTTTGAAGTGCTGTTGAATCTGCATATATAACGGTTTACGTTCGTTTTGCATAAGACTTCTCCTATCTTATTTCTCCCCATATATTTACATTATATCATTTATAGCATTTCGTCAATCTATTTCAAGTCATTCACTCGCTTGACATTGACTATTGGATATATTAAACATATTATACACGTTCTATCGTTTTCTTTACACTTTCGTAAAAAAAGGAGGGGATTTGTGATTCAGCGCTTCAAGGAACCTGTCTACGAGCCCTAATATGAGGATACGAGGTGAACGCATTTGTTTCGCAAAATAACGATGACTTGTCTCATTTTATTCTGCACCATGTCCTTATCCTTAGGTACCACCTCTGCATCGGCACAATCCTCAGTGGAAACCGCGTCCAAGAATACGATCAGCTGGCCTAAATTACAAGCGCTTCCAAACTTCGGGAAAGTAAAACAGCTGGATGTGCCGACGTTACAAAGTCTCCACCGGGAACGCTTATCTCGGATGGTCAGCAGCGACGTTGCGGGTGAATTCAGCTCCGTAGAAGTGACCTACACCTTCAGCGAAGGCGACAATTTCCGATACAATCAACATCGCAGGGCCAAAGAATCGGTTGGGGATTCAATCGATCCTTTGGCCCTGCTTTGGGCTGTCGAGGATGTCGTTCATTTCTTGGATGCACCGTAATCCGTAATCGTAAAGTCGATGTCAAAGGTCACCGGCGTACGGCTAAAAACGTCGTCCCAATGGCTTTCGACTTCCTTCCAGTATTTAGGGTGCGTGATCCTCAACCGGTTGCCGAACCCAGCCACATCGGTTTTATATTCTGACTGCATTTTATGCATCGTCGTCTCGAGCATTTGGTTTAGCCTTTTTTCGAAGATCTTCTTTGCTTTCTCCAAAAATTCGGTTTTGGAGGGGTCTTCCTCAAGATCCCAGTTTTCGATTAACCGCCCTTCCGATTCAATCTTGACATGAAACGAAAGCCGCCCTTCCTCGATCCGGGGGGTGATTTGCGTCTTCTCGTCTTCAACCTCGTAAGTGATCGTTTCATTTCGCCAATCATAGCTTTTGATCACCCCACCTTCAACATCGCCTTGAATCCAAGCAATGCTCTCCACGTCCGTTTGATCCAATGTGCCGATCCATTTGCCGGTCGACCCTTTGATTATCCCCGCTCCCGTAAATTTCGTTTCCCCACCGTACTTAGACACCTCCTGCAGGAGAAAGCTCTGCTTGGTGCCCAACCTCTCATTCAACTCGGTCAGATTCACCTCATTCATAATTTTGCCGGTCCTAAAACGTTCTTGCAGCATGTCCCTCAGCTTGAAAGCGGGGGGATCTCCGGAATGCGTCATTTCCAGCGTTTTTCTCGCCTTCCCTTTGCTCAATAATACGATGCAGCTAGGGCGTGTATCGTTATCGCGAAGCACGAAATCCATCAGTTTGTCGATGCTCTGCTGACGAACCAACTCAGTAGATACGACGATCACCTTCAAATGCTGGCCGATGACCGCCCGCTTCAGGCGAAGCGAATACTGCCGCATGATTTCAAACAGAGAATCCCCGGTTTCCGACATATTCAGAAATTCGCTTTTCCTCCCTTGACCCCCTGATTGTTTGTCGCTGCTGAAGTTTCCCATCGGAACGATCTGGATCGTAGCCGTAATCAGATTTCGCTTAGGATAATTTCCTCCTTGTTTCTCCAGCTCCCGTTCAACGGTCGTCGGTTCTCCCGCATCCAAGGCCAATCCGATATACAAGCTTAAATCTTCAATTTCTTTACTGCTCCAACAACCTGTTTGCAACGCAAGCAGGCCAGCGGCAAGAAACAGCGACAAAATACGGCGCTTACGCATTCGGTTTGAGTCCCTTCTTCCGAATTAGGTATACGGTTGATAACGGAATCGTAACTAAAGCGAAAATTATCATGCTGGTGTTTCCGACGGCGCTGCCAAGCGTAAATAAGTCGTTCATGTTTTTGGGAACAAGAGCGACGATAAAAACCACCGGCATCAGTGCAAAGAGCGCGGTTGGGAATTTTATGCGCATTATTTTCGATACGCCCAAGACCGTCGTAAAGAAAAAGATAGTGAAATTGCAAAACATCTGCATTAACCAGATGACCAAAAACGGAAATTCAAGTCGTTCAAAAAACAAACCGGTGACTTCAAAGCTTCGCAAAAGATCAAGCGTCGGCCAGGTGCTTCTTAGAACGGCGTCAACCGACATGCTTCCCACGACGATCACGGTGGCGCAAAAATAAAGAACGAACGGAATACTCAAGCCAGCCAATATCGCCTTAACCGCTTTCTCGGGGTGCTCCATATGGCCAACTAAATACAAAACGACTTCACCGCCCGCAAAAATAAGCATTGTCGATTTCAAGCCATTGAACACCGGAGGCAATCCTTCACCGAGAAAAGGCCGCAAGTGATTGATATCAAACATCCTCATGCTGAAAAATAAGCTAAGCAGCAAAATCAGGATACTCACAGGAAAAATAATTTGACACAAGCGGGCAATGCTGTTGATTCCTCCAGAAATCAAATAGGCCGCCGTCCAGATGAACGGAATAATGACAGCCCATATGGGGGTACCTTCCAGCAATAAAAAGATATCCACCTCTGCCAGAGCGCGAATCTCAAATCCGGCCAACACCAGAAAATAAACGGTGATCAGGAGGGACATTATACTGCCCATCACTTTCCCGACAATTTTTTGAGAAAACTCAAAAATCGTGCTTCCCGGAAACTGCTGGCTTAATTTGACCATGAGCAGCACCGCGAGCATCACAACGACGCCTCCCAGCAATACAGACAGCCAGGAATCCGGGGTACGCATTTTTTCGGTCACATCCCGGGGCAACGTTAGAATGCCAGCTCCCAGAACACTGTTGGTCATAAAGATGACCGCTTGCGATGAGGTGATTTTGTCGTTGGTACGAATAAACAAGTGATCCCCTCCTGGCTTTTCGGTTTAAGATCTGCGTTGTTTGCGGACCGTCTTCAACAATTCGGGTCTGCGTTTCATTAATGTCAAGGGCGCACGGACGAACAAGTCCTTCCAGTCGCCGATACGGATCGGCGAAAAGGGCGTGACATATGGCACACCGAAGCTTTCCAGCTTGGTCAGATGGCTGCAAATCAGCAAAAAAAACAATATCGTACCGAATATCCCCAGTACTGCTGCAAAAAACATGCCTACGAATCGCAACATACGCAATGTGATTCCTGCACTGTACATCGGAATCGAAAAGGAAGCGATGGCGGTTACCGAAACGACGATGACCAGAAACGGACTAACGATCCCCGCCTGAACGGCGGCCTCTCCGATAATCAGACCGCCGACGATGCCCATCGCGGAGCCGATGGGCCTGGGCAGCCGAACCCCCGCTTCCCGCAAAATTTCGATCGAAACTTCCATGATTAATACTTCGATCAACGACGGAAATGGAACCCGTTGGCGTGCCTCGATAATCGTAATGGCTAATTCCGTCGGAATCAGTCCGGGATGAAAAGAAATAAATGAAATATACATCGCTGGAATTATGAGAGACATAAATGCCGCAACAAAACGCAGCATCCGTAAAAGTGACCCTGCCATCCATCGTTCGTAATAATCTTCCGGGGACTGCAGCAGCATGCTGAAGGTCACCGGAACAATGAGCGCAAAGGGGGTTCCATCCAGGAGTAAGGCGATTCTCCCCTCCACCAAGGCGCTCATGACCCGGTCCGGACGTTCCGTATTTTGCGCCTGTTGAAAAGGACTTAGGATGTCGTCTTCGATCAGTTGCTCGACATAGCCGGATTCGGCAATGTAATCCAGATCGATCTTGGCGATGCGTTGCTCCACTTCCTGCAGCAACTCCGGATTCACAATGTTTTTCATGTAGACAATCGCAAGATCCCGCTTGATTACGTTGCCGACAACGTATTTCTTGATTTCCATTTGTTCCGTCCGTCCTTGGAGCCGGAGCATCGCTGTATTATCGCTCAGGATTTCGGTAAAGCCCAATCTTGGCCCCCGCAGCAGCGCTTCCGAAGTTGGCTCCGTTATCGCCCTGGATTTAACGCAGGGGGTGCCCACAAGCAGCGCGCACGCCATTCCTTCAACCATTAAAGCCGTATACCCTGCGAGAATCGATTCTCTGAGTTCCCGTTTGCCAACGACTTCCGTTAGTTCGGTAACCGGCAGTAGGTTTTGTTTGAAGTAGGAAACTAACCCCTCCTCCGGGGGAAACTTCATCCCTTGCTGAGCACTGTTATCCGACTTCAGCATAAGCACTTGCATAATGTGGCTATTAATCAACTGTTCATCTTGCATACCGTCAACAAAGATCAGTACCGCTCGCGCACCAAACCCGGCGAGTTCGTATTCTCGAAAATGAACGTCGTCATTTTGGCCGATCGTTTCTTTAAGATGCATAAGATCGATTTCATATTCGCCGGACAGCTGCGAATCCGTACTATTATGAGTTTCCAGAAAAACACGGTCTGTCGTTAATCCTTCCCTTGAGCGCCCGTGCTTATCCGTGACAATCGAGCGAAACCAGCGATGCAACGCAAAAATGAGGAGAGGAATGAGCAGAGTAACCCCGGCCAGCATGAAAGTCGGCCAGTCGGGGATATATTCTGTGATTGTCGACCACACGATAGATCACCTTAATCATTTATTTGGATTAATTTCCCCAAAAACGGTTTATATATTCATTTCCTTTCCACGCTGTGCAACGTGAATCTGGTTTGCCGGGGAGCCTTACATCAACTATTCCTTCCCTAAGCTTTCCTCGGCTCCAAAGGATAATTTACACACGAACGCTTATTCATATATGATCATATGGGGATATATAGATCACGCCCTATGGTGTATGTCAATGATATTTAATTCGCATCTTCATTATTCGCGAAAGAATCTGAACTTATCACACATGATCGGAGCGATATTTTTATGAGAAAAGTATTTTCTTTATTACGATGTTTACCTTTGTCTCTCCAACGATTACCTCGGCGCATACCAAGCTGACCTCTTCTTCCCCAATCCAGGATGAAGTGGTAAACACTGCAATCGGCCAAATTCGGCTGGAATTCAACACCACCTTGTCGCCTGGTACGGCAATATAGGGCTCATTACGTAGGGCTTGCTGAACAAGATCAATTTAAGCTGCTCGCAACGCATGAGCCTAGACCGTGATTTTCTTTGCAGTTTTCATGCAAAAAATCGGACGGAACGCAATGAATCTGAAAAAAGAGAAAAAAAGAACCCGCAGTCGCCGTTCCAGGTTCATAACCAGAAACTGGATAGCGATGACAGTTAAACTTGTATGAGCACCGCGGGCGCAAATTCGGCCCAAACCCAACTTGCGTTTGCCTTCGCCGAACTTTCCTTCGATCGCATTGCGCTGTGCAGCGTCTTGCTTCTCTTGCTTTCGATCATCGGCGTCACGTTGTTCTTTGGATGGCCTGCCAAGCTTCGGTCCGCTAAGACGAATCCCACGTTCCTTGCAGTAGTTCAGGTTATCGCGATTGCGGTAGATCTTGTCGGCCAGAATGACGGCGGGAAAATATCCGAACCGCTGTTTGTACGCTTCCACCGAATCCTGCAGCGTGGTCGCCTCGTTGAAGCTGTCCCACCCAGCCGTTTCGATCCAGGCGTAGCCATCAACCAGACTGGCGGCGATTTTAGCGCCGAATTCCACGTTAGCGCCGGCTTTGCCGCGGACGATCGGACGAACATGCGGCTGTTCGATGCTCACAATGCGATCCGGTACGGTATGCGTCTTGTTCTCCATCATGTCACGCTGCTGCCGGTATAGCTCCGAGATCACGAGAAGCAAGCGATATTGTCTTTTGCACAGTACCGCAAGCGGCGTGTGCTTTATGAGTTCTTCAATGATTCGCAAATCTCTGCCCACATAGCCGAGTTGCTTCTTAACGGCTTTTCGAATCACTTTGCCTGACGCTTTGCGTTGTTTGGAGACGCCCAGGAACGCTTTTCGGGCTTGCTTGCGGTAGGTTCGCGGTTTTTCCATCTGTCCGATATGGGGATGGTGCAACACATCGATGATATCTTCGAGGATTTCTCGGGCATGATTCAAGAGCCCCAGATCCGTTGGATATTTGATGTCCGCAGGTGCGCATGTAGCGTCCAGCATGAGGGTTCCCTTATTCATGGCGTTTGCTGTCGGCTCGCACGCGGGCGGCAAATCATGGAACCGTTTTGTCGCGTTGCGGTGATTCTTAGCCGGGGCATGAACTTCCTCGGGAATGGTGAGAGCTTTCTCTGACTCCATCATGGTCAACTGAGAACCGCCGGTGTCGTCGTCATCGTTGTCTCGTCTCGATGGTTTCTTGGATTTAGATGTTGCAGCTTCTTCTTGTTCCGCTTTCAATGCCGCTTGTGCAATCCAATCATTGACCTCCGCAAGGATCTCGATGCTGAGTCGTTCCCGAAAATGCGTCATAAGCGAATGATGAAACGGCTCTGCGTCCACGTACTCCTTGTAGCCGAGAAAAAACTGCAAATACGGATTTTCCTGGATCTGCAGCGTGGTCTCCCGATCACTTAAACCAAGGCGCTCCTTGATGATGAGGGCACCGAGTGCAATGCGAACCGAATATGCTTTTTGACCGATGCCGATCGATGAGAAGGATTGGAAGTATTTCTCTTCCACTTTATCCCAAGGGATGAGTGCGGCAAGCTGTACCCAGCGATTCCCAGGATTAAGCTTCCCGCCAAAGGGTAAGTAGAAATTTTCCAACAGATCTGCCATATCCCGATTCGGCACGAACACGTTCGCTCACTCCATCTGCAAGGTTTTTTGCCAATTTTCTATGTTTTCCTTGCAGATAAATTCGACAAAAGTAGCTCAAATCCCTTGTGGAATAAGGATTTTTTGTTCGTTCAGCAAGCCCTACGTACACGCTTCATTTTCTTGCGGTTGCAATCTGGTCCGGCACATTGCTGGTGGCAGGTTAGTTTAAACCTGTACACTCCTGGCGCCGCTTCCTGTCATGGTTCCACCCCGTAGCAACGCTCGCGATGCTGGTCATTGTACTGTCCGGACTTTACTTGACAAATGCGGTTGCGCCCGAATACCTAAATGCTTTGGCCCTTCCTTATGGACAAGCAATCCCTATGATTCATCAAGGTTATGAAAATGCGGAGCTTCAGCTCCGCCTAAATACGATGATCTTTATTTATATTGTTATTGCATTGGGATATATCGCCGCCATATTTTACTTGTTCCAAAAAAACAAAAATGCGTATCTCGCCGTTTCGCTCAGCGTTTTGCTCGTTATAGCCTTATATGTTATTGTGATGACAACAGTCGCTTAATTGTAATAATTTCGTTTAACCAATCTTTTTTTGATAAAATGATGCAAACGCCTTACAGAAGGGGATAGTCCATGACACAGTCCATAAATACAGCGAAAGAATGTGATACGAACTGCTCGGGCACACTCGTTGATTTAAAAGCTATCAAGGCGGAGCTTATCGATAACCAAGCAGCGGTTCAATTTGCCGACTGGTTTAAGGCTTTCAGCGATCCGACGCGCGTCAAAATCATCAGCGCCTTGCTAAAAAGGGAGCTTTGCGTGCACGACCTGACAGTGCTCCTCGAAATGGGTCAATCGGCCGTTTCTCATCAACTGCGATATTTGCGCAACCTCAGAATTGTTAAGCGGCGCAAGGTTGGAAAAACGGTCTATTATTCACTTGACGACACGCATATCGAGCAAAGTCGCCTCTTCATAAAGTACAACCATGGCTAAAAAACGCTACTTTCTGCTGCTAGACTGAATAGTAGACACAGATTACACCACCGAGCATAATTTCCTAAACAATAAAAAAGCCCTTAGGATTCCTGATCCCAAGAGCTTAATTTCACAGTTGGTACCGGTGAGAGGACTCGAACCTCCACGGGTCTCCCCACTCGATTTTGAGTCGAGCGCGTCTGCCATTCCGCCACACCGGCACATATAAAGTTTTAATCAAAAGTGCGGAAGACCAGACTTGAACTGGTACGGTAGTCACCTACCGCAGGATTTTAAGTCCTGTGCGTCTGCCGATTCCGCCACTCCCGCGAAGTATCAATGGAGGCGCCACCCAGATTCGAACTGGGGATAAAGCTTTTGCAGAGCTGTGCCTTACCACTTGGCTATGGCGCCATAATATAGAATGGAGCGGACGACGGGAATCGAACCCGCGACCCTCGCCTTGGCAAGGCGATGCTCTACCGCTGAGCCACGTCCGCTTAAACTGGGGATATAGGATTCGAACCTATGCATGACGGAGTCAAAGTCCGTTGCCTTACCGCTTGGCTAATCCCCACTATATTTGATTGGAAAGAAATGGGGCGATCGATGGGACTTGAACCCACGAATGCCGGAGCCACAATCCGGTGCGTTAACCCCTTCGCCACGACCGCCATAATATAAAGTTATCAAGTGAAAAAATGTGGCAGGGGCAGCAGGAATTGAACCCACACCAAAGGTTTTGGAGACCTTTGTTCTACCTTTAAACTATGCCCCTAGGAAACTGGTGGAGGCTGATGGATTCGAACCACCGAACTCGTAAGAGAACAGATTTACAGTCTGCTGCGTTTGGCCACTTCGCTAAGCCTCCACGTGGTGCCGGCGAGAGGACTTGAACCCCCAAACCTACTGATTACAAGTCAGTTGCTCTACCAATTGAGCTACACCGGCTCTTCAACAACATTGTTGAATGGTGGCTCGGGACGGAATCGAACCGCCGACACGAGGATTTTCAGTCCTCTGCTCTACCAACTGAGCTACCGAGCCTTATATGAAGTTAAATGGCGGAGCCGACGGGATTCGAACCCGCGGTCTCCTGCGTGACAGGCAGGCATGTTAGGCCTCTACACCACGGCTCCACACTAGAATGATTGCATCCTCTTAAAGAGGATAATTGCGGGGGCAGGATTTGAACCTGCGGCCTTCGGGTTATGAGCCCGACGAGCTACCGGGCTGCTCCACCCCGCGTCAATAATACTATTTTATTTTGGGGTCCCCGAAAAGTAATCGGAATATACTTCAGAGACTCAACTTCACCCCAAAAAGTGAAGTTTTATGGTGGAGGCTGAGGGGATCGAACCCCCGACCCTCTGCTTGTAAGGCAGATGCTCTCCCAGCTGAGCTAAGCCTCCATGGGAAAGGACAAGTTATATTGTAACAGATCCCCCATTCAGAAATCAAGTCAGTCAGCAAAATCAACTTGAAATCATGAAGGGAAGAAATGACCCGTAGGGGATTCGAACCCCTGTTACCTCCGTGAAAGGGAGGTGTCTTAACCCCTTGACCAACGGGCCATGTAGAAAGAATAATAATGGCGGAGAGAGAGGGATTCGAACCCTCGAGACGCTTGTGACGCCTACACGATTTCCAATCGTGCTCCTTCGGCCAACTCGGACACCTCTCCAGATATAGGATCCCAGGAAGTTATGAAGTGTATCTCAGAAGTATAACCTACTTCCTGGGACTTTGACTCCCCGAACAGGACTCGAACCTGTGACAACTCGATTAACAGTCGAGTGCTCTACCGACTGAGCTATCAGGGAACATTATGAAGTTTTCAAGGTTGAATCCTTGAAAACTGGATACGAAACTAGATTTGCATTTTATTTTTTGGATAAGCCCTCGACCGATTAGTACCTGTCAGCTCCATGCCTTACGGCACTTCCACCTCAGGCCTATCAACCTTGTCGTCTTCAAGGGGTCTTACTAAATTGGGAAATCTCATCTTGAGGGGGGCTTCACGCTTAGATGCTTTCAGCGCTTATCCCGTCCGCACTTAGCTACCCAGCTGTGCTCCTGGCGGAACAACTGGTACACCAGCGGTGCGTCCATCCCGGTCCTCTCGTACTAAGGACAGCTCCTCTCAAATTTCCTACGCCCACGACAGATAGGGACCGAACTGTCTCACGACGTTCTGAACCCAGCTCGCGTACCGCTTTAATGGGCGAACAGCCCAACCCTTGGGACCTACTTCAGCCCCAGGATGCGATGAGCCGACATCGAGGTGCCAAACCTCCCCGTCGATGTGGACTCTTGGGGGAGATAAGCCTGTTATCCCCAGGGTAGCTTTTATCCGTTGAGCGATGGCCCTTCCATGCGGTACCACCGGATCACTAAGCCCGACTTTCGTCCCTGCTCGACTTGTCAGTCTCGCAGTCAAGCTCCCTTCTGCCTTTGCACTCTTCGAATGATTTCCAACCATTCTGAGGGAACCTTGGGGCGCCTCCGTTACTCTTTAGGAGGCGACCGCCCCAGTCAAACTGCCCACCTGACACTGTCCCCGTACCGGATTACGGTACCAGGTTAGAACCTAGATACGATCAGGGTGGTATCCCAACGGCGCCTCCACCGAAGCTGGCGCTCCGGCTTCCTAGGCTCCCACCTATCCTGTACAAATCGTATCCAAGTCCAATATCAAGCTGCAGTAAAGCTCCATGGGGTCTTTCCGTCTTGTCGCGGGTAACCTGCATCTTCACAGGTATTAAAATTTCACCGGATCTCTCGTTGAGACAGCGCCCAAGTCGTTACGCCATTCGTGCGGGTCAGAATTTACCTGACAAGGAATTTCGCTACCTTAGGACCGTTATAGTTACGGCCGCCGTTTACTGGGGCTTCGGTTCACAGCTTCGGGCTAAACCCTAACCGCTCCCCTTAACCTTCCAGCACCGGGCAGGCGTCAGCCCGTATACTTCGCCTTGCGGCTTCGCACAGACCTGTGTTTTTGCTAAACAGTCGCTTGGGCCTTTTCACTGCGGCCCCCTCGGGCTATTCACCCTACCGAGGCACCCCTTCTCCCGAAGTTACGGGGTCATTTTGCCGAGTTCCTTAACGAGAGTTCTTCCGCGCGCCTTAGAATTCTCTTCTCGCCTACCTGTGTCGGTTTGCGGTACGGGCACCTTCTCCTGGCTAGAGGCTTTTCTTGGCAGTGTGAGATCATGACCTTCGGTACTGTAAATTTTCCCTCCCCATCACAGCCTAGCCTTATCGGTGTGCGGATTTGCCTACACACCAGCCTCACTGCTTGGACGAGCATCCATCAGCTCGCGTCACTACCCTACTGCGTCACCCCATCGCTCATAACGGATTACGGTGGTACAGGAATTTCTACCTGTTGTCCTTCGACTACGCCTTTCGGCCTCGCCTTAGGTCCCGACTTACCCTGAGCGGACGAACCTTCCTCAGGAACCCTTAGGCTTTCGGCGGATCAGATTCTCACTGATCTTTTCGTTACTCATACCGGCATTCTCACTTGTGTACTGTCCACCAGTCCTTCCGGTCTGACTTCAACCTATACACAACGCCCCCCTACCCCTGATACATACATATCAAGCCATAGCTTCGGTGGTGTGTTTAGCCCCGTTACATTTTCGGCGCAGAGTCACTCGACCAGTGAGCTATTACGCACTCTTTAAATGGTGGCTGCTTCTAAGCCAACATCCTGGTTGTCTGTGCAACTCCACATCCTTTCCCACTTAACACACACTTGGGGACCTTAGCTGATGGTCTGGGCTGTTTCCCTTTTGACAATGGATCTTAGCACTCACTGTCTGACTCCCGGTTATTCAGTCTATGGCATTCGGAGTTTGACTGAGCTTGGTAACCCTTGGCGGGCCCCGCACCCAATCAGTGCTCTACCTCCACGACTGTCCCACCGAGGCT
>NZ_JBLADV010000002.1:387500-572500 GCF_047200555.1 Paenibacillus sp. MB22_1
ATCGGAAGCAAATGCACGCGTCCAGGTGGCGATGCCGGCCAGTTTCATCGATTTGGCCACTTCCACACGGCGCTTTAACGATTCCGCGTCCTCCAGCCAAATGCGTTGCAATCCTTCTTTGTCTTTATATTCCACGTAATTCTGTTCCGTTTCTTCAGAGAAGCGCGGCTTTAATTTCTTCTCTGCGATGATTTGCTGAGACTTGTCCATTCCAATTGCTTTGGACTTGATCTCCGTTTTGCCGTCCTTCACCGTCTCCGTCCACACCCGGGTATACAACGGGATACCCAAGATCAGCTTACTCGGCGGCACATCATCCTCTTCCAAAATCCGCGTCACCGACGAGCGCACCCAAGGCAATGAGGCGACGGAACCGGCCACCGGACTGGCCGCCCAATGCTCATCGTAAGCCATCAATACGAGGTAATCGACCGCTTGGGCCAAGGCCCGGCGATCCAAAAAGGCCGACCACATCTCACTGTTTGATTTGGGGGTCACGTCGATCGAAACGATCAAGCCCTGCTCCTCGGCCAATGGGCGCAGCTCGCGCATGAATTGGGTGAGATTCTCCCCGTCTTTGGTGTAGACATTTTCGTAATCGATGTTAATGCCGTCTAAATCGTACAACTTCGCGTAATGAAGCATTTGCAGGATGGTCGTCAGCCGGTTCTCGAAGCTGGACAACGCCTTGGAGGTTAAATCCGGATCAAAGCTGTTGTTGAACAAGCCCCAAACCTGCATTCCCTGACCATGAGCCCATTTGACATAGGCACTGTCCGCTTTGCTCTGCACGTTGCCTTTCCCGTCCACCAGGGAAAACCAGGTGGGGCTTACAACGTTAACACCCGGCAGCTTGCCGATGGATGAAGGCTTTGGCGCCACCTGGTATACTGCCTCCCAGGTCATATTCACCGTTTTGGACTGCCATTTCTGCTTGGCGGCGGATAACTCCAACTTGAGTTCAGGGATGGAACGTTCCTCACCTAGCACCACGTCCTTTTTCTGAACATAGCCGGTATACCCGTTATTAAGCTGTACATAATACCATTGATCATCGGGAGTCTCCAGGATCCGCAGCGCAGTCTCCTCCGGCATATCGGCCAGAATCGGCTGATGAATGCTAGGGCCCGTTCGCAGGGGAACGGTGCTGTCCTTTTTACTGGAACCGGAGTCTACCGCAGCCGGCAGAATCTTCTCTCCCGCCCGATACAGCAGCACAGCGCCGGAGTCCGTATCTTCCTGCACCTCAGCTCCGTACAATTCCTGGAGCAGATGTGCCGGGAGATAGAGAACGCCGTCTTTCTCCTCAGGGGCAAATCGCAGCTCCGTCGGCTTATTATTGATTTTGGCGATCTTCTCGTCGGCCTTGAGCAAAACCAATTTCTGCGGCGTCGTTAAGATCACCGACTTGGTGTCTTCCTCATACCGAATCGTCGGGTCGATGATCTGTTGGATCACCGGAAGCGGGAGCTTCAAGCTATCCCCCGATCCGATCCCGGTGCCATTTAGCAATTGCCCATCTGCAAAAATAGGCTTATCCACCCGGCCGAGCCATTCGGGATCAACGTGCTCGCGGTTTGGCAGCCATTCCGATTGAGCCCAATAAAGTCCTGCTATAATAAGAATCAGGCCGAAAAACCATTTGGTTCTTCTCCTGCCGCGCTTTTTCCTTTGAACCATGTCTCTTCTGCTCTTCAATGAAAACCCTCCGTATCGATATCTCCGCCTATTAAATAATAAACTTATGAGGTGCGCCGAAAGTTACCTAAAAAAACAAAAACGTGAAGAATCCGCGAAGGTATTCCACACGTTTGATCTACTTCTCACAGGATAATACTGCCTTAGTGCTTCATACGGCACTCCTTACATACCCCATGCAGTTCCAGCCGATGGCCGTGAATCTCAAAACCGGTGGCTTCTTCCGCTTGGCGCTCGACTTCTTCCAAAGTGGGGTACATGAAATCCTCAATTTTTCCGCATTTCTCGCATATCACATGATAATGATTGGACACGTCCGCATCAAAACGGCTCGAATTGTCCCCATATGTTAACTCCCGGACCATGCCGGCTTCAATCAACATTTTCAGATTATTGTATACCGTAGCTACGCTCATGTTCGGGAAGCGGGGCTCCAAGGACCGGTAAATCTCGTCCGCGGTCGGATGGCTCATCGATTCCATCAGATACGTAAGTATGGCGTGACGCTGCGGCGTAATGCGGACTCCATTGTTCTTCAGTTGGTCCAGGGCATGCTGTACGCGCGTTGTCATCTCGTCCACCGCCTTCTAAATGCTCATTCCTTATAGTTCATTATGCAAAAAAGCCCGTAAGATTATTGTACGGTTAGGTCAAAACTTTTGTCAACGCAGGATCAACGCCTGCAACTAGACGTATCGCTGGGATTCAGCTTTTATTCACATATAGATCACTGTTGCCATCGATCTTGAGCTTGAACTCGCCGGTTCCAAGCGTACCATGAATTTCCTTGTGATCCACCACAAAGGGCAGCTCGGTAAAAATATCTCCGTATCCGCTCGAACCCGTAAGCTCGTAGTTCCCTTCCTCCGGAAGCTCGACCCGCAGCTCGCCAACCGCGCTGTATACGTCCCAATCGCCGCCAACCAGCCGGGAGGTAATCTCGATTTTGCCGTTAAGCGATTCGGCCTTCAGGTCTAGCGGAACGCCGTCTACCCGGATATTGCCGTTCTTCGTATGCACTTGAATTCCATCCTGTGCCTCGGTTAACGTAATATCGCCTACCAGAGTGGACAAGGAAGCCTTGCCCGTAATCCCCCGGCCTTTGATATTCCCGCCTTGCGTATCAATCTGGGCATCGCCAAAGATCCGATACAGCTCGACGTCCCCGTTTAACGTTTTGGCCGAAACATCTCCTATCACATCCCATAACCGTAAGTTCCCATTCCCCGTTTGCAGCTTCACCTGCTTCATAGCCTGAACACCGGTTAATGTGATTTTCCCGTTCGAGGTGGAAATGTCCAAATCTAAAAACCGGTTTTGCGGGACAATCAGGGTCACGTTCACCTTCGGGTGACGGCGGCCAGTCTCCCCGTATGCCTTATCCTTAACGGATAAATTCAGTGTCTTCCCTATATCGGCCTCGATGGACGTGACTGCCGCAATTCTACGGGCTGGTTCATTCTCCAGTTGATCGATCCAAACCGTATAGCGGACAATAATATGGTCGATCTCCGCCTTACGCACCTCGATATCCCCATTCATTCCATCAAAAACGATCCGTTCGGTATCCAGGTCGATGGGGAGATCCAATTGGGGTTTCTCCACGCGGTAGCCTTCCTGTGCGCTATACTCTGTCCCCGCGGCCGTCAAATCCAGACTGACCCGGTTCCATAAATGCAGGTATTGGTCCTGCTGTGTTATCGCGAACACCGAGAAGGCCATAAACATGGACAGGAGCAACCCCTTCACGTCGACACGCGGCCGGAATCTGGCTTGCATGGCTCTCATTCGTTTCCAGACCAATATTATAATATGCTCGATTCCCCACAAAACGAACACCAACGGCCACCATCGGATCAACAGCCGCAACGCGTCCCCATCCTTCATCGCATCATGCAGCAAAAATCCCGCTGTCGTCAGCAGAACCACAGCTGTAGTAAAACGTCCCGAGCGCAGGAAGAGACGTTTCGATTCGCGCAGGATCAGCAGCAACGCAGCCATCGCCAGCGCCGCAGAGACCAGATAAGCTCCGGCGTATTGCACCAGCAGCTGAAGCCAATACGGCTTCAGCTGAAGCACAATCAAAACGGCGCCGCCCCCGATCAGCAGCACTCCCGCTCCGAGGCCCTGCTTGAAGCTTCGGCCGGACGGGGTATCCGCGAAAGGGGGGTGGCTCGTTTCGAGTTCTTTTTTCAGACGGGCATTGTGGGCATCCGTGGATTGAAGGACATCATAAATGCTAAAGAAATAAGCCGCGGGAATTAACAAGCCAAGCCATATGAGCAGCGGCACATTAATCGCCATGCGGACAGAAGAGAAATAAATCAATGCCGAAGCATCGATCAAGACAAAATACATGAAGCAAAGGCCGCGTAAATAACTGCGCAAATACAAATGCCCCAACCCTGGAAACAGGGCGGACAGCAGACCGGCAATCAGCTTGCGCTTGCGTCGCCGGGGCTGGTATCCTTTCGAGCGCCCTTGCATCGGCGGCTGTCCGATCGGCAGCATATCCGGCGTCATTTCCCCCACCTCTTTCTATCTCTGTTGGGCTTCATCCAACGCGAATCTCTCTTTTCCTTAATCATAACCGATACGAACTTATTCTGTAACGTGGAAGGAACTGGTCCCTCCATAACCTGCGGTATCCGTGCTTGATTAATCAAAAAGCACGCCCTCAAACCTTAGCCATCCGGTTTGAAAGCGTGCTTGAATCTCTTTACTGATTCAGTCGGTATATCATCAATTTCACGCCAGATGCAGATTGGACGGACCGCACCGGACGAAAGCCAAACTTGCGGTACAGCGCAACGGCAGGGGCGTTCTGCGGACTGGCCGTTACGGTAAACTCCTGCTTGTCCAGATGGTTGGTCAGGACATACTGCAACAGCTTGGCTCCAATTCCTTGACGCAAATGGTTTGGGTGAACCATCAATCGGGTGATCTCCATACTTCCGGGCATTTCATCGCGGACCGCGATTGCCCCTAGCAGCTCCCCGTCCTCCGACAGCTCACCGATAAACACATCGCTGCTCGTGCGGATGGAGTCAAACGTATCCGGCAGCGGCGGCATCTCCGTCAGACCAATAGCCTGAGCCTCCAGCCGGTAAGCCGAATGCTGCAAGCTCCAGAGCTGTTCCACAATATCGGTGTCACTTAGCGTGAGTCGCTTGATCACCAGCTGCCCCTAGCCCTTCAGTACTTCCACCAGAAGCTTGTTGACCAGCCCCGGGTTTGCTTTCCCTTTACTTTGCTTCATGACTTGGCCGACAAGGAAGCCAATGGCCTTCTCCTTGCCTGCTTTGTAGTCCTCCACGGAGGCCGGGTTGTTCGCAACGACCTCTTGAACGATCGCCATGATCGCCCCTTCGTCGCTGATTTGCACAAGCCCTTGCTCCTCAACGATCTGCTGCGGCAGCTTGCCGCTTTGCAGCATTTCCTTAAATACCGTTTTGGCGATCTTGGAGCTGATGGTGCCTTTCTCCAGCAGGCCGATCATCTCGCCGAGACCTTGTCCGGTCAGCTTCACGTCGGACAATTCCAGCGAGTTGCTGTTCAGGTAGCCGAGCAGATCGCCCATGATCCAGTTCGACACCGCTTTGGCGTCCTTCGTATACTCAAGGCTGCTTTCGAATAAGTCGGCCAGCGCTTTGGAGGACGTAATGACGCCGGCATCGTACTCCGGCAAGCCGTATTCCGAAGTGTAACGAGCCTTCCGGGCATCCGGCAATTCCGGAATCGACGCGCGGATCCGGTCCTTCCACTCCTGATCAATGTGAAGAGTAACCAGGTCAGGATCCGGGAAATAGCGATAGTCGTGGGCTTCTTCCTTGCCGCGCATCGAGAACGTTTTGCCTTGGGCCTCGTCCCAGCGGCGTGTCTCCTGCACAACCTCTCCGCCTTCGTCCAGAATCTCAGCCTGGCGAAGCTGTTCATACTCCAAACCGCGAACCACGCCGCGGAACGAGTTCATGTTCTTGAGCTCGGCGCGTGTGCCAAACTCCTTCTGACCCCACGGCCGCAAGCTGATGTTGGCGTCGCAGCGCATCGAGCCTTCCTCCATTTTCACGTCGGAAACCTCGCAGTACAGCATGATCGCCCGCAGCTTCTCCAGATACGCCCGCGCTTCCTCCGGCGAGGAAATGTCCGGCTCGGACACGATTTCCACGAGCGGCGTGCCCACGCGGTTGAAGTCCACCAGCGAAGCGTACC
Organism: Paenibacillus sp. MB22_1; assembly: GCF_047200555.1. Lineage (NCBI taxonomy): Bacteria > Bacillati > Bacillota > Bacilli > Caryophanales > Paenibacillaceae > Paenibacillus > Paenibacillus sp. MB22_1. Next base: position 393,411 of record NZ_JBLADV010000002.1, read on the forward strand.
CGCCGTCCACGTGCGTCAGCTTGCCGGCGTCCTCCTCCAGATGCAGACGGGTAATGCCAATCCGTTTCGTCTTCCCGTCCACTTCGATATCGATGTATCCGTTCTTGCCAATTGGTTGATCGTATTGGGAAATCTGATACGCTTTAGGCGAATCAGGGTAGAAATAGTTTTTCCGGTCAAACTTGCAGACATCGCCGATTTCGCAATTCAGCGCCATCGCGGCTTTCATCGCGTAGTCGACGGCCTGGCGGTTCAGCACCGGCAATACGCCGGGATGCCCCAGGCACACCGGGCAGGTATGCGTATTAGGCGGGGCGCCGAACTCCGTGGAGCAGCCGCAGAAAATTTTCGATTTCGTATGCAGCTCCACGTGCACCTCCAACCCAATCACCGTTTCATATTTGGATGTTGACATGGCCTATCCTCCTGCAAAACTTTGTTATGGAACCTACAAGGCGGGACGTTGTTGGTGATGATCCGTATTCGCTTCAAAGGCGTGAGCCACGCGCAATACCGTGCTTTCGTCAAACGGCTTGCCGATGATTTGCAGCCCAACCGGCAGGCCTTCGGCAAATCCGCACGGCACGCTGATCGCTGGAACCCCGGCCAAGCTCACCGGAATCGTCAAAATATCGTTTAAATACATCGTGAGCGGATCGTCAACCTGCGAGCCCAGCGGGAACGCAGTAGTTGGAGCCGTTGGTCCAAGGATCACGTCATATTTGTCAAAGGTCTGATCGAAATCTTGTTTGATCAGCGTTCTGACCTTTTGAGCCTTCAAATAGTAGGCGTCATAATACCCCGAGCTCAGCGCATAAGTCCCCAGCATAATCCGGCGCTTCACTTCCGGTCCGAAGCCTTGGCTGCGCGAATCGTAGTACAAGTCCAGCAGGTTACCGGCATTGTCGGCACGGACGCCGTAACGAACGCCGTCGAAACGCGACAGGTTAGACGAGGCCTCCGAGGACGCCAGCAAATAGTAGGCGGCCACCGCGTATTCCGTATGCGGCAGCGATACTTCTTCCCATACAGCGCCAAGGCCTTCAAGCACGCGCAACGCATCCATAATCGCAGTCTTAACCTGCGGGTCAACGCCATCCAAATATTCCTTTGGCACGGCGATGCGCAGCCCGGTAATGTCACCGGTGAGGGCGCTCAAATAATCCGGTACCTCCACATCCGCCGAGGTGGAATCCTTCGGATCGTGACCGGCGATCGCCTGCAGAACGTAGGCGGCGTCTTCGACGTTTTTGGTAATCGGTCCGATCTGGTCGAGCGAAGAGGCAAACGCCACGAGGCCGTAGCGCGATACCCGGCCGTAGGTCGGCTTCAGTCCAACGACACCGCAATACGATGCGGGTTGGCGAATGGAACCGCCGGTATCGGAACCCAGCGTAAAGAAAGCCTCACCTGCAGCGACCGCTGCAGCCGAACCCCCACTGGAACCGCCCGGTACACGGCTTAAATCCCACGGGTTGCGCACGGGATGGAAGCTGGAATTCTCGTTGGAGCCGCCCATCGCGAACTCGTCCATATTCAGCTTGCCGATCGTGACCGCTTCCGCTTCCTTCAGCTTCGTGACCACGGTAGCGTCGTAAATCGGATCGTAATTTTTCAAAAATTGGCTGCCGCACGTCGTCAGCAACCCCTCGGTCACCATGTTATCCTTGATGCCCACAGGGAGTCCAAACAGCAAACCGCAGGCTTCCCCCTGTGCCAACTTGGCATCCAGACGGGCTGCCTCCGCACGGGCTCCCTCCTCGTTCAACGTCAAGTAGGCGCCGATCTTCCCGTCGTATTCGCGGATTCTGGCGAAGGCTTCGCTAACCAATTCGGCAACAGACAACTCCTTGTTGTGAAGCCGATTATGTATCTCCTGTAAACGCAAATCAAAAAGCGCCAATCTAAGCTTCCTCCTTTTATTTACTCAAGTTCGTTCTAGTCGATTGGTTCATTTAGGCGGATAACCTATTCCAGTACGGCCGGAACCTTAAACTGACCGTCTTCCTCCTCCGGTGCGTTGCGGAATACCTTCTCCGGCGGCAGGCTTTCCTTCACTTCGTCCTCCCGCATGACGTTGCTGAGATGCAGCACATGCGTGGTCGGCGCGATATCGTCTGTATTCAGTTCGTTTAACTTCTCCGCGTATTGTAAAATCGCATTTAATTGTTCCGTAAACATGTCCCGCTCTTCGTCGGTCAAGTGCAAACGGGCCAGTCTCGCCACGTGTTCAACGTCCTTCGTCTGGATACTCATGCTTAGATGCCTCCCTTTAGTCATGCGTTCCCGCACTATTCGTACATTCTACCATGCTTGTACAATTGAATAAAATTATATTGTAGATTCCGGTTCAATTCAATCCGTTAAAGCGGAAAGGAGCTATAAGGAGGCGGATCCCTCCACGGCTAGAGTGAAAGGCTGGGCGGGGCCCAGCCCCTCCTCATCAAACCGTACGTGAGGTTTTCCCTCATACGGCTTTCCGATGTTCGTCATCATGAGCATGCAGATTACAAGAGCGTTTTAAGTCCATATTGAATAGACAAAGACTTCACTTCGCGCAGCGAACTCAACCATCGTCTGCGTTTGTGTTTCTTAGCATACCACTTCGCAAACCGCTGCCGGATATACCAATCCAACTTCGCCATCTTCCTCTGGCTGTAAGCTGTGTAGTAGTAATTGCGCCAGCCTTGAATCTTTGGATTCAGGTACTCCACGTGCTCTTCGAAACTCAGGCGTCGCATACCTGGCGGAGCTAATCGCTCTTTTACCCCTTCCCGTATTCGCTCTTCCGCCTTCCGGCACAACCACTGCTGGGTTGTGTAGTACACTTGGCCTTTGGATGTTTCGGCCTTCGTCTTTCGATGATGCATGCCCAGAAAATCGAAGCCTTCTTCCCCAGTCCAAAGTCCAACGATGCGCGTTTTCGTGGGGTGCAGGGTTAATTCCAGGCGTTCCATAATCGCTCGTATGAGTTCATAGGCCCGCTGTGCGTCCTTCTTCGTCTTGCAGATGATCACCAGATCATCTGCATAACGCGTCAGTTCCCCAAGCTTACCGCCATGTCGTTCCCACAGAAGATCAAAGTAATTCAGGTAGATGTTCGCCAGCAGTGGTGAGATCACTCCCCCTTGCGGTGTACCCAAGTCTGAGCGTCGGATGTTTCCTTCTTCCATCACTCCCGCACCTAACCACTTCCTCACCAACTTCAAGATTCGCCTGTCACTGATCCGCATTTCGATCAGCTTCATCAGTTTCTCCTGATTGATGTTGTCGAAGTAGCCTTGGATGTCGACGTCGACCACCCAATTTCCTTTGCGGTTGCATGCTTTCCGGATTCGCTCCAACGCCTGTTTCGCGCTCCGCTTAGGCCGAAAACCGAAAGACGTGTCCTGAAAATCCGCCTCGAAAATGGGTTCCATGACGAGTTTGGTCGCCATCTGGATGACGCGGTCTCTCACCGTCGGGATCCCCAGCGGTCGCAGTTTGCCATCTTTCTTCGGGATGTAGTGGCGTCTAACGGGTTGTGGATGGTACTTCCCTTCTTTCAGTAGCCGTTGACATTCAAGCACAAAACGCATTTCTCCCTGTTTCTCGATGTCTGCCAACGTCTCTCCATCCACTCCTGCCGAGCCCTCGTTGGCTCGTACCCTTCGCCACGCTTCCCATAAGATGTCTACCCGATAGACCTTGTCGTACAGCGCGTGAAATCTTCGCTTCTTGTTCTCCTTGGCCGCATGACCGAGTTTCCCTTGGAGTTCTTGAACGTTTTCCTCTGGTGTTGTTAGCCGTTTGGCATTCACTGACTCGTACCTCCTCAAGAAACTTGAACAAAGCAGGGCTCCTTCCCTCCCGCAGGTTGTGTTGTCCTGCGTTCCACGGTACTATGAGCCCCTCGGACTCCCTTCCTGCAGACCGTTCACTTCACCTCTGGGGCTTATAGAAGGCCTCTTTACGGTTTCTGCAACCGTGCAGGGGAGGGCCTCCCCAGTTCACTGCATCCTCTTTCATACCATGCCGTTCCCTCTACGCCGGAGGATTCTTCACTGCCGCTCCAAGTTCTAGGCAGCTTCCATGGCCTTCGTCCATGTACGCGGGACTCGGCTTCCTCTTTTCCCTCTTGCGAGGCCTTTTTGACGACGCGGCAGGATTCACTTTCATGTTACGGCCTGGTATGTTGCTCGCCCTGCCTCTGACAGGTACTTTCGTCGATACGCTTCTACGTACAGATTTCGCCATACGTAGGTATCCTAGCTACGCGGGGGCTTGGCCCTTCCCGCGACCGGACTTTCACCGGCTAGAAGATGCGTGCTTAGCTGGGCACGCCAAAAAGAAAAAGAGCCGGCCTGTAGCCGACTCCCTTCTTATATCCATGCCCGCAGGTTCACTTGTTTAATGAACTCTGCTTGGGACATTACTTCCTTTGTTGGTTCCTGCTGCCCGTCTGCATCGCTGTCTTCGCCGTTCATGATTTGCCGAAACAGCTTCTCATTATGCGTAGCCAGCGCGTAATCGATCAAAGCTTCCTGTGTCGCGCGTTCCGCTGCTTGCTCGATCAGCCGACTTTCGGATTCTATATCGCTCTTAGGAACGAAATAATTCCGCCCCGTCTTCGGAGACCGGATGACGTAGTCAAAAGCATTGTCCGGATTGCGGTCGTAAGCAATAACGTAGCCATATTCCCCAACAGGAAGATTCTGCTCAAAAGCATCACCGACGATAACAATTTTCTCTCCCAAATGAAGCATCGTCTACCTCCCTGATTTATTTGGATGCTAATCATCAACTTGTATTGCTTTATATAATCCTACTAAAAGAGACGGAGATTGGTCAAGTTCTACCCCGGAATCCCGGATATGAATAGCTTATGCAGATTCGCTTCATGAAGTACATCTCGTTCCCGCCGACATTGGTTCAAGCCCAAAAAAGCATAAAAAAGAACGCAAACCGGGATCATTTCCGCAGCTTGCGTGCTTCGCAAAAGTTACAATGTTTTAATAAGTATATCCTATCAAAGGGTTGCACTTTTGTCCACTATTTTTGTACTATTTCGTCGATTTTTTTTGCACAAACGCCATGATTAGGGTTTCATCGACTCTCTAAGAGACGTACGGATTGTTCTGCCGTTCGTAGCCGATGGTCGTTTGGGGACCATGCCCGGGATAAACTCTAACCTCATCCTTCAGCTGGAACAGCTTCCCGCGAATCGAGTTAAACAGGTCCGCTTCACGGCCTCCCGGTAAATCCGTGCGCCCTACGCCAAGACGGAACAGCACATCCCCTGAAAAAAGATCATCCCCGCACAGGAAGCTCACGCTGCCTGGGGAATGCCCCGGCGTATGAAATACGGTGAACTCATGCCCGATCAGGTGAAGCTTCTGCCCTTCAGCCAGATCGAATTCCGCCGGATCTGTGGAGATGGGCGGTCCGACCTCCGGCCACATCAGGGAACCGTTCAGCTTTGGCGTCGTCAGCCAATCGCTTTCCAGCGGGTGCACATAGACCGGACAATTCTTAGCCTTCCGAATCTGGTCCAAACCGCCGATATGGTCAAAATGAGCATGAGTGAGCAAAATCGCCTCAATCTCCAACCCTTCGATTCTGCGCAACAGCGGCCCCGGGTTCGAGCCAGGATCGATAATGATCGCCCGGTTCTCGTCTTCTCCCCGTAACAAATACGCGTTCGTTTGCAGGGGGCCTAAAGTAAAACTTTCGATTTTCAGCATGGTGTATCTCTCGGAATAAGCGTTGCCGCCAAGCTCGCGGGCCGCTTCGCTTACTCCGCCTCCTCTCTTTATGTTCATCGGCGTCCGTTTGGTTTAATGGCTTCTTACAGCTCCTATCGGCTTAGGCACCGCCTTTTCTCCGGTTGCTGAACGATTTGACAACCAAGTACACGATTAACAGCGCCAAAGCAGCCAGCAAAATCGGCATGATGTATGGACCTGCTTTCTCGTCTACATGCTGCCACTGTTCACCCAGCAGCATTCCCAAATAAACGAACAGCACCGACCACGGTATTACCGCCAACGTCGTCAGCAGCAGGAACTTGCCCACCGGCATTTTCGCGATCCCTGCAGGAACGGAAATGGCATGCCGGGCCACCGGGATAAACCGCGCCGTAAAGATGACCCCGGGACCGTATTTCTGAAACCAGGCTTCGGAGGCGTCGATATGCTTCTTCTGAATCAGAATATACTTCCCATACTTCTCCAAAATCGGCCTGCCGCCGTATCGCCCAATCCAGTAAATAAACAACTGGGCAATGACACCGCCTACTGTACCAAAGAAGACGGCGCCGATGAAATTAATATGTCCGAGATACACGAGATAACCGCCGTAGGCCAGCACGATTTCGCTGGGGATAATCTCGATCATGAGTCCCAGCATAATCCCCATATACCCCAATTGTTGCACCCAATCCAATAATACGCCCACTAAATTCGATATCCAATCCACAGCTTCGTCCTCTTTCCCGTTAGCTTCTGTCCTGAAGACAGCAAAAATCTGCCTCTAATCTCAGTCTATTCTATCATAGCCATGGACATGCGTTCTACTTCAGCTAGCAGCACCGGTGACTTCGGGAAATCCGCCCGCATATGCTGGAGCAAAAGGAGGCGACTTCAGCCATGGCAAACTTCCCGGCGAAACATCAAACTTCCCTCCCGAATCCCCGCACAATCCGCCGCAGCTGCAGCAAAGAGCTGTACCGGACGATTAAGCGGCTTGGCGTTTATCTTCCGGAGGACCGAGTCAAGGAAGGCGAAGCATTATATTACAAAAAGGTGATTGGCAATCTGCTGTGGATCGGCGAAAACATCAACAACCGCAAGCTGCTGGCGGATTGGTGGGATGAAGCCGTCAGCGCCGAGCTGGCTGAGCTGTGGGAGGTTGATCGCGAAGCGTTGTCCTCTGCTTTTCGCGCGGCGTTTGGGGGATAGAGGTGGCATCGCCTGTATAAAGGTGAGCCTGCTGCTGCAGCTCCCGCCCCAGCGTTATGGCTTCTTCCGTCAACCGAAAGTCCCGGTCGTTACGCAACGCCGGGTTGGCGGCGACGCTCCCTGCCAAACGCAGGAAGCGCGCGTATAAGTCGGCCCCGGCCGACGCCACCGCTTCGGCCTGTTGCAGTTGGCCGCTCGCCCGCAAGCGCTGCGCCAGCTCCCATAGCTCTCGCAGTGCTGCCGTCTGCTTGACCCGGTCGTACCGGTCCAGCTCGATGCCCTGCCGCAGCGCCTGGGCAGCGGCGGGATGTTCGGCTTGGGCCAGCGCCCGACCCAATGCCAGCCACAGCTCGGCGCGCTCCGGCTCGTAGCGGAGGCCCGCCTGCAGCAGCGAGGCGGCCTCCTGCGGCGCGGAGCGTTCCGCGAGCGCCAACCGTACCGTCGTACGGTACGGGGCAAGGGCCAGCGAGCGCCGGAGCTGCTCCGCCGCTTCCCGGTGAGCAGCGGGCGGCTGGGCTAAGGCTTGGCGGTGCAGCCGCTGGCTCTCCGCTTCGCGGAGCCCGGACACGCTAAGCAAGAGCAGTGCAGCGGCGATGAGGCCGCTGCACACCATGCGCAGCGGGCGTGGTGAGAGCAAGCGGCGGGCGCGGCGGTACGCGCCGAGGACAAGCCCGGGGCGGAGCAACGCTGGAAGACGAAGGCGGCGGGCTGGGCCCGCTTCAGCGATTCCAATGGCCGCCGCCCACAGCAGCAACAGCCAGACGAGACCGTAGCTAAAGTCAAAGTCGATGGCGCTATGCAGCAGCAGCGCCAGGTAAGGCGGCAACAGCGCGCTGCGCGCCCGCAGCAGGGGGATGGCCATCACCCCAAGCCACAGCAAAGCGCAGGCGAGGCCAAGCAAGCCCAGATCCAGCGCCAAGTCCAGGTATCCGCTGTGCACCTCGCTGCCGACGTACGGCAGGCTTTGCACGCGGCGGAACGCGTGGCGCCAGACATCTCCGCCTTGGCCGAGCCATGGCGACCGCCGGAGCAACTCGGCGGCGTCGGCGTACATCGCCGCGCGGGCGGACGCCGTTTCCGGACGGAGTCCCCGTCCGAGGAAGCCGGCGGACGCCATCAGCGCGGCCAGCGGCGCCGCGAGCAGCAGCGCCAACGCCGCTGCGCCGCAGGCGCAGGCGCGGCGCGGGGGGCGCAGCGCGGCGCGTGGGGGCGCGGGGCGCCGGCAGCGCCCAGGCGCGGCAATGCGCCGGCGACGCGCCCGGACGCGAGCAGCGCCGCGGCCAGCCCCGCGGCGAGCGCGAGCGCGCCGGGCCCCCGCGCCGGCGCAAGCTGCGCGGACGCGAGCCCGCGCGCCAGCACGGCGGCCGCGCCCGCGAAGACGGCGCTGTGCCAGGCGTAGCGCCGGCGCCGGGTCCCGCGCAGCAGCGCGAGGCCCGCGGCCCAGCCGGCCAGCGCGGCGGCAAGCGCGCCGCGCGACTCGCTCAGCAGCAGGCCGAGGGCAAACAGCAGGGCGAGTGCCCCCGCCCGCTGCCCGCGCCAGCTGCTTGCGCGCGTGAAAGCGGCCCGCTCCATCCTCGCGAGCCGCATCAGCCGCTCCAGGAGGAACGCCGCCATCACCGCGCCGAAGGCGTTGGGGTACTGGAGCAGCCCGCCCAGCCGGGCACCGGACGCCGAAACGGCCGGATCCGCGGTGCGCAGGATCGCGCCTGGCAGCGGCAGCAGGCCGTATACCACGGCCAGCGCCGTCACGGCAAGTAGCCCGCCGAGCAGCATCCATCCGGCCTCCAGCGAGCGGCGGGCTCTCAGGGGCTTAGCCGTGGCTAACACTGCCAGCGCCGCAGCAAATACGCCCAAGAACGCCCACAGCCGCAGGGCCTCCACCGTCGATTGAACCGACAACGGCCCCGCGGCCAGCCGCCAACCGTATCCCGCTGCTATGACAAAGGGACCTGCGGCCAGCAGCAAGGCACACCGAACGCTTGGCTCTGCCCATAACCCCGCCCGAGGCGCAGCGCCTCCAAGCTCATACGGTCCAAGCTCATGTGACCCAAAACCTGTCTTCACGCTCCGCCCGAAACCAGACAAGATGGCCCATCCTCCTGCAGCCACCGCACCAGCAATGAGCCAGACGGACACCAGCAGCAGCGCACCCGGCCGCCCCGTCCAATACAGACCTTGATTCAAACAAACCCATACGCCGCTCAGCCAAACCGCCGCAGTAACTCCCCAAACATGCCAATGCCGCACACCCTCCACCTCCTCATCCTTATCCTTGTTCGTTCAGCCTAACTTCTACCTCTCGTTGCATTCTCCACGTTCTACCTCTTTTTAAGTAATCTTCTACTTCTTCGCCTCTTCGCTTCTTTATTTCTTCACTTCTCCACTTCCTCAATTACTCAATTTCTCATTTCCTCAATATCTAACTCTCTCAATTTCTAACTTTCTCAATTTCTAACTTTCTCTACTTCTTCTACCTCTCCAATCTCCCAACCTCTCCCGCCTCTCCCCCCCCTTCTGCCGTCCCTTTAGCTCATCCGTTGCCATTTCAGCCCTGCTAAGTCGACCTCGAACTTTCGACCAATTCGCTTTACTCCATTCATTGGCAAGTTCATTGCAGGGTATTCTCCTGGGGGCGGAGTCGCCTGTATAAATAAATGTAAAAGATTTTTTGAATATCAAGTTGCCTCAGCAAATCCTTCACATACGAACATTTGTTTGATATACTAGGTGCAAACGAGTGTTCGGGAGTGGTTGGCATGGCACAACAAGAAGCGATGACGTTAAAGAGATTTCAAGAGAAATTTCATTCGGAAGACGCATGCCGCGAGCATCTGTTTCAGATTCGCTGGCCGAACGGCTTCTGTTGCCCCAAATGCGAGCACGATGCGTTCTACTTTCTGGAAAGCCGTAAGCTGTATCAATGCACGCGCTGCAAGTATCAGGCTTCGGTTACCGCCGGCACCATTATGCATAAATCCCATACGCCGCTGCTGACCTGGTTCTGGGCGATTTTCCTTGTGGCGCACGATAAACGCGGCGTTTCCGCGGTTTTCCTTTCGCGCGAACTGGAAATCTCCTACCCCACAGCATGGTTAATGCTTCACAAGATTCGCAAAGCCATGGGAGATCGCGATGCCCACTACCAACTGGCCGGTTTGGTCGAACTGGATGACGCGTTCTTTGGGGCGCCGACCGAAGGCGGCAAACGCGGTCGCGGCACGGAACAAACCCCTGTACTGGCAGCCGTATCGCTGGACAGAAAAGGAGCGCCGAAATATGTGAAAATGAAGGTCATTCCGAATGTCAAAGGCAAGACGCTGGTCGATTTTGCCCGGCACCATATCGAGCCCGGTGCCACCATCAGCAGCGATGCGTACCGCTCGTATCGCAAGCTCGCGGAGGAAGGTTACGATCACCAGCCGCTCGAGTTTAACGTCAAGGAAAACCCCGATCATCTGAAATGGCTGCACACGATGATTTCCAATGCCAAAGCGTTTATTGGCGGCACCTATCATGGTCTGGCTCCCAAGCACCTGCAAGCGTATTTGGATGAATTTTGCTTCCGCACCAACCGCAGACGGTTTGAAGGCCAGTTGTTCAATCGACTGCTGACAGCCTGTGTTTCAACCGACACCATCACCTACCAGAAACTCATATCTTGACCTTAGCGGAGCTAACTTGATATTCAAAAAAGATTTTTGCAGTTATCGGGCATCTCACTCCCCTCCCCCGAGCATACCAGCGGCGCTCCGTAACCCCAGCTTAAACCACAAAAAAAAACCGGTCGGGACACCTCCCAACCGGTTCAATTTCAGTTGCTCTTTGCCGCCTCCGGCAGCAAATCGCGGCAAGCGCGCTCCAGGTACGGATCGGCGCTTAAGAAATCGCGGAACGCCGTATACTCCCGCCAGAGCTGCGAAACGTTCCCTCCGCCCGATTTCACGGCGCGGATCAAAATGTTTTTCGGCGTATGCTCCATATCGATGAACTCCAGCAGCTGCGTTTTGTAGCCCATCACGTCCAGCAGCTTGGCCCGAATCGCATCGGTCGCCAATGCGGAGAAGCGCTCCTTCAGGATGCCATGTCCCAGCAGCGGCTGCAGCACCTCGCTTTGCACCTGGTTAAACAGCTCATGCTGACAGCAAGGCACGGACAGGATGACCGACGCACCCCAGCGCACCGCTTTCTCTAGCGCCGCATCCGTCGCCGTGTCGCAGGCGTGGAGCGTTACAACCATATCCACCGCGCTCAGCTCGTCATAGTCGGCGATGTCGCCAACAAGAAACCGCAGGTCGTCATACTGCAGTTTGCGCGCTAACCCGCTGCAGTGCTCGATGACGTCGGCTTTGAGATCCAGCCCGATCACGTTCAGCTTTCTTTGCTGCTGTACGGCCAAATAGTGATACAGCGCAAACGTCAAATAGGATTTGCCGCAACCGAAATCGACGATCGTCAGCGGCCGGCCCGTCGGCAAATGAGGAAGGACGTCCTCAACCATTTCGAGGAAACGGTTGATTTGCTTGAACTTATCGTACTTTTTGGCAAGCACCTTGCCTTCCCCGTTCATGATCCCCAGCTCCACCAAAAACGGAACCGGCGTTCCTTCCTCCAGCACATATTGCTTCTTCCGATTATGGGTCAGCGTCCCCAGCGGTTTGCGTGACGGTGCTTTTTTCAGAATCGTGACCTTGAACTTCTTGCTGATCAAGACCTGATAATCGGCCTCCGCCGTGCATAGCAATCCTTGCCGGAACGTCTCCTCAAACAGCTTTGTCAGCTCGTCCGCAAATGCCGCGGCCGGGATATTTTGATGCAACACCTTGTTTGGGTAGTGGTAGGCAAATTGATAGTGTAAGCTCTTTTTGATTTCGACCGGTTTGATTTGGACTTTGGTGTATTCCGTCTCCCCCGGTCTGCGGCGGCCGCTGATCGTTGCCGTGATCAGACTGCCCTTCTCCGCCAGTTCGTTTGCGAGTTTGCGCAGTGATTCCATGTTTGATTAACAGCTGCCTTTCTGCATATTAGTCATTCCGTTTGTTCAAAACCGGGCCTCCACGTCGGCAAGCCCCTCCTCAACTTCCTCAGCCGGCAAGCCCCCAGCTGCAAGCGTATCCCGCGGAAGCGCGAGCAATCGCTGGTAAAACTCCACCGCGTCTTCTTTGGTGGCATGGCCTTCCTCCAGCAAGCGGTAGAGTGCATTTTCCGCCTGGTCGTAGCGGCCTTCACCTTCTTCCCATTGCAACACCAGCCATTCGGTGTCCGGCGGAAGACGGTAGGGCTTTAACAGCGATTGCAGCTCAGCAAGAGCCGCGGGCAGATCCCAAAGGGAGCGGTCCGCACCATGCAGCGCAGCGGTCAAGTAAAGATGAAGCGACTTGATCCAACGCTTTGCCGCTTCGTCCGGCTCTCCAGAGCTCTCGTACACGTCGCCCTCTTCTTTGAGCAGACGGGACAGACTTTGGAGCTTGTCCGCCTCGATTTCTCCGCCGCTTTGAAACAGGCGTACGATGTCTTTAGCGGGCAAGTTCTCCAGCAGCTGGGAGCTCAAGCGAAACTGCCCTTTAAACAGCTCGTCGAGCGTCCATAACGCTTCGATCTTCTTTTTCTGCTGTTTGAGCATAAACACTTTTCCCAGTACCTCGGTCATTTCCTCGATCATCTTCATAAGGTAATCTCTTCGCAGCACGGTTCCTCCCCCTCTCGTCCCTGATTCAAGCTGGCTTCCCGCCAATTCAAAAAAAGCCGGAAACCGGAGTTCCCCATGAAATCTCCGGTTCCTAGGCCTCGGTTCGACTAGCTGATCATTGCGAAACATTGTTCAAAAGTGCTAGGTTTTACACTTCCACAGTCTTTTCCGTTACGCTGCGCATAAAATCGGCGATGACCGCTGTCAGCTGCTCCGGCGCTTCATACATGCTCATGTGACCCGCGCCTTTGATGACCGCCTTTGTGACGTTGGGTCCTTCGGTCGTAAACAGCCGCGCCATCGGTACGACGGTATCGCTTTCACCTGCGACCAGCAGCAACGGAAGCGATGTCGCCTCCATCACGTCACGGCGGTCGGGCCGCTCACGCATAGCCAGCGCGGCTCCCGTCGCCCCTTGAGGCGGCGTCTTGTAGCCAATCTCCTTTACGCGATCCACTTCGGCTCCAAGTTTGCTGACATTGTCCGGTGCAAATAACCCCGGCACGAGTCCGTCCACAAAGTGGGTGATGCCTTCGGACCGAATGCGGGAAACCGCCTGAAGCCGTTTCTCCTTGGCTTCCTCACTGTCCGGATAGCCGGTTGAATGGATCAGACCAAAGGCATTTAACCGATCTGCATACCGCTGAGCCAACGATAGGGCAGTGTAGCCTCCCATCGAATGACCAAGCAGCGTGTACTTGGTGATGCCCAATGCCTCCATCAGACCTGCGACATCGTCCGCCATTTGATCGATCGTATACGCGCCGACTGGCGCAGTTGTGGCCCCGTGGCCCCGAAGATCGGGGGCGATGACCTGATATTGTTCGGCAAGCAGCGGCTGAACCTTCTCCCAGTAAGCGGAGCTGCCGCAAAAACCGTGCAGCAAAACTACTGTTTCGCCCTGTCCTTGTTGTTCATAGGCGATCGTTGTTCCGTTAACTGTTACTTTGTCCATTACGCTACCCACTTTCATCTCAATTTTTAGAGGTTGTTCAAAAAGTTATCTTTGGATCACGATGTAAACCATGAAACGCATTCGACATCGAATCTTGAATTCAGCCGGTCGCTCCGTTGCTCACTTAGATCCTATCTACGCTCCGCTACTCACTCCCTAGCTTCATCCAACCTTCTCGGTACTCCAAACCTAACTTTTTGAACTCTTATTTGAACTGGTTGTTCAAAAAGTCATCTTCGGATCCAACCCTTCACCGAAATGCCGATGCCGCAGCGCCCGCGATTTCATCGGCCATTTGCATGACCTTGTATAGCGAGGTCATCTGCAGCGTCCAATAGGGCTTGGGGCCGTTGACGTTAACGACTGCGGCAATGCTGTAATGCCCGACCTCCGGCAAGCTGGCCCCGACGGATTGGGCCGGTTGCAACGGCTGGCTGGACACGAGGTACGTCCCCACCGAATCGGCCATCCCCAGGCAGGCATCGATGGCGATGATCACGCGCCCTTCGGGGATTTCGGCCATGCGCCTCTCCAGATTGGTTGCGTCACACGGCTCGCGGAGCGTTCCAATGACGTGCTCAAATCCCAACTCTGTCAGCTTCGTTCCCACCAACGGCCCCAGCGCGTCTCCCGTCGACCGATCCGTACCGATGCATAGAAAGGTAACGTCCTCACGAAGATGCCGGGCACGAATGTCTGCAAAAAAAGCCGCCAGCTCCCCGCCGCTCAGCTTCCTCCGGTTTACTCCCGCCGCCGGCCATTCCTTCTGTTCCTGCATGACCTAGACACGCTCCCTCCCGGTATTTCGTAACCTGATTGTAACGCATTCGGACGCCGGACCGCAAAATTTCATGAACCGCTTCCCTCGTGGTACAATAGCTAATAACCCATAAATCGGAAGGATGAAAACTTATGGATCTATCCATCAAGAGCAAGGAAAATATCGAGTTCATGATCGAAGCGATCAAAAGCAAGCTGAAAATGGCTTCCGCAGCAGCGATGTCGGCGTCCGCATTCCACGTTAACCAATATGATGATATCCGCGATGTTTATGACATCGTCATGAGCAAAGAGCGGCTCAGCATCTCCGAAGTGGAAGCGCTGGCTCAAGAACTGGGAAGACTGCGGAACAAAGCCTAACCGGTAAGCGGCTCTGAATCACAGTTAGCGTTCCAGCTGGAACACGGTTTCGGCTTTCCCTACTTCCCAGCCCTCATCGTTCTTGATCGAAGACGGGAACGCCTCGCGGAGCTTCTGCAGCGTTCCTTCGTTTTCGTATCCGAGCTGCTCCAGTACGGATAAAGCGATCATTCCCCACTCTTCCTCGGAACCGTCCTGAATTTTAAACGTGATCCCCACGCGCTCACGGCGCAAAGCAAACGCATAAACCCCTTTAAAACCGCCTTTGGCCACGATATTCGGATCGTCCAGCAGGATCGAATCCACCCGCCCGGTGCCAGCAACCAGCAAGGGTTGACGGTTCATGGCGTTAGTAATCACTCTGACTGCCTCAGCGGTAGCCGCATCCTCGATCAAATCCGGACATGCCAGCTTCAAATAGGCGGAAGCCAAAGCGGATAACGGAAGGGCGAACACAGGAAAACCGCAGCCATCTGTACCCAGAGTAATCTGCGCTTCCGTAAGCCCTGCCAAGCCCGCCAGCGTCGTCAAGATTTCCTTCTGAGCCGGATGCTCCGGATGATTATAGCTTTCCAACGGGTATCCTTTCATTTTGCAATAAGCCAGAACGCCTAAATGTTTACCCGAACAATTATGGTAGATTCGGCGATACGTCCCGCCTTGTCGAAGCAGCTGTTCCTTGGCAACCCGATCCAGCGGCAGGCTGGGAGCGCAAATGAGCCGTTCTTCGGTCAGCCCCGTCTTCTCCAAAATTCGATTCAGCGTCTCGACATGGATCTCCTCAGCTCGGTGTGAAGCGGCCATAATGGCAATCTCCTCGTCAGTTAGCCCGTAAGCCTCCTTAATTCCGGCACGGATCCCTGGAATCGCCTGGATCGGCTTGGCCGCAGAGCGAGTAAATACGGTGGCTTGGGAATTACCCGCTCGCCCCACAATGTTTCCTCGTTCATCAACAATACAAATATGACCATAGTGAGCGCATTCCAGCAGCCCCCCGCGATATTCATTCACCAGCAAAGCTTCGTTATAGTTCATCTCTTGTTCTCTCCTTAACCTGATCCATTCCCTGCACACATTTTGCTCCATTCCTACACAGTATAGTACTTTGGAAGCCCGCTGGCTATAGAGCCATCTAGCAAGAAGCAAGAGAGCGCCAGGTATACGATAAGGGCGTTTGTGCAAACTATTTACGGTTTCATAAGAGAACAAAGGAGGCAACATCCATTGACCCAACCCGAGGACCTGCAGGAGCAGTATGTCACGAGGCAAATCCGGGCTGCCCAAGCCGGCGAGTATCCTGAGCATAAAGACATCGACGAAGCGGAGAACGGATCCATGGTGAATGACATGGAGGATTTGATTCAGTTGGGAGAAGACATGGAGGCGATGCAACCGAACCGGGAAGACAAGAAGGACGGCTTGCTGCCCGATCCCGGGCAATAGACATAACCAAAAAAAGCGCTGCCCCCAATCCCCAGGCAACGCATTTAAGTGGTGTTCATATGATTCATGATTTGCTTCAGCCGTTCGGTCGCTCGCTTCTGAATGCGGGATACACTCATCTGAGAGATGCCCAGCTTCCGGGCAATGGCCCTTTGGGATTGCCCCTCCTGATAGGCCATCAGCAAAACCTGCTGCTCTTGCGCCTTCAATTGTCCCAGCGCTTGTTGCAAATCCATCCGGTTCTCAAGCGCATCGTAATCATCTGCATCCGCGCTGATCACTTCGCCCAGCGTTACGGCGCTTTCATCCGGTGATAAGGGCGAATCCAGGGACACGTAATGATAACAATCCCGGCCGGCCAGCACCTCAACCGTTTCTTCAACCGAGAGCTCCAGATACTCCGCGATCTCCTGCACATTGGGAGATCGCTCCAGCTTCAGCGTCAGCTCATCGATCGCCTGCTGAACCAGCGCTCCCTTTTCCTTAATTCGCCGCGGCACTTGAATATACCAAGACTTGTCACGCAAATAATTTTTCATATGCCCGATCATACTCTTCATCGCATACGGTTCAAACGGAATACCCAGCTCGCTGTCATACTGCTGCAGCAAACGAACCAATGCCATTTCGCCCACCTGGTACAGGTCTTCGTACAAATCCGGCCGATTTCGGGCGATTTTGCCGGCGGCCATTTTGACCATCGAATCGTATTTCTGGATTAACTGCGTGGCGATCTCATTGTCCCTGGTTTGCTGGTACTGCTGAATGAGGCGGGTAGATTCCTGAAATAACGCTTGGGGAGCCGCACGATCAGTCATACCTTCTCCTCACTCCTCTGGAGTCGGCGGACCATCGTCACCCTCGTTCCTTTTCCGGATTGCGTTTCCACGCGGACGTCGTCCATGAGCGCCTGCATCAGATAGAAGCCTAATCCGCCAATCGGGGCCTCACCCAACTCTTTTTCGTGCAGAGTCACGCCTCCAGCCTGTCGCCACGGTTTAAAGCTCTCCCCTTCATCTTTGACCGTAATCGACAAAGCATCGGTTAAGATCTCAAACGTGATCTCCATTTTGCCGGCATCCTGCTTGTACGCATACAACACGGTATTGTTGCATGCTTCGGATACCGCCACCTTCATGTCTTCGATTTCCTCATACGAAAATCCCATTTTCGATGCGATACCGTAAAGATTCAGCCTTACAATATCCACATATTCGGCTGTCGCCGGAAGGCTGATGACAATTCTCTCTGTTTCCTCTACCATTAAGACTCGATCCTTTCCTTATTGGGAGTTCTTCTGCTCCGCGAAAAACTTAGCGATCCCAGTCATTTCAAACAGCTTCCGGATATGGTCCGGTACTTCCTGCACGTAAAAACTCGAGTTCATCCCTTGCCTAGCCTTTAAGATGGACAGAAAAATTCCGATTCCGGTGCTGTCGATGTATTTCAATTCCTTCAGATTCAGGACTAAATCCGCGTCATCGATGCCAACCAGCGGGTCCATCACCTTACGGAAGTCTGGCGCTGCAGACAAGTCCAACTCACCGCGCAGCGATACGGTACAAACTCCGTTTTCCCGTTGTGTTGTGGTGGAAAATTTCAAACTTTTTCTTGTATTCATGAAATACTCTCCCTGGAATAGGTTTTCTTAATACAACATAACCCAGCTTGTCCACTGCTGAATCAAGGGGATCATTTGAACGAGATCCATACCAGACATTTATCGTCTTCTCTGTTCAGCGGGACGGCATCTTCGAAGAACAATCGGCTCATCATCTCACGGTCGAAGTGATGGCTGCAGGTATTTAACTGCTCCTCCAGCCACGCCTGACGTGCCTCTAAGGAATCCTCATGTCCATCCATCAACCCGTCGGTGTAGAGGACGAGATGGCCTGGTCCTTCGTAATGTAGAATCTGCGGATGCGTTTCGATTCCATCAAACAAGCCTACGGGCGGCCCCACTTGATCCAAACGAACGGGTTGCTTATTGTTCGTGTACAGGAGGGCAGGCGGATGTCCGGCATTCACGTATTCGATCACTTTGCGCCGGGTATCCACCACAAGATAGATGGCGGTGAAATAATATTGAATCAATTTGCTTTCGATATGCAGCTGGATAAAGCGACGGTTTAACTCTTCAATAACCAGCTTCGGTTCCACATAGGTAAACACGGTATCTTTGAGAACAGAGGAGATGAACATACAGAAGAGGGAAGAAGAAATGCCGTGACCCATCATATCCAGCAGGATCACCGCATACTTCCCCTCACCAAGCGAGTACCAGGAGTACAAATCTCCTGCCAATTCATAGGAAGGCTTGTATAGGGCATCGATTTCGACCTCCGAATCATGGATCGGGGGGCTAAGGACAGCGTTTTGAACAAGCGACGCAAGCTTCAATTCCTCCTGGATGCGCTGATCCCGGTTACGGTGCCAGTCCTTCTCCAGCTTCAGCCGCAGAGCCAGGCGAATTCGCGCCATCAGCTCCACCTTGTTGATCGGTTTCGTCACATAATCCACAGCTCCGGCATCCAACGCTTCCGCCAGCTTGTGGGAATCCCCAACGGCCGTGACTACGATAATGGGAATCTCCTTCAGATGCTCGGAGCGCTGCAAAATCCGACAAGCCTGAATCCCGTCCATCTCCGGCATCATCATATCCAGCAGGATCAAATCCACATCG
The DNA here is from genome assembly GCF_047200555.1 of Paenibacillus sp. MB22_1. Lineage (NCBI taxonomy): Bacteria > Bacillati > Bacillota > Bacilli > Caryophanales > Paenibacillaceae > Paenibacillus > Paenibacillus sp. MB22_1. The sequence goes on from NZ_JBLADV010000002.1 coordinate 412,256, forward strand.
GATGGCCCGCTTTCTTCAACCGCATCCAAATTTTTGACGCCGAGCCGCTCGAACATGTCCCGGGCCGAAGTTACGGTGACTGTGTTGCGGTAGTTTTCCTTCTTTAAAATCTCACGAATGATCATGGTATTTGTCGGATTGTCGTCAACGATCAAGATTCGCATGATAATCTCCTTAAAATGAGCTTGAGTAAGCATAGAAGTGATATACAGATCACGGTGATAAGAAAAACGTCTATCGACGTACATTCAAAGTAGACAGACCGCGTTTAGCGGAAGTTTTTCTTGCGATATCAGGATGCTAATGCCCCGAAGTTTATACTTTCTGATATCTTAAAAAAAGGAACGGGGCGCTTTCCCGTTCCTTCTCGACTCACAATGCGGGCAAGGCTTGAGTAACATAGTACATTACCCAGTCTAACTCAGGTTGAAACGGCAGATTGAAATGCCGTTAACGTCCGCTTAACTCCGATATTTCTGCCAGACATCGGCGGCGACATCCACCCATTTGACCCAGTTCGCCGGTTTGCGGTTCGCTTCCTGCACCGGCTGCTCCCCTTCAGCTTGCAGCGGCTGGGCCGAAGGTACAGAGGTTGCCGGAGCCGGAGATGCCGGAGCCTTTCGCTTGACCGACAGAGGACGGCTGGCGATACGGCTGGCAAGGGCTGCCGAAACCTGCTTTGTCGCCAGCGTAACTTCACTTAACACTTCACCCGCATGTTTAACCGATTCCATCAGCGGGTCGATCTGCTTCATTTTGTGCTGGATGTCGCTGGTCAGTTCATTCGCTTGCCGGACGACCTGCCGGACGTCGCTGCCCAACTCATCGATCGTTTTTTGTACGTCCTTCAATGTTTCGGTGGTTGTCTTCAGCGAATGTTCCGCCGCTTTCAGCGTTTTGACCAAATAAACGACAAGCACCACAAAAGCCGCCGCAGCCACCGCCACGCTGATCTCCCAAATCATACCTTGTTCCTCGCTTTCCGTCCTTGGGCGTTCACCCGTCTTTCCTTAACTATACACGAAAATGGACGGAAGTGTGCGAAGAACCGTAATTCTATCGACCTTAAATCGAAAAAGCCGCTTGGCCTCCTCCATCCCAAGAACGGGGCCAAACGGCATGATTAGATTTATTTCAGGACGCTGCCGCCAAACATAAAGCGGTAAACCCAGGAGCCGTCGAGCTTGTCGACGATAACCCCGCCGGATTCATTGGAATACGTGTGCAGGAGCTGGCCGTTGCCAAGATAGATCGCGACGTGGGTAATCCGCTGGCTTTGCTTGTCGATTCCCTGGTAGGACTTGGCCGAAGAGCCTTTATAGCTCATGAAGAAGACCAGATCGCCGCGCTTCAATTGATCGATGCGATATACGGCCGTTCCATTGCTCTTTATGTAATCCCCTTGCTTGCGGGAATCCGCAGGAAGCGTAATGCCCAAGGCATCCTTATAGGCTTGTCTTACGAAATCAGAGCAATCAAACGTATTCGTATTGCTGCGGCTGGAGCCGTACTCGTACGGAGTGCCGAGGTATTTCATACCGGCCTGAATCACCTGCTCGATTTGCTGGCTAATCCCACTGGAAGGAGCGGGAGTTGGTGTTGGCTGCGGCGTGCTGGATTGTCCGCCAATTTCCAAATATTTATCTATCGTACTAACGTAACCAATCGTCCCGTCGTTCGTCTGTACTTTATAGAAATGCTCATTGCTTTGCTCGAGAATCGTTAATGTGGTACCTTTGCGAAGCATCGTGATGACGTTGCCCGAGGTGGACGGTTGATCGCGCAGGTTGACGCCGTACGTCACCGTTGCCGGCAAATTAAGCAAAGGTTGGGAAGGAGCGGTGTTCACGGTTTCCAGTTGAATGTACTTTTCGTTCGAACTGACGTAACCGATGCTCCCATCTTCGGTTTTCACTAGATAGAAATATTTATTGCTTTGATCCAATACGTTGACTTCGGAGCCCTTTTTGAGAAAACCAATCACTTTACCCGAAAGGGAAGGTTGGTCACGGAAATTGACTCCGCCGACAATATGGCCTTTGGTGATCGATTGTGAGGTTGCGGTTGTGGTTGCGGCTGATGCCTGATGAGGAACAGCTGTATAAGTAGAGAGAAGAATGGCACTCAATAATGTGATCGCTACGCTTCGTTTCATGGGTGTTATCCTGCCTCCTAATGTAATAAATCTAGTTGTTAGCCTGCGTTCCAATCCTCCTTTCTTTGGTCTTGCACCCATTATAGCGATTGTCGAAATTAGTCTAAATCGGTCGAAGATCACTTTATAGGAAAGCGCATTCAAAGACAATGGCCCTAGTTTTTACATGTTGAAATTAGAGACACACGACCTATAAAATCCGGTCGAATGTAACCTATGTAAACACCTCCCGGGCAATAGCACTGGATTTCTGCAACAAAAGTACCCGATTTCGCATGCAACTGCATCAATTTCATAATAATTCCAATTTATCCAATTTACCTATTTTTTAGGGACAATCGCCTATTTTTTTAGCCAAAAAAACCCGAACAGCGGGCTTGGTAAATGTTACCTTAGGCCTGTCCATTCGGGCATGATTTGCCTTGATCCTGATTCTTCAATCATCCTTATGACTTCCCGTCCAAAATCGAGTCCTATCTTTCTTTAGGCTCAACATGAACGTGAACATGCATGACGTTTTGCTTCTTTCTCATCCGTTCCTCAACCCGGTCACTGATCTTATGACTTTCGATCACCGTCAATTGCGGATCTACCTCAATGACGACATCGACCAGCACGTGATTCCCGTGAACCCGGGCCTTTAAGTCTTTAATTCCTTCCACGCCTTGAGTTCGGGCAATAGTGCTGCGCAGGTCGCCCAGTTCCTTTTCATCAAATCCATCGGTCAGATTATGCGTCGACTGGCGGAAAATATCCCAGGCGGTTTTACAAATAAGCAAACCTACCGCAATCGCGGCAACCACGTCCAGCCAAGGCAGCCCGAATTGAGCCCCGATAATCCCAACTGCTGCGCCCGCACTCACCAGCGCATCAGACAAATTATCCTTGGCCGCCGCCATAAGCGCCTGATTGTTAATCTGCTTCGCCAGCCTGCGGTTGTAAGCATAGACTCCGCCCATCGCCAGAGCACACACGATAGCGATCAGAGCCGACAGAATGTCTGGCTCGCTATGCACACCTTCGATCAATGACCGGACCGCACCTATGATGACTTGGATACCAACCATCGCCATAATAAAAGAAGCGACTAATGCAGCGATCGTCTCCGCACGGAAATGGCCGTAAGCATGGTCGGAGTCCGGCGGCTTCTGTGAGATTTTAAGTCCAATCAGCACCGCCACCGAGGCCACGATATCCGTAAGGTTGTTAAACCCGTCGGCAAGCAGCGCGCTTGAATCAAACAAAAACCCGCTGATCAATTTAAAAGCGGACAGAAGTAAATAAGCGGCAATGCTTACCCAAGCCCCGCGTTCCCCTTTGCGTATATCGTCGTAAATATCCAAGCCCCGCACCTCCAGACTTCTCCCCGAAGCCAATAACCTACTTCTTCAAACTCTCATTTCTAAAACATCAGAAGCGTTTAATCATCGTAGCAAATCAACCCCGTGTAAGTCTAGAGAAACAGTGTTGCCCCCGGGAAAAGCAGCCTTCATCATTATTCCCGTTGTACGCGCATTTAAAAACGTATAAAATAGGGACACCCCCTTTCCAATGTCAAGGAGATGATCAGCGTGACGGAAAATGAAGAACCACGTAAAATCGATTTGGCCGAAGCGATGCGCCAAAAACTGCAACAGAAAAAGCAGCAGCAGCAAAACGGTAACAAACCGGGATTGAAAGACAGCTTTCAAACCAAAGCGTTGAAGAGCCAAAATAATAAGAAACCGAACAACCAGCGCCGCCGGACGGGCGGCTCGTAAGAATCAGCGCAAAAAGCCGCACGCAGCAGTTCCGAAGAACTGCCCGTGCGGCTTTTGGGTTATTTATTTTACTTCTTCCGGATACATCGATTTCCGTAAGTTTTGAATCTCTTCGCTCTCCAGATATTCGTCGTATGTCATGACGCGATCAATGATGCCGTTTGGCGTAATTTCAATGATGCGGTTGGCGATCGTTTGGATGAACTGATGGTCATGCGACGTGAAGAGGATCGTGCCATCAAAGTCGATCAACCCGTTGTTGAGCGCCGTAATCGATTCAAGATCGAGGTGGTTGGTCGGCTCGTCAAACAGCAGCACGTTTGCGCCGTTCAGCATCATTTTGGCCAGCATGCAGCGAACCTTCTCGCCCCCGGACAATACGCTCGCTTTCTTCAGCGCTTCTTCGCCGGAGAATAGCATCCGTCCAAGGAAGCCGCGCAGGAACGTTTCGTCCTGATCCTTCGGCGAATATTGGCGCAGCCATTCCACCAGATTCAGGTCCACCCCGTCGAAATAACGGGAGTTGTCCTTCGGAAAATACGCCTGCGAAGTTGTAATCCCCCAGCTGTATTCCCCGCTGTCGGCTTCCAACTCGCCCATGACGATTTGGAACAACGTTGTTTTCGGCACGCTGTTGGGTCCGACGAAGGCGATTTTGTCGCCTTTGTTTACGACGAAGCTGACGTTATCCAAGACCTTTTCGCCTTCGATCGTTTTGGTCAGCCCGTCCACGGTCAGCAGCTGCTTGCCCGCTTCACGCTCTGCCTTGAAGTGCAGGAACGGATATTTCCGGTTGGACGGACGGATGTCCTCCAGCGTAATTTTCTCGAGCTGCTTCTTCCGCGAGGTCGCTTGCTTCGATTTCGAAGCGTTCGCCGAGAAACGTTGAATAAAGGCTTGCAGCTCCTTGATCTTCTCTTCCTTCTTCTTGTTGGCGTCCCGCTGCATTTGCAGCGCCAACTGGCTGGATTCGTACCAGAAGTCGTAGTTGCCGACGTACAACTGGATTTTACCGAAGTCGATATCCGCGATATGCGTACATACCTTATTCAGGAAGTGACGGTCATGGGATACGACGATAACGGTGCCTTCGTAGTCCATCAGGAAGTTCTCCAGCCACTGGATCGATTCGAGGTCCAAGTGGTTCGTTGGTTCGTCCAGGAGCAGGTTATTCGGGCGACCAAACAACGCTTGCGCCAACAGCACGCGCACCTTCTCGTTGCCGCTCAGCTCGGCCATCTTCTTATCGTGCAGCTCGCGTGGAATGCCAAGGCCAATCAGCAGCGCCGCTGCATCCGACTCGGCTTCCCAGCCGTTCAACTCAGCGAATTCGCCCTCCAGTTCGCCTGCACGCAGGCCGTCCTCTTCGGAGAAATCGGGTTTGGCGTACAGCGCATCCTTCTCTTTCATAATCGAATACAACCGGCCGTGACCCATGATCACTGTTTCCAGCACGGGGTACTCGTCGTATTCATAGTGGTTCTGCTTGAGGACCGCTAAACGTTCGCCCGGCGTCATAAACACTTCGCCTTGGTTGGGCTCGATCTCGCCGGAGAGAATTTTCAGGAACGTCGACTTGCCCGCCCCGTTGGCCCCGATCAAACCGTAGCAGTTGCCGGGGGTGAATTTAATATTTACATCTTCGAAAAGTGTCCGTTTTCCATACCGGAGCGTCACACCGTTAGTACTGATCATGTTAGGCATTACCATCCTTTTTTCATTATCGAACTACTGGCTCAATATTATAGCATACATTAGCCCTTAAGTTGAGCATTGTCAGGATATTGCAGGCTTTGGGCAAAAAAAAACCTCCAACCTTCCCAAAGGAAGGTCAGAGGTAGGAGAGCTTATTCAACCAAGGTATAACCTGTGGTGTTCTCCAGAATCTCGACGGAGAAGGTGCTGCCGTCCGCGTTCCGCGTAACGCGAACCGACAAGTGCCCGCCGCCGATCGCGATATGCGTTGCCTCCAGCTGGTTCATGCCTTGCACAAGGAACGGCGACAATGCGATTTCCCGGCGGAGCGCATCGGGGTACAGCCCCAGCATCGCCTGCAGGAAGACGATCGATGTGCCGGCCGCCCAAGCTTGCGGCGAGCAGGTCGTCGGATACGGAACCGGATGGCCCAGACCCGCGTCATGACCGCAGAACAGCTCCGGCAAGCGCTGGTACTCGAAATGCACCGAAGCGTTCAGCAATCCCGAGATAACTTGCTCCGCCTCCTGCTTGAAGCCGAGCTTGCCAAGGCCAAGCAAGATCATGGCGTTGTCATGCGGCCATACGCTGCCGTTATGATAACTCATCGGGTAATAGCCGGTAGATTCTGTACTCATGGTCCGAATGCCGTACCCGTTAAACATATCCGGCTTCATCATCCGCCCGGCCTGCGCCTTGGCGCGAGAAGCCTCGGGCATTCCGCTCATCAGCAGATGCCCCGGATTCGAACTGACGCTGCGGACTTGGCGCAAATCTTTGTCCAAGGCGATCGCGTAGCATTGCTCGTCCTCCATCCAGAAAGCCGACTCGAACCGCGCTTTCAGTTCTTCCGCTTCCGCCTCCAGCCGGCGGGCCGTCTCCGGCTCACCCATCAGCTCGAACAGCGGCGCCAGCGAATGCTTCGCCTGGTAGACGTACCCTTGCACCTCAGCCAGCGCAATTGGCGAATCCGCGTAAGCTCCGTGTTCGTGCATAATCGAATTGGCGGAATCCTTCCAGCCCTGGTTCGGGAAGCCTTTGTCCGCTTCCTGCTTATAAGCCATAAACCCTGAGCCCGACTGCATGGACGCATCGATATAAGCCAATGCGCGCATTATGTTCGGCCGCAACTCCTCCACCAAAGCGAGGTCGCCGGTCCAACGGTAGTATTCGCCGATCAAAACAAGGAACAACGGTGTTGAATCGATCGTGCCGTAGTACGGGGAGAACGGCGATTGTTTCGTGGTCACCAGCTCGCCGAAGCGGATCTCGTGCATGATTTTGCCCGGCTGCTCGTCTCGCCACGGGTCGCCCTGCTCCCCCTGATAGGCCGCTAACGTTCTTAACGTTCCCACGGCGTGCCGAGGGTTAATCGGGAGCATGAAGAGCGAGGTGATCAAGCTGTCCCGGCCAAACGGAACAGCAAACCAAGGCAGTCCCGCAACCGTCGTCTCACCGTAGCCGATATCCGTCGTCAACATACGCAAGTCCTGTACCCCGCGCCGGTACAATTCGTTAAATACCGGGGAGTCGGAAGCGATACGGGTGTTGTCCGCATACCAAGCTTCGTACGACTGCTCCAGCCGCTGCAGCCCTTCATCAAAACTAAGCGGCGTGTCCGCTGGAAGCAGCTTGTCCGCCATCGGGACAACTTGAAACGTAACTTGCCATGTCTCTTGGATCTTCAAGGACAATGGGAACGTAACCGTCCCGCCGTCATCCGCCCGTCCGCCTTTAGCGTCCCAGGCGATCCTCGTTTGTCTTGTTTCCTGATCTGCTCCAAGATACCGGAACGTCATATTCTGATCCCCGACGACAACTCCTTCCACCTTGCCAACTTCCCCCGTGCGGTATTTGCGAACCAGGAACATGTCCTGAAAGTCCGCATCGAACGAAACGGACACATCAAAGGCGATCTCCCGTGGAAAATAATTCGTCAAGGCAATGCGTTCATAAAGTCTGCCATTATAGATGAAGCGGTCGCGTGTAACTTCAATCGCTCCGTCATCCTTGGCTTCCTTGATAAGCCGGAAGCTGGCTACATAACTTTTGTCGCCTGCGGAAGACAGAAGCACGGGCTTCCCGCCGTCCACCTCCAGCTCAAAGCGGCTTAAGAAGCGCGTATCCTGCGCGTATAATCCAAATCCCTGCTCATTGTGCCGGCCAATGTCGCCGTTCAGCCCAGAGAGCATAAACAGCTCCCCTTCTTTGATTACGCGGTAATCCATCGTTAGCCTCCTTAAGTTGTGATATCAACCTTTAATGCCGGCGTTTGAGATGCCCTCGATGTACTGCCGCTGGAACAGGAAGAAGAAGAGGATAATCGGCAGCGTCGACAATACGACGCCGGCCATAATCAGCGACGTATTTTCGAAGAATTGGTCCTTCACACTGTTCAGACCTACGACAAGCACGTACATATCCGGCTTATTCGTCAAAGTACTCGGAATCAGATAACTGTTCCAGGTTCCGGCAAATGCCAAAATCGCCATCGTAATCAGCGACGAACGGGCAAGCGGATAAACAATCTTCCAGAAGGCGCCCATCTTGGTCAGACCGTCAATCCGGGCCGCCTCCAAAAATTCGTTCGGCACCGAAATAAAGAACTGACGGAGCATAAAAATATACAGTCCCTGATACAGGAACGGGATGGTCAAAGCCCAAAACGTGTTGAGCCAGCCCAACTGAGCCATGTTGACATAGACCGGGATCAAGATCATATGGTAAGGCACCATCATCGTCGCGACCACGATCCAATAAATGACCGATTTCCCCCGGAAATTCAGCTTGGCCAGTGCAAAGCCTGCCATCGGGTTAATGACCATGTTCCCAAGCACCACCACACCGGTCATGATGATCGTGTTCAGAAACCAGCGCGGTACATTGTAAGCTTCATTCGTAAAAAACAGTTTGAAGTTATCCAGCGTCCAGTTTGCCGGCGAAGTGAGTGTATTCACGAAATGCATCGGCAATACGGAGGAATACAACGTATAAATAAAAGGGATGGCAAACAGAAGCCCCAGAACGATCATGCCGAGGTAAAGGAACGGCCGACCTATGCGCGTACGGCTTTTCATGTTCTCACTCCTTCACGTCCAGGAATTTTTTTTGCAGGTACGTAATCAGCATAATGATGATAAAGAACAGGACAACGGCCGCACTTCCGTACCCGATGTTCATGTAACGGATCCCGTGTTGGTAGAAGTAGGTGACGACTGTACTAGTTGCTCCAGCCGGAGTTCCCAGCGCCCCGTACCTAGAAATGGCGGCGATTTGGTCATAGATTTGAAATCCGGCGATCGTAGACACGGAGACGATAAAGAACGTGACCGCCTTCAACGAAGGCACCGTAATATAGCGGAATTTATTCCACTTCGAGGCGCCGTCGATCTCGCTTGCTTCGTACAAGTCTTTGGGAATTTCCTGCAGGCCGGACAAATAGACGATCATCGTAAACCCGGCTTGCTGGAAGATAAACAGAATGCATACAAACAGCAGCGCGTACTTCGTATCGGCGTACCAGGTAACATTGCCGAATCCCAGCGTGCCGAAGAAATTCGTCAGGAACGTCCCTTGCTTAAACAGCATCATAAAGACGGTGGTAATCGCAATTTGCGAAGTGATGTAGGGTAAGAAAAAGACCGTCCGGAAGATGCCCTTGCCTTTGAGCTTCTGGTTAACGAGCAATGCGAGAAACAAGCCCAGTATCGTTTGCAACGGGATCGAAACCACCACGATCTCCAGGGAATGGAGCAGGGCACGGAAGAACTCCCGGTCATGAAGAATTTCAATATAATTGCTTAACCCGATAAACTTGGCTTGATCCAGCGAGGCAAAGTTGGCATCCTGAAAGCTTCTGACAAAAGACTGAATGAAAGGATATAAAAACCACCAGGCCCATAAAAGCAAAAAAGGCAGGGTAAACAACCAGCCTAATGTCAGATCCGAATCGGCGATGGAACGAAACACGGATTGCCGATTTTTATTGTTTTTCACGGGTAACACCTCGTTTCTGCTTTCTTGCGGATAAAGTAAAAAAGGTACCGCTCTCTCTGAAACTTGCCTGATCAGGAGAGAGCGGCTGCTTATCAAGGAGCAAATGGAACTTAGTTAAACTGACTTTGGATATCGTCAAGAATTTGCTGCGCCGTCTTGCCGGATCCGCCGAGAATCAGGCCTTCCAGCTCTTGCACAAGCGCATCGGTAAAGCGTTTCGTATCCGTTGGATATTCGAAGTCCGTGCTGTATTCCAGCGCTGGCTTCAATGCGCTGAACTCCGGATTTTTCTCGAAGTATTGGCCGGACAGCGAAGTTAATGCCGGGTTAAAGCCCAGATCCATAAAGGCCTTTTGCGTTTCGTCGTTCGTCATGTAGTAAGCCGCTTTCAACGCTGCTTCTTTGTTTTTGGCGTCCTTCAGCACAATATAAGCGTCGGAGCTCATCGTGCTGCCGTTGGTCGTCCCTTTAGGAATCGGCAAAGCCACATATTTCAGATCCGGATTTGCGTCCTTCAGGTAACCTTTGTACCAGTAACCGCCAGTACTCATCGCACCTTTCTCGTTGCTGAATACTTCGCCGTCCCAACCAAAGCCTAACGATTTCGGTGTTACCGCAATGCCTTCTTTGTACATATCGACGATCAGTTCCAGCGCTTTGACGTTCTCTGGAGAATTGATCGTTTTGCCGTAGCCCCAGCCGCCGCCGAAGCTTTTCACATAGTTGGTGATATGGAAGGCGTCCAGGTTCACAATGATGCCTTTCACGTCGCCTTTATTCAGCACTTTGGCTGCTTGAATCACTTCATCCCAGGTCGTAGGATAGTCCCCAAGCCCGGCGCCTTTCCACATCTTCTCATTGATCAGGAACATCGCAGGCATGTCCGTATTCGGGATGCCGTACATTTTGCCGTCAACCTTCCAGATGTTCTTCGAAGATTCCGGGAAGCGGCTCATATCGATGCCCGTACTTTGGATCAGATCATCGATGGGCGTAAACAGATTTTTATTGATGTATTCATACGCGCCTTCGTTGGACATCTTGATAAAGTCCGGTGCGACGCCCGCGGCGATTTCCCCCGGCAACGTATTCCAAAACTGCTCACTGCTTGGGTACTGCTTGATCTTCAACTCAATATCCGGGTAAACCGTGTTGATCTTATCAGCTGCGGCTTGATAGATCGCCAGGTCTTGGGCGGTTCCCCAGAACCCGAAGTTGACGGTGACTTTTTGTCCCGGTTTCGTCTCGCTTCCCCCTGTATTGTCAGCGGTTTTGCTGCTTCCGCAAGCGGTCAAGCCTACGACAGCGGCAAGGCACAAAATCAGCAGAGCTGAAAGTGTTCTTTTTCTGGCTTTCATTGTTGTTGCCTCCCTTTTGATCACTTCTGTCTTTCTTGCTCCTTAAGCATAAACACCCCTAAACACAAAAAAAATTAATCAAATATTGATTAATTTTAGATTTTCGCCTCGATTTTTAGTTGATCGTTGCAGGCGGCGGTATAAGTTTTTAATATAATCACACTTTTTTATCTGATTTATGCTTCTTTTTTATCCTTCTTCATTGCGATATTGCTTCGGAGAGACTCCCGTATACTTGTTGAATACGATTGCAAAATGCGCCTGATTGCTAAACCCGACTTTCTCGGCGACCTCGTAAATTTTATAGCGGTAATCTTTTAACAGCTCTTTGGCTTTATTGATGCGCAGCTCATTAATATAATCAAACAAGCCTTGCCCTACTTCCTCTTTAAACAGGCGGCTGACATAATTCGGGCTGACTTGGAACAGGTCGGCAAACAGCTTCAGGGAGAGGCTGTCTTGATAATGATGCTCGATGTACTCCAAAATATTGCGGATCAACTGGCTGTACCCTTTGAAAGAAGCGTTGGTCCCTCCGCCAAGCCGCTGTTCAAAAACAGTCCGGTATGCGCTGGACATTTGCTCGAAATCTTCAAAAGCCCCGCGGGCGGTGAGTTCTTCCTCCGCCTCTGTTTTGACCTTGCTCCCGTTTCGGTCCATCATAAATAACAAGCCTTCGTACACTTTTTGCACCTCTGCCTCGTCCAGACACTCCTCCGTCCGGATCAGATTCTCCCAGCGTGACAGCCCATCCATGAACTTCTCGTGCGCATGCTCGGCCAAGGCTGACTTCATTTGCTTCACATAAACCTCCCCTTGCTCCAAGGCCACCTCGCTTCGCTCCTTCTGGTGGCTGTAATAGAAAATCGAGGATTCCGGATGGTAAAAATGGTGCGACAACGCCTGCAGCGCTTGTTTGTACGCCGTGGGCACTTGCTCGAATCGGTCCACCCAATCGCTGATGCCCAGCACAATATCAATATTCACGAAACGCTTGAGCGTGGAACTGATCCGTTGCACGATGTCGTTGACGCGCGTCAGCGAAGCGAGCAGACTCTTCAGTTCGCTATTGCTGATCAGGAGGGCGGACAGCCGCTCGTTTAATGGCACGAACTCGATCTCCCGCTCCGCCGAAACCATTTCGTTCACCATATTTTGCACGGTATTCCCGAGTACGGACTGCGACGATTCGCTGTATCTTTGCAGCACCTTGTCATAGTTTTTAATTTTGAACAACACAACGTAGATGTTGCCTTCTTTTAACCGTGTTTCCGAGAGCTCATGCTGGATACCGATGCCGTACAGCAGGCCGCTGAGCAGCTGCTCCTTGTGATTTGTTGCCCTTGGGGGTTGTGAAGGAATAGGGGCGGTCCCGAGTTGCTCGCGGATGTTCTGCAGCATGCCAATCAGCTCCCGGTCATTGATGTCCGGCTTATGAAAATAATCGAGCGCCCCCAGCTTCATCGCCTCCTTCACAAACCCGAAGTCGTCAAAGCTGCTCAGGACCACCACCTTGACGGGCAGCTCCTGCTCTTTGATCCGGCGCAGCACTTCAAGCCCGTCCATTTTCGGCATTTTAATGTCCAGCAGCACGACATCCGGCTGCTCGCTGACGATCAACCGCAACGCCTCAGCTCCGTCTCCAGCCTCGCCGATGATCTCCACGCCTTCGGCTTGCCAATCGATCGCCGATTTAATGCCGATTCGCACCAGCGGCTCGTCGTCTACAATCAACATTTTCATTTGCTGTCCCCTCCCCCTGCCGTTTCATTCGAAATGACTGGAACCCGAATCAGCGCCACAGTTCCCCCCTGCCTTCCGGGGGCAAGCCATAAGCCGTATCCCGGTCCAAAATGCAGACGTATCCGGCTTCGAATATTCTGAATGCCAATCGAGTTGAATCCATCTCTGGAGATTTCCTTATACCCTGGCTTGGCATGTAACCCGCCATCTTCCGGGAACCCGCGGCCGTTGTCCGCCACTTCCACGTACAGGTCGCCTTGCCGTTCATAAATGGAAATGTCCAGCTTCCCTTTATAATCAATTCCCTCAAAGCCATGGAAAATCGCATTTTCCACCAGCGGCTGGATCAGGAATTTCAACGTTTTGTATTCGGTGACGCCCGGGTCAATCGAATACGTCACCTCAAACTTGTTGAAGTACCGGAAATCCAGAATTTTGGCATAGCTCTGGACAAATACGACTTCCTCAGCGATGGGAACAAAGTTCTCATCCGTCTTCATGCTGAACTTCATTACAGAAGCGAAAGCTTGCAGCGCCTCTTCAATTCCGGAAGCGCCTTGCACTTTGGCCATCCACTTGATCACATTTAAGGTATTGTATATAAAATGCGGGCGGATTTGCGATTGCAGCGCGTCCATCTCCAGCTTGCGCTTCTCTTCCTCTTTCTCGTAAATCCGCGCAATCAGACTGCGAATTTCCTGCAGCATCTGATCGATCGTACTGCTGATCACCCCAACCTCATCGCTTTGCCGCGTATCGAACCTGACATCGAGCTGGCCCTGGGCGACCAGCTTCATTTTGCGGTTCAATACGGCCAAAGGCTTCATAATTCGCGTGGCAATGCGCAGGGAGATCAGGATCGACAAGACCAGCAGCAGGAGGAGCGTACCGGCCATGATGGCCACCAACTGGTACACAATGGAGTACAGGTCGTCCTTCGCAATCAGGGTCACCGCATGCCACTCGGCCACCTGAGACGGAGAAGAGATCATATACAGCTTTTGGTTGATCCACATTCGGGTCGTACCGGTCCGGCCGGACGGCTCCTCCTGAAAGCCGCTCCCAAACACGGCGGAGGCCGCCTTGCCGATCTCTCCGCTGTTTGAGCTTTGAATAATCATCCGATCTTCATCCAGCAAATAGAAGTTGGATTTTTCCGCGAACGCTGTATTACTCCACAACGTCTTCAGCTTGTCCGCCGAGATGTTGAAGACAATAAATCCGAGCCGTTCCTTGGTATACGGATCCATAATGGCCCGGCCCGCGGATACGACCGGAAGGCGGTGCGGCGATAACAGCTCGTCGTAATGAATACCCGTCGTGACAAACTGCCCGTTCCCTTCTCGTATTTTGCGGATAAACGCCTCCTGTAAATAAGTGGTTTTGAAATATTGATAGTTGATATACTCGCGGTTGCTGCGGCCGATAATCGACTGATCATGCTCATGAAAAATAACGACCGAATCCACCAAATCAGAATATAGCATGATCCCGCTTTGAATCAATCCGTTAACCTTATCGAAGTCCCGACCGCGTTCCAGCAGCGGATAAGGGACCTGGGTATAGTCCTTCTTCATGATTTGGTACACGCTTTGCTCCTGGATGGGAAACATGGACAACCTTTGTAACGGCTGCAGGGACGTATCAATATTGGTCACGATTTGCTTGTTGTTCTCCACCGCCGCATCCAGCATCACGTTTCGGTTCTTGTCGACATAAATCCATGACACGATCCCGCCGATCAAGATGAGCGGAATGAGAATAAAGACGGAAAAGGCAGCGATCAGCTTCTTCTCCAAGCTCAGTTGTGACAGTTTCTGCCGGGTGAATATCATCATCATTACCTCTCCAGAATAGATCGCCCCGCTCCGCTTGTCCGAAATTGCTTTGGCGTCATGCCGACAAATTCCTTAAACAACCGGGTGTAGTAACTCTGACTGCAAAATTTAAAATGAAATGCGATTTCGGAAATGGAACGGTTCGTATAGATAAGCATGTGTTTCGACTCTTCAATCTTGCGGCTGTTAATGTATTTCATCAGCGGCAATCCGGTTTCCCGGCGAAAACGATCGGACAAATAACTCGGATGAACGCCAAGGTGACCCGCAATGAGCGGCAAGGTCAAATCGTCAAAAATATGCTGCCGGATATAATGGATGGCCAGCTTCACCAGATGGGAGTACGGCAGCTCCTCCCTTTCCCGCTGAATCGTCATCACGAACTGCACCAGCATCTCGTATTCGAATTGGGCCAGCGCTTCGAGATCGTTAAGCCTTTCGATCTCCAATATTAGAGTATCACTTAAGTGAAAAGCAATCTCCGGATCGACCCCGCCCTGGATAATCGCCCTTGTAAACAAAGTGCAGGAGGCGATGAGGGCGTTTTTTTTGGAGCGCAGCGGATAGGTTGCCAACACCGCAGCTTCAAGCTCGTTGATTTTTCGCATCACCTGAAGTGCTGTTGCTTCGTCCCCCATCCGGACCGCTTCCAGCAGCTCCTGTTCGTAGTCTACCGGAGGATGGACAAAACGATCCTGGAGTGCCTGCATTTTCGATGACCGATAATACGTATGACCCTGTTGAAGATTCATCATATCCCACCTAAAAATTTTGACAATTATCTAAAGAATTTAGTATTACATTACCGCTTTAGGTTCTAAAATTCAATCATAACGACCAGGAGGGATCTAACAACCATGACTTGGAAATTAACGAATTCGGACGTTTCACAGCCAGAGCTGTTGAATATGGAAAGTATCTTTGCGCTCGGCAACGGGTATTTGGGCGTGCGGGGCAACTTTGAAGAAGGCTACGGTAAGCAAATGACCAGCATCCGCGGCACTTACTTGAACGCATTTCACGATGTGATCGAAATTCCTTATGGCGAGAAGCTGTTTGCTTTTCCCGAAACGCAACAGAAGCTGGTGAACAACATCGATGCTCAAACGGTGCTGATCTATTTCGGCGAGGAGGATGAGCCTTTCCGTCTGGATCAAGGCAAGATTACGGAATTTCAGCGGACGTTGCATATGGATCAGGGATTTTCGGAGCGAAGAGTGCATTGGACGTCTCCAACCGGCAAAGAAGTGCGTCTGACCTTCCGCCGTCTCGTCTCCTTTACGCACCGTGAATTGTTTGCCATTCATATCAAGCTGGAGCCGATCAACTTTAGCGGCCCGGTCAAAATCGTCTCTACGCTAAACGGTATTGTCAAAAACTACACCAATCCCAATGATCCGCGGGTTGGAGCGGGCCATGCGGAACGGATGACCGTGGTGGAAACTGGAACGCGAGGCGAATACGGCTACGTCGTGGACGAAACGATGGTTTCCAAAATGAAAGCCGCTTGCGTCACCCGCCATCAGTTAACTGCCGATGCAGAGATCGCGCTGGATACAAAGGACGGAGAAATAGTTTATACGGCAACCTTCGCTCTGAACGGCCCTGTTGAATTTACAAAATTCAACGTATATACGGACACTCTCCGCCATGGCGAAGGATTCCAGGAGCGGGCGTTTGATCTGCACGAGCGCTTGTCCGGCTTGTCCTTTGGCGATTTGCTCGCAGAGCAGACGGGGTATCTGAACGATTATTGGAAATCGGCCGACGTCATCATTCAGAACGATGAGAAGCTGCAGGAAGGCATCCGCTTCAACCTGTTCCAGCTGCTGCAATCCGCCGGCCGGGACAAGTACAGCAACATCGCCGCCAAAGGCTTAAGCGGCGAAGGGTACGAAGGCCATTACTTCTGGGATACGGAAATTTATATGTTCCCGGTCTTTTTGATGACCCAGCCGGAGCTGGCCCGCCAGCTGCTCTTGTACCGTTACTCCATTCTGGACGATGCCAGAGCGAGAGCGCGGGAGATGGGGCACCACAAAGGCGCGTTGTTCCCTTGGCGCACCATTTCAGGGACCGAATGCTCCTCGTTCTTCCCGTCAGGCACAGCGCAATATCATATCAGCGCGGACATCGCCTACAGCTATGTCCAATACTACCTTGCTGCGCAGGATCGGGATTTCCTGCTGAACTACGGCGCGGAAGTGCTGATCGAAACGGCGCGGTTATGGGCTGAAATCGGGCATTATTACAACGGTGCATTCCACATTGATGAAGTCACCGGGCCGGACGAATATACCTGCTGCGTGAACAACAACTACTATACCAACGCTATGGCCAAGCATAATTTGAAATGGGCGGCCAAAAGCTGCGCGATCCTGAAAGACTACGATGCCGCAGGCTACCAGGCGCTATGCGCGAAGCTTGGCGTTACGGACGACGAAATCGCCGCTTGGGAAGCGGCAGCTGCAGCGATGTTCCTGCCATATGATGAAGCTCTGGGCATCAACCCGCAGGATGATACGTTCCTGCGCAAGGCCGTTTGGGATTTTGCCAATACGCCAAAAGAAAACTATCCGCTGTTGCTGCACTACCATCCGCTGACCCTTTACCGGTACCAGGTGTGCAAACAGGCGGACACCGTGCTGGCCCATTTCCTGCTGGAGGACGAGCAGTCCCTGGAGACGATCCGCCGTTCCTACGATTATTACGAACGGATCACGACCCATGACTCCTCCTTGTCCTCTTGTATCTTCAGCATTATGGCGGTCAAGATCGGCAATCTGGACAAAGCGTACGAGTATTTCATCGAAACGGCGCGGCTGGATCTGGACAACACGCATGGCAATACGAAAGATGGTCTGCATTTGGCAAACATGGGCGGCACTTGGATGTCGATCGTGTACGGCTTCGCCGGCATGCGGCTGAAAGAAAGCGGCCTGTCTCTTGCCCCAGCGATCCCGCGGGATTGGGAGCAATACGCCTTCCGCCTGACGTTCCGCGGCCGTCTGATTTCCGTGCATATCGAGAAAGGAGACGTCACCCTGGAGCTGACCGAAGGCGACGCCATCGACATTCAATTGTACGGAGAAACCGTGACATTGCAGCCGGATCGCGCTGTTTCGCGTCCTCTGGCAAACCTTGAACTACATTGAGAAGGAGCGGTTAGGATGGATAACAACCAAACGAAATCTTTACAAGCAGTGATCTTTGATTTGGACGGGGTCATTACGGACACCGCCGAATATCATTACCAAGCGTGGAAAGCCATTGCCGAAGAATTGAACATTCCCTTTACACGCGAGTTTAATGAAAATCTGAAGGGCGTATCCCGCCTCGATTCTTTAAAGCTGCTGCTCAGCCAAACGACCACCCCCGTTCATTACAGCGAAGCGGAGATGAATGAGCTGGCAGCGCGCAAGAACAACCTTTACGTCAAGTTGATCGAGAAAATTACGCCAGCCGACCTGTTGCCGGGAATCTCCGGGTTTCTAACGGAGCTGCGGGAAGCCGGGATCAAGACCGGGATCGCTTCCGCCAGCAAAAACGCCCAAACCGTCCTTGACGGTCTGGGCGTGACAAGCTGGTTTGATGTGATTGTGGACGTGACCCGCTTAAAGAACAATAAGCCGGATCCGGAGATTTTCCTGACCGCGGCGGCCCAACTCGGAGTAGAGCCGGCGGCCTGCATCGGCGTGGAAGACGCCGTTTCCGGAGTCGACGCGATCAAAGCCGCGGGCATGTTCGCCGTCGCCATCGGCGCAGCGGAGCAGTTCCCGAAAGCCGACATCGTGCTGCCCAGCACCGCCAAGCTCAGTTTGCGGGATCTGATGGAGCATTTTGCGGTAAAAGCGTAGAGCAGCTTCTACTCCCCCGGCCATCGCAAGGTTTCCCCGTGATGCAGCAGCCGGATCGTATCCTCAGAGAAGCCAAGGCGGATCCGTTCCTTCTCCAGACGGTCAAGCGCCTCCCGCGCGGTATCATCGGCCAGCCGGAAGGTGCCGTAATGCATCGGAATCATGAGCTTCGCCTTGACATCAACGAACGCTTGCAGCGCCTCCTCCGGCGTGGTATGCTGGCTCGTCATGAACCATTCCGGCTCATAAGCGCCGATCGGCAGGAGCGCCACATCGATCTGAAAGCGCCTGCCGATTTCGGCAAACCCGCGGAAATATCCGCTGTCTCCGGCAAAATAGATGACCGGCGGTTTCTTCTCCACCTTGCTTGGCACCGGCTCCAGGACGTAGCCGCCCCAATGCGACGTATTCGTATCAAATGGCGTGCGGCGCGTCCAGTGCTGGGTGGGGACAAAGGAGATGTCGACCTCCCCAATGCGTACGCGCTCCCACCAGCTCATCTCATGGACGTTATAGAACCCTTTCCGCCACATCTTCCGCCCAAGGCCGACAGGGACAATGATCGTGGTGTCCTTGCTATAAATCCGGCGGATCGAAGCAAAATGCATATGATCATAATGGGAATGAGAGATCAGGATCACGTCGATGGGCGGCAGTTGATGAATGGGGATCCCCGGCTCGGTAAGCCGACGTTGAAATCCCATCCGCATGGCCCAGACGGGATCGGTAACGATATTAAGACCTTGATATTGGATCAGGAACGTAGAATGGCCGATCCACGTAATCGTGCTCTCTTCACGGTTCGCCTGCAAATAATCGAGTTCCGGCGGCTTATTGGGAATCACGAAGGAATAATCCTTCTTTTTGCTGCGCCGTTCTTCCCGCAGCTGCTTAAATTGCTTTAACGTTTTGTCGGTGCTCACGTTATCGAGGTTATTGTAGCGCATTCTTCTTGGCATCGCTCCAGTGACTCCTCTCCGCATTTCTTTCGCTCTCTCTGGTATAAACCCAAATTTCCCGGGTCAATCGGCCCGATCCTTATACTTCCAGGCATAGAGAAATAAGAACAGGACCGCCCCGGCTACCACCAACTCCGGAGCTACCATCATCATAAACCACTCCATCCCCTTCACCCTTTCCCCGGCGAATTGCCTCTTACATATTTGGCGTCAAACAAAAACAACCGCATCAGCAAGAACAAGGAAGGAATGAGAATACACAATCCTGCAACGAAAGCGGTGATTAAGGCGACGGCCATCGTCTCGTTGGTGAAGCTCTCGTAGATACTCACCTGCTTATAGAGAATATAGGGAAGGTGGCTGCGGCCATATCCGTACCAAGCAAACGCGAACTGCAGCATGACCAGCAGGAACGACCAGCCTAGCCGCCGCTTTTTCCACATCAAGATGACGGCCCCCAGGTAACAAATCAAAGAGGCGATAAACATCCACGCTACCTCCAACATATGTGCGAAATGCTCCGGGTTTTGCCGATTGATCTGAAAAAAGGCGAACACACAGGCGAGAATCGTCGGCCCGCTCCACAGCAGCGCATACCCGCGAAGGACTCCGAAAGCCCGCTGATCCTCCGCTTTATCTGCGTAAAACGCCAGAAACATCGCCGAAATGTACAGCACCGACACGAGCGCCAGCAGGATCACCGACCAGGTATACGGATTGCCTAAGAAGGCTGCCCAATCCAAGACAACCTTCCCGTCGCGCTCGCCAATGATACCGCCCTCCGAAATAGCTAAGATCGTCGAAAGGGCCGCCGGAATCAGCAGACCCGTTGCCCCGTAGACCGCCATATACGTTTTATTGTTCGCTTTACTTGCGCCATAGGTATTGTAAGCGTAATAAGCGCCCCGCAAGGCGAGCAGCACGGTAACCAGACTGCCGGGAATCAGCAGCGCCGTGCCGTAATAATAAGCGGAATCCGGGAAGAACCCGACCAAACCAACGACGAAAAAGATTAAAAACACGTTGGTCACTTCCCACACCGGGGATAAGTACCGCTGAATAATGTCGTGGACTTTGTTTTCATGGCCGGTTATCACGCTGTAATAGCTGAAAAATCCGGCACCAAAGTCAACGGAAGCGACGATTAAATAGCCAAACAGGAACGTCCACAACACCGTAATGCCGACCAGCTCATAGCTCATTGTGCGTCTCCTCCCTCAAGCCCGGCTTGCCGCAGCTCGGTGAGCACATCCTTGTTGCGGAACATCCGGGATAATACGTAAACGCAGGAAAGGCACAGGACCAGATACAGCACGGCGAACATCAGCAGCATCGGGCCAACGCTTTCCGAGGTGGTAGCGGCTTCCCCCACCTTCATATAGCCCCGGATGATCCACGGTTGACGGCCAAACTCAGCGAACATCCAGCCCAGCTCGATGGCGACCATCGCCAGTGGCCCCAGCGCCAAAATGCCGATCAGCAGCCAGACCGGAACCTTCGTCTTGCCGCCGGGCAAGTAGCGCCGCAGCAAATACAGGAACGGAATCAGGACGAGCAGCGCCCCGATCGTCACCTTGAGATCAAACATATAATGAATCAGCAAAGGCGGACGCTCATCTACAGGGAACTCCTCTAACCCGATGACCCGGGTATTGGGCGAGTTACCGGCAAGGATGCTAAGCGCATACGGGATTTTCAGCGCGTATTTGACGTTCCCGGCCTCATCCAGTACGCCGCCGTATATCAACGGTGCCCGTTCCATCGTTTCAAAATGCCATTCCGCCGCCGCCAGCTTCTCCGGTTGATACTTGGCCAGAAACTTGCCGGAGAAATCCCCAATCACCGCCGTCGCCAGGGCAAACACGAAGGAGGAGACGACCGTCAGTTTCAGCGCCTTTTTGAAATAGACGTGATCCCGGCCGCGCAGCAGGCTGAAAGCCGCGATGCCCGCCAGAATTCCCGCACTGGCCGTATACGAGGAAGCCAGGACATGGGACACCTTGGTTGGCGTTGCCGGATTAAACATCGCCACCAGCGGACGGAAGTCTGCGATCACCCCGTTTTTGAGCGTGAATCCCTGCGGTGTGTTCATGAAGGCGTTCAGCGTGGTAATGAAGAAGGCGGAAGCGGAAGAGCCGATGGCGACCGGAATCAGCAGGAGCAGGTGCAGCCCCTTATTTTTGAATCGATCCCACGTATAAAGGTAAATCCCCAGAAAAATCGCCTCCACAAAAAAGGCGAAGGTCTCCATAAACAGCGGCAACGCAATCGCCTGTCCGGCGACGAGCATAAAGGTGGGCCAGAGCAGGCTGAGCTGCAAGCCGATGGACGTCCCGGTCACGACCCCAATTGCCACAGAAATGACGAAGCCGCGAGCCCAGCGGCGAGCCAGCATCGTATAATGCGGATCGTTCGCGCGAATGCCCCGCCACTCCGCCAGCGCGATCATCAGCGGCACGCCAACGCCAATCGACGCAAAGATGATATGTACGAACAAGGTCAGCCCGGTAAGCATCCGGCTTAAAGTGACCGAGTCAAGATTTGCCATAACTCAAGCTCCTTCAGGAGAAGTAATGGAGGAAACGAATCAAGCTTTTGATGAAGGCATACAGCATGATCACGGCTACGATGAGACATACGATCGCCAGGGTTCGCTCTTGTTTTCGGAACATGCCTTCGCCTCCTTGCCCATTTAGTGTGTCGCGGATGTTCCTTTTTATTCCTATGAGGGTTGGGCAATAGGCCGCATTGAGGTACAATAGACAAGAAAAGTTTAAAATTAAACCAATCTGGGATTAAAGGCCTCATCTACAGAAAGGAGCCGTGATGATCAATGAAGATCGTCTTTATCGAACCGACCCCCAGCCCAAATACGATGAAGCTGCATTTGGATGAAAGCTTGGAGCCGGGGATTCGGAAAACATATACGCTGAACAACGAACGCTCTGCCCCCGCTTGGATTCGCGGATTGCTGCAGATCCCCGGGGTCAAAAGCGTGTTCCACACCGCTGATTTTGTTGCCTTGGATCGGAAAGGGAACGCTGATTGGGCGGCAATTTTGTCCGAAGTGCAGAAGCAATTTGGACAGGAAGGCGTGGAATCGGCCTGGACCCCGGAGAGCGGGGAAGCCTCAGGATACGGGGAGGCGCAGGTCTTTGTGCAGTTCTTCCGCGGCATCCCGATGCAAATTCGGGTGAAGGCGGGGAACCAAGAGGAACGGATTTCGTTGTCCGAGCGGTTCGTGAACGCCGTCACCGAGGTGGCCAGCGCCACGCTGATCAAGGAGCGCAAGCTCGTCGATTACGGCGTGCGCTACGGCGAGCTGCCTGACATCGCCCGCGAGATCGAGCAGGAGCTGGAGGCGGCGTATCCGCCGGAGCGGCTGAAAGGCATCGTCGAGCAAGCGATCGCCCACGGCCGCAGCGAGACGGAGTTCGTCGAGCAGCGGCGCGCGCTTAGCCTGGACGAAATCCGCGAGCGGATGAAGGACCCGGATTGGCGCGTGCGCTACGCCGCGCTGGAGTCGCTGCAGCAGCCAAGCGCAGAGGCGCTGCCGCTGCTGGCGGAGGCGCTGCGCGACCCGCAAATGCAGCTCCGCCGGCTCGCCGTCGTTTACCTCGGCGACCTGCGGACGCCGGAGGCGATGGAGCTGCTGTACGAGGCGCTGCGCGACGCTTCCGCCGCCGTGCGGCGCACCGCCGGCGATACGCTGTCCGACATCGGCGATCCGGCGGCCACGGGGCCGATGATCGCGGCGCTATCGGACAGCAGCAAGCTGGTCCGTTGGCGCGCGGCCCGCTTCCTCTACGAGGTCGGCACGGATGATGCCTTAGAGGCGCTGCGCGCAGCGGTAGACGACCCTGAATTTGAGGTGGGTCTGCAAGCGCGCATGGCCGTCGAGCGGATCGAGTCCGGCGAGCAAGCCGCCGGAACGGTCTGGCAGCAAATGGCCGGCCGCGAGCGTGGGGGCAACAAGTAAACAAAAACGAGCAAGGGTCACCCGACATGAGGTGTCGGTGATCCTTGCTCGTTTATTTTTTTCATCCTTATTCCCAATGAATCTCAACCCGCAAATCATCCGTTCCCTCCAAAGGCTGCATCAGGTAACGGATATTTCGGATGCCCAGGTTGTACAGCCCGGTCAAGTCCTCCAGCAACTGCTCATCCGAACCGGCGTAACGCACGGTCACCGTGGCTTTTCCGGCCTTCATGCCGGACTTGACCCGTTCTGCCAGTCCTTTGGCGGTGGACACTGCCGCGTCGGCGTCGTATAAGTCGTACCCCAGCGCAGTCTTCAGCGCAAGATAGGTTTGCTTCTTCTCCCCGCCTGCCTCAATTAGCGCCTGCAGGGTTTTGATATAAGGTACGGACGCCCGAGGATAATCGGCCGCTTTCCAGATATGATCCTGCCTCATCTGCTCATCGGTTCGCAAGTAATACGTATAATTGACCCGCTTGGGCACATCAGGGACCGGGTCGTCCCAGGTCGTGTCCAGATGGTACCAGCGGTTGTCGAGACGCACGAGGTTCCACGCATGCAGCTGGCCTCCCGCCGTCCCTTCCACTAAACGGTTCTCAATCCCGGCTTCCTTCAGCAACTCGTAAGTCAGCAAGGCGTAGCCTTGACATACCGCTTCGCCAGTTTTGAGCCCTTCATAAGCGGTATATTTTTGCAGATCGGTATCGTACTTCAGGTTCAACACGACATAATCGTGAATCGCTTTGATTTTCTGATGGTTGTTCATGCCCGGTTGGATCAGCTGCTTGAGGATGTTCTTCACGCTTTGGCGGACGTAAGCGGTCTGCTCAGCCGTTTCGCGGTAATGAACCTGCAGCGTGATCTTGGCCGATCCCGTTGTGCCTCGCCAGGAGTAGACGTAACGATCCACGATATATTTCGTATACGGATCGGCTTCCAGCGCATCGTGCACCGCTTGCTTCAGCTGATTCTCCAAATTTTTGGTCGACCCCTTATATTTCAAGGTAATCGTCGTGTTCCGCGCCTCCATCCCTTGCGCCAGCTTAGCCTGCAGTTGCTTGGCGGTCGTGACCGTCGCCGGCTCCGCCGCCGCTTGAACCGGGACGGCAATCCCTCCAAGTGGTTCGGTACTCAGCAGTAAACCGCCGATCACCCCGGTTATGAGCCAACCTGTTGAAAGTCTCCCGATTTTCTTTCCCATCTGGCTTCCCTCACCTTCCGGTCAAGCTGCATAAACGATTTCTTCTGCCAATCTTTCGATCAAGCCCATTGTAACACAGCCTCTCCTGCAAAAGCTTACTAGTTTTGTCGAACGCAAAACAGGATTTGGACAGCCCCCGTAAGGCGGTTCCTTCGAGATCTCACGAAAATCTGTTTCCTAAAATTCACAATCAGCTTCTACAAATGAAAGCAGGGCTTATGTATAATAAAAAATATAAAAAAATGTGATAAATGTCATTGCGTGAATTTTCAGACTTCCATAGGAATGGAGAATCGATTGGATGACTATCGTAAATATTTCGGATATTTCGGTGGAATTATTTTTAGCCGTCATGTTTTTTCTGCTGATTGTGGCTCCCATGGTGAGCCTCGGTGTACTGCGATTGTTCCAGGGCCGCAAGCGGGCGGGCTTTGCCTTAATCGGCGGCGGAGTGTTGGGATATTTCGTGTTCCAACTGATTGCCGGACTGTTTATCTAGGAAGCATAACGATAAATTGATTGCTCCATGCAAAAGAAAACGGCGATACAGGCCCTTCCTGTATCGCCGTTTTGCTGTTCCTTATTTTACAGCTGCTGCAGCTTGCTCATGCTCCATGCTTTCGATGAATTTCTCGCAATCGATCGCAGCCATGCAGCCGCTTCCTGCCGCCGTAATCGCTTGGCGGTAGCGGGTGTCCTGTACGTCGCCGCAAGCGAAGACGCCCGGAACGTTGGTCTCGGAAGTGCCTGGCTTCACCACGATATACCCGTTGGCATCCAGATCGATTTGGCCGCCCAGGAACGAGGTGTTCGGTTGATGGCCAATCGCCACGAATACGCCGCTGGCCGGAATGATTTCTTCCTCGCCCGTTGCGTTGTTGCGCACTTTCAGGCCGGTAACCCCATGCTCTCCGGCGATGACTTCAAGCGGCGTGCGGTTGAGGGCCAGCTCGATTTTCTCGTTGCTGCGCACGCGATCCTGCATGATCTTCGAGGCGCGCAGCTCTTCGCGGCGATGCACCACGGTGACTTTCGAAGCAAAGCGGGTTAAGAATCCGGCTTCCTCCATTGCGGAATCGCCGCCGCCGACCACAATAATCTCTTTGTTGCGGAAGAAGAAGCCGTCGCAGGTCGCGCAAGTGCTTACGCCGCGTCCAACGTTCACCTCTTCGCCCGGGATGCCCAGGTATTTAGCCGTAGCACCTGTCGACAAGATCAATGTCTCAGTCACGAGCTCACCAATTCCTTCTACCTGAAGTTTAAACGGACGTTGGCTCAGATCCACGCTGTTCACCCAGCCCGTGCGGAATTCAGCTCCGAAACGTTCGGCTTGCTTGCGCATGTTATCCATCAATTCCGGGCCCATGATCCCTTCCGGGAACCCCGGGAAATTTTCTACTTCCGTGGTTGTTGTTAATTGGCCGCCTGGCTGCGGACCTTCGATCACCAGCGGATTCATGTTCGCGCGGGCCAGATATATTGCAGCGGTTAACCCTGCCGGGCCGGTTCCGATAATAATTGATTTGTACATATCCTCAAATCCTTTCAAATGGATTCATCACAAATTATAGATATAAGATGGCTTGATTCTAATTATGTGAACGTTGCAGGAATCTGTCAATCTTTGTAATGGATAGGTTTGGTGAAGGTTAAATGAAGGAATGGTGAAGACCGCTATGTCAGGACCACAGCGCGAGCCACTACGCGCGACGCTACCGAAACCACTATCGAAACCACTACCGAAGCAGCCGCAGCCCGTTCAGAATCACCAATAGCGTGCTGCCCTCATGACCCACGACACCAAACGGCAGCGGAATACCCGCCGCAAAATTGCTTACGATCAGCATCAGAATAACGGCACCGGCAAAAACCAGGTTCTGCTTCACGATCCGCCGAGCCCGCCGGGCGAGCGAGATCGTCTCCGCAATCCGCTCGATGCTGTCGTTCATCAGCACGACATCGGCCACTTCCAGCGCGGCCCCGCTGCCGCCGCCGCCCATGGCGATGCCCACGCTTGCGGCTGCGAGCGCCGGCGCGTCGTTGACGCCGTCGCCGACCATCGCGACGCTGCCATAGCGCTCCCGCAGCGCCTTGACATGCGCGACCTTCTCTTGCGGGAGCAGATCGGCGTACACGAGGTCGACGCCGATCTCCTTGGCCAGCGCGTGTGCGGTCACGCTGCGGTCGCCGGTCAACATCGCGACGGCGACACCCAGCTCGTGCAGCCGGGCGATGGCTGCCTTGGCCTGCGGGCGAACCTCGTCGCGGAGCGCGATGAGGCCGACGTTGGCATCGTCCCGCTGAACGACGGAGACGGTGTGCCCCTCGGCGATCCATCGGCGAAGCTGCTCAGCCAGCGGCCCCGGTAGCATCGAGTCGCCATCGTCCGCCTTGCCGATGCGCCACGCCGCGCCGCTGACCTTCGCTTCGATGCCCCAGCCCGGTAGCGCCCGCAGCTCCTCGGCCCCGTCGATCGGCAGCCCTTCGGCTTGCGCCTTGCGTACGATCGCTTGAGCCAGCGGATGCTCCGACAGGCTCTCCGCCGCAGCGCAGGCAGCCAGCACCTCCCGCGGGTCAACGCCTTCGATGGTGTACAGCCCGGTCACCACCGGCGATCCTTCCGTCAGCGTCCCGGTTTTATCAAACGCGACGACCCGAATGCTGCCCAGATGGTCCATATGGGCTCCGCCCTTGAACAGCACGCCTTTGCGGGCGCTCTTCGACATCGCCGAGAGCATGGCCGGCATCACCGACGATACAATCGCGCACGGTGAAGCTACTACAAGAAACACCATCGCCTTGTAAAAGGCGAACGACCAGCTCCAGCCAAGCAGCCACGGCGTGAGCAGGATGAGGGCTAGCGTTGCGGCTACAATTGTCTTGGCGTAAATGCCTTCAAGCCGCTTAATAAACCGCTGCGTCCCCGGCACCTCCTGCTGAGCCTGCTCCACAAGGGTGATGATCTTGGCAAACAAGGTGCCTTCCGCCGGGCTGGACACCTCCACGTAAATCGCCCCTTCTCCATTGATCGTTCCGGCATACACCCCATCCCCCGGCTGTTTATCCACCGGGATCGATTCTCCGGTGATTGCCGATTGATTTACCGCAGAGCTTCCGGTGCGGATGATCCCGTCGGCCGGGATCACCTCCCCGGGCTTCACCAGCAGCAGGTCGCCCACGGCCAGCGCCTCCACCGGCACCAGCTCCATCCCATCTTCGCCAACGCGAAGCGCGGTTTCCGGCTTCATCGCGATCAGCGCCGAGATGTCCTTCCGGCTCCGTTCGCTGGCGAACGATTCCAAGGCGCCACTTAATGCAAAGATAAAGATCAGCATCGCCCCTTCGTTCCAATAGCCGATGGAGGCGGCACCGAGCGCCGCCGCGATCATCAACAAATTCACGTCCAAATCCCGCTCTTGGATTAAAGTGATCAAGCCTTCCCGGGCTTTCACATATCCGCCGACCGCATAGGCCGCGATATACAGCGCCACGGAGATCCAAGGCAGCGTCCCCTGGTTCTCCCAGGCCCATGCGGTCAGCATCAGCCCGCCGCTGCCCAGCGCAAGCAGCATCTCCCGGTGGCTCAAGAGCCGCCTCCAATCGCCCCGCCGCTTCCCGCCCGGGTTCGGTTGATGGGCGGTTTGGTTCACTTCCGACAACGTTCTTCTATGGACAAATTCCATCATAAATTCCTCCTTGTAATCGGGTTAGCTGAGAATGAATATTATTGTTAACCCCTTAAAAATGGCGCAAGCTGCCCCGGGATCTTCCCGGAGCAGCTCACAAATGAGAACGATAATCATTGTTGAATCAGGTCAATAATTTTGGTTAAGAGAAACTTTTGACTCTATTATATGCCGATATTTCCATTTTGTAAACACCTGTTGACCGCAGCTTCAGACCCACATCGGCATCAGCCCCTGTCCGCACACGAAAAAACCGCTGACCGGACGGACAAACATGGTCCTCCGATTCAGCGGCTTCAGTATAAATTCGGTATAAATGCTATTAGGCCTGGCTCGCAGCGATCGCCTGCTCCAAATCATACAGGATGTCGTCGATCGACTCCGTCCCTACGGACAAGCGGATTAAACCCGGCGTGACGCCGGCGGCCAATTGTTCCGCTTCCGTTAACTGTTGGTGCGTGGTGCTGGCCGGATGAATGATCAACGACTTGGAATCGCCGACATTGGCCAAATGCGAGAACAGCTTCACGCTATTGATTAGCTTGCGACCGGCTTCCACGCCGCCGCGAATTTCAAACGTGAGGATGGCGCCTTGGCCTTTGGGCAAGTAT
The DNA here is from genome assembly GCF_047200555.1 of Paenibacillus sp. MB22_1. Lineage (NCBI taxonomy): Bacteria > Bacillati > Bacillota > Bacilli > Caryophanales > Paenibacillaceae > Paenibacillus > Paenibacillus sp. MB22_1. The sequence goes on from NZ_JBLADV010000002.1 coordinate 441,094, forward strand.
TTTTGCGCCAGTTCATAGGATGGGTGGCTTGGCAATCCCGCGTAGCTGACCCATTCTACCAGTTCATGCGCTTCCAGATATTGCGCCACTTTCAGGGCGTTCTGGCTGTGGCGTTCCACGCGCAGATGCAACGTCTCCAGCCCTTGCAGCAGCAGCCACGCGTTAAACGGCGACAACGAAGCGCCAAGATCGCGCTGCAGCTGAACGCGGGCCTTGATGATGTAAGCGAGCGGACCGACTGCTTGCGTATATACAACGCCGTGGTAGCTTGGATCCGGCTCGGTCAGGCCCGGGAATTTCCCGCTGGCAGCCCAGTCGAATTTACCGCTGTCAACGATGATACCGCCGATCGAGGTACCGTGCCCGCCGATAAACTTCGTTGCCGAATGCACGACGATGTCCGCGCCAAAATCGATCGGACGCAGCAAATACGGGCTTGGGAACGTATTGTCGACGATCAACGGAATCCCATGCTCATGGGCAATCGCCGCGACCGCTTCGATGTCCAGCACGTCACCCTTCGGGTTGCCGATCGTCTCAGCGTAAAGCGCCTTCGTCTTGTCCGTGATCGCTGCGCGAAAGTTTTCCGGATTCGAGGAATCCACGAACTTCACGTGCACACCAAGCTTAGGCAACGTTGTGGAAAACAGATTATAGGTACCGCCGTACAACGAGGTGGAGGAGACGATTTCGTCACCCGCCCCGGCAATATTTAAGATGGAGAAAGTGACCGCCGCCTGACCCGATGCCGTCGCCAATGCCCCGACGCCGCCTTCCAACGCAGCTACACGCTTCTCGAACACATCATTGGTTGGGTTCATGATCCGGGAATAAATATTGCCGAATTCCTTCAAGCCAAACAGATTCGCCGCATGCTCGGTGTCGCGAAAACCATACGACGTCGTTTGGTACAGCGGGACCGCCCGGGAGTATGTAGTGGGATCGATCTCCTGGCCGGCGTGAATCGCCAGCGTTTCTGGGGCATATTGACGCTCTTCAGACATGGATAATTCCTCCTTCAAATCATCGAAATAATGATAAACCAAGAATGTTTTTTCATATTCTCTCACATCTCGTGTGATTTGAAAATAGGAAATCCTATAATTTTTATATGAATTATTTAGATTGAGATAAACCCGTTGATATTTCCGGATAAAATAAGCATCCTCGAACGTTGGCTCACCTTCGCGGAGCCCCGGAAAGAGGGGGGCTTCGCCAACCAGCTTGGCATAGATTCCTTCCGGCGTTTCCCGAAACTCGATCAACCCGGCCTCCGGACACTGATCAAATTGCTCGCGCGTCAGCGTCCCCTGCCACACCCGGTAGGGGTCTGCCATCCAGGATGTTTTCCCTCCGTAAAAGCGAACCTTCCCCCGATCCAGCCACAGCACATGATCGGCCGCTTCCTCCCATTCGCTCAGCTCATGGACCGCCGTGATGACCGTTCGCCCTTCGGCATACCGGTTCAAATAAGCGCAAAGTGATCCCCGGCTTCAACCGCAATTGGTCGATCGCCCGAAGTGGGCGGCATCAGCGTGGCCAAAATGCGCATCAGCGAAGATTTCCCTGCGCCGTTGGGACCCAGGAGGCCCACCATCCCTTCGTTTAGCGTTAAGGTGACATCGTGCAGCGCGAAGCCGCCGCGCGTGTATTTTGGGATCAATTGGTATCATACGGTTCCTCTTTTCCGAACATTTTATCAAGTTATGCCTTCCGCGGGAGACATCTGTAGCTGTAACGGAAAGGGGACATAAAAAGTCTGGATGAAATGAAAAAAAGGGTACTATTTCCACCACCGCTCTGGAATAGCACCCTGTTTCTCCCTCATGTCACTTGATTTTAGTAGTCGTTTTGGCCGCTTTGACCTTGGGCGATGGCCACGCCGGCACTGGTGCCAAGGCGCGTTGCCCCCGCCTTGATCATCGCTTCGGCATCAGCCAGCGTGCGCACGCCGCCGGACGCCTTCACGCCAACGTTTGGACCTACCGTTTTGCGCATCAGCTCCACCGCTTCGACGGTAGCCCCGCCGGTGGAGAACCCGGTCGACGTTTTGACGAAATCCGCTCCGGCTTCCACGGACAGCTTGCAGGCCCGCACGATTTCCTCGTCGGTGAGCAGGCAGGTCTCGATAATGACCTTCACCAGCGCTTTGCCTGCCGCGGCCTGAACAACCCCGGCGATATCGCGGAGGACCAGCCCGTCGTCGCCGTCCTTGAGCGCGCCGATGTTGATGACCATATCGACTTCGCCCGCGCCTTCGGCAATCGCATGAGACGCTTCAAACGCCTTCACTTCCGGCGCCGAGGCGCCCAGCGGGAAACCGATGACGGTGCACACCTTCACCGGGGAGTCTTTCAGAACCTCCGCTGCGGTCTTGACCCAGGTCGGGTTAACGCATACGGAAGCGAAGCCGTATTGCTTGGCTTCCTCCGCTAATTTAATAATGGCGGCGCGTCCGGCGTCCGCCTTGAGCAGCGTATGATCGATCATAGCAGTAATGGATTGGGATTGAGTTGACAAAGGAATTCCTCCGTTCGTGATTTTAAGATAATGAACTGCATGCGTGAATGCCTGCAAAAGTGCAGGTATTTTTTCTAAAAACTTGGCTTAATCAGGGAAAGCCTGCAAAAATACAGGTTTAATTTGAGAAACTGCTCGATTTCCAGATATCGCAGAAAAATACCTGTATTTTTGCATCTTTTTTCGGCGAAATGCGGGAATCCGGTGATAATTCCTGCACTTTTGCAGGCTTTCTTCAAGCTGGGATGAAGCATTAATATAAACTGGAAATCGGCACACCGCTCGGCAGCTTAAACGGATGCTCCGGATTGATATGATCATAAAACATGATACCGTTTAGATGATCGATCTCATGTTGCATCACGATTGCGTCAAAGCCTTTGAACCGAAGCTTGATCTCGTTGCCCTCATCATCGTATGCCTTCACTTGGACCTTCTCGTAGCGTGGAACGAAGCCCTGCACCGTCCGGTCGACCGACAGGCAGCCCTCGCTCTCCGGCAAATACGTCATCGCCTGAGAATGGCTGATGATCTTCGGATTGTACAAAGCGAGCGGCCGATCCTTGCCGTTCTCGTCCATCAGCAGAGCTGCGAACATCCGCTTGTTCAGTCCGATCTGATTCGCCGACAACCCCACGCCCGCCCGCAGCTTGTATTTCTTCGACATCTCGGGATCCTGGCTGTTCTTCAGAAATTGCAGCATCGCCGCCATTTCCTCGCGGTCTTCCTCGGTTGGGGGGATGCTGACCGGCTCCGTCACCACTCTGAGAATAGGATCCCCTTCTCTTACAATATCATCCATCGTAATGATGTAATTGCGGTTGAATTTACTCATAAATAAACAGTTCATCCACCTTCGTCTGCAAAATTTTCGCAAGCTTGAAAGCCAGCTCCAGCGTCGGGTCGTACCGGTTGTTCTCCACGCAATTGATCGTTTGGCGCGTGACGCCGCATTCCGCGGCCAGCTCATTCTGGGTTAAGCCCAGCCGCTTCCGGAATTGCTTGATCTTATTGTTCATCGGCACCACCAAAATGTCAAAAGTTTTGGACTCCCCCATGGTATCACGCCCCGATGGACCTGTCAAAATCAAGATTTGATTTTAATCCCCCAGACGGAATCCTTCTGGAACCCGGCCGCTTCGCGCAGTTCCGGAAGCCGCTCGTCTTCCGGATAATGCTGCTCCAAATAGTGGACATATGCCTTGCGCAAGCCAATCTCCTGATCGAGCTTATTGTATTCGCTTGGGTACTTCTCCAGCCTCGCCAAAGCGGCATCCCACCGCGCCAGATCCGCCTTGGTCGTCCGTCCTTTGCGGGTCCGCTCCGCCAGCGAGGTCAGCTCTTCATAGGATTCCCGAACCTTGGCCGAATATTTGAACCTCCGGTTAAACAACCCCAGCGCCACGATCACCAAGAAAAAGACGACCCACGCCCCGATACTCTCCATCATCCGTCACCTCCTTAACTCTATGCACAAAAATAAAAGCTCCCTCTTTCAGGAGCCGCATTGCCGTTGCTGTCTTATGGCCAATCTTATGCCGAACTTATGGCTATCTCTTTGCTGGCATATGGCTGTCATCTGGCCGTTCATTATCGTCTATCCATCGCCACTTCATCCGTGACGCTTTATTTAAACTTGTGCCAATCCAGATTACTTGTATTCAGCAGATGCTCGAAATCGTTGTCGAGCCGTTTCTGCTCCGCCCGGCGCGCTTCCTCCTTGCGGATGCGGGCCTCCTCCTGGCGGCGTTCCTCTTCCTTCTTCAGTTCTTCAGCTTGCGCCTTCAGCTTCGCCAGCGTATCCTGGCCAAGAAGATCCTTCAGCGTGGCCGGTTTGTCTGCCGCCGCATTAGCTGGCGCGCTTGGTACGGAACGTCCTTTCTTCTTCCCCACGGATGCTTCACCTCGGTTTCCTGCGTTCCTCTTCGTTCAAGCCTAAAGTATCATAGTCGAAAAATCATTGTCAATCGGAATCGCCGGCCCCGCTTCACAGCGCCTCTTACGCTGGGCAGAAGAACCATCTCACCGCCAGGTGACTACGTAACCTGCTCCAATCCGCGAAGGAACAAGCCGAGATTAAACGCCAGGCTGTCCTTTAGCTCCAGCGGAAGACCAAATGCTCCACGCAATTCCAGCGAGGCAAAGCCGTGAATCAAACTCCGCAACCCGCGAACCGCATGCAAAGCTTGCTCCTCCGTGAGCGGGTAACTGCCGAGGTATCGCAGGATCAAATCCACCAAGCGCCCGCCGGCTTCCTGCAGCGCAGGATGTTCAGGCCCCGGCGCCGCTTGCGCCGCATCGTACAATCCGGGATAGGCATGAGCAAATTCGAGATAAGCGTTAGCGAACTCGCGGATCGCAGCCTCTCCTGCCCGATCACCGACAGCGGCGGAAATATGCTCATATAACTGGTCCAGCGCGTATTTGGCCAATTCCACCCGAATTTGCTCCAGACCGCTGACATGGTTATAGAGGGAAGGCGGCCGGATGCCCAGCTTCTTGGCAATGGAAGTAATCGTCACCGCCTCCAGCCCCTCCGCATTAGCAACGTCCACAGCGGCCATCAGCACCGCTGTGCTGTCAATTCCCATTCTCGGCGACATGGGAATCCTCCTTCCGGTGAGTCACGGCCGCCGCGTTTGCAGCCGGTGCCTTGCCTAATGCCCGCTCGGCCGCCGCAATCGCTTTGGCGATGGCTGCCGCCGGCTGCTTCAGCACCGGCCCGTGCCCTACCGCCAGCAGCGAAGGGTTCAGGCCGGCCAGCTTGCGTGCGCTGGCGAGCGCGGTTTCCTTATGCCAGGTGGCAAGGGCCGGGAACGGAAACAGCGGGCGCACGGTGCCGCTCACGGCAATGCCTGCACGGGTTTGGAAGGCATCGCCGGCGATCAGTGCGCCGCTGCGCGTATCAAGCAGCGCAAAGGAACCCGGCGTATGGCCCGGCGCCGCCACGGCCAGCAGCGAACCGATGCGCTCCCCATCGGTAAACGTAACGTCGGCGCGGGTCACCAGCTTCTTCGGCACCCCGCCGCGGATGGGCGAAGTCGGCTCCCCCGGGTCAAGCGACACGTCGCCCTCCATCAAGCGCGCATCGCGGGCGGATACGTAGACCGGAACTTCAGGAAGCTGCGCTTTTAAGGCATCCAGCGCGCCAACGTGGTCGTCATGGACATGAGTCAGCACGATCCGCGTCAGCGGCTTACCGATCTCTTCCACAGCTTTCAAGATTCCTTTGGCGCTATACGGCAAAGCTGCATCGATTAATGTGACGCCATCCTCTTCCTCGACCAGATAACAATTGACCGGAAAAAACCGGGGTAAAAAAGACAGTTGGATTAACTTCCCGTATTCCGTAATTCTCATCGCTAAATCGCCTCTCTCTCCCAAAAAACTAAAACCTTTAGTTTTAATTTAAGCTAAACCCTTTAGTTTTGCAAGAGGTTTCTTCCTATTTTTTGAAGTCGTACAAGCGTGCCTCCCTGAATATGCTGTACAAGCAAAGTTATCATTTCTGACTTTTGGAGGTTTAAGCAATGAACAGCTTTTTTAGCTATGTGCTACTTGGCTTATCTTTATCCGCCCCCATCGGCCCGGTGAACGCCGCCCAATTGGATAAAGGCATCCGCGGCGGCTTCCTGCACGCCTGGTTTGTTGGCCTTGGCGCCCTATCCGCCGACCTGCTGTACATGCTGCTCGTTTATTTTGGGGTGGTGCACTTCTTGAACACTCCGTTTATGAAAAGCTTCCTCTGGTTATTTGGGTTCTTCGTACTCACCTATATCGGCATCGACAGTCTGAAGCAAGCCGGCAAAATCCCCGACGGGGGGATGAGAGGCAGCGAGCCGCTTCGGAAGTCGCTCCTGTCCGGATTTCTCATGTCCGTCAGCAACCCGCTGTCCATCTTATTCTGGCTGGGGATATACGGTTCGGTATTAGCTCAAGCCGCAGCTCATATGCGGACTCATGACTTGATCATCAACAGCAGCGCTATTATTGTCGGACTGTTGGTATGGGATTTCACGATGGCCGGATTTGCCAGCGTGTTCCGCAAGCTGCTAACGAACCGGGTCCTGATGCTGATATCGATATTGTCCGGCCTGTCCCTCATTGGGTTTGGGCTTTATTTTGGATATCAAGCCTTTTTACTGCTCGCGCAACGATGGTAAGTCAAGCTCCCTTCGATCACGTCGTCCGTTTTGGACGCAGTACCATCGATTTGGCTGGGCGGCCCCGCCGCTTGGCCTGTTTCTTCGGCTTCCAGACGACCAGCTGCATAATGAAGGTCACGATCCCGATGACGCCAACAAACGCCAGGCTTCCCCAGAATCCCGGCCGGCTCGTGTCATGGAACAAAGTCCCCGACACCGCGATCGCGATTAGCACCATGCCGCCCCACCGTTTGACTTGCCCAAACCCGCTAAGCTTGAGCAGCTTACCCGATGTCACCAGAATAAAAAACCAGTTATAAAGCAGCAGCAATCCGGCCGATGTCGTAATGTACTCGTATATGCGCCCCGGCATGACAAAGGACATCACCACGGAAGCTGCAAGTCCGGCGGTAGTGAGGCCAATGGCAAACAACGGCCGCTCCCGCCAGCCTTTCCGTGCGAATAACGGCGGCGCATCCTTGTCCTTCGCGAGCGTAACCAGCATCGTCGTCACCGCATACAAGGAAGCGACCATCGTAGAGAAGCCGGCTACGATCAGCACGCCGTTAAACACATGGGAGATAAACGGCAGCGGATATTGGGCGAGGGCCGTTACGAATGGACTGCGTTTCGGGTCGAAGGTGTTCCAGGCCACCAAAGTGACGGCAAGCCCAATCGACAGCAAGTACACCACCGAGAGCAACAGCAGCATGATCGTACCGGATTTCGGAGCTTCCTTCGGATCACGCAGCCGAATCGCCATTATGCCCATTACCTCGATCCCGCCAAAGGCGTAAAACGCAAAAATAAATCCCGACCACAAGCCCATCCCTCCCGTTGGAAAGAAGGACTTGACCGTTTGCGGAAATTCCGGCGCTCTCCCGCCGCCTCCCTGAATCCAGCCCATCAGCGCGGCAGCGGCCACCCCCAGGAACATAAGGATGACAGCGATTTTGATCACCGACAGCACATTTTCCATCGAATCAAACACCTTATTGCCAAGCAAAATCACGCCCAGCCCTAATACGGCATATCCAATCGCAAACATCCACATCGGCACGCCGGGGAACCAAAAACGCGAGAATAGCGATAATGCCGTCAGTTGGCTGCCCATGATCAGCAGCTCCGAGCTCCAATACACCCAGCCGCTGCCGAAGCCCGCCCAGCGCCCAAAGGCCCGCTTCGCATAGGAACGGAAGGAGCCCTGCTCCGGCTGGTCCGCGGTCATGCGGGCTAAGACCTCAAATACCGTATAAGTCCCGGCCGCAGCCAGCAGGAACGCGATCAGAATGGATGGCCCCGCCATGCGGATCCCGATCCCCGATCCAAGGAAATACCCGGTGCCGATGGTTGATGCCACCCCCAGCAAGGAGAGCTGCCACCAGCGTAGATCGCCTTTTTTCCCCTCTCCGTTTTGCGCCTTGGCCATGTTCTTGTCTCCCTCGTTTTATTTCAACAGTTCTGCATCCACGTATTCTGCGGCCGGCAAGCGGGAAATATGTAATCTGTTTCTTGCAAAAAAATAGCACCCGAAGCCCCGCTTGCCCCGGCGGAACTCCAAGTGCTTTAATTAGAGATATTTCGATTATTGGCCTGCGCCTTTCACCGGCTCTGGTTCAAGCTGCCCCTTCTTGGACGGCCAGAAGGCCGCTTTGCCAAGCAGCATGTCCATTGAAGTCTCCATCTCCCTTTTCTTGTTTGCTAACATGAGGTGATAAACATCACTCTGATCATTAATTATATATACCGGAAGGTTAATTATCAAACGGAAAATATGATATAATATGGGCTCAGTACAAGTTGCTCGAGGTGATCACGGTTGACCCTGCCACATAAAAAAGCCTTGGGACGACCCGTCCAGCAGCCCGACGCCCTGGCGACGTCCGAGCAGATCCTGCGTTCTGCGTCGCTTCTATTTATGGAAAAGGGCTATAAGTCCGTATCCATGAATCAGGTTGCCGAGCATTGCGGGATCACCAAAGCTACCGTTTATTACCCTGAATTTCGAAAGCGCATAAGATCAATGCAAGATGCTGAAGCAATGACGACTTGTGATGTAAAAATGCAGGAATTTTCCATGCCCAATGGAGACGGGAGCTTGTAGCGGATGGTCTTTCCCCCTCCCCAATGAAGAGGCAGTCCTGATTTCCATGTAAAATTTTGCTTATCATTATTCTAACTGCGCCACTCGAACCTCGATTCGTTTCCAGACATAACGGCTGGGAAAGTCCCTCGCAAGCTTGAGTAGGATAGAGCGGCCATGCCGAATGAGCGTCGCGGCGCAATGAAAGAATTCCAAGCGGAACCGGGCAATCGTATAACCTTGATGCACTGGCTCACAGCAGTCGCGTTTGAAGCGCTCGAACAAATTGTAGGCGAGCAGCTTGATCAACAGATCCAGTTCGTTGGCTTTAAAATCGCCTGTCGCAATGCGATCGATGGAAAACCCGTTCTTGGCTTCCTTAATGTAATTTTCCATGCAGCAGCGCTGATTGTAGAATCGCCACAAATCGATCGGTTCCCATTCCAGATTAGTCACCATGGCTTCGTACTGCCAGTCCGAATCGAATACAATGCGGCCTTGGCCCTCCTCGAACACTTGCGCCTTACGGATGATCGCTACACGACGCGCCTTGTTCCAGGAGGTCGCTTGGTAGATCAAGCAAATACCTTCGATGATCCACTCTTCGTCGACATATCGCGTCCAGTAACGACAAGCCCCAACTTCCTTGGCCAGCCGCTGGGTCCATTTCAGCTTGCCGACATAGCCGATGTGGTGCTGCTCCCACAAGCTGTAAAAATCTTCACCGCCAAAGCCTTTGTCGAACCTTGCGTACTTCACTTTGTGTTCGTCGAGCAGTCTAAAGGTTTGCCGCAGGAAGTCGGCCGCATCGGTGGAAGAGTGCGTATTGCCCGGTCGAAGCACGGCGTTCAAGTTTAGTCGGCTCTGGCCTTCAAAGGCAAGCAGGGGATGATAGCTCTTACGCCCGGGCTTGTGTGGATTTGTGCCTTTGGCCGCGCCGGACTGATCGCCATACACGGTCTCTACCGTGGAATCCAGATCGAGAATCAGCTCAGGTGGCAAGCAGGGTCGAATGATCTCTTGATTCAGCCTCCGCAGTTCGTTAACCAGAGAGGGACAGAAACGACCAAGCCGGATCAATTCCTTGTACAACAGACTGTGATGCGGGCAGCGGCCGCCGAGAAAGCGCCTCAGCAGCACGTCGCTTTGCAAACGACGGAAATGAAAAATCCGTTCGCAGCCAAGCATCCAGCCAACGATGAGATAGAGCAGAATACGGTAAACGGGGAAGAGGGAGTTGCGCGCTTTGCCGCCGGAGAGGCTGCACATCGCCTCCGGCAGTTTGATTTTTTCGAGAAAGGCCAGGAAGATTTTGATGCCGCCGCAGCTCGTTGCGTTTTGTAGTGAAAATTCTGTTTTAATTTTGCTGATCGTTGTGGTAGACTTCACCTATAAGGTGCTCCTCTCTTTGGGTGTAGTGTTCCAAGTAAACACCATTCTACCAAAGATTCGGAGCCCTTTTCATATTTTCAAGAAGCGATACTTTCGAAATTCAGGATTACTATTATCCAACCAAACAGGATTTGTTCGTGGCCTCTGTCGCGACGACGCTCGCCCGGGTGAATGGACGCATCCGGCAGCTATTGGAGGAGCCCGGGACATTTCGGGAAAGATTGCTGAAAATTACCATTAACTATTTAAGGATTCCCCAGGTTCACATGGACGAGATGTTCCGCAGCATCCAGCATCATTTGTCCGGTGAGCAGCAGGAAACTTTGATCCGCCACGAAAACGATCTGTACGAAACGCTTCGCGAAGGGTTCGCCCAAGCTGCCAAGCAAGGAGAGATCGTCTGCAGCGACCCAAACCTGGCCGCCCATCTGTACGTTTCGATGCTGCGGGTGGGAGAACGTCAATACGCCGACAAAAATAAGCTGCTTCCGTCAGCGGAGCAGGCGGCCGAAGCGATCGTTAGCTTTTTGTGGAGAGGGATTCATAACTAAATTTGAAGGAGGTGGGAAGCTGTGGCTTTTGGCGTGTCGCGAGAGGAATTGGAGGCATGGAAGCGAAAGGTGGCTAGCGGAGAAATTGGTTTTCTGACCCACTATTGGCTGGACCCGCGGTTTCCGGATGCCAAGACCGTCACCAAAGTGGGTTGCTCCAACTTGGAGCGGCTCCGAGCTTGGTGCGAGGCCCATGGCCTTCCCGCCCGTTACATTCATCAACGCTCTCCGTTCCCTCATTTCGACCTAATCGGGCCGAAGCAGCGGGAAGTGTTGCAGGAAGAAGGGCTCTGGGATCAATTGGAGCGGTTTCACCTCCTATAAACGATATCAAGGCTGCTAGCCAGGATTTTGAACTGCACCCCGGCAAGCAGCCTTTTTTAAGATATCAGGACAGACAAGGCTCTCGAAATGCCGGAGAATTAACGTTTATTGAAGATTTCCGTCAATACCGGCACGATTTGCGATTTGCGGGATACAACGCCTTTCAGTACGGCTTTGTTGTCAACGAGCTTCACGTTGTAGGCTTGCTCGACGGCATCGGCTGCTTTACCCAGCGCCAAGCCCACGGAGTCGTTGTTCAGGATGTCGGTCACGACAAACAGGAACAGGTCCAGTCCTTTGTTGGCGATGATCCCGTTCAGGGCTGCCTCAATTTCACTTTGACGGGACAAGACGTCGTTGACGTCCACCGCGTTCACTTGGGCGATTTCAACTTTAGCTCCGCCCATGTCGAATTCTTTGGCGTCCAGGGAAATCAACTGCTCAATCGTCTTATCGCTGAGGTCGGCCCCTGCTTTCAGCATGTCCAATCCGTACTCTTCCGCGTTGACGCCGGCGATTTCAGCCAGCTCCCGTGCCGCAGCTACGTCTTGCTCAGTGCAGGTTGGCGATTTGAAGAGCAGCGAGTCGGAAATGATTGCGGACAGCATCAAGCCGGCGATGTTGGCTGGGACGGCGATGCCGTTTTCTTTATACATTTTATTCAGGATCGTTGCGGTGCAGCCAACCGGTTCAGCCCGGTAGTACAGCGGTCCGCTTGTCTCGAAGTTGGCGATCCGGTGATGGTCGATCACTTCCACAACACGCACTTGCTCAATATCGGAAGCGCTTTGTTGACGTTCGTTATGGTCGACCAGAATGACTTCTTTCGCTTCGTTCGCCACGGTCTCAACCAAACGCGGCGCTTCGAAGCCAAAGCGTTCCAATGCGAACGCCGTCTCCCCGTTGACATCGCCCAGGCGTACAGGCTCAACGTTCCAGCCCAGCTTGGACTTCAGGTCGGCGTAAGCGATTGCCGAACAAATCGTGTCCGTGTCGGGATTTTTATGACCGAAAATCAATACTTTTTCCATCTCATTACTCCCCTTTAGCATGACTTCATGTCAAAAGTATAGCTTATTAGCGGAGCGGCAAGCAAGACTCTCGTCCAAGCCTGGTCCGTTATCCGGACGTGATCCAGTGAGTTTACTTCTCCTGACAAACCGGGTACGATCAAGTTTAATGCTTCAGCTTATTCTTGCTTGGAATGGCGCTCAGTTGGGCCTTCAGTCCGCCTTCAGTCGGCATTCAGCAAATGTTCAGCATCATCGCGCATAATAGAATCATCAGAATGGACACGCATGGATAGGTGCAAGGGGGATATTTTTCAATGAAACAAGTTAAAGGGGCAAAAATCTTGCTGGTGGATGATGAACCGCATATCGTGCAGTTTCTTGAGCTGGGTCTGCAAAATGAAGGATTTGAGGTGCGCACCGCCGGAGACGGTATGACCGCTGTCGCCATCGCCGCCGAATTTCAGCCGCATGTGATCGTGCTGGATGTGATGATGCCGGGAACGGACGGCTTTGAAGTGTGCCGGTTGCTGCGAAAGAACGGCGAGAACGTAGCCATCATCATGCTGACGGCCAAGGACGAAGTCGAAGATCGAGTGAAGGGGCTGACGATTGGCGCCGACGATTACGTCGTGAAGCCGTTCAGCTTCGAGGAGTTGCTCGCTCGGATCGGTGCGCGCCTGCGCAATCAGTTTCCGGCCCTGTTTGGTGAAGTGGTGATTGGCCCCTTCCGACTGGACGATCGCCGCAAGGAAATTGCCTATTTGGATCAGGTGTTGGAATTATCCCCCACCGAATATGAGCTGCTGAAATATTTGATCCTGAACCATGGCATCGTCTTAAGCAAAACGACGATTTTGGATAAAGTGTGGGGTTATGACTTTGGGGGCGAGGAAAATATCGTGGAGGTCTATATCCGGTCCCTGCGCGAAAAATTAAATGACCGGGAGCACCGGTTAATCCGAACGCTGCGCGGTGCGGGCTACCGCGTAGATCTGCCATGAAGCGCCTTGCCGGCAGAAGCCGGGCACGGACTGGCGGGATTACCGCCGCCGGGAAGCGATGGATCCGCGGACTTCGCAGCCTGATCTCCCCAAGCTCACTGCGCTTTCAGCTGCTCTCTAGATCCCTTTTTCTGTTAGCCGCTCTATTAATTCTGATTGGCGTATTTCAGTACGTCATCATGAAAGACTTCCTATACAAAAACCAAGCCGAAACCATGGTATCCCAAATGCGCGGCCCGCTTCGGGATGTCTTTATGAAGGCAGGCCAGCCGATCGAACACTGGGGACCCCCGAAGCCGGGGGGGGATGGCGCTGGAGTCGGGGCTGAGGCCGGGATGAACGGGAGCGCGTCTGGCGGCGGGGGCATCGGCGGAGAAGGAACTGATGGTCGTCCTCCGCAGTTGTTTATCCCCGGCGCCTCGCTCGCCATCATCAACAGCGATCATGATTTTATCGATCTGAACGCTGAATCCGGCGCCCCTGCCCCTCAGCTGTCCGATGCGGAATACGCCGCATTGTTCGAAGAGAGTCAGCCGGGATCGGAAGGCTACCGCGTCATCGAGGATCAGGACGGGAAGGAACAGCTGGTGGTCTTTCGTTTGGTTGGGTTGCCCGGAGAACAAGGCGAACGTGCCTGGCTCGTCCAAATGGGCACTTATACCGCACCGTTACGCGAAGTCGTGATGCGTCAGCTGCTGACGTTTGTCGGCCTCTCACTTCTGGCATTGGCCGGCGGACTGGCGCTGTATCTGCCGATTTTGCGCCAGGCGTTAACGCCGCTTAATCAAATGGTGCGCATCGTAGAGGATACCAATGCCGGGAATCTCAGCAACCGGTTCACGGTGGCATCCGGACAATCGGAAATTGATCGGCTGGGCGCTTCCTTTAATGGAATGCTGGAGCGGCTCGAGGAATCGTTTGAGGCCGAGCGTGAAGCGAAGGAGCAGATGCGCCGGTTCGTCGCGGACGCTTCCCACGAGCTGCGGACACCGCTGACCTCGATCCACGGCTTCCTGGAGGTGCTGCTGCGGGGAGCCGCCAACCGGCCGGAGCAGCTGCATACCGCGCTGAACAGCATGCTGGGCGAAGCGCAGCGGATGAAGAAGCTGGTCGAGGATTTGCTGACGCTCGCCAAGCTCGACCGCACGCCAGTCGTCCAGCGCACCCAGGTACGCTTGGATAAAGTGATCGCGGAGATGGAGCCGCATCTGCGGATGCTGGCCGGGGAGCGCGAGGTCCTGTTCGACCTGCAGCCAGGGCTGACCGCGATGTGCGACCGGGACAAAATCAAGCAAGTGGTGTTGAACCTGTTCCACAACGCCGTTCAGCATACCGACCCGCAGCAAGGGACCATCGCGGTGCGCTTGTCGGCTCACCCCCGTCAGGCTGAACTGGATGTGCGGGATAACGGGCCCGGCATTGCCCCCGAGCATTTGCCGCATGTGTTCGAGCGGTTTTACCGCATCGACGCCTCCCGCACGCGCAAACAAGGCGGAGCCGGGCTGGGCCTGTCCATCTCGCAAGCGATCGTTGAAGCGCATGGCGGCACGATCGAGGTTCACAGTGAGCCAGGCCAAGGCGCAACCTTCAGGGTGACGCTGCCGGCGATATAAAGGGCCAGCGGTGCATATGCTGGCTGAGCATACGCTGGCTGAGCATACGTCGGCTGAGCATACGTCGGCTGAGCATACGTCGGCTGAGCATACGTCGGCTGAGCATACGCTGAGCCAAGTATAGACCGGCCAAGGCGTGCGCCAGCCAGGCATAGAGAGCAACCGGGCAACGCACGCTAAGCATGCACCGACGAAGCATATGCCCGGCTAAGCATACGATGGCACTTATATACCGGCCGCACATTCGCTAACCGGCCACCCAACGGTCGGCCAAGCATTCGCCCGCTAGCCATACATCAGTCGGCCACACATTCGCCCGCCAGCCTGCGGCTAACGGACCGTAATGACGTTATTTGCTTATTTCCCGGATATTTCCCTTTGTAACGGACTCAATAGCCGTTATTAAGCTCCCAATATGGGAATGACAGCGAAAAAGAGCAAAATAACGTCATCTGTGTCCGTTAGCCTAGAGTAAACGTGTTGTTGACACCAATAACGTCATTGGAGTCCGTTGCTATGAACGTTTTTGTCAAGCCCTCGGTTTTAAATCTGCCTGAGCACGTGGCGCGAGAGCAAAAATGCGAGCGACGGTCGGCACGCTGCTATCCGTGGGTTGGTTACCACATGTTATGCCTTCGTCAGGGAGAGCCCTTGCAAGCTAGAAACGCACGTTCAGTTTCTTTCAAAACCTAGTGCAAACGGACTACGCAAATTCTCTCCTGAACCTTCGTTTGCTCCCGGGCCTCGTGCTCCGGCGTGAGCTTGTCAAGCGTCTTCCTTGACAAGCGGTGGGGTACAATTCAACACTTTTCCAAATCCTCATCGAAGATGAGGAACGCCACACGGCGAGTGTGGGGGTGCAGGGGGCAACGTCCCCTGCGTCCTTCATCGTCCAAAGGCGTTAGGAGGCTGCTGGCTGCTCCACGGTTCGAGCAACCGCCCATATGAACCCAATCAATTCCCGGGCCACCGCACCGACGGCCACATTCTTGTGCTTGTTCTTTCCAAACACAAGATGACGGTATTTGTAATGCAATCTTTCTTGCGCCTTCCAGGACAACAGCTGTACGTCGGCGGGCATACCATCTAATCGCTTGGCGAGATCCCCTTTTACGGCAGGACGGTGACGGTAACTCCAAGCGGACTCCACCAAAGTCCGTCGTAAGCGGCCATTTCCGGCTTTGGTCATGCTGCCGCGTCGAGTACTTAGGCCCGTGGAATACTCACGAGGGACCAGTCCCAAGTACGCCATCAGTTGCGCAGGGGAGCGAAAACGCGCAAAGGTTCCGATTTCAGCCGCAAGGGTAATGGCTGTAAGCAATCCAATCCCCCGTAGGGACTGAAGAGCTTGGATCAGAGAAGCCTTAGAACCGGTCGCAGCTTGCTGGACCAGTGCTTTTTCTAGGCGCCCCATGCGTTGCTCGATCTCATCCAAAGCATGAAGCATTTCGCTGAATGCCACGTGCATGGACTCATACGGGAACGTAAGCTGCCCTAACCAGACGCGATACTTCTTGGTCCAGCGACGCTTTATGGTGGCGGGTGGTTCAATCTGGTGACGAAGCAGGAATTTCAAGATCCGCTGACGAGCCCGGTGGGCATCTTCCTTGGCAGCTTCACGGGCGCGAACCAATTCCCGTAGAGCCTCATCTTCCCGTTCGGGGACGTAAACGGGAGTGAGCTCTCCTGCACGATACAAACGCGCGAGTTGCTCGGCATCCCGTCGATCTGTTTTCACTTGGTCGCCGGGGCGTTTGGGAATGAGCGATGGAGCAATGACGACACAGTGGGCCCCCATGGAGGTGATCCAGCGATAGGTTTCGTAACCTGTGGGTCCTGCCTCGTAGCAAAACGATAGCGTTTCGGCCGCTCCCAGCTCTTTGATAAGCTTGCGTAACGCTGCCGGTGTGTGGGGAATGGTTCCGTAATAGCGTGGAGCTTCCCCGCTCACATCTGCAATTGCAACCGAAATTTTTTCTTTGGATACATCTAAACCGACGAATTTTGTGGTAGACTGCATAGTATCAGCTCTCCTTTGCTATGTAGCTCTGAAATGGTTTGGGTTAATCACTATCCATTTTAACCTACGAGATGTAGCAATTTGGAGGGCTGTCTTTGTTTTACGTTCATCTTAGCTACATTAATCGGGTAGGAGGCTACCCATTAATTGGGCAGCCGACCTCCCACACCACCGTACGTACCGTTCGGTATACGGCGGTTCCATTAGGAATGCGCAGTAACTTGTCGATAATAATCAGAAAAGAAAAGGAATCCGAGGTTCTTCAGCCTATTGTTACCGAGGGACTTCGAGAGGATTGGGCTATTGGAGATTCTCCAATAGCCCTTTCTTGTGTTTGCGTATTCCCACGCCTTCTGTTCATGAATTCCGAGCGATATAAGCCTTTCGAGTTTCGTCCTCACTCGTTTCCATTGCTTCCAGAAGACCATTCGGATACGCCTTCTCATCCATTTATCAGTGGTTTGGAGTAGTTGTTTCATGTCAGCAAGCTTGAAATAATTTACCCATCCCATGATGTAACGCCTAAGCTTCAGCGCCCGGTCGGTGTTGCCCATTCCGTTGCTTCTCGACGTTAGCTCTTTCACTTTAGCTTTCATCTTGGATACGGATTTGGGATGGATTCTGACCCGCGTTTCCCCTTTGCTCTGGTAGAATGAGAAGCCAAGAAATTTAACTTTTGTCGCATCGTCCACAATCGTTTTCTCCCGGTTTACCTTGAGAAACAACTTCTTCTCGATGTAAGGGAGAATTTTCGTCAGGGTACGCTCCGCACTCCTCCTGCTCCGGCAGAATATGAGCATATCGTCTGCGTATCGCACGAATCGATGTCCTCTTGCTTCCAGTTCCTTGTCCAATTCATTCAGCATGATGTTGCTGAGAATCGGACTTAGGTTCCCTCCCTGCGGTACGCCGATTTCCGTGTCCTCAAACTTATGCTTCACGACGACTCCCGCCCGGAGATACTTATGGATGAGCGAGATCACTCGTCCGTCTTTGATCGTTCTTGAAAGCACTTCGATGAGCTTGCTTTGGTTGACGGTGTCAAAGTATTTCTCCAAGTCCATATCCACCACGTAACGATATCCCTCTTGCACGTATTGTTGGCTTCGTTTCATCGCGTGGTGTGCGCTCCGTTTGGGTCGGAATCCGTAGCTGTTGTCTGAAAACTGCCTCTCATAAATTGGCGTAAGCACTTGGGTGATTGCCTGCTGGATGACTCGGTCAACCACTGTTGGAATGCCAAGGTTTCTCTTCTTTCCGTTCTCTTTGGGAATCTCTACCCTTCGAACGGGATTCGGGCGGTACTTGCCGCCCAAGATCAGTTGCTTGATGGTCTCGCCGTTGTCTCTGAGATATTGTAGAAGTTCTTCTACTCCCATCCCGTCGATTCCGTGCGATCCCTTGTTCGCTTTGACTCTCTTGAATGCTTCGTTCAAGTTGTCCCTGCTAACGATTTTCTCAAGCAACCGGTCCTTCGACTCGGTTGCGTTGGTGTCGTCGGTTTCGGTTATCCTCGCAGGACTGTGCACTCCCGCATATCCTTCGTGTTCCGCACTATTCTTTTGCAGAGAGTCTTCCGTTGGAAGTTGGCTGCCCTTGGCTCCTGTTTCGGTAACTTTCATTGACTTCACCTCCTAAGGTTCAGCCCTTCCCTCGAACCGTCGACTGTTCGCGGGTACTATGGCGTCTGCTGACTTCTCATGATAAATCTTGTTTCAACCGTGATTCGAAGTGCATCTCCTCACGTCCATGAGACCTCCCACGGTAAGACGATTCACTTTCCTTCCATATACCCACATCATTTACATTGGTACGTCCGTGTAGTTAATTGGACTTCGTCTTGTTTAGCAGACTCATCCCGTATCCTATGCCTGATGATGTTCGTGTTCCTTGGGCCGGAAGTTTGCCTCCAGCTTCCTTTGGATTCCACCTCGCGGTGGACACCCTTGCTCTTGGCTAGTGGTTGGTAACTACAAACCCCCACAGTGGACTTTCACCACCTAGTTAATCGCCATGCGTGGCACACTAAAAAAAGCCGTCCCTTAGGAGATCCCTGCAAAAGTCAACCTAAAATCTGTAAAAAACAAGCCCAGTTCCACATAGGTACTGGGTTTGTTATATATAAAAGAAAATGAGAGAGATGAGACCCTTGCTACAGTCTGCCAAACAAATGACGGTATCTTTCCATACCGAACTATACAAACTCATTCCGGAAGACCATCAGCTGCGTAAAATTCATGAAGTCATCGACTTCTCTTTCATTCATGAACTCGTTTGTTCATCTTACTGTGAATATTATCGGAGACCGGCTAATGAGCCTGAGCTCCTGTTTCGTTTGCTGTTTTTGCAGATTCTCTACAATCCGTCCGACGAACGGATGATCCAAGAAGCACAGGTCAACCTTGCTTACAAGTGGTTTCTGGGGCTTAACCCGGAAGATCCACTTCCGGATCCCTCTCAACTATCTCGCTTTCGTAATCATCGTTTAGGCGCTGGAGCCGTAGATGAGGTACTCAAAGCCGTTGTTCGTCAGTGCATCGAGAAGGGATTAGTGAAATCAAAGACAATCATCATGGACTCCACCCATACGCTGGCAGCTTCACAAAAACAAAAGCCTCTTGAGGTGCTACGAGATGCGGCAAAGCGCCTATTCCGTGTCGTAGTCAAAAAGCATCCGAAGCTCGAAAAGAAACTCCCACGGCTACCGGAGCTGAAGAAAGATCAGGAGGATGCGGAGAAGGTCATGCTGCACTACTTGGCGGAACTTGGACAGACTGTCGAGACCCTGTTACCCGATCACGAGGGTTCCATCTCGGAGAAGATCCGGATCGCCAAAGCGATCGTGGAAGATGAGCGGTTGCTTGCCCAAAAAGGCATTTTGTCGGCGATTGACCCCGACGCGCGTTTCGGTTGGAAGAGCAGTACGAAGTCCTTTTTTGGCTATAAAGAACACATTGCCATGACCGAAGAGGAGATGATCACTGCCGTAATCGTTACCGGAGGAAGCTCGGATGACGGAAAGCAATTCAAAGAACTCTTGAACCAATCCCTGGCAACAGGAATTGAAGTCGATGAAATCATTGCCGATACCGCGTATTCAGGTAAAGATAACTTAGCCGAGATGAAATCCAAAGGGATCCGGCCTGTTGTCCCACTAAATCCAGTTGTACATAACGGGGGCCTGAGGCAAGAGGGCTTTGAATACAATAAGGATGCGGATTTCGTGATTTGCCCGGCAGGTGAGCACAGTACTCGTAAAGCTGTACAAGGAAGCAAGAAAAGTGGCGAAAGCCGTTCACTTGTCTTTTACTTCGATACGGAGAAGTGCAAGACTTGCCCGCTTAGAGAAGGTTGCTTGAAACCGGGAGCGAAAAGCAAAACCTACTCCATTCGGATCGTGGCAGAGCACTTCAAGGAACAAATCGAATTTGAGAACAGTAATACGTTTAAAGAACGCATTCGCCGCCGACCGATCATTGAACATAAGAATGCCGAACTGAAAAGATTTCATGGGATGACCAAGGCCAAATACCGTGGTCTATTTCGCATGCGAATACAAGCCATACTTACCGCTTTTGTGGTAAACGTGAAGCGAATGGTGAAGCTGAAAGAACAAATGCAGCCCGCCTCTTAAGGGAGAACGGACTGCATTTATTTGTTTTATGCCACATTTTAGTCGGTTGCCACAGCGTCTTATGCCCTCAACCAAAAATGAGGGTGTTTTGCAGGGATCTCCCTTAGCGGGACGACTCCATTTTCCGAATCTTCCTTACTGTACATTTGCTCATGCTCCAGATGCACCAGCACTTTGCCAAATCGGCCGCCTTCTTCTGGAAATACGAGCCCGACCGGAGTCAGACCGGAGTCAACTTGCGGAGCCGCAGACAGCATCCACTTCGACGCTATCGATCGCGCTGTCGAAAGAGGACAAAAAGCAAGGCTGGAAATTCGTCGGCCCGACGACGATGTACGCTTTCATGCAAGCGATGGGGTTGTTCAACGATCATGTTGAAGACTGCGTCATTAGGGCAGAGGTTGAGCTCGCGCGCCAACAGTTCCAGCATCCCCGGGCAGTAACCGGCAAACGTTAAGCGGCAGCTGACGCCCTTACCTTTTGTTGGCGATCGACTAAGGGATTACGAACGAAGTCTGCTTTAGAAAGCAAAATAGATCGGGGGAATTAGTCGATAGTGTAAAATCTCTGTGGGTGTAGGAATTGGAAAAAGCGGATATAGAAAAAGAGCTTCTCCCTTGGTAAAGTGATGTTTGCGCACAACACACCAAGAAGGAGGAAGCTCCTGTGAGCCACTTTACCACAACAATGCCGACGATGAAAGAGATTGAGCAATGGATTTTCCGGAAAATGCAGGAGGAATTCGCTCGTGCGATGAAGCAGGTGCTGGAGGCGCTGGATCAGCAGATCCTGGAGCAACGGGACCGAGAGCGTTATCGAGTAAAGGAGAGCGTGAAACAAGCGTCAACACAGTGTTCGGGAATGTGCGCTTTAAGCGGAGATTGTACTGTGACCGTAGAAGCGGCAAACACGTGTATCTGCTGGATCAGCTGTTGCAATTCGAAGGGCGCGGGAAAGTCAGTCCGCATTTGGAAGAGACAGCAATCGCATTCGCAAGCCAAGGACCGTCGTACCGGGACAGCGCAAAGCGGCTGGAGCAGCTTTTGGGCTACAATGTGCTGAGCCACCAAGCGATCAGGGAAAAACTGATGGAGCGTGCGCAACAGCCGATGCCAGCGGTGAAACGGCGCGCTGCCCGTGTGCTGTTCGTGGAAGTGGATGGGCTATACACGAAGCTGCAGCGGAGCAAAAAGCGCGGGATGGAGAACGCAATTGCAGTCGTACACGAAGGCTGGGAGAAGAACGGCAAGCGGGTACAGCTGAAGAACAAACAGCATTACCTGCATACGAGCGGCGGCGACTTCTGGGAAGGGTTCGGGGACTTTCTGGTGGAGCGTTACGAAATCGACGAGAACACGTGGCTTGTGGTGAACGGAGACGGCGCGGCGTGGATCGGGGAATGTACATCCTACTTTCACCAATGTCTGTACATGCTGGACCGCTTTCATGTGGCGCGTGATTTGAAACGCTTTGTCGGTCATTTGCCGCAGGTGTGGGAGACCGTGAGAGGTCTTTGGCCAAACAGGATGCAGCCGCGCTTATGGCGGTCCTGGAAGGCGTGTCGGAGCAAGAGATAGCGGAAGAGAACCGGAAGGATTGGAAGCCGTATAAAAGATTTCTAAAGCGGCATGAGAAGCATTTGGACGACTACCGAAAAACACTCCAGGCGAAGGGGATCGACACAAGCGGCATGCGCCCGATGGGAAGCGCGGAATCGCAGATGCGTATATTCGCCAAGCGGACGAAGCGTGGCGGGTACAGTTGGAGTGAGCGAGGCGTCAGGGCGATGCTGAGGACGATGATGAGGATTCAAGAAGCGGGCACGGTGGTAAGAACGGTTGAAGGACAAGCGAGTAAGCAGGCAACGCCGCAGCAGTCGATAAACATGCGGCAATTGCTCAAGAACGTGACGCAACCGGTCAAGGGTTGTATCGCTGGAATGATTCGCATGCTGCAAGGACCGAAGCAAAGCAGCACAACGGGTATGGCACTCAAAGCACTTCGCGGATAACGGCAAAAAATTCTGACAAATCACTTGTGTTTGATGAAAGAACGAAGCAAAGCGCTTACAAGGAAGAGGTTCCTTCGGGGTTCGCGTTCCAGGCATCTTAAATGACTGCCCACGCTAGCTTGACACTGACGAATTAGTCCTGAGAATTGATCAGATCTATTTATTAATTTATAATCGAGCGAATTACATTTGTATAGTGATGACCCTTCAATGTAGACTAAAGCTCCCTTATGCATGGGTTGGTCTAGGGACTTAGAATTTGAGTGTAATGTCAAAAATAAGCTTGCATCAGAAGTCGCTCCTAAGTTTAAAACTGAATAAAGTCCAGCGTTGATCCTCGACTTTGATAAGAAAAAACGCCCATCACATATCGATGGGCGTCAACGTCGTTAAGTATTATAAATCTATTAGCTAACTAACCTACTACCTAAAGCCTTCCCCCAAAAAAACAAGTATGATTCCTCAATAAGATAAAAATCCAACTATTAGGTTACCGGAAAATTGAATACGAAATTCCAACTCGAATGTGTACCGCGTTGTAATGTTGCCGTAATATTGATACCACAAGTATAAGCGAGACCATATTTCAGAACTGCATCCCAACCCCAATTTCTTACAAGTATCGTATCAGAATCAAATGCATTTAAGGTGTCTTGTTGATTAGTTACAGCCTTGCCTCCATTTGTATAACCAGCACCACCATTTTGTGAAACTAAAATTCGTTTATTAGACACTGTTACAGAGCTGTCGAGTAGGTAGCGTCCCGTCAAGTGGTGTAAAATTGATTTCTACTCTGTGACCCATATTTATTTCTGCAAGAGCATAGCAGATGTTAAGAGATTTTGCTCCCCCTGAACCACTTTGGCCATGGACTCTTTACTAAAATAACGGCGCGATACTGTCCATTCATCCTGCTGTTCCATCAGGATGGCACCAATAAGACGAATGGCAGACTCTCGATTCGGAAAGATCCCAACAACATCGGAACGCCGGCGGATTTCTCGGTTCAAGCGCTCCAATGGATTCGTGGAATGGATTTGCCGCCAATGTTCCTTGGGGAAAGCCATGTAAGCCAGGACATCACTTTCAGCCTGCTCAAGGATCTCCATAGCCTTCGGGAACTTCCCGTGAAGCTGGTTCACGACTTGCCGTAATTGCAGGATTGCATCTTCTTGGGTCGGCTGTGCAAAAATGGTCCGAATAATCGAAGAAACCATCGATTGTGAAGACTTCGGCACCTGGCTCAACACATTGCGCATAAAGTGAACACGGCAACGCTGCCAAACCGCGCCTGTCAGAACTTGCTCGATTGCGCCGCGTAATCCTTCATGTGCATCACTAATCACCAGTTGAACGCCATGCAGCCCTCTTGAAACCAATTTGCGAAGAAATTCAACCCAGAACGGGCCGTCTTCGCTCATCCCAAGGTCAAAACCAAGGATCTCTCGTTCTCCGGTTTCCCGAACCCCAATGGCTACAACCAGTGCCATACTTCGTACACGGCCGCCTTCACGCACCTTCGGGAATGTCGCGTCCAACCAAACATAAGGGAACTGCCCTTCGAGCGGACGCTCCTTGAAGGCCAGTACGACTTCATCCAGCTCTTTGCAGATCCGGGAGACTTCACTTTTGCTAATGCCCTTCATGCCGAGCGATTCTACGAGTTCGTCTACTTTCCGTGTGCTGACGCCATGAACGTATGCCTCCTGAACCACGGAAAGCAGCGCTTTCTCTGCACGCTTTCGAGGCTCAAGCAGCGAAGGAAAATAAGTGCCTTTGCGTAGTTTTGGGATTCTTAGATCGAGTGTTCCTACGCGTGTATCCCATTCACGGTGTCGATAGCCATTTCGATGGTTGGTTCTGTCTGTGTTGCGTTCATAACGCTCTGCACCGATTTGTGCCGCTACCTCCACCTCCATCAGTGCATGAACCAGAACGTTCAAAGCCTCTTTAAGAAAATCTACATCACCATCAATTCCGGACTTGCGCAACAGCTCTAAAAGTGACATTCTATCTATAGAAGTCACGGTGTGATCCTCCTTCTAAAGGTGATTGGCTTCACTTTAGTAGAAATCATACCGTGGCTTCCTTTGTCAAGAAGCCCGGGCTAATTTTACACCACTACTTGAGACTATAACGTCGAGTAGATCAAATCTATAATCAATTTTATCCATTCCAACATAAGTAAAGCCATCTTTCGAATAAGAAGTATAATAAATAGTTGCATAGACCTTAAGTGATATAATGTCGTCAGTCTTATTACCAGATTGCGTGTGGGTTGTTGCACTTATTACAGCTTCAGCTTTATATTGTGTGGCAGTTTCGTTGGTTTGGATTCGCATAAAGTCATCTAGCTTTTGTACTTTAATCTCTCCTACTTCAAGTTCGTAAACTTCTCCTGTTTCCAAGTTCTCTAGTTGTCCATTTGCATCAAGGATATTCTTTACCATAAATTCCTCATTATCATGATGGGACTGAACAAATTGATAATTTTCATTATTACCAATTTGTTCAGCATTTGCAATCGAACCATAAGAAGTAACTAATAAGACGGAACTAAGAAAAAGAATCATTTTTTTTCTCAAAAACATGTAAACTTTAGGTTATAATTACAATTTTATTATATACCAATATTGAAAATATTGGTAGTGTTAAATTACAAAATTTGGGAGGTAACTATGAAAATCAAATTTGGTCTTGTTTTATTAATTTTTATTTTTGTATTCGTTGGGTGTAATAGTAATCCTAAGCAGGAAACTGACAATAAAATAAGCAAGGAGATCATTTCTTTACAAGGACAAAGTGACCATTGGACGGCTAATTATACTATAAGAGAGACTGAAAAAAGTTCCGAAGCATCGAAATATTTGCTCCAATGTACTATTGAACCACGCAACTCTAAAGAATTGATTTTTGATGTCGCTTATAATATAGCTAGTCCCAGTAACGTTTCTCAACTAAGTGGAACTATAACTTCTGAGACTGATAGTTACCTCAGTGATAAGGTCATTTCTCCTTCAATAGACACCAACTTCTTGCCAAGGAAAGGGGAGGATATCATCATTACAATTAAATGGAATAAGAAGTTTGAAGAGAAGATTGTTCTCACACCTTAAAAATTTTCGAGAAAACAAGTTGCTAAGGAGCCTGATAAGATGTTGGAGAAACTCGATTATAAAATCGAGCTATTTAATAACTCAACTTTCGCACCTTGAAAATTAGTGTTAAGCCTTGATATGACTAGGATTTCTTATTGAAAAATCTCGTTCTTGACAGAAAAACACCTTTCCGTTTGGTAAAATGGAAGTGGATAGTCTTCCCATCCCAAACAGAAAGGTGCGTAACTCTATGGTACAACACAACTTCCTGTCTGAAAAGGGCCAAGAACGAATCTCGACTTTATTTTCCGCTTTGCAAATCGGACAACTGTTGCGCAAAGCCGGCATTTCCAAGTCGTTCGGATTGTCCAGTCTTGCCATCTTTCAGCTGATCTTTACGCTCGTGTTTGAAGGGCGCAATTGGTTTCGTCTTCTGCATAGCGACCGCCGCCAGTCGTTGCCTGGCAAAGATGTAGTCTATCGATTCTTAAACCATCCACGCTTTGCCTGGCGACGATTTTTGCATGCCTTGAGTCTGAAGGTCGTTCAGCATTTTGATTCCTTAACCTCTTCGTCCCGCGTTCGGACGTTCATCATTGATGATTCGGTTCTTCGCAGGGATCGCAGCAAGAAAGCCGAGTTGCTTGCCCGCATCTTCGATCATACGACGGGGAGATATGCTCGCGGCTACAACATGCTCACGCTCGGATGGTCGGATGGCTTCAGCTTTGCGCCCATCGATTTTGTCATGCTCAGCTCGGCCAAGCTGACGAATCGCTTTTGCGAGATGAAGGAACGTCTGTCCAAGCGTACCCAAGGCTACAAACGCCGCATCGAGGCGCTTTCACGCAAACCGGATGCCGTGGCGGCTCTGCTTGATCGAGCGATTCAGGCTGGATTTAGCGCTGACTTTGTCCTGATGGACAGTTGGTTTACCCAAGCGCCTCTGTTGCGTGAACTGATGGCGAAAGGTCTGCATGTCATTGGGATGGTCAAGGCGATGAAACAACGATACCGGTTCGACGGAAAAAGCCTGACGCTCCATGAACTGTATGCCCTTTTGCCAAAGCAGAAAAACAAAGAAATCCTTGGCTCGGTCATCGTTCAAACCGCCTGCGGTTTGCCGATCAAATTGGTCTTTGTACAAAACCGCCATCGGCGGCGGGATTGGCTGGTTCTGCTTAGCACCGATTTGACGTTGGAAGAGGCTGAGATCGTTCGCATCTACGGCATGCGTTGGAGCATTGAGACGTTCTTCAAATTTGCCAAATCGTACCTGAAGCTGGGAACGGAGTTTCAAGGTCGTTCGTTTGATATGCTCATCAGCCACACCACGATCGTGTTTACCCGTTATCTCGTAATGGAATGGGAACGCCGTCACAACAACGACGCGCGGTCGTTGGGCGGTCTGTTTTTCCTGTTTTCCGACGAAGTTCGAGACCTGGATCTCAAAACGGCTTTGCAGCATCTGATCGCATTTTTCATGGCGTTCACGGAAGCAAAATCCAAACGGGATCAGTCTGCCGTTGTATGTCAACTCCAGCAATGGATTGCGAGTTTGCCCAATTATATCAAGGCTTTGTTCGGAAAATTAAGCTGCGAAAGTTGAGTTAATAACTTATAAGACTCTAAGAAGTTGCAATAGCACGTGTATTTTCAGTCTCTTGCTCACTTCGACAGAAAAACTTGCCGATAATTGGGGTAAGGTTCTCCGTATCAACTATAGAGCGAAATCGAAGGCACCCGATTGGGTGCCTCAGCTGGTTGAAACGGGTATTGGGAATGGTGAACTTACACTAGTGAAGGACATAACGCTCGGCTCACTAACGGAATCGACTTGTCCCTTTCTAGCATGTGCTTTTGCTTGTGTGGAGGTTAATGACATTTCAAACACTTCAAAGATTGTTTTTGGGATTCTCATTTCTTTAGACGAAAAACAATTGCATTATTCATCGGCCTAATTGTTCAATAAGCCCGAATCACAGAAACGGCTGGCGTCATTTTTATCGATTTTGCAATCCATTAGGATCACTGAATAAGAAAAACGCCTGGCGGCGTCCTTTTAAGTTCGTTCAACTGAGTTCATACGTGTAAAATGGCCGGGTGTGGGAGAAAAACTTATACCCGGCTATTTTCTTACATCGCTAATCCTGTACTCGTAACCATGAATTCCCTCGTAATATTCCGGGTACATGCCTCCTCCACATTCTTCGCAGCTGAATTGCGGAGGTACGGTTGGATCTCCATCATCCATCGCATCGAAATTCCGAACGACATTCAGCGGAATCTCTTCTGTTGTATGACATTGAAGACAAATGTAGGTTACTTTCGCTTTGCTATGCAGCACGCTTTGCGGCTTTTTCTTTTTCTTCGCTACCTTTCGTTTCTTTGACACCGGCGACATCCCGAATCATCCTCTCCAGACATGCCTTTGAGGTGGAGCACACCGCGTACTTCACCTTCAACTTCCCATCCTCAAGGCAGGCTTCTCCCTTGTATTCGTAATAACTTTCGCATTTTGGGCAACATGGCGGCTTCCCCGTCTGCTCCTTGATCCGTTCACTCCACGTTCTGCGTTTTAATATCCGCTTTGCCTTGACAATCCATCTTCTCGCGGCTTTTTGCCACTCACTGACTAACTTCTTGCACAGGCTCTTGATCCGCCGCGAATAAACCCCGTAGTAACGGATCGTTTTGAAGTTTTCATCCGGAATATGCCGCACAAGTCTACCCATAAATTCTTCTACCGAAATCGTCTCGGTCTTCTCTTCCCCGTCATTCTTATCCCGGTAACGAAATGTCACCTTTTCTCCGTCATACGCTTCGATCCGGCTAACCGCTATCGCTGGTCTTCTTATGTATCGCCCGATATACCCGAGTTGCTGCTTGACGTTCCCTTTCTGTTTCGGAGCATGCACATAAAAGCCTTCTCCGTTCTCGCAGTAAGCTTTTTGCAAACGGGACTGCACTTGCTTTTTCTCTTGTTCACTTAACTTTCGTCGAATCAGCTTCAAAACAACCGTCTGCCATTGCTTACGCAGCATCTCGAACGGAATAAAATCGTATGTTTTCCACTCGCCGGTCTTCTTCATTCCTCCCATCGTTACAAGCATATGTACATGAGGATTGAAGTTAAGCCGTGCCCCAAACGTATGCAACCCGGCTACGATTCCGGGAGTTACCTTATGTTTCTTCTCAAAATGTTCTTTGACTAAGCGTACCGCTTCATCCATAAATTCTTTGAGTAATTTTGCCCGATGGAGCAGAAAGATTTCCCGTAATCCTTCGTCGATCGTGAAGACGACATGGCGGTGGTTGACTTGGAATACATCTTGTTCCAGGAGACGTGCCCATTCCTTTGTTTCTCCGCATGAACAGGTCGTACAGAATCTTCCTTTACAACGATACGGAACGAGCCGTAGGTCATGACATCCTTCACATACCATCAGCTTAAAACCGTTTCTGGGATCCCCGCATCGACGGAACTTCTCTACTTCTTTCCGCACATTGGCACGCAGCTTGCCACCATGTTTTGCCACAAACCGATCCCAGTGCCCTCGCTCATCAAAGAAGATTCGTTTCAAGATGTTCGTCTCCATATCCTAACCTTACCAAAAACAGAAATCAGGCGGAAGACCTGCTCCCACCCCAAAATTTTATAAATTCTATAATGTTCAAAAAGGGATGCTGCCCTATCGCAGCATCCCTTTGTATATTCCGGGCTCCGAGCCCTCAATCACGATCGCGCCGGTCGCCTTGGCGTAAAAATCTTTCGGGCCCGCGCCGCCGATTACCGCATATCCGTAACCGTCCATCCGCATCAGGTCGAGCGTATGCAGCAGCAGCTGTTTGCCGATCCCCCGGCCCCGCTCCTTCTCATCAACGCCGGTGGGTCCGAAGAACCCTTTCATCGTGGCATCATAGCAGGCGAATCCTAGCAGCTTTCCGTTTTCAATGGCGATAATACAGGAAACCGGCGAACGGGCAAGAGCTACTTCACATTCGCTTACCCAGTGCTCATTGAAATGCTCGCCTACCCATTTCGCGACAACATGCTTCTCCGGGCCGATGGCACGGCGAATGGTGATCCCGGTCCGGGCTTCGTACTGCTGGGCCGATTCGAAGGGGGGAAGATCGTATAATTTTACTAACATATCGGACATGCTTATCGCTCTCCTTTGTTAGAAAGACGTGTTTTGAGGGCTATTATACGTCTTCCCTTCCCATCCGACAACCGATACGCGAAAATATTTTCCTGTCACTCCGCACCTTCGAGCACATACTCCTTATATCTTTCGTAATCGCTTTGCTTACACTCCAGAACGAGCTTTGTTCCCTCTTCCTCATAACTCGTCTCGAGCACGTTGGCCTGCTCATTCAAGTAAGAAACGAGGGACCCTTTATCGTACGGAATCAACATCGTGCACTTCACGTAGTCCTTGAAAATCCGCCGGCGGATTTCATTCACCAGCTCGGCAATACCGATGCGCGGCTTAGCGGCCAGGTAAATGATATCTCCCTGCACACTTGGGAATGCTTGATCCGTCCGATCGGACTTGTTGTAGGCATAGATCATCGGGATGTCGGTGATGCCAATTTCCTTCAACGTTTGGTGCGTGATCTCGATCATCCGCGCGAATTCCGGGTTGGAATAATCAACGACATGGATCAAAAGATCCGCCTCAGCAACCTCCTCCAATGTGGATCGAAACGCCTTGACCAGGTGATGCGGCAGCCGGCTCAC
Source organism: Paenibacillus sp. MB22_1 (assembly GCF_047200555.1). Taxonomy (NCBI): domain Bacteria; kingdom Bacillati; phylum Bacillota; class Bacilli; order Caryophanales; family Paenibacillaceae; genus Paenibacillus; species Paenibacillus sp. MB22_1. Next base: position 471,243 of record NZ_JBLADV010000002.1, read on the forward strand.
GAAGCCCACCGTATCCGTCAGCAAAAACGACTTGTTATCCTCCAGCGGGATATTGCGGACGGACGTCTCCAGCGTGGCGAACAGCATATCCTTCTCCAGCACCTGCTTCTCCATTCCGGGGGTATATGTTTCGAGCAGCGCGTTCATGATCGTCGACTTCCCGGCATTGGTATAGCCAACGAGCGATACGACAGGCACATCGTTCTTCTTGCGCTGTTTGCGTTGGGTTTGGCGATGGGCCACCAGCGTCTCCAGCTCACGGCTGAGCGCGGTGATCTTCTCCTCAATCCGCCGGCGATCAAGCTCCAGTCTCGTCTCCCCCGCACCGCGGTTCTTCGTGCCGACCCCGCCGCTTTGGCGCCCCAGCGATTCCCGCAGCCCGATGAGCCGCGGCAGCATATACTTCAGCCGGGCCACCTCAACTTGGAGCTGGGCCTCGCGGGTTTTCGCCCGTTCCGCAAAAATATCCAGAATCAGCAGCGTCCGGTCAATCACTTTACACTCCAGATCGGACTCCAGATTTCGCAGCTGCGACGGGGATAACTCATCATTAAAAATCACGAGATTGCCGTCGTGCGCCTCCAAGAGCGCCCGCACCTCGGCAATTTTGCCTGTACCGATATAATGCGACGGAGTGACCTTAGGCAGGTTTTGCGTAAGCACGCCCACGACTTCAATGTCGCAGGCCTCCGCCAAATTCGCTAGTTCTTCCATCGAATAGTCGAAATCCGACTGATGATTTAAATTCACGCCAACCAAGATGGCTTTTTGCTCTAACTGTTGTTGTTCCGTCATGGTCATAACCGAGTTCCTCCTTTATTAGGAAAAAAATAAACACAGGCACTACACCTGTGTTTACGCAAACGGTCCCTCAAACAGCCCGAAATCCACGAACAGAAGATCACCGTCCCCGTTCGCGTTCCCGGCCAAATCAGGCATATTCTATTCTAAAGTTCCAATTGGTCCCCTTTATCATAGTACACCTATCCCGTTCGCTCTGCACAGGTGCAGAGCCTTTGGCAGTATTCAATTATACGCACAAAGTGGTGAAACGGAATTTAATGTACAACACGGGGAACCCTCCGTTCTTTTTATAGTGATTCCAGTTTATCACAATTCGTATGCGTTCACAATCCACGCGTTATCGAGCAGCCAGATTTTTTAGGAGGACGAAACAATATTTGCATTTTCACGTATATAAAGGAAGAACATAGACAGCAACCAGTCAAACTTGCGTTGTAAGTCAGAACAAAGGAGGCGGAACCCATGGGAGGATTCGATCCCTCTCCGTTTGGCGGAGGCGGCTTTGGGGGAGGCGGCGATATCATGTTTACCATCATCCCCGTATTTATGGTCATCTTTTTTGTTATTTTCATCGTGTTGATGATATCCAGTGGGGTCCGTTACGCCAAGAACGCCCGCTCCCCGCGGGAAACGAGATATGCGCGAATCATCTCGAAACGGATGGACGTGCAGCACAGCTCCAGTCACATAGGCGAAAATAACACGATGCACAGCTCGTCTTCTCGGACGTACTATTACATTACGTTGGAGTTTGATAACGGCAGCCGTCAGGAATATTTGGATGTCAAAAATCTGTACGGCCTTGTCGCCGAGGGCGATGTCGGATATGCCGCTGTCCAGGGTGATTGGATTGTGGCGTTTGAGCGCGATGTGTCGCAGCGTCCAAACGGTGGTACATATTAATGGCCTCCAGGCCAAAAAAACAAGGTGTTCCAAGGATGATCTTGGGACACCTTCTTTGATTGCTGGACACTTTTTTCGGTTTAAAGGCCCGCTCGCGGTACGACTCCCGCAAATACCCGACGACATCGTCGATTCTTGGATCCAGTACGGCCGGTGAATGGAATACCCCGCGGTTTCCGTATAATGCCCCGCAATTAGAATGCCGTAGGGACGCTCCTCGTTGATAGCATATTCCGTCGGTTTTTTAGCCATATCCTCTCTTCCTTCAACCAGCAATAAACATCTAAAATGAATATAACCGATGTGCATGTCAACATCCAGCTTCAACACGATCCATCGGATCTTAATCCTTCAGGAGGCGGTTCTCTCTATGAACAATAACACAGCTGCAGTCCTAAGACTTGAAATCGGCCAAGCCAACAAAACGATCCGTCCCGGCAAACTAGCCCTGCACGCAGGAAGCAATCCGAAAGGAGAATCGTTTGGATTTACCAACTTCTATATGACCCGCAACGGCGAACCTGTGATTCCGGGTCGTTGGCGAGTTTCATTTTTCCCGCTTCTCTTATTTGCATTGGGAGGAAGAGCTGCTGAAAATGAAAGCCGGCGGCGTTCATCTTGTTGCGACCTACGTGTTTTGGAATTGCCACGAAGAGGAGGAGGGCGTCTTCGATTGGAGCGGCAACCGCAATCTGCGGCATTTCATTGATCTCTGCGCCAAGCATGAGCTGCCGCTGATTTTACGGATCGGCCCGTTTTGCCACGGTGAGGTCCGCAACGGCGGCATCCCCGATTGGGTGTTCCGTTATCCGCTGGAGGTGCGCTCCAATGATGAGCGTTATTTGTCGCTGGCCCGACGTTTGTACCGGGAGATCGCCCGGCAAATTCAAGGTACCTATTATCAGGAAGGCGGCCCGGTGATCGCCGTGCAACTGGAGAACGAGTATATGCACGCTGGCGCACCGCTGGACGCCTGGGGATATAGCTCCGGTCAATACGTAACCGCCGGTACTGACGGCTCCGCGCATTTGGACGAATTGCGCCGGATTGCCGAGGAGGTTGGCATTCGTCCGCTGTTTTTTACCGCTACTGCTTGGGGTGGAGCCGCAGTACCTGAGGAGGGCACGTTACCCATGCTGGCTGGATACGCTTATACGCCGTGGATCCCAAACCAACCGCCAAGCCGCGAGTTCCTGTTCCAGGATCTGCACGTTACGCCCGCCGAGCCGGTGAATTACGACAGCCTGGAGTATCCGGTAGCTTATTGCGAAATGGCCGGCGGCATGCAGGTCAGCTACAAGGCCCGGCCTTACGTGCCGGCGGAGAGCATCGAAGCGATGACGTTAGTGAAGATGGGCAGCGGCAGCAATCTCCTGGGTTATTACATGTACCACGGCGGTTCCAATCCCGTCGGCCGCAAGACGTTCTTAAACGAATCCGGTTTGCCGAAGATCACTTACGATTACCAATCGCCCCTAGGCGAGTTTGGACGGGTTGGTGATTCGTATGACCGCATCCGTACGATCTCGTTGTTTCTGCAAGCTTTTGGTCACCTTCTGGCTCCGATGGGGACCGTGCTGCCCGCAGGTCAGGAGCATATCGCACCTGAAGATACCCACAGCGTACGTTGGTGCGTCCGGCAAAAAGACGGCTCCGGATTTGTGTTCCTGAACAATTTCCAGGATCATGTCGACCTGCCGGATCGCCGGCTACGAATCGAGCTGGATACGCCACAGGGGAAGGCGTTCTTCCCTCAAACTGGCGAGTTCACGCTTCGGAGCAGGCTTGCCGCGATCCTGCCGTTCAACTTAGAGCTGGACGGATTGTTTATTGTGAGCGCCACCGTGCAGCTATTAACCCGGCTGGAAGCAGAGGACGAAACGTTGCTGGTGTTTTTTGCCCATGACGGAATGGAACCCGAGATCGTGATCCGCAAATCCTCGGTATCTGAAGTAGGAGGGGATGGGAGCCATGGTGCCGTTAAAGAAGACGAGGCGAACTGGATCGTTCGCCCAGCGACCGGCCGCCAACATCAGATCCGAGTGAAGACAGCCGAAGGCAGGGTCGTTCGTCTCGTCACCTTAACCCGAGATGAGGCGTTACTAACTTATCGTTTCGACGGGCTGTGGGGCCACGATAGGCTGGTCATCAGCACGAGCCATTTGGCGATAAAGGACGGGCAGCTTATCTGCACTTCGCCGGGACAAAACCAAGTGACCTTATCCCTCTATCCAGCACCTGTCCCATCGGCTGAATTGCGGAGCAGTGCGGGGGTGCTGCAAACTGCGGCAGAACCTGACGGAAGTGTGTTCCAAACGTATACCCTTGATTTTGCCGCTTATTCGCCCGAGCTGACTCTCAACTCTCCATCGGATCGCTCTGTACTGGTGGATGTCCCTGCTGACTGGCCGGAATCCGTGTCGGACGTCTGGCTGCGTATCGAGTACGACGGCGATGTGGCCGCCGCTTACCTCGGTGACCGGATGTTGACGGATCATATCCATTACGGACAGCATTGGGAAATCGGGTTAAAACAAGTGCGGCACGAGCTGGAGAACCATCCGCTGCACCTCTCGATTACACCGCTTCGCCGAGGCACGGTGCATAGCTTCGTGAACCAGGCCTACGTGGAGCGATTTGAAGGGGTGGAGATCGCCAAAATCCACGACATTCAGGTCATCCCCCATTATTCCGCACGTTTATGGCCGCAAGGCAAGTAAAAGTCAAAAAGCGCGGGTGCAGGAGGAGTTTCTCATGCCCTCGCGCTTTTTTAGATAGGCGATAGGGAATCCGGACACGTCGTTCCTATGATCAGTTCACCGGTAATCCCCGCTCGCGTGCAAAATTGCCCCAATGCGGCTTACGTCCGTCGATGTCGATGAACCCGTATTCGTCGGACAGGTCCCAGCTGGTCAGTGCTCGGCCGGTTTTGGCGTGGACGTTCGAGTCTGCGGCCAGAGCCGCCACTGCTTGCCCCACAAAATACGGCGTTTCGGATTCCGCGTATAACGGTTCCTTCTTGATGGCATCTCGCCAATTCGCTTCCTGAACGCCAAAATAGTCCAGCATCTGCTCGGAACGCAAAAATCCAGGAGTCACCGCCAATGCCGTCACATTGTGCGGCTTCAGTTCCTCGGCCATGGCTGCGGCTAGGTGGATCGGTGAGATTTTGGCCAAACTGTAGTACAGGTTCCCTCGATAGTTATAGGTCGATCCGTCGGTAATTTCGATGACCAGGCCTTCCTTCCGTTTGATCATCATCGGTACCCCGTAATAGCTCGTAATGAGATGGGCACGAACGGCCCGCTCCTGCATCAGTAACCCATCGGCCAACGGCTGCTCCCAGAACGGAGTGTTCCAATGGGTGAGGTTCTCGCCGCCCCAAATGTCATTCACCAAAATGTCCAGGCGTCCGTTCTGTTCCTTGTCCACACGTTCAAACAAAGCCCTGACCTGCTCCGGCACCGTATGATCCGTGCGGACGGCGATCCCGATTCCGCCGCGAGCGGTTACCATTTCGGCCGTCTCGTCAATCGTCTCCGTTCGGCCGATGTCCGATGCTTCTCCCCGGACGCTCCGTCCGGTGCAATACACCGTCGCCCCAGCAGCCCCCAACATAACAGCGATTCCCCGGCCTGCTCCACGTGTTGCTCCGGCAACGACGGCCACTTTTCCCGCTAAAGGTTTCTTGTCCATGGTTTCGTTCGCTTCCTTTCCAGATTGAATTTCGCACGTACCTTTGTAGAATATCAAAGTATATATGACATCTATTGTCTTATATCCATGGTATAATCATTCCACGAATCTAAAGAGGCGGGAGGGGGAGTTATTGTGCGTGCGGATCGTTTGCTAAATCTGCTGCTCTTGCTGCAGAACCGGGGAAAAATGAGCTCGCGCCAGCTGGCAGAGCTGCTGGAGGTGTCGGAGCGGACGATCGTCCGGGACATCGAGGCGTTGAGCGCGGCGGGCATCCCCGTGTACGCGGAGCGCGGCTCCCGCGGCGGTTGGGTGCTGGCGGACAGCTATCGGACGAACCTGACCGGCATGCGGCCGGAGGAAATCGTCTCGCTGCTGCTGACGAACCATAACGAGCTTTTGAAGGATCTGGGGATACAGGGGGATTTTCAGGCTGCTTATCAGAAGCTATTAGCTGCTGCCCCCGCCCCAATTCGGCAGGACGCCGAGATGATCCGCGAGCGCCTCCATATCGACGGGGCCGGCTGGCACGCCTCGGAGGAGGCTTTCCCTTGGCTGTCCGCCGTGCAGGAGGCGGTATGGACCCAGCGGAAGCAGCGCATCCGCTACCGCAAGGAAGACGATGTCACCGAGCGGATCATCCATCCCCTGGGGCTCATCGCCAAACGCAACGTATGGTACGTAGCGGCCGAGCAGGAGCCGGACAGGGAGCTTCGCACGTTCCGCATTTCCCGGCTGGAGGAAGCCTCCCTGTTAGAGGAGACATTCGTACGGCCAGATGGGTTTGACCTGGCGGCGTATTGGGAGCAATCGACCGCTCGCTTCAAATCGGAGCTGCCCCGCTATCTCGCGCGGATACGGACGAACGAAACCGGGCTGAGCCAACTCCGCAGGGAGCGATTCATCAAAGTGCTTCATACGGAAGGACCGGACAACCAGGGCCAGATTCTGGCGGAGATCGACCTCCAGACACTGGACTGGGCATGCGGCGTGATCCTAAGGAACGGCCGGGATGTAGAAGTGCTGGAGCCGCAAGAGCTGCGAGAACGAGTGAAATCCGAAGCTCAGGCGATACTCACGTTGTATGAACACTAGGCTAGGTGACCCCCTCTTTGTCCGGACGCTTTTGCAGGATTATCCCCCACGAAGTGCCCCGGCTTCTCTGCATTTACCGCGAACAGGTCATAATGCAGCGGGATCACTGTATCCACGCCGATTTCCTGGGCGAAGTGTGCCGCTTCCCGGTAATCCATGTTCCCAACGATTCCGCGCCGCTGGCGGAAGTAATCCCGCCCGTTGATCGGCAGCAGGGCGATGTCCGGTTTCAGCTCACCAACTCGCTTGATCAATTCCGGAAAAACCAACGTATCCCCGGCATGATAAAGCGTCACGCCGTTAAGCTCCAAAACGTACCCGACGTACCGGGGGCAGCCGTCCGCATCCCGTTCCAACTGCTCATGGGCCGCCGCAATTGGCGTTACTCGCAGCTTGGAGAAGAACTCCAGCGGCTTACGGTCGTCTGCGGTGATGAGCAGGGAGTCCGGTAGGCCCATCTCCTGCAATGCCGGCTTGCAGCACGCCGGTGCGAGGATCGGCGCCTCCGGACTGCTGCGATGCAGCCACGGCAGCGTCCGCGCATCCATATGGTCATCGTGTTCATGCGTAATCAGGCATAGCTGAACGCCTTCAATCTCTTCCGGTGCAATGGGCGCAGGAAATGTGCGCCGCCAATCGCCGTCGTCCAGATCGCCCGAGAGATAGGGATCTACGTAAATCGTGATCCCATCCCCTTTAACGATGACGCTTTCCTGGCCAAGATACCAAATCGCCAAGGTTCCGTAGGGGGCTTTCGTCCGGGCGATCTCGCGGATCAATGCGGCGCCTGTTCGCTGATTTTGAGTCATTAGATAGGGGCACTCCTCGATTTTTTAGGTTCCCGCTACAATCGAACGAATGGTTTCCAGAGGCAGCTTCGGCTTACGATCATAGGTCAACAGGCCATTAATTTCCTGCTCTACGTCCGTAAACTGGGTATAGCAGAAGCCTTGAACCACCGGAGATTGCAGCATCGGTACGATAACATTCTTTAGCCGCAACGCAAAATCCTCCTCATTCTCCGCACCCGAGTACCCCCAGCCTTCCCATTCGTTCACCTTAAAGGATATCCCGCCAAACTCTGTGACCAGAATCGGCTGCCCCTCGTAAGGGAATCCGGGCACCAGAATCACCCGATTACCGGGAGCAGCAGTCAAAGCCGATTCGACCGTTGCATACCGTTCCTCCAGCTTTTCCCTACGCCACTCGTAGTCGTGAATCGTCACAAGGTCGGTGGTAACCAGTTCCCATCCGTCATTGGAAATGACCGGGCGCGTGGGGTCCAGCGATTTGGTCAGGTGGTACAGCGATACCGCGTGGTGCTGCTGCTGCTTGTCAATCATAATGTTGGTCACGCCCCAACTTTCGTTCAGCGGAACCCATGCCACGATGCAAGGATGGTTAAAATCCCGCTCCACCGCCTGCATCCATTCCCGGGTCATCCGGCTGACATACTGCTCAGTGAACTGGTAGGCGTTCGCCATCTCCCCCCACACCAGCAGACCCAGCTTGTCGGCCCAATACAAGTAGCGGGGATCTTCGATTTTCTGATGCTTCCGCACCCCGTTCAGCCCCATGGCCTTCACCAGCTCCACGTCCCGGCGCAAGTCCTCGTCGCTTGGCGCGGTCAGCAAGCCATCCGGGAAGTAACCTTGATCCAGCACCAGCTTCATATAATAGGAACGATTATTTAAGTGCAGTTTGCCGGACTCCACTGAAATTTTGCGCATCCCGAAATAGCTATAGACCGTGTCCACGGGCATACCATCGATCAGCAGCGTTAGTTCCAGATCGTACAAATTGGGGCGCTCCGGTGTCCACCAGCGTCCCAGACCATGATCGTTAAAGTCATCCAGGTGAATCACCCGGCGACCCGACTCATGACTTAAGGAGAAGCAATCCTCGGCGACAAATTCGCCGTTAAACGTGATGACGGCTTTCATGCTGGCTTTAACGGAGGCGCTGTGCCCTGCCAAAAACACCTCAAGACCAATATCATTCTTGTCGATGTCCGGGATCAACCGAATGCGATCAATTCGTGTCGTTGGTACCGGCTCAAGCCAGACGCTCTGCCAAATCCCGGTCGTGCGGGTGTAAAAGATGCTCTCCGACTGATCCTTCCAATACTGCTTGCCCCGCGGCAGGGAGACGTCGCGGCTGTAGTCCGTCGCCTTCACGACAACGATATTCTCGCCTTCATCAAACACATCCGTAATATCCGCCTTAAACGGCGTATGTCCGCCTTCATGCATCGCCACCAGATGCCCGTTCACCCATACTTTGGCCTCGTAATCCACGGCGCCAAAATGCAGCAGCAGCCGGCCAGCCTTATAGTCTTCCGATACGGTAAAGGTTCTCCGGTACCAGACCTGATCGTGTACGGTTGGATCGCCGATGCCGCTCAGCTTGCTCTGGTAGCAGAACGGCACGTTGATTTTCCGGCCAAAATCATGTTTCTCGTACCATCTTTCCCTTTCACCAATCCCTTGGTCGTCAAATTCAAACTCCCATTCTCCGTTTAAACTCATCCAAGCGTCGCGGACAAATTGGGGACGAGGGTACTCGTTACGTAAAGGTTGACTTGTCATTTTTCCGCTCCTTCGGGTCTCAATTTATTGTTTTTGTTTTAATACATGATTTTTGTATCTTTTAAGCTAAATATATCCCCGAACTCATATTTTGTCAACGCTTTCAGCTGATTTTTCTAATTATATTAGGCATTTTTATTTTACGAACTTTTTGGAATTAGTTATAGTCTCAAGTAGTGGTGTAAAATTAGCCCGGGCTTCTTGACAAAGGAAGCCACGGTATGATTTCTACTAAAGTGAAGCCAATCACCTTTAGAAGGAGGATCACACCGTGACTTCTATAGATAGAATGTCACTTTTAGAGCTGTTGCGCAAGTCCGGAATTGATGGTGATGTAGATTTTCTTAAAGAGGCTTTGAACGTTCTGGTTCATGCACTGATGGAGGTGGAGGTAGCGGCACAAATCGGTGCAGAGCGTTATGAACGCAACACAGACAGAACCAACCATCGAAATGGCTATCGACACCGTGAATGGGATACACGCGTAGGAACACTCGATCTAAGAATCCCAAAACTACGCAAAGGCACTTATTTTCCTTCGCTGCTTGAGCCTCGAAAGCGTGCAGAGAAAGCGCTGCTTTCCGTGGTTCAGGAGGCATACGTTCATGGCGTCAGCACACGGAAAGTAGACGAACTCGTAGAATCGCTCGGCATGAAGGGCATTAGCAAAAGTGAAGTCTCCCGGATCTGCAAAGAGCTGGATGAAGTCGTACTGGCCTTCAAGGAGCGTCCGCTCGAAGGGCAGTTCCCTTATGTTTGGTTGGACGCGACATTCCCGAAGGTGCGTGAAGGCGGCCGTGTACGAAGTATGGCACTGGTTGTAGCCATTGGGGTTCGGGAAACCGGAGAACGAGAGATCCTTGGTTTTGACCTTGGGATGAGCGAAGACGGCCCGTTCTGGGTTGAATTTCTTCGCAAATTGGTTTCAAGAGGGCTGCATGGCGTTCAACTGGTGATTAGTGATGCACATGAAGGATTACGCGGCGCAATCGAGCAAGTTCTGACAGGCGCGGTTTGGCAGCGTTGCCGTGTTCACTTTATGCGCAATGTGTTGAGCCAGGTGCCGAAGTCTTCACAATCGATGGTTTCTTCGATTATTCGGACCATTTTTGCACAGCCGACCCAAGAAGATGCAATCCTGCAATTACGGCAAGTCGTGAACCAGCTTCACGGGAAGTTCCCGAAGGCTATGGAGATCCTTGAGCAGGCTGAAAGTGATGTCCTGGCTTACATGGCTTTCCCCAAGGAACATTGGCGGCAAATCCATTCCACGAATCCATTGGAGCGCTTGAACCGAGAAATCCGCCGGCGTTCCGATGTTGTTGGGATCTTTCCGAATCGAGAGTCTGCCATTCGTCTTATTGGTGCCATCCTGATGGAACAGCAGGATGAATGGACAGTATCGCGCCGTTATTTTAGTAAAGAGTCCATGGCCAAAGTGGTTCAGGGGGAGCAAAATCTCTTAACATCTGCTATGCTCTTGCAGAAATAAATATGGGTCACAGAGTAGAAATCAATTTTACACCACTTGACGGGACGCTACCTGGAATTAAGTATCTGCAATACAAAAAAACCACCGACTCCCCAAGGAGCCGATGGTTAGATTAAAGCTTCATTGAATATAATCAAGCGTCTTCATCCAAAGTGTAGGCGACCTGCAGAACCAGGTCCTGGTCGTAATCGCCAAACTGCTTGCCGAATAGATTAACGCCGCCCTTATGGATCGCATCCGGCTTGACGCCGATCCGCACACGCAGACTCGGCCGTTGATCGAGGTTCAGATCGTTGATCGTGACGTCGGAGACTTTCTGCATATCGAGCGTCGTGCGTTCGCGGTCAACTCGCCATGTTTTCAACAAGCCGTATTGCGTCATCCAATCTTCCCACCAGGACGGATTTAATGCGCCGCGCCGATCCCCAAAATCCCCGGGACTCGTCCACATGCCGATCTCAACGCCATTAATCCATACGGAAATATCTGAAGGCCAGTCATTGTCATAGTTTGGTGCTTCCGAGCACATTTCCATTGACAACTCCAGCGATTGAATGCGCGCATTCTGCGGAACTTCCAGCGGGAACTGGTACTCCACATACCCTTTACGAAACCACAGAATCTGCGCCCCCACATGCTTAGGGTGGTAGAAGCTGGCCGGCTCATCCTCCCGAACCAGCATCCCTTCGCTGGATGCCATGCCGCACGTCGGATGAACCTCACAATCGCTGTAATGCCCGATCGGCATTTCAACCTCGTAAAACTTCATCCCGTCCTTGGACGTCCGGATGCTCGAGTTCAACGAAATGAGAATATCGTCGTAATTGCGGCTGCACACCTTCATCGCACCGCGGACGGCCGGAAGCAATTCCGTATTAATCAGCTTGGCTGCTTCCAATATCTTGACGTTGTTCGCCACCGTAGACACTGGCAGCTCCAGCGTCTCGGCAAGCTCAATGATATTCATGCTCCGCGTGTTGAGCAGGCGAAGAATGTCTACGCGAGACCGTGTAGAGAGCGCGTGCGCCACTTGAACCAGCTTATCCGGTTCGTGTATCCCGACTTCCAGCATAGGAACCTCCGTATCCGTATTCCCAAAAAATGATCTTACTTTCTTGACTTTACTACAATAAGCTGTAATAAATCAAGATTCATAAAGGTTATCACGATTCCGGGATCTTCAACGGCATCAGATCAAAGCAGTCCAGTTCAAACTCCCCGCGATTCTTGGTGAATCGCAGCTTGTTTGTCCCATCCTTCAGCTGAATTTTGGCAGTGGACAATCCCCAGTTGTTCCATCCCTTCGGGTGAACCGCCACGGTAACGGAAGATCCCATATCAACGCTTAAATCAAAATAGGCCATTTCTCCGGCAGCGCTCCCGTTTGCGGTTCTCGCCAGCAAGAGATACTCTCCCGCCGCAGCTTGGACGGAATACTCCGCGTAGCTGTCTTCCTGCTCAAACCGTCCTACGCTCTTTCCACCGGAACCCGCAGGATTCTCCAGCACAGTCACACCGTCTCCAAGCTGCCCCTTCTCCGCTTCATAGCGGATGCGGCTCGCCTCTCCGGACGGCAAGGATAGCGGGAGGTTCGGGTCTACTGGAACCCCTAGATTCGGGGTGTTATCCGCATTCCAGGTAAAGGGCTGCATCCGCACTTCCCGGTTCCAGCCGGCATCCTTGTATTTCGCCACGTGATATACAATCCAATCCTCTGTACCGTCAGGTGACGTGGTGAAGGAATGGTGTCCCGGGCCGTACAGCCCGTTGCCGGACACAAAAATTGGTTCCTCCCTCTTATGCCATGAAGCCGGATCGAGCAAATCGCTGGTCACATCTGCCGTGATCAAGCCCAGACAATAATCGTTCGTCCAGCTTCCGCTCGCCGAGTAGACCAGATTAATGGTTCCGTTTCGAACCGCCACCTGCGGACCTTCATTGACATGCGGCGAATGGTTCGTTTCCCAGGCATAGGTCGGCCGGGCGATCTCCACACGCTCCGAATCAATCGTCCAGGGGTTACTCATATGGGCGATGTATAGATTTTGACGAACATTCTCGTCCCCTTCCCAACCGGACCAAATAAAATACAATTCGCCGTTCACCTGCAGAACGGTCCCATCAATGGCCCAACGATTGGCGGCGTCGGTGATTTGCCCTTTTTGCTTCCATACACCTTGTAATGGATCGGTCGAGGTATTCTCCATCACGTACATGCGATGGTTCACGTTGTCCCCGTCATCCATGGCGTAATAAATATACCAGGCTCCATGAATATAATGAAGCTCGGGAGCCCAAATGCCGTGGCCGCCTGTCGGAATCACCCTCCGGGGAGCGGCATCCACCCCCGTCATACTGGCGGATTTCCAAACCGTCACGTCACCGCCGGTGGTTTTCGTGAAGTAATAATACCCGTCGGTATGTTTATACATCCATGGATCTGCCCCGTCCTGCATCAGCACATTATAGAAATCATCCCGTTCTTCACCCGCCCTACCGGAGCCAGAACAACCTACCTGCGCCAATAGAAACAGACAAATGGCAGGCAACAGCGCTTTCCCGAATTTTCCCGTTTCCATCTTCATTTTCACCCTTTAATTGACCCGACGTAGACACCTTTAACAAAATACTTCTGCAAGAACGGATACACGCACAAAATCGGAACCGTGGATACAACGATCGCGCAATATTTCACCAGTTCCCGGAATGCGGTCGAGCTCTGAGCACTGTCGATGACGACGCCTCCTGCACTGCCGATCGTGGTTGCCGTGGAATCGTTGGCGACCAAAATTTCCTTCATTAATAGCTGCAGCGGGAACAGCTCCCGATCCTTCAGCAAGACCATCGCGTTAAACCAGGAGTTCCAGTTCCCCACCAGATAGTACAGAAAAATAACGGCCAACGTCGCCTTGGACAGCGGCAGAATCACCCGGATCAAGATGGCAGCCTGGCTTGCCCCATCGATCGTTGCCGCCTCTTCCAGCTCTGCCGGCAGCGACTGGAAGCTGGTTCTTAAGATAATGATATTCCACGTGTTCAGCGCGGTCGGCAAGATCATCGCCCACAGGTTGTTATATAAATGGATATCTTTCATTAATAGAAACCAGGGAATCAACCCGCCGCCAAAGAACATCGTGATCGTAATCAGAATCATGATGAAATTTTTGAAATAGAGATCTTTTCTCGACAGGACAAAAGCGCCCATGATCGTCATGACCATATTCACCAACGTGCCTAACCCTACGTAGATGATCGTATTTTTATAACCAACCAGCAGGCTGTTGTCCTTAAAGACCAGCTTATATCCATCCAGCGTAAATCCAAGCGGCTTCAACAAAAGTCCGCTGTGTGCCATCAGCGCCGTCGGGTTGCTGACCGAGGCCAGCAAAATATGCAGCAAGGGATAGAAGCAAATTAGCGTAATCGCGGTGAGCATCATGTAGTTCATGACGTCAAACACGCGATCCCCGGTCGTCATAGGCTTCCAGTGTCGTCGTTTCAGCTTTTTGCGACTGGACATGGTCATCCCCCTTTCTACCATAAGCTCACTTCCGAAGTACGCCGGGCGATTCGGTTCATCGCCCACAGCAGCGCAAAGTTGATCACGGCGCTAAACAAGCCAACCGCGGTGGAGAAGCTGAGGCTGGCTTCCCGTAAGCCCCTTCGATAGACATAAGAAGCGATGACGTCTGCCGTATCGTAAATGAGAGGGTTGTAAAGCAAAATAATCTTCTCGTATCCGGACGCCATCAATCCGCCAATCGCAAAAATAAACAGAATCACGATAATCGGCGTAATTTGCGGCAGCGTAATGTACCACATCTTTTTGACTCGACCGATTCCGTCAATCTCGGCTGCCTCATACAAAGCAGGATCGATCGAACTCATCGCGGCCAGATAAATGATGCTGTCCCAGCCGATGTTCTGCCAAATCCCGGAAAACGTATAGATCGGCCTAAAAAAGCCGGAGTATCCGAGCAGCGAGGTGTAGTCCTTGCCCGTGATCCATTGCAACACTTGCGTAACAATGCCTTCATCCGCCGTGAAGATATGAATGATCCCGCACACGACCACCAAAGAGATAAAATGGGGCATATAGGTGATCGTTTGTACGGTTTTTTTGAACTTCCCGTCGCGAATTTCATTCAGCAGCAACGCCAAAATGATCGGTGCCGTAAATCCAAACACGATCCCCCACACATTAAGGAGAAGCGTATTCTTGGTCACCCTCCAGAAGTACGGCCCCTGAAAGAACTCTATGAAATGCTTCAAACCAACCCATTCGCTTTGAGCAAACCCAAGCAACGGCTTATAATCCTTAAACGCGATAAGCACTCCCCACATCGGACCGTAACAAAAAACCAGGAACCAAGCGACAACCGGAAGGGCCAGCAAATAAACAAACCAGTTTTTTCTCAGATCTTTTTTGATCCTGGTTCGCGTGCTGTTTGGCTTCGGAGCCTCTGAGGAAGGAGCGATTTTTCTTGATTTACGGACGATCTCCATGAACGTATCACCTACTCTTCTTATTCCGAATTCTCTGAAACAATAACGAGGGGCCCAAGCTTAACCAGCCCCGGTCACCCTCGTTATATTTCTTGCTCGATCTTTAGGCCAAACGGCGATTATCTGCTGTTGTAACGATCCAATGCTGCCTGATGAATGCTCAGGAATTCGTCCAACCCCATCTTCTTAGCTTCTTCTAAGAACTTGTCGTACGCGTCCACCGGCAACTCGCCTTTGATGATCTTGGCAAAATATTCACCCCGGAGCGTAGACAACTGGTTCCCCAGTTCCGCCTCCCGTGAAGCTTCCTCTTTCGTAAACGAAATCGGAGGCATAGCCGCGCTCGTATCCATGTTCTCGGTCCAATATTTCCGAATTTCGCCGGAGTAGCTGCCTTTCGCTACGATCAGCGGGTTGGAGTTATGCTCGTCGCGAATGTCCGGCCAAATATGTCTGCGATATTTATCGAGTGCCACTGCTACCGGCTGGCCATCCGGATCATTGTACATGTAGCTGTTCTCTGGATAATAAGGCTTGCCGTTCTCATCAATGAGGTGAACCGTACCGTATTCTCCGTAGTTATAGATTTCCCAGCCCTTCTTGGTGTAGGCGAAATCCAACCAGGCCATGGCCGCTTCGACGTTATCACATTGGGTGGTGATGGCAGCCTCTGTACCTGTTCGCTTAAAGTTCTTGTACGTTGTTGCGGATTGATCCCCCTTGTTCAGCACAGGGTTCAGCGCGCCAACAAAATCGATATCATTTTGTTCCTTCCAATAGCTCCACATCGTGTCCGGCGAATCCATCATAACCGCGGTCTTGTCGGAAATGGCGCTGGCCATTCTTTGGTTGAAGTCAGCCGTTGCCCAGTCTTTGTTGAGCAGCCCTTCTTTGTTCCATTGCTGCATCATGGCCAGGTATTCCTTGGCCTTCGGTTGTGCTGGACCCCAGGCTACTTTGCCGTTGCTGTCCACGAAGGTCCAATCCCACACGCCATAAGCGCCGTTTAAAATCCCGGTAAAGATCTGACCATAGTTTGATCCGTAGTTCAGCGGCTCGCTGTACCCCACTTCCTTCGCTTTGGTCAGGAAGGTGTGCCATTCATCAATCGTTTCAGGCACCGGAAGCCCTGTCTTATCCAGCGCTTCCTGCTTGATCAGCATCCCGAACCACATCCATTCCGAATAAGGAGCAATGCCGTAGAAACCAAGCAGTTTGCCGCTGTCGGTGACCGTCGTTTTTCTTCTCGTCTCGTCAGAATTGCGCCAAGCCGTATAGTTCGGAGCATACTTCTCCATCAAATCGGTCAGATCCAAATACGCTCCATCGTTAACGCCCGCCTCAAAGCCTCCAGGGTACCGGCCAGGCTCAATGATGATATCCGGCAAATCTCCGGAGGACATCATCAAGGTAAAGGCATCCGCTTCCTGCCCTACCGGCGGAGTGATGAAGTTGACTTTAATCCCCGTCAGCTTCTCCACTTGCTTCTGGATCGCGTGGTTGTTCATATCCGGGATGTTGCGATTCGCAGGCATCCAGACATCCAGCGTCACTTCTTCTTTGAAAGGGTAAGCAGAGTAGTCGTTTGGAATTTTCTCATCAAAAATATCACCCAGATACGTATCGTTGAGCGTCGTATTCACTTCGTTGATTTGCTCTGGAGTCGGAGATGTATTCCCGCGAATATCCTGACTGATGTCGGCAAACGTGGTTTCCTTCTTCTGTGGCTCCTCGGTAGCATTCTCGCTGGTGTTATTGCCTACGTCAGCCTTCTTCGAACCGCCCCCGCTGCAAGCCGTAATCATGGAGACCGCAAGAATAAAAACAAACAGAAAACTTAAGATACGTTTTGACTTGTTATTCATATGAACCTCCCGATTATTGATTTCAAACGCAACAACCCCCGATATTTCCGCTTGCACTCATCGCCCTTTTCGGATCGGTTCAACCCCCTCTGTCATCAAATGACTCACCGCGAAATTATATTATTGTTTTATTACAATAATTTTGTATCTTTTCGTTGATTATAATCCCCGTTCGACGTGATGTCAACGCTTTCATTTACGAAGATAACGATTTTTTTAATAAAATAACTTGTTGTTTCAAATCAAACTATTAGTTTCAAAAAAACTGTAATTAATTTCGCACCCTTTATTCTCCGGCAGGCCGCGGGATCGGCACCCCCGTGCCGACAGGAACCCCGAAATCCGGCATTCCGTTTGCTTTCCAACCAAATTTTTGGAGTCTTGTGCTGCGGGGAGAACCAGCGGAGCGGGGTTGCTCGGCTTCCGAGTAATCGTACGCATGGTAAACGATCCAATCCTCGGAGCCGTCGGGAGATACGGTAAAGCTGTTATGCCCCGGGGCATAGACCCCGGCGGAAGGATTTTTTGCAAAAACCGGGCCGTCTTCCTTGATCCAGGAGTTCGCATCAAGCAGATCTGCGGTCTCCGGGATTCGCGTTATGCCTAAACAGTAATCATCCGACCACGTTGCGCTCGCCGAGAAGACAAGGAAGATCCAACCGTTGCGCCGCAACAAGACAGGGCCTTCGTTAATCGCCATCCCGCCTTGCTTCTCCCACGGCTCCGTTGGGGCTGTAATCAGCACGTTTGGACCGGTTAACGTCCAAGGATTGGTCATTCGAGCAGCGTAAACCGCTGAGCCGTAATCCGGAAAATGGCCATAACCGGAATAAAAGAAATACAACTCCCCTTGATGTTGGATGACAGTTCCGTCTAACCCTGGGAACTCCGTGTTCACCACGCTTTTAAACTGCCACTCATCGTTCATCGGATCATCGCCCGCAAGTTCAAGCACGCAGATGCGTCGCGTTGCGTCCCCGCCGCCGTCATTAGCTGTATAGTAGATATACCAGCGTCCATCGATGAGATGCAGTTCCGGCGCCCACAGATTGAAGGAATAGGGGCCGATTGGCTCAGGCGTCCACACGGTCTTCGGTTGAACATTCCCAAGTCCGCTCAAGGTTGGACTGTGCCAAAGAGCGATGCGGTCGCCCAAGGTCACCATCATGTAATAGCTTCCATCGGGATGCCGAATGACCCAAGGATCCGCACCATTTGACAGGATCGGATTAACAAACGTTTGATTCTCCATCGTTCTCCCTCCTAAGTACGAGATATCGTCCTAAAGTGATAGTAAAGTATTGTTTTATTACAAACATTTTACTTCGTTTTCATCACAATAATCGGTTATTCGGCGAATGTCAACGTTTACATTTTGGGGAGCAGCACAAAAAAAGCTTATGTCCGCGCATCCTTGGGTGACATAAAAACCATGGATTCTCAGCCATACGAAATCACTCCTAAACCAGTTAAGTTAAAAAACGCTAATCCGGATTAAACGTTTTTCTACTTAAATATTATTCAACAGAGATTAAATAGAATAATAGCGAATGATTATGAAATTAATATTTTCGAACCTAATTTAACAACACCGAGCACAATGTTTATTATAAAATATGGAAATTTTATTTAATAAAAGCAAAAAAAGGGGGGAGGATTCGATGCAAAAACTCCCGTGGTTATTAAGTATACTGGCATGCTTCCTATTGCTCATCACTGGTTGTAATGGAGCCCAGCCCAAAACCGATGATGCGATGAAAACAGCCGAGGCCTATATCATGGCCGAATACAAAGTTGACTTTACTGAGGATCTGTTGTCTGCCGAATCCATTCAAAAGCGAAACGAAGCGATCAAACCTTTTCTAACGGAATCGTTTTACGAAAAACAGGTTAACAATCGAATCACCATTTTACCTTTAAGAGTTGCTGCTGACACGCAGCTTTCCATCAAACCTGATAATTTGCATACCCGTCTTAAAGTGCAAGACGAGAACAATGTCACCATCGAATACACTGTAAATCTTCTACTGACAAACTCGGAAGGTCGCGAAAGCACCCGTGTTCCGTTAGAAGGCGAGTTGATGATGACTTCCGTTAACGAACGATGGCTGGTGCAATACGACAACTTTGATATCCAAGCCTTCATGAAATTGATTTCCGAAAAATAGGCTTTCCGATCGACAAACGTTATGGTGCATGCTGGATTTGCATGTCCTTCAGCAAGATCAGGCAGAGCGGGTCATCGCCGGCCGCCCTTGTGCATGAGCCATAATTAAAACCCTACTTTCCGCGTATACGGAAAATAGGGTTTATTTTTTGTACCGTTGATTGAGCGTGCAGCCTGGCCAGCGACCGTTATATTAGAAACCTGCGCTGAGAGCGGCCTCCCGCTTCAATATCGCGATTCCGTTGACCGGCAGCTCGATTGTGCCGCTTACGGTCAAGCCGGTTTCGGCGTCTGTATAGCTCCTGCGGTCGAGCTCGACGCGAACGGCGCGGCCGGAGAAATTTTGCACGAAGACGTAATCGTGCTGACCGTCCGTGCGCAGTTGGGCAGTCACTCCCGCCGGCAGGTCGGTATCCAGCGCCCGGCGCACGCCGGCATCTTGAACGAGCTTGCCGTAAAACGCCTCGTAGAAGGCGGGATCGCTGACGCGGGCGGCCAAATAGTAAGCTTTGCCTTGGCCCAGCTCGTTTAGCGTTAAGGCCGGCTTCCCTGCGTAAAAATCGTCGCGGTAGACGCCAAGGACCTTGGAGCCTTCCGCATGGATATGCTCGCACAGCTCATGAATCTCATAGGTCCCGCTGAAGCCTAGCGGATTCCCGTCTTCCAGAATCAACGCGTTACGGTCATGGTCATGCAGGCCGTCGATTTCCTCTGCCCATACTCCAACCGCCTTGCGCAGCGGTCCCGGGAAGCCGGTCAGATGGCACAGGTCGTTCTCGTCGACGATGCCTGACCAATATGTGACGAACAAGGTACCGCCGTCCTTGACGAACTGCTCCAGCTTGGCTCCGGTTTCTTCCCGGATTAAGTATGCCATCGGTACGACCAGCAGTTTGTAACCGCTGAAGTCGTCAAACGAGCCGATGATGTCCGTTGGCACGCCCAGCTCCCACAAGGCGCGATACTGCTGCATGACGGTCTCTTCATAATGGATGCCTTTATTGCGTGGCCCTTGGGCGTCGTTGATCGCCCAGCGGTTATCCCAATCAAACAGGATGGCTGCTTCCGCTGGAACGGTGGTACCGAGGATCTCCGTTAACTCGGACAGTGTTTTACCAAGCGCAGCAACATCGGCGAACACGCGCGTGTGCTCATGGCCGACGTGGTCGATGACCGCGCCGTGGAATTTCTCGCTGGAGCCGCGGCTTTTTCGCCACTGGAAATATTGGACTGTGTCGGACCCGTGGGCCACTGCTTGCAGCGAGGACAGCTTGTGCATACCCGGCCGCTTCAGCTTGCTGACCGGCTGCCAGTTCGTCAGTGACGGCGTGCTCTCCATCAGCATAAACGGCTTCTGCTTCAAGGAGCGGAACAAGTCGTGGTTAAATGCAAACCAGGAAGCAACCCCCGCATCGGATTCGGCCTCATGCCACATCGGATAAGCGTCCCAGGAAATGACGTCCACAGCTTTGGCAAACTCGCGATAATCCAACCCGTAGAACAGGTCCATCATATTTACTGTGCAGGGCAAATCCGGATTGATTTGTTTGAGCGGCTTGATCTCATGCTTGTAGAAGTCGATCGTCTGGTCGGATACGAACCGGCGCCAGTCAAGGTTCTGTCCATGCACCATCATTTCGCCGTGAGGTGCCGGGGATTCCACCTGCGACCAGGAGGTGTACGTATGGCTCCAAAAGTTCGTCCACCAAGCGTGGTTGAGCGCTTCGAGCGTGCCATACTTCCGTTTCAACCAGTCGCGGAAAGCGTCTTGGCAGTAGTCGCAGTGGCATTCCCCGCCGTATTCGTTGGATACGTGCCACCCCACCACGGCCGGATGACTGGAATAGCGCTCCGCCAGCCGGGTGTTCATCTGCGTCACTTTTTCCCGATAGACTGGGGACGTAAAACAGTGGTTATGACGCATGCCGTGGAGGTTGCGCACCCGGTTCTTCTCAACGCGCAGCACTTCCGGGTACTTCTCTGACATCCAGGCCGGCCGAGCGCCGCTTGGCGTCGCCAACCAGGCGTAGATACCGTTCTCAGCAAACGTGTCCAGCACGCGGTCCAGCCATTCAAACCGGTAGACGCCTTCCTCCGGCTCTAGCGAAGCCCAGGAAAAGATCCCCACCGACATCACATTGCAATGGGCCAGCTTCATCAGCCGGATATCCTCCGCCAGCACCTGCGGATCATGGAGCCATTGGTCAGGGTTATAGTCGGCACCGTGCATAAAGACCGGCAGTTTGTCGCTGATTGGCGGAAACTTCATCGGTTTTGAGCTTCTACTCATAGGAATAACTCCTCTCCGTTTCTGATCTGTAATGAAGTAGATTGGTTTCTCACGTGCTACGAAATGTAAAAGTGCAGTCCATTTTCGCCAAATCGCCCTTTTCGAAGCCTTTCAACTGCAAAAGTGCAGTTGATTTCAGGGCAAACCGCCCATTTTAGCCTCCATCGTCTCCAATCAAATGTACTTTTGCATTTCACACGCCGAATGAAGAGGGTTTTTCGCAAAATCAAATGTACTTTTACAGTTCGACACACTCTCAAACGCTCTCCTGCCCCTTCAAACGTCACGATGAATGAAAAAGAGGGGACGGGCGTCCCCTCCTTTCACCCCCGCCTGCTTATTGGCCTTGGGCGGCAAGGAATGCGTCGATTTGGCTCTGCAGCTCTTGTTGAATCTTATCCAGACCGGCCGCCTTCAACTGTTTGTTCAGGTCGGCTTGGCCTTTCTCCAAGTCCTTGATCAGGCCGTATTCCAGCGGGATTGCATAACGCAGCATGACGTTACCTACGTTCGCTACTTCGTTCTTCACCTTGGTGTCGTCAAAGACGAAGGTTTCCAGCGGGAAGTGATAAACTTTAGACTGCCAATCCGCCAACATTTGATTGCCTTCTTCCGGATAGGAAGCGTCGGTGCGGTTCAGCAGTGAGTTCCAGCCCCATACGGAGTAGCCCGACAGGTTATAGTTGTTGAAGCTTGGTCCCGGATTGTATTTGTCATCGCCAACCGGCTCGTAGTGCTTGCCGGCGATGCCGTACATCGTCAGATCATGGATTTCCTTATCGTTCTGCAGCAGGTCAATCAGCATCAGCGAACGTTCGACGTTTTTAGACGTGGCATGAATCGCCAATCCGTTTTGCGTGGAAATCGCGCCGATTTTTTTCTTATCCGGCGTCAAATCGGCAACGGTGACTTCCATCTCCGGCTTGTCGCGGCGGATTTCGCCAACGTTGCTGGAGATCGTCCCCAGGTTTTGTGCATACGAGGACGTTTTGCCCGCTTTGATGTCCTGGAACACGTCGTTTTTGTTGCTCACGATGTTCTTCGACCAGCCGTTGTTATCAGCCAAGTCCTTATAATATTTGATCAGTTCGGTAAACTCCGGCGTATCGTACACGTTGAACACTTTCCCCGTCGCATCGTCCAATTTGTAAGCCAGCGGGAAGTTGTAATCCACCAGGTTCCATTCATTTTGTTGCTCCAGCAAAATTTGATCCAGCTCATGCCATTTCCAGCCGTCTGCCGGTTTCGCACCAAACGGGCTGATGCCTTTCTCGCCCGCCCCAATCGTTTTCAAATAAGCGGCATAGGTTTCCGGGCTGTTCACCGGTTCGAGATTGTACTTCTTGCGCAGGTCTTCGCGAATCAGGACAACCTTGTCGGTCACTTCCTGGTTGTTGTTTGGCACCATGTACAGCTTGCCGTTCACTTTTGCTTGATCCCAGGAGGCTTGCGGCATCGCTTCCCAGGTCTTCGGTGCGTAAGTCCGGAGCATTTCCTCGGTCAGCTCAAGGAATCCACCCTTTAACACCTGGTCATTGTAGAAAGCCCAGTTCGCGGTGTAAGCGATGTCAAAATCCTCGTTAGCTGCAAATTTCAATGGGTATTTCTGGGTCCAGTCGGCCCAATCCAAAAATTCGGTCTCAACGGTTGCGTTAATTTTCTCTTTCAGCAGCTTGTTCAGCTCGCCGTATACCTCGTCATAATCCGCCGGTTTGCTGCCGATCATCAACAGCTTCAGCGTAACTTCTTGAGACGTATCCACTGCCCCAGGGGTTGCCGTATTGGCCGACGCATTGTTCGAAGCTGCTGCGTTATTTGAAGCTGCGTCGTCCGGGGTGTTGGCGCTGCCTGCGTTATTGTTCCCGCCGCCGCAAGCGGATAGCAAAGTCATTAACGCCAGCACCATAGCCACAAGAAACGTTGTTTTCTTCTTCAGTTTCATGACGATTATTCCCCCTACAATTTTGATAGAAATAGTGAAATGAAAGGTCAAAAGGATCAGGTTTTTAGCACCGAGAAGGTTGGATGAAGCTAGGGACTGAGCAGCGCAGCGTAGCTGGAGGCTACGTGAGCAGCTAAAATCTTTCCGCAGGAAACATGCTTCGGAAGCATCTGCTTAGGCCCGGCTGAATTCAAGATTCGATGCCGATTCCTCTTCACGACCTACTTCGTGATAAAAAGATGATACTTTTGTGCCTCCTATATGTGATAACCGGGTTGCCCCGAGGTCACCCTTTGACAGCGCCAATCGTTAAGCCTTGCACGAAGTAACGTTGGATGAACGGATAGGCGATCATAATCGGTCCGGTGGCTACGATGGTCATCGCCATCTTTAAGCTCTCCGTCGGGATGTCCGAGGAGACGACGGCTCCTGCCGCCATCATCGCCTTGCGCATGCCGTCCATGTTGCCGAGCAAGCGGTACAAGTAATACTGCAGCGGCATCAGGTCGGAATTGGAGATAAACAAGAGCGCGTTATACCAGTCATTCCAGTAACCCAAGGCGATAAACAGCCCGATGGTGGCCAGCGCCGGCTTCGACAGCGGGATCACAAATTGCAAATAAATTTGGAAATCGCCCGCCCCGTCGATTTTTGCCGATTCGATAATCGCCTCCGGGATGCTGCTCATAAACGATTTCATCACGATGATGTAGAAGACGTTCATCAGCATCGGCAGAATCAGCACAAGCAGCGTATCCTTCAGATCCAGGTAGTTCACGATCAGCAAGTACCACGGGACAAGCCCGCCGCTGAACAGCGTCGTAAAGAAGAAGAAGAAAGAGAAGTGGCTGCGCCATTTAAAATCTTTGCGTGCCAACACATAGGCCGTCATCGAGGTCAAAAACAATCCAAACAGTGTGCCCAGCAAAGTGACGGAAATCGTCACGCCGTACGCCTTCAGCATTTCCTGCGGATACTTGAACAGAATACCGTAGGCTTCCAGCGAAAAGGACGCCGGGATCAGCTGGAACCCGTCCTCGATGATCTTACTCTCGTCCGTCAGCGAAGAAGATAGAACCAAAATGAAAGGAAAAAGACAAAACACCGCCAGCAAAGTCAAAGCAACATATCCGATCATCTGCAGCAGCAGACGGTCGATCGGTTTGCGTTTGGGAGCTGCCGGCTTCATGGCCGGCTGCAGATTGGGTGCCATCGTACTCATCAGCGTTAACCTCCACTCGTTTCATTCGTGTTGCCCCATCGCGGTTGTTTTTTACGCACCGTTTAGAACAAAGCACGGTCCTTATCGTATTTCCGCACGGCATAGTTCGCCAGCATAATCGTCGCGAAGCCCAAAATCGATTGATAGAATCCCGCCGCGGCGGACATCCCAATCTCGTTCGAGGTCGTGAGCATCCGGAACACGAAGGTGTCGATGACATCCGTTGAAGAGAACAGTAAGCCGTTGTTGCCAACCATGTTATAGAACATGCCGAAGTCCCCGCGGAAAATATTCCCGATCGCCAGCAGCACCAAAATGATGAGCGTCGGATAGAGGTTTGGAATCGTGATTTTGCGTATCCGTTGAAAGACGTTCGCCCCATCGATCTCGGCGGCTTCATACATCTCCGTATCAATGCTCGTGATCGCAGCCAGGTACATGATCGTTCCGTAACCAAGCGTCTTCCACGCCGATACGACGACGAGAATCACCGGCCAATAGGCGGACGTGTTGTAAATATCAATCGGTTCGAGCCCGATCGCATTCAGAAGCACGTTGATCGTACCATAATCGTAGTTGAACAGGTTATATGCAATTGCACCAACGACGACCCAGGAGATAAAATACGGCAGGAACATCACCGTTTGCGTGATTTTGCGGAACCATTTCCCGGCCACCTCGAACAGCAGGATCGCGGCAAAAATTTGGATCGCGTTGTTCACCACAATAAATGCGATGTTATACAAAGCCGTATTGCGGGTAACCCGCCAAGCGTCCCCGGAGTCGAAGAAAAACCGGAAGTTGTCCAGCCCGTTCCAGGGGCTTCCGAACACCCCGCCTGTGTAGTTGTATTGTTTGAAAGCCAGGACGATCCCCGCCATCGGCACGTAGGCGAACAGCAGGAAGAACAGGACGGCCGGCGTCAGCATGAGCAGCAGAACCTTATACTTCTTCACGTCGTTCCAGAATCCGCTTCGCTTCATGTCTCGAACTCCCCTCTTGGTTGTCTCTATATCTCTCAGTATAGGGATGAGCGCCTGCTTGCGGGATTCAGTGAAACAACAAAAACTAATACAAATTCCACGATGACCCAAAAATTCAGAAAAAAAGAACCCCGCCTTCCGTAAATACGGAGTGACGAGGTCGAGCACAAGGGAGAAGGCTCACCGGTATTACCCAAACTGTAACGGACCGTAATGACCTTATTTGCTCATTTCCCGTCGATTTCCCATTCTAACGGACCCCAGCGCCTCTATGCGGCCTCTAAGGCATCAATTTAATCAAAAAAGTCCGAAATAAGGTCTCCTCTGTCCGTTAAAAA
Source organism: Paenibacillus sp. MB22_1 (assembly GCF_047200555.1). Lineage (NCBI taxonomy): Bacteria > Bacillati > Bacillota > Bacilli > Caryophanales > Paenibacillaceae > Paenibacillus > Paenibacillus sp. MB22_1. The sequence continues at coordinate 497,134 of NZ_JBLADV010000002.1, forward strand.
GGAAGTACGACCAAACTCAGGTCCATAACGCCCCTCCTGTCCGTTAGCCGCCGAGAATGTAATAGCATCAACGCTCAGATCTTATGAGTTTTGCGATATTCCCCGGGCGTCATCCCGGTAGCCTGTTTGAATTGCCGGTTGAAATAAATGATATTTTTATAGCCCATCCGCTCGGCGATTTCATAAATCTTCAATGTGGGATCGGTCAGCAGCTCGCAGATACGCTTCGTCTTAAGCTCGTTCAGGTAGTCGCTGAAATGCCGGCCCGTTTCTTCCTTAAACAAAAAGCCGAGGTAGTTTGGCGTAAAATCGAAGCGGGCGGCGACGTCTTTCAGCGTCATTTTTTGCTCAAGATTGCTCTCGACATATGCCATAATATCTTGAATCAGCTTGCGTTTCTGCTTCTGCTTCTTGACGTACAACAGCTCGGACAACTCAAAGAACCGTTTTCGCAGCCAAGACGTGATATCGTGGATCGTTTCGAACTGGAACAGCAGCACCGGCTGGTGCGTATCCCACTTCAACAGCTCATACAGATTTTCGTTAATTTCGCGCAGATCGGCATGCAGCTGGGTGGTGATGCGGATGATGAGATCGTACACATCGTTTTTCTGAGCCAGCGGGGAACCTTGATAAAACAGCTCCAGCAAGCAGTCGTCAATCGTTACGAGATCATAGTTGAGAATAGCCTTCAACATCCGCTGGAGGATCTCGTCCGTCCGAGCGCCGGCAAACCGGCTTTCACCTGGATACACCCGGCTTTCATGGATCAGCCGGTCCTTGCCGACCAGCCACTTGGCGCTAAGCGCCGCCTGAGCTTGGCGATAGGACGACCGCAGCGCCTCTTCATCCCGCGCGAAGCTGCCAACCCCAACCGTCACGGAGAACGGGGAAATCCCCCGGACCGCCCGGATCAGCTCCTCCAGCAGCTCGAGGAACGTCGTTTCAGGTACGGACGCCAGCAATAGAAACCGTGTCGGTTGGCTGACGATAAACGTTCCCAGCTTCATCTCCGTGGTAAAATGCCGGATAAACGCCATCACCTTCTGAATTTGCTTGCGTCGCTCCTCCTCCGGCATATCGCCGGTCTTCCATTCCAGGTCGTCGATTTCGACGAGGGCTGCCGCCGTTCCCGTTTTAAACAGGGTGTGCAAATATCCGCGAATATGCCCCTCCACCTGCTCCGGGGAGATCTCGTTCAGCCAACGCAGCAGCAACTCCTCGTTGACAAGCGTCAGCGCCTCCGTAAACGTGCGGTCCTGATCCCGTTCTCGCTCGATCGCCGCGCACAGCTCACCCAGCATTTTATAAAGCTCCTGATCTTCTACGGGCTTCAGCAAATAAGCCGACGCGCTGATCTTGATCGCTTCCTTGGCGTACTCAAAGTCCTCGTGCCCGCTGATAAATACGATTTTGACACTTGGCTGGATCGCCTTGGCCTTACGGGCGAATTCAATGCCCGACATGATGGGCATGCGGATATCGGACAGAATCAGATCGATTCGCACCTGCTCCATCGCCTTAAGCGCATTAAAGCCGTTATTGGCTGTTGCCGCCACCTGCAGGTTCAGTCCGCTGCCCTGCACTCTGCGGCGCAGCCACTCGAGGTCTACCGCCTCGTCGTCGACAAGTAATACGTTAATCTCCATGGCCGTCATTCCTTCTCGTAGTTTTGCTTCTTATTTCGAGCATACTTACCGCTCGTTCCACTGAACATATCGGTTTACAATGAAAACCTATACAAATTCACCGATTTTGCAGACTTTCCTCTGATAAATCATCAAAAATTATTCCATAGCCGGAAGCTCCCCAGGGCTCACCGGAAGCACGATTTGAACCGTCGTTCCGCCGCCGTAGATGCTGGCGATACGAATACCGTATTTGTCTCCGTAGCGGAGCTTGATCCGCTCGTCGACGTTCTTCACCCCGTAACCGCCGGATTGGCTTGGACCGATCAGCAAGCGCTGCACCGTCTCCGGCCTCATCCCAATGCCGTTATCGATCACTTTCAGCTCCAAGTTATCGCCCTGCCGCTTCCCTTTAATGACGATCGCAATCGATTCGCCAAACCAGGCATGCTTAAACGTATTCTCCACAAACGGCTGCAGGATCAGCTTCATCACCTGTACCTGCAGCAGTTCGGGATCCACGTCGAAGTGGACAGAGAAAGCCCCGGCGTATTTAACCCGTTGAATATCCAGATACGTCTCCACCTGCATCAATTCATTTTCCAGCGGCGTAAATACGTTCCCTTGATTCAGCGTCAACCGGTAAAACCGCGACAAGCCCTGAACCATTTCGGTGACCTTGGCTGTCTCGCCGAGATTGGCTAAACTGCTGATCGTCGACAGGGTATTGTACAGAAAATGCGGGTTAATCTGCGCCTGCAGCGCCTCCAGCTCCGCTTGCTTCTTCTGGATACCTTGCACATACACGCTGTTGATCAGCCCCTGAATATTGGCAGCCATAACGTTAAACGCATCGGCGATATGTACAAACTCATCGTTGCCCGAGAAGCGAATCCGCTTCTGAAAGTTCCCTTCCTGAAAGGAACGGACGAGCCACACGATTCGTTTCATTTTCCGTCCGGACAGCCGGGCCACGATATACCCAATGAAGGCCATACCGATAAAGCTGATGCCGCACACCGTAAAAATCACGCGCTGCAGCCTGCCCGCATCCTTGGTTAAGTAATCTTTCGGAACCAGCGCCTCAATTACAAAATCGGAGCCCGGGATCGATTCATGCAGGCTCAGATATTTACTCGGCTGAGCCCCCATTTCCGCGTTGCCCCGCTGGTAGAGCAAGGCACCATCCGACGCTGCGTCAATCAGGCGTACCGTAATCCCCTGCTCGACAGGGAATGTGGAGAAATCGCCAAACAAATCGTCTAAGGAAGCGGTGATGCGGACGTATCCGATCACGGTCATGTTCCCGCTATAGGACACCAGGCGGCGGATATGGGAGATGTTCCCCAGCCGCTGATCGGTGTCAATCTGCAGCCAGATATTGTCCCGTTCGGAATCTTTAAACTCTTGATACCAGGCACTGTCCTGAATGTCCTCAAACGGCAGGATGTAATAGTCACTGCGGTGAATCGGCTCCTCCAAGTTATCGCCCGAGACGATATACAGATCGCTGTTCAGCGTATACAGCATCAGCCGAATATGGTTGCCAAACAGCTTGAGCGGCGCCGTAATTTGCGGAACGATCTCATCCAGCATGACCAGATAAATGTCGTACGGCTCCCCTTTGGTCTGCAGCGCCCGTTGAAAGGCGAGATTGCCAAACAAGGTATCCGACATCCGCTGGATCTCGTCCATCTGATAGCGAATGTTGTTCCGGGCCTGCTCCATTCCGGTGCGGATGTTCGTCTCGGCCATCTCCGTCCGGGATTCGGTCAGCATCGCGTACGACACGTAGCCGATGATCACGTCCGTTAACAGCACGAGCAGCAGGTAGGGAATCAGCATTTTGTAGGTGAAGGGAATATATTTTTTCATGGGATCGCCAAGCTTTCTCATCGATTTAATCGCTTACATTCAGCCTCATATTCATCATATCGGCCCTTGTCCAGAAAATAAATAACAAAAAAAACGACCCGGGTCGATGGCTTCACTTCGCCAACCCGAATCGGTTTGATAGGGTGTTTATTATAAGTTTTCTGCGTTCTTTACCGCATGCTCCCAGCTAGGAAAATAAAACAAAGCGTTGCGCATCAACTCTGGATCGTTCTGCTTCACTTGCTTCTTGCTCAGCGAAACGCCTTCACTCTGCAATCGTTTGATTCGGCGGACAACTTCATCCGCTTCAAGAGTGGCATCCATACAGCTTTGCTCCTTCCATCTCAGGTTGCTTATAGCATTTCTATTTCACATGCAAAATATACCTTGGCTGCTAGATTTAAGCAACACGCTGGCCCGATGCAGCTACAGTGTGACACCATCCCCGGAACGAGGCAGCTTGCCGCCCTTTCCGGTCAGAAAGCTCCGAATCGCCTGTCGATTGGCATACGTCAGCACGATCAGATTCACCAGCCAGACGCCCCAGAAAGGCAGTGAATAGCCGGAAACCAGCAGAAAAATGGACAGCATCGCCATGCCAACGACAACTTGGAAGCCGTCGGCTTCCCTAGACGCATATTTTCCCTTCTTATAGAAGGAAAATACCGCAAGCAGCACGGCGAGAATCACCGCATAGGCCAAAGCCGCCTCAAATCGGGTTAAGGCGCTCCACACGCCGAAGGTTACGGCAATCGCCTTGCCTCCCTTAAATTTAAGGAATGGCGAAAAGGCATGCCCAAGGATCGGGGCGATCGCGACCAGCGTCATCCCGAAATCGCGTCCCAACATTCCCGATTCGACCAGAAAGACCAGCGGCATATATCCCTTCAAAAAATCGAGCAGAATGCCCGCCAACCCCCAACGGTAACCGGCAGACTGCCACAGGTTAAACGCTCCGGGATTGCCGTCCCCGACCTGTCGTAAATCTTTCCGGGCCGCCTTGCCCAGCCAATAGGAAAACATCAAGGCCCCGCACAGGAACTCAGCCACAGCCAGTAAGAGAATCATCGGTCTCCCCTGCTTCCTACCTGCACGTCCCGACCTTTCCAGGTGACCGATCCGCGAAACACCACTTGATAGGCCGAATAGATCAGGATCACGAGAAAAAAGAGGGTAGACAACACGTGAAGCAGAGGCATCCATATGCCAAACTTCCCAACATAACGTACCAACAAATAGAGCTGCACCGCATACAGTACATACCCGATCAGCAGCGGGTAAGCCCAGGCCGTGTTCCAAAGGAACAATGCGCCTTCGGAAGCGATAAGCCCCAGGAGCCACACCGCAACCAGCAGCGTCGTGGCCGGCCGTAGCTTGGCAGTGCTCAGCACCGCACCTTTACCGAACCCCTCCAGCTCGCTGCGAATCCCGTTCGGGTACATCCGGAAGGAGACGAGGCCGCCGCCGAGAAAATTGGTCACGCGAATACCTGCCTCACGGAACTTGGCGCCAAGGTTCAAATCGTCGAGCAGCTCCGAACGGATGCTGTCATGACCTTGAATCGCCTCATAATCCCGGCGCGTTGTCACGATGCAGGAGCCGTACAGCCCCTTGTGCCGGCTGCGCATTTCAAACGGCGAGGTGAATGCAAATACGCCCAAGACGTTCGTAATGAGCGCCAGGCGTTCATAAAACTTCTCCGTGACATGAAATGGAACCACGGAAATCACGCCGCCCGCTTCGGCCCGCGCCTGCAACAGCGACTCCAGCGCCCGGGGGGCCAAGCGAATGTCCGCATCCAGAAAGACAATCACGTCGCCGGTGGATTGCCGGTAGCCGTTCCAGACCGCCCAGGTTTTCCCCGTCCATCCGGGAGGCAATGCGTCGTTCCGAATCACGTTCACTCCATATTTAGCGGCAACCTCATAGGTGCCATCCTCCGAAAAATCATCCACTACGATAATCTCATCGGGAGCATAGGTTTGCTTCTTAAGCGAACCCAGCAGATGCGGCAAATTCCCGGCTTCGTTCCGCGCCGGAATGATGACCGACACCTTCTCTCCCCCGCGATAAGATCCTTCCCGTTCAGGAACAACAACTGCCCGAAACAGGATCCATCCCGCAATCCATCCGATGGCTAATACGATCCAAATCCCCATCGCTGCCCCACCTCTTTCGCTTGCCGGAAATAAAGTGAAATACGTATATGAGTATTCTATGTCCGTAATAGCGTAGATGTACAAAAAAAGTAGAAGAGACTACCGCTAGTGTAGTCGACAATTCCCAATTTTTCAACAAAAAAACAAAGCCCCTCTCGGCAGCCGAGAAAGGCTTAGATCAAATCTTATTGTTCCAATTCGACAAACGGATCGTCGATCACCAGGCTCTGCGCTTCCGCATCGCTGATTCCCGCATACAGCGTGGCTTTGCCTCCGCCTTGACGGACGAGTCCGCCGCTGAATACGACGTCTGCCAGATCCGGCCGCTTCGACGGACCCGGCAGGAAATCGGAGCGCTCGGCGATGATCTCCAGATCGGTATATTGGCCGGTCGCCGGGTCGTAACCGAAGGCCATCGGATAATAATGGCGGTCGCCTTGCTCATCGAAGCGGGCGATATGGCCCAGCACCCCCAGCTTGCCGTTGGCCAGCAGGTGGATTTCGTTGCAGCCGCCCCATTCCTCATCAAGGAATTGCTCAAGCAGCGGCGCTTCCTGCACCACCTCAAGCGAGAGGTCCTCAAGCCGGTCCACTTTCGCGAAGCCGATTTTCCCCCTGCCGCCTTTCTCACCCTGCGGACGGGTAAATACGCCAATGGCTCCGTCGGACAGCTCCACCAGGCGTAAATCCTTCATTTGGTCCGGGCCTTGGAAGAACAGCTCTAACCGATTGAGACTAGGTCCTTTGTAAAATACCGTCCGCCAACTGAGTGCTCCTTCCAGCTCCGGATGAGGGAACGTCTGCACCCCGCCGAACACCAGCTCCCCGCCGATGCGGGTGAAGAACGGATCCTGCAGCGCAAACACCGGCGCCCCCTCCCGGGGAACCCAATGCTCATCATGGCGAACAAAAAACCAAATCTCCGACTCCTCGCTGTCCCGGCGCTCAACGCGTCCGGCAATGACCAGATCCCCTTCGTCCTCGAAGGGAGCCGAAATATTGTAAACATCCCGTTCGCCCACACCTTCAAACTTCAGTTTGACGGCTTCTCCGGGCTTGTTCGTTTTTGCCATACGGCGGTAGACCTCAACCAATTTCTCGCACGACAAAACACCGCTGTTCTGAAATTTTGCCATCGTCTGATTCCTTTCCGTTAGCTTAGTGGTTTCAAAGCTTCCAGCAGCTGCGGGAGGCGGAAGCTCGCGCAGGCCATCGAATCGTCCGATGCCCCATAATACATGATCACTTGTTCTCCCTTAACGATCGCTCCGCAAGCAAAAATAACGCTATGGAAAAATCCGCTCGTCTCATATTCCGCTTCCGGCACCATCAGCGGCTCCTCCATGCGGGCGGTCACCCGGCCCGGGTCCTTGAGGTCCAGCAGGGCTGCGCCCATGCAGTAGCGATGCGATTGGTCCGCGCCATGATACAGGATCAGCCAGCCTGCCTCGGTTTGGATCGGTACGCATCCCGCGCCGATACGCGCTCCGTCCCATTTTCCTTCGCGCAGCCCCATCAAGAAGCGATGGTTCCCCCAGTGCTCCAGGTCCGGCGACTCGGCCAGCCACATTTCGGGCTGTCCGATTCCTTCCGGCACCGGGCGGTGAAGCATATAATATTTCCCGTCGATCGCTGCGGGGAACAAGGTTACATCTTTATTGGTCGGGGCCAGGATTAATCCTTCCCGGCGGAACGAAACGAAGTCGCTGGTCGTCAGCCGGCCGACGGCTACACCTCTTTCAGAAACTGCGCTGTAGGTGATATGATATCGCTCCTCCAACCGGGTAATCCGCGGATCTTCGATGCCCCAGCGTTCCAGCGGGTCCTCCGGCCAGACACTAGGCGTCTCGTCGATGGTAAAGTTCAGGCCGTCCCGGCTACGTGCCACGCGAAAATGGGAGATAGACGTCAAGTACACCGTGGCCCCCTGCTTGTCGCGAATGACCCGAGGATCGGAGAAGTCGAAGCGCGGATCTTCCCGGTCTACTTTCACAATTTCCACCGCCGGTTCCGAACCCGAGGTCTGGCCGTTCACGTCAAGCACCGGAACAAGCACATAGCGCGGGTCGGTCTGCCGAGGGCATTCCGCCACCCGCAGCAGCAGGATTACTTCTCCTTCATATTCAGCAACGCCAGCGTTAAATACGCCGAGCACCTCCCAATCCGGGAAGGTGGGCTTGACATCCTTCGGCGTAATCAGCGGATTGTTCACGGAGCGATTGATCTCTATCTTTTGCAACATCGTCATCTAGTAGTTCCTCCTATCCGAAATTCAGACTGATTAGTCTTTCATGCCCGTAAACGTAATGCCCTCGATAAAATAACGCTGAGCCATAAAGAACAACAGAATGACCGGGAGCGCCACCAGCGTGGACATCGCCATCAGGTAATTCCATTGCGGGGCTTCGTTCACGCCGCCCATAAAGAAATACATGCCAACATTAAGCGTATACATCTTCATATCCGACAGGTAGATGAGCGGACCCAGAAAGTCGTTCCAATACCCCCGGAACGCAAAGATCGCTACAGCCAGCAACGCCGGCTTCACCTGCGGCAGCATGATATAAACGAAGGTCTGAAAGAAATTTGACCCGTCGATCTCAGCCGCATCGTCCAATTCCCGCGGCAAGGTCATGAAAAACTGACGCAGCAAGAAAATATAAAACGGTCCCCACGCCGTCCACGCCCGCAGAACAAGCGGGTCGAATTGGCCGACCAAGCCAAATTTCTGCCAGATCAGAAACGTTGGAATCAGCGTGACGTGAAACGGCAGCATCATCGTGGCCAGCAGCACGAGGAAGATCAGACTGCTTCCAGGAAAACGAAACCGCGCAAATCCATAAGCTACAATCGTCGCGCTGATCAGCTCCGCAACAATCCCCAGCACCACGATAAATATCGTGTTAAACAGGTAGCGGTTAAACGGCATCGCCGTCCACGCTTCCACGAAGTTATGCCATTGCGGCGGATCTGGAATCCATTGCGGCGGCCAGGCGAAGATATCCCCGTCCGCCTGCAAAGCGGTCGACACCATCCAGAAGAACGGCACCAGGATGACGGCGGCTAAGAACGTGACGATCACGTAAATCAACGTTTTGTTCACCCATTTCCACGTTCTGCCGGAGACAGCTTGGGTACGGGCTGTCGAAGCATTTTCCATGTGTTACACCTCCTATTAGCGCCGTTCCGATTCGTAGTGAACCCACGCCGGGCTGGAACGGAACACGAGCAGCGTCAACACCAGGATGATGATAAACAACACCCAGGCGATGGCCGACGCCTCGCCCATATGCAGCTGCGTGAATCCGCGTTCGTACACCAGCTGGTTCATAAATTTGCCGGCGGCCGAGGTTGGGCGGACGAACATCGCAATCGTGAAAATTTGCAGTGCTCCGATCATCCCCATGATGACCTGCAGCAGGATCACCGGCGAAATTTGCGGGATCGTGATGTGTATGAACTTGGCGAATCGTCCGGCTCCGTCGATTTCTGCCGCTTCGTATAAATTGCTTGGAACGCCCTGTAAGCCGGCCAGGAATACGACTGTATTGGTACCGAAGATCCCCCATAAGCTCATGATGACAAACGCGCCAATGACATAATGCGGATCGCCAAACCAATTGGGCTTATCGATGCCAAACAACGACAGCGCCGGCGATAGAACATAGTTGATAATGCCTGACTCACTGTTAAACATCCATCTCCACAGCAGCGCCACCGCTACCTCGGGCATCACCGCCGGAAGGAAATAGATCGTCCGGTACGTGCCGATCCCCTTGATTTTATTGTTCAGCAGCATGGCGACCAGCAGTGCTCCAATCACGCCGATCGGCAGCGATAAGGCGGCGTAAAGCAGCGTGATCCGGATGGACGGCCAGAACTCGATATCATTCGTAAACAGCTTGATGTAGTTGCCAAATCCTACCCATTCCGTCTTTCCGAAGATCGAAGACTCGGTAAAGCTCAGGTATAAGGAATCCAGCAAAGGATAAAGGGTAAAAATCAGGAAACCTACAATCCACGGGGAAACGAGCGCCAAACCGATCGCCTGCTTCTTTTTCCAGCCAAGCTTGGAAACAACGAAGTAGAGCACGCTCGCAATGACTAATAGGACGACAGGCACCAGCAACCATCGGATCAAGGTTGCAAGATGGTTTTCCATGCGGTTTCCTCCTTTCTGCACAGGTTGGCCCGTTCGCTTGATGAAGAAAAGGAAGGAGGCTCCCGCCTCCCCGTCCTTCTCTCTCGAACCTTCAATTATTTAATCGCGCTCTCCAGCAGCGGCTTGACTTCCGGAATCAGCTTCTCCGGATCGGTCCCCGCATTGATGATCGGGTCCATCAGCTGCGTCCAGTAAATGTTATCCCATTCCGGATATTTCTCGGAATAGCGGTACGGTCTCGCGTATTCCATCGAGTTGATGATCGCCTCTAGGGAATGCGATTTCTTCGGATGAAGCTCCTGCAACGTTGCCAAGTCCGCCAGGGATTTACGCGGCGGCATGATCTTCCAGTGGTGGATCGCATCGCTCAGATCCACCAAAGCTTCGAAAGCGGCATCGGGGTTTTTCGTATTGACGTTGATGCCCATGCCAAGGATGTCGCCAAAGGTGGCATGGATGCCGGTTGGTCCCGCTGGAACCATAAAAGCTTGCACGTTATCGACCGTGGAATCCAGATCATCGGCTGCCCCGCCCATGAACATAGCCACTTGGCCATCGCGGAACATTTTGTCGAAGCCGCGATCTCGAACGATTTGCTGCGAAGGTGTCAATGGACCCTTCACCAGGTCGGCGTAGAAGTTCAGAGCTTCCTTCGCTTCCGGCGAGTCGATTGGCGATTGACCGTCTTCGGTTAAGACGTCTCCACCGTTTTGCCATACGAACATTTGGGATGGCGGCCAGCCGTTTAACGTAAAGCCCCACTGTACCACCGACTTCTCATCAAACCCATCCTCGCCCGGATGCTTGCCATTCTTGTCCTTGGTCAGCTTCGTTGCCGCATCGGTAAATTGCTCCCAGGTCCAGGTTTCATCCGGATAAGCCACACCCGCTTCGTCGAACAATCCCTTATTCACGTACAGCATCACCGGCTGCTGCAGCCAAGGCAGGCCGTAAACCTTCCCTTCGTGCGTAAACGGCTGAAGCGAAGCCTCGTAATAATCATCCAGATTCGCTGCCGGTTTGTCAGAGGACTTCAATCGATCTGTAATGTCCAGCATCGCGCCTTCCGACGAGAACTGGGCCGCACGCTGTGCGCTGATCCAGAACAGATCTGGTCCCGAATTCCCGGTTAATTGCGTGATCAATCGGGTATCGTATTCCGCCGGATTGGAATCCTGCACGATCGTATACGTTGTTGATTTCTCGTTTAATTCGTCAAGAATTTGCTGCAGTTCTTTCGCTTCGTCCGCCCCGGCCCAGGTCGTCAGCTTCAGTTCCACCTTCTTGCCTGGTTCAGCGCTTTGCCCTCCCTTCTCATTCTGATCGCCTTGGCTGGCGCCTCCGCCGTTATTGCCGGAGCAGGCCGACAACAGCAGGGAAACTGCAAGAACCAAGATGATGGCCATGGAAAATTTCTTCTTCACATGAATGACCCCCTACCAGATAGATGATAGAATTACTAACTTCATGACTAACCTTCTTTTGTAACGTTACTCAAGATTACATTTTTATTATGTATCCAAATGACAACGCTGTCAAGAGAGGATTTCAGCTTCGCAAAATGCTGAAAACTAAGCTTTTTTCCTGCTAATCGTTTACATTACAACTTTTTTTGTGTATATTTAATTTTGTAACGTTACAAAATGATAAGCAGTACACATAGAGGGGATTCAAACATGCGTAAAAAAGTCGTCATGCAGGATATCGCTGATCGCTTGAATCTATCCAAGAACTCTGTCTCCCAGGCGTTATCCGGCAAGGACGGAGTAAGCGAAGAAACGCGGCGCAAAATTATCGAGACGGCGGAAGCCATGGGCTACCGTTACAACAAGAAGACGTCCGCCGGCAATCAAAATCAAGTGAAGACCATCGGGCTGATTGCTTCAGACTTTGCTTTTTCCATGCAGTTTTTCGGGGAAATCTATCTTGCGGTCGAACGGGAAGCCAAGAACCACGGCATCAATCTCCTTATTCAATCGATTACTCCCGAGATGCGCGACCGGCTGCAGCTGCCTTCTTTCATTGAAGAGAAGCAAGTGGACGGCCTCCTGATTCTGTCGCATATCAGTACGGCTTATATCCGCAACGTGCTTGAGCAAGGCATCCCCACCGTGCTGATCGACCACCATCACCCGCTGCTTTCAACCGATGCAGTTCTGACCAATAACCGTTTCAGCGCTTATATCGCCGTCAAGCATCTGCTGGATTATGGCCATCGGAATATCGGCATCCTGGGCAATGTCGCGGTTTCGCCGAGTTACCAGGAACGTTGGGAAGGCTATATGCTTGCCTTGCGGGAGCACGGCCTTGAGCCGCGTGAAGCACGTATGCTTGTGCATACGCAAGAAGAAGAGGAAATCATCGCTGAAGCGATGAGCCGTGTGGCTGACCAGCCTAGCGCTTGGTTTTGCCTGAATGATGGATTTGCGTTTTACGTCAGCTCGGCGCTGCGCCAGCTGGGTTACCAAATCCCTGACGAGATCTCGATTTGCGGCTTCGACAACAGCCATTATTCCCAAATGGCCACGCCCAAAATCACGACGATGGAGGTTGACCTGTCTCTGTTCGCGCACAGAGCGTTTGAGCAGCTCATGTGGCGGATCAAGCATCCGAACGAAGCGTATCAAGAAATTTTGCTGCCCACCCATTTGATCGTGCGCGAATCAACGGCAGCTGTGAAAGTTTAAATCAAAAAAAAGTCGATCAGGATGGTAACCCTGACTGACTTTTTTTGTATCAGTGGACGACGGAATCGTTAGCACTCCCCGTCGGAGAATACAAACTAACTGGAATTTCTACCGTTAATATTGGCAGAAACGTAAGTTATGGGCGATTTAACGGTAAATTGTATAGTTAATTTGGGTGCTTTTCCGCTAAAGTGGCGATATTGATGAAATTAACGGTAGGTTTTACTGTTAGTTGCACGTACAGCTGGTCTACATCGAAATTAACGGTACATTTTCCAGTTAATTTGTATTGAGTATCCCGACTTGAGTCCTCAATAACCGAACCAGCCTTTAAGCAAAAACCAGATCACCGGCACCAATAAGGACGGCAGCATATTCAACGTCTTCGCATCGATGATCTTCAAAATCGATAACCCCGAGCTTGCAATCAGCACGCCGCCGACAATCGAAATTTCCGTCAGCAATGGAGTCGTCAGAAAAGTCGCCAAATAATCGGCGCTCATATAAATGGCTCCCTGCCATAGAAAGAGCACGACAGCAGTAAGTGCAATGCCGATGCCGTAGCTGGATGCCAGCACCATGGAAGTCACCAAATCCAGCGTGGCATTCATGTACAGGTAGGTGTGATTCCCGTGAAGCGCGCTTTCAATCGGCCCAAGGATCGACAACGTGCCGATGCAGAAGAGCAGGATGCCCGTCGATAGTCCTTGTCCCAAATTCGAGGTGGAGAACCGCCCCACCAGCCGTTGGAACTTCCCGTCGATGTCCAGCGCGGTTCCGGCCAAACTCCCCGCCGCCATGCTGATGATGAACAGCACAGGGAACGTGCTGTCCTTCATATGGGTCACCGCAGCGTTAATGCCAAGCATGGTGGCGGCCAGACCGATTGCGGTAAATAGGGCGGACTGATACGTTTCCTTCAGCCCTTTCTTAAAGATGCTGCCAAGCACACTCCCCGCCAATATGGCGACCGTGTTCACAATCGTTCCGATCATCTTTCTGCTCCTATCCGTTCATTTGTTCTGTCCTCATTCATGATAACGTTTTGCCGAAAAACCGTCTAGCGCATCTCCTTGATGCCCATCAGAATCTCCACATCGATGGTGATTTCTACGGCATCCCGCTGCGTAAACGCTGCGATTCGCGCTTGTTCCGCAGACCAGGCGAGCGGGCAGCCAGCCGGATGGCTTCTTTGGACAAATCGATGCCAACGCCTAACCCATCCGGCCTTTCCAACTGCCGTAATATCCCCTGCAAATGCGAACCTTCCCCGCAACCCATGTCGGCCACGAGAGGGGCAGAAGCGGTGTCGCCTGCGTATGGATTAATGATCCGGGCGATCGTTTCATGCATTGGGGCATAGAGTTTGCTCCCCGCAATGATGCTCCGTCTAGCAGCAAACAGCTCTTTGTCATAATGGCTATGGACCGGACGGGACAAACGGGCATAAAAAAAGAAAGGCAGCACTTCCCGCCTTCCTTCATTTAACTATTCGATCATGGACTTTGAAGAGCTATGAAAAATGGGCAGACGACATGAATTCAAACCATCACGAGCGCTGCAGCATCTTCACTCTTTATGGGGCGGCGAAAATTTTGATATACTGGGAACAAACGAACTAAGAACGGGGATCAAACGATGAAAGACCAAGACATGCTGGCCGTGCTAAAGGCCCTCTCAAATGAAACTCGGCTCAACATTCTCTGTTGGCTGCGGGAGCCGGAGAAATTGGAGTCCGATCTGCCGGATGTCATCAAGCAAGAGTTTCCGGGCAGTGTATGTGTCGGCTCGATTCAGGAAAAATCCGGATTAGCGCAATCCGTCATTTCTTCGTATTTAGCCAGTTTGCAAAAGAGCGGCCTGTTAGAATCACGCCGTTATGGACAATATACGTATTACAGGTTAAATGAAGAAGGGATCGATACCTTCTTGGAGCAATTTGCCGCCAAGCTGAAAGCCAAAAAATAATCAAGCAGAATCATTTTTTGCTTGCATATCGATTTATTAATCTATATATTTAGATATACGTATAAAATGATTATGGAGGGGAGAGATCCACATGTCCATTTCCCAAGCGGCTGCTGCTCTATTCAAACCTTTTGAAGGCGGCGGACTGAAGCTTGCGAATCGAATTGTCATGGCGCCGATGACCCGTTCCTTTTCGCCCGGCGGAATCCCGGGTCCTGATGTCGCCGGTTATTACCGCAGAAGAGCCGAGAACGGCGTTGGATTGATCATTACGGAAGGCACGGTCATCAATCATCCGGCAGCCCCTGCGGATCGGGACGTGCCGCATTTCTATGGAGAGGAAGCGTTGGCCGGGTGGCAAAGGGTCGTCAATGAAGTGCATGAAGCCGGCGGTAAAATCGCTCCCCAAATTTGGCATACCGGCACGGCCCGCCAGCGAGAGACGTTCCCTGAATCGGATGCCGATCCTATCGGACCATCTGGCCTCAGCTTGACCGGCAAGCCGGTCTCTGAACCGCTGACGAAGGAGGAAATCCGCGAGCTGGTTCAGGCTTATGCCCAATCTGCCGCGGATGCGAAGCGCCTTGGATTTGATGCCGTGGAAATCCACGGAGCGCATGGTTATCTGATCGACCAGTTTTTCTGGGAGGTCACCAATAAGCGGACCGATGAATACGGCGGCGACCTTGTCGGGCGTACTCGTTTTGCTGTTGAGGTGATTGAAGCGGTCCGTGCTGCGGTTGGGCCGGATTTCCCGATTATTTTCCGCTTCTCGCAATGGAAGCCCGTCGACTATAGTGCCAAGCTGGCCGCGACCCCTGAGGAGCTGGAGCGCTTCTTGGCTCCGCTGAGTGCTGCCGGGGTTGATATTTTCCACGCCTCCACTCGCCGTTTCTGGGAACCGGAGTTCGCGGGTTCGGAACTGAACCTGGCCGGTTGGACGCGCAAGCTGACCGGCAAACCAACGATCACCGTAGGTTCCGTTGGCTTGAATTCCGAGTTCACCAGCTTGTTCGAGTCAGGCAAAGGCGCAGAAACAACCGGCATTGATCAACTGATCGAGCGCCTCGAACGCGGCGAATTCGACCTCGTTGCCGTTGGCCGTGCGCTGCTGACCGACCCGGCTTGGGCCGCTAAAATCCGCGATGGCCGCGTGGATGAGCTGAAGCCATTTACGAAGGAAGCCCTCTCCACGTTGAGCTGATCTCTTGCTTTCGGGATTGTAGAAAGACCTCTTCGAAATGCTCGAAGAGGTCTTTTTTAGGCTGTCACCTGCCCCGGACTTATGCCTTTCCCCGCAAAATCGCATTGATTTCGCTCATTTGCGCCGGAGTCAACGGGCCGAAGGAGATGGCCTTTGCGGCCGTAAACTTGCCGCTCAGCAGCCCCATGGCCGGAACGTGGTGATTAACGCGTATGAGCAGCTCCTTTCGAGATCGGTACGCCGGATTTACACCATTTTCCCCGGAAGCTATGGGCCAAATATTTGAAAGAAGCGGCGGGGGGTGTACCGCCCGCCTCCCTCGATTACGGCGATATTCGCGGCGAGGAAGCGCTGCGAAAGGAATTTGCCGCCTACCTTTACCGAATACGAGGCATGCGCTGCCAGCCGGTCCAAATCATGATCGTATCCGGCTCCTCCGAAGGCTTTGCCCTCATTGCCCAGACGCTGCGGATCGTTTTGACGTCGTGTACCTGGAGGATCCGACGATTGAGTTCACGCTGCATATTTTTCGCAGAGCCGGCTATCGGATCTCGCCGGTGGCTATAAGACGGCGCCGGGATGAAGCTGCATGAGCTTCCCGCATGGGAGCCCGGACATCTCATGCTTCTGACGCCCTCGCATCAGTTCCCGGGCGGCGGCATCCTGCCAATTCAGCAGCGGCAACTATTAATCGGGACCATACACCGCCATTTCGGCGAACGTGCGGCCATTCAAGGGGATGAAGCCGGAATGCACCTGATATAAGATAAAGTTGAAAGGGGACTGGTTAATGGCACGAAGTAAAGAGTTCGACGAAAAGGAAGTCCTTCTTAAGGCCATGCGTTTATTCTGGGAGCAAGGGTATGAGAAGACCTCACTTCAAGATTTGGTGGAGCATATGGGAGTACATCGCCGCAGCTTGTACGACACGTTTGGCGATAAGCACACGCTGTACATCAAAACGATGGAGCAGTATGCGAGGATTACGAATGCTGCCATTAAGGCGGAAGTCCAACGCGGCCGTACGGCTTTAGAATCCATCCGTCTGATTTTTGACTATCTGATTGAAACCAACGGCGAACAGCCCATCGGCTGCTTCTTTGTGAACTCGGCGACTGAGCTGGCCTACAGAGATCCCGAGGTCAGCAAATTAACGAGCGAGCTGTTCGGCAATGAAGAGCAGTTGTTGACTGAGCTCATCCAACAGGGGCAACAAGCGGGAGACATCTCACCAGAATTAGCCCCCCGCCTGCTTGCGTCCAGTTTACATGCGACTTTGCTCGGAATCCGCGTCATGCGTCGCACCTCCACCGATAAACAGAAGCTCCATCAAATTGCCGAAGTTTCGATGGAGATGCTGAAGCCGTAATCTACAAATTTAAAAAGGTCCATAAAAACGCGCACTTGCGTGGAACTCCTTATTGGGTTCCCACGGCAGCGGCAACCGCATCAATTATGAAGCTGACGGCGATTCCTGGCCTGCGTGTTCCGATTTCCGTTGCAATACGCCGCCAAACAGGAAGATCCCCAGCGAGAGCGCCAAGCTGACGGCCGAGAACATCCCGATCGCGCCAAACCCGCCGAATTGGGTATACAAAATACCGGCTGCCCAAGCCCCTAGGGTATTGGCAACATTCATCGTTGAGTTGGCGAGGCTGGAGATCGTTCCCCGAATCGAGGCGTTTAACGAAGTGAGCGCCTCCATGACAAGCGGGAAGATGATGCCCAGGGTCGTGAAGATGATCAAATAGAGAGCGGTAACGACGGGGAGATTCGCCATATGCGGTGAACCCGTATAGAACAGCACGAGAAGTGCCGTTCCCACCGCGACTGCACTGGCTTGGCCCAGCTTTTTCACCACAGCAGAACTGATGAAACTGCCCAGCAGCGACCCGAACCCGAGAAACAGCATCACGGTGCCGATGGACTCAACAGGAAGCTCGAAGCGGTCCGCCAGCCATTTGCCGACAAAAGCCATCGTAGTCCCGCTGCCCAGATGAAGGAGCAGGTAGGCCAGATACCCGGATCTTGCTTTTCCGCTCGTGATCAGAGGCATATAGCGGCGGAAAATCGATACCGTGTTCCGTTGCGGTTCATGCGGATGGATGTTCGGCAGCATGCCATAGACAGCTACGGCGAGCAGCAATGCCACCCCGCCAATGATCCAAAACGGCACGGACCAGGAGGAAGCCGCAAGCCAGCTCCCGATCGGCACGCCCAGCGCTTGCGCGGCCGCCAGCCCGGAGAAGGCGACGCCCATCGCTTTCGATATTTTTGACGCCGGCATCACTGCGGGAATGGACGCCCATACTTGGGGAGCCGTAAATGCCGCGCTAATGCCGGCAAGAAAACGGAACAGACACATGGACCAAAAGCTGAACGCAAAGCCGCACAAGATGGTGGAGACGGCGAACCCAAGCAGTCCACTGACGAGCACAAATCGGCGGTTCCAGCCGTCGGACAGCGGTCCAGCGATCAAGGCAAAGATGGCAGAGCCCAGCGTGTAGGCACCAATCATCCAGCCGGCAATGCCCGTATCCACACCAAATTGATCCTGCAGCGTCGGCAGCAGCGGCGAGACGAGAAAGGTATCGGTCCCGATCATAAACATGATGCAGAAGAACAGTATTGTAAATCTTAACATGACTTTCGATCACTCCTTGTAACGTCTGGTGAGATTTCTTTGTTTATGATAAGGGATAATAGTGACAGATCTTGTCATAAACAAATGAAATCAGCGCGCCAGTTTCAGGAAGCGTGATCGGGATATCATCATTTGTTCATATAATCAATAATCTGGATCAAATTACCACAGGTATTGTCGAAGATCGCGATGGTGTTCTCGCCCATTTGAGTCGGCTCCATCGTGAACTTCACCCCGTGTTCCAATAAGCGTTGGTACTCTTTGTGAGTATCTGCAACACCAAACATCGTGGCCGGAATGCCATCGGCGAACAACTTCTGTTGATACTCCTTGGCAGCAGGATGGTCATTTGGTTCGAGTAAAAGCTCAGTCCCATCCAGCTCATCGGGAGAAACCAGCGCAATCCATCTAAATTTTCCGGCAGGAATGTCATGCTTTTTTACAAAACCCAGGGTTTGGGTATAAAACTCTAACGCCTTGTCCTGATCTTGAACGAACAGGCTTGTCACTACGATTTTCATCTAATTCTGCCTCCTTTATATGTGCCACTAGAAAGTTAACGAACTGTCTGTCTCAATCAATGTCTTCATCCCGGAAAGAACGATTGGTAATCCCTCTTCCAATATACGAGATGTAACGGGGGCTTCCTCGAACTCGTTGGTCTGGAGGTGATTCCGCAACTGAAACTTGCTTATTTCGTTGCCATCCTGAATGCGGCAGTGATTGGCGTAACTTATGTTCCTGCGTTGTTGGATTCGTCAAACTGGCTTCCGTGGGAAACCATTATTCTCCTTGGTGCTACTCGCTTCATTATACCCGATCGCTTACTTTGTTTTGCAAACGTTTGGGCTTCAGCATGCAGATTCCGCGGAAGGGGCATCATCAGCGCCATGACGCCTGTGGTCACGATGCTATTCGCTTCCCTCTTTTTGAAAGAAAAAACCACCTGGATGCAGAAGCTGTCTCTTCTTCTGTCTGCAAGCGGCATTGTGTTCATATATATCATGAATGGCAGCAGCGGCTGGTCGCAAACGACCGGAACCATCTTGCTCGTTCTGGCTTGCATTACATTAGGTTGTTGGAATGAATATGTCGTGGGAATTTTCTAGATCTTCCTCGGAGCAACTTAAGCAAACGAATAAAGTGAGGTCATAATGATGCTTATTACCCTGATCGCCGGAAGCAACCGGCACAACGCTGCAAGCACAAGTATTCTTCGTTATATCGAAGACGTTCTGAAATCGAGAAACATTCAGGTCTCATTTATCGATCTGGCGGCTGTGCAATTACCGCTCTATTCTCCTGACTCAGAGGTCGTCCCCCCGGAAGCCGACGTTCTGATCCATTCAGTGAAGCAAGCTGACGGCCTCATCTTAGCCACTCCCGAGTACCATGGTTCCATCTCCGGTTCCTTAAAAAATGCGCTGGATTACCTGGACAACAGCCACGTGACTGGCAAGCCATTTTTGACTTTGAGCTCGGCAGGCGGTCCTCTGGGAGTCAGTTCACTTCTCCATTTGCAAAGCATCATCCGGAATCTTCATGGCATCCTGTGTCCGGAATGGATATCCGTTGGGGAGGGCCAATCGGTCTTTGATGCGGATGGGGTTCCTCAAGATATGGAGGTCATCCAGCGCATCGACCAAGCCGTCGAACAATTTATCGTACTGGTGAAGAAGCTGGGGCATAACAGCAAGCAACCTGCGAAAGTGATGATGGAAACATGATGATGACCCCCACCGAAATCAAAGCCTACTTAAAAAGAATTGGCATTGAGGACATACAACCGCCAACCCTTGAATATCTCACTCAGCTTCACAGGGCCCATGTGTCGACCATTTCCTGGCAGACCATTGATATCGTTGCCGGCAGACCAACTCCGATCGATTTACGCGAGTGCGTCCGTCTGATGTTGAGCAACCGAAGCGGGTATTGTTTTCACTTGAACGGTGCGTTCAGCGTTCTGCTTCGTTCACTGGGCTACCGTGTTTTTTGGCATCGAGCGGGTGTCCAACCTCCGGGGCAGGAGCCTCGCATTAACTCCTTTCACCTCGGGCTCACTGTCAGCTTGACCAATGAACAGCAGCAAGAACAACGATACATCATCGACGTGGGGTTGGGTGATATGCCCTATGAACCGATTCCGCTGCAGATGGGCACTTACGAGCAAGGTCCGTTGGTGTATCAAGTCGAGAAGTCCGGCGTGGTGGAAGGCGGTTGGCGGCTTGTTCACGCCCCAAACACATCGTTTGCGGGTGTTGATTATGCCCCGGATGAATTAGAGAACCTGGAAGAGTTTAAACCCAAGCATGAATTTTACAGCCGATCGCCGGAGTCGCCCTGGATTCAGCTATTTCTTGTTCGGCATAGACACGCCACCGGCAGTAATGAACTGAGAGGATGTATATGGACCAAGCGAGACAGCAAGGGCATCGAAAAAACAGAACTTCGCACCAAATCCCAATGGCTGGAAATGCTGGGAGACGTGTTTCAGGAGCATCTGGTCAGCTATAGCCAGCTAGAGCGCGATGAACTATGGAAGCAAGTGTGGAAATATCATGAGGAGTGGAAGAAGGTAAATATGAAATAAAGAGGGGCAACCCCCAAAAATGAAACAGCGGTGGACCAGGACTTGCAAAATAAAGTCTTAGCCTGCCGCTGTTCCTTTTGTGTCTAACCTGTTGTCAATTCGCTAAAAAGTCGTATCAAACCAACCCCAACCCGCTCTACCTCAAAAACCTTAGAACCGCAAGGCTCCACCCCCTCTTTCCTCCTTGCCCCTAAAATCCCCCTATTAATTATAGTCGTATTACAAACCAGAAGAAAAACCGAGGAAATCCAGAGAAAATCAGAGTCAAAAAAGCAAATAAAGTCGTATCAAAGGCAGAGGAATAACAGGGGTCAGGGATAAGGATATGAGAAAAATATCTGAGGAAGGAAGCGGGAGAATGCCTAATTTATCAAGGAGGAGCGGTTCTTTCGAACCTTATGGCAAGAGAAAAAGCCGAGGAAAAACAGGAGTGGATACCTGCGTTTCGCTCGGCTTTGTTGATACGACTATTTAGAATTTAATACGACTTTTTAGGCTTTGATATGACTTTGATTGATTTCTACAATTGTTCAGTAAAAATAAAGTGTTAGACTGGAGTTGTTGATTTGACGCGGTTTTTAAGTTGGAAAATCGTCAGCTTTTGAAAAATAAGTTTTAGACTCATTCAGGTCAGGGTTTATTAAAATGATTCCCCGAAAAAATAAAGTATTAGACTAAGAAACTACTATGAAGATCGTTTTTGATCATTCACCTTCAAGTATAGATTTCCATGAAGAGAACGAGTTAGTATTATTCGCAGTTTCAATCCGCTTTAGTAATTGTTTAAAAGTTGTACTCACTCTTTGACGTTCGACACTATTTGCCCCACCTAAATAATTATCTACATGAACGGATTGACCAGTACTATCAGTTATTGGTCTCAACACTGCTTTTTCTGCATGTCGGCAGAAATGCTCCACCATTCCTTTGTACGTCTTAGGTACAGATGTAGAATTCTTAAAAGCATCTATTGCAAGAGACTCAATGTGATACCCTGAAAGCTGCTTATGAGGCGGAAAACTAGCATTAATCTTTTTCATAAGCTTAATCAGTGGAACCACTTTATTAGCGTTCGCTTGGTTAACAGTGGTCAACTTCTCTGCAAATTTCTTTGGTTTAATGACATTGCTCCAACTATTCTCGCCAGGACGAGCTATACGATATCCGGTTTCTGTTTTTACACTTGGTAACAACTGAACTTCATGTCCTGAAGCAAATTTTACTGTAACTGCCAACTTTCCAATCTTAACTTCTGTGTTCGGAAGACGACGTTTAATCTGTTCACTAAAAAATTTCAACACATCATTCGGTGTTGCGCCAGCCAATTCACTATTATTGATTTGAACCAGCATATCAACGTCACTTAAGCCATCAGCATATGTGTTTTTCATGATGGAACCACCAAATTTAAGATCCACATAACCTTCTATGTCCTTTTCCAAAGCACTTCTCAATGTTTCTAAGTGACGGTTTATTCCTTCCACATCACGATCGTTTATGTCTTTCAATAACTCTTTGATATACTTATTTAGTTCAGTTTCAAATTTTTCACCCTCTTCTTTTGCTGCTCTTTCTTTCTCCAGTTCAGCAAGTGTTTTTCTCGGAACACTGTAGCCACCACCACTACCGCTCATTCTTTTCCCCCTCTACTCATTACTTTTGTGTTTCCCGATCTGTTCTAGAATAACCATCAATTGCTTAAGATCATGCTCTGATACTCCAATATCGTCCCAATCCGATGAACGCAAGAACTTTTCCAACCGATATTTTAATTGGGATAACTCACATAGGTTCTCTGAAAACCCCAAAACTTTAACTTCATTTTCATGTTTGTTCCAGTAGCCGTTACTAATTGAATAATGGTTCATATAAACAGGTATTCCGTTCTTAAATGAGAATCGGAGCCAAGACAGCCCATCAAATATGTCTGCACCACAAAGAAAAAATAAAACAACCGATAACGGATCCAAACATCCGAAAATATGTATCGGTTTATCCAATCCAGCATCAGTTAGTGCTTTTCTGATCCTGTAGATATTGTTAGCCCTTTCAAGTATTGAGTGGCCCAACTCCTTTTCAGTAAACCCCAATATGTCAAAAGGGGCTAGAAGATTTACATTTTGAACAACGTCATTGACGTTAATTAGTGATTCTTCATTTGATGTTGGTTTGCATAAAAAGTCCGACGCGAAGTCTGGAAACTTTTCAAAATTTACTCTTGCGCGATTTAATTGAACTTCCATTGGGAGCGGTTCTTGATAATCATAATTAATAAGCACAATATCTGTAATGGATTTTAGTTTACTTGCCTGTTCTTCGTACAGGCTAACATTCCATTCTTTTGGAAAATGCAAAGTACCATAAATATCTGAGACGTCATGTTCACGGTTTCTCTCGTAACCACCGCTATCAACAAAAATAATATCGGACTCATAAATTTGATCAATTTCTAAATTTCCATAGTGCAAGTCATAAGTGCTGACCAGGGATGCTTCTGTGAGTTTATGTTTCAGATAATTATGCAAATCTTTCACATGGGGAAAACCTTTGCTAGAGAACGAAGGAATAAGAATTGGGGTGCTTTTCCCAATCCTTTCAATATATCTAATCTTTCCTTGGTGATTTTTCATCCAACATCCTCCTATCAATGCAAGATAGACAGATTCCACAAGGCTCCTGTCGTCCCATTTCACAGCTATATGTTAGGTGAATGGGCACACTTTCACGCAGAGCGTATTCATATACTTGTTCTTTTGAGAATTCAAGGAATGGCGCTGTGATTCTAAATACGCCACCGAAATAGCCATCAAGCATCGTCTGAGTATCTCTAATAAACGCTGGTGTTGAATCATAGTATGGTGTACCAGAATGAACACCTATTGAGATATAAGATGCGGAATTTCCAAGAAAACTGCATGCAGCTAAAACAAAAAGAGCGTTACGACAATAAAACTCACCTTTTTGGTCACGAATCGTAAACCCTAAGTTTACTCGTTGAATTTGAATGTCGTAGTGTTTACTAATTGCTATAGCTGACTGATATTCTCGTTCACAACTTAGTTGGCCGTAATCAAAAAAAATTGCTTCTATTTTTTCTCCTTTTGAGAGGTAATAATGAACTAAGGAAGTAGAGTCAATTCCGCCGCTCAATAAAATCAACACTTTATTGGTTTGGCTCTTCTCGACCATTATCTCCACTCCTACTTTCCAGCGCACTAAATTGTTTAATTTTCATTCTCAATCTATAAAACCATATGCTCATGTGCGGTGTTACTTCAAGTTGTTTGCTAATTCCAATCTTGATTCTAAGACGTTGTTTTTCTTTCAAGAATATACGATCTGGAATGATTGGAGCATTTTCATGAATGCTATTATATTCACTTGTTAATTTATCAATAACATCGCCTGTTATAACTTCGTAATCTTCAATTATGCTGGCTTTACGAATAAATGAAGTCAGTTGTTTTCCAATAGATTCGTGAGAAGCTGCCTTTTCCCCGAACCGGAAGTATTCTTCTAGGATTGTTAAAATAAATACAAGTCCTGCAAAAACACCAATCGTAAGTTTATATTCACCATCTGAAAGATCCGGAAACCATGGAAGGAATGTTTTATACTCAGAGAAGGTTAATATCGCTGTTGCTGAAGAACCTATTAATGCTAAAGCATGTAAAGTTTTATTTAGCTGATTGGCTCTCCTACTAATGCTAAAATGCATTTGTCTGTTTTGTTCGGCCTTCCTTTTAAGTTCCTTTACTTTATCAATTGGGTTATTAATCGTTTTTCCCTCCAAAAAATTAATATAAAAGGACGTAGCAAATAAATCCGCCACGCCCTGATGTCATTTAATATTTATACTCTTCCGTCTCCGCCTGTGCCATCAATTCAGCTTGCTGAAGCACTAAATCAATGGCCATCTTCTCCAGATCCGGCGGGTAACCGTACTTCTTCAACAGCCGCTTGACGGTAATCCGCATTTGCGCCCGTACATTCTCGCGAAGCGTCCAGTCGACTTTAATGTTGCTTTTAATCGCTTGGGTCAGTTCATGTGCGATCTGCTTCAGCATCAGATCGCCCATCAGTTCTTTGGCCGATTCGTTCGAAGCTAAAGCTTCGTAAAAAGCCAGTTCTTCTTTGACCAGACCGAGATCTTCGCCACGCTTGACAGCCTCGTTCATTTCTTTGGCCATTTGAATCAGTTCTTCGATGACCTGAGTCGTCTCAATGGTACGGTTGTTGTATTTCCGGATCGCTTCCTCCAGCATCTCAGAAAATTTCTTCGATTGCACAATACTGGTCCGAGAAACGGCCCTCACTTTACCTTGAAGCAACCTACGGAGAAGTTCCACCGCCAGATTCTTCTGCTTCAACCCGCGCACATGTTCCAGAAACTCATCCGATAGAATCGCGATGTTCGGTTTCTGCAAACCTACAGCTTCCAAGATATCGACCACTTCATCGGATACGACCGATTTCGAAATGAGCTGATTCAACTCGGCGTCGAGCTCTTTCGTCGTTTTCTTCCTATTCTCATCAGTTATCAACTTAATAATACCAGATTTTACCGCCTTGAAGAAGCTAATTTCGAGATTAACTTCCTCAGCTGCGGGAGTCGTCGCGCAAAGCGAGAAGGCTCTTGCTAATTCCGTCGTCCAATTTAGGAAGTTCCGCTTGCTCTCTTCACCCAATCCAAGTACGTAATCGACCGTCTCAACAATGGCCTTCATCCGTTCGGATGCTTTCTCCGAAGCAAATTTGCTGTAGTCATACCCATGAAGCAATTCACGGATAAGTTGCAGTTTTTCCAGCATAAAGTCAACGGCTTGGTCCGTGTCGATGCCGGCAGTTTTGCGGTCGTTTTCCGTATATTTTTGCAGCGCCGATTTCAGCAAATCCGCTATTCCGATGTAATCGACGATCAAACCACCCGGCTTGTCGCGGAATACCCGATTCACACGGGCGATCGCCTGCATCAGGTTATGGCCTTTCATCGGCTTGTCGATATACATCGTATTCATGCTCGGCACGTCAAACCCGGTCAGCCACATGTCACGGACAATGACGATCTGAAGCGGATCGTTCACATCTTTCATACGTTTCGCAAGATGTTCACGGCGCCGCTTGTTGCCGATAAACGGTTGCCACTCCTCCGGATCGCTGGAACTACCGGTCATGACGATCTTGATCTTGCCTTCATTGTCGTCATCACTATGCCAATCCGGTCGGAGAGCAACAATCGCTTTGTACATATCGATGGCAATCCGCCTCGACATCACAACGATCATCGCTTTGCCGAAGCCGGCTTTCTGCCGCTGCTCGAAATGTTCGACAACATCCTGAGCGACTTTCTTAACCCGCTTCTCCGTACCGGCCAACGCTTCTAGCCGAGCCCAACGCGACTTCAAACGCTCCCGCTGCGTATATTCCTGATACTCCGTAATTTCCTCATACTCGCTGTCGATGACTGGGCGCTCCGCCTCCGACAACTCCAGGCGGGCAATTCGACTTTCGTAATAGATTTTGACCGTCGTTCCGTCTTCTACAGCTCGGGTCATATCGTAAATATCGATGTAGTCACCGAAAACAGCAGGCGTATTTTTATCTGTCAATTCAACCGGCGTTCCGGTAAAGCCAATATAAGAAGCGTTCGGCAACGCATCGCGCATATACTTGGCGTAGCCATACTTAATGGCCGCTTCGTCTTCCCCGGCGACCATTTCCGCCTGAAACCCGTACTGGCTGCGATGCGCCTCGTCTGCGATCACGATCACATTGCGGCGTTCCGTAAGTACAGGATACTTGTCTTCATTTTCATCAGGAGTGAACTTGTGAACCGTTGTGAAAATGATCCCGCCCGACTCCACCGACAAAAGCTCACGCAAATGAGTCCGATTTTCCGCTTGCTGAGGCGTTTGCCTGAGCAAGTCCTTCGACTTGCTGAACGTGCTGAACAACTGATCGTCCAGATCGTTCCGGTCCGTCACCACGACGATCGTCGGGTTGTTCAGCGTCAGAACAAGTTTTCCCGCGTAGAAAACCATGGACAAGCTTTTACCGGAGCCTTGCGTATGCCAGATGACGCCGATTTTGCGATCACCTTCGTCCATCGTCGCACGTTCCGTACTTGCAATTGCCTTGTTGGTGGCATGGTATTGGTGGTATCCCGCCAATATTTTGAACAGATGCTCCCCATCGGTCTGAAACAGCACGAAATGCTTGATAATGTCGAGCAACCGACTTTTCTCGAACATCCCTTTCACAAGCACTTCAAGCTGGGGCAGGGAGGAGGGCGCCACGTCATCGCCGTCGATCGTGCGCCACATCATAAACCGATCTTCATTGGCGGTCAACGTGCCTACCCGCGCATTCACACCGTCACTGATGACCAGGAACGAGTTGTACGTGAACAGGGACGGTATCGCTCCTTTATACGTCTGCATCTGATTGTAGGCATCGCTGATCCCGACTTCTTCGTTGGAGGCGCTTTTCAATTCAAATACGGCGATCGGCAATCCATTTACGAACACGACGATATCCGGGCGCTTCTCTCCCTGATTTTCAACAACGGTAAACTGGTTGACGACCAGAAAGTCGTTGTTGTCGATCCGGTCCGGGTCGGTGTCGAACAGCCATACTTTCTCTGTCGGATATTCGCCGTTGGCGGCTTGATACTGCACATCGATTCCATCGGTAATCATCTTCTGGAACGCCTTGTTATTGATCAACAAGCTGGGACTGCGCGGCACTTCAACGACCCGAATCGCTTCCTCGATGGCTTCGCGCGGCACATGCTTGTTGATGCGAATAAGCGCCTCGCGCAGCCGGTCTTTCAGGATGACGTCATGGTAAAATTGCCGTTCGGGGTACTCCCCTTCGGGAGAAATATCCGGACCGTAAGCTTTCTCGTAGTTCAGTTCTTCGAACCATTCCAGCGCGGCCTGTTCAAGGTCGCTTTCGGTGTAGGACGTCGTATAGTAGGCCATCGTTGCACCTCCTTTGGATTAGGGTT
Source organism: Paenibacillus sp. MB22_1 (assembly GCF_047200555.1). Lineage (NCBI taxonomy): Bacteria > Bacillati > Bacillota > Bacilli > Caryophanales > Paenibacillaceae > Paenibacillus > Paenibacillus sp. MB22_1. The sequence goes on from NZ_JBLADV010000002.1 coordinate 525,060, forward strand.
GATAGATTGCATTGCTCTCCGCAACCTTAGGCAGATCGGTAGCGCTGTTATCCCGCTCGACAGGGACACGGATCTCGCCAGACATCAGTTTGGGGAGAAGGGTGTCGCGGAGTTGGGTTAAATCTTCATTTTCTTCTTCACACTTTTGTGTTAGTCTCCCTATCGGTTCAACGATATCATTAAACTTCGCAAGAACATCTTCTGTAGGGATAAGAACAGGCACTCGCTTCATTTCTGCCCCGGATATCTCCTTAAAGGTTGAGCCGGATGCACGACTTTCAATCGTCTCAACATTACTTTTCAAGAGATAATAGACGAATTCTGAACCAACATGTTTAAATGGAATCACCGACTTAAATCCCTGATTAGTTGTAACTTCATTTTTAGCTATCGCAATATAACCAATGGGGGCTCGAGAACTAAATAAAACTGTCCCTTTCGGTAATAGTTTTACACTGGAGTTGCTAAACCCTTTCTGTGTAATATCTATTTCGCCGCGCGAGATATATTTGTTGTTGATTTTCGATAGATCTTTAGGAGTGATCCAAGGAATGCCTCTAGCAGTATAAAAATCTTCGTTTTTCTTAGAAGGCGTTGCTCCTCCGGCAACCTCACCAAGATCACTAATTGTTCCAAGCTTCCAGTTCTTCGGAATCAACCCCAACTCGCTTTCCTCAAACTCGCCGCCGCTGGATTTATACGGTTCGCCGTTTTCATTCGGAAACTCGAAGTCCACAAACCATCGTTTAAAAAGGGCTTGGGCCATTTCTTCAAGGTTTTTGTTGATGGCGTTGTTGAGTTCGATTTTTTTGTCTACTGATGCCAGCATTTCTCCGATCTCGCATTGTTCATTTTCAGGAGGCAAATAGATCACAGTGTTCTCTATAATATCTGAATTAAAAGCCGGGTATGCGGATGTCTGCCCTTCGGCGATCTGAGTCAAATATCTTGTATAAGAGTCCGATGTCAAATAATAGTACAGAAAATCCGGATGAACCCTCTTTGGTGATATCACTGCAAACCCTGTCGATGCAATCATATCGGGTTCAGCCTTACGAATCATGGTATAGTGCTTCAAATTCGGGCGAACCGTGGAAATCAAAATATCGTTATCCTGCACGATCCGACGAGCGCGACTAGGGGCGTCGTTCAGTTTGAATGTTTGTAGTTGATCTATATTACGATGGTTGACCGCCGCAATATCAATATACTGTATTGTATCAATACGATCACTTTTCTTGATCGACCTTTCATTCACAACTGCAATATCTTTCACCAACCTAGCCTTCCATTCATTAGGAGGCGTCATCCCATTAAATGGCTCAAAACTCAAACCCAATCCCCCCAAGCCGCTTGCGAATTTCATCCTCCAGTTGCCGGGACTTGGCGAACTGCTCCCCGAGCTCTGCTGTCAGCCGCGCCATTTTATCCTCGAACGGTTCTCCGTCTTCTTCCACATCTTCAATGCCTACATAACGCCCAGGTGTCAGGATATACTCGTGCTCTTGTACCTCTGCAAGTTTCGCCGCTTTGCAGAAGCCTTTCACATCCTCGTATGCTCCGACCTCCGCCTGACCGCGCCATGCATGGTACGTGTCGGCGATCTTCCGGATATCCTCCGTGCTCAATTCGCGATGTGTGCGATCCACCATATGCCCCATTTTGCGGGCATCGATAAACAGGATTTCACCACGGCGGTCCCGAAAGCCCTTTGGCGCTTTATTTTTGGCAATGAACCAGAGACAAACCGGAATTTGCGTAGAGTAGAACAACTGCCCCGGCAAGGTGACGATGCAATCCACCAAATCGGCGTTAACGAGCTTGCTGCGAATCTCAAACTCCGCCGTCGTACTTGTCGACATGGAGCCGTTCGCAAGTACAAAGCCTGCAACACCGCTGGGCGCAAGCTTGTTCACGATATGCTGAATCCACGCATAGTTGGCATTCCCAGCGGGAGGTACCCCATACGCCCAACGAGCGTCTTCTGTCAGTCGTTCGCCGCCCCAATCGCTGATATTGAATGGCGGATTCGCCAGGATGTAATCGGCCTTCAGGTTTTTATGTAGATCATTGTGAAACGTGTCCGCATGATGCTCTCCAAGATTGCCGTCGATGCCGCGAATAGCGAGGTTCATTTTGCACAACTTCCACGTTGTTGGATTCGACTCTTGCCCGTACACCGCGATATCGCCGATGCGTCCCTGATGTTCCTCTACAAACTTCTCACTCTGCACGAACATGCCGCCGGAACCGCAACAGGGGTCGTATACGCGGCCCTTGAACGGCTGAATCATCTCGACGAGCAGGCGCACAACGCTGTTCGGGGTGTAGAATTCGCCACCATTCTTGCCTTCCGCGCTAGCAAATTTGCTAAGGAAGTACTCATATACCCGACCCAAAACATCCTTCGAGCGGCTCTCTTCATCGCCGACCTTGAACGAGAACAGGTCGATTACTTCGCCAAGGCGGGTTTTATCCAGCGCTGGCCTAGCATAATCTTTCGGCAGTACGCCTTTCAGCGACGGATTTTCCTTCTCGATGGCAATCATCGCATTGTCGATGATCTGCCCGATATCCGGCTTCTTCGCGTTATCCTTGATATGGCTCCAGCGCGCTTCCTTCGGTACCCAGAATATATTTTCTGCCACGTATTCGTCCCGGTCCTCCGGATCAGCATACGGTTCATTTTTCAATGCTTCATATTTTTCTTCAAATGCATCCGACACATATTTCAGAAATAGAAGGCCAAGCACTACATGCTTATACTCCGCTGCATCCATACTGCCGCGCAGTTTATCGGCCATGCTCCATAATTTTTCCTCGAATCCAATGTTCGCTGTTGCCATGATCCTAATTCCTCCTCAGTAGAGTTCCTCGTATAACTGGCTCTTCACTTGTTCCCAGCGATTCGTCGCTTCCCGAACAACTTCTTTATATCGTTCTTTTTCCCGTATATATTGCTCTATTAACTCGTGCTGCTTATCTTCCGGTACCAAGGGCAATTCCAATTCCGCCACATCCGCTGGATTCAAATTCATCACGGTTGTTCCCCGCTGGAAGCTTTGAATAAGGGCTGTTCCAACCGGGCTTTCCAGAAACATTTTGGCAAAATGACTCTTGATGGCCGACTTGAACCGGATCACGATCATATTCGAGGAAGCGATGACCATCCCTTGAGCCTCCGGAAATACAGCCAGCTTGTTCACGGTGCCGCGGCACGTCATGACCAGGTCACCCGGGAGAATCTCGTAACGTTTCACTTTCCTCTCTTCCTCGTCAATCGTTTCAAGCTGATCCAATAGCACTTCGCCGTCATCCAGATTGGATATATTCAGCACCTTAATGTTCCCGGGCTTTAGATCCTGCTTAAGAATCGATTTTCCCCGAAAAATTTCTGCCACATCGCGCAACTTCACTTTCGGGGTTGCCGCCTGCTGAAACGAACGAAGTATATCCTGATCTTCATCCAGCAGCAGTTCGATTCGCCAATGATCCAGCTCTCGGAACCGATCCGGATGGATGGTAATCTCCCGTTCCCCCACAAGCTTTGACTTCTCCATATGGAGTCGCCCGAGGATCACCTCTTCCACAGGCACTTTGCCGAAGTCAACCTGATAGGTCTTGATAGAAGTGTAGGGACGAAACAAGCCGTCCGGAAGCGAATAGATCGTTTGCACCGGCGCCTGATCATTCATTTTCTTCCGCCAGCTGGCGATCGCGCCGGATTGAAACAGCATCCGTGCAGGAAAGGTCACGCTCAATCTCCCGCCGTCTTGCAAGAGTGGAAGGAGGTAGCTGGCCGCTGCGCCTTCGGATTCCCGAACCGCGACATCGTCATCGTTCATCTTCATACCAAAATTCGGCATCGCCAGGATCGCGTCGAATTGATGTTCTGCGGGCAGCGGCTGATAAATGGACCCTTGAACGATGCGGATATTGGAATAGGGCTCGAAATACGTTTTGAACAATCTGCCTACGATGTAGTTTTCCGTTAACAATGTGATTGTCCATGGTCGATGGTAACATTTCGTTTCGATGAGTCCTTTGATATACTTTTCAGCTTCTGCAAACAGAATGTTCTTGCAACCATGTCGCTCACACTGATCGACAAACCGCTCGACGATTCCTGGATGGACGACAATGCTCCCTGTAACACGATCTTGTTGGATGGTGAGCATGGCGTATTCCAACAAGTCCATATCCTTGCCTGCATGGTATAATTTATAAAATAAATCCCGATCGCCGGGAAAATGGCCTAATTCTTTGTCTAAGGCTCGTTCCTTCATCCACTGAAACAGCTTCTCAGGTTCTGTCATTAGCTCCGTTTCGGCCAACTGTTGCTGTTCCAGAAGTTGTTGCGTCCGTTTCACTCGAATGGCTTCGCGAAGCAACTGATCACGTGTTGATATATCATGGAGCAGACAGATATTCCAGAACGATTCAATCAATTTATCACCTTCTTTCAAGATAAAAGTTAGGTTACTTCCTTATTTTATAATCGAGAAATTTATAACAAGAAGATTCGGGATTAGTCCCTTTTGATCAACATAACTTCTACCCAAATACTACCACGGATAAATCGAGTATTTCAATACTAAATTCAGTTCAGTATTCACCGGGAATTTGATTGAATTTTTTATTGGCTCTGGACATTTTTAATTGAGCGTTTTGCAGTAATCTGAGGCCTTGAGCCGTAAGGATTTTCGGACATAAAAAAGGGACTTCACCCCAACTTGGAGAAGTTTTCAAGTGACTAAACCCAAAAACCTCAAGGATGGAGGAAGTCACTTTGTATATTCTCCAAGAATGTCTGTTTTCCTTCGAAGAACTTTTAAAAATTCAACCCAAGGAGAGATTGCCGATCTTCTTCAGTTCTCTCGATCTGAGACCGTATGCCAAGGAACTGAGAAGCCGTTCACCCCGAGGCGCTGAGGGATACTGCAGACAAGGTATTCTACGAGCACTCTTGGCTGCGCCGCTTGAAGGAATAAGTACCTTTTCAGGGTTGCATAAGCGTTTGGATACGGATCTCCGGTTTCGTTATCAGTGTGGTCTTCGGCTGGATCGAGAAGCTCCTTCCATATCCACATTAAGCCGAGTTTTCTCAGAACTGACGAGAAAGGACTTGGCAAAACGGCTTTTTGAGGATTTGGTCACACGCTGTCAGCAGGAAGGTATCATAGAAGGCAGTAACGTCGCCATAGACAGCGCCGCTCTCCGCGCTTACGAGAAAAAGCAGCCCAAACGCAAAAGCGAGCAAACGGGTAATGCGAACTGGGGCGCAAAAATTGATTCCTTCGGCAATAAAATCACATGGTTTGGTTACAAAATTCATCTGGCGGTCGATACGAAAAGTGAATTGCCGATCGCCTTGGAAGTAACGCCGGCGCATGTCAATGATGGAGAAATGGCGCCGGGCCTGATCGAGAAAACAGCGTCCAGGACGAGCACACGATTTTTCATACTCGATGCGGGCTACGACCAAATGAAAGTTTATGAGGCCGCCCGCAACGTCAAGGCACAAGCCATCATTCCCCTTAATCTTCGGGGGGAGAAGGAACCGCCTGCTGGCATGACCTCGAACGGAACACCGTGCTGTTCCATGGGTTATGCGATGACATACTGGGGAGTTGACGGCGATATGCATAAATTTCGCTGCCCGCATGCCACGGGTAAAGTCGACTGTCCGCTTGGCATGGCTGCCTGCTCGTCTTCAAACTATGGAATGGTCGTCAAAGTAAATGCGAAGGATGATCTCCGGCGATACAGCATCCCTCATCGGGATACAAAGCGTTGGAAGGAACTTTACAATGAACGAACCAGCGTAGAACGCTGCAACTCCCGATTGAAAACCTATTTGACGGCAGACGCCGCACATGTCCGGGGCATTCAGAAAGTCACAACTCACCAGTATTTGAATGCCATTGTTCTGCTTGCATCTGCGCTCGCCGTTTCTCATCATTCAAAACGGGCTGCCGCTTAAAAAACGAGCTGTTCTAAAATTCTGCAAGTCTGCCCTTTTCTTCATCCATATAATACCATTTTCGAAAATTACCCCTTAACGACAGTGAATATGCTATCGCTTCTTCTCTGAAACGGAATTATGCAAAACACTCAATTTACAGATTACGGGATATTTTCGTTAAGATTGCATCGTAAAAAACTACGAAAAATCCGAGAAACTCTTTGCCGCACTTAGTTTTGTATCTTCTCGTCTTAAATTCCGGTTTCATCACGAGTGATAAGAATCATAGTGGATTAACATGCGAAAACCAGTGAAATGATGAATTCGGATAATGGTGTTGTTGGAAAACTGGAGAAAATTAATAAACAAGGGATTAGCTAGGGATCACAGCAACAAAAATGAAAAAAGCCGAGGAAAACTCAGGAGTGACTCTGAGTTTCCTAGGCTTTTTGATACCGACTCCATAATCTTTAGATCGACTTCACAATCCTTTTGGCGACTTTAATTACTTGTTACAGATAGTGTCAAAAGACAATAATTCATGTCCATCCCACAACTTTCCCCTCATCGCCTCTCTTCCCTAGAGCCGCAAGGCTTTTCAGGCTTTCAGGAACCAGTTGGTACAAAATACCAGGAAAATAAAAAGTGTCCGCCAAATTGGAAGGAATTAGGGGATTAGGGGAAAGGGTTAAGGGAAATGGAACGTTGGGAAATGTCCAGGGAAATAATTTGAGGGGATAGGGAGAAGGGGTAAGGGAAAGGACAAAAGGGGAGGGTATATTGGGACAAAGCCTGATTTATCAACCCCTTTTCCCTTTCACCCTCTCCCCCTACCCCCTTTCCAAAAGATGAAGCCGAACAGCTGATCAGGCATGAACCCTAACCATCGCTCGGCTTCTTGGACATTTTTTATTGTCCCTGGACAGATTTTATTTTCCTAGGACGGGATCTATTAGCTGTCTACATAGAAAGCGGTGAGTTATAAGGTGACAGTATTTTGATTCGCAAATTATCCCCATCCCGCCCACTATGCTGAAAAGATAATCTTAAGATATTTTGCTTTTTTCATATTCAACTAAAGGAAGTAGCCGATTAAACTCTTTTATAGATTTTTCCATTAAATTTTTCTGGTTATCTTTAGTCCACTTGCCTTCATTCCGCTCCATAAAATATAAGAACATATCATAAACTACACCAAAAATTTGTCGACACAACTCTACATAATCTTGGATATCATTTGGCGGTAAGGGTATATCAGAGGATTCAATAAAAAGTTTTTCAACTATGTGGTCAATCTTTCGCATCTCCTGAAGGAATTTATCTTCAGTGATTATCCCTTCTCTGCTTTCGGCAAAATTTAAAATTGCAAAATTGGCGTACTCAATAAATTCAACCAGTAATGAATTAACAACCTCTAATACTTCTTCTTTTTCTCCCTGATAACTTCTATAGATCTTTTTATGCGATTCATATCCTTCGTTCCAAGATATATCTATATCATTTACTCGGTCATTTCCATTGAGAGAAACTGGTCGGAATTTATCAGGTAAACTAGCTGATATCCAACATGTCCTACAAATCCAATTTGTTGTTTGAATATCAAATAAATCTCTGGCAAAATATAGCCAGACAACATCCGCATCCTTTTCTCGAAAAATGCTCTTAAATTTCTTGCTGTACCTTTTTCTTTTCACAATATCATTTGCTTGTAATATTAATGATTTGATTTCTTCGCGAGTATAATCTTGATTAATTAATATAACAGCAGAGTACCTTTTAGCGGTTGCAGTACTAATATCATCGAGCTTATATATTGAATAGTTAAATTCGTTTACCTGAGAACCCTCCGACTTTGTAACCACTCTTTTCTTGGGCAGAATTTCAAATCCCATAGCTTTGAATACATCCTGAAATTCATTAGCAAAATGCTCTTCTAAGCTGTTGAATTTTTTTGAATTCAAAAAATGTAAAAACTCATCAGTTGCAGAACAGATTTCTCTGATCTTTTTCAGTTCTATTAATAGATTAGGGTAGTCTTCAATATTCTTAAGATTACGAACCCTCTTGTCATAATCGATATATTTCTGGTTCCAATATTCTGCATAGAATAATCGATTGTCCGAACCGTAAATTCGCGGTTTCTTTACAATGACGGGTGTTACTTTGTACTTGTAATCCTTTTCTTTTATGATCTGAGAAACTTCAAACATACAATTTATGGACTCCATGTATCCGTCACTTATCATTAAGATAGCATGGTCAACCGCACGGATTTGCTTCATAAATTCTTCAATATCGTCTAAATATCCTAAATCTCTAACATCTCGTATTACTCTTATATTCTCAAATGACAAGAGCAAGTCGTCAACTCTGTTAGCTTCGTCTTTATCTTTCCAACAATACGATAAAAAGATAACCTTTTCCATGTATTCCACCTTAGATTTCTTAGTCCCAGCCTATGCCTCTTTACATTTCCTTTTCGGAAACTTTCTCTTGAATTAACTCGTACATATCCTTAATTTCCCACTCTGAATTTTCATATTGTGCGAGGTACTCCATGTAAGAATCTTGCCCTTTGTTATCATATCTGCTAACGAACTCTAAAAATTTATCCAAGGCTACTTGAACAATGGTTTCATCAGAAATATTATCTAGCTTAAAATTGAATTGAGCCTCTTTTATTTTCACCTTTATCCCTAATGTTATAGGAATTTCTTTAGTACTATTTGATGTTACCCTGTAGCATTTTTTATCTTTGACTTTTCGGTATATACTAGTTATAACAAGCTTAATAGCATCCCAAACAGCATTCGGAAATATTTGATTAGAGATTGATGCAATTAGAGCACCAGGTACTATAACAGTGATAATATTTTTTAAATCCTCAAAACTAGCTTGAACATGAAATCGGAATGTGGATAACTCAGGCCTGTGGATAACCCGCCATCGCACTACGGAATGCCTGTTTCAATGCGTTTTTGGAGCCGGGCTTTTAAGTCTTCTTACGTTCTGATGTGATCCTGCGTTTTTTTGCACAACCCAAAGAAGACCTGATTTTTACAGGTCGAAATGCCGTTATGGCCAGGGATGAATCGAACCGTTAGGCCGCATGTAGAGTCGGAATGAAGCTTATGGCCAATGCTCTGAGCTTTTGCTGCATCGCATCGACGATTCCAGCGAGCGTCGGATTCGGCGCAAGCCGGATATGCTGGTAGCGACCGGAGCCGACCACATTGCCGGGTACCCGGATCACCGCTCGGCGAATCGTTTGGACTTCGCACCGCTGCAAGGTTTCCGGCATCAGCGTCTGTTTGAACCAGACCATCACGTTGTAGGCAATGGCCTTGATCCAGCTGAACAGCAGGTTGCGGAGCATGGAATGTTGGCTGTTTTGTTCCACCGCATAACCTTCTTTCAATTCATCGATGCGATTCTCGATGTTGGCACGCTTGTTGTACGAGCGAAGCAGCATGAGCGGCTTGAGATCGGTATTGGTGACAATGGCTTGGAAGGAATAGGTCGTGAGAGCCATCGTCAATTGGCCATCGGTTGTACGCTCGGTTTCGTGGGCTTCCCGGTAGATGACACAGCGCCTGGCTTTCTCCCAGTTGGTAAGGAGAATCGGGATGTCGGCAGCAGCCCAACGATCATCCTCGTCTGCGAACGTAATGTGCTCTTCCTTTTCGTTCAGCGTCTCCCAAAAGGCGGGATGCTGCTGCAGATAAGCGATGGCCTTCTTGACGGTCGCTTTCTTCGGGAGCTTGAAGATGTACTGCCAGCCGCGTTCTTCGGCGTACGCCATGACAGCTTCGTCGGCAAAACCGCAGTCGGCCCGGATGCCTTCGACGATCCATTCCGGCGGCAGCATCGCTTCGACTTCTTTAACGAACGAGAGCAAATCCTTCATGCCGTTCATGTTGCCGGGATTCAGTTGCAAGTGGATCAGCTCGCCGCTTCCGGCGATGAAAGCAACCCGGATCTTGTACGAGGGACGTCCGTGGTAACGCGGATTGTAGCCGTTTGTCGCGCCTTCCTGCTCCCCGAACAGCGTGATGACCGTGTCGTCGATGTCGATCCAGACCAGGCGCTTTTCGCCCGTCCGCGCCTTATGTGCCAGCAAATCCCGGTTTAACGCGACAAGCTGAATCAGATGGCTCCAGGTGAGTTTGCCCAGGAAATTGCGAAAGGTGCTTTCGTCAGGAAAACGCTCGATGCCGGTAACGATCTGGTAACCAGGGTCCGACTGCAGGGCATTCATATGTGAAAAACGTGTGTGGCCGAGTAGCGCGCAGTCCAGCAGGTGATCGACGAGCTTTTCGGCCGTGTAGACACAGTTGGCTGTTTGTTCCAGATGAACGTGACTCTCGATAAGGGTGTCCAGACCGATGAGTTCCTTGAACCTGGCAAGGAACTGGAAGTTCCCGGCTTCCGTGACGGTGTTGTTGTCGAATGTGACCGGTCTCAACTTCTTCATGATCTGCTTGATTCGGCGACGCTCCGCAAGAATTTCAATTCGGCGTTCGCGGCGTGATTTTCGTTCTGGCGCATGGTTCGTTGCTTGTGGTACCATGTTGCTAGGGACACTTCCTCTCGTTGGTTATTCGTGGTGGTTTAACCTTTGACAAGAGGCTTGCAGTGTCCTGTTTATTTTGCAAAAAAATTGGCAACTTTTTATGACGAAAATGCCTTGTCACAACGTGAATCTCTCAGATTTTGGCTAGGCTACATTCCGAATTCATGTTGAATACTATTACCAGAGTCCAAAGTTATTAACTCAATATTGTTTTTACTTAAAACTTCTTTATATATAATATTAATTTCAGTTTCAGTAAAAAAATTATCCAAGTTATAAATTATCGCTATTTCATTTGCATTTACATTAGACAATACCTATCACCTCATGCATAATCTTTTTCCGTAATTGGTATTTTACTGACCTACCCAATTACCTTCATTATTATAATTAAGCGATCTAGGCCAACCAGCCGCATTCCATAGTGCATCAAAAGTCCCTTGCAAAATTTTTGCAAGTTCATCCAAAGTCTGTGGAAAACCCTCAATAATAACCTCGGGAAGCACAACCTCTTCTTGTTCAATTATTCCAGCATAATCAGGCGGAAAAAAGCGGTTTGAAACCGCAAATTGGAATCCCATCACATTAATTAAAGAAATCCATATAACTATTGGCGGTGTTATGCCAACGGCTTTTTGAGCTTCTAAATAGCTAAAAATTCTTTCGATTAATTTCTTTTCTATTGTTACTGAAGGAATTACCTTTTTTCCATCTTCCCTAGGTTTAAGCATACCAGTATCTACTGATTCAACAATTCCATTTCGATACATCTGAACATACGAATACGTTATCTGCGAAACAGGACTTTTAGCAAATGTCATAATTCCTTCAAGATTATATTTGTAATCCCACCCTGAAGAATATAAAGGTGCTAATTTTGTAACTTGTTCCTTCAATTCAGCAGGTGAAATTTGCTGGATTCCAAAGGCACTATAAGGAATTAAGATAGTTAAAAGGAAATGAGAATTGTTTTCAAGCTTAGTTAGTGATTGATTAATTTTTATTTTACTGATTCGATCTAAAAAGAAATTTCTTATTCGTTCAGATAATAGAGAGTTTGCGAGTATAGTGGAGCGAATTTCAGTAATATCCATGGGGTGTTTACCAGCAGAATTTCTAGTATAAAACCTTTGGTTTCCTTCCAATGTAACCATGTGTGGTGCATTCAGACTTTTGGGAATACGAATTAGCAATACATGATTCCCATTTGATAATGGAATAGCTTTCATCTGCAATCCAAATATTCTTGGCTGTACAGAAGTTCTAATAAGATTCTCATACTTACGGATCAATTCATCTATATTCTCGATATTGACCCCTGGCATTGCTGAAGGCTTGCCCGTATTTTTTCCATCAATTCTCTCTTCTGAGATACCATATAGCAATTCACCTCCACCTGAATTTGCAAATGAGGTGATGTCGTAAAGAAACTCTTTTTTTTCGGAAGAAGAATCTCCTGGTAATTGCTCTTTGTAGTCTAATACCCTACTTTCATAAACGGGTGTTGATACCAAAATCTGAAGATCTGCTTCAGTAATTTGATCAAGTGATTTATGCAATAAAGACATTTTTTCACCTCATTGTTCAATGTAAAATCATACATTTGTAATCGATTTCATTTTTTTCCTTTTCTTAAACAGTAGAAAATCTCTTAATATCCTCTTTTCAGAACACATGTGGCCCTTAACTAATTGCACCTATATTTCTTTTGATATTTTCCCACTCTGACGTTAACTTTTTGTTCATTTCATTAAAAATTTTTTCAGATAGGAGAACTCCTAAAGCCCCCTTCAAAACCTCATATTTTACACATAGATCTAATATTTGACTTTCTAATACCTTTACATTTCCATCAAAAGAATTAGAAAAATAATTCAGGAATACGTTTCTAAATCTTTCAAATAGAGATTTCGATTCAATATAAAGCATAAATATCCTTACTCCATGTGTTATAAGAGTAGTCCCTAATAAAGTTTGCGATACCACAGCTATTGTTTCCAAAGGTGTCTTTCGATTCAGCAATAATAAGAACCAAATAATGACATACATTAGAATTTTAATTGATTCGCTATACAACATTTTTTTTGAGATACTCGAAGTAAAAAAAGTATTTTCGAATACGTTCATTCCAAGACGGTATATAGAGGGAGGAAGTTCATTATTGTAATACCTGTTAGTAAATTCATCATCCAATGAAACGCCTAATCCATTCGAAAGCAAATGTGTTGTCCTCTTGTTTTCAGCTTTTCGCAATAAGTAAAGCTCGTTAGTATTACTTGCTAAAAAATAGAGTATTGTTACTATGACATATAAAATGTTAATCATTTCTTTAACAGGACCGAGCTTATTCAAATAAAGAACTATTAATGAAATACAGATAGACATCCACATTAGAAAATTACTTATTCTGTCAACTTTTTGAGGAAGTTTATAATAAGTAGAAACTGTATCAACCCTTTGTTCATTCATGATTAATTCTCCTAAAACTCTGGTAGTATCTTTTTTATTTCTGTAACTGCATAATCAACTAGTCCAGCATTTTCAAAATTAATAACATTTTTCATTATTTGTTTCGCACGATCAATTTTTTGCTTGTGAGACTGAGGAGCAAATACTTCAAATCCATCCATACTATATGGCAAATTAGTTATGGCCGTACAAAAGTAATCCTTAATATTTTGATCAAAAAGATAATATTGCTGTACAATCCACCTCTCCAATTCATATGAAGAAAAGATATATCCATTTTGAGCATTCCAATACTTCATTAAACGTACAAGCGGCTTTATCAAGCTATGATTATTTTTATTCTTTTCCGTTAATTCTGCGTTGAATTGATTAGGATAGGTAAGCATCCATTCTGAATATGATTTTGCAGGAGCAGGAATTTGATATCCTTGGGAAAATACACTTCCTAATGTAGCTGGAACGAGCTCGAATTTAATATGATTCAATTCAAGAACAACGGTCGGATAGTCTCGATAAATCTCAGAACGATGATAATAATAATTAACAAATTGTTTAAGGTAATTTAAAAATGTTTTGGGCTTATATTGGTTTGGATTATTAAAAATTATCATATAGTCTATGTCAGAATTAGAATCCGCTTTACGAGGTAAAATCGTTCCCCTTGTATACGAACCAAAAGGAAAATGATTTATTACTTCTCTACCATAATAACTTGAAACACGCTCCTGAAGCGTTTTAAGGGATCGTGTTATGTTTTCTTTTTCCTCTTCTTTTAGTACCAATTTACTTGCCAATGAAATTAGGTAGGATTGAACACTCACGATTCATTTCTCCTTTCAATCTCTTCCTATAGACAAATTATACCTATAATCTTGTCGATAACACAGCGAATAATTTATCGAATTATGTCGAGAGTACTTAAAGCAATTTATACTCATAAATTAACTATTCCGAAAAGGTATCTTTTCGGAAATGTTCACGAATCAAAAATGCCCCATAATCCTCAATCATGGGATTACGGGGCATTCCTTCGCTATTATCCACCCAGTCTTCTTAATGCGATGATCCGCAACGCTTTTTTTGCCAATCGAAACACTTCTGGCTCTTGTGCGGGTCTAAGAACTTTCTTTGACGTATTTCCTTTCTTGCCTTTATAGCTTTTAAAAATTTCTTCCCGACTCATGCGAACACCACGTTTTCTTAGGGATATTGCCATACACCCCAATTAGCACAAAAATTCTTGCAAGCCGACCACTTATTAGTCGCGTATCGGTCAGCGACAGACTAACAAACCGACCATTTATCAGCCGCATGTCGGTCAGCGACAAACTTACCTTACCATCATTATAACAATTTCAATGGATGCCGCGGCATAATCAGGGGTTGTCCATGGTTCGAGAACGCAATAATTTCTGAACCAGCGGGAATAGCAATTCATGTGCAGATGAGACGAGCTTCCTTGTTAATGTATCATAATCGCCTTGTCTCATTTGGCGATAAATCACTTCTATGCACGCCAGTATACCATGAGCAACATTATCGTCTATTAGCCTCGGGCCACTGACATTTTGCATAGCCGACCGCAACCTGGATGATTGATTCAAATAGGTACTGTCGATAATATCCGCTTCGCATAACACGCGGATAAGTTCCAGCAACCTTTTTTCGTGCTGATTTTCATACCGCTCCAGCAACGCCTCCACATATTCTCCTAAAACATGATCGTCCCAATGGGGACACAGCTCTTCAAAGAACAATGCCGCCAAAGTACGAAAATGATGCGGTACATCTACCCTTGTTGACGCTTGGATGACTTGAAACTCAGCGAATGATTGAGGTTCAAATAACGAAGACTTGACTTTGCCTATTTGATTATTCATCATCTTCCCATCAATCGTAGGCACAGGCGGGTAACCCCACAAAACATCGCCGCCCTTATCCAATTCAAAATGTTCAATACGGCAATTCACCCCGAACAGGGAAAACAGCCTGAGAAAAAAGACGGTCAGGTCTTCTGCAATCAGGAAATTTTTGTTTTGATCTTCACTGCAAATTGTTCCCGTTATCACGACTGTATTGTCCCGTTCCCCAACTGAACATTTGACATTACGGACGTAACGACTATGAACAGTATCAATCGGCCGAAAATCAGAGACAAGATTTATGCCCGAGATAATCAGCTTAAATTTGGTTTGAACCCTGTCCACGCAAAGCCCCTTACCTTTCCTTATAAATGTGTATGTGGTTGAAATAAGGTTTCCAATCATTCTATAATGTTGTCAGATACTTTTCTGTTCATCGGGTGTATAATTAATGATAACGCTTTTACATGGATCAAAACACAAATTTTATGAAAAGAGCACCTCCGCTCGACAGAGTCGGTCAGGTGCTTTCGCTTTTTGATAATGTCATTTATTTTTTACAACTTTCCGTAACGATAATACAACAGAAATAAATAGGTGGTTATTATGCGATTTTCGAGGATTTACAATATGAATCAGCTGGCAACTTTTTTTGGAGTTAGCTCAACAACGATCAATAACTGGTTCGATACAGGACGATTTCTCGAAATTAAAAAAGTAAATCAGGATTTCCTCATTTCTGATCATTCGATTTGGATATCTCCAACGGGAGAAAAAGTCCCTGTTCTAGATATCGTGGAACGCTACATGCAAAATTATGCCAACCCTACAGCCACAATGTCTGATGACGAATACAAACGAATACGTACCGAAGAGATCATTAAAACCATCACCTACTTTGAATCACGCTATGGCGGAACATTTCAACAAGTAGCCAAACAAAAGGGCGATCCATATTCGTCGGGCGACTGGCAATGGGTACGGGAAGGAAAAGAGTGGCATGCCCTCCTCCTGGAACTAGGACACTTTGGATAAACTCAAAAGACAGTCTATGCTCCAACGCAATGCACAAATTGATTTATATTTGGCACAAAAATATATCCGTGTTGCTTTAGTTCCCTTTTTATGTCGTCCACATCCAAGAACATGTCCTCTGCCAGTTCCTCCAAAGAATCGAAACCGCCTTGTCGCAACTGTGAATTGATGAATTGAACTCTTCTTTCAACAGAAAACCGAAAAAACTGGTGGCCGTACACCAACGCCCCTCCTTCTATCTGAGATTTTTTCTTTCTTTTTATTTTAAAGAGGGGCATACATTTGAATACTCCGTTTTGGTTCGATGATGTCCGAGCTTTATCACACTAAATTAATGAAATCATGCTGGAGGACAGAAAGGTGATTTGATGGGAAAAGACCACTTTGAGAAAGATTCAGACAAGAAAAGAGGGGTTATCCCTGAATTAAAGGCGGAGGACATACAAAGCAATTGGGAATCCATAATGGATCAAGTCCAAAAACTCTATCCAATTATCATAGAACGAAAAAAGCAAAATGAATCTCGCACCTTTTTGTTAAATGAAAAACTGGTGCAACAATTGCTTCAGAGCTATTCATTTACAATTGTGGCATTTCCTGAAGAAGATGGTTCAATCACGGTCGGTGTGGACGAACTTGAACTATACGCAAACGGCAAAAATAAAGAAACGGCGGTCGAAAATCTAATAGAGGACATATTGGAATACGCAATAGATTTTTTTGGTTATCCTGAGCGTTATCTTAAGGCTCCGAACCGCCGTCATCATTTTCCTTATCTGTTAAAGGTGTTGATGTGCAAAAATAGCGATCAGATTAAGCAAATGCTCATGGGAGATGCAAAGTAACACCGCGAACGTCTGAGAAAAAACCTGGGAGAGGATAGTATGTGCAACGGCAAGGAAGAAAAAAACAACATTGCAAAACCAATCGGCTATAAAAAACCTGATTTCTCAAAAATGTCCAAAGAAGACCGCTTGCAGTTGATCCGTGAACAAACAAACCGTATTTGTGACCGAAACGATGAAGCTTTAAGGAGACTGAGCAAAAATTGAACATTGAAAAAGCAAGGATAATATTCGCCTAGCTTTTTTGCATAGCTTGCTTATCGGAAAAGATGCCCCCGTTTTTATAATGTTTAACAACAAATCTCAAGGCTTTTTCCCAAACTTGTTGTCATACATGTTTCGATCCGCTTCCTCGAATAATCGCTCCATGTTTCCTTTGGACGAGCGGGAAAAAGCGTAGCCATAGGACATCTTCATCGGCCAATCCCTTACATTGTATCCATGTATGGCTTCATCCATTTTTTCCACCAGCTTTTCCACTTCCGATAATTCCATTTCGATGACCAGGATAGCAAACTCGTCGCCGCCAATTCTTGAAACAAGCACTTTTTCCGATTGAAAATTCATCAGTATTTTGGCGGCTTCCATAATAAGCCGATCCCCTTCCCTGTGTCCAAAACGATCATTCACCGTTTTTAGCTCGTCCAAGTCGCATAGGATGATCGCCATAGGAACGTCTACTTCCTCGTCGTATCGTTTCATCATCCTCTCAAAAAAATTCCTGCTAAAAGCCCCCGTCAAAGCATCATGCGAGATCCGATACTCCAGATCTTTCTGGAGCCGAATCCAAGCGTCGATGTTTCGGAGAATGCCATGAATTGCAACGAGCTCACCCTTCTCATAAACAGGCGTGGCCAGTTCTTCAAACCACCGTTCTCGTCCATCTTCATCCAGCCAACATTGAATGATGGGTTTGTCATAGTCAAAATCACCGCTCCATTTTTTCTGGATCATGTCACGGAAATCAGGGTGCAAACGGCGGTAAATGAGTTCAGGTTGCTCATAGCATTGTTTTACTGAGCCTGGACCGAAATACTGTTCCAAAGCCGCGTTGACAAACATCATTTGCGGCTTTGGTTTGAGGCGGCAGTAGTATATGATATCCTTTGACTGCATCACGATCTCTTTAAACTTCGATTTGTCGAAATGATGGTCGGCAGTTTCTTTATCCATTTCCTGAACCTCCTGAATTCTGAAGGGTTGCAAATACCGACCCTTCGTCACATATTGTTTCGAATATCGCACTGTTTTCTTCCAAAGCTCATTCATCTCTTGCTGTAAATCCACTTTCATGAACGGTCCGTTGGATCTGTCACCTTGGCTTTCCTTTCTCACTCTGTCGGTTTTGCTGTTCTCCCGCCATGTCTTCGAGACCGATCACTTTCTCCACGATCAGTATACCACCGCTCAAAAGAAAAAGAGGAGTCCGCAATCACTCCTCTTCGCCTCTTATTCATACTAGTGTTTAATTTACGTCTTCTCAAAAGCTTTGAATGCCGACCGCAGAAAGAAAATCATTCTCGAAAACTTATCTCAAACTCCCATGTTTCGCCTGAAACATAAGGAGTTTGTCTTCAATACGACACCTCGCGGGTGTCGTTGACAGCTTGACTTACTTCCAAACCCTTTTCAACAGTAACACTTCCTGAATATATCCCCAGACAGACACGGGGGAAAGAATCATCTGGTAACATAATACAAAAAGCCAGAAACCCAAGATGTTTTTTCGAATACGTAGGTTAAGTTTTTGGAATACAGATTTCTGAAAGATATACAAAAGAAAGTAACTCAACAATGTCAATGGTAACACCAATATCGTCATTGGTCCGACAATCCAGTAAACACCAAAAAATGCAAGTACCAGACCAGGAATCCAACATAAAGTATACGTGAAATCAAGATACGGCATAATCAGATTGACACCAGTCAAATATTTGACAAATAAAATGGGTTGTTGCCAAGGTTTCGTCACTTTGAGAGCTTCAATCATACCCCGAGCCCAACGCGAACGTTGCTTAATGTAATGTGTTAAAGTTTCGGGGACATCAGTAAACGCGACGGCAAGAGGTTCAAAATAAACTTTCCATCCGTTCCTTAAAAAGCTCCAAGTGAGCACAATATCTTCACCAATTGCGTCTGGCCACCCTCCCACCTCTTTTAGTGCATCTGTCTTGTAGATGCTGTAGGCACCTTGGGCAACCAATGTACCTTGATACAAACCTTGCAAACGCTTGATTGAAGCGATCCCTAAGAAATAGTCCCATTCTTGAATTTTGGTCAACCAATTTTTTCGACTGTTACGCACCAATACAGCTCCTGCGACAGCACAAACGTCATCAGGAGCACTTAATATCCGAGAAACAAGATAACGAACTGCCGACCGATGCAAAAGTGTGTCTGCATCCAGAGTAATCACATAACGAGTGTTTACTTCCTTTAAGCCTGTATTTAACGCATTAAACTTTCCAGGAACTTCTTCCCGAATGATGCGTAAGGAAAGACCTAAACAATCAGCAGTTATTTTTGCCTCTTCAGATGTTCGATCTGTTGAACCATTATCAATAAGAACGACATGAATATCTCCAGCGTGATCTTGATTTTTAATATATTGCAGTGTATTGACAATTTTATTTTCTTCGTTTCGACAAGCAATTAATATAGTAACAGGCTCGTAAGGCCATTCTGTTTTAAATGGAGGCTGTCGATCCAAAATCAGACTGATAACAAGAAAAGCATTCAGATATCCAGGAACATATGCGATTCCCCCAATGATCAATAGAGCTATGGGGAATGTAACCACATCAGCCAAATCATAGAGCCAAGGAAGAGAAACATATACGGATACAACCATCCACAACGCCGCAAATCCATGACTGATTAAAAATTTGGCAACCACTGGCACATAAAAGGTATTTCGTGGAGATAAATTTGGCTGTAACGGTAAATTCACGATAAATCATCCTATAGTCCTATGTTATTATAACTTTAGGTATATGATTACATCTAAATCATCATGTTAACCAAGAGTGAAAAATTAGCAAATGAATTTAGCAAATGAAATTTTCGTTAACAATTAAAAATACAAAAGGGCAGGTTTACCTGCCCTAAGACTGTCGACAGGAACTTTGTCAACAGTCTGACCGCCAACATTGACTGTATCATATCCCTATAGAAGCAACTTTTTTATTCGTTCGACCTCATCCAATCTTACGTCTATCATTTGGCTTATTTTCAGCATATAAGGGTGAGTTAAACAATTGACATATTGACTCGCACCTTCCAAATCACATCCCCCTAAGCAACCATAAAGTCGGGATAGATACATTATACATTCAAAATGAATATCAACGCTAGCGATGCCAAAATTAACAGGTAATGAACTTTCGATCCAACATATCTCGTCATTCCTTAGTTTCGGCACTTCCCCGTTTTATTTGCCTTTTTTAAGCGAGAACTTTTTTCATCAAAAAATTCCGCCGAGCGGCATGGGCTTACCCAATAGGTTTCCTTGCCCCATATGAACACCGAGTGCTTTCGCTATCGCTAAATCGGTTGCCTCTTCAATCCCTTTCAAAATCAATTTCATGTTCTTTCGTTCACAAAGATCCAATACCATCCGAACCTCATTTTGCTTTTGATCTGAAGTGGACAAACCCACAGTATAGGATCGATCCAATTTCACAAAATCTGGGACAATTTCAGATACAAGTTTCATTAATGTTTTCCCATTGCCGAAATGATCAAGTGAAATACCGTACCCTTTATCCTTCAACAACTGTACTGCGTTTCGGAGCAATCCTATGTCTAATCCTTTTTCTGCTCCGTTTATTTCAAATACAATGTTTTGAATAGAAAAGCATACGCTCTTGAGTTTTTCCAGGAAATCAGGAAATGAATGATGTACCAAGGTATAAGGAAACACATTCACAAACAATCGGATGTTCCGAAAATTTGCCGATGCAAGAGCATGATAAATCGAGGAACAGTCCAAGTCATACAATTTGTTTTGTTCTATAGCTAACCGAAAAAGTGATTCGGAGGTTGGAGTACACTCGCAACGCAACAACACTTCATACCCGAATACGTGCCAATTTTCCAAAGCATATATCGGTTGAAATACATGATGAAACCATCTTTTATGAATCATATCCTCCATTAACCATTCGTTCCTGCCTGACATGATAAGTCCCCTGCCCACTTGCCGCCTACGATTTTAAGCTTCTGAGCAAATACCGCGGATTTTGGTTTCAGTATTTTTTGTTTGGCTCAGTAAACAATACTTATAGTATATCATTTGTTATTTTGAATATCTATCGTCTCTTGGGGAAGCTTAAAGAATAAAGCTAAAGTTACCTGAGAGGTGGTAAAAATGAGCGATTTGCCAATGGTTATTGGAGAGCGGATACGGAATTTCCGCAAAGAAAAGGGATTGAGTCAGGAAGAATTGGCAGATATAGCCAATCTCCATGCTACATACATTGGACAATTGGAAAGAGGCGAGAAAAATGCTACGCTGGAAAGCATCGAAAAGGTGGCGAACGCTCTGGAAATTTCATTAGAAGACCTCTTTCGGTCGATCCAGCCTAAACCAAACTCTCAAGAATTCACAATTTCTCAAATCGTTACCCGCCTGCAAACACGAAGCATCGAAGATCAAAAAACGTTTCTAAAGTTGTTGGATATATTGCTGGAATGGAAAGATCAATAATCACCGACATCGTTATGATAAAGCAGTCATTGAGGCGGAGATTATCATTCCTCCTCAAACGAATGGATAAATGTCATGTTCCACAGCAAATTCCCAAGCCATCTTGTCCCAACACCGAATGCCACATGAGACACACCACCAATATCAAACTTATCCCCGCATAAGCCATCCCGAACCCCTAAATGTTGCAGGCGGCACCCCTCGTTTGAAAGCAAAAACCGCAGAACACCCCTGACGAAGGGCTCTGCGGCCACTTTTTTCCCATAATTACTTGAAAACCTGACATAACTTTGGTTTCCAACGAAACTGCCAAATCAGTCACCGATAAGCGGCCATGGCCTCGGCTTTCGTCCTGTGAACCGTGCCAAACGGATGCTCGGGCGGAGCATAAATGGAATACAGCTTCAAGGGAACATGCCCCGTATTGGTCACATTATGCCACGTCCCAGCTGGAATCATGATCGCGTCATCTTCGGACACTCTTCTTTCAAAATCCAGACGGTCTTTTCGTTCCCCCATTCGCACAAGTCCCTGTCCTTGTTCAATACGGATAAACTGGTCAACATCAGGATGAACTTCTAATCCGATATCTCCTCCTACCTCGATGCTCATCAAAGTCACTTGCAAATGTTTTCCTGTCCATAATGCGGTTCGGTAATTTTTATTTTGCTTGGCGGCCCTCTCAATATCGACAACGAACGGTTTTCCGCCATAATCTTTCAATTCGACTGGAGGGTACCCGTCGTTCCTTACATGTTGTAGCATACCGTAAGTATACGGGTGCCAGTTCCGCCAGTCATGATGAGGGGGCCAGTAACAGGGCATGGGATAGAACCACTGTGTGCTGTAATACTGGTGGGCGTAATAAGGATTCAATCCCGTGTTCACTCTCCTTCGATTGGAATTAACGGAATCTGCGACTATTTTATGCAATTGCCCAGTAAGGCGTGACAAGGGCACATCCATGGGCAAACGGAAGCATCGCGAGGAGGAGAAACCCACAAAAAACGGTGGCCATTCGTCGCCATGAAACCTGAACAGCTTAGACCTTTCCCACCTGTCGGACCAACTCCGCCAAATGGTCTCCATTTTTCATGTGTCAATAAGTCACATTCCCACACCAAATCCCAGCCATGCTGCTCCGATGCCGAGAAGGTACGTCATCCCCATGTACAGAAGGCTTGTTTTCCCTTCGCCCCACCGAAACAGGTTCACGCTCTCCAGCTTGAACGTGGAGAACGTCGTAAACGCCCCCATGAATCCCGTTCCCAGAAAAAATGCTATCTGTTCATTTAATCCACTGCTTGCGATCCATCCGAGCAAAAAGGAACCGATCAGATTCACCAACAGCGTTCCAAGAGGCAACCTGGTCGGCCAACGGGCGGAAACAAATGCAACCATCGCGTAACGAGCCATCGCTCCCAAAAAGCCGCCCGCCGCTATCCAACCGATCTCAGCCATGTCGAACCCTCTCCCTTCTCCTGTCGGCAACCGCCGTTCCCATCCAAACCAGACACAATCCGCCGATCATACTTATCCCTACATACGCAATCCCGCTCCCCCATAGTCCCTGACGGAACAATTGGACGGTTTCCACACTGAACGTCGAAAACGTGGTAAAGGAGCCGATCAAACCCGTGCTGATGCTGGTGCGAACACGAGGTGAAATGCGGTTTTTGTCCATGACCCATTGGAAAAACCATCCCAGGGCGAAACAACCGACCAGATTGACCGCCAACGTGCCAACGGGAAACGAGGTTTGCGGAACCAATTGTTGAACCCACAATCCTAAAACATACCGAAGCAAAGTGCCGATGATCCCCGCAATTCCGACCAAAAAATATGACATGCTGATTCCTCCCGAAATGCTGGATAAAAAAACAGACCCCTACCCATACACTCGTATCGGTAGGAGTCATCAGCCGTCAGGCGGTTATGGCGAACTCCATCGCCTATTTCGCGTTGACACTATCATATTCCCTATTTCATCGAAAATCAATCCCAACAGCCTGTATTCTGGTATCTATTCTCCCGTGTCGCGAAACCGCTTGATTCGTTCGCCAATCTCGTCCCGCACGCGGCGGAATACCGCCAGTTTTTCTTCCTCCGTCCCCGTTGCCTTGGCAGGATCGTCAAAGCCCCAATGCCAGCGTGTCACGTGCGGAGGTGTCATCGGGCATCGGTCGTTGGCATCGCCACAGAGCGTAATCACATAATCCGCTTTGTTTAACAGCTCGGGATCGATCACATCGGATGTCTGATTGGAGATGTCGATGCCCACCTCCCGCATGACCCGAACGGCATACGGATTGAGACCGTGAGCTTCTATTCCTGCACTGTACACGTCAAAACGGTCACCAAGATATTTTTTCCCGAACCCTTCCGCCATTTGACTGCGGCAGGAATTGCCTGTGCAAAGGAAATAGATGATCGGTTTCTCCGCCATTTCGTCAGCCTCCTTGCGTGGAAAAAAATTTGCGTTGGAAATAGAGCGACAGCTTCACCAAAGCCAGCATTACGGGCACTTCCACCAGCGGGCCGATGACCGCCACAAAAGCCGCTCCCGAATGAATGCCGAACACCCCGACTGCCACTGCAATTGCCAGTTCAAAATTGTTGCTGGCGGCGGTAAAGGAAAGCGTCGTGCAGACGGGGTAGCCTGCTCCCGCTTTTTTGCTGAGCAGAAACGACACCACAAACATGACGACAAAGTAGATGAGAAGCGGGATCGCGACCCTGAGCACATCCATGGGCAACTCAAGGATGACCTCCCCTTTGAGGGAGAACATGACCACGATGGTGAACAGCAGGGCGACCAAGGTCAACGGGCTGATCTTCGGAATGAACACCCGCTCGTACCATGCTTTCCCCTTTGTTTTCACCAGTGCATATCGGGTGATCATCCCCGCAAGGAAGGGAATGCCCAGGTAGATAAACACGCTTTTGGCGACCTCGGCCATCGTGATCTCGATGACCATGCTTTCCAATCCGAGCCACTGCGGCAAAATCGTGACGAACACGAACGCATAGAACGAATAAAACAAAACCTGAAAGATGGAATTGAACGCCACCAAGCCCGCTGCGTACTCAGTGTCCCCTTTGGAAAGATCGTTCCAGACGATGACCATGGCGATGCAACGGGCAAGACCGATCAGAATCAAGCCAACCATGTACTCGGGATAGCCCCGCAAGAAAATGATTGCCAACACGAACATGAGGAGCGGCCCGATGACCCAGTTCTGCACCAGGGACAAGCCCAGCACTTTCACGTTGCGGAACACATGGCCCAGTTCCTCGTATCGCACTTTCGCCAGCGGCGGGTACATCATCAGGATCAAACCGATGGCAATGGGAATGGAGGTGGTGCCGACCTGTAAAGCATTCAAGTTGTCCACCATGTTGGGAAACAAATAACCGCAACCGATGCCAACGGCCATGGCCAGAAAAATCCACACCGTTAAATACCGATCCAGAAACGACAACCTTTTGATGTTTTGACTGCCCATGTGATACACTCCTCTTATTCACAGCAAACATTAACCAATAGTCCCTGTTTTTCTAGCTCTTTCAATTCATCCGACATGTCGGGCAACTGCCTCAACACCAATCCAACCTGTTCAAGAACTTCACGGTTCAGAGAGTAAAACACCCATTGCCCTTTGCGGCTCTCCTTGACTAACCCCGCCGTTTTCAATCGGCTTAAATGTTTGGAAACCGCTGGCTGGGAGATCTTGAACACAGGAACGAATTCGCATACGCAACAATCCCGATGCTGGAGTATTGCGAGCATTTTCAAACGGGTGGGATCGGCCAACGCTTTCAGCATCTCCGCCAATTTTTCGATGTCCACATCCTTTCACCTTCCTTCATAATAAATTTACCATATAACTATATGGTTATGCAAAATAAACTTGTTTGGAAATGCGAATTGTTCCCTTCGGATCAAGACCGCGGAGCCCACAACATGACGGAAACTCCCGCCAGGCAAATCACCGCTCCGATCCAGTCGTAGAGATCGGGCGTTTTCCTGTCCACGAACCATCCCCAGAAGACCGCCAAAATAATAAAGACCCCGCCGTAGGCGGCATATACTCGGCCAAAGTTCGGGAAGCTTTGCAGGGTGGGAATGATCCCGTACAGCACAAGGATTATCCCTCCCAGCACGCCGACCCATATCGGTTTGGATTCCCTCAGCCATAGCCAAACCAGATACCCGCCACCGATTTCCGCCAATCCTGCCGCCAGAAACAAAATGATCGCCTTGATCATCACTTTTCACCCTTTCGTCGGAACAACCAATGCATGTTCAACAGGTCAGTTCTCGTTCACCTGTCGAATAAACTCCGCCACGTTCC
Organism: Paenibacillus sp. MB22_1; assembly: GCF_047200555.1. Classification (NCBI taxonomy): domain Bacteria; kingdom Bacillati; phylum Bacillota; class Bacilli; order Caryophanales; family Paenibacillaceae; genus Paenibacillus; species Paenibacillus sp. MB22_1. Next base: position 550,872 of record NZ_JBLADV010000002.1, read on the forward strand.
CCATGCAACAAGCTCCCTGGGGGTTGTTCACTTCACAACCGCAACGCCCCGTCTGGACATGAGCTTTAATTTCCGCAAGCGGCTCTCCTCCGTTCCGCACGGCTCGCTCGATGCGTTCCCTTGTCCAGTCAAAACAGTAACAAACGGGGACATCTATGTCCGAATCTTTTTGAAACACGGGCACTTTCAAGTCTCCTACGGCAAAAGTCAGCGAACCGTCCCACGCAAAATAGACCGTTTCGCAGGACGGGTTCGGGCAAAAGGCGTGATCACGGTCAGGTTCAAGCATTGCCAAAGCCGCAGGTTTCAACAACGACTTGAGCGTGATGAGCGGCACATGTCTTCCGTTTTGTCCGCAGTTCGGGCAATCGGTTTTGTTTGTTCCCTCACGATTTGTCGGAGCACAACAGTCCATTGTAATCATACCTTTCATTCAGGCAAGCGAGCCATGATCTTCCTGACTTAAATATACTTCATATCATGTTTACACAATATTGTATCACACACCAGGCCAGTGCCGATGAAATACACATCGATACATTCTAGTCTTTTCCAAATGCCCCTTCGCCTTTCCCCTCCAAACGTTCACACTATCCGAACCATGCTTTCATCGTGTTTGATTTCCCTGCTATGTTAAGGGAAAATAAATCATGTCAGCCAATCTGGAAAAAATCAGGCGAAAAGGCGACAGTGCGTACTCCTTTCAAACGAAGAAAAGCCCAGCATGGACCCAGGCAAAACCCTGCCCCTGCTCGGCTTCTTGGACATTTTCCTGGACGGATATATTTTACGGAGATAATATCATCTTACTCCCACTCTTCAAAAGATAAATTGGTAGGCTCGTCTAAAAGGTCAACTGTAAAATCAATATTTGTTGTTGGTGTATGCTCATCCACTTCCTCAAATTTAAGTTCATCAATCCATACTTGCCCTTTCCCTGAAAGTAAAACACCAAAAGATATGACTGCACTATTTTTAGGAACATCTAAAAGTCCGGTGATTTAAGTCAGTTGTATCCGTCTCTTCGGCATGAAAAAAGAGGAAAACAACCCAACCAACACCGAAATGAGCAGGTCCGACACCACCTCCATCATCACGGATTTCGGTTTTGGACATGCCGAAATACCGGTTTGAGGTCGTTTCTTCTTAAACCGGCATAGTTTTTTCAGATTTTGAACGATTGCCGTGAGCAGTGCCTGCTCCTGCATGCAATCCAGGCCGCGGCTCCGCGCGCGACCCAGGCCATGCGCGACTTTGCTTTCGGCAAACACATGCTCGCACCGCGTCCGTAACTTTTGCAGATGACGGTAAGAACCCTTGAGCTGAATTTGTTTGGCTTTGTTGCGGATTTGGATTTCTCGGATTTTGGCCAGACGCTTGCGTTGTTTCTCCGGATCGTTCGTTTGGCGTTTCCAAGTCGGTACATCTTCCAGTGCCAGGTTGCGAAGCGAAACCAGAGGAATAATCCCTTGCTCGAACAGCGATCGCAGATAATCTGTCGTACCGTAGGCTTTATCGGCAGAAAGCGTGCGAATCCGGATTTGCGGATGGGCAAAACGGATCGCGGCCAGCTGCTGCAAGCTCGTCTCGCGCTCAGCCGTTCCGGACGCGATGCTCGCTTGCGTAGCCAGAATGACGCCGGATTTGACATCCGTCACATGATGCACCAAATACCGCAAATGCGCTTCCTGACCGTTGCTCTTTTTGTACAAGCGAGCATCCGGGTCCGTCACGCTGCGGTGGGTCTTGTTCGAGAACGTTTTGCCATGAAAATCTTCATGTGTCGCTTCGTCTTCCAGACGCCGTTCTGTTCGCGTGGGCGGTGCGGGCGGCCGTCTGTCATCATCGGAATCAGCGGCGTCACCTTCGGGTTGCTCGTCTTGCCGGGCCATGCGAGCCAGGTAGTCTTCAATCGACTCCACAGGGGCCAGAGTGATTTCTTTCAAGCTGTGGATAGAAGCGTTGGCGCGTACTTGGGAACCGTCGACTCCCGCATCTACATCGGGTTGGACCAGTCCGGCGGCGATGCACTGATCGACGACATGTTTCATGAGCGTGTCGAAAATACCGTGTTTTCGCCACAATTTCCGGGTCTTCACCAAGGTCGTCCGATCCGGCAGGGACGGCCTGGATGGATCCGGGCGCAAGACGGATTCGAAATCCAGTCCGCAAAACCACAAGTAGCCCCCATGCATGGGCAACAGTTGATACAATTCCCGTTCGGAATGGTTGAACAAATACGAAAGCAGCATGAGTCGAACCATCCGCTCCGGGTCAGCCGCCGGGCGTCCGGTACGTTCCGTATACAGCGGCGCCACCCAATCATGGACGATGGAAAAATCAAGCGCTTCGTTCAGTTGGCGCAGGATGTGCTTTTTCGGTACGAGTTCATCCATATCCACAAATTGGAACATCTGAGGCTGGATAGCCGATGACTTATAGGCTTTCATGTTCAATCACTCTTTCGATCATCGTGTTACGATATAAATTCGACAAACCCGTGATAAAGGCCTGCTTACGCGGACTTTTTCACCGGACTTCTAAAACGATATAGTAATGATTCCATTCAGTATCTCCTACAATCGGGCGGTCACTCATATTATCAAATTGCAACACATCCCCAAGTGCATCATCCACTCGCATCCAAAACCCACAGAATCCATCAACACCTTTTGATTTTATAAACCCAGAAAGTTTTATCCTTTTACCAAGATACTTTTCTGCCTTAAATTGTTGCATCATTGTGGCAAATTCAGCTTGAGATTGGACAGTAACAGCCTTTAAGAATCCAGATGCTTTCCCCTTGTGAAAGATTTCTCTGTCAACTCCCATTTTATAATTAAACGGGTGGCTTCCGCTTAATTTCCATCCTTTCAATTGTTCGTTTTTTAACATGATATCCTCCCTTTGTAAAGTTAATTTACCCATGATTTTGCGGTATTGTCCTGGCGGTAATTGATAATATTTCTTAAACGAACGGGTAAATGATTCTTGTGTTTCAAAGCAATAATAGAAAGCAATATCTATTATCTTTTTATCCGTATAAAGCAGCATGTTGGCTGAATTAGCAATTCTTCGATAACGAACATATTCAGATACAGTCACACCAACTTCTTTTTGAAAAATACGATGAAAATGGTACTTTGAAAAACCAGCAAACTGAGCAATGTTTTCTAAAAGTCCGGTGATTTAAGTCAGTTGTATCCGTCTCTTCGGCATGAAAAAAGAGGAAAACAACCCAACCAACACCGAAATGAGCAGGTCCGACACCACCTCCATCATCACGGATTTCGGTTTTGGACATGCCGAAATACCGGTTTGAGGTCGTTTCTTCTTAAACCGGCATAGTTTTTTCAGATTTTGAACGATTGCCGTGAGCAGTGCCTGCTCCTGCATGCAATCCAGGCCGCGGCTCCGCGCGCGACCCAGGCCATGCGCGACTTTGCTTTCGGCAAACACATGCTCGCACCGCGTCCGTAACTTTTGCAGATGACGGTAAGAACCCTTGAGCTGAATTTGTTTGGCTTTGTTGCGGATTTGGATTTCTCGGATTTTGGCCAGACGCTTGCGTTGTTTCTCCGGATCGTTCGTTTGGCGTTTCCAAGTCGGTACATCTTCCAGTGCCAGGTTGCGAAGCGAAACCAGAGGAATAATCCCTTGCTCGAACAGCGATCGCAGATAATCTGTCGTACCGTAGGCTTTATCGGCAGAAAGCGTGCGAATCCGGATTTGCGGATGGGCAAAACGGATCGCGGCCAGCTGCTGCAAGCTCGTCTCGCGCTCAGCCGTTCCGGACGCGATGCTCGCTTGCGTAGCCAGAATGACGCCGGATTTGACATCCGTCACATGATGCACCAAATACCGCAAATGCGCTTCCTGACCGTTGCTCTTTTTGTACAAGCGAGCATCCGGGTCCGTCACGCTGCGGTGGGTCTTGTTCGAGAACGTTTTGCCATGAAAATCTTCATGTGTCGCTTCGTCTTCCAGACGCCGTTCTGTTCGCGTGGGCGGTGCGGGCGGCCGTCTGTCATCATCGGAATCAGCGGCGTCACCTTCGGGTTGCTCGTCTTGCCGGGCCATGCGAGCCAGGTAGTCTTCAATCGACTCCACAGGGGCCAGAGTGATTTCTTTCAAGCTGTGGATAGAAGCGTTGGCGCGTACTTGGGAACCGTCGACTCCCGCATCTACATCGGGTTGGACCAGTCCGGCGGCGATGCACTGATCGACGACATGTTTCATGAGCGTGTCGAAAATACCGTGTTTTCGCCACAATTTCCGGGTCTTCACCAAGGTCGTCCGATCCGGCAGGGACGGCCTGGATGGATCCGGGCGCAAGACGGATTCGAAATCCAGTCCGCAAAACCACAAGTAGCCCCCATGCATGGGCAACAGTTGATACAATTCCCGTTCGGAATGGTTGAACAAATACGAAAGCAGCATGAGTCGAACCATCCGCTCCGGGTCAGCCGCCGGGCGTCCGGTACGTTCCGTATACAGCGGCGCCACCCAATCATGGACGATGGAAAAATCAAGCGCTTCGTTCAGTTGGCGCAGGATGTGCTTTTTCGGTACGAGTTCATCCATATCCACAAATTGGAACATCTGAGGCTGGATAGCCGATGACTTATAGGCTTTCATGTTCAATCACTCTTTCGATCATCGTGTTACGATATAAATTCGACAAACCCGTGATAAAGGCCTGCTTACGCGGACTTTTTCACCGGACTTCTAAAGATAACTCTTCATACAAATTAGTCTCTATATATTCAATCGTTTTTTGAATAATGGGACTGTAGCTCATTTAATAGGCCTCCTTACACCTCCTTACAAATAAGATAACAGAAGAAACCATGATTTTTTTGACCTATATTGCTTTGTTTAACATCAAACGAATATTGATTTTGTATATCATAAAGTTCAAATCATAGGATAAATCCAGAATTTTCTGATCAAATCATATCAAAAAATGATTTTCCTTTCCCCTGCCCCCTCTAAGCAATCAAACCAAGAGAACGTGATTTAATAATTTTTCATTTCCCTACTATGTCAAAAGACAATAATTCATGTCCATCCCACAACTTTCCCCTCATCGCCTCTCTTCCCTAGAGCCGCAAGGCTTTTCAGGCTTTCAGGAACCAGTTGGTACAAAATACCAGGAAAATAAAAAGTGTCCGCCAAATTGGAAGGAATTAGGGGATTAGGGGAAAGGGTTAAGGGAAATGGAACGTTGGGAAATGTCCAGGGAAATAATTTGAGGGGATAGGGAGAAGGGGTAAGGGAAAGGACAAAAGGGGAGGGTATATTGGGACAAAGCCTGATTTATCAACCCCTTTTCCCTTTCACCCTCTCCCCCTACCCCCTTTCCAAAAGATGAAGCCGAACAGCTGATCAGGCATGAACCCTAACCATCGCTCGGCTTCTTGGACATTTTTTATTGTCCCTGGACAGATTTTATTTTCCCAGGACGGGATTTATTAGCTGTCTACAAAATTGAGTCCAGATTATGATATCTTACTCCACCGTCACGCTCTTCGCCAAGTTCCGTGGCTTGTCGACGTCGTTGCCGCGAGCCAGGGAAGCGTAGTAAGCGAGCAATTGGAGCGGTACGACCGACAGGGCTGGTGTCAGCAGCGGCAGCGTCTTCGGAATGGACAGCGCTTGGTCAACCGACTTCAGCAGGTCAGGTACATGCTCCTCGTGCGTGATCGCCATGACTTCTGCGCCGCGCGCTTTTACTTCCTTGATGTTGCTGACGGTTTTCTCCAGCACAGATTCCTGGGTTGCCAGCGCAATCACCGGAACGCCTTCTTCGATTAAGGCCAGGGTGCCGTGCTTCAACTCACCGGCAGCGTACGCTTCAGAGTGAATGTAGGAAATTTCCTTCAGCTTCAGCGAACCTTCCTGCACGACGGAATAGTCGAGACCGCGACCGATAAAGAACAGATGCTCATTGCTAGCAATTTGCTCCGCATAAGCCTTCACCACATCGGCCTGAGCCAGCATGCTTTCCACCTGCTCCGGCAGCGACTGCATGGCCGCAATCACATGAGCCACTTGATCTTCGCTTTGCGTACCGCGAACCTGAGCCATGTACAGAGCAAGCAGGTAAAAGGCAATCAACTGGGACGTATACGCCTTCGTCGAAGCGACGGCGATTTCCGGACCAGCGAGCGTAGCGATCACATCGTCTGCATCGCGGGCAATCGAGCTGCCAACCACGTTGGTGATCGCCAGCACATGGGCACCGTTTGCTTGCGCTTCACGCAGTGCTGCCAGCGTATCGGCCGTTTCGCCCGATTGGCTGACAACGATCACGAGCGTATCCGGCGTAATCAACGGCGAGCGGTAACGGTATTCCGAAGCGACGTCCGTCATCACCGGAATGCGTACGAGTTGCTCGATCGCCGTCCCGCCGACCAGACCGGCGTTATAAGCCGTACCGCAAGCAACGATATGAATCGCTCTCAGGCTGCGGATCTTCTCGTCCGTCAGTTTCAAGCCAGGCAACACGACTTTGCGTCCGCTTTCGTCGATGCGGCCCAGCATCGTGTCCCGGTAGGCCTTCGGCTGCTCGTGGATCTCTTTCAGCATGAAATGATCGAACCCGCCTTTTTCCGCGGTGACAGCGTCCCAATCGACACGAATCATTTCCCGAGAAATAAAATTCCCTTCGATGGTCATCAGTTCGACAGAATCCTTCGTCAGCACCGCCATCTCGCCATCGTTCAAAATATAGACGTTCCGCGTGTAATTCAACAACGCAGGAATGTCGGAGCCGATAAAGTTCTCGCCTTCGCCAAGACCAATGATCAACGGGCTAGCTTGACGGACAGCCACCAGTTTGTCAGGTTCATACTCCGTCAGCACCCCAAGTGCAAAAGCGCCGCGCATATAGCTGATCGCCTTCTGAACCGCCTTCACGATATCGCCTTGATACTCGCGAGCGACCAGATGGGAAATGACCTCCGTATCCGTTTCAGAAACAAAGACATACCCTTGACTGATCAGCTCTTCCTTCAATTCCAGATAGTTTTCGACGATCCCATTATGCACGACCGAAAATTTCTGGGTATGATCGGTATGCGGATGAGAATTCACGTCAGACGGTTTGCCGTGCGTAGCCCAACGGGTGTGACCAATTCCGGCCGAACCCTTGAGCGGTGCATCCTCCAGCTTGGATTCCAGGTTCGCCAGACGGCCGAGCGATTTTGCAATCTTCAGACCCTCCGACGTAAACACAGCAATCCCTGCGGAGTCGTACCCGCGATACTCCAGTTTCTTTAATCCCTCAAGCAACACCGACTGCGTATCCCGATTCCCAATGTATCCAACAATACCACACATAATCATTTATCCTCCGTTTCATTCTTACAAGATGGTTTTTTGGCCGTAAGAAATGAAACACGGAAGAAGCCTTACGCGGTACACCGAGACAGAACTATTCAATTGTAAAAAAATATATCCAACCAATCATCAACAGATTGATCATCACTCAAACGTTACGCAACTTTCATTCATTTTTTCACGAATGTCCAGATTGCTCCGTCTACCGCGGCTCTTTCCGCGTCACTTGCTTACGTACATTCATGAACGATCTATGAATGTGATTATCCATCTGCCCGCACGGTTTGTGGGAAAGGTCGCCCCATCCTTTTGCCGATACGGTTACGGTGCGATGCAGCACCGGGAGGCCCCCGCCGAACATTCCGAACACCTCCACCTCGTCAACTTCGCTTTGCCGTACGCTTGAACCGATAATAACGCCTCAAGGATTCACCGTTGTCGCTGCAAGCCAGCCTTCCGCCCCTGCTTCTCAACAACGTTCCCTTGATCGCGCGATTTCCTAAATCGGTCCAAACGAAACGCGCACAATGAAGTTCTGGCGCTTAAAATCCGGTAAACCTAACTACCCTCACTTTCTCTGCTCGAATATGCTTAATTATATGCACCTTCACACGATTTGGCAATGATCATCTTGTCCTGGTCAGTGTCAAGCTAGCGTGGGCAGTCATTTAAGATGCCTGGAACGCGAACCCCGAAGGAACCTCTTCCTTGTAAGCGCTTTGCTTCGTTCTTTCATCAAACACAAGTGATTTGTCAGAATTTTTTGCCGTTATCCGCGAAGTGCTTTGAGTGCCATACCCGTTGTGCTGCTTTGCTTCGGTCCTTGCAGCATGCGAATCATTCCAGCGATACAACCCTTGACCGGTTGCGTCACGTTCTTGAGCAATTGCCGCATGTTTATCGACTGCTGCGGCGTTGCCTGCTTACTCGCTTGTCCTTCAACCGTTCTTACCACCGTGCCCGCTTCTTGAATCCTCATCATCGTCCTCAGCATCGCCCTGACGCCTCGCTCACTCCAACTGTACCCGCCACGCTTCGTCCGCTTGGCGAATATACGCATCTGCGATTCCGCGCTTCCCATCGGGCGCATACCGCTTGTGTCGATCCCCTTCGCCTGGAGTGTTTTTCGGTAGTCGTCCAAATGCTTCTCATGCCGCTTTAGAAATCTTTTATACGGCTTCCAATCCTTCCGGTTCTCTTCCGCTATCTCTTGCTCCGACACGCCTTCCAGGACCGCCATAAGCGCGGCTGCATCCTGTTTGGCCAAAGACCGTCTCACGGTCTCCCACACCTGCGGCAAATGACCAACAAAGCGTTTCAAATCACGCGCCACATGAAAGCGGTCCAGCATGTACAGACATTGGTGAAAGTAGGATGTACATTCCCCGATCCACGCCGCGCCGTCTCCGTTCACCACAAGCCACGTGTTCTCGTCGATTTCGTAACGCTCCACCAGAAAGTCCCCGAACCCTTCCCAGAAGTTGCCGCCGCTCGTATGCAGGTAATGCTGTTTGTTCTTCAGCTGTACCCGCTTGCCGTTCTTCTCCCAGCCTTCGTGTACGACTGCAATTGCGTTCTCCATCCCGCGCTTTTTGCTCCGCTGCAGCTTCGTGTACAGCCCATCCACTTCCACGAACAGCACGCGGGCAGCGCGCCGTTTCACCGCTGGCATCGGCTGTTGCGCACGCTCCATCAGTTTTTCCCTGATCGCTTGGTGGCTCAGCACATTGTAGCCCAAAAGCTGCTCCAGCCGCTTTGCGCTGTCCCGGTACGACGGTCCTTGGCTTGCGAATGCGATTGCTGTCTCTTCCAAATGCGGACTGACTTTCCCGCGCCCTTCGAATTGCAACAGCTGATCCAGCAGATACACGTGTTTGCCGCTTCTACGGTCACAGTACAATCTCCGCTTAAAGCGCACATTCCCGAACACTGTGTTGACGCTTGTTTCACGCTCGTCCTTTACTCGATAACGCTCTCGGTCCCGTTGCTCCAGGATCTGCTGATCCAGCGCCTCCAGTACCTGCTTCATCGCACGAGCGAATTCCTCCTGCATTTTCCGGAAAATCCATTGCTCAATCTCTTTCATCGTCGGCATTATTGTGGTAAAGTGGCTCACAGGAGCTTCCTCCTTCTTGGTGTTTTGTGCGTCAAACATCACTTTACCAAGGGAGAAGCTCTTTTTCTATATCCGCTTTTTCCAATTCCTACACCCACAGAGATTTTACACTATCCTTGTCCTGATTCGTCGAACCGTGTTTTTTACCCTATTGGTCTAGAAAAAAACGGGAATTCCTTCTCCCGTCGAGCTTGTCCCCCTGTACCCTAATGGAACTTAAGGCTCTAATGTCCCTTATTGGCCCTTCATTTCCCTTTTCGCCCGACACTTTGCACCATGATCCCTTTCGTTCAGATCTGGGTGAATACACACCCGAATGAGGCATTTAATGCCCTTAAGTTGCACCTGCTTTTCACCTCTCCTCAACCTGATGCAACGGGATAATCGTCAAAAAGAGAGCCAAACAGACGCCCTCTCCCTAGCAAAAACCGCCCGACAGGCATCCTCACCCGTCCGGCGGTTCTCAAAGTCCTATATCATGAACCAAACAATCAGGTCGTTACACCAACTGCTTCTCTACAACCTCTACAATTTGCGCGACCAGCTTCTCCAGCTCCGCTTTCTCCGGCCCTTCGGCCATAACGCGGATGAGGGATTCCGTTCCCGACGGCCGAACCAGCACGCGCCCGTTATCGCCCAATTCTTGCTCTACTTCCGCAATCGCTTCAGCAATCACAGCGTTACCCGCGAACTTGCTCTTGTCCTGTACGCGAACGTTCACCAGCACCTGCGGATACTGCTTCATGACCTTCTTCAGCTCGCTAAGCGGCTTGCCGGAAGCCAGCATCGTATCGACCAACTGAATCGCCGTCAAAATGCCATCCCCGGTTGTATTGTAGTCCAGGAAAATCACGTGACCGGACTGCTCCCCGCCCAGATTGTAGCCGCCGCGCAGCATTTCCGCCATAACATAGCGGTCGCCTACTGCAGTTTGCTGGGTAGCCAGCCCCAATTTCTTGGCCGCTTTATAGAAGCCAAAATTACTCATCACTGTCGAGACAACCGTGCTGTCTTTCAGCTTACCGGCTTTGTTCATCGCATCGCCGCAGATGCACAGGATATAGTCGCCGTCCACTTCTTGACCTAGCTCGTCAATCGCAATCAACCGGTCCGCGTCGCCGTCGAACGCAAGCCCTACATGAGCGCCAAGTCGAACGACTTCTTCCTTCAGCCGCTCCGGATGCGTGGATCCGCAATGATCGTTAATGTTGAGCCCGTTAGGCTCAGCTGCCAGCGTATGCACTTCGGCTCCCAGCTCGCGGAACAATCTTGGTGCCAGCTCATAGGCCGCCCCGTTCGCGCAATCCAACACCACCTTCAGCCCTTTAAACGAGGAGTTGATCGTCGTTTTCAAGTGCTCAAGGTACTTCAGCTTCGATTCATTGTCCACCGTCACGGTCCCCAAGTCGCCGCCGATCGGCCGCGGTAACTCGTCGACAGCCTTGTCGAGCAGTTCTTCGATTTGCAGCTCCGTTTCATCCGACAGCTTAAAGCCGTCACTGCCGAAGAACTTAATCCCGTTATCCTCCACCGGATTGTGGGATGCGGAAATCATGACGCCCGCGTCCGCTTTAAGCAAGCGAGTGAGATAAGCAACCGCAGGTGTCGTCACGACGCCAAGTCGAATTACTTCGGCGCCAATCGACAACAGCCCCGCCACCAACGCAGACTCCAGCATTACGCCGGAAATACGCGTATCCATACCAATGACAACCTTGGGCTTAGGTACCTGCCCTGCAAGCACATAACCGCCGCAGCGGCCGATCTGGTAAGCCAGTTCTGCTGTTAATTCTTTATTCGCAATTCCTCTTACGCCATCCGTTCCAAAATACTTCCCCATGATTTCACTCCTTCAACTGTTTGCCAGTACCGCACCGTTCTCCTCATCTCCCAGGAGGCGTCTGACCGGTCTATGTTCGTCGTTGTCTGCTTATGTTCATGTTATGTGCCATTACCGTTCCCTGAGGTATCGTCGTCTGTCGCATTGCTTCCATCCTCTTGATGAGATGGCGATCCATGCGATGATCCATTACCGGCTGGGCTTTGTGTACCGTCTGACGGATTTGGATGCTCCACAGGAACACCGGAGGTTGGATTTCCTTTCTCCGTCAGCTCCACGTCCACGGACAATGAAGTGTTCGGGTCGGCCAGAGCCACACCCTCCGGCAATTTAATCTCAATCGGGATCGTATGCGTCCCCGCCCCCAGATGTGCGAGATCAGCGGTCAACTGAATGTTCTCCGGCTGGAGCGCGTCCAACACCACGCTGGCCCCAATCACTGTCAGACTCAAGCTCGGCTCAGTTGGCCGGATCCACTTGACATCGTACATGGATCCGACATTTTTCAACGTGATCGGGATGTCGTCCAGCTGCTTCTGTCCTCCGGGCATTACATGCAATGTGATCGTGGCAGAGCTCGGCTCGATTTTCTCAAAACCTTTTGGAGGAGTCAAGTCCACCGAGTATTTAGTCTCATTCGAACCGTTATAACGGCTTAGATCCACCGTCAACGGATAGGAGGATATACCCTCCAACGCTTCCTTTGTACCGTATAGAACGACTCCCTCTACGTCAATCTCCACATCGGTTAAGACGTATCCGGAAGGTAATTGCCCGGTTTTGCGTATTTCGATCGGCACATTTTTGTATAGCTTATTGATTGGGATGTCTACAACCACGGAACTAGGTGAAATCTTCGCATTCTCCATGGGCATCCCTTGCTTATCATATGCTGTCAGTTTGACGCTTTTGCCTTTAACGGATTCCTTCAGTCCCGTCACATCCACCGTACCTTCGACTTTGCTCAGCTCCTGCGCCTCACTCGCCGGCAGGGTCACATCAACGGTGCCGCTCCCGGCAACAATTGGCGTCCCAAGCACTAAACCGTCGGCCGGCTCCCCTTTCGTGACAATGGTCACGGGAATCGTCCGGGTTTCCTTCGCTTCAATCGTTACCTTTACGATGGAGGGTTCCATGGAGACCAGTTGGACCCCAGGAGGAAGCTCATGGGTTAAAGGAAGGGTAAATGTCCCAGGTCCCAGATTTTCCAGATTTAGCCTCGCCTTATAATCCGAGAAATTCGTCGTCAAATCGATCCGTTTCCCCTTCACTTCCATACGCACGGTGCTGGGATCCAGATCGTACAAAACGTATTTGTCCTCGTCAAATCCGGTCACTTCGATTTTGACGTTGTCGATGTAACGCGACTGCGCCAAGGTAGTGGAGTCTACGGGAGTCCCGCTGTCCAAATGAACCATCGCCCACAACATGATACTAAACACCAGCGCAAGGACCTTGGCAAAATTGTTGTGAGTTAGCCATTTATCCATTTTTGTCGGCCTCCTTCCGTCTACGGAACGGGCTGCGCTTGTCTTGGGTGCGCGAGTTCGGACCTAATTCCGCATACAGCTTGGAAATCAACGACTCCTCGTTAATGTCCCTGACGACCTGACCGTCAATCGCAAGCGAAATTTGTCCCGTCTCCTCCGACACGACGATCGAGACAGCATCTCCGACCTCACTAATTCCGATCGCTGCCCGGTGCCTTGTACCCAACTCCTTACTGATGAACGGATTCTCCGACAGCGGCAAATAACAGGCGGCCGCAGAGATCCGGTGGCCTTGAATAATCACGGCTCCATCATGAAGCGGCGTATTTGGGATAAAGATGTTGATCAGCAGCTGCGAAGAAATAATCGACTGCATCGGAATTCCCGATTCGGTATATTCATTTAACCCCGTATCGCGTTCAAACACGATCAGAGCCCCAATCTTCCGGCGCGATAAATAATTCACGGCTTTTATAATTTCACCGATCTCTTTGCCAAACTCTTCCTCGTCCGCGCTGTTTCGCCCGAACAGCTTGCCCCGGCCAAGCTGCTCCAGCGCACGTCTAAGCTCCGGTTGGAAAATAATGAAGATCGCCAGCACGCCAAACGTAAACATTTGATTCATCAGCCATTTCAGCGTATACAAGTCGAACCAGGTACTTACGGCCCAAATAAAGACCAGAACTAAAATTCCCTTGAGCAACTGAACGGCCCGTGTTCCGCGGACAAGCAAAATCAAGTGATATATTATATAGGTAACAATTAGGATATCGATGACATCCTTAATGGTATCCTGCCAAGTCAAATTCGCAAAATAGTTCATGCTGCGACCCCCGGAAAGTTCCTTGCGGACGTTTGGCCCGCCAACAAGGAAACAATATGTACAGCTTCATTCACGCCTGTCTCTATAAGTTTCCCCTAAATACTAGGTTATAACGTTCACATGTCAGATGCAAGCGTCCAGCAAAAATAGGTTCATTTCGTAACGATTGCAAATTTTTACCTGGTCCCAAAAAATAAAAAAAGCGCCAATTCCCGATGGAAGGGCGCCCAAAAACTCATTATCGCCTTACGATCACCTAGAGGCGACTTCCGTAAACGTATTGATGATCCGGTACCAGATCCAGTCCAGCGCTTGATCGATCTGTTTAACTTCGCCCGAAATATGCGCCGTGGAGGCTTGGTAATAGGAGCCATCAATTACGGTTAGGTTGCCTTGAACTTTACCATAGATTTCGGCTTTCCCGTTCTCAATGGTCAAGTTCCCGGCAATCACGGCGTCACTTGGTACCGTGACCGTATCGCCCTGAATGATGACCTGATCCAGACCCGCTCCTTTTACGACCAGCTGATCGTCGCTATCCCAAAGCGATACCGCGCTGAATAACATCACCAGCAAGAACATTGCTGCCGCTGTCAACGCCGGATGGCGTCTGATCCACTGGATCCATGCCTGCTGTTTGGGTTGACTTGGAATCTGACTGATGATCCGGTTCACCAGTTCATCGGGAGCCGAGATGTTGCTATGCTGCTTGATGGTGGCAAACAACATCATTTCGGTTCGTTCCAATTCCCTGAATTCCTTGAGGCAATCCGGACACTCGTCTAGATGCTGCTTCAGCTGTTCGGCTTGGTCGCGGCTTAATTCGCCGTCCAGATAATCATGCATCAAAGATGAGGCATGTTTGCATTCCATATCAGCCAATCCTTTCAGTAGTATCAATCTATGCGAAATGCGGAAGGCACGGCTAAGATCATAGTCGTCCTACATCCTACCTTACAATACGTAATGCTGCAGAATTCGTTTCAAAAAATAATTCCCCGGGCGGAGCCCAAATTTCAGAGCATTTTATGCTCCAGTTTTTTACGTAAAAATTCGCGTCCGCGGTGAACCCGCGTCTTCACCGTGGTCACCGGCATATCCAAAACTTCGCTGATCTCCTGCAGCGACAGTTCCTGCAAATAACGGAGCACGATCACCGACTTATATTTGGCAGGCAAGCCTTCGATCGCTTGATGAATCGTTAGCTGCGTTTCCGACAGCAAGTATTCCGTTTCCGGTGTCCGTTCATCCCCAGGAATCAGAGTGTATCCGTCCAAGCCATCCTGATCGTTCATCTCCGCGTCCAAGTAATAACTTGGCTTCCGCTTACGCAGTCGGTCAATACACAAGTTCGTCGCGATCCGGTAAATCCAGGTTGAGAACTTCTGTTTTTCGTCGTAGCGGTTCCAGTTTTTATATACCCTTAAGAACGTCTCCTGCACGACATCTTCCGCTTCGTGCCGGTTGGACAGCATCCGGTATCCGAGATGATAAAGCTTATCCTTATATAGATCAACAAGTTCGGCGAAGGCTTCCTGATCCCCTTTACGGGCCAGCTTCACCAGTCTTGCATCGAAATGTTCCACCACCATATTTTCCCCCAAATCGGTTGGAAGGGCTCAGGTACTTGTACCCTGCCTGTCCGGCTATTCGTCCCTTGGTCTAAGGCAATGTAATAGGTCGTCCTTGATCCGAATCCTGACCATTAAATCCTTGAAAGGGTACTTCCAGTCGTCGGCACTTCATTCAAATGTTAAAGCAACTTATCCCAAAATGCAATACATCCAGCCAAGCCAACAGCAAAAAAGCCGGACCTTCTTATGAAGAAGGTCTGGCTTGGCATCCCTATCCTGAGCCAATAATGGATCAGCCCGTATTCCGGAGTCCGGCAGCAATTCCGTTAATCGTAAGCAGCACTTCACGTAACAGTTCGGCATCATCCTGCCCTTTTTCACGCGCAGACCGCAATTCCGTTAACAGCTGCACCTGTAAATAGCTCAGCGGATCAACATAAGGATTACGCAATCGGATTGATTCTTGCAGGCCAGGAAGGTTGTCGAAAATTTCTGAAATCCCGCAAATCTTCAGCACCATTTCCCGCGTCAAATGGAATTCCTCTTCAATTTGACCCAGGATCCGCTCCCTCACTTCATCATCCTTGCACATCTTGGCGTATTCCTTCGCGATGACCAAGTCCGCTTTACTCAACGCAAATTGCAAGGTATCGATCACCGTGCGGAAGAACGAGAAGTTCTGATACATATCCTGAAGAACCTTGAGGTTCTCTTCATTATTTTGATAGAAATTATACAGGCCGGTTCCAGCCGCATACCATGCCGGGAACAAATACCGGCTTTGCGTCCAGGCAAACACCCAAGGAATTGCCCGCAAATCCTCAAACCGATCACTGTTCTTCCGCTTGGATGGACGGGAGCCGATATTCAGCTCACCCACTTCGACCAATGGCGTTGACTCACGGAAGAACTTCAAGAAATCCGGCTCTCGGAAAACCAGGTCCTGATATTTCTGAAGCGATGTCTCGGAAATGCCGCTCATGATCTCTTCCCAGCGTTGTTCTTCTGCGCTTGGCCCTTGATCTTGATGCAGCTTCGCTTGAATCGCTGCGGTGATCAGCGCCGAAGTCGCCTGCTCCAAGCTGCGGTACGCGATACCACGCAAGGAATAACGTGACGAGATCACTTCGCCTTGCTCCGTGATCTTGATACCGCCGCCGATCGTCTCCGGCGGTTGCACGAGGATGCTGCGGTTGAGCGGCATGCCGCCGCGGCCAAGCGCGCCACCGCGCCCGTGGAAGAATTTCAGCTTAATGCCAAATTCATTGGCTGTCGCTGTGATTTGTTTCAAGGCTACACGCAGCTCCCAGTTTGCTGTAACTACGCCGCCGTCTTTGTTACTGTCGGAGTAGCCGAGCATAATTTCCTGGAGATCGTTCATCGCCGCCACCGACTCCCGGTAAATCGGCATGCTGAACAACTGACGCATAATGCCTGGTGCGGCGTGCAGATCGTCGATCGTTTCGAACAGCGGAACCGATTGAAGCGTGCAAACGACAGTACCGTCCGCTTCTTTACGGAACAAGCCTACTTCTTTCGAGAAGACCATGACCTCAAGGATATCGCTGGCCGCCTCTGTCATACTAATCAGGTAACTGGTGATACACTGTGTGCCGTATTCTTTTTGCGCCTGATACACCGTACGATATACGTCCAGACATTCTCTTGTGCTCTCCGAGTAATCCTGATAAGGAGAAGTTAATGGACGCGGGTCGTTTAACAACCGTTCCAACAGTTGAATCTTCTCTTGCTCCTCCAGCTCGGCATAGTTCTCCACAATATTCATTTTCGCCAAAATTTCCGTCATGGCGTTCTCATGCTCTTTACTGTGCTGACGGATATCCAGCGTGGCAGTATGGAAGCCAAACAGCTCCGCCTGACGGATCAGCTTCTTGATATGCGTATCCGCCACATAGTCTGCGTAGTGATGACGCAAGCTGCGGTCGATGATTTTCAAATCCTGGATAAATGCCTCTACGTTTGGATAACGCTCTGGCGTATCCTTTGTGCTATCATCCAGAACATTGTGCAGCTTCTCCGTCATATACGTCAGCTTAATACGGTAAGGTTCCTTCTCGTTGTTCCATTGCTGCGTTTTGCGCAGGGTCACTTGCAGGCGATCCCGCTGAATGGAAGCCATCAGCTCGTCCGTAACGTCCACGATGGTGGTGCTGAAGCTAAGGTGCTTGAACAAATCGGACAAAATCCGCTGATATTCGCGCACCGCCAGTTTACGTTGCATCCGCAACGTCTCCCAGGTCACGTCGGAGGTTACCGAAGGATTTCCGTCCCGGTCGCCGCCGATCCACGAGCCGAAGCGCAAGTACGTTGGGACGTGCCAGTAGTGCTCTGGATAGTATTTGGTCAGGCAGCGTTCCAGTTCTTGATAAACCTCAGGCAGCACATGGAATAAGGTTTCGTGAAAATAGTACATCCCATTTCGGACCTCATCCAGTACGGTAGGCTTGCGATCCCGCAATTCATCGGTCTGCCAAAGGGTAATGACCTCGTTAAGCAGCTTCTCCCGCAATTGCTCCCGTTCGCGGAAGGTCAGCGTGGGGTTATCCAACTGCATGACATCGTCAGCGATCCGTTTGTGGATGTCCAGAATCGCACGGCGCATCGCTTCCGTTGGGTGGGCGGTCATGACCAGCTCCAGAGACATGCCGCTCAGGAGCTCCTGAGCTTCGCTATAACTAAAACCCTTTTCCTTCAAATCGCGGACAGCGGCCTCGATCGTACCGCTCTGAACCTCTTCCCCTGCAGAACGCTCATAATCGCGTTTACGGCGAATGCGGTGGTTCTGCTCCGCAATATTCACTAATTGGAAATAGATCGCAAATGCACGAATCACCTGATGACGGATGCCGGGTTCTAAAGAATTGATCATTCCCTTAAACTCTTCATGTAACTCCGGTAAAAATACAGCCCGCAGGGATTTACTGGCTTCACGTATCTTCTCGACAATATCCAAGAGCTCATTGCCGCCCTGATGCACCAGGACCTCTCCTAGAATATTGCCCAAAAAACGAATGTCGCGCCGAAGCAGGTTATTCGAGTTGCCTTTACCTGCGGTAACCGTTAACTCTGTCATGTTTCTCCCCCTTTTCATCCCAATGCAGCATGCTAAATTCAGCATGGTCATGATCTTTGTCGGTTAGACCTAATGACGTGCGCCAAGCGTTTCCTAACATCATACAACAAACTGACCTGAAAATCTTCACTTAATTTGTAAGAAATTCTTGGACGCTATGACTGCGGATTCGATTCCGTCGCAACTTTACTTACCTTAACACGGTAAAGCAGTAAAACGCAAGGGTATAAGGCGTCAATAGAAAACTTTTATACCCGGGAGGAAGGCCGCAATGGTAATAAGGTTAAAATTATAACAAAAAACATCATCTTATCCGATGATGTTGCTGTTATGTATGGAGCGGGTGATGGGAATCGAACCCACGCTACCAGCTTGGAAGGCTGGAGTTCTACCATTGAACTACACCCGCACCTTAAAGAGATGGTCGGGATGACACGATTCGAACATGCGACCCCCTGGTCCCAAACCAGGTGCTCTACCAAGCTGAGCTACATCCCGTCAATAAGGTGAAATATGAAATTGAAAAAGTGGCGCGCCCTAAGAGATTCGAACTCCTGACCTTTTGATTCGTAGTCAAACGCTCTATCCAGCTGAGCTAAGGGCGCGTATTAAGATGGAGCGGACGACGGGAATCGAACCCGCGACCCTCGCCTTGGCAAGGCGATGCTCTACCGCTGAGCCACGTCCGCGCATAGATGGTGCGCGTGGAGGGACTTGAACCCCCACGTCAAAGACGCTAGATCCTAAGTCTAGTGCGTCTGCCAATTCCGCCACACGCGCAAGGAAAACTGGTGAGCCATGAAGGACTCGAACCTTCGACACCCTGATTAAAAGTCAGGTGCTCTACCAACTGAGCTAATGGCTCTTACTTAGAAAAATGGCTGGGGATATAGGATTCGAACCTATGCATGACGGAGTCAAAGTCCGTTGCCTTACCGCTTGGCTAATCCCCAATATTTATGGTGGAGGCTGAGGGGATCGAACCCCCGACCCTCTGCTTGTAAGGCAGATGCTCTCCCAGCTGAGCTAAGCCTCCAGATATCTGGGACTACATATGAAAGAAGATGGTGACCCGTAGGGGATTCGAACCCCTGTTACCTCCGTGAAAGGGAGGTGTCTTAACCCCTTGACCAACGGGCCATATGTAGGGAAGCTCTCAACCGGGATCGAACCGGTGACCTCATCCTTACCATGGATGCACTCTACCTACTGAGCTATGAGAGCAAATTTTTGGGGTCCCCAGAAAGTAATCGGAATATGCTTCGAAGCAAATCGTAACTTTCTGGGGATTTGACTCCCCGAACAGGACTCGAACCTGTGACAACTCGATTAACAGTCGAGTGCTCTACCGACTGAGCTATCGGGGAACATTGCTTGGCAGCGTCCTACTCTCCCAGGACCCTTCGGTCCAAGTACCATCGGCGCTGGAGGGCTTAACGGTCGTGTTCGGGATGGGAACGAGTGGAACCCCTCCGCCATTGCCACCAAACATGATTTTTGCGCTGCTTTTACTTCCGCGCTTTCCGCTTCAGCAAAAGATCAAACCTTATAAAAGGCGTGCAGCTAAAAATCGGTTCAAGGTTGAATCCTTGAAAACTGGATACGAAACTAGATTTGCATTTTATTTTTTGGATAAGCCCTCGACCGATTAGTACCTGTCAGCTCCATGCCTTACGGCACTTCCACCTCAGGCCTATCAACCTTGTCGTCTTCAAGGGGTCTTACATACGGGGAAATCTCATCTTGAGGGGGGCTTCACGCTTAGATGCTTTCAGCGCTTATCCCGTCCGCACTTAGCTACCCAGCTGTGCTCCTGGCGGAACAACTGGTGCACCAGCGGTGCGTCCATCCCGGTCCTCTCGTACTAAGGACAGCTCCTCTCAAATTTCCTGCGCCCACGACAGATAGGGACCGAACTGTCTCACGACGTTCTGAACCCAGCTCGCGTACCGCTTTAATGGGCGAACAGCCCAACCCTTGGGACCTACTTCAGCCCCAGGATGCGATGAGCCGACATCGAGGTGCCAAACCTCCCCGTCGATGTGGACTCTTGGGGGAGATAAGCCTGTTATCCCCAGGGTAGCTTTTATCCGTTGAGCGATGGCCCTTCCATGCGGTACCACCGGATCACTAAGCCCGACTTTCGTCCCTGCTCGACTTGTCAGTCTCGCAGTCAAGCTCCCTTCTGCCTTTGCACTCTTCGAATGATTTCCAACCATTCTGAGGGAACCTTGGGGCGCCTCCGTTACTCTTTAGGAGGCGACCGCCCCAGTCAAACTGCCCACCTGACACTGTCCCCGTACCGGATCACGGTACCAGGTTAGAACCTAGATACGATCAGGGTGGTATCCCAACGGCGCCTCCACCGAAGCTGGCGCTCCGGCTTCCTAGGCTCCCACCTATCCTGTACAAATCGTATCCAAGTCCAATATCAAGCTGCAGTAAAGCTCCATGGGGTCTTTCCGTCTTGTCGCGGGTAACCTGCATCTTCACAGGTATTAAAATTTCACCGGATCTCTCGTTGAGACAGCGCCCAAGTCGTTACGCCATTCGTGCGGGTCAGAATTTACCTGACAAGGAATTTCGCTACCTTAGGACCGTTATAGTTACGGCCGCCGTTTACTGGGGCTTCGGTTCACAGCTTCGGAGGTATTCCTCCTAACCGCTCCCCTTAACCTTCCAGCACCGGGCAGGCGTCAGCCCGTATACTTCGCCTTGCGGCTTCGCACAGACCTGTGTTTTTGCTAAACAGTCGCTTGGGCCTTTTCACTGCGGCCCCCTCGGGCTATTCACCCTACCGAGGCACCCCTTCTCCCGAAGTTACGGGGTCATTTTGCCGAGTTCCTTAACGAGAGTTCTTCCGCGCGCCTTAGAATTCTCTTCTCGCCTACCTGTGTCGGTTTGCGGTACGGGCACCTTCTCCTGGCTAGAGGCTTTTCTTGGCAGTGTGAGATCATGACCTTCGGTACTGTAAATTTTCCCTCCCCATCACAGCCTAGCCTTATCGGTGTGCGGATTTGCCTACACACCAGCCTCACTGCTTGGACGAGCATCCATCAGCTCGCGTCACTACCCTACTGCGTCACCCCATCGCTCATAACGGATTACGGTGGTACAGGAATTTCTACCTGTTGTCCTTCGACTACGCCTTTCGGCCTCGCCTTAGGTCCCGACTTACCCTGAGCGGACGAACCTTCCTCAGGAACCCTTAGGCTTTCGGCGGATCAGATTCTCACTGATCTTTTCGTTACTCATACCGGCATTCTCACTTGTATGAAGTCCAGCTGTCCTTCCGGTCAACCTTCAACCCGCATACAACGCTCCCCTACCCCTGAATCGACTTCACTC
>NZ_JBLADV010000002.1:577500-642500 GCF_047200555.1 Paenibacillus sp. MB22_1
AAATTTCTACCTCTCATACGATTTTGACCGAAGTGACAGGCCAACCTCCCAAGCTGCTGCGGCTTCCGAACGGCGACTTCGATAAGCGCGTGCTTAGAATTGCTGCAAGCCAAGGCTACAAAGTCATCCAATGGGATACTGACTCCCAGGATTGGATGAACAAAGGGGTTCAAACCATCGTTGACCGCGTCGTTAAGAAAGCCCATCCCGGAGATATCGTTCTCCTGCATGCCAGCGATTCGGTGAAGCAGACGCACGAGGCGTTGCCGATCATCATCGATGAGCTGCGGAAGCAAGGCTATGAGTTTGTGACCGTAACGGATCTGCTGCAGGAAGCCAGCGTTCAAGGCAACGAAGTCCGCGATCAAGCGTGGCTGAAGAAGCAGTTGGAATACGCTGTCGGTTTGTGAATTTGTAGCAAAAAAGCCCAGTTTAGGCTGGGCTTTTTTGTGTTTCTGAATTTCCAGAGTTCAACACTCGCTGTAGAATTAAGATCTGGTAAGCATTACATGCGATTAATGGCGCAACAATCCAAGCCGTCGCGGAATTGACACCAATCTTCAATACGCCGACAGTTTCCACGATCGTAACTGCAATCATAAAGAACAACGTGGGAATCCAGGCGGTTGCATTCGTCAATTTGGCCTTATAAAACGCAGTTCCCACAGCCACAATAAGAATGATAATGCCAAGGATCAGGTCGGAAAACCCGTTCTTCTCGCCGCCCACGAATATCCGCAGGAACATCAGCTCCAGCAGCGCTAAAGCGGTTAAGACCAGCTGCACATATTGCCATGTTCTTCTGGAGAAGACACCGTTCCCCATATAATTGATCATTAAATATGCGAAAAAGCCCATTTGGGAATACACGCTAACCATAATGCCAACGCCAAGTAATATCCCGACATTGACCAAAATATCGGTCAGGCCTTTATATTGCAGGGTATCGGTCCATTGCAGCAACAGCCCGACCATCAGCGACCCCGCCGCCCCTACGGCTAAGGTTGTCCCAAATAAGTAAAGCCACTTTTTTAAGTTCAAGCCCCTTCCACCTCCACTAACGAAATATTTTACCAACGATCCCGGTAAAAAACCATTGTTTTTAAGCTTTTCGTTGGGATATTTCCGTTTTTAAGCCGCATACTAACTTTAGCAATGATGATAAGGAGGAAGGGAACCATGAAATGGCGGGGTACCCGTTGGATTTTATGCTTCTTATGTACATTCACTCTTCCGCTTGCAGCCTGCGGTTCTGAACAAAGCTCCCCCTCCTCTTCCCAGGGTGGGGGATATAAAGAAACGAAATCGATGGTTATCGATATTCTTAAGACTGACGAAGGTAAAAAGGCTATATATGAGGCGTTAAGCAATCCTCCAAGCAGCAGCGAAAGTGGAAGCGGAAGCAGCGGCTCAGAATCCGGTTCGGAGTCCGGTTCTGATTCCGGTTCCGGGTCGGGCGGATCCGGAGGAAGCAGCGGAGGCGGAACGTTTGGGGTGAAGATGATTCTCCCGTCCCAAACCTCCAATGAGGTGCGTATGGCTGTCAAGGAGACGATTACTTCCCCGGAATACAAGAAGGAAATCGAGAAGATCATGACCGATCCGCAGTTTGCCGGGGATTTTGCGAAGGCGATCAACGCCCAAAGCAAAGAGCTCCATATGCAGCTGATCAAAGACCCTACTTATCAGAAATCGATCAGCGAAATCCTGAAATCGCCGGAAGTCATGAAGATGTTCCTCGATTTAACCAAGACGCCGGACTACCGCAAGCAATCCATGACGGTCATGCAGGAAGCGATGCAAAGTCCGTTGTTCAAATTGGAAGTGCTTGAGCTGTTGAAAACCGTCGTTCAAGAGCAACTGCAGCCGAAGGTGGAAAAAGAGCCTAAGCAGGACGAAGGCGGCGGTAACGAAGGCAGCGGTGATGAAGGCGGCCAAAGCAAAGAGGGCGAAGGCAGCGGTGGATCTTCTTAAGCCGCAAGCTAACGCTCATCCCCCCCCCCAAAAAAAGACCGACCCGTTAAGGGTCAGTCTTTTTTGCATTTCAGCACGATGCGCTGTGCCAGCTCGTCATACAGCCGACCAACCGGGGTCTCCGCTTTGTACACCGACGGAGAAAAGTCCGGCTCGGACGGATGGTTATCCGGCGCTCCCAGCGGGAATTGCGCCAGCAATTCGGTATGTAAGGACTCCGCCAAACGAGCGCCGCCGCCGCGTCCGAAGACATAATCCTTCTCGCCGCATTTGGAGCACTCGTAGTAAGCCATGTTTTCGACGACGCCCAGCACTTCATGTTCCGTGCGCAGCGCCATTGCCCCGGCCCGGGCAGCAACAAAAGCTGCAGTGGCATGCGGGGTGGTGACGATAATCTCCTTGCTATGCGGAATCATCTGGTGTACGTCTAGAGCGATATCCCCTGTACCCGGCGGAAAATCAAGCAGCATATAATCCAAATCGCCCCACTGGACATCGCTGAAAAATTGCCGAAGCATTTTCCCCAGCATCGGTCCCCGCCAAATCACAGGGTTATTGTCCTGGATAAAGAAGCCCATCGACATGACCTTGACACCAAAGCGTTCTACGGGCAAGATTTGGCCGTTCTCTACCAGCGGTGCCTCTTCGATCCCCATCATATCGGGAACGCTAAAGCCATAGATGTCGGCATCAATTAAGCCCACCTTCTTGCCTTGACGCGCCAGGGCCGCCGCCAAATTTACCGTGACGGTAGACTTGCCCACTCCGCCCTTGCCGCTGGCAACAGCAATAAATTGAACGCCAGATCTAGGGTCAAGAATCGGTACCCCTTCCAGACCTGCCCCATGCCCCTTCAGTTCGCTGCGTTCACTATGGGATGAATCCGAAGGTTGACGAGCCGCGCTAAACGCTGCCTCGCGTTCCTGCTCCGAAGCTTCACGGAAGCGAAGATGAACATCCTTCATCCCCGCTTCGGATAAGCGGAAGCGGATCTCCCGTTCGGCTTCCACCTGTGCCGCACTGCCTTTCTCAAAGCCGACAACGGTTAATGAGACGCGGTCTTCCTTAATCATGATATCGCGAATCCACTGGAGGTCGACTAGACTGAGACCTGTGGTTGGTTCTGCAACCGGGCGTAACGTTGCCTGAAGCTGCTCCTTCGTAATCACTGACAGCACCTCGACTTCATCAGATAGTTAGGTCTATTATAACATTACCTGACATCCTCTGCCGGGGTTTGTACTTTTTCTCCAGAATAATATCGCAAGATCCCCTGATAAATGGAAGCGGCTACTTTCCGCTGGTACGATTCCGTCCCAAGCAGCCCCGCTTCCTCTGGATTCGACAAGAACCCCACCTCCACCAGGACAGCTGGAATCTTCATCGCTTCAATCAGATACACCTTCTTATCCGCACGGTTCGCAACCCGGTCAGTGTTCTCCAGATTCCGTCGAAGCTCTTCCTGTACGAGCGCAGCCAGATTTGCGTTATCCGCATGATTAGGGTAATAGAACGTTTGCGCGCCTCGCCAGCGCGGAGAAGGAATGCTGTTCATGTGTATACTCACGAGCAGATCGGCCTGCTGTTCCTCAATAAAACGGACCCGGGTCATTAAATCCTCGGTCTTCCGTTTGCTGTAGCCCTTCGTGTCCGCCGCTGCCAAGTCCTTGTCCTCCTCGCGGGTCATGACGACAACCGCACCCGCCTGCTGCAAATAATCGCGCAGATATAAAGAGACGGCGAGATTGATGTCTTTCTCGATCAGCCCCTGTTTACTGCTGGCTCCGCCATCCGGTCCGCCATGGCCAGCATCCAGGGCGATCACTTGACCCGCCAGCGGGAGGCTCCAATAATTCCAAGCTTTCTGCGCCGGCACTCGGTAGAAGGCCAACCCAAGGATCACGGCAGCCAGACCCACGCCGATCAGCGCTATTTTGATGTGGTTCAGAGAAATCCATAACGTCACCTTATCTCGATCGCGCATAAAAAAGCCACCTTTCTCCCTTCATGACATTACTCATGATATGGGACAAGGTGGACAAATATGACTCATGCAGGGCTAAGCTAACCCCCGTGAATTAAGTTGGTTGAACCTGCTGCTTCATCCCTTCGATCAGGACCTCGGCAACCTCCGGCCGGGTAAATTCCGGCGGCGGACAAACCCCATCGCGCAGCAAACCGCGCACCTTCGTTCCGGACAAGGTTAGGTGATCTTCTTTCGGATGCGGACAGGTCTTGCTGGAAGCCATATTCCCGCATTTCGTGCAGAAAAAGCTATGTTCAAAGAACAGCGGCGTGATGCCCAACTCCTCCGAGGTGAAGTTCGAGAAGATCTCTTGGGCCTCATACGTTCCGTAGTAATCGCCAACCCCTGCATGGTCGCGACCCACGATAAAATGCGTGCATCCGTAGTTTTTGCGCACCATCGCATGAAAAATCGCTTCACGTGGTCCAGCATAACGCATTGCTGCCGGGAACACCCCTAGAAAAGTACGATTTGCCGGATAATAGTGTTTCAGCAGCGTTAAATAGCTCTTCATCCGAACATCGGCTGGTACATCGTCGGATTTGGTCTCGCCGACCAGCGGATTAAGGAATAGCGCATCCACGATTTCCATCGCACTCTTCTGAATATATTCATGCGCCCGGTGAACCGGATTGCGGGTCTGGAACCCTACCACCGTTCTCCAACCCTTCTCTGCAAAGATCCGCCGCGTCTCCGCCGGATCAAAATAAAACTCCTTAAACCGCGCCGGTTCGGGCCGGTTCAACACCTGAATCGAACCGCCAACGTAGTAAGGCGAACGTTCCAGCAGCTTCTTCACTCCGGGATGTGCAGGATCATCGGTTTTGAACACTTTGCGTGCTTCCTCTGCCTGATCAACGGAATAGATACTGCCAATCTCAAGCAGACCGTAAACAACGCCGTCCTGCTCACCAACCAACGCGACCTGTTCTCCAATTTCCAGGCTTTCCGCTTGTACCCGGGCTACGGAGAGGGTAATCGGGATGCTCCATACCGTTCCGTCAGCCAGCCTCATGCGATCGACAACCGACCGATAATCGTCTTCGTTCATAAACCCGGTTAATGGCGAAAATGCCCCCACCCCAATGAGGTCCAGGTCCGAAATCGTCCAGTTATTAATGAGAATGGCCGAAAGGCCCTTCGCCTGTTCCAGGAGGCTTTCTCGTTGTGGTCCGGTCACAACCCGGTTAATCAGGCTCCCACCATGCGGTAATATTGACGTCACCCGTATCTCCCCCACTTCTGATTTTTTTCTCCTCACCGTTTATTGATGTAGTCCGCATTCCGTCTTTTCCGTTCCAGACCAGCGTCCTGCGCGTGGATCTTCTCCTGGCATTACCGGACGGGTACAATGTTCGCAGCCAATGCTAGGATAATTGCGGTCGTGCAAAGGATTATAAATGAGCTGATGCTCGCGAATGTAGTTCCATACATCGTCCGAGGTCCAGTTGGCGATAGGATTAAACTTCACCAGACCAAACTTAGTGTCGTATTCAATTTTCTTCGCATTTGCCCGGGTTGGCGCCTGGTCGCGGCGAATCCCTGTGATCCATGCCTCGTAGCGGCCCAACACCCGCGTCAGCGGCTCAACCTTACGCAGGTTGCAGCAAGCGTTAGGATCCGACTTCCACAGTTCCTCCCCATACTTCTGCGCCTGTTCCTCCGGCGTTAACGTAGGGGATACCCGTACAAATTCCAGTCCGTATTTGGCCGCAATCGCGTCCCGCGTCTCATAAGTCTCTTTAAAATGAAAATCCGTGTCTAAGTAAAAAATGTCGGTAGACGGGCTGATTTGCTGCAGCATATCGACCAAAACGACATCCTCAGCCCCAAAGCTGCAGGCAAAGGCGATATTCGGAAACGTCTCTACCGCCCAGGCGAGGATTTCTTGGGGGGATAACGACTCAAATTCCTCGGCCCTGGCCGCAATTAACTGCTCTTTTTCCAATAAATTCACTTTTCTTCAGACCTCCCGCATCAGGTTAAACAAGGCATACGATTATTCCAACTAATCAGATTTGAATTATATTTAAAAGTATATGGCATTCCCCCTAGAAGTCAATACTAAAAAATCCAAAATGAAAAAAAGTCCGAAGAAACCTTCAATATAAACGCAAAAAAGCCCCTTTCCAAAACGGAAAGGGACTTTCGTATGCAATATAAAGATTAACGTTTCGAGAACTGAGGAGCACGGCGAGCTGCTTTGAGGCCGTATTTCTTCCGTTCTTTCATCCGTGGGTCACGCGTCAAGAAGCCTGCTTTCTTCAATGCAGGACGGAGTTCCGGATCTGCTTTGAGCAGTGCGCGGGAAATCCCGTGACGGATTGCGCCAGCTTGACCGGAGATACCGCCGCCATGAGCGATGACGATCACGTCGTAGTTACCCAGCGTTTCCGTCAAAGTCAGCGGTTGTTTTACGATCAGCTTCAGCGTTTCCAGACCAAAATAATCGTTGATGTCGCGTTTATTGATGACAATGCGTCCTTCACCCGGTACAAGGCGAACACGAGCTACCGAATGTTTACGACGACCTGTCCCATAGTATTGTACTTGTGCCATGAAACTGTCCTCCCTTTTAATTATCCGCGAAGTTCGTAAACTTCAGGTTTTTGTGCCGCATGTGGATGCTCAGTGCCCGCGTAAGCTTTCAGTCTCAGCTTCATTTTCTCGCCAAGGCGAGTTTTAGGCAGCATGCCGTGAACGGCGGACTCAATTACACGTTCAGGTTTCGTTCTCAGCAAATCCTTGGCAACAGTCACTTTCAAACCGCCCGGATGCAGGGAATGACGATAATATTTTTTGTTATCGAGCTTTTTGCCGGTCAGGGCGATTTTCTCCGCGTTGATGACGATCACAAAGTCGCCGCAGTCAACATGTGGAGTAAATTGTGGTTTGTGTTTACCGCGGATAAGAGCTGCAGCTTCGCTAGCCAAGCGGCCCAGCGTTTTGCCTTCGGCATCGATGATGTGCCATTTGCGCTCTACTTCGCCTGGCTTCGCCATATAAGTGGTACGCATGTAAAGATCCTCCTTCAAATTCGTCCGAAATGGTTCATCCTGCTGAACACGATCATGCTCTTCGGGTCGCTTGACCAAAGTCAGCAGATTTATCTTCGATCGTTTCATTCATGTTTAGCAAGCATAAAATTCTTGTTTAAGCGGCTTTCTTGACTGGGGGCTGTGGGATAGCCATCAAGAAAACACAACTTTTATTTTACAGGAAGCCTAGTTAATACGCAAGCCTTTTTCAAAGGTTATCCCGAAAAAATCAAGCTTCCAGCCGCAACCGCTTCAATCACACAAATCTTCTTCTTCGTATTCCACACTCCAGAGCATCAGCCCTTTGCTCTCGGCCGTTGGGCCTGCGGCAGTCCGGTCTTTCGCCTCCAAAATCGCCTGGATCGATTCAGGCGTACGTTTGCCTTCACCGATCTCGATTAAGGTGCCAACGATGATTCGGACCATATGCTGCAGGAATCCGCTCCCCGTGACATAAAAATGGACAATCCCCTGGCCCGTTGTTCCAGGTATTTTTGCTAATGAATCCACCACGATCCGGGCATCATATATCGTACGAACATGGCTTAGCTTCGTGGACTGACGCGAGGCGAACGAAGTGAAGTCGTGGGTACCAACCAAATACGGCAGACTTGCCTGCATAGCATCAACATTGAGTTGTCCGGGATGATGAAACTGATAGTTCCGTTGGAACACATCCGGGAATCGGTTGGTATTAATGGAGTAGCGGTAGGTTTTCCGTTTGGCCGAATGCCGTGAATGGAAGGTCAGAGGGACCTCCCGAGCCGTCAACACGCGGATATCAGAAGGGAGCCGCGCGTTAAGCGCCAAACACCAACGTTCCACAGGAATTCGCGAATCGGTGTGAAAATGAAAAGGCTGCTGTCTCGCATGCACCCCGGCATCGGTTCGTCCCGAGCCATGAATTTTCACCGTTTCTCCCGTTAAATGGCGGATGGCTCCCTCGATATGATCCTGAACCGTATTTCCGCCCGGTTGGGTCTGAAAGCCGAAATAGTTGGTTCCGTCATAGCTGACGGTCATCAGCAAGTTGCGCATCGGTTCCTTCCTTTCTCAAGGCCACACCTTCAGTTCAATAAAAAAACTCTCCGAAAGCTTAGCCGTAAGGCGAGCCGACAGAGAGTTTTACACGCAAGAAATGGGGAACCCCCGAATTACGCGCGATCTACCAGTTCCAGATAAACCATAGGAGCAGCGTCGCCGCGGCGAGGTCCCAGCTTCAGGATACGAGTGTATCCGCCTGGACGGCTGGAATAACGAGTTGCCAGTTCGGTGAACAGCTTTTGGATTGCATCCTGCTCGCCGTCGATCGATTCGCGACGAACGTAAGCTGCCACTTGACGACGGGCATGCAGGTCACCACGTTTTGCCTTGGTGATCAGCTTCTCAGCGATCGAACGAACTTCTTTCGCTTTCGCTTCCGTCGTTTGGATGCGTTCGTATAAGAACAGGTCGGTTACCAGGTCACGGAACAATGCTTTACGTGCGCTGGAATCGCGGCCCAACTTTTGGTATGCCATGAGTTTTCCCTCCTTCGCTAAAACGATTCAAGTCAACTTATTCTTCAGTGCGCAATCCCAAACCTAACTCTTGGAGCTTCTCTTGAACTTCCTCCAAAGATTTGCGACCAAGGTTACGTACCTTCATCATATCTTCTTCGGTTTTCGTCGTAAGCTCTTGTACCGTATTGATACCGGCACGTTTGAGGCAGTTATAGGAACGAACGGAGAGATCAAGCTCTTCAATCGTCATTTCAAGCACTTTTTCTTTCTTGTCTTCTTCCTTCTCGACCATGATTTCCGCGTCTTTCGCTTCGTCCGTAAGGCCTACGAACAAGAAGAGATGCTCGGTCAAAATTTTCGCGCCGAGGCTTACCGCTTCTTCAGGTCTGATACTGCCATCGGTCCACACTTCAAGCGTAAGCTTGTCGTAGTTGGTCACTTGGCCAACCCGGGTATTCTCTACCACGTAATTGACCCGAGTAATCGGGGTATAGATCGAATCGACGGGAATGACACCGATCGGTTGATCATCTCGTTTATTTCGATCTGCCTGAACGTAACCACGTCCGCGGCCTGCGTAGATGCGCATGTGAAGTCTCGAACCCGGTTCAAGCGTAGCAATATGCAGATCCGTATTCAAAATTTCCACATCGCTGTCCGCACGGATATCTCCTGCCGTAACAACACCTTCGCCTTCTGCATCGATTTCGAGGATCTTCTCCTCATCCGAATGAATTTTCAGCGAGAGTGCTTTCAGGTTCAGGATGATCTCCGTAACGTCCTCCATAACGCCCGGTACGGTCGCGAATTCATGCAGAACTCCATCGATTTGGACCGAGGTTACCGCAGCACCCGGCAGAGAAGAGAGCAAAATCCGGCGAAGCGAGTTGCCCAGTGTGGTGCCATACCCACGTTCAAGTGGTTCTACTACAAATTTCCCATAGGTGCCTTCATCGTTAACTTCTACGGTCTCGATTTTTGGCTTTTCGATTTCTATCACGAAAGTACCCCTCCTTCAAAACGTCGTTCCTTTCAATCTGCCTAAGGTGCTGAAGTTCGTAACGTAGTATGCCTAAACATCCATTGTTCCCAATTGACGCTGGTGTTATACCACGGCTTCAGCGCGGCTTCATTAAACGCGGCGGCGTTTTGGAGGACGGCAGCCGTTATGAGGAATTGGAGTAACGTCTTTGATCATGTTGACTTCAAGGCCTGCCGCTTGCAAGGAGCGGATAGCGGCCTCACGGCCGGCACCAGGGCCTTTAACCATAACCTCAACGGTTTTCATGCCATGTTCCATCGCAGCTTTGGCAGCAGATTCAGCAGCCATTTGCGCAGCAAACGGAGTCGACTTACGGGAACCTTTGAATCCAAGACCGCCGGAGCTCGCCCAGGAAATCGCGTTACCGTGTGGATCCGTAATGGTGACGATCGTGTTATTGAACGTGGAGCGGATATGAGCCACACCAGATTCAATATTTTTCCGGTCACGACGTTTCGTACGTACGACTTTCTTTGGTTTAGCCATTGTCTGTTATCCCCCCTTCTTATTTCTTCTTGTTCGCTACAGTACGACGAGGACCCTTACGAGTACGGGCATTCGTTTTCGTACGTTGTCCGCGAACCGGCAAGCCGCGACGATGACGCACTCCGCGGTAGCAGCCAATTTCGATCAAACGTTTAATATTTAAGGAAATTTCACGACGCAGGTCACCTTCAACCTTGACCGTTTTGTCGATCGTTTCGCGTAGTTTGCTAACCTCATCTTCCGTCAAATCACGAACACGAGTGTCCGGATTGATGCCTGTTGTTTTCAGGATTTTCTGGGAAGTCGTTTTACCGATTCCGAAAATGTAAGTTAAGGCGATCTCAACGCGTTTATCACGTGGCAAATCCACACCAGCAATACGTGCCATTTTACGCTACACCCCCTTCAATTAACCTTGTTTTTGTTTGTGTTTCGGATTTTCGCAAATCACCATGACATTGCCTTTGCGACGAATGACTTTGCATTTTTCGCAAATCGGCTTTACAGAAGGTCTTACCTTCATGCTGATTACCTCCTAAAAGTTTTACAGAAGTAAAACTGGGATCGAAAGCATACGTTCTTATTTTGCGAAAGCAAAAATCCAATCGCACGCATTCTAATCATAAACTACTCTCTGAAACAACTCAACCTGAATATTGTACCACAACTTTACCGTAATGGGTATAGTCTATTTGCGGTAAGTGATCCGGCCTTTCGTCAAATCATATGGCGAAAGCTGAACGACCACTTTGTCTCCCGTCAAAATGCGGATAAAGTGCATCCGCAACTTCCCGGAAACGTGAGCGAGAATTTGATGACCATTCTCCAACTCTACTCTAAAGGTTGCATTCGGCAACGGTTCAATGACCGTACCTTCGACTTCAATGACATCTTCTTTAGCCACAGTCAGTCTCCTTTCTCTTCAGCCATAGAATTGGCGGACTTCTGATAAGCAAGAACTGCATGCCGCAGTTTCCCGTTCGTCACCCGTCCGCTTTCCTGCAAACTATGAACAACCTCGCTGCTAACTATGGGCAGTAGTTCAAGATGCTGGGCATTTTTACGTTTGGGTCCATCAAACTTCCGTTTGTTTCCGTCCGCGATCCAGACGAATTTGTCGTCCAGAATCCCGACAATCACATAAATCGCACCGGCATCCCTGCCTTTGAGAACTTTCACCAACTGACCGATTTGCGGCGCTGAGCGCTCTTTCACGTTCATCACCTACGCATCCAGCTTCGTGAAAATTTCCATCCCGTCCGGTGTAACAGCTACCGTATGCTCAAAGTGAGCGCACAACGAGCCATCCACCGTAACCACTGTCCAGTTGTCTTCCAGCGTTTTAACATATCGCTTCCCCATGTTAACCATCGGTTCGATCGCCAGGACCATCCCCGGCTTAAGCCGCGGGCCCCGGTCGGGCAAACCATAATTCGGAATTTGCGGTTCTTCATGTAAGCTCGCGCCAATGCCATGACCCACATATTCCCGAACGACGGAAAAACCGGCAGCTTCGATGAATTGCTGAATTGCATGCGAGATCGTGTACAATCGAACATCCGGTTTAACGAGCGCAAGGCCCGCATACAAGGAACCTTCGGTGACCTCCAAGAGTCGCTTGGCTTCCTCCGAAATTTTACCTACCGGATACGTCCACGCCGAGTCCCCATGGAAACCACGGTACTCCGCGCCGATATCCAATGTAATGATATCGCCTTCGTTCAATTTGCGTTTGCCGGGAAATCCGTGTACCAATTCTTCGTTGACCGAAGCGCAAATGCTGTAAGGAAAACCGTTGTAACCTTTAAAGGACGGCACGGCGCCCTGACTGCGAATGTATTTATCGGCGAGTTGATCGAGTTCTCCCGTCGTAATTCCAGGCTCAATCGCTTGGGCCATGAGCCTGTGCGTTTCCGCGACGATCCGCCCAGCTTCTCGCATAAAGCCTAGTTCCGTTTCGGATTTACAAATGATCATTACACCTAACCTCGCAGTAGTGACACGATTTCCTTCGAAACCGCATCGATTTCCTGTTCACCATCTACCTGACGCAACAGGCCTTTATCTTCATAGAACTTCAGAAGCGGTGCGGTTTTGTTGATATATTCGTCCAAACGAGTTCCTACGCTCTCTTCGTTATCATCCGAGCGTTGGTATAACTCGCCGCCGCATTTATCACAAACACCTTCCTGCCCCGGAGGATTAAAGATCACATGATAAGTGGCGCCGCAGGATTTGCAAATCCGGCGTCCCGTCAGCCGCGCCAGCAGCTTGTTCCGGTCCACTTTCAGGTTGATGACGTGGTCCAGCTTGCGACCCATGCTATCAAGCAGCTCATCCAGCGATTCCGCTTGCGAAAGGGTTCTTGGAAAACCGTCCAATAAGAAACCTTTTTCGCAATCGGGCTGCTGCAAGCGTTCGCGAACGATCCCCACTGTCACATCATCAGGCACGAGCAGTCCCTGATCCATATATTCCTTCGCTTTCATCCCCACAGGTGTTCCCTGTTTGATTGCCAGGCGAAATGCGTCGCCGGTAGAGATATGAGGAATACCGAATTCGTTAACGATTGTCTCGGCTTGTGTTCCTTTTCCTGCTCCGGGAGGCCCCATGAATAGTAGGTTCATGTTTCTCACTCCCTCCAACACTTCTCTACAACAAGAAATAGCTCAGTTAGGTGCCAGGCAAGGACGTTTGCACGTCCTCTGTTCCTGGTACCTACCGACTATTTATTGATAAAACCTTTATAGTGACGTTTGATCAATTGGCCTTCAATCGTCTTCATCGTATCCAGCGCAACGCCGATCACGATGAGGATCGATGTACCGCCGATCAAGACCGTGCTTGGCAACCCTGCGATAGCCCCCAATCCCATAGGGAGAATGGAGATGGCAGCAAGGAAAAGCGCACCGGTCATCGTCAAACGGGTTAACACCCGAGTCAAATAGGTTTCCGTCGCTTTACCAGGACGGATCCCTGGAATGTAGCCGCCGTTTTTCTTCATGTTCTCAGCCATCTGCTGCGGGTTCATCTGCACGAACGTATAGAAGAACGTAAAGCCGATGATCATGATCACATAAAGCACCATCCCAAGCGGACGGTTGGTAGACAAATGGGTCGTAATCCACTGCGCCCAAGCGTGCGTCGACCAGAAGCTGGCGATCACGACCGGGAATTGCAGCAAGGAAACTGCAAAAATGACCGGAATCACGCCGGCAGCGTTGATCTTGAGCGGAATATGCGTATTCTGCCCGCCATACATTTTGTTACCTACCACACGCTTTGCGTATTGGACCGGGATTTTCCGGATCGCTTGTTGTACGTAGATAACACCGATGACGATCAAGATGCACACCAAGAGAATCGCGATGGATTTCACCACATTGATGAAAGGCTGGCCTTCAATGATAAAATCCGATTGCGCAATCGTCGTAATGTGCGTAGGGATGGAGGCAACGATCCCGGCAAAGATAATCAGCGAGATCCCGTTACCAATCCCTCTTTCGGTAATCTGCTCACCTAACCACATCAGGAAAGAAGTACCGGCTGTCAACACGATGGCGATGACGAGATAGTCACCAAAAGTTGCATTCGGCACCATTTCCGTTCCGTACAAACGGTTAAAACCAATCGACGTAGCAAACGCCTGAATGAGGGCCAAAATGACCGTTCCGTAACGGGTCACTTGGGCCATTTTCTTCTTACCGTGTTCCCCTTGCTTAGCCCATTCCGCAAATTTCGGAATGACGTCCATCGACAAGAGCTGTACGATGATGGAAGCCGTGATATAAGGCATGATCCCGAGGGCAAAGATCGAGAAGTTCTTCAGGGCGCCGCCCGAGAAGGTGTTCAAGAGCCCTAACAAGTTGTTTCCTGCTGCGTTGTTTGTCGCCTCAAAGACCTCTTTATTAACGCCCGGAACCGGAACGAAGGAACCGATCCGGTAAATGAGGAAGATAAACAACGTAAACAAGATGCGGTTGCGAAGGTCTTGAACATGCCATATGTTCTTAATGGTTTTAAACATTAGATCACCTCGGTTTTACCGCCGGCAGCCTCGATTTTCTCTACCGCAGATTGGGAGAACTTATTCGCTTTAACTGTCAGTTTGACAGTAACTTCACCGTTGCCGAGAATCTTGATGCCGCTCTTCGCGTCTTTCACGATTCCTTGTTCAAACAACAGCTCAGGAGTTACTTCCGTATCCGCCGCAAAGTTATTCAAATCTTCGATGTTCACAATCGCATACTCTTTCCGCGTCGGATTGATGAACCCGCGTTTTGGCAAGCGACGATACAGCGGGTTTTGACCGCCTTCGAAGCCCGGACGCACACCACCGCCGGAACGAGCGTTTTGACCTTTGTGACCGCGAGTAGATGTTTTACCCATACCGCTGCCTGTACCGCGGCCGACACGTTTGCGCGTGTGGCGGGAACCAGGAGCTGGGGAAAGCTCATGTAACTTCATCGTTCGTTGCACCTCCTTATTTATTGTTGGCAATTAATAAGCTTACGCTATCCTTAGCCTTCGATTTCTTTAACCGAAACCAGGTGGCTCACTTGATTCACCATGCCGCGAATGGCTGGGTTATCGTTGTGAACAACGGATTGGTTAATTTTGCGAAGACCCAAGGTTTTCACGGTAGTACGTTGGTTCTCCGGACGACCGATCAAACTACGCACGAGGGTAATTTGCAGTTTAGCCATGAGATTCCCTCCTTAACCGAGAAGTTCTTCGACGGTTTTACCGCGCAATTTCGCAACATCCTCAGCACGTTTCAGACGGGACAAGCCCTCCAAAGTCGCGTTGACCATGTTGATGGAATTCGAAGAACCCAAAGATTTAGTCAAAATGTCGCCTACGCCAGCCAGTTCAAGAACCGCACGAACTGGACCGCCGGCGATAACCCCGGTACCTTCGGATGCCGGTTTCAACAGAACGCGGCCAGCTCCGAAATGCCCGATTACTTGGTGAGGGATCGTAGTACCTACGAGCGGAACATGCACAAGATTTTTCTTCGCATCTTCAATGCCTTTACGGATCGCGTCAGGTACTTCGCCTGCCTTACCGATCCCAGCGCCAACCCAGCCTTTGCCGTCGCCGACAACCACGAGTGCACTGAAGCTGAAACGGCGTCCGCCTTTAACTACTTTAGCTACGCGGTTAATGTTTACAACTCTTTCTGTCAGTTCTAAAGTGTTCGGATCTACACGCAAGTCGTTAACCTCCTTTTAGTGATGATTTTTAGAATTCCAGGCCTGCTTCGCGGGCTGCGTCAGCCAGCGCCTGAATCCGTCCATGGTACAGATATCCTCCACGGTCAAAAACAACGCTCTTGTATCCTTTCGCTTGTGCGCGTTTTGCGATCAATTCGCCCACTTTACGAGCGGATTCCACGTTGCCGCCGTTACCGATCGAACCGCTCAGTTCTTTATCGACCGTCGATGCGCTAGCCACCGTTACGCCTGCTACGTCGTCGATCAGTTGAGCGTAGATATGTTTGGAAGAACGGTATACGTTCAGTCTTGGACGAGCTGCCGTTCCTTGGACTTTCTTACGTACACGCAGATGTCTTTTCAGACGTGCTTTGTTCTTATCAGCTTTTGTAATCATGACTTCCATTTCACTCCCTTCGGTTTACCGCTATCGGACATTTCGTTTCAAGACGCCAGAAGGCTAGGCACGTTAAGAAGAAACTTATTTCTTCTTACCGGCTTTACCTTCCTTGCGAATAATGCGTTCGCCTTCATACTTGATCCCTTTGCCTTTATATGGCTCAGGCTCACGGACAGAACGAATTTTAGCGGCATATTCGCCTACGCGTTCTTTATTGATCCCTTTAACGATGATCTTCGTATTCGAAGGTACTTCGAATTCGATGCCCTCTTCCGGCGTAATTTCTACCGGATGGGAGTAACCAACGTTCAGAACCAGTTTTTTGCCGGACAAGCTTGCGCGGTAACCGACACCAACCAGCTCGAGCGATTTGGAGAAACCTTCCGTTACCCCGCTGACCATGTTGCTGACAACGGAACGGGTCGTGCCATGCAGGGAACGATGTAATTTATTGTCAGAAGGACGTTCAACGGTAATGACGTTACCTTCAACCGTTACCTTGATGTCCTTGTGAAGCTCACGAGTCAAAGTCCCTTTCGGACCTTTAACTGTAATGACGCTATTATCAAGTGTGACATCCACACCACTTGGTACTGTGATTGGTTTGCGACCAATACGAGACATGTATTGCACCTCCTTGTTATAAGACGTAAATTACCAAACGTAGCAGAGGACTTCGCCGCCGGCTTTGGACTGACGAGCTTCCTTGTCAGTCATGACACCTTTGGAAGTGGAGATAATCGCGATACCCAAGCCGCCGAGGACACGAGGAATTTCATTGCTTTTCGTGTACACGCGAAGGCCTGGTTTACTGATTCTCTTAAGTCCAGAGATAACGCGTTCGTTGTTCGGGCCGTATTTCAGGAAAATACGGATGATCCCTTGTTTGTTATCATCGATATATTCAGCGTCACGGATGAAACCTTCACGCTTCAGGATCTCAGCGATTTGTTTCTTGATCGTGGACGCAGGCAGTTCAACCGTCTCGTGACGCACCGTGTTGGCGTTACGAATACGAGTAAGCATATCTGCAATTGGATCTGACATAGTCATACGTGTAAACCTCCTTCCCGTTGTTGATTAATTACCAGCTTGCTTTTTTCACGCCAGGAATCTGGCCTTTATAAGCTAATTCACGGAAGCAAATTCTGCAAATTTTGTACTTTTGCAATACCGAATGTGGGCGACCACAACGTTCACACCGGGTGTAAGCCCGAACTTTGAATTTAGGTGTACGTTGTTGTTTAACTTTCATCGAAGTTTTAGCCACTTAGCCTGACACCTCCTAAATAGTTTCGGAGAAAATGGACGGATTACTTAGCAAACGGCATACCGAGCCCGCTCAAGAGCTCGCGGGATTCTTCGTCGGTTTTCGCCGTCGTTACGATGACGATATCCATACCGCGTACTTTATCCACTTGATCGTATTCGATCTCAGGGAAGATCAGTTGCTCTTTCAGGCCCAGCGTATAGTTACCGCGACCGTCAAATGCTTTCGTCGATACACCGTGGAAGTCACGGACACGCGGAAGCGTTACGTTAAACAGTTTGTCAAGGAAATGATACATGCGGTCTCCGCGAAGAGTTACCTTCACACCGATCGGCATGTTCTCACGCAGTTTGAAACCAGCGATAGATTTCTTTGCGCGGGTGATAACCGGCTTTTGACCAGCGATCAGCTGCATATCGTTTACTGCGGAATCAAGTACCTTCGAGTTCGCTACAGCGTCACCAACACCCATGTTGATAACCACTTTCTCGATCTTCGGCACTTGCATTACGGTTGTATAGTTGAATTTTTGAATCAAAGCAGGTGTTACTTCGTTCAAAAAGCGTTCTTTCAATCTTGCTGCCATGAATCATGGACCTCCTTTCTTAACGTTTCTCGATTAGTCGATTACTTCTCCGGATCTCTTCGCTACGCGAACTTTTTTGCCGTTGTCCAATACTTTGTAACCGATACGGGTTACTTTTCCGCTCTTCGGATCAACGTGCATAACGTTCGAAACGTGAATC
This sequence comes from Paenibacillus sp. MB22_1, assembly GCF_047200555.1. NCBI lineage: Bacteria > Bacillati > Bacillota > Bacilli > Caryophanales > Paenibacillaceae > Paenibacillus > Paenibacillus sp. MB22_1. Next base: position 595,201 of record NZ_JBLADV010000002.1, read on the forward strand.
GGAGCTTCCTTCTCGATGATGCCGCCTTGTGGGTTCAGTTGGTTTGGTTTTTGATGTTTCTTAACCATGTTCACGCCTTCCACAAGCACGCGGTTTTCACGAGGATATGCGGCGATGACGCGGCCTTTTTTGCCTTTGTCTTTACCGGAAATCACGATAACCGTGTCGTCCTTTTTGACGTGCAGCTTATTGTTATGAGATTCAAGAATCTTCTTCAGTCTAGGCACTTGGTTTACACCTCCTGTTAAATCGGGCTCCCCGTTGGCTTATGGGGTGTTCTTAGATAACTTCCGGAGCCAAGGAAACGATCTTCATAAAGTCCTTGTCGCGAAGTTCACGGGCAACAGGTCCGAAGATACGCGTTCCGCGTGGGCTCTTATCTTCTTTAACAACAACTGCTGCGTTTTCGTCGAATGCGATGTAGGAACCGTCTTTACGACGAACCGAACGTTTCGTACGAACGACTACCGCTCTAACTACATCACCTTTTTTGACAACGCCGCCTGGTGTTGCTTGTTTAACGGAGCAAACGATCAGATCTCCGATTTGTGCCGTACGACGACCCGTACCACCCAAAACGCGGATACACATCAGTTCCTTCGCGCCGGAGTTGTCAGCAACCTGCAAACGTGTAAATGGTTGAATCATGGATATTTCCTCCTTTCGGTCTAAGCTACCGTGCTATTAAATGATAACCGCTTCTTCAACGACTTCAACGAGTCTCCAGCGTTTGTCTTTGGACAGCGGGCGAGTTTCGGCGATTTTAACGATGTCACCGATTTTCGCGGTGTTGTTCTCATCATGCGCTTTAAATTTCTTCGTGTATTTAATGCGCTTATGGTACAAGTCATGCTTCTTGTAAGTTTCAACAGCTACAACGATCGTTTTGTCCATCTTGTCGCTGACAACTTTACCAATTTGCACTTTACGGCTGTTACGTTCGCTCATGGTTTGCCTCCTTCCTGGACTTAGGCGCTTTGCTAGATTCGCTCAGCGCTTCTTAACTAGTAATCCCAAGTTCTCTTTCACGGATAACGGTTTTAGCACGAGCTATTTCCTTACGCACATCGCGGATCCGAGTCGGATTATCGAGTTGGCCGGTAGCCAACTGAAAACGGAGGTTAAAGAGTTCTTCTTTAAAACCTGCGATTTTTTGTTCGATTTCTGCAGTGGTTAAGTTGCGAAGTTCATTAGCTTTCATTTGCTTCACCACCCAATTCTTCACGTTTCACAAACTTCGTTTTGATCGGCAGTTTGTGGGCAGCAAGACGCATAGCTTCGCGTGCAACTTCCTCCGATACCCCGGCAAGCTCAAACATGATTTTGCCCGGCTTCACAACTGCGACCCATTTTTCGACGTTACCTTTACCGCTACCCATCCGGACTTCAAGAGGCTTCTGAGTAATCGGCTTGTCAGGGAAAATCTTAATCCATACTTTACCGCCACGTTTGATGTAACGAGTCATCGCGATACGCGCTGCTTCGATTTGACGGTTCGTGATCCAAGTCGGCTCCAGAGCCTGCAGGCCGTATTCACCGAAGTTCAGTTCGGTGCCGCCTTTTGCTTGGCCTCTCATATTACCGCGTTGTTGCTTGCGGTGTTTTACGCGTTTTGGTACCAACATGATTAGTTGCCTCCTTCCTGAGCAGCTTGTTGTTTCTTAGCCGTAGGAAGAACCTCTCCACGATAAATCCATACTTTTACGCCGATGCGGCCATAAGTCGTATGCGCTTCTGCCGTACCGTAATCGATGTCGGCGCGGAGCGTATGAAGTGGAACAGTTCCTTCACTGTAGCCTTCCGTACGAGCAATTTCAGCACCGCCGAGACGACCGCTGACTGCCGTTTTAATCCCTTTCGCTCCCGAACGCATCGTTCTTTGAATTGCTTGTTTCAACGCACGACGGAAAGAAACACGACGTTCCAATTGTTGTGCAATGCTTTCAGCAACCAAGATTGCGTCAAGATCAGGGTGTTTGATTTCAGAAATGTTGATGTGAACCTTTTTGCCGCCTGCGATTTTCGTAATTTCACCGCGCAGGTTTTCAACTTCCGAACCGCCTTTACCGATAACCATGCCCGGTTTAGCAGTGTGGATCGTCACGTTCACACGATTTGCCGCTCTCTCGATCTCAATCCGAGATACCGCGGAGTCTTTCAGTTTATTTTTCAGGTGTTCACGAATTTTTACGTCTTCCAGCAAAAGATCACCGAAATCTTTGCCTGCGTACCATTTGGATTCCCAATCACGGATAATCCCTACTCGTAATCCGACCGGATTTACCTTTTGGCCCACACGTTTTCCCTCCTTATTTTTCGGATACCACCAAAGTAATGTGGCTGGTGCGTTTGTTGATCCGGCTAGCACGTCCCATTGCCCGCGGACGGAAACGTTTCATCGTCGGGCCTTGGTTAACGTAGGCTTGCGTAATCACCAATTTATTTACATCCATAGAATAGTTATGTTCAGCATTGGCAATCGCCGAGTTCAACAGCTTCTCCACGATCGGGGATGCTGCTTTTGGCGTATGGCGCAGAATTGCAATCGCGTCGCCAACTTGCTTACCGCGGATCAGATCAACCACGAGTTGAGCTTTGCGGGGAGCAATACGAATCGATCTTGCATGTGCTTTAGCTTCCATGTAGTATTACCTCCTCTCAAACGAAGAACTTATCGTTATTAACGTCTCGTTTTCTTATCGTCATCCGTATGACCTTTGTAGGTCCGGGTTGGAGCAAATTCGCCCAGTTTATGTCCGACCATATCCTCGGTTACGTACACCGGTACGTGCTTGCGGCCGTCATAGACACCAAACGTATGACCAATGAATTGCGGATAGATCGTGGAGCGACGGGACCAAGTTTTGATCACGACCTTCTTGTTCGAAGCGCTCGCTTCTTCCACTTTCTTAAGCAGGTACCCGTCGACAAAAGGTCCCTTTTTCAGACTGCGACTCATTCATTTATCCTCCCTTCACAATGCGCTGCAAGTTACGCTTCGTTCATGCCGCGAAGTGATCCGCAGGATGCGGATTACTTCGTGCGACGGCGAACGATATATTTATCAGAAGCTTTGCCTTTTTTACGCGTTTTGTAACCAAGGGTTGGTTTGCCCCAAGGAGACAACGGAGATTTACGGCCGATCGGAGCGCGACCTTCACCACCACCGTGTGGGTGATCGTTCGGGTTCATGACGACACCGCGGACTTCTGGACGTTTGCCCAGCCAACGGCTGCGTCCGGCTTTACCGATTTTCACGAGCTCGTGGTCACCGTTACCTACGGAACCGATCGTTGCGCGGCAAACTTTCAGAACTTTACGAACTTCGCCGGAAGACAGGCGGATCGTTACGTATTTGTCCTCTTTACCGAGCAATTGAGCTTCTGTACCAGCAGCACGAACAAGTTGTCCGCCTTTACCTGGTTTCAGCTCGATGTTGTGGATCACGGTACCTACCGGGATGTTCTCCAGCGGCAATGCGTTACCGATTTTGATGTCGGAACCTGCGCCAGATTCGATCACGTCGCCCACTTTCAAACCTTTAGGAGCGATGATATAGCGTTTCTCACCATCGGCATAGTGGATCAAAGCGATGTTCGAAGTCCGGTTTGGATCGTATTCGATCGTAGCAACGCGGCCTGGAATTCCATCTTTGTTCCGTTTGAAGTCGATGATCCGATATTTACGTTTATGTCCGCCGCCATGGTGACGAACAGTGATTTTACCTTGGTTGTTGCGGCCGGCAGTTTTGCTCAGCGGCGCAAGCAAAGATTTCTCCGGCTGATCCGTCGTAATTTCTTCGAAGGTCGACACGCTCATCGCACGTCTAGCCGGGGAAGTCGGTTTGTACTTTTTGATTGGCACGAGATTTCCCTCCTTACTTTAAGCGATTTTATACCGATTCAAAAAATTGGAGCGGCTTGCTTTCAGGTGTTAATGTAACAAACGCTTTTTTCCATTCTGGAGTGTATCCGGAGTAGCGTCCGTAACGTTTCAGCTTCCCGGGAACACGCAGGGTGTTTACGTTCTTCACCTTCACGCCGAAAATGGACTCAACAGCTTGTTTGATTTCCGTTTTGTTCGCGCGAATGTCTACTTCAAAGACATATTTCAGGTCGTTCATATATTCCGTGGAACGTTCCGTAATCACCGGGCGTTTGATAATATCGCGAGGATCCTTCATTACGCGAGCACCTCCTCTACCTTCTGAACTGCTTCTTTCGTAATGATCAGTTTGTCGTGCGTCAGCACGTCAAGAACATTAATGCCGTCTGCTGCCACGAACTTCACGCCTGGAATGTTACGAGCGGAAAGCGCAATGTTGTCGTCATAGCTAGGAGCTACAACCAGAGCTTTACGTTCCACTTTCAGGTTGTTCAAGATCGCTGCAAATTCTTTCGTTTTCGGAGCGTTCATCGCAAGTGCATCCAATACGATGATGTCCTGATCGATTACTTTCGACGAAAGCGCCGATTTGATCGCCAAACGACGAACTTTCTTAGGCAGTTTGTAGGAATAGCTGCGCGGAGTTGGTCCGAATACCGTACCGCCGCCTTTCCATTGAGGAGCGCGGATCGAACCTTGGCGCGCACGACCTGTACCTTTTTGTTTCCAAGGCTTACGGCCGCCGCCACGAACTTCGGAGCGTCCTTTAACTTTGTGCGTACCGAAACGCAGGGAAGCACGCTGCATTACAACAGCTTCATGAAGAACATGAGTGTTCGGCTCAATTCCGAATACGGCATCGTTCAATTCTACTTCGCCCACTTGGCTACCGCTAATATTGAAAAGTGCTACTTTTGGCATTTGTTGTTCCTCCTTTCCTGAGGGTTAATTATTTCTTAGTAGTTTGTTTCACTTTAACGAAGCTGTTTTTCGGTCCAGGAATGGAACCTTTCACGAGCAAGACATTGCGTTCTGCATCGACTTTAACAACTTCAAGGTTTTGAATCGTTACAGTTTCATGTCCCATATGTCCAGGCAGGTTTTTACCTTTAAATACGCGGTTTGCTGCGATGGAACCCATGGAACCAGGTCTACGATGGTAACGGGAACCGTGAGCCATCGGGCCGCGGCTTTGTCCCCAGCGTTTGATTACGCCTTGGAACCCTTTGCCTTTCGAAATACCTGTTACGTCAACAAATTCGCCTTCAGCAAAAATATCGACTTTGACCTCTTGGCCAACCTCGTATCCTGCCAAATCAACACCGCGAATTTCGCGAACGTAGCGCTTAGGCGTTGTGCCTGCTTTCTTTGCATGCCCAACTTCAGGCTTATTCGCTCTAGCTTCCTTCTTATCGGAGTAGCCAAGCTGAATCGCTTCGTAACCGTCGTTCTCCAGGTCTTTCTTCTGCAGAACTACGTTAGAGCTAGCCTCAATGACCGTTACAGGAATGACATTCCCTTCCGGAGTAAACACTTGAGTCATACCAAGTTTCTTCCCTAAGATACCTTTCATGTTGACACCTCTTTTCCTTTCCTGGTTACCTTACAATAGTAGGTATTACAATTTAATTTCGATATCTACACCGGACGGCAGGTCCAAGCGCATCAAGGCATCCACAGTTTGTGGAGTCGGGTTCACAATGTCGATCAGACGCTTATGCGTACGTTGTTCGAATTGTTCCCGGGAATCCTTGTACTTGTGCACCGCACGGAGAATAGTAATCACTTGTTTCTCAGTTGGCAACGGGATTGGCCCGGATACGCCTGCACCCGAACGTTTTGCCGTTTCAACGATTTTCTCTGCGGATTGATCAAGAATTCTGTGGTCGTAAGCTTTCAAACGAATACGAATTTTTTGCTTTGCCATTTTAGTCCCTCCTTCTATCGCCCAATTTAGTATCGGACATACTCCGTGGAAATTTTCTGGACACCCTCCCATGGCAAAGGGGCCGGGTGTGTCAGTAACCTCCCACATCATCGCAACGTCACAGAACAACATTCACTATTATATAGAAAAGGTAGGCGGAATGCAAGTATAATTCGTAATTTTTCATTCCCTAAATAAAGTAAAAGAGCTGCGCTCCGAAATCGGAGAGCAGCTCCTTCTATCAGGCGGTTAAGCCTAATTATTTGTTGATGGAAACAACGGCACCGGATCCAACTGTACGGCCGCCTTCACGGATGGAGAAGCGAGTACCTTCTTCGATCGCGATCGGGGAGATCAGTTGAACGGTAACTTCGATGTTGTCGCCAGGCATAACCATTTCAGTTCCTTCTGGCAGGTTGATGATGCCAGTTACGTCCGTTGTACGGAAGTAGAACTGAGGACGGTAGCCGGAGAAGAACGGCTTATGGCGTCCGCCTTCTTCTTTCGTCAATACGTATACTTGAGCGGTGAACTCAGTATGCGGGTTAACGGTAGCTGGTTTAGCCAATACTTGACCGCGTTCGATTTCTTTACGGTCAATACCGCGAAGCAGAGCACCGATGTTGTCGCCCGCTTGAGCGGAGTCGAGCAACTTACGGAACATTTCAACGCCGGTAACGACGGATTTTTTCGTTTCTTCAACGATACCCACGATTTCAACTTCGTCGCCGACTTTAACCGTACCGCGTTCTACACGGCCAGTAGCAACTGTACCGCGGCCAGTGATCGAGAATACGTCCTCGACAGGCATCAGGAACGGTTTGTCGATTGGGCGCTCAGGCAGCGGAATGTACTCGTCGATCACTTCGAACATTTCGATGATCTTTTGAGCCCATTCGCCTTCTGGGTTTTGCAGAGCTTCACGAGCGGAACCGCGGATGATTGGAGTGTCGTCGCCTGGGAACTCGTATTCGTTCAGCAGGTCGCGAACTTCCATTTCAACCAGTTCAAGCAACTCTTCGTCTTCAACCATGTCGCATTTGTTCAAGAATACAACGATGTAAGGAACACCTACGTTACGGGACAGCAGGATGTGTTCGCGAGTTTGCGGCATTGGGCCGTCAGCTGCGGATACAACCAGGATAGCGCCGTCCATTTGAGCAGCACCGGTGATCATGTTTTTAACATAGTCGGCGTGCCCTGGGCAGTCAACGTGTGCGTAGTGGCGGTTGTTCGTTTCGTACTCAACGTGTGCCGTCGAGATTGTGATACCGCGTTCGCGTTCTTCTGGAGCTTTGTCGATTTGGTCGAAAGCTACGGCTGCACCGCCGTATTTTTTGGACAATACAGTCGTGATGGCCGCAGTCAGAGTTGTTTTACCATGGTCGACGTGACCAATCGTACCGATATTAACGTGCGGTTTTGTACGTTCGTATTTAGCCTTTGCCATTTTAAACAGTTCCTCCTTAAAATATGGATTGTTATGTGTGACCGATCAAAGGAGCATGCCCTTCGATCGGCAAATACATTAAATTATTCGGCCCCTTTATGCTTGGACACGATTTCTTCAGCGATGTTCTTCGGAACTTCTTCATAGTGGGAGAGTTCCATCGAGAACACGCCGCGTCCTTGTGTACCGGAGCGAAGGGTCGTCGAGTAACCGAACATTTCGGAGAGAGGCACTTTCGCACGGATAATTTGCGCACCACCACGGGAATCCATACCTTCGATACGGCCACGGCGAGAGTTCAGCATACCCATAACGTCACCCATGTACTCCTCAGGTACCGTTACTTCAACTTTCATGATTGGCTCAAGCAGAACAGGTTGACATTTGTCTTTAGCTGCTTTCAGAGCCATCGAACCAGCGATCTTAAACGCCATTTCACTGGAGTCGACGTCATGGTAGGAACCATCGACGATCGTCGCTTTTACGTCAACAACCGGGAAGCCAGCAAGAACACCGTTCTGCATTGCTTCTTCGATACCTTGTTGAGCAGGTCCGATGTATTCTTTAGGAACAGCACCGCCGACGATTCTGCTGTCGAATTGGTTACCTGTACCTGGTTCGAGCGGTTCAAATTCAACCCAGACGTGACCGTATTGACCACGACCACCGGACTGACGTACGAACTTACCTTCAACGCGAGCCGGAACACGGAACGTTTCACGATAAGCAACCTGAGGTTTACCTACGTTCGTTTCTACTTTGAATTCACGGCGCATCCGATCGATGATGATATCCAGGTGAAGCTCACCCATACCTGCAAGGATCGTTTGTCCCGTTTCTTCATCTGTATGCGCACGAAGCGTTGGGTCTTCTTCCGTCAGTTTTGCAAGTGCAACGCCCATTTTGTCTTGGTCGGCTTTCGTCTTCGGTTCAACCGCGATTTCGATAACCGGCTCTGGGAAGTTCATCGATTCAAGAATAACCGGTGCCTTCTCATCACACAGTGTATCACCTGTACCGGTGTCTTTCAAACCTACAGCTGCAGCAATGTCACCAGCGTATACTTCGTTGATTTCTTGACGGTGGTTCGCATGCATTTGCAGGATCCGGCCGATCCGTTCGCGTTTACCTTTCGTTGCATTCAGCACGTAGGAACCGGATTGCAAAATACCGGAGTATACGCGGAAGAACGTCAGTTTACCCACGTAAGGGTCGGTCATGATTTTAAATGCCAGTGCCGCGAACGGCTCTTCGTCAGAAGAGTGACGTTCTACTTCTGTACCATCTTCCAGATGACCTTTGATGCTTGGTACATCAACTGGGGATGGCAAGTAATCGATGACGGCATCCAGCATCAGCTGAACCCCTTTGTTACGGTAGGAAGAACCGCAGATAACCGGGAAGATTTTAACTTCACAAACGCCCTTACGAAGCGCTGCTTTCAGTTCTTCAACGGTGATTTCCTCGCCTTCGAGGTATTTCATCGTCAAGTCTTCGTCCAGTTCAGCAACCTTCTCTACCAATTCCGCACGAAGTTCTTCAACTTGTGCAGCATATTCAGCAGGAATTTCTACTTCATCGATTTGTTGTCCCAGATCGTCTCTGTAGATATACGCTTTTTGAGAGATGATGTCGATAATCCCGACAAAATCATTTTCCGCACCGATTGGCAGTTGGATAGCCACTGCATTCGCTTGCAGACGATCGCGCATATCTTTAACGACGTTCAGGAAATCCGCACCGATGATATCCATTTTGTTGACGTAGGCAATCCGAGGAACACCATAGCGGTCAGCCTGTCTCCAAACGGTTTCAGACTGCGGCTCAACGCCTTCCTTCGCACTGAACACGCCTACAGCCCCGTCCAATACACGCAGGGAACGTTCGACTTCAACCGTGAAGTCGACGTGTCCCGGGGTATCGATGATATTTACGCGGTGACCTTTCCATTGAGCGGTCGTCGCTGCGGATGTAATCGTGATTCCGCGCTCTTGTTCTTGTTCCATCCAGTCCATCGTTGCCGCACCCTCGTGAACTTCCCCGATTTTGTGCGTACGGCCTGTGTAGAACAAGATCCGTTCCGTCGTGGTTGTCTTACCGGCGTCAATATGCGCCATGATCCCGATATTACGTGTATTTTTCAAGGAGAACTCTCTTGCCATGAATCTGTCTCCCTTCAAAATATAAATTTTGAAATACGGGCGTTATCCTACCAACGGTAGTGCGCGAACGCTTTGTTCGCTTCCGCCATTTTATGCGTATCTTCACGTTTCTTAACGGAAGCGCCTGTGTTGTTGGATGCGTCGATGATCTCGGCAGCCAAACGCTCTTCCATCGTCTTCTCACCGCGAGTGCGGGAGTAGTTTACGAGCCAACGTAATCCCAAGGATGTACGTCTCTCAGGTTTAACCTCAATCGGAACCTGGTAGTTTGCACCGCCGACACGACGAGCTTTAACTTCCAGTACAGGCATAATATTTTTGATCGCTGCTTCAAATACTTCCATTGGGTCATTCCCCGTACGTTCACGGATGATGTCGAACGCATTGTAAAGGATGCTTTGAGCAACGCCGCGTTTACCGTCGAGCATGATGCGGTTGATCAAGCGAGTAACCAATTTGCTGTTATACACTGGATCTGGCAACACGTCTCTCTTAGCAACTGGACCTTTGCGTGGCATAGTTTGTTATCCCCCTTTCAGTAAAAATTCAATCCTAGTAGTAGTTGTTCAAAAACCGTCTTTTGATCACCATGCACATCATGATGCTGGTTCGACTTCGAATCTTGAATTCAGCCGGACCTTCCGTTGCTCACGTAGATCTGTCTACGCTCCGCTACCCAGTCCCTAGCTTCATCCAACCTCCTCGGTGCTGAAAACCCGATTTTTGAACTCCCATTTAAAATTCCAAGCGATCTTATTTCTTCGCTTTTGGACGTTTCGCGCCGTATTTGGAACGAGCTTGCATCCGGTTGTTAACCCCAGCCGTATCCAATGCTCCGCGCACGATATGGTAACGGACACCCGGAAGGTCTTTGACCCGGCCGCCGCGAATCAGTACAACGCTGTGCTCTTGCAGGTTGTGTCCGATACCCGGAATGTAAGCCGTCACCTCTACACGGTTCGTCAAGCGAACACGGGCATATTTACGAAGCGCGGAGTTCGGTTTCTTCGGAGTCATCGTACCTACACGAGTGCAGACGCCGCGTTTTTGCGGAGAGCTCAAATCCGTAGCTTCGCGTTTCAGAGCGTTAAACCCTCTTTGCAGCGCTGGCGATTTGGATTTGTACACCTTATCTTGGCGTCCTTTACGTACTAATTGGTTAATTGTTGGCATGTTGTTGCCACCCCCTTCCTCAGAGTTCAAATCCATTTACAAACCACTTGTTTAAGCCCACAGACCCAGGCGGCTCATAAAAGAACAAAGGAAATGTTTTTGCCAAAGAGTCCTCCTCATTAGCAAAAACATTTTCGATCAACTATGACTTTACGATCACAGCCATCGCCGCTCCTACTTCAATCCCACAAGCCTTGCCGAGATTCGCCATCGTATCTACAAAGGTGACTTTCACGGCATGTTGGTTGCATAAGGCGACGATCCTTGACGTAAGGCGTGGATCTGCATTCTCAGCAACATAAACTTCCTCGGCCCGTCCAAGTTCAACCATTCGCATGGTCTGCTTGGTGCCGACCTTAATTGGTGCGTCCCGTAGTCCTTTATCATTAGACATCATAACGTCCTCCAAAGCACAGGGTTATCCGTACTCACGCACTATGATATAGTATCACTCCGCTATAGTAGGTGTCAAGCGAAATATTCAGCGGAATTTTCATAGAAAAAACAAGTCCGGCGCGCCCCGGATCAAACTCGCTTCAGGGTCGCGCCGGCTTATCTTCACCTTCGTCGTTATTCGATCGAAACAGGCTCCAAGCTTTCTTCCGTAACTTCGTCTTGTTCCGGCTCTTCGAATTGAATGTTGCGGTAGCGACTCATGCCGGTACCGGCCGGAATCAGCTTACCGATGATGACATTCTCTTTCAAGCCGAGCAGCTTGTCGACTTTGCCTTTGATCGCAGCGTCGGTAAGCACCCGCGTTGTTTCCTGGAAGGAAGCGGCGGACAAGAAGGAGTCGGTTTCCAGCGACGCTTTCGTAATCCCGAGCAGGACCGGTTTAGCCACTGCCGGCTCTTTGCCAGACAGAATCGCTTCTTTGTTGGCAGTTTCATACTCATGCAAGTCGACGAAAGACCCTGGCAGAAGCGGTGTATCGCCGGCATCCACGATCCGGATCTTGCGCAGCATTTGACGAATCATAACCTCAACGTGCTTGTCGTTGATTTCTACGCCTTGGTTCCGGTATACGCGTTGTACTTCCTGCAAAATATAGTTCTGTACGCCGCGAATCCCTTTGATGCGCAAAATTTCTTTCGGGTCGATGGAACCATCCGTCAGTTCGTCGCCGGCCTCGATCTCGTCGCCTTCGCTGACGCGCAGACGAGAACCGTAAGTAACGGAGTATACTTTCGTTTCCGCTTCGCCTTGAACCTCGATTTCGCGACGGTCCTTCGCTTCGCGGATTTCTTTGATCACGCCGTCAATCTCACTGATCGTTGCTTGACCTTTCGGATTCCGAGCTTCGAACAGCTCCTGAATCCGCGGAAGACCTTGGGTAATATCGTCACCCGCAACGCCCCCGGTATGGAACGTACGCATGGTGAGCTGGGTCCCTGGTTCACCGATCGATTGAGCCGCGATGATGCCGACAGCTTCCCCGATCTCCACGTGTTTCCCAGTAGCCAGGTTACGTCCGTAGCACTTCTTGCACACGCCGTGACGAGCGCGGCAGCTGAGCACGGAGCGGATTTGCAGCTTCGTAATTCCCGCGTTGACGATTTCATGCGCTTTGTCGGAATCGATCAGCTCGTTCCGGTGAATGATGATCTCGCCGGTTTCCGGATGGCGCACCGTTTCGAACGAGTAACGGCCTTCAATCCGGTCGTACAGATTTTCGATCACTTCTTTACCGTCTTGGATAACGCCAACGGTAAAGCCTTTATCCGTACCGCAATCCTCTTCGCGTACGATGACGTCTTGCGCCACGTCGACGAGACGACGGGTCAAGTAACCGGAGTCCGCAGTCCGCAACGCGGTATCCGCCAGACCTTTCCGGGCACCGTGCGTCGAAATAAAGTATTCCAAGACCGTGAGGCCTTCGCGGAAGTTCGATTTGATCGGCAATTCGATGATCCGGCCCGCCGGGTTCGCCATCAGGCCGCGCATACCGCCCAGCTGGGTGATCTGCGATTTGTTACCCCGCGCTTTAGAGTCGACCATCATCATGATGGAATTGTAGCGATCCATCGACTTCATCAGGATGTCGGTAATTTGATCCTTACACTTGGACCAGATATCGATAACGCGGTCGTAACGCTCTTCGTTGGTGATCAGACCGCGGCGGTATTGGTTGGTAACAACCCGTACCTTCTCCTCGGATTCGCGAAGGATTTCTTGCTTTTCCTTCGGAACAATAACGTCCGCCACCGCAATACTTACGCCGGCACGCGTGGAGTAAGTAAAGCCGGTTTGCTTGATTCTGTCCAGAATAACGGAGGTTTCCGTCGTTTGGTAGATTTCGAAGCAGCGGCCGATGATTTCGCCGAGGTATTCTTTGCCCACACCGCCTGGTTGCGGTGCAGCCATGATCCGTTCCACAACATTGGCGCCCTTCTCATAAATAAAGTAATGATCCGGAGTGCCTTGGAACAGGTTCGCACGTGTTGGTTCATTAATATATGGGAAGCTGGCCGGGAAAATCTCGTTGAAAATAATTTTACCAACGGTCGTAATCAGCAAAGCGTTTTGCTGTGCTTCCGTAAAGCTGGTTTTGCCCAGCGCTTTCGCCGGAATGGCTACCCGTGCATGCAACGAAGCGGTGCCGCGTTGATAAGCCGATACGGCTTCATTAACCGAAGACAGGATCATACCGGTACCTTTGGCTTCCTTGTTATCCATGGTCAGATAGTAGGAGCCGAGGACCATATCCTGAGAAGGCGTAACGACCGGTTTACCGTCTTTCGGGTTCAGGATGTTACCGGACGCCAGCATCAGGATGCGGGCTTCCGCCTGAGCTTCCGCGGACAACGGTACGTGCACGGCCATCTGGTCACCGTCGAAGTCAGCGTTGTACGCCGTACATACGAGCGGATGCAGACGGATAGCGCGGCCTTCCACCAGGATCGGTTCGAACGCCTGGATCCCGAGACGGTGAAGCGTAGGAGCACGGTTCAACAGAACCGGATGCTCTTTAATAACTTCCTCGAGCACGTCCCAAACTTCCGGACTCACGCGTTCTACTTTGCGTTTTGCACTCTTAATGTTATGTGCCAGACCTTTGTTCACCAACTCTTTCATGACGAAAGGCTTGAACAACTCCAGCGCCATTTCTTTCGGCAAACCGCATTGGTACATTTTCAAGTACGGACCTACGACGATAACAGAACGACCGGAGTAGTCAACCCGTTTACCGAGCAGGTTCTGCCGGAAACGACCTTGTTTCCCTTTGAGCATGTGGCTCAAGGATTTCAACGGACGGTTGCCCGGACCCGTAACAGGACGGCCGCGGCGACCGTTGTCGATCAAGGCGTCAACGGCTTCTTGCAGCATCCGTTTCTCGTTCTGTACGATGATGTCCGGCGCGCCAAGGTCAAGCAGACGTTTCAACCGGTTGTTCCGGTTGATGACGCGGCGGTACAGATCGTTCAAGTCGGACGTCGCAAAACGGCCGCCATCGAGTTGAACCATCGGACGCAGCTCCGGCGGAATGACCGGAAGCACGTCGAGGATCATCCACTCCGGCTGGTTGCCGGAGCTTTTGAACGCTTCGATGACTTCCAAACGTTTGATCGCACGGTTGCGGCGTTGGCCTTGAGCCGTGCGCAATTCTTCTTTCAGGAATTCCAGCTCTTTGTCGATGTCGAGATCCTGAAGCAGCTTCTTCACAGCTTCCGCACCCATGCCGGCTTGGAATCCATATCCGTATTTCTCACGGTAGCTGCGGTATTCTTTCTCGGACAAAAGCTGCTTTTTCTCCAGCGGTGTTTCGCCTGGATCGGTTACGACATAAGATGCAAAATAAATGATCTCTTCCAGGGAACGCGGAGACATGTCGAGCGCAAGGCCCATCCGGCTCGGGATCCCTTTGAAGTACCAAATGTGAGATACCGGAGCTGCCAACTCGATATGCCCCATCCGTTCGCGGCGCACTTTCGCGCGAGTGACCTCAACGCCGCAGCGATCACAGACAACGCCTTTGTAGCGAACGCGTTTATATTTACCGCAATGACATTCCCAGTCTTTGGTCGGGCCAAAAATCTTTTCGCAGAACAGCCCTTCCTTCTCTGGCTTCAACGTGCGGTAGTTGATCGTTTCCGGTTTCTTTACTTCTCCGCGGGACCAAGAACGAATTTTATCTGGGGAAGCAAGCCCAATTTTCATAAACTCGAAGTTGTTGACGTCCAACAAGGAGCATCCCTCCTTAACCAAGTCCTGATTTGACTGTATAACGCTCTATTCTACGCCGACTTCCGCGCCTTCCAGATTGAGACTGAGCTTGTCGCTCGACGCATCGTCCTCGTCGTCGATCTCTTTCATCTCGATCTCTTCTTCGTTTTCGGTCAGGATCTTGACGTCCATACCCAAGCTTTGCAGCTCTTTGATCAAGACCTTAAACGATTCAGGCACGCCCGGTTCAGGCACGTTTTCCCCTTTAACGATGGATTCGTAGGTTTTCACCCGACCCACCACGTCATCCGATTTGACGGTAAGAATCTCTTGCAGCGTATAAGCAGCACCGTAAGCTTCGAGCGCCCATACTTCCATCTCCCCGAAACGCTGACCGCCGAACTGAGCT
This sequence comes from Paenibacillus sp. MB22_1, assembly GCF_047200555.1. Classification (NCBI taxonomy): domain Bacteria; kingdom Bacillati; phylum Bacillota; class Bacilli; order Caryophanales; family Paenibacillaceae; genus Paenibacillus; species Paenibacillus sp. MB22_1. The sequence goes on from NZ_JBLADV010000002.1 coordinate 610,371, forward strand.
TTACCACCCAGCGGCTGCTGCGTAACGAGCGAGTAAGGACCTGTCGAGCGAGCATGGATCTTATCGTCAACCATGTGCGCCAGCTTGATCATGTGCATGACACCAACGGTAACTTCACGTTCAAACGGTTCACCTGTGCGGCCATCGTACAAGATCGTTTTACCGTTCCGCTGCATGCCGGCTTCTTCCATCGTATCGAATACGTCTTCTTCATTGGCGCCGTCGAATACTGGCGTTGCCACGTGAATCCCCATCTGCAGGGCGGCCATACCCAAGTGAATCTCCAGCACCTGCCCGATGTTCATCCGCGAAGGTACGCCCAGCGGATTCAGGACAACCTGTACCGGCGTTCCGTCTGGCATAAATGGCATATCTTCTTCCGGCAAAATCCGAGCCACGACCCCTTTGTTACCATGGCGTCCGGCCATCTTATCGCCTTCGGAGATTTTCCGTTTCTGCGCAATGTACACCCGAACGAGCTGATTAACGCCTGGCGGCAATTCGTCGCCGTTCTCGCGGGTAAACACCTTCACGTCAACAACAATCCCGTCTGTACCGTGAGGTACACGCAGGGAAGTATCACGAACTTCGCGAGCTTTCTCACCAAAGATGGCGTGCAGCAAGCGTTCTTCTGCCGTCAGTTCCGTTACGCCTTTAGGCGTTACTTTACCAACCAGGATGTCGCCGGCAGCAATTTCCGCACCAACGCGGATAATACCGCGTTCATCCAGATTACGCAGCGCTTCTTCGCCGACGTTCGGGATGTCGCGAGTAATTTCTTCCGGTCCCAGCTTCGTGTCGCGGGCTTCGGATTCGTATTCCTCGATATGGATCGAAGTATATACGTCTTCCTTCACCAGCTTCTCGCTCAGCAGGATCGCATCCTCGTAGTTGTAACCTTCCCAAGTCATAAAGGCAACGACCACGTTGCGGCCCAGTGCCAATTCGCCCAGTTCCGTCGATGGACCGTCCGCCAGGATGTCACCCTTCTTAACAATGTCGCCCCGTTTGACGATCGGACGTTGGTTAATACAGGTTCCTTGGTTAGAACGCATAAATTTGTGCAACTTATATTTCACAAGGTCGCCTTTGACTTCTTTCCCGTCTACGACTTCGATACGGCGAAGCCAAATTTGGTTCGCTTCCGACCGTTCGATGATCCCGTCATATTTCGACACGATGCAGACGCCGGAGTCTTTCGCAGCCTTGTGTTCCATCCCCGTACCAACAAGCGGAGCTTTAGGAACAAGCAACGGCACCGCTTGACGCTGCATGTTCGAACCCATGAGCGCACGGTTAGAGTCGTCGTTCTCCAAGAATGGAATCAGCGCTGTAGCGACGGATACAACCTGTTTCGGCGAAATATCCATGTAGTCTACGCGGCTGCTTGGCATCGTCAAGATGTTATCCGATTGCTTGTTGTAACGAACGATGACGAACTCGTCTTCGAACTTGTTGTCTGGCGTCAGCTTCGCGTTCGCTTGCGCAATGACATAGTTGTCTTCTTCGTCGGCCGTCAGGTAGGTCACTTGATCCGTAACGGTTCCCGTCTTCGGATCAACCCATCGATACGGCGCTTCGATGAAGCCATACTCATTGATTCGCGCATAAGTAGACAGGGAGTTGATCAAACCGATGTTCGGACCTTCCGGCGTTTCGATCGGACACATCCGGCCATAGTGGGACGGGTGAACGTCACGCACTTCCATGCCGGCACGTTCCCGAGTCAAACCGCCTGGACCGAGCGCAGACAAACGGCGTTTGTGCGTCAGTTCAGCGAGCGGGTTCGTTTGGTCCATAAACTGAGACAGCTGCGAGCTGCCGAAGAACTCTTTGATCGATGCGATGACAGGACGGATATTTATGAGCGCCTGCGGCGTAATCACGTTCGCATCCTGAATCGACATTCTTTCGCGCACGACACGTTCCATCCGGGACAAGCCGATGCGGAATTGGTTCTGCAGAAGCTCACCAACGGAGCGCAGACGACGGTTACCCAGATGATCGATATCGTCCGTGCTGCCGATGCCGTGCAGCAGATTGATAAAATAGCTGATCGAAGAAATAATATCAGCAGGTGTAATATGCTTCACCGATTTATCGATATTGCGGTTCGCGATTACCTTAACCACTTTACCGTCTTCAATCGGGGAGAATACGTCGATAGTTTGCAGCGGCACATCATCAACGTCAAGGACGCCGCCGGCAACATGGTAGTTCTTGAAGCCAACGCCGTTCTCAAGGTACGGTAAAATTTCATCCAGCAAGCGGCGGTCAACCATTTGACCGGCTTCGGCGATAATTTCACCCGTCGTCGTATCAATCAGCGTCTCAGCAAGACGTTGGTTGAATAAGCGATTCTTGATGTGCAGCTTTTTATTGATTTTATAACGACCAACATTCGCCAGATCGTAACGTTTTGGATCGAAGAAGCGCGCTACCAGCAAGCTCTTCGCATTCTCAAGCGTCGGCGGTTCACCCGGACGCAAACGTTCATAGATCTCGATCAAGGCTTTCTCTGTCGAATCCGTATTGTCTTTATCCAGCGTATTGCGGATATACTCGTCGTTGCCGAGCAAATCCAAAATTTCCGCATCGGTTCCGAAGCCAAGCGCACGCAGCAACACGGTTACCGGAATTTTGCGGGTGCGGTCGATCCGCACGTAGATAATATCTTTCGCATCCGTCTCCAACTCGAGCCAAGCGCCGCGGTTAGGGATAACGGTTGCGGTGTACATTTTCTTACCGTTCTTATCCACTTTCGTACTGAAATAGACGCTAGGAGAGCGAACCAACTGGCTGACAATAACCCGTTCCGCACCGTTAATAATAAACGTACCGGTTTCGGTCATCAGCGGGAAATCTCCCATGAACACTTCCTGCTCTTTGACTTCGCCGGTTTCCTTATTAATGAGCCGGACTTTTACCCGAAGCGGCGCCGCATAGGTAACGTCGCGTTCTTTCGCGTCATCCACCGTATACTTCGGTTCGCCCAGGCTGTAATCGATAAACTCCAACACCAGATTTCCGGTGAAATCCTGAATTGGCGAGATATCTTGGAACATTTCCCGAAGACCTTCTTCCAAGAACCACTCATAGGATTTCTGTTGGATTTCGATCAGGTTCGGTACTTCGAGTATCTCGTTAATTCGCGCATAACTACGCCGAGTGCGTCGACCATATTGAACAAGATGTCCTGCCAACTTAAACTCACCCCTCATGTCTACTCACTTAAAAATACATTGCGAACCCGTGTTTGTGCCCTTATAATAGACCCATACGGATTCATCCACAAATAAAGAAAAGCCCTTATCGAATGCTTTCGAAAAAAGAGCATCATTTATCCGTGTCTGTTTCTGCTCTGATGTCCTCATAATCATTAGTTTATCCAAAATGTGCATATTATACGTAGAACGACACATTTTTATGCATTGTTCCCGTAAAACTATTGACATTTCAGCAAACTAAAGCCACAGAGGGCATCCTAATGCTGACATTTTATAATAATAACATATCGGATTTGTCAAGTCAACCTTCGTCTTTAACCGCCCGATAAATGCGGTACCCCTTGTCCTTGGTCACTTCCACCACTCGGGAAAACAGCGACTCCAACTTCTCCTTCGCCGACGGCGCCCCTTGTTTCTTCTGAATAACCACCCATAACGATCCTCCAGAACGCAACCGTTCATAGGCACCTTCAAAAATGGCATGCACCGTAGCTTTACCAGCCCGAATCGGCGGATTGGTCAACACCACGTCGAACTTCCGATTCTCTATCGCCGAGAACAAATCGCTTTCCAACACGGTGACGTTGTTCACACCGTTCGCAGCAGCATTCTCTTTCGCTAATTCAACAGCTCGGGAGTTCACATCGATCATCGTCACATGACCCTTGGTCGCCAGCCTCGCCGCTGCCAGTCCGATCGGTCCATATCCGCAGCCTACATCCAGTACCTCCGCATCCTCTGGAATATCCATGGCTTCAATTAAGGTACGACTGCCGAAGTCAACGCCTCCCTTAGCAAAAACGCCGGCATCGCTGACGAAGCGGTAGCTTTGCCCCCGCAACACTGTATCCCAGGTTTTCCGATCATGCGCCGCAGTCGGTTGGCTTGCGTAGTAGTGATCCGCCATGTTTTCTTGTTTCCCTCCATTAGCATCTAGTCATCTATCTGTACTCGTCCCCTATTATATCCATTTCCACATATTCATGTAAGGGGAGAAAGGCAACAAACCCCTTGAATCAAATTCAAGGGGTTTGTGATCGAGAAACAAGCTACTACTTCAGTTCTACAGTTGCGCCTGCTTCTTCCAGTTTTGCTTTGATGCTGTCTGCTTCTTCTTTGCCTACTTTTTCTTTCAGCGGTTTTGGAGCGTTGTCAACCAGGTCTTTGGCTTCTTTCAAGCCGAGGCCAGTGATTTCGCGAACCACTTTGATAACGTTGATTTTGGAAGCACCAGCGTTAGTCAGGATTACGTCGAATTCGGATTGTTCTTCAGCTGCGCCGCCGCCAGCTGCACCGCCGCCAGCTACAACAACCGGAGCTGCTGCAGTTACGCCGAATTCTTCTTCGATTGCTTTAACGAGATCGTTCAGTTCAAGAACGGTCATACCTTTGATTGCTTCCAAGATTGCTTCTTTACTCATGGTAGAACCTCCATTATATAATAGTTTGTTTGTTGCGAATCAGATAACTTGCATCCGCAAGGCTAACTTACGCGCTTGCTTCTTCTTTCTCGGCAACGGCTTTGACAGCCAGTGCGAAGTTGCGAACAGGTGCTTGAAGTACGCTGAGGAGCATCGAAAGCAGACCTTCGCGGGAAGGAAGATCCGCGAGCGCTTTGATTTGGTCGACGCCAACAACACGGCCTTCAACCACGCCACCTTTAACTTTCAGAGCATCGTTCTTCTTGGCGAATTCGCTCAAGATTTTCGCTGGAGCTACTGCATCTTCCTTACTGAACGCGATGGCCGTAGGACCGGTCAACACTTCGTCCAGCTCGGTCAATTCTGCAGCAGCCGTAGCGCGGCGAATGAGCGTGTTCTTCAGCACTTGGAATTCCACGCCAGCTTCACGAAGCTGTTTGCGGAGTTCGGTAACTTGAGCAACATTCAATCCGCGATAATCCGCAACGACGGTCGTTGCGCTTTCGCGCAATTTGGACGTTACAGCTTCAACGGCTTCTTGTTTTGCTTGAATGACTTTTGCGTTTGCCAAACTGCACACCTCCTATTAGATTCATGAGCCTCTTGCTACTTCCGCAAGGCATTGAAAAAAGCCTCCGCAGAATCACGAAGGCTTTGATGGATCATCCGCACACAGCCCAGCTGTGTACAGCGACGTTCTATCACAACACCTCGGTAGGAAATTAAGCCTCACGGCACCTACTGTCTACGGTAAGCATATTCATATTTAAGTCTCACTTCAAAACAACTGTTTCAGTATACCAAGGCGACACCGTGGTGTCAATCCCCGTTCCGTCAAGACACAGCTGACGCATGAAAATGTTTGTAGGTCTTGCGAATGGCTAAAATGCCGTTTTTACGGGGTATCCTATGAACTTTTCCGGAAAATATCCGGCTGTACGGCTGCATCACCACCTTCTCGTGATGTACTTTCTTCTTTGAGCGTACTTTTTTTCCTTATAATGGACAGACGTGTTGCGTCGCACTCTTGGATTCTTTATGCACATTTGCAGGTCATGAAGCAAAACGCAGGTACCTCTTCTGTTCCTGAAGTTCCCGCATCCGTACGAGGTCTAACCACGGACTCGCAATCGTTTCCCGCAGCAGCCGAAGAAATCCGCGAATGCCGAACTGAGAAGTTAATGCCGCCACAACTTCAACCAGTCCGGCCAGTTCATTCATCAAATGGGCCAGATGCATAAGGTAGTGGTATCCTCTCATCGCGTTCCAATCATAGGCGAAAACATGCTCGTACTGGTACCCTTGCCGTTTCTCTTGCAGGATGTCGTTCTCCAGTCCCCAGCGGCTCCGGGCCATCACGTTGCAACGCACATGCAGGTTGCGCTCATGGAGCGGTTCGCTGGAAAGCCAGGCATGGCGGGAGGTTTTCGTGACGATCTTGGCCTGCTCATCTGCTTCTTCCCACGTTTCTTCACAGACGACGACGTGTACGGTCTGCTTCAACCGTTCATTGGAGCCATAAACGTATTCGATGTCATTCGTATACCGGAATGTCTGGGCTCTCCCCTTCCAAGTGCGGGTGACGGTCTGCTCCGGATGGAGCTTCATGAGCGCATGTGCTTCCTTCCATACGCTCAGCAGCGAATCGTTCTGCAGCACGATCATAAATTCCCACCGGTTTTTGCGGCAAAGCGCCATCACCGGACCGTTGGCATACAAGCCATCCAGCAGAAGCGTCACGGGCAAGCGGGGAAACGCCGCTTTCAGTCGTGCCGCCAGCCGGTAAAACGCCTTTAATTCACAATCCTGTTTGCTGCTCCCTTCATCGACCGTGTTATCCAGAAATTCGCTCATCAGCGGCAACACCAACCCGCTGGGAAACACCAGCTTCGCTTCCAGCAGATACACATAGTATTCCGGCTCTTCTTTGCCGCCCGGTTTCCGGTGCAGTTGCTCTTCGGACAAACACGTTTGCGTCACCAATTTTTGTGTGCCGTCTACCGCGATCAGATATCGTTTCTTCACCAGATCGTTTCGAAACTTTTTGCTTCGGATGAGCCGCCGAAGCAGCTTCAGGTGCGCCTGCTCAATCTCCTGTACTTCGATCCGCTCCAGCAACCGGCACAGCGTATCGTGATGCGGCAAACTTTCCAGTTCGGGAAACAACGCCTTTAGATTCTCGTACAGCACAGGACGGCTCATCTCGCGTCCGGCTTCCCGCCGCGACGCATATTGAAACACAAACGCCAGTATCCCGTACAGCATCAGCACGGTGAGCTTGTGCTTGACTTTGTTGGGATGGCGCGGATCCTCGATCTTCCCCAGGTCATGCAGCAGCCCCGGCAGCAGTTGCCGGAATACGTTCAGGGTTCCCTCCACCGCCTGCTGTCTTCCCGCCTTTTCCTCTTCCGGCGTCTTCCATATGCTGTTGCGATTCGGAAGCGTTGCTTTACGCGGCATGGCTATGCCCTGCTTCTGCTGACGGACTCGGAGCATCTTCTGGCTTCTTCTTTTGGCTTTGCGGCGTAACTGGGCTGCGGACACCGGTTTACTCATCCCGCTCACCCCCGGATACGGGCAGCGAACACAGCTGCGCTCGAAAATCCCGCCGCAGCGGATAGACAAAGATGCGTTTCCGGCTTAGCGCATGCTCGTGTGTTCGGTCCATGCGCCCCCGTCCGGCGGTAAGACCAAGATCGATCCAATTGGCCGCCCGGTAACACGTCCCTGCGTAATGCGCCGTGTCCACGAATGTCTCCAGCAGTACGGGTGCATAGCCGTATCGCTCCTGCCAATCGACGACGATTTGGCATGATGCTATCGCCAGCGCTTTGCTCGCCAGGTTCTTGATCTTCACCCATGGAAAGATGAGAAACCGAGTATTGTTCACGACCAGATGCAAACGCTGGCTGCGGTCTTCCCTGCTCCAGCCAATCCAGTTGTCGCGTTCAGCCAAGGCCCATGCCGACGCAGAAAACAGCAGACATCCGAGCCGACGCTTCGGTTCGGCGCTTGACCAGATAAAGTAGCGCTGATGGGCGCCAAACGGGCGTTTGTAGCCCAGCATGTGGTAACGTTCAATGAAACTGTTCCAAAGGCGAACATCGGCTTGGTCTTGAACGGGTTCCAAAGCGATTGGGGCATATTGAGATACAGTGCCGGAAAGAACTGCTTGCTCCTGAAGTTCATCACTTTGCGCGAAAGGAACATAAGGATTACGAACGACCGTCTTCCGCTTTGCCGGAAGAACAATCTCACCCTTGGCTTCCAACTTCTCAAGCAATGCCATACAGGCATCTCGCTTATACTTTCCGTTAGGAGCGAACCATTCAAGCCCCTCACAGATGGTATGTGCCAACTCTGTTCGGGTTAAGTGCTTGAACCGGCGTACGATGTACTTGATATCTTCCAACTCTTGCTTGGTAAATATCCGTCCAGCTAACAGCTCCGAGTCCTGAGTCATAAAGATTTCGCCCCCCCCCACAGGTTCCCACACTATTATCGCATAGTGTTTTTGCCTTGTCCAGCACGGGATTGCGAAAAAGTTTTTTCGACGATCTATGAAAACCCGCGTCAAATGTTACATCTCAGTTTCATGCGTCAGTACTGCCGTCAAGAACGAAAGGTATTATCTGTAAGCAGCTGTATTTACGCGAGCGCTTGGGCCCATGGTCGAAGAAATCGCGATATTCTTCAAGTAAACGCCCTTCGCAGCGGCCGGTTTAGCCCGGTTCAATGCGTCGATGAGAGCCTTGAGGTTCTCATTCAATTGTTCGGCAGTAAAGGATACTTTACCGATTGGCGCATGAATTTGACCCGCTTTGTCCAGACGGTACTCGATTTTACCGGCTTTGATTTCTTGAACGGCTTTCGCTACGTCAAACGTAACTGTGCCTGCTTTCGGGTTAGGCATAAGGCCTTTACCACCGAGCAGACGGCCGAGTTTACCAACTTCGCTCATCATGTCCGGTGTAGCTACGCAGACATCGAACTCGAACCAGCCTTGTTGGATTTTGTTGATCATGTCTTGATCGCCGACGAAATCTGCTCCGGCTGCTTCTGCTTCCTTCGCTTTGTCGCCTTTGGCGAATACCAATACGCGTTGGGTTTTGCCCGTGCCATGCGGCAGAACAACGACACCACGAACGGCTTGGTCTTGTTTACGAGGGTCTACGCCCAAACGAACTGCAGCTTCAACGGTTTCGTCGAATTTTGCAGTCGCTGCCTTCTTCACCAGTTCAACGGCTTCCAAAGGCTCATACGTCGCTTCGCTGTCAATCAGCTTAGCGGCTTCCAGGTATTTCTTACCGTGTTTAGCCATGAATTCGTCCTCCTATGTGGTATTAGCGGAAATTCCTCCCACTGTTGATGGGTCATATAAACAAGCTTCGCTCATCTATAAAACTCCATCCGAGGATGAAATTTAATCACGTGAATTCAGATTAAGAAATTTCATCCATTCGACCAAGATTAGTCTTGGATCGCGATGCCCATGCTGCGGGCAGTACCTTCAACCATACGCATAGCCGCTTCAACGGATGCTGCGTTAAGATCAGGCATTTTTTGCTCCGCGATTTGACGAACGGTGTCGCGTTTCACGGTAGCCACTTTCTTCTTGTTCGGTTCGCCAGAACCTTTCTCGATCTTCGCTGCAACACGAAGCAGAACGGCCGCCGGTGGAGTTTTGGTGATGAATGTAAAAGAGCGGTCTTCAAACACCGAAATTTCAACCGGAATGATCAAACCTGCTTGATCGGCAGTACGTGCGTTGAATTCCTTACAGAATGCCATGATGTTGACACCTGCTTGACCCAGCGCCGGACCTACCGGAGGTGCAGGGTTCGCTTTCCCCGCAGGAATTTGCAGTTTTACCACTTTGATAACTTTTTTCGCCATGTAAAACACCTCCTTGCCCTAATAGTGGTAAACGGAAGCCTTGCGGCCCCTCCCACTTTGAAACCCTAAGAAACCTTTAGAAGCTGCAAAATTATATCTTCTCCACCTGAGAGTAATCCAGCTCAAGCGGGGTTTCTCGTCCAAACATGTTGACGTGAACCTTAACCTTGCTCTTGTCGGTCAGAATTTCCTCAATTGAGCCTACAAAATTGGCAAATGGACCAACTTTGATGCGCACATTTTCCTTGAGCTCAAATTCGATGACCGGCTTTGGTTCCTCCATGCCCATATGCGCCAGAATCTGATCCACTTCTTCAGGGAGCAACGGCGTTGGCTTGGAACCGGAACCCGTAGAGCCGACGAACCCGGTGACTCCCGGCGTGTTGCGAACAACATACCAAGAATCGTCGGTTTGGATCATTTCCACCAAGACGTAACCGGGGTAAACTTTACGCATGACAGTCTTCTTCTTACCGTCTTTGTTCACCACTTCTTCTTCCATTGGAACAAGAACGCGGAATATCTTGTCTTCCATGCCCATGGACTCGACGCGTTTTTCCAAATTGGCTTTGACTTTGTTCTCATACCCGGAATAGGTATGAACGACGTACCATCTTTTTTCCATATCAAGCCACCTAGGGACCCTTCTTAAATTATCGCTTCGATCACAGCAGAAATGCCGATGTCCAGAACCCAAAAATAAATCGCGACAACGGTAATTGTACCGAGCACAATCAGCGTATAATTAGTCAGCTCTTTACGATTAGGCCAGCGAACCTTTTTAAGCTCAGCCCAGCTCTCAGAGAAAAAAGAAAACAACGACTTGAAACTACGTTTCATGCGCGACTACACCTCCAAGGACTATCTGGTTTCGCGATGAGGAACTTGCTCGTTGCAGAACTTGCAATATTTCTTCATCTCCATGCGGTCGGGGTGGTTACGCTTGTTTTTCGTTGTCGTGTAGTTTCTTTGTTTGCAATTCGTACAAGCCAACGTAATTATTACCCGCATGATGTGCACCTCCCGAAGACATTCTTTAATGAGCTGTCTCTATATTGACCTAAAATCGAATGTTCGCCACCTAAAAAAGGGAAACACAAAATTAGGCCTACCTAAAACACTTTATCATATGGCACAACCCGTGTCAACGAGGCATCCTGCTAATGCTCTACGATTATTTACAGTATAGCTCACGATTTTGGAAGATAAACCCTGGGGAGAGAAATCGATGGGGACAACCCTTCAGCAAAGTGAAGGAGAAAAAGCAGATGTATCAAGCGAATCCGTGCGGCTTCGCCTCTGGTGGGGGAAGTAAAGAACCGTGTCGTCGTGGTAAAAAAAGGGTTCCCTGCAACCAGGTCACCCTTGGGTCTGCTTATTGAATGGTATGTAGCGTTACGATGAAAAGAATAAGTTCAGATACCGCCGTCGCGAACTTCCAGATAACGCTCCAGCTTGCGCTTGACGCGCTGCAGGGCGTTGTCGATCGATTTGACGTGGCGATTCAAATCCACCGCGATCTCCTGATAGGACCTTCCGTCCAAATACAGCATAAGCACTTTGCGCTCCAAATCGCTGAGGATCTCGGACATCTTGTCCTCCAGGCCGGTAAACTCTTCCTGGTTGATGATCAATTCTTCCGGATCGCTCACCTGAGAGCCGCAAATGACGTCGAGCAACGTTCGGTCCGATTCCTCATCGTAGATCGGCTTGTCCAAGGAAACGTACGAATTCAGCGGAATATGCTTCTGCCTCGTTGCCGTCTTGATCGCGGTAATGATCTGGCGCGTAATGCACAGCTCCGCGAACGCTTTGAACGAAGCAAGCTTATCCCCCCGAAAGTCCCGGATCGATTTGTAGAGTCCGATCATGCCTTCCTGTATGATATCTTCGCGGTCGGCACCGATGAGAAAATAAGACCTAGCCTTAGCGCGCACGAAGCTCCGATACTTGTTGATCAAGTATTCCAACGCTTCACTGTCGCCTTCCCGAACCGCCTCGACAATGTCTTCGTCACTTTGGATCTCATAGTCAAACCTTACCCATGTATCGAGTTTGACACTCACCACAAATCCCTCCGGCCGCAACGCACGGTTCCCCGTCACTCATTCAAGTAATACGAACAGTATATATGAAGGTGCATACTAGCGTCAACCGCAAAAGTACCAAAAGATGTAAAGTCGAACTTTGTCAAGGGTATATGGTAGTAGAACTCGAGAATGCCCTTTCATTCCCTACGCCATCGTTCAAACAACTGTCTCAGCTCCGGACTTAGCTTGGCATCCAGCGTATTGCGGCTGGAATTGGCGCTGCGCTCAGCGATTTTGGCCTGGATTTCCTTCTCGCTTTGCTCCACCTGGATCAAGAGTTCCCTGGCCGAAATCCGCAGTGCGCCCTGTCCAAAAATCACATGCTGCTCCACCATATCGCTCGTGGCAACATAGATTTGCCGGCGACGGTGGCTCAGCTCGCCGACCAGCCGTTCAATGCATTCGTCCGCCGTTTCCTTCTCCTTGGTGAATACCAGCTCCACCTTGTTTTGGGTATAGGACTTTCCCAGCCCCGGAACCCGATAAGCATCAAAGACGACGATCACCTTTCTCCCGGAAAAAGCTTGATAATCGGCGAGCCGCTCAAGCAGCCTGTCCCTTGCGGCTTGCAGATCCCGCTTGGACAGTTCCGCCAGCTCGGGCCAGCCGCCGATCATATTGTATCCGTCAACCAATAGCACATCGCGCACATCGCGCATGCCTTTATCCTTCAGCGCGTCGTCTGCGCAGCACTTCGTACATAATGACCCCGGCGGCAACCGAGGCGTTCAGGGAATTGAGCCGTCCGTTCATCGGGAGCTTGACCAGGACGTCGCACGTTTCCCGAACGAGGCGTCCCATACCTTTGTTCTCATTGCCGATGACGATCGCCACCGGCCCAGTCAGCACGTTGCCGCTGCGGTACATCTCTTCTTTTGCGCCTACGTCTGTACCAACGATCCATACGCCTGCTTCCTTCAATTGCTCCATGGTCTGAACCAAATTCGTTACTCGTGCCACGGGAACGTACTCCACCGCTCCGGCCGAGGTTTTCGATACGGTGGCAGTCACCGCCGCCGAGCGGCGTTTAGGAATGATCACTCCATGCACCCCGGTACACTCTGCCGTCCGGAGAATCGAGCCCAGATTATGCGGGTCTTCGATCTCGTCCAGAATCAGCAAGAAAGGCGGTTCCCCGCGTTCCTGCGCACGGGCTAGCAAATCGTCCACTTCCGCGTAGGCGTAAGGGGCAACTTGAGCGACCACGCCCTGATGCTGCAAGCCCGGCGCCATTTGGTCCAGCTTGCGCTTGTCCACAAATTGCACGACAATGCCGTGTTTTTTCGCTTCAGCCACGATCGGCTGGGTGAGATGCTTCTGGGCGCCTTCGGCTACCCATATTTTATTGATTGTGCGGCCGGCATGCAGCGCTTCAAGCAGCGAATGCTTGCCGCCAATCCATTCTTGTTCCTCCATCGGAATCCTCCTATGCAATGGTAACGCGTTGTTAGTCACGGTCCCGATTGTCCTCCAAATCGGCAAACCCGTGGGCGATCAACTCGCGGAGGCGGTCATGCGCTCCGGTGTAATACAGATAACCGACCAAGCTCTCAAAAGCGGTGGCAAGGCGGTAATCCTGCACGTTGGCGTTCTTCGGCACCGTGCCGGATTTGGCGTTGCGCCCTTGGCGGACAACGTCTTTCTCTTCTTCTGTGAGCAGCGGCTCGATTCGCTCCAGCAGCCGCGCCTGGGCCTTGGCCGAGACGTACTTCGTCGATTGGCCATGCAGGTGATGGGGCCGCAAGTTCGGGCGGGCCATCACGTGCTGGCGGACGGCGACCTCGTAGACGGCGTCGCCGATGTAGGCGAGGGCGAGCGGCGGCAGCAGCCGAGCCGGCTTGGCGGGCGGATCCGGGAACCAGAGCGCGGCGGGTGCGCCGAGCTCGGGGGCCGCAGGACCGCCCTCTGGGGCGCGCGGCGGCTCGGGAGCCGCGGATTGCGCGGCGGCGCTGGGCGCCGCGGATTGCGCGGCGGCGCTGGGCGCGGCGGCCGCTAGGTCTGGCCGCGCCGCTGCGGCGGCGTCTTGGCCCGGCCAGGCGTCTGTGCCTAGGCCATGCCGGTCGCCTGCGCCGGCCCTTGGCTCATGCGGCCCGCTCATTTGCGCCGCCATCTCATGCCCTGCGGCGTATCTTCGAGCACGATGCCGCGGGCATCCAACAGGTCGCGGATTTCGTCCGCGCGCGCCCAGTTTTTGGCCTTCCGCGCTTCGGCCCGCTCCGCGATCAGCGCCTCGATCTCTTCGCCGGGCAGTTCGGTCTCCGGCGGCAAAGCGATGCGCAGCACGCCGTTCATCTCCTCGAACAACTGCAGCGCCGCTTCCAGATCGCCGCGTGCCGTCACCGGCTGCTGCAGCAGCGCATTCACCTCGCTCACCCACTCAAACACCGCCGTAATCGCGTCCGGGGTGTTGAAGTCGTCCTGCATTTTGGCATGGAACAAATTGCGGATCGTTTCCAGCTTCTCTGCCCACTCCGGCGTAACCTTCGTTTCGCCGCCCTGCGGTGCCGTATTCAGCCGATGACGAAGGTTGTTCGCGGCGTTGCTGATCCGTTCCACGCTGCGCTCAGCTTGCCGCATCGTCTCTTCCGAGAAATTCAGCGGATTGCGATAGTGGGTCGACAGCATGAAGTAACGGATCGCTTCCCGTTTATATTGTGCGCGCAAATCCTTGACAAGTACGCCGTTGCCCAGGGATTTGGACATTTTTTCCCCGTCGATATTGATATATCCGTTATGCATCCAGTATCTGGCCAACGGCTTGCCAGTGGCGGCTTCCGACTGCGCGACTTCGCATTCATGGTGAGGGAACTGCAGGTCCTGGCCCCCGCCGTGAATATCCAGCGTGTCCCCTAGCAGCTGCCGGGACATCGCCGAGCATTCGATATGCCAGCCGGGACGGCCTTCGCCCCATGGGCTGCTCCAATGGATTTCGCCGGGCTTGGCCGCTTTCCAGAGCACGAAATCCTCCGGATGTTCCTTGCGTTCGTCCACGTCGATGCGGATGCCGAACTGCAGCTCGCCGATATTTTGACCGGACAGCTTGCCGTATTCCGGGAATTTGTGCGTACGGAAAAATACGTCCCCGCCGCTTTCATAGGCAAATCCTTTTTGCTCCAGGTCGCGGATAAAGTTGATGATCACATCCATGTTCTCCGTAACCCGCGGATTTGCTGTGGCGCGCGGAATCCCCAGCCCGTCCAGATCCTCGTAATAGGCTTTAATGAACATCTCGGCGACTTCCGGCACGGTGAGGTTCATCTCTTCTGCTTTGCGAATCAGCTTGTCATCTACATCCGTAAAGTTCACGACGTAGTTCACGTCGTATCGCTGATTCTCCAGGTAGCTGCGCACCACATCAAAAAAGATCATCGGCCGCGCATTTCCAATATGAATATAACCGTATACGGTAGGTCCGCAAACATACATCTTCACTTTCCCCGGCGTCAGGCTGACGAACTCTTCCTTCGCCCGGGTGAGGGTGTTATAGATCTGCAATCCCATACTACACTTTCCTTCCCTGTAAGGTTGATTTCTTGTGGTAGTTTTCCAATCGGCTTCCCATCACGATGTATCTCAAAGGGTGGGCTCGGCGTCGAATCGGTCCCCATCGCTAACGGACCTCAGAGACCTTATTGTCTCATTTCCCGGGGATTTCCCGGTTTAACGGACTCCAGCGGCCTTATTCCGCCAAAATCCCATACAGAGCGAGCAATCTTGGGCAAATAACGTCATCTCTGTCCGTTAGGTTTGAGACAGCCCGTATTCCAGTACATTAACGTCTCTAGAGTCCGCTAGACGCGGGAAGCTCGACCGCCAGCACCCGTTCACATCTCCGTCGGCTGCTTCTCGCGCAGCTGTTGCTTGAGCTCTCGAACTTCGCTGCGCAATTGCTCAATCTCACGCTGCATTTCGCGCATCGCGTCGACCACCGGGTCCGGCAGTTGATGGCTGAGCCGGTCCAGACGTTTTCCGTCCTGGCGAACCACTTTCCCCGGGATGCCAACCACGGTGCTGCCGGCAGGTACCTCCTTCAGGACAACCGAGTTCGCTCCAATGTTCGCCTGATCTCCGATCTTAAACGAACCAAGCACCTTCGCCCCGGAACCGATCACAACATTGTTGCCGACGGTTGGATGCCGTTTGCCTTTTTCCTTCCCGCTGCCGCCCAGCGTGACTCCCTGATAGATAACCACATCGTCCCCGATTTCGCAAGTTTCCCCAATGACGACGCCCATGCCATGGTCAATGAACAGCCGATTGCCAATTCGCGCTCCAGGATGGATTTCAATGCCGGTAAAAAAGCGACTGACCTGCGAAATGATGCGTGCCGTCGTATACCAGCGGTGACGATAGAAAAAGTGCGCAATCCGGTGGCTCCAAATCGCATGCAGACCGGAATAGGTAAAGATCACTTCGAACCAGCTGCGTGCCGCCGGGTCGTTGTCGAACACCGCCTGGATATCGGATCGGATTCTCTTGAACATAGTCTTCCCCACCTTCTTTTCCTATCGCAAACAGATACCTAATAAGAAAAACGTCTATCGACGTACATTCAAAGTAGACAGACCGCGTTTAGCGGAAGTTTTTCTTGCGATATCAGGATGCCAATCCCCCGAAGTTTATACTTTCTGATATCTAAAAAAAACGCCCCTGCAGCTTACGCTGCAGAGACGCCTGACGACGCGGTTCCACTCTGCTTTGGATGAGTTAGCCTCAGGGGCCGGTTGATGCCCATCACAGGTTCAATCAAGCCTTTGTCTTAAGCCGACTCCTCCCTCTTAAGGTCCTTAACGCGGACAAAACGGCGAAAGCTACCTTCGCCTCATTCAAGGCGTGTTCGCATTCGCGGCTCCCGGGTGCATTTCCGCCAGCACATATCCGGATAACTTCCAGCCTGGTATCTTCTTTGCGTGGTCCGCTCTGAAGGGTCCCGGTTATCCTCTCTGGTCGATACGGCTGATCGCGTACTTCTCCCGATCTATGCCATTTTGGCTCTAAAGACGGCGGTCTGCCGCCATGGTTCTAGTTGCAAGGTCTATCTGCATTAATATTACCTAATGGACGTCCTACTGACAATGGTAGCCCGAAAAAAATGTATCCCTTCTAACGCTGATCACAGACGTTATTCGAGCAAAAAAAGGGTACATTCAGCGCTAACTCTTGCCAGACACCTTATTCCTTGATTTCAGCAAGGAAATGAGCATAATTTGCCACAATAAGCACACTAACAAGCGTTAGAACAGAAAACTCGTTCGTTTCGCCTAAATAAGTGCTGTGGCAAGCGTTAGCGCAATATCGATATGCACCGTGTGAACTCTTCTCCCAAGTCAGCTTTGACCTAGCCGCCCGGCGCCCTACAAAGCGGCGATCCGCGCCTTCAACCGATCAACGACCTTGTCCCGGCCTAGCAGGAAAATCGTCTGGTTCAAGTCACGGCCATGCATTTGGCCGGTCAACGCCACGCGGATCGGCATGAACAGGCCTTTCCCTTTGCTGCCGGTCTCTTTCTGCACCTCTTTGATGGCGGCGCCGATGTTCTCCACGCTGAAGTCGGCAAGGCCTTCAACCTTAGCCAAGAACGTCGACAGCACGCTTGGCACTTGCGGCTCGGCCAGCACGGCAGCTGCTTCTTCGTCCACCGACAGCTCGCTGCGGAAGAACAACTCCGACAGCTCCACGATATCTGAAGCAGCCGTCATTTGCTCTTGATACAACGCAACAAGCGCCTCGGCCCATGCTTGTTGCTCCGGCGACAGCTCGGCCGGTAGCCGTCCAGCCCGTTGCAGATGCGGGATAGCCAGCGAAGCGATCCGCTTCGGATCGGCGTTCTTGATGTAATGATTGTTCAGGTGCGCCAGCTTGTTCGTATCAAACACCGCCGGGCTGCGCGATAAACGGTTCGCATCGAAGATCGAAATCAGCTCATCCTTGCTGAAAATCTCCTCTTCCCCTTCCGGCGACCAGCCAAGCAGGGCGATAAAGTTAAACATCGCTTCCGGCAAATAACCGAGCTGATCGTACTGCTCGATAAATTGAATGACCGATTCGTCGCGTTTGCTTAGCTTTTTGTGGTTCTCCCCGACGATCAGCGTCATATGCCCAAATACCGGCGGTTCCCAACCAAACGCATCATAGATCATTAACTGACGAGGCGTATTGGACACGTGGTCCTCTCCGCGCAGCACGTGCGTGATGTTCATCAGATGATCGTCCAGCACTACGGCGAAGTTGTAGGTTGGGATGCCGTCTTTTTTCACAATGACAAAATCCCCGCTGACGTCGGATTCAAACGAAATCGGCCCTTTCACCAAATCGTCGAACGTAAACGTACGGCCTTCCGGTACACGGAATCGGATGCTGTATTGGCGGCCTTCCGCGTCGTATGCAGCCAGTTGCTCCGGCGTCAGGTGACGGCATTTCCCGGAGTATCGCGGAGTCTCGCCGCGAGCCATCTGCTCCTCGCGTTCCTTCTCGAGCTCTTCTTCCGTACAGTAGCAACGATAAGCAAGCCCCCGGTCCAGCAAATCCTGCACCAGCGGGCGATACAAATCCAGACGCTCCGTTTGCCGGTACGGTCCGTAGTTCCCGCCGACATCTACGCTTTCGTCCCAATCCATGCCCAACCACTTGAGGTAGGTCAGCTGGTTCTCCTCACCGCCGGCCACGTTGCGCTTCACGTCCGTATCTTCGATGCGGATGATGAATTTCCCCCCGTGATGTCTGGCAAACAAATAATTAAATAACGCCGTTCTGGCGTTCCCGATATGTAAATGACCCGTTGGACTCGGCGCATAGCGCACGCGTACTTCAGCCATTCCAATCCCCTCCCTAGTTTTAAGACGTTGCCGTCAAGGCTCTATCCTTTAGCGAAAATACTACCTCACAAGCTTATGATGATAACACATTCTGAACCAGACAGACAACGCATTGCGCCGCAATGCCTTCACCGCGTCCAGCAAACCCGAGCTGCTCGGTGGTCGTAGCCTTTACGTTAATGAGCTCCGGCTCGGCGCCCAGGGTGCGGGCAATAACCTCCACCATTTGCGGGATGTGCGGGGCCATCTTCGGTTTTTGTGCAATAATCGTTGCGTCCAGGTTGCCGATGCGGTACCCTTTCTCAATAGCCATATCCCATACTCGCTGCAACAATACCACGCTATCCGCATCTTTAAACGCCGGATCGGTATCCGGGAAATGGCGGCCGATATCACCTAACCCCAGCGCCCCCAAAATGGCGTCGCTGATCGCATGCAACAACACGTCGGCGTCCGAGTGCCCCAGCAAGCCTTTCTCATATGGGATATGCACCCCGCCGATAATACACGGCCTGCCCTCCACGAGCTGATGCACGTCAAAGCCTTGTCCTACTCTAAACATCCTCTACCCTCTCCCAGTCATCTTTTAATCACGAAGCAGCTCGAGGAGGTGAACTCGACATTGAATCTTGAATTCACTCAGTCGCTCCGCGATGAACTTTACCCCTGCCTCTTCCTCCGGATAAACTCCGCGTAATCCAGGTCCTCGGGCGTCGTGATTTTAATATTGTCATAGGCCCCTTCCACCAGCTTGACGGGGATGCCCAGCCGTTCGACCAGCATCGCGTCGTCGGTGCCGACGAAGCCTTCCTCCACGGCCCGATCATGGGCCGCCAGCAGATCGGTACGCTGAAAAGCCTGCGGTGTCTGTATCGCCCACAGGCTGCGCCGGTCCGGGGTCGCTGCGACAAAGCCCTGCGCGTCCGCCTGCTTGATCGTATCCTTCACCGGTACGGCAAGGACGGCCGCGCCATGCGTTCTTACGGCTTCGCAGCAAGCCGTGATTTGCTCACTCGTGACAAAAGGGCGGACGCCGTCATGCACCAGTACCCAAGGCGTGCTGAGATGCAGCAAGCCTTGGCGCACCGAGTCTTGACGCTCAGCCCCGCCCGGAATAATTTGTATTTGTTCGCCTATGCCATATTCGGCAATCCATGACCGGCACCGGTCCACATCCTGCTTCCCGGTGACAAGCACGATTTGCGAGATCAACGGATGACGCCGAAACACCTCCAGCGTATGAATAAAGATCGGCTTCCCGTCCAGCAGAAGATACTGCTTGCTTTCCACCGTCCCCATCCGTGTGCCGCGGCCTGCCGCCACCACGATGACTCCCGTATCGCCGCTTGCTTGCAACCCTATCATGATCTGCCTCACCTTTAACTGAATTCAACCGCACCGCAGCTAGTGCAGCGCAGTTAATTCCATCATACCGAATTACTGGGCTTTTTCCAACAGTTTTGGTTTGGCAAAAATCATTCGTCCCGCCGAGGTCTGCAGCACACTGGTCACCAGCACCTCCGTAATGGTGCCAATGTAGTCGCGTCCGCCTTCGACGACGATCATCGTCCCGTCATCCAAGTAAGCGACCCCTTGTCCGTGCTCCTTGCCGTCCTTGATCACCTGAACCATAATTTCTTCACCAGGCAGCACGACCGGTTTGACCGCATTGGCCAAATCGTTGATGTTCAGCACAGATACGCCCTGCAGCTCGCACACCTTGTTCAAGTTAAAATCGTTCGTCACGACCTTCCCCTGCAGGACCTTGGCCAGTTTGACGAGCTTGCTGTCCACCTCGGAGATTTCCTCGAAATCCCCTTCATAAATCATAACCTTAACGTCCAGCTCTTTCTGGATTTTGTTCAGGATATCCAGCCCCCGCCGCCCGCGGTTTCGCTTGAGCAAATCCGAGGAATCGGCGATATGCTGAAGCTCCTCCAGTACGAACTCCGGAATGACAATCGTTCCTTCGATAAAGCCGGTTTTACAGATGTCGGCAATTCGTCCGTCGATAATCACGCTCGTATCCAAAATTTTGTGTTCCTCTGCCCAGCGCTCCTCTTCCGGAGCGGGAGCCCCCCATTTACCGGACTTCCAAAGCGAGGACAGCTCTTCCTTCTTCGCCAGCCCAACGTAGAGCCCAATGTAGCCAAACAGCGCCGATACCGCGAATTGCGCCATGCTCTCCAGCGTGCCGAGCCAGGACAGCAGGGGGTAGACCATTAAGGAAAGAAGAAGTCCCGCAGTCAAACCGGCCGCACCGGCAGCCATTTCATTCATCGGGATCCGCGTTAAAGCGGCAATCCATGTTTTTACTTTGGAAGAAACGACGTCTGCAGCCATAGAGAACAGGAACAAGAACAGTAGCGCACCAGCCGCAGCCCAGATCAAATTAGCTGCGATCGGGTTCATTTCGCGAAACCAGTCGCTCGCAGCCCCCGGTAACACACCGGACAAGCCGCCGGTCGTATAACCGAACCAGGCCCCGCATAAACCAGCTAGAATCATCGAGTATTTTTTCAGCACGTCTCTCTTCACCTCCTGAATAAGTATCTTCTTTAGCCAGTATGAACCAATTTCAGAGCACCTAATCCTGGACCCTCACTTTTTTCCAAAAAAGTACCAACGAAAATCCAAATGCACCCCATAACGATGGGATTTCAGGTTGATCTTGAAGGAAAAGGTGGAATATAATGAATTCAATTCATAATATTGAGGTGGATGGAAAATGAGCGCACCAAGCCTACAGTCTTTTCAAGACCAAGTTTCTGAACTGTTGCTCCGTCACCGCAGCCTGTTGGATGTCTTGTCGAAGATGGGACAAACCAACGCCGCTGCCGTCCGTTCCGTGACCAAATCCGTAACCGAATGCGGTTGCATCGAGCTGCACGCCACCAAACAAGACTTCGAACCAGGCATGAATTTGCAGCAAGCGAAAGAAACAATCGCCAAGCACGTCCATGGTGAGCTGTGCGAAAATTGCCGGGATGTCATTACTAATGAGCTTGGACGCAACCTTTTCTATATGTCCGCCCTTTGCAATTTGCTGGATATTAACATGGAAGAGATCGTGGAGCGCGAATCGCAAAAATGCGCCACGCTGGGGTTTTTTAACTTATCGTAAGCGTATCTTGTACTTAGGTAATGGGGAAAATGCAATCGTAAGAGGAAATCAAAAAGGCATCGATCCTTTCCGCCCGCGGGAGATCCATGCCTTTTTTCTTATTGGTGGGGTTGTTTGGTTGTTCTCATCGTTTGGGACGATACGCTTCTTGAGCATCATTGTCTTCATCGTCCTGATGTTTGCGGCGAAGCAGCCGGTTGATGTTCTGCCGAAGACCGTATGCCGCGTAAATGACCAATGGGATAAAAATCAACTTGGCTGTCTGATCCGGAAATACGACGGCGATCACCACCGCAAAAATTACAACCAGCGGCGTATACACGATGGTTCTCTTTGGTAAGCCGATCTTTTTGAAATTCGGATATCTTACCGTGCTAATCATCAAATACGATAACAGAATCATGGATACCACAAAGTATGGTGCCGAAATTTCCCGGTAAAACAGCGACAGTGTTGCCAGAACCCCGCCTGCAGCCGGAATCGGCAACCCGATGAAGTATCCGGGAGCTCCCTTCTGAACGTTAAACCGGGCCAGCCGCAACGCCCCGCACATCGGGAAGATGATCGTCACTGCCCAAGCGACGCCGGAAGGAATGCTGTGAAAGGAAATCATGTACATAATCAGTGCTGGAGCCAAACCAAATGAAATGAGATCCGATAAGGAATCGAGCTCTTTGCCGAACTCGCTTTGGGCGTTCAGAGCACGGGCAACCCGTCCGTCTAACCCATCGAGCAGCATCGCGACAATTACCATAATGGCGGCCAAGCTAAATCGGCCTTCCATTGCCAGCAGAATCGCCAGCGTTCCGAGAACCATGTTACCTAAGGTAAACAGGTTCGGAAGGGATTTTGTAATCATCTCTTCACCTCGAGTAGATATTCCTGAACCATTCATTGATGATAGGTGATTTAGATTTGTCTGTCAATGAATACCTGTTCTTGCAAGCGTTTGAGCCCCTCTTTGATGGAGCGTGCTCGCACTTCGCCGA
Organism: Paenibacillus sp. MB22_1; assembly: GCF_047200555.1. NCBI lineage: Bacteria > Bacillati > Bacillota > Bacilli > Caryophanales > Paenibacillaceae > Paenibacillus > Paenibacillus sp. MB22_1. The sequence goes on from NZ_JBLADV010000002.1 coordinate 632,933, forward strand.
TCCCGTCAACTTCATCCAATTCCTCAATGCTGGCCATCATCACATTGGGTAAACGACCAAACCGTTCGACCAGGTTGTGAATGATGACATTCGGCAAACGCGGAATTTTGTTCAACACCCGATACCCGCGCGGTGAGATCAACTCCTCTGAAGTTGCGGCGGAAGAAGGATAGCCCAAAAGCTTCGTAATATGGTTATCATCCAGCAGTTCATCGTCGGTGGAGCGCTTCAGCCCCATAATAATTTCTCGAATCGCTTCATCGCTGTCATCCTTGGCATAGTCCTTATACAACAGCCATGCCTCTTCCTCCATGTTGCTGACCAGCTCCTCCATCTGCATACTGATCAGACGTCCCTCGGTTCCCAATTCATTGATGAACCGTTTGATCTCCATTTTGATCCGGATGACCATTTCCACCCGTTGAATGACGTTGATCACCTCTGGCAAGGACACAAGCTCCTCGAACTCGGAAGCTGTCAGGTTCGTTAAGGCTTGATTCAGAACGGAGCGGTATTTCTCCAACGTCTGAATCGCCTGGTTCGCCTTCGTTAGGATCACGCCGATCTCCTTCAGGGCATATCGCAATCCCCCTTGGTACAGCGTGATGATGTTCCGGCGCTGGGAGATGGATACAACCAGCTTGCCGGTCTGTTTGGCCACCCGTTCAGCCGTACGGTGCCGAATCCCTGTTTCCGAGGAAGCGATCGAGGAGTCGGGGATCAGTTGAGTATTGGCATACAGTATCCGCTTCAAGTCTTCGCTAAGGATAATGGCTCCGTCCATTTTGGCCAGCTCATAGAGATAGTTCGGCGAGAAATCACAGTTGATGGAGAAGCCGCCCTCAACGACTTCCATGACCTCCGGGCTGTAACCAACAACAATCAGACCACCGGTTTTGGCCCGTAACACGTTTTCGAGTCCGTCACGAAAAGCCGTTCCCGGTGCGACAAGTTTCAGCAATTCGTTCATTTTCTCTGCATGGGTAGTTTCCTTCATCATCTAATGCCCCCTAATCTAACGCAACAGCTAGCGCATCTGCAACGGTATTTACACCTATTAATTGGATCCCTTGCGGACCTTTCCACCCTTTCATGCTCTTCTCCGGCAAAATGACTCGTTTAAAGCCCAGCTTGGCCGCTTCCTTCACGCGTTGCTCCGCCCGGGAAACTGCCCGCACTTCGCCGGTCAAACCAACTTCTCCAAAGAACACGTCATACGGCTTCGTTGGGATGTCGCGGAAGCTTGAAGCTACACTTACCGCGATGGCCAGATCGACCGCCGGTTCATCCAGCTTCACCCCGCCGGCCAGGTTGACGTAAGCGTCCTGATTTTGCAGGAACATCCCCATTCGCTTCTCAAGGACGGCGATAATCAGGTTCATCCGCTGATAGTCTACCCCCGTGGCCATCCGTCTTGGCGAAGGAAAATGGGTGGCTGAAATCAAGGCCTGCAGCTCGACCAGCATCGGGCGCGTCCCCTCCATGCTGGCAACGACAGTGGAGCCCGCCACGCCGAGCGGCCGTTCGGATAGAAACAGCTCCGACGGATTTGCCACCTCCGCCAGGCCGGATTCGTTCATTTCAAAAATGCCAATTTCGTTAGTCGAACCAAAGCGGTTCTTCACGGCCCGAAGCAACCGATAGGAATGATGCCGTTCGCCTTCGAAATACAACACGCAATCGACCATATGCTCCAGCAGACGCGGTCCGGCGATCGCCCCTTCCTTGGTCACGTGACCGACCAGCACCGTGGCAATGCCTTGCCCTTTGGCAATCCGCATAAACCTTGCAGTACATTCCCGCACCTGTGATACACTTCCGGGAGCGCTGGTAACCTCCGGCAAGTAAACCGTCTGGATCGAATCGATCACCAGGAAATTCGGTTTGACCTGTTCGATCGCTTCTTCGATCCCGTCCATGCTGCTTTCGCACAAGACGAACAGTTCCGCAGACAAGGCTCCCAACCGTTCCGCCCGTAACTTCGTCTGGCGGACGGATTCCTCCCCTGAGATATACAAGACTCTCAGGCCGCTGCGCGCCATTTCATGCGAGGTCTGCAGCAACAGGGTCGATTTCCCGATACCGGGATCTCCCCCAACCAGGACCAGCGAGCCCGGCACGACACCGCCGCCAAGCACCCGGTTTAATTCCCCGATGCCCGTTTGAATTCGCGGTTCTTTGCCGCTCTCTATATTTATGATCGATTCCGGCTTTTCTTTCGCATGAAAAATCCCGGAAGTCATTCCCTGCGTTTTGACGGGTTTCTCCACTTCTTCGACCATGGAGTTCCAAGCGCCGCAGCCCGGGCATTTTCCATACCATTTGGGCGATTCATAACCGCAATCGGAGCAAAAAAACTTATGTTTTACTTTAACCATTTATCTCTCCTTCTCGCCTCTGCAATATTTTACAGACTTAGCAGACACCGTATCGTTAGGGTTACTAAAATTTTACCACCCTTTCGCTTTGATCGAAAGCTATGAGACCACGGCCGCCATGGCGGCAGGATTTAAAAAAGGCAGCCCCAAAGCATCGCTTTGGAAGCTGCCTTTCACTTATTTCATCGGCTTTAACGTTACGGATTTGTAGAATTTAACTACATTTTTTACACAAGTTACGCATTTTTGATGAACGTTCCCGTACGTTCGACCTTCAGTTCACCATTTTCTTCGTCAATCGTCAACGAGTCGCCTTTCTTCACGTTGCCGGTCAGCAGTTCTTCGGACAGTCGGTCTTCGATATGCTTCTGAATTGCCCGGCGGAGCGGACGTGCGCCATACGCAGGATCGTAGCCCACCTTCGCCAGGAACGCCTTCGCCCGATCAGTCAGCGTAAAGTCGACATCGTATTCGCGCAGGCGTTTACGCAGTTCTTCGGACATCAGGGTGACGATTTGACCGATATGTTGCTCCTCGAGCGAATGGAAGACGATAATTTCGTCGATCCGGTTCAGGAACTCCGGACGGAAGCTCTTCTTCAGCTCTTCCATCACTTTGCCCTTCATGTTCTCGTAATCCGCGCCCGCATCTTGAACCGCGGTGAATCCGAGACGTGTATTGCGTTTGATCGCATCAGCGCCCACGTTCGAGGTCAAGATGATCAGCGTGTTGCGGAAATCGACCACACGGCCCTTGGAGTCGGTCAACCGGCCGTCTTCCAGCACTTGAAGCAGAATATTAAACACTTCCGGATGCGCCTTCTCGATTTCGTCCAGCAGGACAACGGAATACGGTTTGCGGCGCACTTTCTCGGTCAACTGGCCGCCTTCTTCATATCCGACATATCCTGGAGGTGCGCCAACGAGACGGGCTGTGGAGTGTTTCTCCATGTACTCGGACATGTCGATCCGGATCACGGCGTTCTCGTCGCCAAACATCGCTTCGGCAAGTGCGCGAGCCAGCTCGGTTTTACCTACCCCGGTTGGACCCAGGAAGATAAAGGAGCCCATCGGACGCTTCGGATCCTTGAGTCCTGCACGTGCCCGGCGGATCGCCCGGCTGACCGCCTTCACGGCTTCCTCTTGCCCGATGACACGCTCATGCAGGATTTTCTCCATATTGAGCAAGCGTTCGGTTTCCTCTTCCTTCAGCTTGTTAACCGGAATTCCCGTCCAGCTGGCAACGACTTGGGCGATATCCTCCGGCGTAACTTCGGAATCGGTGCGTCCTTGTTTTTCTTTCCATTGGTTCTTCGTCGTGTCGAGCTCTTCGCGAATCTTCTGTTCTGTATCACGAAGCGCCGCCGCTTTCTCGAATTCCTGGCTTTGCACCGCCGCGTCTTTCTCCTTGCGGATGTCCTCCAGGCGGCTTTCCAGCTGTTTCAGATTCGGCGGTACCGTGTACGAGTTGAGCCTTACTTTAGACCCCGCCTCGTCAATCAGGTCGATCGCTTTGTCCGGCAGGAAGCGGTCTTGGATGTAGCGGTCGGACAATTTGACCGCTTGCTCGATCGCCTCGTCGGTGATTTTCACGCGATGGTGCGCTTCATAGCGATCACGCAGCCCGTGCAGGATTTGGATCGCTTCTTCGACCGACGGCTGATCCACCGTGATCGGTTGGAAACGACGTTCCAGCGCGGCGTCTTTTTCGATATATTTCCGGTATTCATCCAGCGTGGTTGCGCCGATGCATTGCAGCTCGCCGCGTGCCAGCGCCGGCTTCAAGATGTTCGAAGCATCGATGGCGCCTTCTGCGCCGCCGGCTCCGATCAACGTGTGCAGCTCGTCGATAAAGAGGATGATATTCCCGGCTTGGCGAATTTCGTCCATGATCTTTTTCAAGCGGTCCTCAAACTCACCGCGGTATTTCGTCCCCGCAACGACGGAGCCCATATCCAACGTCATGACACGTTTGTCACGCAGCGTCTCCGGAATTTCGTTGTTGATGATCTTTTGCGCGAGACCTTCAGCGATGGCTGTTTTCCCGACGCCGGGTTCCCCGATCAGCACCGGATTGTTCTTCGTCCGGCGGCTCAACACCTGGATCACCCGTTCGATTTCTTTGCTGCGGCCGATCACCGGATCCAAATTGCCCTCTTTAGCCGCAGCTGTCAAGTCGCGGGCCAAGCTGTCCAACGTTGGGGTATTCACGTTCGTTGGGGTGCCGTGATGGCTGGATACGGCCTCACTGCTGCCCAGTAGCTGCAGCACTTGCTGGCGCGCTTTGTTCAAGCTGATGCCAAGGTTGTTCAGGACGCGGGCCGCTACGCCTTCCCCTTCACGAATCAGGCCGAGCAAAATATGCTCTGTCCCAACATACGTATGGCCGAGTTTACGCGCTTCATCCATGGACAGCTCGATCACTTTCTTGGCACGCGGTGTATAAGCGATATTGGTCGGTTGCTCTTGTCCGCGGCCGATCAGCGTTTCCACTTCATCCTGTATTTTCTCAAGTCCCAGACCCAATCCGATCAGTGCCTTGGCGGCGATGCCTTCGCCTTCACGGATCAGGCCGAGCAGTACGTGTTCTGTACCGATATTGTTATGTCCGAGTCTTACGGCTTCTTCTTGAGCTAGTGCCAACACCTTCTGCGCACGCTCCGTAAATCTTCCAAACATCATCTTCTCCTACACCTCCATAGTTGGTACTACCCGTTATTTTCCCATTCGTTCCCGAATGAGTTTGGCGCGGTACATATCCCGTTCCCCCGGGGACATGCTGCTGCTAAATTTCTTCTGCAAAAAACCGGGCTGCGTCATGACGTTCAATTCATTTAGCGCTTGAGTTGATACGCCTTCGATTAACCCTAAGTCAACGCCGAGCCGGACATCCGACAGCCGCTGGGCGGCTTCCTTCGAGTCGATGATGTACGCCTGGGACAAAATCCCGTAGGAGCGCATCACCCGGTCCATCATGCGCAGCCGCGATTCGCTGATCAGCTTCTCACGCGCCGTCTTCTCATGCTGAATGATCTGCAGAACCACGCCGTATAAATTTTCGATGATCTCAGCTTCGCTTTGTCCTAGTGTAATCTGATTTGAGATTTGAAACAAGTTACCCATCGCTTCGCTGCCTTCGCCGTAGATCCCGCGGACAGTTAAGCCGACCTGCGATACCGCAGATAAAATCCGCCCGATCTGCTGCGTCAGCACCAGTGCCGGCAAATGCATCATGACCGAAGCACGAAGTCCGGTTCCTACATTCGTCGGACAGCTGGTTAAGTATCCGCGCCGGTCGTCGAAGGCATAATCCACATGGGATTCGAAAATGTCGTCGATTGCCGTCGCTTTTTCCCAAGCCTCTTGAACCTGGAGCCCCGGATATAAACACTGGATGCGCAAATGATCCTCTTCGTTCACCATAATGCTCAGGCTCTCATCTTCGCTGATGAAGACCGCTCCATTTCTGGAGTCATTCGCCAGGTTCGGACTGATCAAATGCTTCTCAACCAGTACTCGTTTATCCAATTCATCCAAGTCTGCAAGAAGCACCGGGTATAGCTTGCCGTGAGCCTGGAGTGCTTTATCGCTTAGAACCCCCTGCAGAAGCTTCAGCACCTCTTCCGATTGCGTGTTGGTGGCCAACATCGGGAAGGGATGGTGCAGGATGTTGCGGGCGATCCGTACCCGGCTGCTCATAACGATATCGGACTCTTTCCCTTTGCGGCTCATCCATTCGCTCAGCGGCTGTTCGGTAAATCGGAGATTGGTCACCCTACATCCCTCCTACTCTGCAGATAAGTTCTTCTCAAGCTCGCGAATTTGGTCCCGCAGCGCTGCTGCCACCTCGAACTCCTCTTGGAGGATCCGGTATTGCAGCTCACGGCGAAGATCCTCGAGCTTACGTTTTACTTGAATATGACCGCCGATCCGTTTTGGCACCTTCCCGACATGAACGGTATTGCCGTGGACCTTCTTAAACAGCGGATCCAGACGATCATTAAAATATTTGTAACAAGAACTGCACCCAAAACGCCCGATTTTGCTGAACTGGGAATACGTCATACCGCATTCTTCGCAGCGCAGATGTTCTGGTGTGCTGTGCCCGGAAATCTGACCTTTGGTCGCCGGGCCTAAATCAAGGAAGCCCGACAGCAGGTTATGAATCGAAAAGCCGCCCGAGGTGCCGGGAATCAGCTCCCCTTTTTCCCTGGCGCAGGTTTCACAGAAGTGAAACTCCGTCTTCTCACCATTCACGATTTTCGTAAAATGCAAGGTTGCCGGGCGTTTGCCGCATTCTTGGCATTGCATCGCACGTCCCTCCTTACGGGATAGACTAAGACAGCAGATCCTTAAACCTGTATTTGTGTTACATCATGCTGTTAACTCAACAATGAGATTAACATCGCTCGCATCATTCTTGCCCGGATCTGGTCGCGATACGGCAGTTTCACTGCCAGCACATCGCGGGATATCGCCGAGCGCATCATTGCGGCCTCCCGAGGGGTCAAAATACGGGCTTCCTCCAGGCGATAAATCAATCCTTCCGCCGCAGATTGCCCGATCTCTTCCCCAATCGATTCATGCAAGTGGGTGTGCAGCGATGATGGTCCCGGCAGTTGCAGGCGCCGAATCCGAACATAACCGCCACCGCCGCGCTTGCTCTCGACCAGATACCCCTTCTCCAGAGTAAAACGGGTGCTGATGACATAGTTAATTTGCGACGGCACGCAGGAAAATTGGTCGGCAAGTTCGTTACGTTGAATCTCTATAATCCCCTCAGGACTTTCATGCAAAATACTCTTGAGATATTTTTCGATGATATCGGAGATATTACGCATCACTCATCCTCCATTATTCCATACGTGTATCTCATGTTGCGGTTTGACACCACTAAAAGTCGTCAAGAATGGATGCGCGTCTTGGCTTGGAGGCACATCGCAATCGTCAAAATCGGTTGCTTGCCATGGGCGAAGAAGCACATATCATCGTCAAGAACGGATGCTGGCCGCTTGCTATGACATAAGATGCTTATCGCGTCGAATTGGTCATGGCCCGCGAGGCACATCGCATCATCAAGAACGGACGCTGTCATGGCCTAAGAGCATCGCACCGGATGCAGGTAATCACCTATAGGGCGCACTGTGATCCGGTTCTGTTCTGTTGACTTTGACTTTCTTTGACTTTATAAACATTATACCATAATTTGATGATTTGCCAAGAGGGGCTACAGTTTCAGTTCCAGTGTGGACTTTACGCTTACAAAATATTCGTGCTAAAGCGTATGAGAACACAGCCCAGTTGGTGCCTTTAGCACAGCGTGTCCTTCATCTTCAGGCGATTCCTGCAAAAATACAGTTATTTTGAGGGGGAGTGGCCGTTTTGCCTGGAATGCCTGCAAAAGTGCAGGCTTTTTGCGCCGATTTGCTCGAATTGACCTAAATCGAGAAAAATAACTGCACTTTTGCAGGCTTTGACCGAGAAATCGAGATTTCTCCGAAAAAAACTGTACTTTTGCAGGTTTCCAGCTCGGGGTAAGCACAAGTCAAACACAAAAAGAGCACCACCGATCATCGGCAGTGCTCTTTCTTCTTTGCTTGGCAGCGTCCTACTCTCCCAGGACCCTTCGGTCCAAGTACCATCGGCGCTGGAGGGCTTAACGGTCGTGTTCGGGATGGGAACGAGTGGAACCCCTCCGCCATTGCCACCAAACATGATTTTTTCGCTGCTTTTACTTCCGCACTTCAGCTTCAGCAAAAAATCAAACCTTATAAAAGGCGTGCAGCTAAAAATCGGTTCAAGGTTGAATCCTTGAAAACTGGATACGAAACTAGATTTGCATTTTAGCCCTATTCAGTTCCCGGGGTCCCCGAAAAGTACTCGGTGTACTCTCCGAAGCCTCCGCTTCACTTTTTGGGGTGAATTTTGGATAAGCCCTCGACCGATTAGTACCTGTCAGCTCCATGCCTTACGGCACTTCCACCTCAGGCCTATCAACCTTGTCGTCTTCAAGGGGTCTTACATACTGGGAAATCTCATCTTGAGGGGGGCTTCACGCTTAGATGCTTTCAGCGCTTATCCCGTCCGCACTTAGCTACCCAGCTGTGCTCCTGGCGGAACAACTGGTGCACCAGCGGTGCGTCCATCCCGGTCCTCTCGTACTAAGGACAGCTCCTCTCAAATTTCCTGCGCCCACGACAGATAGGGACCGAACTGTCTCACGACGTTCTGAACCCAGCTCGCGTACCGCTTTAATGGGCGAACAGCCCAACCCTTGGGACCTACTTCAGCCCCAGGATGCGATGAGCCGACATCGAGGTGCCAAACCTCCCCGTCGATGTGGACTCTTGGGGGAGATAAGCCTGTTATCCCCAGGGTAGCTTTTATCCGTTGAGCGATGGCCCTTCCATGCGGTACCACCGGATCACTAAGCCCGACTTTCGTCCCTGCTCGACTTGTCAGTCTCGCAGTCAAGCTCCCTTCTGCCTTTGCACTCTTCGAATGATTTCCAACCATTCTGAGGGAACCTTGGGGCGCCTCCGTTACTCTTTAGGAGGCGACCGCCCCAGTCAAACTGCCCACCTGACACTGTCCCCGTACCGGATCACGGCACCAGGTTAGAACCTAGATACGATCAGGGTGGTATCCCAACGGCGCCTCCACCGAAGCTGGCGCTCCGGCTTCCTAGGCTCCCACCTATCCTGTACAAATCGTATCAAAGTCCAATATCAAGCTGCAGTAAAGCTCCATGGGGTCTTTCCGTCTTGTCGCGGGTAACCTGCATCTTCACAGGTATTAAAACTTCACCGGATCTCTCGTTGAGACAGCGCCCAAGTCGTTACGCCATTCGTGCGGGTCAGAATTTACCTGACAAGGAATTTCGCTACCTTAGGACCGTTATAGTTACGGCCGCCGTTTACTGGGGCTTCGGTTCACAGCTTCGGGCTAAACCCTAACCGCTCCCCTTAACCTTCCAGCACCGGGCAGGCGTCAGCCCGTATACTTCGCCTTGCGGCTTCGCACAGACCTGTGTTTTTGCTAAACAGTCGCTTGGGCCTTTTCACTGCGGCCCCCTCGGGCTATTCACCCTACCGAGGCACCCCTTCTCCCGAAGTTACGGGGTCATTTTGCCGAGTTCCTTAACGAGAGTTCTTCCGCGCGCCTTAGAATTCTCTTCTCGCCTACCTGTGT
>NZ_JBLADV010000002.1:647500-1310000 GCF_047200555.1 Paenibacillus sp. MB22_1
CAGCAACAGAATTCCGGCCGTCGAAACCAAACCGGCGAGCAGAACTTTTTTCCCTCCATACCGGTCAATCCAGAACCCCGCCAGCATGTTCCCTATCATATTGGTCAGGGAGTACATCCCCACGGCAAGCCCGATTTGAAACGAACTCGCCCCAAGGCTCAGCGCTAGAGGTCCCATAACCGGAAGCTGGATAAATAAATCCATAAAGCAGATGAAGACCAGGAGGTTGATGACCCATTTTGCATTTGGCACATTTGGCATTGTTGGCTTATTTGGCATGTCGTTCTCCTCAACCGTTTTCTTTTGAAAATTATACGATATAACCCTCCCGCAAAACCCCAAGCAATCGACCGGAATGATGGCAATCTTCCGAAATTTCAGGTTACGCAAAAAAAGAGGGCCGATCCCTGCTTCCGCAAGGAATCACCCTCAAAATGAATGGGGGCCAGGCCACCCCACTATTGACCCGAGCTCTCGGACGTCTCCGCACCCTCCGTTGTTACTCCGGACGCGTCGGATTCCGCGTTACCTTCAGTGCCCTTCTTCGCCGCTTCATCCTTCAACGCCTTGTCCAACAACGCTTGAGCCTCATCCTGCACTGTTTGCAGGGCTTCATCAATCGATTTCTTCTTCTCCTGAGCTAGCTTCATCTCTCGCTCCAGAATCGGCTGGTATTGCATATAGAAATCGTCTGGTATTTTCGCGTAGTCGCGGCTTGAATTCGAATCGAACTTCGGTTTCAGTTTATAGAAAGCCTCCAGGTTGACCCCGTTGTATTCGGTGGAAATCCCCATCCGGGACAGCAATCCGTTATTCAACGTTCTGGATTTGACCCTGGCGAATTCTTCACCATTAATAAACTTGATAAACTCCCATGCCGCATCCGCATTTGGCGAATTGGCCCGGATCGCGAAGATATCGCTAAAGTACAAAGACCGTGTCGTCTGAGGATCGGCAGGATCCACCGGCCCGGCAGCAACACCAAGCTGGAATGGCTTGTAATCTGTAATGACATCCTGAGCCTGCTTCATGTCTTGCAATAAGTAGGGGCTTTCCACAGACATAGCCACCCGTCCCATCAAGAAAGGCCGGCTCTTATAGTACTCTTCCATCGTCCCGCCTTGGAAGCCATTTTCGTCGGGAATATAAATCGCTTTGGAGTCAATTGCATCCATCGCCAGCTTATACGTTTGTTTCCAGGAATCCGTATTGATCGTTACCTTCATCGTGTCCGGATTCAAGAACTGCAACCCCTGGGCGGATGCAATGTACGAGGCCAGATTTTCCATCGACATCCCGTATTGCACTCCAAATCCATAGACGCGGGTATCCTTATCCCCTTCCGTTGGGAAGCGACGCGCCAAGTCGAGAATTTCCTGCCAGGTCATCCCGTCATGCGGAAGTTCGATACCATATTTCGCAAACAAATCGGCGTTATAAAAAATCGCGTTGCCGCTAAAGGTCGGAGCCAGCCCGTATAACTTGCCGCCGCCTTTCTCCTTCAGCAATTCGATGAGCGCCGGATAAATGCTCTCCGTATCATATTTATCCCGCGCGATGAACGTATCCAGTTCCATGAGCTTCCCATCATTCACGAATTTCTCGTAGTTGCTGGAGTCCAATAGGATGACGTCCGGCTGTTCTTTCTCGAGGAAATCAGAGAAGGCTTTCTCATAATCGATCTGCTCACCATTCGAGCTGTTGTAGATGCTGTTCATGTTGACCACTTCGATATTTACGTTCGGGTGCCCGATCGCGAATAAATCACCGTATTGCTGAAAAAAGTACTGTTCATCCCAAAACATGATTTTAAAGCTCGACGTTTGCTCCTTCTCCTGCGCAGGGCGGCTGGTACAACCTGCAAACAGCATGCAGGCCAGTACAATCAGCAGCCCCTTCATGAACTTGTCCCTCTTCATTACGACCTCCAAATGAATGTTTTTTAATGATGACTCTATGATAATAACGTATGTAAGTAGTGATAGTTTCATATTTTGGTAAAAAAAACCGATCCTCTTTGCAGCTACCTGCCTTGAGAATCGGTCTATAGGTGAGCGAGATCAGATTAGCTCAGGTTACCCGGAACGGATTTGGATACCCGGCCGGTTTTGACGTGTGCGGGCTGTGCCGCGGAACGGATGACCTTCATGCCTATCACCTCCTTGCTAGGGTGTACAGGAACTAGGCGCCCCCCAACGCCGTTAAGACAAAGCTTCGGAAGTAGGAGCCGTCGCTTCCCGCTGCGCTTGCAGCCAAATCGTGCGCAAGGTCTTTTTGATTTGACGTTTCTCATAAGAGCAAGGGCGATTCCCCGTCCGCATCCGGTACAGCGGGCAGTGGTTCCCTTGGCAGGCCGGCCGGAAGAAACAAGCCTGGCATTTCTCATCCGTCTCCTCGCCGGAAGTCGTCCACAGCGCCAGCTTGTCAACATCGAGATCCATCGTGCCGTCCTCATAAATCCGGCCTAAGCGGTTATTGTCCTGCTCCAGTGCAACCGAGCACTTATACAGCATACCGTCCGATCCAACAATCAAGGAGTTGGGCTTCGCCGCATAACAAACCGCTCCCGTTGGCAGCAAAATATCCGAGATAAACGAACTGACCGTAAGCCCTTCAGCGATCGCTTGCTCGTTGAAAGCCCAAATGCTGCGATCTTTCGTTCGCTCATCGCATACCGGCAGATTGAGATCGTTCTCCCCGCCCATACACCCAACGGGGCGAAAATAAACTTTAAACCGCGGATCATCCCCAAATAAATCGCGCAGCACCGGGATGAACCGGGAAACCTCCTCCAGATTGCTGTTATCGAAGTTCACGCGCAAATTGATTTCAAACGGCCGGTCTACCTCTTTTAATGACATTAAATTATTTACGATGGTTTGGTAGGTGTCCCCGCCTCCGTTCAGGCCGCGGCGGGCGTTGTGCGTTTCGCCTTCTCCATCCAGCGTCACCATAAATCGCTCCACGCGAAGATCCAGCATCTGCTCGAATCTGTCACGTGTCAAATAATATCCGTTTGTCGACATTTCCGCGCTGTATACCGCTCCGTTTGCCTCGCAGGCGGCCATGAACGAACGGGATAATCGTTCAATGACATGCGGGACCAACAGCGGCTCTCCGCCGTGCCAGCTGATCGTCAGCTGCTTCAGCGTGCGGGCGCGCTCAGCCATATAAGCCTCCAGCCCCCGGATCACCTCCTCGCGCATCGTCGCCCGAGGAAACGATTCATAACAATACGTGCAACGGAAATTGCACGCCTCCGTCACCAGTAATACCAGATGCATCGCATCCTGCACATGCATGGATTGATGCAGGAACAAGGCACGCCGCAATTCGTCCGTATCGCCGGGGACAAGGAATCCCTGTTCAATCAGCGATTCGTACAGCGGAGGCGCAGGTTCAGGAACGGGCGCGGCCGGGGTCAGCCACTCCAGAACCTGATTCCGTTCGGCAGGCGAACAGGCGGCAATCGCCCCGGTGTAGCTGTTGTACAGCATCAGTCCGCCGTCATCGGTTTCGCTGTGCGCATTAAAGCGCGAAGGCTTCCACTGTAACGCATCGTGATTCATGTGTTCTCCATCCTTTTTATGATGATATTTAACTATCGAACCCTCCGGTCCACCGCCCTATGATGAAGAAAACGCCGCTGGTTTGCCATGATTCTCGTCACTTTTGTGATCGCTGGCCGCAAAAAAATCCCCGAACCCACCCGCGGATGTCCGCAGATGTGCTCAGGGATAGGAAAAGGAATTGGTGTAAGCTCTCTATGCGTTCTGATTTCTATTCGCTTTCGTTTAACAGCCGGATCAACTCGTTCTCGTCTTCGATGACCGGGATGCCCAGCTCCTGGGCTTTCGCCAGCTTGCTGCCGGCCTTCTCGCCGGCGATGACCAGATCGGTCTTCTTCGATACACTGCCGGTCACCTTGGCGCCCAGCGCCTCAAGCCGTTCGGTTGCTTCGTCCCGGCTCATCTGATGCAGCGTGCCCGTCAGCACGACCGTTTTGCCGGAGAAGAAGGAGCCCGTCACCGGTGCGGCCGACTTAACCGGAGCCTTCGGCGAAACGCCAAGGTCCAGCATTTTGCGGATGCCCGCCTGATAGAACGGATCGGCAAAGAAGTTCACAATGCTGTCGGCCACAATCCCGCCGATGTCCGGCAGAGCCGTCAGCTCTTCCGTAGTGGCGGACATTACCGCTTCCAGGCTGCCGAAATGATCGGCCAGCACCTTGGTCGTCGATTTACCGGTGTTCGGAATGCCCAACGCGAACAAGAAGGAAGCCAGATCGCGCCCTTTGCTCACCTCGATCGCCTGGAGGAGTTTGTTGGCTTTCTTTTCGCCAAAGCGCTCCAGCTTGATTAGGTCATCAAACGTCAACGTATACAGATCAGCCGGCTCCCGAAGGTTCAGCTCATCGTGCAGCTGCTCGGCGGTTTTCTCACTGAACGTCTCAATATCCATGGCGTCCCGGGAGGCAAAATGCGTAATCCGCGCCACAATTTGCGGTTTGCAGCCCAAGCGGTTGTTACAGAACAAATGCGCGCCCCGCTGCTCCAGCGGTGTACCGCAGGCCGGGCAAACCTCAGGGTAGATGATCTCCCCGCCTTCCGGTTCATCCGGCACTTTGCCGAGAATTTCCGGAATGACATCGTTGGACCGACGGATGAATACGCGGGTGCCCAAAGCGTACTTCAAGTTTTTGCGTTCGATATCGCCGATGTTGTTGAGCGTACAGTTTTGGACGGTGACGCCGGCCAGCTCCACCGGTTCGACTTTGGCCAGCGGCGTGATTTTCCCGGTTCGCCCGACGTTCCAAGAGACGGACTCCAATATCGTTGTCGTCTCTTCCGCTTCAAATTTGAAAGCCACCGCCCAGCGCGGGAACTTGTCCGTATATCCCAGCACTTCGCGTGTGCGCATATCGGTGATTTTGATGACGGCCCCGTCGATGAGGTAATCGAGGGTCGGACGCTTTTCCACGATTTCATGAAGCGCTCCGATCACCTTGTCAAAGCTGTCATGGTAGGTGACATAAGGGTTCACCTTGAAACGATTCTCCTTCAGGAAGGCCATCATTTCCCGATGATCCTGGAATTTCAGGTTGTCCGAATACCCCACATTATAGAAAAATGCATTGAGCTTCCGCTCCGCCGTTGTCCGCGGGTTCAAGTTGCGCAAAGCGCCGGCAGCGGCATTCCGGGCGTTCTTCAGCGGCTCCGCTGCCGTCTCGTTATATTTGGCGAGCACCGATAGATTCATGATGCCCTCGCCTTGCACCTCGATCGTCCCTTCGCGGTAAGGAATCGTCAGCGGCACGGATTTGATCGTTTTGACTTGGGGCAAGATCCCCTCGCCCACAACACCGTTCCCCCGGGTCGCCGCCTGAACAAGGTGTCCATCGGTATAGGTGAGATTGAGCGTCAACCCGTCAAATTTCAGCTCGACCACGTAGGTCGGATCTGGCAGCGGTGTAGTTGGGTTTTTGCTGTTGTAGTCGGCGATCAGCTTGAGAACCCGGTTGTTCCAGTTCAGCAACTGCTCTTCGTTTTGCGCTTTGTCCAAGCTCCACAGCGGAGCCAGATGGCGGTGCGGCTTGAAGCCCTCCAGCAGTTCGCCGCCTACGCGCCCCGTCGGCGAATCAGGCAGGGTGATCCCCGTCTCCGCCTCCAGCGCGGTCAGTTCATCATACAACTGGTCGTATTCTTTGTCGCTGATGATCGGCTCGTCCAAGGTGTAGTAATGATAGTTGTAGCGGTTCAGCTGCTCAACGAGCTGCTCCATCCTTTGCATCGCATCCATGCAGGGACAACCCTCCTTCATGCAGGTATGTTATGTATAGCAACGGAGGAACCCGATTGGGTTCACTCCGTAGGTTAAGCGATTGGGGCAAGTGCACTATGTGCCGCCCATGATCTTAAGGGTATTTTTTACCGCTATTTATCGGGAATACGCTAGTTTGCGGGGAATAAGGGAAAAATATGGCGCTATCCCTAGCCAATCCAAGCAAATCTGGGCCATAGGAGCAAAATAAGAACATAAAATGGTCTTATTTCACGAGGAAGGCCCGATTCAATGATCATAAGGACATAAATTACCCTTATTTTCTACTGATGGAGCCCACCCCACCTCTATTCTCCTCAACCTTCCCCGGATTGAGGCAAATATACTCGGTTATCCGCCATCGGTCACTCGCCGTCGGTCACCTTCGTGATCGGAGCGAATCCGGCCAGCAGCCGCTTGACCCCCACCGGTGCGGGGAAAGCGATCTGCAGCTCCGTGTCGTTGCCGGTGCCTTTGATGGCAACGACCGTGCCCACGCCCCACTTGGCGTGGGCGACCTTGTCCCCGGCGCTGAAATCGCCGGGGGCGGTCTTGGCGGCGGCTCCTGACGCGCCGCCGCCGGTCACGGTCACGCCGCTCCGCATCGGAGCGGCGGTGCCGCGCCCGGCCGGTCCGCTAGGCGCAGCAGCGGACCGGCCCCATGGGCCGCCGGCCGCGTCCGTGGCCGGGCGGCCGAAGTTGCCGCCGCCGGCGCTGCTGAAGCCGCGGCCGCTGTAGGCGCCGCCCACGCCGGCGCCCCGGCCGTAGCGGTCGCGCGGCACGCGACCGCCGTCCTCCTTGAGTTCCTCGGGGATTTCATCGAGGAACCGGGACGGCGGATTCGCCGTCGTGCGGCCGAACAGCGTGCGCATCTGCGCGCACGAGAGGTACAGCTTCTCCTCGGCGCGGGTGATGCCCACGTACGCCAAGCGGCGCTCTTCCTCCAGTTCCTCGTTATCGAGGAACGCCCGGCTATGCGGGAAGACGCCTTCCTCCATGCCGATGATGAACACGACAGGGAACTCCAACCCCTTCGCGCTGTGCATCGTCATCAGCACAACCGCGTCGTCGTTTGGTTTCTCCGCGTCACTGTTATCGTTCATGCTGTCGATATCGGCGATCAGCGCCAGATCCGTCAGGAAGGAAACCAGTGACTTGTCTTCATTATTGTTCTCGAATTCCATCGTAACGGAGAGGAACTCGTCGATGTTCTCCAGCCGCGAGCGTGCTTCGAGCGTATTTTCATTTTGCAGCTCCAGCCGGTATTGGGTGACTTCCAGCAGCTTTTCCGTCAACTCCGTAACAAACAAATACGGGACCATCTGATGCAACCCATGAATCATGTCAAAAAACTCAACCAACGCATTCCGCGTCCGCCCGGCAAACCCCAGATCGTCCACAACCTCAAGCACGCGGTAGATCGACGTCCCTCGCTGCGCTGCAGCATCTGCCAGCTTGGCCACGGTCGTATCGCCGATGCCCCGTTTGGGCACGTTGATGATCCGCGTCAAGCTGATATCATCATCCGGGTTGGACAGCACGCGCAGGTAGGCGAGCAAGTCCTTGATCTCTTTGCGGTCATAGAACTTGATACCGCCCACGATCTGGTACGGGATATCCGATTTGATCAGAATTTCCTCGATGACCCGGGACTGCGCGTTGGTCCGGTACAAAATCGCATGATCGCGGTAGTTACGCCCGCTTTTGACGCTATTATGAATTTCCGTTGTAACAAAATACCCCTCGTCATGCTCCGTTTCCGCACGGTACACCTTGATCTTGTCCCCGCCGGCCTTGTCCGTCCACAGCTTCTTCGGCTTGCGTCCGGTGTTATGTCCAATGACTTCGTTGGCCGCGTTCAGAATCGTCGACGTGGAACGGTAGTTCTGCTCCAGCAGAATCGTCTTGGCCTCAGGATAATCCTTCTCGAAATTCAGGATATTGCTGATATCCGCCCCGCGCCAACGATAGATCGACTGGTCGCTGTCGCCAACGACGCAGATGCGGTGATGCTTGTCCGCGAGCATCCGGCACAGCATATACTGTGCACGGTTCGTATCCTGGTATTCGTCCACGTGGATGTATTGGAATTTTTTCTGATAAAAATCGAGCACATCCGGCGCTGCTTTAAACAATTCGATGGTCTTCATAATCAGGTCGTCGAAGTCCAGGGAGTTGTTTTGGCGCAGCTGTCTCTGGTATTGGGCATAAATCTTCGCCACGATGCCTTCAAAATAATCGCCGATCTTCTGCTCATACTGCTGCGGCGTGATCAATTCGTTCTTCGCTGTGCTGATGGCCGCTTGAACCGCCTTCGGCTCAAATTTCTTCGTGTCGATGTTCTGTTCTTTCATGCAGTTGCGAATGACCGACAGCTGATCCGTGGAATCCAGGATGGAGAAGTTGGAGGTGAACCCGATCCGCTCAATATCCCGCCGCAAAATGCGTACGCACATCGAGTGAAACGTAGACACCCAAATGTCCCGTCCCTCCGGACCGCCTACTAATCGAGATACCCGATCCTGCATTTCACGGGCGGCTTTGTTCGTAAACGTAATCGCAAGAATCGCCCACGGCGGAGCTTTGCGCGTTGCGATCAGGTAGGCGATGCGGTGCGTTAGCACGCGCGTCTTGCCGCTGCCTGCGCCGGCCATAATCAGAAGCGGCCCTTCGGTCGCCTCAACGGCTTGTCTTTGCTGCGGATTCAGGCGGCTTACCGCCTCTTGTATGTTCACAGGTTGCATCAAACTTGCTCCTTCCATAGAAACATCTTCTTATCGTCATTGTGCACCTTTATTTCTTAGCGGTATCCTTCACCGCCGCTACCGTTTCCAGCGCCCGCTCCAGATTATCGTACACCGCGTTGCCGACAACCACCGTATCGCTCACGGCAGCTGCGCGGCACGCCGTTTCCGCATCCACGATCCCGCCGCCATAGAATAGATGGGCTTGATCCAGTGTCCGCCTTACGTCCGCTACTAACTCAAAATCTCCGATCTGCCCGCTATATTCCAAATAGACAATCGGAAGCTGAAGCAAACGATCCGCCACTTGGGCGTATGACCGGACTGACACCGGCTCCAATAGGGCTTGCGCCTTCGTTACCTTAGCGACCGTCGCCTCCGGATTGAGCACGAGATAGCCTTCCGGCACGAGCATTTCCCAAGGAATCAGGTGCCCGTACTGCTCGATTGCCTTGGCATGATGCCCGATGATCCAATCTTGATGTCCTGCATTCAGCACGATCGGAATCATATAAAGGTCGAATCCCGGTACGACCGCCTCAAGATTGGAAATCTCCAACACGCAAGGAACCTCAAAGCAACGCACGCGAGACAGCAGGTCCACCGTATTGTCATAGGTCACCCCGCTCGATCCGCCGATCATCACAGCATCTGTCCCCGACAGACACACCGCTTCCAGTGACCGATCGTCCAGCTGACGGTCGGGATCCAGCTTAAACACATGCCGCCAGCCAGATATCATCTGCTTCAATTTCCATTCCTCCAACGATAAATTCAGCAGAAGGACCGCGAAAAACGGGGCTTTTCGCTCCGCCCCGCTCTCTCATCCATCTGATATATGACTACTGTTCATGACTAGATTTCCAGTTCTGTTTCTAGTCTATGTTACCGGGGGTACCCTGTCAATGTTCGCGTCCGATGCGAACACAAAAACGCCGCAGTTCTTGCGGCTCTATGATGTTCCTTATAACCTTTTTGGCGCCTCTTTGCGCGATTATCCCTTTCGTTCAGACGGGTGAGGTCTAGCTGGTGTGATCATAGAGGAGATCTTGTAGATGAGGCTGACTGGAGAGCGGATCACTTCCTCACTCCCTGATGCAAAGGGATAATCTTGAGAAGAGAGCGGACGACCTGCAACCTCTATGAGATCCCCTTCATGATACGTTTTTTACCACGCAAATCCGTTTACTAAGGACAGCATTCCCGTGTTTTTTGCCAAATCTGCCTCCGTCAAAAAGTCAGTGTAGAACCCGTAAGCCCCCATCCTTTTGAACTTGGCCATGGTCTTCAGGTCGTTAATCGTATGGATGTAAGAAGGCACGCCAATCCGGTTGAGCTCCTCGATCAGCTGTGCGTTCGCCCTGTTATCCGACATGGTGACGGCTGCGAGATGCTTATCCTCCGCAAAAGCCACCACTTCCTCGTCGGTATCATGCGTTTGATATAACGTAAAAATCACCGACTCAAACGGATAAATCGCTTGGACCGGTTCCCACATTTCGCGGTTATAGATTTGCGGCACCACCCGCTCCAAGAGCTCTGGGTCCTTCGCCTTGGCCTGATCAACGATCTGGGTAAAAATCTGTTGAATTTCTTCCGGGCTGGACTGCTTGGTATCCGTGATGATATACACATCCGGGTACTGCTCCATCAACTCCAGCACATCGTCCCAATCCAACGGCTCGTACACACCTTGAATTTTCGCCGCCTTAAACTCGGCGTAGCTCAGAACCGCACCTTGTCGATCCGCTGCCAACTCGTCCTCCTGCCCTAATTGCCGGGTGAAGCTCTCTCCCCACTCATGACGCGCCACGAGTCTGCCTTCACTGCTGAGCAGCAAATCGACTTCAAACACGCGGAAGCCTTGATCATAGTTTACGAGAAAGGCGTCATAAGTGTTCGTATACGTCAGACCTTCGATCCCGCCCATAGCGTGCGCGACCATACGATGGGCTCGAAAGCCATCTTCCTCCGACTTTGGCGTCTCCGGCAGCCAGCTTAGCGCCAGCAGCACGATGCCCAAGATCAGCAGGAGGTTGTAGAAAAGTTTATTTTTCATGAGTATATGATCCTATTCTACTTGGAGGTGTTCGACCTAAAAAATGTCGTTTATTGTCAATGGTCATTATAGCATATCTCACAACGTCATAGAGTTCCGGTAGATTCAGGAATACGGTTGACGAATGCGCACATTTTCTTTATGGTCTTTCTATGCCAAACCCCTATGGAGGACATTATGGAGAGAAAGACAAAACTGGAAGAGATTGAAGCGCTTCGCGGGATCGCCTTCTTAGCGGTCGTGCTGCAGCACGCCATTGCCGGCTTGTTTGTTCAACCCGACATGTCGCCGTTATCCGTCGGCTTAGGGACAACCTTTCTGGGATTGATTCGGTTCGCTGTACCGCTCTTTGTGTTTATCACGGGCGTGGTGTTGTTTTATAATTACGACCGATCCTTTCAATATGGACGTTTCTTAAAAAGAAGAGGGCAGCAGGTCGTCCTCCCCTATCTGTTTTGGACGGTCTTCTACTATATATGGGTGAGTCTTCGCAGCGGAGATGCCGTTTTCATCCATTTGAAGGACCTTCTTCATGTGCTGGAGCTGGCTCTAACGGGAAAAGCCTCGTATCACTTGTGGTTTATGGTCATGATTATCCCGTTCTATCTGCTGTTTCCCGTGTTCCGCCTGTTTCTGTCCGGTAAGCGGCCGGCTCCGATGAACCTGGCTGTAACTTTAGCGTTCCTGGCAGCCAACTTGTTCTTGTTGGAGGCGCTGGCGAAGGGCGTTTTTCAATCGGATCAACCTATCCTGAACACCCTCTATCGCTACCTGGACCGTAACTTTCTGTTCTGGACGTTTTATTTTGTATTGGGAGGATTAGTCGGCTTGTACTATGAACGCTGGAAAAAAGCCGTACGCTCCCTCTGGGGCATCAGCCTTGCGCTTACTGTACTTTTCTTGATCTATATAGGCACCAAAATAGCCGCCATCAACCAAGGCGCGGCAGCTGGCGACTACCTGGCTAGTGCCAACGTTACAGGGCCGCTTAAGCCGCTGATGCTGTTGGCCACGCTCGCGATGCTTCCGTTTCTTTTTTATGGGGTACAACGCCTGCTCACCCGGCCCACCAAGGCGGGACTCGTATTAAACCTCATTGGCAAATATTCCTTTGGCGCCTATCTGGTGCATGCCTTTATTTTGCGATATACAAATCTACTAGCTTTGAATTATCTCGGCGGCCTTGGCGTATACGCTCAAACTCTGATTTCATTTATCCTGTGCGCCTGTGTCAGCATAAGCTTGTGCATCAGTTACCGCAAAATGAGGGGGCGTTGGCGGAAGGTTCCTGTTGGCACGGATCGAGGAATGGCAGGGTGAGGGGTTGATATTTCGATTTTCTTCGTTAAATAAGACTAGCCTGGAATTTAACCTCCTTGGTTAGTCTTTATTTCTAGTAAGTACGCGCGCAAAGCGTCACGCCAAGGGCGTAAATCCTGCAGTCCGTTGGTACGTATAGCCATATGATCCATGACCGAATTTCGAGGACGAGGAGCTGGACGCGGAAACTCCTCAGTCGTACAGGGCTCTACTTGCACCGCGTAATTTTCACCAAGAATCTTTAACGCTTCCTCAAAAATAGCCCTTGCAAACTCATACCACGTACATTCTCCTAAATTGCTGGCATGGTATATCCCATATTTTTCGGTTTGAATCAATTGCACCAGGAACGCTGCTAAATCAACGGTATAGGTAGGTGAGCCCTTTTGGTCATTTACCACGTGAAGGGTTGGCTTCTCTTTACCAAGCTTAAGCATGCTATATACAAAATTATGGCCATGGATGCCGTACAGCCACGAAGTTCGCACAATAAAAAAGGCGGATGATAAGCTTTGAACCAAGATCTCTCCGGCTCGTTTCGACTTCCCATAAACACTTTGCGGATTGGTATTGTCGTATTCCCGGTAAGGAGAACTGTTTGTTCCATCAAAAACGTAGTCAGTACTGATATAACAAAACTTCGCCTTCACCCGCTCTGCAGCTAACACCATGTTTCGTGTTCCTACGGCATTCACCGCATATGCCGTATCGATATCGTTTTCCGCTTGGTCCACCGCAGTATACGCCGCACAGTGAATAATAGCTCCCGGTTTCAATTTTTGCACAAGTTCCAGGCACAACGAGAAATCGGTAATATCCAACGAATCCCGATCGCTCTTCAAGACCTGATGGCCTGCGTTCTCCAGCAATCTCACGATATCTTGGCCCAACTGCCCGCCGGCTCCGGTTACGAGAACTTTCATGAATGTTCACCCATGCGATTCTTGTATTGTTTGGTGTAATAGTCCTGGTAAGCCCCTGTTTGAATTCGGGTCCACCATTCTTTGTTGTTCAGGTACCAATCGATCGTTTCCTGAATCCCATTTTCGAAGGAATATTTGGGCTTCCATCCTAATTCTTTCATGGTCTTGGAAGAGTCGATCCCATATCGCCGATCATGCCCAGGACGATCCTGAACAAACGTGATCAAGGATTCCGGTTTGCCGAGTTGTTTCAATATTGTACGTACGATCTCCAAATTGGTCCGTTCGTTATATCCGCCGATATTGTAAACTTCACCGTTACGCCCCTGATGTATGACCAGATCAATCGCACTACAGTGATCTTCAACGTAAAGCCAATCTCGAACGTTCATTCCATCCCCATAAACGGGGAGCCCTTCGTCAGCCAACGCCTTTGAGAGCATGAGTGGAATCAGCTTCTCCGGAAACTGGTAAGGACCGTAGTTGTTGGAACATCTCGTGATATTGACCGGAAGGCCATAGGTTACATGATAAGCCCGCACCAGCAGATCACCGCCGGCTTTGCTCGCCGAGTAAGGGCTGTTTGGCATGAGCGGCGTCTCTTCCGTAAAAAGCCCCGTAGCCCCCAGCGAACCGTACACCTCATCCGTTGAAATTTGCACAAATTTGGACACCTTATATTTTTTAGCTGCGTCCAGAAGAACTTGAGTCCCTAACACATTGGTTCTAACAAATACACTTGGATCTGTAATGCTCCGGTCTACATGTGACTCAGCTGCAAAGTTAACGATGACATCAATCCCTTGGCCGATCAAAGCGTCCATTATGGCGATATCCGTAATATCAGCACGAACAAACGAATAATTCGGATGATTCTCCACGGACTGAAGATTTTCCAAATTACCTGCATAAGTCAGGGCGTCCACATTCACCACACGGTAATCCGGATGATGCTTCAACATATACCTTATAAAATTGCTGCCGATAAATCCGGCACCGCCGGTCACAAGCAATTTCATGTTCCAACAAGCCTCCTATTCAAAGTGTCCCCCTTAAAATCCTAGTTCCGCGTACTTGAAATCCGGATGCGACCGATCTTTATCCGAAAGCACAGGGTCACTAACCGGCCAATCAATTTGCAGCGAGGGATCATCCCAACGAATGCCGCGATCATACTCTGGCGCATAAAACTCATCAACTTTATAAAAAACCTGCGTGTTTGGTGTTAACGTACAAAACCCGTGGGCAAAACCTTTGGGGACGAATAACTGGCGTTTATTTTCCTCGCTGAGGATGATACCAATCCACTTTCCGAATGTGGGAGATTGACGTCGAAGATCAACCACTACATCATAGATCGCTCCTGCTAACACGCGAACCAGCTTCGTCTGGGCTTTGGGGGGCAGCTGATAATGCAGTCCGCGAATGACACCTTTCTCCTTCGATAAGGAGTGATTATCCTGAACAAACCGAACTTGTAGACCAAGCCGTTGAAGGATTGCTTCATTATATGTCTCCATAAAATAACCCCGGTGATCCCCGTGCACGATTGGTTCAAGCAAATAGAGACCCTCTAGTTCCAAAGGTGTGACTTTCATCGCCTGGGACCTCCCAACAGGACATAATGTAAAGATCCATCGTGTGAATGATGCTAAATACATTATAGTCAGACGATGATTTGCCCGTTACGGCGATGATAGGATATAGGCTGATCACTCCGACACAAATGAAAAAACCGGTCTCTCCTTTAAGGAAAGGCCGGCTTTTTGTTAGTTTAAGCTATCCAAGACAATCTCTGACATATATTTAATTAACTCATCGCGAAGCTCCGGATTTTCGAGGGCGTAGTGGATCGAAGTCTTGATGAAGCCCAACTTCTCGCCGACATCGTGGCGGGTGCCTTCGAAGTGGTAGGCCAATACTCGTTCAGTTTCGCCGAGCCGCGAAATGGCGTCGGTTAACTGGATTTCTCCGTTAACTCCAATGCGCTGGTTGTCCAGGATGTCAAAAATCGCGGGTGTTAAAATATAACGTCCCATAATCGCCAGATTGGATGGGGCTTGGCCAACCTCTGGCTTTTCCACCAGTTGCTTCGCCTCGTAGACGCGATCCCGAACCGCCACCGGATCAACGATCCCGTAACGGGATACCTCATCCCAGCTCACCGGTTGAACCCCTACGATGGAAGCCTGATGTTCACTATATACATCGATCATCTGCTTCAGGCAAGGGACTTCCGACTCCACAATATCATCGCCAAGCAATACCGCGAAGGGCTCGTCACCGACGAACTTGCGCGCACACCAAATGGCATGTCCAAGACCTTTTGGTTCCTTCTGACGAATGTAATGAATATCCGCCATTTCCGATGATTTGCGGACCTCTTCAAGCAATTGGTACTTGCCCTTCTCGTTAAGGTTATACTCTAGTTCAAATGAAGCGTCAAAGTGGTCCTCAATCGCCCGTTTCCCTTTACCGGTTACAATAATAATATCCTCGATCCCCGAAGCCACGGCTTCCTCTACAATATATTGAATCGTCGGCTTATCGACGATGGGCAGCATTTCTTTGGGCATGGCTTTCGTGGCAGGCAGGAAACGCGTTCCCAGCCCGGCCGCGGGAATGATGGCTTTGCGGATTTTCATGAAATTGTGACTCCCTCGTTCTTAAATGATCTATCTAGTATCATTATATCATACTCCAAGTTGACGGTTAGCAAAAAAGACCCGGGGATTCCCCCGAGCCCGACTTAAGGCACAAGATATTTTATTTCTTAGAAACAGAACGAAATTAATGAGTCCAAAATCTCCGCCATGTGAAGCGCTGAGGAAGCTCTTCCTCGTTTCGGATCCGATTCCCCGGTTCCGGCGTGTGCAGGAAACGTTCCGTGCCGAACTCGATTTTGCGGTATTCTTGTTCGCCGTCAATTTCCAATTGTCCGTGTACACGAGTCACGACTGACTGCATCTCGAGGAAACCTTCAAACATCACCTTCACCCTCCTAAAGGTTTGTGAAAACTACGGCACAAGCGAGATTTAGACGGGGTTCAACTTACAATCGTCTAGTTTTTCAACGCGATCTGAACATCGCTAAAACCCGCTCTACAACTCGCTTGTTTACGCTTTCATTATAGCATATCGACAAGATTTTTATAAGCGATAAAGAAGGGTTATCGCCTCTTTGAACAGCGAATTCACAAACGTTCCACAAGTTGTATTTGATAGGAAAACAGATGTCTTTGCAGGGTGTTTTTCTTCAAGATTCTGGAATTTTTAGGATTGACTTTTTGTGTCACAAAATATTATATTTATTGTGTGGCACAGAAAGTGAGGTGGGTAAACTGAGCCCACGAACAGGGCGGCCAAAAGCGGAAAGTCCCAAGAAATACATTATCAAGGCACGTTTTGATGAAGAAACTTATAACGCCTTAATCGCTTACTGTGACAAGCATCAACTTACCGTCACCGAGGCGATACGGCTGGGGATCAAGAAGCTTTTGTCCGAACAAAAGTAAAGGGAAGCGGCGCAATCTCGCAAAAGAACCCGCCACTTCCCCCCAGAGGCAACCCTCCAAAGGAAGGCCGCATAAATATGCTACCATGTGCTGCCCTCCCTTTCAAGGCGCTGCCTCTCTATCAATAAGGAGGATGCGTATGAGTAGTCTGATTGAAGAGCTTTATACCGGGCATATTTTGCCGGACGAAATGATTGTCTCCCGAGATCCGAAGTATCGTCCTCTATGCCGGCAAATCTCGGAGCTTACGGAATCATGGCGTAAGAAGCTGACCGAAGAAGAATTTAGCGAACTGGAATACCTGATGGATCTGCAGGCACAAGCTAACGACATGCATTCGATGGCAGTGTTTAAATACGGTTTCAGGCTTGGCGCCTCCCTCCTCACGGAAGTACTCACCGGTACAGATGAGCTTGTCCGGCATCCTTCCACCCCTTAAATCTCGCAAACCTTGGAAGATAGGAGCGAATCGGATGAGTACGAGTAATGTTGGGCTCCTCTGCAAAAAAGTTCGCAAACGTGTATATTTTGTATCGATTGTGATACAATGAAAGTAATTATTTAGGAGCCGTGCTTACAGGGCACGGCTCCGGGCAATAGCCGCTTTTAAGGGCGGCAGGCTGTGTAGGATCTCAGTACAAATAGACCGATTCCTTTGCCGAGGGCGGTCTATTTGTGTTTATGGAAGGGAGCCCCCTACGGTATAACTACCGCGAACTACGGGGACTCCCTTCGTTTTTTATTTTACCAACTGTCCGCGCGTGACACCAAGCTGGTTGGTCGCTTTGAGGGTTTTCCATACCTGGGTGCCGCTGATTTCTCCACGCAACGCTTTGTTGTAGAGGTCGATGACCTCATGCACCTGCTCCGGCGTTTCTTCGAGGAACTCAACACGGTATTTGGACACGCCCAGCTCGAGAAAATGATTCAGATACTCCGCGCCCGACTGTTCGATGGCGTTGTACACCGTGTTGCGGCAGCCTTCGTCCACGCGGACAGGGTGGGACATGCCGATCCGGTCCTGCAGGGAAGCGCGGTGCTTTTCACACGGGCGGCCGCAGTTGGTGTAGTCCGTTCCTTCACTGAGGAAGGTGCAGTACACGCAGTGCTCCGTATGGAACATCGGCAGATGCTGATGGATAACGATCTCCATGTCGGCCGTGGGGCTGACCCGGAGCAGATCGACCATCTGCTGGATGTTCAAGTCGTAGGACGGCGTCACCACGTCGCAGCCGACCTCCAGGAACAGCTCGGCCGTCAGGTGGTTGGCGATGTTCAGCGAAAAATCGCCGATCAACCGCGGATGCACGGCCGACGGGTTCTCTTGCCGGTGGCGCAGGTAGTAATACAGCGCCCCGGTGTTGCGCACCAGCACCGCGTCGGGCTGGAGGCGCAGGATGTTGTTGTGGTAGCCGTTTTCGCCCGGCATGTGGATGCGCGGCGTCGCCAGCGCGATTCTAGCTCCGGCTGCGCGAACGGCTTCAACTGCTGCCGGGAATTGCTTGATAAACTCGAAGTCGGCGTAGATGAACGATACGCCGGCTTCCAAGGCAGCCTGCACCTGCGGCAGGCTGCGGCACAGCGCGGCGAGCTGCGCTTCGCCGTGCTTCACGGGCGCCGCGGGCCCGCGGCCCTGCGCCTGCTGCGGTTGCCCCGCAACCGCAGCGGCTGCCGCCGCCGGCGCCAGCGGCGCCGAAGACGCCCCGCCCACGGCTGGGGCGTCCAACACCCCCGCCGCCCGTGTGCGCGTCCACACGGGCGGCTTCGGCCGCTCGGCGACGAGCAGCTCCACCGCCCGCCGGCGGATGCTGTTCAGCTCTCGAATCGGCAGGATGACGTCGCCATAAAGCTCCGCATCCAGCTTCTCGAGCTGAAACACCGTGCCGCCGAGACGCCCGAACTGCTCTTCGAGCAGAGCGGCGTCCATCGGCCGTTTTTGCGCGACCTCGAGCTCGAGCTCCGAGTCGACTTGCACCGTCGTTCCCTTCTGGACATCCGTCCAGAAGGTATTCAGCAGCCCGCCGGCGTGGCCCACCGCCCGCACATGCACCGGGAAGACGCGGTACGGCTTCTCGGTCTCGTACGTCTGGCGCAGCCGCTTGTCGAGCGCCGGGTCGTTCGTCTTCCAGATGCGATCCCCGACGTGCACGCGGCGCAAATCCACGTCATTACGTCCCGGCACGATATCGACGATCCAACCCTCTCCGGCTTCGCCTTCCTGCTTTACGCCTTGACGGCGCAGGTCGTAGACGCGGCCGCCTTCTTCTTTTTGCGTCGGATCCCCGGCATCAAACACAATCCCGTCCCCGCGCTTCAGCGGCGCCTCCAGCTTGCAGACGACGCCGTCGCGCAGCACCTTCTCTACGCGGCCCAGGTACACGCCCCGGCTTTTCGGGAACGTCCCGTCGACCAGCTTCTTATTGTTCGTCCCCTCCAGGAAGCCATGCGTAAAGCCGCGCGAAAAGCTCTGCTGCAGCTCACGGATCTCCTCCTTTGACGGACGCGTATCGTCCCCGTCAAAATAACGGTCAATCGCCTTCCGATATTTGCTCACCACGTTGGCAACGTACTCCGGACTTTTCAGCCGTCCTTCGATCTTAAAGGAGGTCACGCCCGCCTCAATCAGCTCCGGCATGATGTCGATCGCCGCCAAATCCTTTGGCGACAACAGGTAGGCGACATCGCCCATCGGCTTCTGCTCCCCATCGACGATCAGGTCGTACGGCAACCGGCACGCCTGCGCGCATTCGCCGCGGTTGGCCGAGCGCCCGCCCCACATTTCTGACGTCAGACATTGGCCAGAGTAAGACACGCATAGTGCCCCGTGCACGAACACCTCCATCGGCAGCTTCGCCTGTTCCCCGATGACTTTGATTTGCTTGAGGTTATTTTCCCGGCCGAGCACGACGCGCTCCAAATTCCACGGCTTCACGAACTCCACCGCTTCCGGCGAAGTGATCGTCATCTGCGTCGAGCCATGAATCGGAAAATCCGGCGACAACTCGCGGATCAGCTTCACCAACCCGAGGTCCTGCACAATAACCGCATCCACCCCCGCGTTGATGCACGCCTCAACCAACTCTTGCGCATCCCGCAGCTCGTCCTCGAACACAAGAATATTGAAGGTCAGGAACCCCTTCACCCCATAGCTATGCAAAAAAGCCATAATCTCCGGCAGCTCGTCCATCCGGAAATTGTTCGCCCGCGCCCGGGCATTAAACTTCTCTACGCCAAAAAAGATCGCGTCCGCTCCGTTCGCCACCGCCGCCCGCATGCAATCCCAATCGCCGGCCGGCGCCAGCAGCTCCACATCCTGCCGCGTTAACGTCGTCTTGCTCATGTATGTCCTCCCAATCCGGCCGCAGCCGGCGTCTATTCTACTTGATTGCAAAAATTCAAATTTAAGCGAATTATCAACTTATATATTCTAGCAGACATTGCCCGTGCACTCTAGCTTTTCCATCCATTCGCAAGGAAAAACATGGGGCCAGCCCTCAGGGTCCTTACGCCCCTTCTCAGGCCTCTTTTACACCATTATCCCTTTCGTTCAGAAAAGGGGATCAAGAGAGGGGGCGAAATTAGGTAGCCTTGTCCGCGCAACCTATTCTCTTTTTGCAAGTATTCTCTGTCCCCAAGCTCTGACGCAACGGGATAATCATCAAAGAGAGCCCCAAACACACCTCTCCTATCCGAAGCCAAGCCCACCCTTGTCTCACCAAAAAAAGAAGCCAACAGTAGCCTCAGCTCCCATTGACCTCATGATATATATTTAACCGTTTCACTTCGCCCGCGACGCATGAATGATTTCTGCCGCCTGGCGGATAATTTCATCCAATGACGCTTCATCTGTGGCATCGTACTCATCGATATTCAGCCGCAGCACCGGGCAGGCATCAAACTCCTCGATCCACTTCGCATACCGTTCATGCATATGCTCCCAGTAGGAGACGTCCGTCTGAATCTCCATTTCCCGGCCCCGCAGCCGGATCCGATTCAGGATGGACGATAGATTCCCTTCCAGGTAAATAAGCACGTCTGGATGCGGAAAATACGGCGTCATCACCATCGCCTCAAACAAGCTGGTGTACGTCTCGTAATCTGTCTTGGACATCGTGCCTTGATCGGCATGCATTTTGGCGAAAATCCCGGTGTCCTCGTAAATCGAACGGTCCTGAACAAACCCGCCGCCCGCTTCAACGATTGCCTTCTGCTCTTTAAACCGCTCCGCCAGAAAATAAATCTGCAGATGAAAGCTCCAGCGCTCGAAATCCTGATAGAACTTCTCCAGATACGGATTGTTATCGACCTTCTCCATCGAAGTGCGAAAGCCAAGCCGGGCAGCCAGCGCAGTGGTCAACGTGGATTTACCAACGCCGACGGTACCTGCTACCGTGATTAAGGCGTCTTTAGGGATGTGCAATTCATGACTCATCTTTTATAAGTGCTCCTTTATCTTCACAACGATCTGCTCAAAATGCTCCGGATGCTCCACAAAATCCAGCATATTGCCATCAATCGTAATCACGACCGTCTCCGGTTCACGCGTTTGAATCTGCGTAATCGCCGTTTCATAATCCTCGATCAGCCGCTCCAGGTAGCCGGGATCGATGTCCTGCTCAAAGCTGCGGCCGCGTTTTTCGATTCTCTTTAACAAGGTCGCCAGTTCCGCCTGGATATACACAATTACATTCGGTTTTGGCAGATCGTCGGTCAGCAGATGATAAATCTGCCGGTACTTCTCCCGTTTGTCCCCTTGCAGCGTCCGCTGGGCAAAAATCCAGTTTTTATAAATATGATAGTCCGACACGACCGGCAACCCCCGGGACACATAGTTTTTCACCGTATCCTCCAATTGCTTATACCGGTTGCACAAAAAGAACATTTCCAGCTGAAACGCCCATTCCTCGATATTTTGATAAAACTTGTCCAGGAACGGATTCTCCTCCACGATCTCCTTCAACAGCGGAAAATCAAACCGCTCAGCGAGCATCGTGGCCAGCGTGGTTTTTCCGGCTCCGATGGCGCCTTCCACGGCGATAAACGGGCATGGCTTCTTCACTTGAGGATCCTCCCACATCTCACTTGCCTGAAAAATAGACTAGAATATTGTATCACAGAATTCAGGCAAACGGCTTTTTCATTTTAAGTAGGCTAGTAGAAGAGAGGCGATAAATGATTTAGAGAAAAAGGTATTTATGGTTTGAGCTTACAGGAAATTTTGAAGTTATGTCGAATTACTGTATGGATGAACCTATAGGAGGTAAGCCGATGAGAAGAAGAGGAATCGTTCGAGCACTGGATGAACTCGGGCGTATCGTATTGCCGATTGAATGGAGAAGGGTATTAGACATCGAGGAAAAGGATCCGATGGAGTTTTTCATTGACCCCGATTCTCGATGGATCATGATTCGTAAATATCAATCTCAAGCCTGCATGTTCTGCCAGACCCTGGATAACCTGCTCTATTATCATGAAAAATTTATTTGTCCCTCTTGCATCCAGGAGCTTCGTCTTCAGGCTACCCTGGAACTCAGCTCACCACCTGCCTCGCCGGGAACAGAGGAGGTTGCGGTAACCGCATCCGCAGAAAATAGGGGGCCGGGTCGTCCCACCAAGGATATCGCTGCAAGAAAACGAGGTCGAAAACGCGGTAAAGCCTACGAACGGCTATTGGAAGCCATGCGCACCCACCCCAACTCCACACAGAGCGAATGGGCCAGAAGGATAGGCATTTCCCAGAGTCGGGTGAGTCAACTACTCCAGGAATTAAGACAATCCGATTCAGCTATGAAAACGAAGAAACAGGATGGCCAAACCTAAAAAGCTCCTCCCTCTAGGGAAAGGAGCCATTAGTCCGAATACAATTAATGCGTCACGAGCGGCCTGAAATCATCCCGACTCGACAGATCCGCATGGTAAAACGCCACATCCCCATCCTTCAGCGTGAAGCGCCGACCGTAAGGGTCTACAACGCTCCGTGCAAATCCTTCCATGCCAGTCCACTGGTTCATCAGCGGCGCGCGGATATATTGAAGATATGGCTTCTCCGTCTCCCCGTTTCGCACCGTCTCGATGTTGAAGTTCACCACGATATACCCTTTTTTCAAAAAGATCTCCGACCGATCCGTCAACCCGCCATGCGTCCGTCCATACTCCGCTACGTTCGTCCCCGCCGGGACGGCGTAAAGCTCAGCTGGTAGGCTATATTCGCCATACCATCGTTGCACTGCGGCATTAACCCGAGCTGGATCAACGCCCGCAGGAATTCCCGTCTTCGGACCGATCAGCGTGCGGACGCCCTCCGGTAACCGCAGCAGGCTAAAGCTGCCGACGGGTGTTTTTTGCATCGACTGCTTCTGGATAAACCGCTGCACGAACTGGCTGCGACCAATCCCGGCTATCTGGTCAAACGTGTAGTCGTGATCGTATTTGTAAAGCGCTGTATCCGTCAACTCTTCCATCGGCACATTCCGCAGACGATCATTCAGAATCACGTAGCGCTGCACCTGATCCAGGGCTGACCCAATCCGAACGTAACTCCTGTTCCCGGTATGGTAATACAGATCGACGGGCTGACGCTTCCCGCTTACGGCGTCGATGAAATCAAACGAGGGGGTAATCACAATTTGATCTAAAGGCCCGAACATATTCCCTTTCGTTTTCAGATCAAACTTGAAGTGGTATCCCGTTTTGATGACCGCGTTTTTGTACAGCGGATGGCTTCCGGGGCGGATCGGCAGCGTATACTGCGGCGTATTACCTCTTGGCGCCCCATCAATTCCGTTGAGCCCAACCCAGTAAACGGCCCCTGTGGGCACCGGACTTCCCGGAGCCGTCCGAAACACACTTTCCCAGTTGTAATCGGCGATATCCGTCACGTTAAGATCGAACACCCGCCCAATCACGTCAACCGGCACCGTGCCATAAGCGATATGATGGGTGAGGTTCAAGTTGGCGTTCGTCTGCTCCGTCGCTCCGGCCGGCGCATTATGCGCGATGGTGCGGAACTCCACGGTATAGAACCCTTCATCCACCCAAACGGGCAGGTAGAAGTCAAACTGCTCCCGAGCCTTGTCGACTTCAATCCAGGTATTTTTGGGATAAAATCTCGCTTTCGCCCCCTCATAGACATCAAACGGGAAGCGAACCTGCTTGCTGCCGATATACTTCAAATAGTCCCGGTTGCCATACCCCAGGTAATTGGCATGCTGGCCGCTGTTTGGCATCGTGACGGTAAACGGCCGGTCCAAAATCACCGCCGAACGCCCCGCCGCCGGCGTCGTCTTCTGATTGTGCGCCTGGTCGTCGGAGACGCCGGGGTACATCACTACAGGTGTATGTACGGTCACACTGTTGATCCCGTAAATAGGATAGCTTTTGTCGGAGCCGCCATTAATGTTGCCGCTCATCAGCCCGTAATAGATCGTGCCAGCGCTAGGTTGGTCCGCCTTATTCGTCTTGCTGGTGGGGATCACATGACCTGGACTGTACAGCACGTTTTCGTTGATCTGCGGCGCTGCTGGGATCTGACCCGGCCGTGCTCCCGATCGGCTCGTTTCAGCACCATTCATAATGGTGTTTCCGTTGAATATCAGGGTGTCATTCTTCACTTTCACATCTTCTACGCCACTCTCAGCAAAAGAACTCAAATCCTCCCCGCTTGGATCAGGTCTCTCCTCCCCTCCTGACATACTGCCCGGCGGTGCTTCTACCGGATTTTCCGGATCCGGTGGCGTAAACCCATGTGAAAGGTCCGTTGAATATGTCGGTGGCGTGTACCCTGAAGGCCGTATCCGAATGCCATTGCCTTCAAAAGCGTAATTTAGCAATGCGGCCTCGTTAATTTGATACACTTCCAGGTTATCGATCACCCAAAAAGAGTATGGACGTTCAATCGTGTACGATTTCGTCACGGTTTCCGTGTCCGTTTGCGGATCCGGCTCCTTATAGGTTGTGCCATCCGGCCCTTCCACCTCTTTGCCTGGATCCCACGTTAGCGTGTACTCACGTTTTACCGTAATCTCAAAGGTACATTTCCCGGCCATCTCTACAAATTTATTTTTCGATAAGTAGCTTTTGGCAAAGACATTCCCATAAAGACTTTCGGAAGTCGGAATCCCATCCAACACATTAAATCGCTCAGCCCCGCGACTATCTGCTTTAATAACTGCGCTTACTGCAGGATCATTTAAGGGAACATCAATGACATTGCCGCTTGGGGCTGGTTGAGTGCATTGGCCGCCAGGGGGAGGGTCTGTAGGATTCGGCGTGCCTCCCCCACCGGTTCCTACGGTTATTGTGGCTGATCCGTATAACCAGTAAGGTCCTTTTTTCCATTGGGCTGTGATTATGGCGGTTCCTTGTGATTTCGCGGTCACTTTTCCGTTCCCATCAACTGTTGCCACGCTAGCGTTACTGGACGACCAAGACGTCTCGCTAGCTGATGTAACATCAAACCATTTATCGCTCCAGTCAGACATGTTGTACTCCAACGTGTTAACTTGAGCCTTCAATTCCTTGGTTTGGCCTACCGCCAACGTAGCATTATCCAACACGCGCATTCTCTTTTTCTCAACTACATAGCCCTTGAATTTAACAAACATAGGGATATAATATTCCGCCATAAATTTATCTTCGCCATCATACCGGGTCGCGTACTTGTACTTGTTGCTAACGATTAAAGGATATCCAGTCGAAACTTTGATTGTTGCATTAATGCTCCCTTGATTAAATACTGGTTTAGCTCCAACCGGCTCATAACTATCCTCATCTCTCCACTCCATATCTTCGATGGACAAATCTCTAATATATGATTTTAAGAACTTATTACCAAGAACATCCTGCATAGTTTCTGGAGTATATGAAGTCAAGTCAAGAGTGAAATCGATTCGTTTTTTTAAGGGCTCAGCACTGGAGCCTCGACCATGTGTACCCGTGTCTACACGAGTTCCGTCATCAAAGGTAGCAGTCCAAATATCTGTATCGCTTTGTACCCAAACTACCTTTGGTCTGGCAGAAGCCTCTCCCTTCACCTCTACTCTAACTGTTTGCATTTGAGCTGGCCCAGCTGGGGAAATCTCAATTCCTTCGGCAGGGTAACCATTTTCAAAAGCAGCATCGGCAACATTCCAGGGAACGATAAATAGAGTGAGTAATAAACATCCGACACTCCATTTTTTCATTCTTTTCCCCCTTATTTAACTCTTAATGATGAAAACGAGCCATCATCTGTTGTAAGTTGATCATTAGGATTCTTCTTTACATCTAGAATTGTTTTTACCCATAGAGTGATACCGTCACTGGAATTGTGCTCTTTAAAAAATTCTTTAGTGTACATATTAGGTAATGTAAGATACCCATACTTTTCCGTTAGCTTGGTATTTGCAATTCTACTGCCATTGACAAGGCCATAAATTGAACCGTTCATGTAATGATCCAAGTCAAAATCCTTTGTTTTCGGATAAATAGTAATTTGAATGTATGCTCTGTATCTACCCGGTTGATCCAAGCGAGCGTCAAAATCGGTTTGATTAATAAATAATGGCGCGTAAATACTTTTAATGTCCTTAAAGTCCTGACTATCCGTAATGATATAGTTGCGGAGTTTTAAACTGCCAGCATGGTTTCGGAACGTCAGCGTCTTATCTACTACATTTGTCAAAGGATTATTTCCAGTCGTAAATGGACTGATCGTTTCCATATTTGTACGTTGAGTTCCGACTTCTCGGAGTTCATTTAATCCTAAAAAACTCCCCGCTTCTCTATTACTTACCTGCTCGTAATTTTGCAGAATGATGGCTGTCTCCGCGCGAGTCGCTTTCTTATCCAACCCAAAGGAGCCGTCCGGATACCCGCTCATCAGCTTTGTCCCTAACGCGACGGCAACGTACGAAGATTTCGACTGTGGAATCCCCGGTTTAAAATATTCTCTCACCGGGATTACCGTTGTCTTGGTGTCCTCCAACGCTTGCTTAAAGTCATCATTGTTGGCTGCCAGTCCCGACGTCATCCACTTGGCCATTTCAAAGCGGGTGATCGGTGTATTCGGCTGAAACCCGTTCAGATAGTCGCTCGGCTGAATAAAACCAAGGGATACCGCACGTTCGACCTCCGCTTCACTCCAGTGTCCCGATAAATCCGAAAACGAATGCCCCGTCACCTCCGACTCCTCAGCTTTAGCTACCCGCGCCAATAAGGCCGCAAATTCAGCTCGAGTTACTGTTCCATTCGGCTTGAAGTTTCCATCTGCATAGCCTTTGAAATATCCCTTGGCCACGGCTGAATCAATCGCCACTTTAGCCCAGTGCCCCTGCTTAACGTCTGGGAACCCACCAGCAGCATGAAGGTGAGGCTCACCCGGTATCAAGCTGATCACCAACAATCCAACCAGCCACACCATCAGCATCTTTTTCACTTTCATCACTCCCACGCCTAATTTTTTAGATTTCATGCAAAGGAAAAATATGTATCTTCACTTATTCGCTACCATTCGCTGTATACCTCCTTTGTTCTTGCTTTTCTGATAAAATCATCCATTTGTTGCAAATAAAAAACACACCTCGCCATCCAAAAGATGTCAAGGTGTGCTTCACCTGGCCTTATTATAATCCAGATCCTGTAAAATGAAAAGACACCTTACTCCTTTATCAAGAATAAAGTGCCTTGGCTTATTTCACATAATGAAATATGTATCGCTCGCCTTGGCTTAGCTAAACCAGGTCTTAATCATGATCGCATCCGATGCCAAAAAGACCAGCAAGCTAATGATCCCGAAAGCGATCGCGAACAGGTTCTTCTTCGGACGCTCTCTCAACAGGCGGATCACGCCAATAAAAATCACAATCGTAAACAAAATCATAAAAATATCGAACCCGTTAAAATTCGTTGTTTTTGCTGTTTCTTCCGCTGCCTGGAGCAACATCGCGAAACCTCCTCTTGAAATCCACGAAATCACAACTCTTCTTCTATGTTATCTTCCCTCTGGTTCGGATGCAAGAGGAAAGACAAGATTTTGTCAAAGTTTTCGCTGAATTCACGTGTTTGTTGCCGGATTCAAGCTTTATTTTATGCAGGATATCATTGACAAATACATTATCACCAGATCTTTAGTTGTTCATAAGGAAGTTTTATGCCCGAAAGCCCCCTTACTTTATTTACGCTCTCAGGCTTCTATGGTACCATGAAAAATAACCTTATTCATAGTTTTATTGTCGGAATTAATGAACGGGATCCATTGAGGATTCTTTACCCAAACGTAACATAGGGAGGTTATCGCATGGCTTATGAACCGATATGGACCAAAGAGCCGGAGAAATTAAACAAATTCGAGTTCGTCAAATTGGAAAAAGACGGGCTGGACGTCATCCGCACGATTATTGAGGAGTACGCGGTGAAAGGCTACGACTCGATTCCAGCTGACGATATGGATCGTTTCAAATGGGCCGGCGTATATCAGCAAAAACCAAAGGATGGTCACTTCATGATGCGCGTGCGCATCAATACCGGTATTATGACCACGAAGCAAGCACGTGCGCTGGCGGAAATTTCTCGCTTGTACGGCCGCAACCTGGTGGACGTGACGACACGTCAAGCCATTCAATTCCACTGGCTGCGGGTGGAGAACTTGCCGGATATTTTCGAGCGTCTAGATAAGGTTGGTCTGTATTCGTTTGAAGCCTGCGGTGACTGCCCGCGTACCATCGTAGGGAATCCGCTCGCCGGGATCGACAAGGATGAATTAATCGATACGACGGAGATCGTGGAGGAAGTGAACCGATTCTTCCTGCTAAACCGTGACTTCTCCAACCTGCCGAGAAAATATAAAATGTCGATCTCCGCAAACATCTACAATAATGCGCAAGCGGAAATCAACGATTTAGCCTTTACACCAGCGGTCAAGGTGATCGACGGAAAAGAGAACATCGGGTTCCATGTCATGGTGGGCGGCGGTTTATCCGCGAAGCCGCATTTGGCGAAACCGCTGGATATTTTCGTCAGACCGGAGGAAGTGCTGAAGGTTGCGATTGGAGTCACCACGATTTTCCGCGATTACGGCTACCGGGAGAAACGCCACCACGCTCGCCTGAAATTCCTCGTCGCCGACTGGGGACCGGAGAAATTTAAAGAGAAGCTGATCGAGCTGGTTGGTGAGCTGGAGTCGCGCGGGGAAGATAAAACCGTCGGCTGGCAAGCCGCCTATTTCGACGGGGTGCACCCGCAGAAACAGGAAGGTCTCAATTATATCGGCCTTAATGTACCGGTTGGCCGGTTAAACGCCGATGAACTGGAGCAACTGGCCGATGTAGCTGACCAATACGGCGAAGGCAAAATCCGCACCACGATGTCGCAAAATATTTTGATCAGCGGCATTCCGGACGACAAGGTGGAAGAAGCGCTCAAAGCGCCAGTTCTTCAGCGGTTAACTCCGTTTCCGAAGCATTTTATGAGCCGGACCGTTTCCTGCACAGGCAATGAATTTTGCAACTTGGCCATCGTTGAAACGAAACGCCGTGCCGCTGAAGTTGCAGAATACCTGGACCAGCATGTCGAACTGGACGAGAAGGTTCGCATCCACTTTATCGGTTGCCCGAATGCCTGCGGCCATAAGCATATTGCCGATATCGGCTTGCAGGGCTCTCTGATCAAGACGCCGGAAGGTATGGTGGATGCATTTGATATTGCCGTAGGCGGTACATTAGGCGGTGGAGCAAACGGGCCGCATGCCCAGTTTAACCAAGCGCTTAAAGGCCGCGTCAAAGGCGACCAAGTGGCATATGTTCTCGAGCAGTTGCTATTATTCTATAAAACGAATCGCAATGCCTCCGAATCCTTCCATGATTTCGTTCGGCGCGTCGGAGTTCCGGCATTCCAAGAACAGCTGAACCAAATTTTAGCTGCGGGAATCGCCTCTTAAGTAGAGATGCTTGAGCATCTTCACTCGACATCTATTGAACTAGACTGGTACCCTATGGGGGCCGGTCTAGTTCTTTCTTTTGGCCCTTTTTGCACGATTATCCCTTTCGTTCAGAGTGTGGATCAAGCGAGACTGGGAGTGCCGTGTGAAAAGGGCATGCCTTACTTTCTGTATCTCATTTCCACGATCTGATGCAACGGGATAATCCTCAAAAAGAGGGGGCCAAGAGGGGATCGGACAGCTATATTGTCCTCGTTTATCGATCAAGCCAAAAAAGGAGCAACCTCTAAACAGAGACTGCTCCTTTTTCTTCTAAACGACTTCCCGATCTTTCTCTTCGACTTGGTTGAGTTCCGCGGTGCGTTTCGTATCCCGCTTGAGAATCGGCGCCAGATATCGTCCGGTATAGGATTTGTCTACCTTCACGATGTCCTCCGGCGTGCCGGTAGCGATCACCGTTCCTCCCCCGCTGCCGCCTTCCGGCCCTAGATCGATCAAGTAGTCGGCCGTCTTGATCACGTCCAGATTGTGCTCAATCACAAGCACCGTCTCGCCGGAATCAACCAGGCGATGAAGCACCTTGAGCAATCGGTCGATATCGTCGACATGCAAGCCGGTTGTAGGCTCATCGAGAATATAAATCGTTTTGCCGGTGCTGCGGCGATACAATTCCGAAGCCAGCTTCACACGTTGGGCTTCCCCGCCAGACAACGTCGTTGCCGGCTGCCCTAAGGTCACATAACCTAAACCAACGTCCATCAGCGTTTGCAGCTTGCGGTGAATTTTCGGGATGTTCTGGAAGAACTCCGTAGCATTCTCGATCGTCATCTCCAGCACATCGGCAATGCTCTTGTTTTTATATTTGACTTCCAGCGTCTCCCGGTTGTACCGTTTGCCTTTGCAGACTTCGCAAGGAACGTATACGTCCGGCAGGAAGTGCATTTCAATTTTGATAATCCCGTCGCCTTTGCAGGCTTCGCAGCGACCGCCCTTGATGTTGAAGCTGAAGCGGCCTTTCTTATAGCCGCGTACCTTCGCCTCGTTCGTCTGCGAGAATAGGTCGCGAATATCGTCAAACACTCCGGTGTACGTTGCCGGATTGGATCGCGGCGTACGCCCAATCGGAGATTGGTCAATATCAACGACTTTCTCCACGTGCTCGAGGCCTTTGATTTCCTTGTATTGGCCTGGACGCACTCTCGCCCGGTTCAAGTCGCGAGCCAACGTTTTATACAAAATCTCGTTGACCAGGGTCGACTTACCGGAGCCGGATACCCCGGTCACCGCCGTAAACACGCCGATTGGGAACTTCACGTTGATGTTCTTCAGGTTGTTTTCCTTCGCCCCTTTGATCTCCAACCAACGGCCATCCGGCTTCCGCCGAGACAAAGGTACCGGGATAAACTTCTTGCCGCTCAAATATTGACCCGTTAAGGAACGCGGATCGTTCATGATTTCCTGAGGTGTCCCTTGCGAGATCACTTGACCCCCGTGAATCCCTGCCCCAGGCCCGATATCGATGATATGGTCCGCGGCTAGCATCGTATCCTCGTCATGCTCAACGACGATCAATGTATTGCCGAGATCGCGCATGTGGGTTAACGCCGAGATCAGCTTATCGTTATCCCGTTGATGCAGCCCGATACTAGGCTCGTCCAGGATGTACAGGACGCCCATCAGGCTAGAGCCGATTTGCGTCGCCAGCCGGATGCGTTGCGCTTCGCCGCCGGACAAGGTTCCAGCTGCACGACTAAGCGTCAAATAGTCCAAGCCGACGTTCACCAAGAACCCAAGCCGGTTATTGATCTCTTTCAGGATCAGGTGGGCAATGGATTTTTCCTTATCCGTCAGCTCCAGATTCCCAAAGAACTCCCTTGCTTCGCCGATCGACAAAGACGTCACATGGGCGATGTTCTGACCGTTCACCGTTACGGCCAGAACCTCTTTCTTCAAACGGTGGCCATGACAGGTACCACAGGGCTTGGAGCCCATAAACTCTTCGATGAACTCACGAATGCCCTCCGAAACCGTTTCCCGGTAGCGCCGCTCCAGGTTAGGGATAATCCCTTCAAACGTCACATAGGCTTCTCGACTCATGCCAAAATCGTTCTCATAGCGGAACCGAACCTTAACATCACCTGTGCCATACAGCAACTTGTCCATCTGGTCCGCTGTCAGCTCGGAAACCGGTACATTTTGCGGGATATTAAAGTGCTCACAAACCGATCTCAAAAACTGCGGATAGTAGTTGGAGGTGCCGCCAGCCCAAGCCTCAAATGCACCCTCCTCAATCGATTTGGAAGGATCCGAGATGAGCAGGTCCTTATCGATGATCATTTTCACACCAAGTCCGTCGCACTCTGGGCAAGCCCCGTACGGACTGTTAAACGAGAACATCCGCGGCGACAGCTCTTCGATACTGAACCCACAGATCGGGCAAGCATAGTTCGAGCTAAAGCGAAGCTCCTCTTGGCCAATAATATCAACGAGAATTTGCCCGCCGGACATTTTGAGCGCCGTTTCGATAGAATCAGCCAGCCGGCTGCGCGCATCTTCCTTCACCACGATCCGGTCGACGATGACCTCGATGGTGTGCTTCTTGTTCTTCTCCAGCTCAATATTCTCCGACAAATCGCGTTGCTCTCCATCCACCCGAACCCGGACGAAGCCTTGCTTGGCGATTTCGCTGAGCAAGCTTTTGTGCTCGCCCTTTTTGCCGGAAATGACAGGAGCTAAGATCTGCAATCTCGTTCGCTCCGGATATTGCATGATGCGGTCAACCATCTGCTCAACGGTCTGCGACGTAATTTCAATGCCATGCTCCGGGCAGTGCGGATGACCGATCCGGGCGTACAACAGACGAAGATAGTCATAGATTTCCGTAACGGTCCCTACCGTTGAACGCGGGTTGCGGCTTGTCGTCTTCTGGTCGATGGAGATGGCTGGGGACAATCCTTCGATCGAATCCACATCCGGCTTATCCATTTGCCCCAAAAACTGCCGGGCATACGCAGACAACGACTCCACGTAACGGCGTTGCCCTTCGGCATAAATCGTATCGAAGGCAAGCGATGATTTGCCGGAGCCGCTCAACCCCGTAAGCACGACAAACTTGTCGCGCGGTATCGTGACATCTATGTTTTTCAGATTGTGCGCTCTGGCGCCTTTGATGACTATATTCTCGCGACCCAACAACTTCATCTCCCTTTTTATATGATGTTTAAAAATCGGCTTCTCATCACGATGCTATTCACAGGAGTATCTTCGACGTCGAATCTTGAATTCAGTCAGTCGCTCCGTTGCTCACGTAGCCCTAACTACGCTCCGCTACTCACTCCCTCCTTCATCCAACCTTCTCGGTGCTGAAAACCCGATTTTTAAACTTGATTTAACTTTCACTTCTCTAAAACCGGCTTCCCATCACGATGCTATTCACATAGGGTTGGTTTGCCGACGCTCCACTCCCAGGGCGCCCGGATTCTAACGGAACGTAGCGACGTTATTCGTTGATTTCCTGGATATTTCCCGTCCTAACGGAACCCAGAGACCTTATTCACCAGCTATAACGACGTTTAGTGCATTATCAAGCCAAATAGCGTCTCCTCGTTCCGTTAGAACGAGAAACCTTGCTCTCTAGAGCAAATAAGGTCTCTCCGTTCCGTTACAGCAACTTACAACCTAAGAGCCCCGTATCAGCCGCCCCAAGCCAAGTGCCATAGGTCAGCGCTCTTGTTTGGCTACCCTATGGCTGGCTCATATTTGCTAAACGGGGCAGCAGCTCGCCTACGCTTATGCCTCTGCCCGCAGCTCCAGGATCGCGTCGCGCAGCTCGGCAGCGCGTTCGAATTGCAGGTTCTTGGCCGCTTCTTTCATCTCGGCCTCGAGACGAGCGATCATCGCTTCGCGATCGCGCTTGGACATCTTGCCCTTGGCATCGGCCAGGTAGTCCGCTTTGCTCTCTGCGACCTTGGTCGCCTCGATCACGTCGCGGACCTTCTTGCGGATCGTCTGCGGCGTGATGCCGTGCTTCTCGTTGTACGCGATCTGGATTTTGCGCCGCCGCTCGGTTTCCTTGATGGCTTTATCCATCGACTCGGTGATCGTATCGGCGTACATCAGCACGCGGCCGTCCGCGTTCCGCGCAGCCCGCCCAATCGTCTGAATCAGCGATCGCTCCGAGCGGAGGAACCCTTCTTTGTCGGCATCCAAAATCGCCACCAGCGAAACTTCCGGCAAATCCAGCCCTTCCCGCAGCAGGTTGATCCCGATCAGGACATGGAACGTCCCCAATCGCAGGTCGCGCAAAATACTCATCCGCTCCAGCGTTTTGATATCGGAGTGAAGATACCTTACCTTGATTCCGACTTCCTTGAGGTAATCGGTCAAGTCCTCGGCCATCTTCTTGGTTAACGTCGTCACCAGTACGCGTTCGTCTTTGGCAATGCGATCGCGGATTTCTCCGATCAGATCGTCGATCTGCCCCTTCGTTGGCCGCACCTCGATGACCGGATCCAGCAGACCTGTCGGACGGATAATCTGTTCGACCATCGTGTCGCAGTGCTCCAATTCGTAAGGCCCCGGCGTCGCCGAGACGTAAATCAGCTGCGTCGCCTTCTCCTCGAACTCCTCGAACCGCAGCGGACGGTTATCCAGCGCCGACGGCAGGCGGAAGCCGTGTTCTACCAGCACATTCTTACGCGCCTGGTCTCCATTGTACATCGCCCGGATCTGCGGCAGTGTGACGTGAGACTCGTCGATGACGATCAGCATATCGTCCGGAAAATAATCCAGCAACGTATACGGCGTCGCCCCCCGCTCACGGAAGGTTAACGGTCCGGAGTAGTTCTCGATGCCGGAGCAGAAGCCGACCTCCCTCATCATTTCGATGTCGTACCGTGTCCGCTGCTCCAGGCGCTGCGCCTCCAGCAGCTTGCCTTGCGCGCGGAATTCCGCCAGCCGCTCTTCCAGCTCGCGTTCAATGTTCTGGAGGGCGATCTTCATCGTTTCTTCCTGGGTCACAAAGTGAGACGCCGGGAAAATCGCCACATGCTCCCGTTCGCCAACCAACTCGCCGGTCAGCACGTCAATCTCTGTAATCCGCTCGATCTCATCGCCAAAAAACTCCACGCGAATCGCCTTCTC
Source organism: Paenibacillus sp. MB22_1 (assembly GCF_047200555.1). Taxonomy (NCBI): domain Bacteria; kingdom Bacillati; phylum Bacillota; class Bacilli; order Caryophanales; family Paenibacillaceae; genus Paenibacillus; species Paenibacillus sp. MB22_1. The sequence goes on from NZ_JBLADV010000002.1 coordinate 681,937, forward strand.
CCCATGCGAAGCCGGGAAGATCTCGAGCACATCGCCACGCACCCGAAACGTACCGCGTACAAAATTGATATCGTTCCGTTGGTATTGGATATCCACCAGCCGGCTTAAAATCTGATTACGCGGTTTCTCCATCCCTACCCGCAGAGACAGCACCAAATTGCGGTACTCCATCGGCGAACCGAGACCGTAAATGCACGACACACTCGCCACAATGATGACATCCCGCCGCTCGAACAGCGCGCTAGTCGCCGAGTGCCGCAGTTTATCGATTTCTTCATTAATGCTGGAATCTTTCTCGATGTAGGTGTCGGAGGAAGGAATGTAGGCTTCCGGCTGGTAGTAGTCGTAGTAACTGACGAAGTAATCAACAGAGTTTTTGGGGAAAAATTCACGAAATTCGCTGGCCAGCTGCGCCGCCAACGTCTTGTTGTGCGCAATGACGAGGGTGGGCCGTCCGAGCTTCGCTATCGTATTCGCGATCGTAAACGTTTTACCCGTCCCCGTGGCCCCGAGCAGAGTTTGGTGCTTTTTCCCGGCCAGCACGCCTTCCACCAATTGACGCACCGCCTCCGGCTGGTCGCCTTGCAGCGTATATTCGGAGATCAGCTCGAATTTATTGTCGCTAACCACGATTTCACTCATTGTCCAACATCACCCTATCGTCTAAAATGGAATACTAGAGGCATCATTTGACATTATTTTTATCTATGACATGAGTTGGTTACTCAAGAAGTTTGTTTCTACATATAAACTAGGATCGTCATCCTTCCGATGAATAAACCAAGCTTAACCCCTGAGCCTTTCCTAAATTTATCAAAATAGGAATAGGTGTTCCCATGTATTATACCTTTTTCATCCTATAGATGCAAACGGTAAGTCGAAGATAGGAGTTGTTCATATTTCATGGATATTGCAACGTTGATAGGCATCATTGTTGGTCTCGCCGCCCTTGTTGGCGGATTTACGCTCGAAGGCGGTCAATTAGGCGGTCTGTTGCAGGTTACAGCCGCTTTAATTGTGTTCGGCGGCACCTTTGCAGCCGTGTTGATCAGCTTCCCGGTCGCCAAGCTGCGAACGGTTCCGAAGGCGCTGGCACTCGCGTTTATGACCAAATCCCCGGCGCAGGACGGCGTGATCGAGGATATCGTGGAGATGTCTTCCACTTCCCGGCGCGAAGGCGTCTTGGCTTTGGAGAAGAAGGCGGCGGAGCATCGGGATCCTTTTTTGCGCGAGGGTATTCAACTGGTGGTGGACGGAACGGATCGGGCGATGGTGCGGCAAATCATGGAGCTGGAAATCGATGCGGTATCGAAAAAATATGACGGCTACGCCAAAATCTTCGAATCGGCCGGCGGATACGCCCCAACGATGGGGATCATCGGTACGGTGATGGGGCTCATCCACGTCCTTGGCAGCTTGTCCGAACCAACGGCATTGGGGCCTTCGATTGCGCTTGCTTTTACGGCGACGTTGTACGGGGTGGCCAGCGCCAACCTGATTTTTCTTCCGATCGCCTCCAAAATCAAAGCGCGCGGCGATGACGAAATCGACCGGATGGAGATGATGCTGGAGGGGATTTTGTCGATCCAAAACGGCGACCATCCTCTGCTTGTGCGGCGGAAGCTGGAGTCTTTTACCGCGGAAACCGCGCGTCTTCTGCCGGATGACGGTCCGGCGGAAAAACCCGCCAGCTTCGGAAGCGGCGCTCGCATTCAAGCCTCCGAGGAGAATGAACTATGAGACCGTCCAGCAAATCGGGGAAAATAAACGAGCCGGACGTTTCGACGCGTGAATCCCGCAGGCGTGCACGCCGCTCGGAACGAAACGATGCGAAGGACCGCTGGATGATCACCTATGCGGATTTGATTACGCTGTTGTTGATTTTTTTCGTGATGATGTATGCCATGAGCCGGTTAGACGTGGAAAAATATGAAGTTGTGACCTCCTCCCTCCAGCAAACGTTTAAAGGCGGCGATTCCATTCTGGAGTTAGGCAGCGGGATTACAGGCACCGCAGCCCGGTACAGTCACAAATATCCGCCGGCCTCGGCAGATAGCGGCAGCAAGCAAGGCGAAGGACAAGGCACGACAGGACAAGCGGACAGCAGCGGACAGGCTCCGTTGACCGAACGGGAGCTTGCTTTTCGCAAGCAGGAGGAAGAGCTCGCCAACTTGATGAAGCTCATTGAGAGTTACATCAAGGACAATTCGCTGGAGGATCAAATCCACGTGGCTGACTTGCCTCAGGGCATTTCGATCACGTTAAGCGACCGGTTTCTGTTCGACACCGGCAAGGCCGACCTCAAAAGCGGCTCCGCCAAAACGCTCGCCAAGCTAGCCAGCTTGTTCCGGCAGCTCGACACCGTGATCAGTATTGAGGGCCATACCGACAACCTGCCGATTGTGTACGCGTCGGAGTTCAAAGACAACTGGGAGCTGTCGGGGGCAAGGGCACTTTCGGTGTTGCGGTTTTTCGTCGACAAGGAGAAGCTGGATCCGCAGCAATTCCAATACGCCGGCTACGCCGACACCCGCCCCGCCGCCGACAACGACACCCCCGAAGGCCGCCAGAAGAACCGCCGGGTGGAAATCACGGTGTTGCGGCAGTTGCAGCAGTAGGGGGGATGTGGAATGGGACTACGTTTGTTTGAGCGTCCGCAATGATGCTGGTGCTCTTTTCCCTTATCCCGCGCTCTAACGGACCACAATGACGTTATTTGCTATTTCCCGGACGATTTCCCCGGCTAACGGACCGGAATGACCTTATTACTTGTTTTTTCGTTATTTATGTCTGATATCACGCCAAATAACGTCACTGGAGTCCGTTAGTTTTCACGAGGGGGAACTGTGAACGAAATAAGGGCTCTACGGTCCGTTACCGTTACAGACAACATAACACCTGAGCTTTTTATGAAGCACTCAACCATTGCATGCATACGTCAAACGAGATAAACTAAGCTCAAATCGGACGTGAAGCACACGCCGTCTTGATACCTCGCCCCTTAGTGGTGAAAAGGTATCGGGACGGCGTTTTTGTTTTCACAATTGGAGAAAGGTGGAGATGGGATGAAATTTGAACAAGCATTTGATGCGTGGATGGCACAACAAATGGAGGAGGAGAAGAATCCTAGACGATTGGAGCTCCTCAAAAAGGGGTTGGGGCACGGCACCATGGAGTTTTTGAGGTTCGTATGGTTCCCTGCCGTTGGACAATTTGATCACTTATACCCGGAGTGGGAGGTACGCGACTTTAATAACGGTTACCGATACTTGGACCTCGCTTATCTCCCAGGGGCAGGCTCGGCTAAGGGGGCGATTGAGATTCAAGGATACGGCCCCCATGCAAGAGATCTAGATGTCCGACGTTTTAAAGATTTATGTTGGCGTCACAGTTTATTGGCTTTGGATGGTTGGACGTTACTCCCTATCGCTTACTTGTCTATTGTAGAGGAGCCGAAGCAATGCCAACAGCTGGTCCTGTCTTTTGTCGGCAAATTCATGACCCTTGCAGTACAACCAGATTTAGATTGGCTTGAGGCGGAAACAGTACGTTTTGCGAGACGTCTGCTACGGCCCTTTAGTCCATTGGAACTTTCGGAGCATTTGCGGATTACGGATCGACACGCCAGACGCATATTGCACGGGTTAGCTCAAAAACAGCAATTATCTGTTGCAAGCGGGAAGCACCGATATCGGACATATTGTCTTGTGCGTTGAGAAGCGGGGGTCGAGCAACTTCCAGCAGTGGATTTGCCGTATGGTGGGTCTACCCATATGTGATGTGAGACGTGGCTCTCTGCTCAGGATTTCTAGCTAAGATGAACGTAAACAAAAGACAGCCCTCCAAATTGCTACATCTCGTAGGTTAAAATGGAAAGTGTAAACCAAACCATTTCAGAGCTACATAGCAAAGGAGAGCTGATACTATGTAGTCTACCACAAAATTCGTCGGTTTAGATGTATCCAAAGAAAAAATTTCGGTTGCGATTGCAGATGTGGGTGGGGAGTCACCCCGCTATTATGGGACTATCCCTCATACGGCGGCGGCATTACGCAAACTTATCAAGGAACTGGGTCCGGCCGAAAACCTCTCGTTTTGTTATGAGGCCGGTCCCACAGGCTATGAAACTTACCGGTGGATTACTTCCATGGGAGCCGAGTGCGTTGTCATTGCGCCTTCACTTATTCCCAAACGCCCCGGCGACCAAGTGAAAACAGATCGACGGGATGCGGAGCAACTCGCACGTTTGTATCGTGCAGGAGAACTCACTCCCATTTACGTCCCCGAGCGGGAAGATGAGGCTCTGCGAGAATTGGTTCGCGCCCGGGAAACGGCCAAGGAAGATGCCCATCGGGCTCGTCAGCGGATCTTGAAGTTCCTGCTTCGTCACCAGATTGAACCGCCAGCCACCATAAAGCGTCGCTGGACCAAGAAGTATCGCGTCTGGTTAGGGCAGCTTACGTTCCCGTATGAGTCCATACACGTGGCATTCAGTGAAATGCTTCATGCCTTAGATGAAATCGAGCAGCGCAAGGGGCGCCTAGAAAAAGCACTGGTCCAGCAAGCTGCGACCGGTTCTAAGGCTTCTCTGATCCAAGCTCTTCAGTCCCTACGGGGGATTGGATTGCTTACAGCCATTACCCTTGAGACACTTGACAAGCTCACGCCGGAGCACGAGGCCCGGGAGCAAACGAAGGTTTGGGAGAGAATTTGCGTGGTCCGTTTGCACTAGGTTTTGAAAGAAACTGACCGTGCGTTTCTAGCTTGCAAAAGCTCTCCTTGACGAAAGTAACCAACCCACGGATAGCAACGGACCCAAATGACCTTATTTTCGATTTCCCGCATCATTTCCCGTTCTAACGGACTGAGGTGGCCTTATTTCAGGTAAAGTAGGACAGTTCATCCTAATTTCAATCAAATAAGAGCATCTGGGTCCGTTACATTCTCATGGCTGCTTATCTCATGCAAATAGCGTCACCTGGGTCCGTTAGCGAACGCAAAAAACGCCTGGGAGGCCTTGCCTCTCCCAGGCGGGTTTGTCGTCGCACCGCGCGGCAGCCCGCCACCGCGGTGCAGCCATTGGCCGCCGCAGACGCGTGCATCCGCGCTGCGCACGGGCATGGCGCCACGGCGCCGCGGGGTGCTGTGCACCCCGCGGCGCGGGCGCACCCTTACGCCTTGGCGGCCGGCCCATCGGCCGCCGCCGGCGCGTCGCCGCCCGCCCGCGCATCGCGCTGCGGCGCGGGCGTGGCGCCCCGAGCGCCGCGCGCCGCGCGGGCGCTCGCGCGCGGGCGCAGCAGCTGCAGCAGCGAGAGCGGCTGCAGCCTTACTGCCGCCGGCGCCAGCTCGTCCGGCGCGAGAATCGCGCCGAGCTGGTGGTGATCGCCGGCGTAGATGGCGCGCTGGAGGAATTTGCTCTCGCCCGCGAGATTCTGCACCTCCAGCTTGCAAAAAGCCGGGTTGATCCGCAGCGCCGCATGCAGATCTTCCTTCGTAGGCACCGGCACGCCGTTGACCTTCACGATCGATTCGCCGGCCCGAATGCCCAGCTCTTCCGCCGGACTGCCCGGCAACACCGCCAGCACCTTCAGTCCTCCTAGCGGATGGACAAACATCGGGCTGCGTTGCTGCTCCTCGTAACGGCTCAGCCAAATCAACGCTTCGTGCAACCCAAACGCCGCGATGGCGGCTACCAGCATCAGCGGGCTCCACCACGCCGCGAGCAACGCCAGCACGGTGATCACCGCACCATACCCCAGCAGGCGGTTGGACGAAACGCGCGCTTTATCCTGAGGCAGCATCCCCAGCGTCATCTCCGAGAATCCAAGCACGATCGGCAGCCCGATCAAGCTAAAGCCGTCTTGCCATGCTTCCCCGCCAAACAATGGCGTCCACGGCAGGACCCCGCCCAACGTCTGCGCCGGGACAAGCAGGAACAGCGGCACCGGCCACAAGCTTTGCATTTGATACCCGCCGATCAGCTTGCCCCGTTTGCCTTCAAAAAACAACGGCCCCGCAAACGAAGCGCCCTGCCACCGGACCAACAGTCCCTCGGCCAAATGCAGCAGGCCGACCAGACAAAGCAATGCCGGAATATCCAGCTCCCGAATGACGCGAACGACGTCGCTCAGAACCGCAACCCCTGCCGTATCCGGGATCAGATTGAATACAAACTGGAGTACCCCCAGCAAGCCCACGGCGTAAGCGAGACACAAATAGCGGATGCGGAACAGCATCAGCACTAGCGTAACCACCCAAAGGCAGAGAATTCCCTCCATCGTCAGATTCATTCCGAGGAAGACGAAGACGACGGAAACCGCCAGCCCCGCCAGCAGCCCGCCAAGGGCGGTTCGCCAAGTCTGCAAGCCCCATCTGTGCAGGCGAACATGAAACAGACGGCGTTCCAGCACAACCTGTCTGCGATAGAGCAGCAGGATGACGATGATCGAGATATAGTAGAACGGCTGCAGCAATAGCTGCGCCCCTGCTTCCGCCAGACTCCACAATCCTTCCAGAATGAGATCCAAGAGGTATTCACGCTCCTTTTTTGGTGTATAAGTTCAAGCTTGTCATCTTGCCCTAGGAGTAATGATCGGTTTACCTATGTACTCCAACGAAATTCAGCAAAAAAGAGGGCCGCACATCAGCCCTCTAAGGGATTCGACATTCACTTCGCAATTTCCTTCCGCATGATCTCCAGCGCACGATTTAACTGCATGTCGTTTTTCGGATCGCGGATTTGTTGGATGATGCTGGCTTCCAAAGCCTCAGCGGTTTTCGCGTCCAGCACACCGTTTGCCGTAAGCTTCTGGTCTGTTTGGAACTTTTTGAGCGCCTTCTCGGTGTTTTTATCGAAATAACCGTCCTTCCGGCCCGGATTGTATCCGAGTCCGTCCAGCATCGTTTGAGCGCTTTTGATATCCTCACCGAGCATATCGTATTTGTACGTTTTTTCCTTATTGATGGGTGCTACCATAAAATAATCCGGCTGGGACACCTCAACATCCGGCTTGATCCCTTTCTTATGGATCCATTCGCCGTTTGGCGTCAGCCACTTGGCGATGGTGATCTTCAGCATGCTGCCATCGCCCATTTCCTGACTGTAGCTGGATTGCACCGTTCCTTTACCGTAAGTTGTCTCACCAACCAGCTTCGCTCCTGCAGATTCCTGGAGAGCACCGGCCAGAATTTCCGAGGCGCTGGCGCTGCCCTTGTTGGTCAACACGACGACCGGGTAGGACTTCCCGCTTCCTTTGGAAACCGATTGCTGCCGGCGTTTATATTTATCCTCGATTTGGACGATGGCTTTCCCTGCCGGCACGAACTGTTCGGACATCGCCTCGACGACGTCCAGCACCCCGCCCGGGTTGTTGCGCACATCGATGATCAGGCCTTTCATGCCTTGTTTCTCGAGGTTTTCCAGCTCCTTCTTGAAACGATCCGCCGTATTCAGCGAAAACTCGGTCACCGTAATAACCCCGATTTTGCCATCCTTCATCTCAGCATAGACCGTTTCCAGTGCAATGTCATCGCGGACAATCTCGAATTCCAGCGTATTGGCGACGCCAGCGCGTTTGACCTTCACCTTCGCTACAGTGCCTTTCGGGCCGCGAATTTTGGCCACTGCCTCATTTAGGCTCAGCCCCTCGAATGACTCCCCATTCACCGACAACAGGATATCCTTCGGTTGAATGCCGGCTTTTTCAGCAGGAGAGCCCTTGATTGGGGAAACGACCACGACATTGCCGTTCTCCATGGACACCTCTGCCCCAATTCCGGTAAAAGAACCCTCAATCTGCTCCGAGAATTGCTGTGCCGTATCCGGGGCCATGTACGAGGAGAAAGGATCCCCCAGCGCATTCATCATCCCGTCGATCGCACCATCAATTAACTTGTTCGTATCCACGTCCTCGACGTAGTTTTTTTGGACGAGCTGCAGCGCCGTCTCGATTTTTTTGATATTTTGCTTCGAGCCGGTGCCGGCCGTGTCGGCATAACTTCCGCTGCGCAGCGGTCCCGTTCCGGCAAAGCTCCATTCCCCCGTCAGCGTTAACGTCAACAAGCTGCTGACCAGCATGGCTGCGACAACGAGCAGGGCTACCGTACGACCTTTAAACATCCATGATCACCGCCTCCGAAAAAATGAACATCACCGGGCGGCGTGCCCGGCACGTCCGAATTGAACGTCACATAGTATATGTTCCACCCATGAGAAATATTTACAATTTAAGTTGGATTTAAAATTGGCTTCTTATCACGTGGCACTCTCAAGTAGCCTAATCAACGTCGAATCTTGAATTCAGCCGAGTCTTCCGTTGCTCACGTAGGATTTGCCTACGCTCCGCTACTCAGCCTCTAGCTTCATCCAACCTTCTCGGTGCTAATAACCCAATTTTAAATCTTCCATGCTAACCAGGTGGATTTAAAATTGGCTTCTTATCACGATGCACTTTCTAAGGAGCATAATCGACGTCGAATCTTGAATTCAGCCGAGTCTTCCGTTGCTCACGTAGCCCGTACAAGCTTATGCTTCCGAAGTCGTTTTCTACGAAAACGTTTAGCTCCGCTACTCAGTCTCTAGCTTCATCCAACCTTCTCGGTGCTAATAACCTAATCTAACGGTGAAAACGGACCCTGCCCCAAAGAGGCGGTATCCGTTTTCGCTCGAACACTATAGTTATTTTATTACAAATAAGGCATTGGGTCTACCGGGTTGCCGTTGATCCGGACTTCGAAGTGGCAGTGAGGACCGGTGGAGTTGCCTGTGCTTCCAACTTCGGCAATTTTCTCGCCTTTCTTCACTTTCTGACCTTTCTCCACTTTGATGCCGCCGTTGCGGATATGACCGTAAAGCGTCCAGACGTTATCTCCGTGGTCGATGATGACCGTGTTGCCGTAACCGCTCCACCATTCTGCGACGATAACAACGCCGTCCTCGGCGGCATGGATGTCCGTGCCTTGCGGAGCAGCTAAATCGATGCCGGTATGGGTCTTCTTCACGCCGGTAATCGGATGGATACGCGTACCGTAACCGGAAGAAAGGCGGGCGCCATCCACCGGCAATCCAAACGAGCCGCCGTTGCCCTTAAATCCGCCGGACCCGGACGAACTCTTATTGTATTTGTATACTTGGGCAGCCTTCAGCTTGTTCTTCTCTTGTTCCAGCGCCGACCGCTTCTTGGCCAGCTCAACCAAGAGCGCTTCTTGCTCCGCGCTGATATCTTCGGATTCCTCAATCTCTGCGTTGTATTTCGCGATCAGCTGCTGCTTCTCGTTCTCTTTCGCTTCGAGATCACTCTTCCGCGACTCGGCATCCGCATAAAGCTGCTTCACTTTGGCATAATCCTGCTCCAGTTGCTGCTTCTGTTGCTCAATCAGTTCCTTATCCCGTTTATGCTCGTCCAACAGGATATGGTCTTGATTGGCAATCGCTTGGAGGGAGTCCGCGCGCTCAAGAAAATCGGTGAAGCTGGTAGAGGACAGCAGCACATCTAAATAGGAAACGACGCCATCCGTATACATCAACCGAACGCGAGTGTCGAGCAGGTGGGATCGCTCTTCAATTCGTGCTTGGGTCTCGTCCAACTTTTGCGCGGTTTCGCGCAAATCCTCTTCCGTTTCCTCAATTTCGAGGGAGATTTTCGTTAACTCGTTGCTGACAACCTCAATCTGACTCATTAATTGCTTCAGATAGTTGGTGTTTTTATTGACGTAATGCTGCGCTTCCTGCTTCTGACTCTCGGCTTTCTCCTGCTGCGCTTTGGCCTGCTTAGCCTGCTCCTGAAGCTGCTTCAGCTCTTTGTCGATCTGGCTGATGGTTTTGGTCTTGGCGAAGCCTTCAGTAGGTTGGAAAATCAAAGCGGCTAATGCGACAACGGTGAGTGTGGTTATCCATTTCTTCAACTTCGTTTCCCCATCCTTCTTAAAAGGTAATTAAAAATTCCGACTTTTGTAGATATAACAATGTATCGGCTCGTTTCCTTCGCTTCCTTAATTCCGTTACACCTTCAAAAACTTCCGAATCGACATCGTACTTCCCCAAATGCCAATCAAAAGTCCTAAGCCGACAAGCAATCCGCCTAGTTCCAGACCGATTTCTTGGAGCGGTACCAGCTGAATGGCCAGCGTCACGTCGGATTTGACCGATGTCACCAGCTCGTTGTAACTAAAGAACAGCACGCCTACGGTGATCAGGGAACCGATCAGACCTATGAGTGCGCCTTCTACGAAGAAAGGCCAACGAATAAAGGTATTCGTCGCGCCCACCAGCTTCATGATGCCAATTTCCCGGCGACGGGCTAAGATGGTAACCCGGATCGTATTGGAGATGAGGAACATCGCCATCAGGGCAAGACCCGCTACAAAGGCAAATCCGATATTGCGGATCGCCCGCGTGATTTTGAATAACTTTTCCACCGTACCTTGTCCGTAGTTAACCTTATAGATCGGCTTCTCCTCGTATTTATCGTTCAGGGCATTAATCTTGCTGGCTACGTAAGGCACCGTAGTAGGCTCAATGACCTGAACCTCAAACGTATCAGGAATCGGGTTCGTCGTCTCGTCGTACCCTTCCAGCAGGTCCTTGCCTTCCTCGCCGAGCTTCTCCCGGAAATCCTTGAGACCTTCGGCTTTAGGAATCAGTTTCACTTTGCTGACTTCTTCCATGGAGCCGATATCGTTATAGATCTGGTCGCGTACGGCTTCGGTCACATCTGAGTTGAGGTATGCTTTGATCTGTACCTGGCTGTCCGCCTCATCGGCAAACGCATTGACGTTCAGCACAAGCAAGGTGAACACGCCTAAGATCAGCAACGATACGATGATCGAGGTGATGGACGCCACCGACATCCAACCGTTGCGGAACACGCTCTTTGCGCCTTCCCGCAAATGCCGCAAGAAGGTGCTAATAGTCATAACCATATTCCCCTCTCAGCTGGTCTCGCACGATATTGCCGTGTTCAATCGCGATAACGCGCTTGCGCATCGTATTAACAATCTCTTTGTTGTGGGTAGCCATAACGATTGTGGTGCCGCGGAAGTTGATTTCGTCCAGCAGTTGCATGATCCCCCAGGAGGTCTCAGGATCGAGGTTCCCTGTAGGCTCGTCCGCAATAATAACAGATGGATTATTGACGATCGCCCGAGCGATCGCCACCCGCTGTTGCTCACCGCCGGATAGTTGGGATGGATCGCGGTTTGCTTTATTTTTCAGCCCGACCAGGTCGAGCACTTCCATCACGCGTTTCTTAATAATCTTCTTCGGGGCTTCGATAACCTCCAAAGCAAAAGCCACGTTCTCGTAAGCCGTCAGCTTCGGGAGCAGACGAAAGTCCTGGAAAATCACCCCGATATTTCGGCGCACATAGGGAATTTTGCGAGGTTTTAGCTTGCCAATGTTAAAGCCGTTCACAGAAATCTGCCCCTTGGTGGGCACTTCTTCCCGGTAAATCAGCTTCATAAAAGTCGATTTCCCTGCGCCGGAGGGACCAACCAAATACACGAATTCATTACGGTCGATCTTGACCGAAACGCCTTTAAGGGCGTGGGTACCGTTCGGATATGTCTTCCAGACATCCTGCATTTCTATCACTTGATCACGTCCTAAATCTATGATTCCGTTTCTATAGGTGGCCCTATCTTACATTCGACATGTTCCAGCCAAATCCTTTAAAAGTTGAGGAAATTCCTTGAAGTCCGATATTTATTGTAACAAAGATGTTACCACTTGAGTACCCGAAAGTTTCCAGCGTCAGTGTCAAGCTAGCGTGGGCAGTCATTTAAGATGCCTGGAACGCGAACCCCGAAGGAACCTCTTCCTTGTAAGCGCTTTGCTTCGTTCTTTCATCAAACACAAGTGATTTGTCAGAATTTTTTGCCGTTATCCGCGAAGTGCTTTGAGTGCCATACCCGTTGTGCTGCTTTGCTTCGGTCCTTGCAGCATGCGAATCATTCCAGCGATACAACCCTTGACCGGTTGCGTCACGTTCTTGAGCAATTGCCGCATGTTTATCGACTGCTGCGGCGTTGCCTGCTTACTCGCTTGTCCTTCAACCGTTCTTACCACCGTGCCCGCTTCTTGAATCCTCATCATCGTCCTCAGCATCGCCCTGACGCCTCGCTCACTCCAACTGTACCCGCCACGCTTCGTCCGCTTGGCGAATATACGCATCTGCGATTCCGCGCTTCCCATCGGGCGCATGCCGCTTGTGTCGATCCCCTTCGCCTGGAGTGTTTTTCGGTAGTCGTCCAAATGCTTCTCATGCCGCTTTAGAAATCTTTTATACGGCTTCCAATCCTTCCGGTTCTCTTCCGCTATCTCTTGCTCCGACACGCCTTCCAGGACCGCCATAAGCGCGGCTGCATCCTGTTTGGCCAAAGACCGTCTCACGGTCTCCCACACCTGCGGCAAATGACCGACAAAGCGTTTCAAATCACGCGCCACATGAAAGCGGTCCAGCATGTACAGACATTGGTGAAAGTAGGATGTACATTCCCCGATCCACGCCGCGCCGTCTCCGTTCACCACAAGCCACGTGTTCTCGTCGATTTCGTAACGCTCCACCAGAAAGTCCCCGAACCCTTCCCAGAAGTCGCCGCCGCTCGTATGCAGGTAATGCTGTTTGTTCTTCAGCTGTACCCGCTTGCCGTTCTTCTCCCAGCCTTCGTGTACGACTGCAATTGCGTTCTCCATCCCGCGCTTTTTGCTCCGCTGCAGCTTCGTGTACAGCCCATCCACTTCCACGAACAGCACGCGGGCAGCGCGCCGTTTCACCGCTGGCATCGGCTGTTGCGCACGCTCCATCAGTTTTTCCCTGATCGCTTGGTGGCTCAGCACATTGTAGCCCAAAAGCTGCTCCAGCCGCTTTGCGCTGTCCCGGTACGACGGTCCTTGGCTTGCGAATGCGATTGCTGTCTCTTCCAAATGCGGACTGACTTTCCCGCGCCCTTCGAATTGCAACAGCTGATCCAGCAGATACACGTGTTTGCCGCTTCTACGGTCACAGTACAATCTCCGCTTAAAGCGCACATTCCCGAACACTGTGTTGACGCTTGTTTCACGCTCGTCCTTTACTCGATAACGCTCTCGGTCCCGTTCCTCCAGGATCTGCTGATCCAGCGCCTCCAGTACCTGCTTCATCGCACGAGCGAATTCCTCCTGCATTTTCCGGAAAATCCATTGCTCAATCTCTTTCATCGTCGGCATTATTGTGGTAAAGTGGCTCACAGGAGCTTCCTCCTTCTTGGTGTGTTGTGCGTCAAACATCACTTTACCAAGGGAGAAGCTCTTTTTCTATATCCGCTTTTTCCAATTCCTACACCCACAGAGATTTTACACTATCGTTTCCAGCTGTTTGATCATACAAATAGTTGTACAAGGTTCTTTTCTATGAATCTCAAGGGCTGCGGCCTAAAGGAGACGGCGATGAAAAAGAAACATTTGGCAGCTATATTCCTCTGCATTGGGCTTCTCGGCGCTGCAAGTTGGGGAGCGCTCGCACTTTATGTCTCACAGGACACCTTGCCTGCGGGCACCGTTGTGGCCGGACTGGATCTGGGCCGGCGCCAGCGTGATGAAGCGCTGCGGCTCCTTGACCAGGAGATCGCCGCATTAAACCGGAAGCAAGCTGTGTTTGCGGTCGACGGCAGCACGAAAACCCTCACCTGGGCGGAAGCCGGGGTTACGTTTGATGCAGAAGCTTTTCGCGAAGAGGTGCAACGGCTGGAAGAGGGCTCCTTATGGGAACGAGGAGTGGCGAGAAGAAGTTTTCATCGGCAGTGGACGCTCACCATCACCTTCGATCCGCAGAAGCTGCAGACGGTGTTTTCCCCTGAATGGGAAAAGAATCGATTCGGCTCCCCAGTGAACGCCGTGCGAACGATTACGCCGCAAGACCAAATTCGCTATTTGCCGGGTACGGCCGTGCAACGCATCGACTGGGAACGCTTATTGGAGATGGTGCCAAAGCAGCTTGGTGATGAAGTGCGTCGTTTGGAAAAAAATTCATGGCATGAACCAACCTCAAACGCGTTATCGAAACAGCTTCCTACGTTGCAGTTTACCGTGCCGCTCAAAACTGTAGAGCCCGAAATCACCGTAGAATGGCTCCAAAAAGAAGGCATCCGCCGCAAAATCGTCCAGTTCTCCACAAGCCTGATGTCCAGCGGGACCGGGCGGGTGCATAACGTGGACGCGGCAGCCCGCAGCATCGACGGGATGGTATTGGCTCCAGACGAAGTTTTCGATTACAACGAAGTGATTGAGTATGCCGAGAAAACGTACGGCTTCCGGGAGGCGCCGGTTATTTTTGGAGGGCGGCTGACCCCTGGGGTTGGAGGCGGGATTTGCCAAGTGTCGAGCACGCTCTACAATGCGGCGGTTCGTGCCGGGCTGACCATCGTGGAGCGGCGCAACCACTCCCTTCCGGTCAAATACTTGCCCAAAGGTCAGGACGCCACGTTCGCCAAAGGCTACATCAATTTCCGCTTCCAAAACACCTCCGGCCACCATCTCCTCATCCGCGCCGAGGTGAAAAACGGTCAACTAACTGTTAAGCTTTTTGGCGATATGCCGGAGAACGTGAGATACATGCTGGAGTCGCGTACAACCGAAGTCATTTCCCCGCCCAACAAGTATGTGATCAACCGCTCCTTGCCTGCGGGCAGCCAGCAAGTGCTCGTGCGCGGGAAGCAGGGATATGTCGTGGAGACGTACCGCATCAAAAAAGTAGACGGCAAGACGGTCGAACGCACTCTGCTCTCCAAAGACACGTACCCCGCGCAACCTAATGTCATCGCAGTGCGTGAAGTCAAGGCGGGGTCCACCGGGAGCAGCAATGGCGGAGATGCAGGTAGTGGCAATCGCGAGAACAACCGGAGCGGAAATGGCGGCAGCAAAGGTAGCGGCACGGGCCGTTCAGGAACCGGCGGTCAAGTCGGCTCGGGCAGCTCGGGTGGCAACTCCAGCGGCGGCAACTCCTTTGATAGCTCACCTAAGCAGATTTTGGAGGACGGCGTCACCGGGCCGAATTTTCGGTAAGAATCACGGGGAGGCGGCATTGCCCCTCCTCCCTCCCTTCTAACCCCGAGGATAACGGTAAAAATAGGCCTTATTTCGTCAATTTCACGCCGCTTCACTGAAATAAGGGAAAATTGTGGCGTTATTTTACAATATGAAACCTAAACCCGCCCTTATTGCGACGTTTCCTTAAGGATAAGGACATTTTTTACCGTTATTTCCCCGGAAATTGTCTGGGGGAGTCAAATAAGACCACAAAAGGGCGTTATTCCCTCTTGGTCTACAAAAGAAGACGCTCGGCGTCGAGCGAAAGTCGATAAGAACGGATCCGTACGCTGCCGCTGGCCGGCTGGATCCACCGCTTCTCCAACAACTGCCGCAGCCATTTGCGCGCAGTTTTATTTTCCACGCCCATCGTTTGGCAGATATCCGCCGGTGTTAACGGTCTTCCCGCACGAAGAAACTGACGAAGCAGTTCCCTCTCCTGGTAGTTGATCTGCCTCAAATTATCCGCCTCCCCCAACCACCGTCCCATAAACTGCTGCAGAGTTTGCTGACAGTAACGCGGGTTCTCGCTGACATCATCGTAAGTAAATCGCAGCACCTTCCAGCCATCTAGGATCAGGTCGTTTTGCCGGCGGCATTGGTCCGAGAAGCGATTCCGGCTGATCCCGCGCAGATGCGGGCCGTATCCGTCAATTTCAATCGCTAGTTTTAGTCCGGAACGAAGATAAGCAAAGTCAAGATAGCGGTACCCATCCTTAAAATCCGTTACCTCGTATTCGGGATGAAGCTGCCGAAAATGCCCGAAAGCCGGCCACCACACTTTTTCGACAAAAGCTTTTTCTGCGTGCCCATGCCCCTCCCTCAACCTTCGTTCACTCTCCCCTTGCCGACGTTCCAAATGCTCGCTGATCCACTGCGCATGCATCTGCTGAAATCCCATCCAACACCAACCTCCCTCAATAAATTAATGGTTTCTCCGTTTTTCTCACTTTTTCGCATGTTTTCTTCTTTGACATCCAAAGCCCCCTTGGATAGGATTTGACGAGGAGCGAATATTTGGGATCGACCTGTTGGCGGGAATAGAGGTGGGGACCACCCCGCTTTTTGAAAGCCGTATGGTCGCATATGGATCTCCACATGAGCCCTTGCGGTTTACCCTCCCATATCTCCCTGGGTCGATGCCCTTACATTCCTTCGTTCTACCTTTCAAGGGGTGGAGGCCAGGTTAGCTCCTCTGCGGGGTCGACGCCCTAATGGAATGAATTCCTCCCAGCCTATCCGTGCTTCGTTTGTCAAAGATCAACATGTGTATAAGCGATAAAACGTGAGTGAGTTATCCAGCTGTGAATGAATTAAGCTGCTGTTTGCAATTGAGCCTCCCGATGGGGGCCGAGCACTTTGCTGGCGTCATAGTCCTTCTGTTTACGGCCTAGCTCAAACATGACGCGAATGAGCTTGCTCGAGATCGCAATCATCGACTGCTTCTTCTTCAGCGGGTTATCCCGGCGCGTCGTAAAGTACAGGTGCAGCGCGCGGAACTCCGGGTTCTTGGCAACCATCGTCAGCGCTGCTCGGTACAGCAGGGCCCGAAGGCGACAGCGACCTCGCTTGCTGATGGTCGTTTCCCCCTTGTGGAGCCCGGAGCTGTTTTCCCGCAGACTGAGACCGGCGTGACGGACAATTTGCTGGCTATGATCGTAGCCGCTCAAGTCCCCGACTTCCGCCAGGAAGCCTGCAACCGTAACGAGGCCGATGCATGGAATGCTCATCATGTGACAGGCGCCCGGAATCTGCTCCACCAGAGCCGCCACATGCTCCATCAGTTCTTCGATCTGCCTGCACAGCATGGCGTACTGCTCCAAGTACATGGCTAGCTCATGCTTGGCCGCCGTAGCGCCTTCCGTGAGGCCGATGGACTTTCGGGCTTTCCGATAGAGCAGTTCCGCTCTCTTGGGGCCTACCGCTCGTTTCACGCCGTTCTTCTTCCAGATGGCCACGACCGTTGTTTCGCCGGCGGCGACGACGTCTTGCGGCAGGGGAAGGTGCGTGAGCGTAATAAGCGAGGCCTTGCCTTCCCAGTCTTTGAACACTTGTCTATATTCGGGAAAGAAGCGATCCAGCCAATTATGGATTCTTCCTTTCACCCGGTTCAAATCCCCGCACAAACGGTCTCGCTGGTTCATCAGCACACGCAGGTCGGCGTAAACGCCTTCCGGCAGCTGCGGCTGTGTATAGCGTCCGTCGATGACGAGTTTGGCAACGACCTTCGCATCTTTGATGTCGTTCTTGGTCGGCGAGTTGTCGTCGAGTTCCTTACTTTTCTTGACGTGATGCGGATTCACCAAAACGACTTCGACGCCGCGCCGCTTCAGGAAGTGAAACAGCGGGAACCAGTAGTGCCCGGTTGGCTCTACGCCAAGTAGTACGTCCGTCAGTCCATGTTCTTGCTGGATGGATTCGGCCCAAGCCAACAAGTTCAGCAGGCCATTCTCGTCGTTCTGGAACAGGCAACGCGTGCCAAGCTCAATGCCACGATAGTTGAAGGCCCGAGCGACATGGTTGTGCTTCGCGATGTCGGTCCCGATGACCAGTGTTGTTTCAGAAATTCTCGAAATCCGTTGATTTTGTTTGCTGGATTGGTTATGCTTCATCTAGAGCGTCCTCCTCATTTAGGGCAGTGAATGTGCGACATTCCGAGACCCAGCATACAGGAGGCGCTTTTTCATTTCAAACCGCAAATTAATTCACTACAGGAATTGCTCCTCAATTTATGAAAAAATAAAACGCCTTTCATCGACAGACGAGACAAACGGCATCGTCCGACAACAAAAGGCGTGTGCTTCACGACTCTATATTTTTCGGTTACACATGATTTTACCACATGTTCGTCAGATTCTTCCATATCCCTCCTGAACAAGTCATCTAATCCGCAATTTGCCACCCGATGTAAACTTGAAGTATACTGAACTGCATCTAAAACCTGCAACAACCGTTTCATCATAAATTTACTGCATAAAATAATTGACAGCTTCTCCAAACTAGGGTATCCAACTTTAAGCGAATCCATCGTTGTTGCTGAAATTATTGTCGATGTCAGAAGGAGGCTTCCTTATAGATGAATAAAACGATCGCGGCCGCCTCTAACCCAGACTTAGATCAAACGCGTCGCACCTCAGTAGGGCTACTGGTCACTGCCGTGCTTCTGACCGCCGCTGCCCTGCGGTCGCCCATCACCGGCGTAGGTGCCCTCATTGGCGAAATCGAGGCGGCCACGGGCTTGTCGCACGCGATGTCGGGCATGCTGACGACACTGCCGCTGATCGCCTTCGCGGTGTTTGCGCTGGCTGCGCCGGGCTTGTCCGCAAAGCTGGGGATCGAGCGGACGTTGTTCTTCAGCATGGTCCTGATGACCGGCGGCATCCTAGTCCGCTCCCTGCCGTCCGTTGCTGCGCTATTTGCCGGCACCGCGTTGATCGGCATCGCGATTGCGGTTTGTAACGTGCTGCTGCCCGGGCTGATCAAACGCGACTTCCCGCAGCAAGTCGGTCTGATGACTAGCCTGTTCACCACGTGCTTAACCTTCTGGGCGGCGATTTCCTCCGGGATCAGCGTGCCGTTGTCCCAAGGCCCGCTGGGGTGGCGCGGTGCGTTAACGATTTGGGTGGTGTTGACGGCGATTGCCAGCTTGGCCTGGCTGCCGCTCCTGCCCAAACGTACCGAAGCTGGCCAGAACCAGAACAATGCAGCCGTTGCGGGCCGTTCCGTCGCCCCGAAGGAGGGGGAAGCAATCAGCACTTCCTTACGCTCCCAGTCCGATCAGCTTGATCTAAGCCCTGCTTCTGCTCCACGGCTCCGCAATATTTGGCGTTCCAAGGTTGCCTGGCTGGTGACGATGTTTATGGGCTTCCAGTCGATCCTGTTTTACGTCAGCATTTCGTGGCTGCCGGACATCCTGCAGGAGCGCGGGGTGAATGCCGAACAAGCCGGTTGGATGTTATCGCTGATGCAGTTAGTCAGTATGGCCGGCTCCTTCTTAATGCCGCTGTTCGCCGCGCGATCGGACAACCAGAAGTGGCTGACCGCCGCCTCCGCTGCGTTATGCGTGATAGGCTTTGGAGGCATCTGGGCCGGATCGGTCTCGTTAGCTCCACTCTTCATCCTTCTGCTTGGGGTTGGTTCCGGCTCCACCTTTGGTCTGGCGATCGTGTTCTTCTCGCTGCGCTCGCGCACAACGGAACAGGCCAGTGCTCTATCTTGCATGGCTCAATCGATTGGTTATATCTTGGCTGCTTTTGGGCCAACGCTGTTTGGCTATCTCCACGATCTTAGCGGCAACTGGGACACCCCGCTTGCTGTGATCACCGGTGTTTCGATCATAACCGCCCTCTTTGGCTATGCCGCCGGGCGCAAGGGATATGTTGATGCACGCTAAAGGAGATGCAAGCCCCCAAGCCACAACTCAAAAAAGCTGTCCCCGAGGCCCGCAAATAGGCCCCAAAGGGACAGCTTTTCTCATTACTGCCAACCTCAGCTCGTTGGCTGTCCTTCCAGATGCGGCTGCGGCTGCGGCTGTGGCAGCACCGCCGGCTTGTGCTTGAAGATCGGGACCAGGATCATCGCGCCCAGCAGCATGATGGTGCCGGATACCGCGTAAATGCCAACAAGCGGGAAGAACGTCTTCAACACGCCGGACACCGACATCATGATGACCATCATGCCCATAAACATCGGGCTAAGTACGCCATTGACGCGGCCGACATAGGATTGCTCCGTCCATTGCAGGATCATCGTGTTGATTCCGATCTGGATGCAAGGGAACGTCAATCCGTTCAGGAACTGCAATGCCAACGTCAACGGAACGCTGGTCGACAGCCCCATGCCCGCGATACAGACAGCGCTGACCGCCATCCCGAAGGCTAACAGCATTTGAGGTGGGATTTTTTTGGCTAAGCCCATAATTACACCGCCGCCAATCAACATCGCTACCCCATTCACCGCCAGCAAAAATTGCAGGAATTCCTTCGACTGCCCCAACCGTTCGGTGACGACAAACAACCCCAGCGTCTGAATAATCCCAACCGAGAAGCCAGCGATGGCAAACGTGGCGCCCAATACCTTCAGTACAGGACTACGCCAGACATAGCGGAAGCCGTCCGCCAATTCCTTGCGGATATTGGAGGTCTTCTCCTGTTTCTCCTCTGGCTCCGCATCCGCCGGCAGCCGGAACAGCACCAAAGCGGAGAGCAGGAAAGCCACGCCCATCACGCCAATCGAGACATAGATCCCAAATTGGTGGTAGGAGTAAATCCCCAACGACGGACCAATGACCATAAAGATGGCAACCAGTGACTGAAATAATGCCATCCCTTGCTGCACTTTATCCGGATGGACATGCTGCTTAAACAACTTCATCACCGACGGCTGTGAGAATTGCGACAGAATGGCCGAGATAAAGGTGGCAAAATAAACCGCTTCCCACGAACCGTACAGCAGCGTCAGCAGTACGGCAAAAACCGAGACGGCGGACAAGAAGTCGCACCAGATCATCGTCCGCTTCGGCTTCCATCGATCCGCAAATGCCCCTCCGATGAAAGAGAACACGAAGATCGGCGCAAACTCCACGACGGAAATGAGCGAAATCGCCAGCGGATCGTTATTGGTCTGGTCAGTGACAAACATCAGAATCGCAAAGTTACGGACCCAGATCCCAATCTGCAAGAACAGGTTAGAGATCAGGATCGTCTGGTAGAACCTGTTCCGGAACAAGCTCCCGGAAGGCAAAGCCTGTGACCCATTACTTTTCACGTAAACACCTCATTATTGCTCAGGATAAACTATAGATTATCCATATCAACTGTAGGGATGTCAATTGTTTCTTTGATTCCCTTGAATCTGGATA
Source organism: Paenibacillus sp. MB22_1 (assembly GCF_047200555.1). Classification (NCBI taxonomy): domain Bacteria; kingdom Bacillati; phylum Bacillota; class Bacilli; order Caryophanales; family Paenibacillaceae; genus Paenibacillus; species Paenibacillus sp. MB22_1. The sequence continues at coordinate 702,858 of NZ_JBLADV010000002.1, forward strand.
TATCTCACTCCGAAACCACCGGCTTCGTTTCATTTCGACCCGCCGCATTAGGCCCAAACCCGCTCATTTTGGCATGGCCCATAAAACATACCGTGATCAAAGCCAGTACAGCTGGCACCAGCGTCCACCAAAACATCGTGGTAATCGACTTCGACAGATCCGTTACAATCTGCTCCAGAACCGGTGCCGGAATGGCTTTACGTGCTTCCGAAGCCAGGAGCGTCCGCGGATCATCCAGGGATGGAAGCCCTTCGGCTCCGCCGCCCATGCCGGATAACGATTCGTTTAACCGGTTCGCAAACAGGTTCCGCTGCACGATCCCAAAGATGGTGATCCCCACTGTCATCCCCAGCGAGCGAATGAACGACATCGTCGAGCTGGCAGCTCCCCGCTGTGAAGGTCCAAAATCTTGAATGGCCGACATTCCCAATACAGAGAAGGAGAACCCCACGCCAAAGCCTGCGATGGCCATATAAATCGACAGCATCAACTTGGTCGTGTCCGGCGTAATGGTAGCCAGCAAAGCGATCCCCAAGATAAAAATAACCGCCGATAAGATCATCACATTACGGAAGCTGGTACGCTGCACGAGAAAGCCCCCGACTTGCGAGGCAACTACAGAGCTCAGCGTCATCGGCAACAGGATCAAGCCCGAATTGGTAGCTGTACCACCCGTGACTCCTTGCACGAACAACGGAATATACACCGAAGCTGCGATAAATGCGGCACCGTAAAACAACCCGGCGAGGTTGCTGCTCGCAAACAGCCGTTTGCGGAACATCGCGAAGGAGATGATCGGCTCCTCCGCCTTACGTTCTACCAGCAGAAAAATCGTAAACAGCACGGCAAACGCCGCAAACAGGCCAAGGATCTGTCCGGAATCCCAGGCGTACAGCTGCCCGCCCAGTTCCAAGGCAAACATCAGGGCAACCACCGCACCAATCAAGGTTACTGCCCCCCACCAATCGATGTGTTGTTTGGAGTGAACGGCCGATTCCCGGTAAAAAGCCAGGATCAGGAACAAAGCGACGATCCCCAGCGGGATATTGATGTAGAAATTCCAGCGCCAGTTCAGATGGTCGGTAATAAATGCCCCAAGCAACGGGCCGGCCAGACTGGAGATCCCGAAGACGGCGCCAAACAAACCGCCCATGGCGCCGCGTTTCTCCACCGGGAACACATCAAACACGATGGCAAAAGCGATTGGCATCAGCGCTCCGCCCCCGATCCCCTGGATCGCTCGGTAGATGCTAAGCTGCACGATGGTGTCAGCCGTACCGCAGAGCACAGACCCTAGCAGGAACATGGCGATGCCAAAAACAAAAAACCGTTTACGTCCATACATATCGGACAGCTTGCCGAAAATCGGCATCGCTGCCATTTCCGCGACCATGTACGCGGAGGTCACCCATACGTATTTATCCAGGCCGCCCAGCTCAGACACGATGGTGGCCATCGCCGTGGACACGATCGTATTGTCCATGGCGGACATTAAGATGCCGAGCAGCAAACCGGCAACAACGAAGCCGAGACGGCCGCTTTTTTGCGCGTTCATCCTTATTCATTCCTCCAAACATTCAAGTGCTCCCCCACCTCTGCGTGCGGGTCTTGATGATAATGTGTTGTATATTCCACGAGCCGGATCCGGCAGCCGGGACCAATGAAGACATCCCCGCCGCGCACGACATCGGCTACGGTATTTTCCAAGCGAATGACATCCCCTTCAATCATCTTCGCCTGCAGCGCTGGTGTCCCCCAGGGCTTAAACAACGACACCCACTTCCACGTGGGGTGCGGGGCGATGCGGATTTGCCCGCCGACGATTTCACCGGCCTCACTACGGCCGAACATCGCAAGCTCCACTCGCTCGGCGTTGATCGTACCTTGGGTTTGCACGGACCCTCTCAGGCGTAACCGCTCGGCTTGGCAGTCGCCGTTCAACTCGCAGCTTCCGAACAGCCCGATCTCCTCCCCTGCGATGCCGCCATCGATGCGGATTTCCCCATTCAGCTTGGCTTTGCCGGCTTGAAGGCTGCCCCGGACGTTAAGGGTGCCGGTGAGGTTCAGCTCTTCTCCGCGCATCGGTCCGGTGACTGCAATCGTACCTGTCGCCTTGACGGTCTCGGCACGCAAGCCTCCGTCAACCTCCAGCGTCCCCGTGCAACTTAAGCTGCGACAATCTACATCTCCGTTGATTTCGCCTTCGCCGACAATTTTGACTTTATTAAAAAACCCGCCGTTTGACGTCCCGTTGCCGACGATTTTCAAATCGGCGCTGCGGTCTTGCATGACTTGTTCAGCCATCCCCAATCCCTCCTTCGTGATTCTTCGTTTTATTTCTGTTCCGCGTGCCCGACCGAAGCCTGCGGCGAAACCTCATAGTGTTCCTTATACTCCACGCGGCCAATCTCGCAGTCCGGTCCAATCACTACCGAGTTGCCGCGTACCACTTCGGCTTTCGTCCCCTCTACCCGTATGTCATCGCCCTCGATCACATCGGCCGTTAACCGGGAAGCCCACAGCGGGGAGATATAGTCCAGCAGTCGTTTGCCTTTGCGTTGGCGGACTACGATCTGTTCCCCGCCGATTTCCTTGGCATGGCAAGGGCCTTCCAAGTCAAGCTTCAGCGTACCCGCATTCAGCATCCCGCCAACCTGAATTTGGCCGTATACCTCCGCGGTTTCAAATTCGGCATTGCCTTCCAGCTTTAATGCACCGTCCACCTTGGCCGTTTCTCCGATCACAGAGCCCCTGGCTTGGAGCATCCCCCGGACATGCAGCGAGTTGCATCGTACATCGTTGCCGACTTTAAACATCCCATCCAACTCGAATTTGCCGCCCTCCAGCAACCCATCCGAGGAACCGGTGCCGTTGAGGCTGAATTCGTCCGCATGGATCGTTCCTTTGATTTTCAGCGTTCCATTGGCAGTAAGCGCCTCGCACGTAATGTCTCCGTTCAGCCTAGCAATGCCCTCGGCTTGGATTTCACGGTACGCGCCGCCGGATGCCTGACCTACGCCGTTAATTTTCAAATCCTTAACGCTTCGTTCTGCCATTATCCTTCACTCCCGCTCACTAAAAGTTTTAATTCCTCTGTACAGCGCGCCAGCGATAACCGAACGATCGTCCGGACACTGCGGTCTACATAGATGTCTCCATCCCCCGGCACCAGGATAAAAGCGGCTACCCCCATTTTACGGATGAGATGCACGCCGCATTCCTGCCCGGCCAAGCCCGGTAAATGATCCTCGAGCGCCTGAACTAATAAACGCCCTTCCTCCAGGGAAATATCCCCGCTTTGCAGCAGCTTGTCGAGCACGTAGATGATCAACATCTGATCGAAGCCAAAGTTCGGCTGCGCCTCTTTCTTCTCTGTGGTCTCCATATATAAGTTCAATGATGTTGATGTAACAATGTTTCGTTCCAAAAGTTCGCCTGCGCTTAAACGGATATCCTTCGGACTCCCCGAGAAGACGTCTGCCAGCGCATCCAGCGATAAATCATCCTTCATGCCCAGAATGCGGTCAATGCGCTGCAGGATTTTTTCCCTTGGAAAATACGTTTCCTGCCCGGTAAAAGACGATTTGCGGATAAACCACTGCTCCGGGATCAGGTTCTTGCGCTTCCAGCGATACAACTGTCCATATGAAATGCCCGTCAGATCCAGCAATTCCTTCTTGGAAATCAAATCCTCATTCATTGTCATGCTCCTTTCATTGCACAAACATCGTAACATAACATTGTTACGTTGTAAAGCAGGCGTGAATGGAGATCGATCCAAGTCGTTGCTGCTATTCATCTTAATCGACCCTGAAATCTTCTCCATCCGTCTCGGGGCGGATTTATGCGCCCGGCCTGGGGTGGAAATCTCAACCGAAAAAAAAAGCCCCTCGCCACGAACCGTGACTTGGGGAATGAAGGCATAGATTGTCTCTTGATCTCTTATAGCTTAAACCGGTCGATCTGCGCGTGCATATCTGCGGCCATCCGGGCCAAGCCTTCCGAGGCGGAGGAGATCTCCTCCATCGACGCCAGCTGTTCCTGGGTTGCGGCCGTCACCTCTTGCAGGCCCTCCATGCTGCTGGCCGAGGTCGCCGCGATTTGTTCGACCGCGTGAGCGATTTGATCAGCACTCGCTGACATTTGTTGCGTAATGGCCGACACTTCGTGAATTTGCTCCGAAATCCGCTGCGTCGACCGCTCGATCGCTTGGAAAGCCGTTTGCGCTTCCTCTGTCACCGCTCTTCCTCGCTCGACATTCGTATTCACCTTATGATTCATCACTTCATAGGCTTTGCTCGTAAGTTCGGTCATCTGCCCGATGGTCCGTTGAATCAATTCCGCCGTCGCTCCGGACTGCTCCGCCAATTTACGCACTTCGCCCGCTACCACGGCGAAGCCGCGTCCTTCCTCGCCGGCACGCGCCGCTTCGATCGCTGCATTTAGCGCCAGCAGATTGGTTTGGTTGGCAATCTCGGTAATCGCGCTGCTCATTCCGGCAACCTGTCCGCTGAGCTCATTCATCTGATGCAGGATCTCCGCCGATTCCAGCGTCGACCGGCGAATCTCTTCCATTTGCAATCCGACGAGGTTCACCTTCCCGCTGCCCTCCCGGACATCCTCTACCGTTTGCAATGAAGACTCCACAATCAGGCCGGAGGCGTCTGCGATTTTCCGAATGCCCTGGGACATCTCGTCCATCGTCTGGGCGCTTTCTAACGAAGCAGCGGCTTGGTTCTCCGCATGATCCGAGGCATCCGTCACCAGCTGGGCAACATGTTCAACCGCCTTGGAGTTCTGCTCGGTTCCCGCATTTAATTCTTCGCTGGAAGCCGCCAGCTGACTGGCCGTTTCGGACATCTCCCGCACCATTTCCCGCAGGGAAGCCAGCATGCCGTTATAGTTCGCCGTCAGCTCACCGATCTCATCCTTGCGCTTCGTAACTACATCCTCGTTCAGGTAACCTTCACTCACCCGTTTGGCCGAACGGTTAAGCCGCTCGATCGGGCGCGTGATGCTCAAAATCACGAGGATGAGCAGGATGCCCGCAACGATCATTGAGACAGCCAGGACAATGAGGGAAGTCCACATGACTGGCTTCGAGGCGTCGCGGAACTCCTGCACATCCAGAACCCCAACGATTTTGAACCCGGTGAGTGGGTTGGTCGTAAAAAACGCACTCTCTTCCTTCCCGGTTTCAGGATCGTTGTATCTCAAGTAGCCCGACTCCGCCTCTTGGATTTTCGCCAGATGTTCACCTGAAGCTTCCTCACCAATCGCATGGGTCGGATGTGAGACGAACTTGTTCGTCCGGTCCAGGATATAAATATAGCCGTGATCCCCCAAGCGAATGTTGCTGACGTCCAGGTTCAGTTTTGTCAGGTCCAGGGAAACCGTGATCGCTCCCTGATGGTCTTTTAACGCACGGCTGATATATAGATTAAAATTGCCGGTCGTCGCCGAGATGAACGGATCAATGATGACCGTTTCCTCCGGGCGTTGCATCGAGGCGATGTACCAAACCCGTTCGCGCGGATCGTAATCCTGTTTGCCAGGATCGGGAGCTTTCATCCACGCTCCGTTCTGATTGCCCACCACCAGATTCTCCAGCTCCGGATGTTTTTCTACGTACAGATCAATAAGTTGTCGCAGCTCCGGAGATTTGGCATCCACCTGGGCTGAATCGATTTGCTGCACCAGCTGCTCCACGTTGCGAACTTCTGCCTCCACGATATGGTTAATCGTATCATTCAACAGATTTACGCTTGATCGGGTGTTGCCATCCATTTGTTCATGTAACTGTTCGCTGGCGCGGGTATAGCTGAAGTAAGAGATCACCAGATTAGGGACCGCCAGCAGTACGGCAAAAATGATGAGCATCCGATTGCGTAATGTACGGACCTCCAACAATTGTCGAATCTGCATCCATCTTTTTTTCATTGCTTTTTTCTTCTCCTCTTATTTTGTTATAGGCATCTAGTGATTCTTGTTGTCTGCCAAGGGTTGATCAACTACATAGCCGCGCCAGTGCTGCATCAGCCTGAGTCAATACACCAAAATAAAAGACTTGGCAAGGAAAGTTGTTACTTTTATTTCTTTATTTCGACAAAAACCGACCATTCTTTTATAGTTTTCTGAAAATTTCTTGACATTTCCATAAAATTCAAAAGTGCAAAGCATCACCGGGCTCAGGCGGCCCCTGCTGGGCTAGAGTGAAAGGCTGGGCGGGGCCCAGCCCCTCCTCATCAAACCGTACGTGAGGTTTTCCCTCATACGGCTTTCCGATGTTCGTCATCATGAGCATGCAGATTACAAGAGCGTTTTAAGTCCATATTGAATAGACAAAGACTTCACTTCGCGCAGCGAACTCAACCATCGTCTGCGTTTGTGTTTCTTAGCATACCACTTCGCAAACCGCTGCCGGATATACCAATCCAACTTCGCCATCTTCCTCTGGCTGTAAGCTGTGTAGTAGTAATTGCGCCAGCCTTGAATCTTTGGATTCAGGTACTCCACGTGCTCTTCGAAACTCAGGCGTCGCATACCTGGCGGAGCTAATCGCTCTTTTACCCCTTCCCGTATTCGCTCTTCCGCCTTCCGGCACAACCACTGCTGGGTTGTGTAGTACACTTGGCCTTTGGATGTTTCGGCCTTCGTCTTTCGATGATGCATGCCCAGAAAATCGAAGCCTTCTTCCCCAGTCCAAAGTCCAACGATGCGCGTTTTCGTGGGGTGCAGGGTTAATTCCAGGCGTTCCATAATCGCTCGTATGAGTTCATAGGCCCGCTGTGCGTCCTTCTTCGTCTTGCAGATGATCACCAGATCATCTGCATAACGCGTCAGTTCCCCAAGCTTACCGCCATGTCGTTCCCACAGAAGATCAAAGTAATTCAGGTAGATGTTCGCCAGCAGTGGTGAGATCACTCCCCCTTGCGGTGTACCCAAGTCTGAGCGTCGGATGTTTCCTTCTTCCATCACTCCCGCACCTAACCACTTCCTCACCAACTTCAAGATTCGCCTGTCACTGATCCGCATTTCGATCAGCTTCATCAGTTTCTCCTGATTGATGTTGTCGAAGTAGCCTTGGATGTCGACGTCGACCACCCAATTTCCTTTGCGGTTGCATGCTTTCCGGATTCGCTCCAACGCCTGTTTCGCGCTCCGCTTAGGCCGAAAACCGAAAGACGTGTCCTGAAAATCCGCCTCGAAAATGGGTTCCATGACGAGTTTGGTCGCCATCTGGATGACGCGGTCTCTCACCGTCGGGATCCCCAGCGGTCGCAGTTTGCCATCTTTCTTCGGGATGTAGTGGCGTCTAACGGGTTGTGGATGGTACTTCCCTTCTTTCAGTAGCCGTTGACATTCAAGCACAAAACGCATTTCTCCCTGTTTCTCGATGTCTGCCAACGTCTCTCCATCCACTCCTGCCGAGCCCTCGTTGGCTCGTACCCTTCGCCACGCTTCCCATAAGATGTCTACCCGATAGACCTTGTCGTACAGCGCGTGAAATCTTCGCTTCTTGTTCTCCTTGGCCGCATGACCGAGTTTCCCTTGGAGTTCTTGAACGTTTTCCTCTGGTGTTGTTAGCCGTTTGGCATTCACTGACTCGTACCTCCTCAAGAAACTTGAACAAAGCAGGGCTCCTTCCCTCCCGCAGGTTGTGTTGTCCTGCGTTCCACGGTACTATGAGCCCCTCGGACTCCCTTCCTGCAGACCGTTCACTTCACCTCTGGGGCTTATAGAAGGCCTCTTTACGGTTTCTGCAACCGTGCAGGGGAGGGCCTCCCCAGTTCACTGCATCCTCTTTCATACCATGCCGTTCCCTCTACGCCGGAGGATTCTTCACTGCCGCTCCAAGTTCTAGGCAGCTTCCATGGCCTTCGTCCATGTACGCGGGACTCGGCTTCCTCTTTTCCCTCTTGCGAGGCCTTTTTGACGACGCGGCAGGATTCACTTTCATGTTACGGCCTGGTATGTTGCTCGCCCTGCCTCTGACAGGTACTTTCGTCGATACGCTTCTACGTACAGATTTCGCCATACGTAGGTATCCTAGCTACGCGGGGGCTTGGCCCTTCCCGCGACCGGACTTTCACCGGCTAGAAGATGCGTGCTTAGCTGGGCACGCCGTACTAAAAAAACAGCCGTTCGTCTATTCGACGAAGGCTGTTTCTAAAGTTCTGCCTGCGAAGCGGCGATTCACTTATTTACTTTTTTCCAGATACTCTTGCGTCCATTGGCGGCCCGCTTCCAGCTTGCTCTCTGCACGTTCAATGGCGGCCGTCACTTGAGCGGTCGCTGTCCCGCCATACACGTTGCGGGCATTCACGACAGTCTCCGGCTGCAGCACGTCATAAATGGTTTCGTCAAACAATTGCGAAAACTGCTTGAACTCGTCTAACGTCAGATCCAGCAGGTATTTGCCATTTTGGATGCAGTATAGGACGGTTTTGCCGATAACTTCGTGCGCCTGACGGAACGGCAGACCCTTGCTTGCCAGGAAGTCGGCAATGTCGGTGGCGTTGGAGAAGTCCTGGTTGACCGCTTCGCGCATCCGCTCCTTGTTCACCTTCATCGTGGCGATCATCGGCGCGAACAGCTGCAGCGCTCCTTGCAATGTGGCGACGGTGTCGAACATGCCTTCCTTGTCTTCCTGCATGTCCTTGTTGTACGCCAGCGGCAGCGACTTCAGCACGGTTAACAGGCCCATCAGGTTGCCGTAGACCCGGCCCGTTTTGCCGCGAACCAGCTCCGGCACGTCCGGATTTTTCTTCTGCGGCATAATGCTGCTGCCGGTGCAGAACGCGTCATCCAGCTCGATGAAGCGGAATTCGGTGCTGCTCCACAGGACCAGCTCCTCGCTGAGACGTGAGAGGTGCATCATCAGAATGGAGGCGTTGGCGAGAAACTCGACGATAAAGTCACGGTCGCTCACGGCATCCAGACTGTTTTCATACACCCCGTCAAAATGCAGCTGCTCGGCTACAAAATGGCGGTCGATCGGGAACGTCGTGCCGGCCAGTGCCCCCGCGCCCAGCGGCAGCACATTGATCCGCTTGTAGCTGTCCTGCAGGCGCTCGATATCGCGTTGGAACATCGACACGTACGCCAGCAAATGATGGGCGAACAGGATCGGCTGCGCCCGCTGCAGATGGGTGTAGCCCGGCACAATCGTGTCGAGGTTCGCTTTGGCTTGTCCCAGCAGCGCCTCCTGCAGTTCCTGCAACAGGCCCACGAATTCGACCACCCGCTTGCGCAGGTAAAGGTGCATGTCCGTCGCTACCTGGTCGTTCCGGCTGCGCCCGGTGTGCAGCTTCCCGCCAACCGGCCCCACCTCGTCGATCAGTTGCTTCTCAATGTTCATATGGATGTCTTCGTCCGACACGGAGTATTCCATCTCGCCGCGGCGGATCTTCAGCAGGACCTGATGCAGACCTTCCTTGATCTTCTCGACATCCTCTTCCGGCAAGATCCCGCATTTGCCCAGCATGGTCACATGCGCGAGACTCCCTTGCACATCCTCCTCCGCCAACGCCTTGTCAAACCCGATGGAAGCGGTATACTCCTCAACTAAACGGTTGGTCTGCTTCGTAAAGCGGCCACCCCACAGCTTGCTCACCTGACCCACTCCTTAACTTTGAAACTTGATTGTTATTCCAATCAATCAGAACAGAAACAGAAGGAAATGTATTCGAAATTTCGACTACATTTCCTCGCGAACCATCGAAATTGCAGATTCTATTCGAAAAATCATACACATTCCCGCCTCATCCCCGCAAAATGCCACTCGCGTTGCATTAACTTTTCAAACGATATTTCAAATCAACAATTTACTAAATTTGCAAATTATAGGCTGGTTTTCATGTACAAAAATAAAGAAATCCCCTAATGTTGAGTTGATCCAAAGGTTATCCATCAACCTCTCAACAAAAGGAGATTTCTATGGATAACAGTACAAATTTAAGTGTCATATGTCAATGTCTACAAATGTTAAATATTAATTCTTCCCGAGATAGCGTTTTGGATTATCGTGCTCGCAAGCTTTTTGTCGGTTCTTCCCTACTGCTGTTCATTGAAGCCCAGTTACAGCAACGAGAGTCTTATGCTGAAATGTCCGAGCATCTTGAAGCCAATGAAGACTTTCAAGCGATACTTGGTGGACTTGAAAGCATAAGCCCATCCCAACTCTCGCGGAAAATGAAGAAGCTTCCCCTAGAGAACCTTCACCTGCTTTTCATGCAAGTAACGAGACAAATCCAACAACTAACGGAGAATAAGCCAGGAATCACGACTAAGATCGGAAAGCTCGCGATCATGGATTCTACTCAAATCACCTTGCCAGCGATTCTTTCCAAATGGGCTTACTGCTCTGCATCCAATCACGGCGTGAAAATGCACACTTCACTTCTAGTCGTCGACGCGAAGACGATGGTTCCAGATAAAATCATCGCCTCAACCAAAGATGTCGCAGACCACGAAGTTGCCCCAAACTTTACGGTCGATAAAGAAGTGACCTATGTGATGGACCGGGGCTATCAGGTGCACAAGCATTTTCAAGCCTGGGTGGACCAAGGGATGAAGTTTGTGGCTCGGGTTAAGGATAATACCCGATTGACGATCCTCAAGGAACGGGCTCTTCCCAAGCGGGGAGATTTCATTCGGGATGCGGATGTAACTCTGCCAGGGCAGCAAATGAAGTTGCGACTCATTGAGTTTCAGGATCAGCAAGGTCGTTTATATCGCCTTGTGACAAGTCGCATGGATTTATCCGTGCACCAAATTGCAGATGTATATCGGCATCGTTGGCAAATCGAGCTATTCTTTAAATGGATTAAGCAACACCTCCGTTTAGTGAAGCCTCATGGGTACACCGCAGAAGCCATCTGGAACCAGATGTATATCGCGTTGATATCCTATGCTCTGTGCCTGTTGCTACGCCTGAAGCTAGAGTGCAAGCAAACCGTTTGGCAGTTACTTCGATTGATTCGACTCTATGCCGATCGGTCATGGACTAGGCTGCATGAAGCCTTATTCAAAAAGCCCACACGGAGTTCAAAAGGACGAACGAAGCGAAACGGTCGGCCCCCCAAGCAGGCGAACAAATCGATGAAGCCACGAATCATTGTAGAAGTATTGAACTAAATACTTAAATTTTAAAAAATGGGTAACGTGCGGGTTTAATCCCCTCTAAACTTTTTCAAATTTAAGCAAAGTGTGTCTGTAAAATATATACTAATATGGTTTATATATACTATATCGTTGTTCTGTATTTGTCTGAATCAAAGCAGAAAGAAGTCTTAATGCAACGCTAGTGGCAAAATGCTCAATTATATACGAAATTTCATACACATTGGGGTCTAATCGCTGAAAATCGGCGAATTGTATTCGATTTTTCGAATAGATTTTGGGCACACCCTTTACTTGCCGCTGTTTTGCGCCACACCCGCGCCGACTTTCAGCCGCAGCGCGTTCAGATGGATGAAGCCGGTAGCGTCGCCTTGGTCGTACGCTTGCGTAGGATCGGCCTCCATCGTGGCGATGTCTGGGTTGTACAAGCTGACCGGACTTTTCACGCCGGCAGCGATGATGTTACCTTTGTACAGCTTCACGCGCACCGTCCCCGTCACATTCTTCTGGCTCTCGGTCACCAGCGCTTGCAGCGCCAACCGTTCCGGCGCAAACCAGAAGCCGTTGTAAACGAGCGTGCTGTAACGGGTGATCAGGCTGTCGCGCAGGTTCATGACCTCGCGGTCCATCGTCAGCGACTCCATTTTGCGATGAGCCGTGAACAGGATGGTTCCGCCCGGCGTCTCGTATACCCCGCGGCTCTTCATGCCGACAAAGCGGTTCTCGACCATGTCGACGCGGCCGATGCCATGTTTGCCGCCCAGCTCATTCAGCTTCTCCATCACCCCGAGCGGACTTAACCGTTCGCCGTTCAGCGCCACGCAGTTGCCTTGCTCGAACTCCAGCTCCAGATACTCCGGTTGATCCGGGGCATCTTCCGGCGAAACGCTAAGCAGGTACATGTCTTTGTTTTCCGGTGCAGATGCGTCGAACCACGGATCCTCCAACACGCCGCTTTCATAGCTGATGTGCAGCAGGTTGCGGTCCATCGAATACGGCTTGGCTGCCGAGGCCGTTACTGGAATGCCGTTTGCTTCCGCATACGCGATCATTTCGGCGCGTCCCGGGAAGCGATCGCGGAACTCGCTCAACCGCCAAGGGGCGATCACGCGAATTTCCGGAGCCAACGCCGCGGCCGCCAGCTCGAAGCGCACTTGGTCGTTGCCTTTGCCGGTAGCGCCGTGAGCGATCGCCGTCGCGCCTTCCGCGCGGGCGATTTCCACCATGCGTTTAGCAATCAGCGGACGGGCGATGCTGGTGCCCAGCAGGTATTGCCCTTCATACAAGGCGCCCGCCTGGAACATCGGATAGATGAAGTCTTTGGCGAACTCGTCGCGCAGATCGTCGATGTATACTTTCGAAGCGCCTGTAGCCAAAGCCTTCGCTTCCAGCCCGTCCAATTCTTCCTTCTGGCCGATATCAGCCGTAAACGCGATAATTTCGGCATCGTACGTTTCTTTTAACCACTTGAGAATGACCGACGTATCCAGGCCCCCGGAGTATGCCAGTACGATTTTTTCCTTTGCCATGATTCCTAGTCCTCCCGAAGAAAAATTTATCCTATCAATGCGGCCATCAGCGCTTTCTGCGCATGCAACCGGTTCTCTGCCTGATCAAAAATAATCGAATGCGGCCCGTCGATCACGCCTTCGCTGACTTCCTCGCCCCGGTGAGCCGGCAGGCAATGCATAAAGACGTAATCCGGCTTCGCATACCGCGCCAGCTGCTCGTCGACCTGGTAATTGCGGAAGGCCTCTTCGCGGATCTTCTGCTCTTCTTCAAAGCCCATGCTTGCCCACACGTCGGTGTAAATAGCGTCCGCTTCTTGTACCGCCGCCTTCGGATCGCGCACCACTTCAATAACCGCGCCCGTCGCTTTGGCGATTTCTTGCGCATCCGCAACGATTTGCGGGTCCGGTTCATACCCTTCCGGGCTGGCCACGGACACGTGAACGCCCAGCTTCGCCCCGCCGATCATCAGCGAGTGCGCCATGTTGTTGCCATCGCCCACGTAGGCCAGTTTAAGGCCTTGCAGCTTGCCCTTATGCTCGTAAAGCGTCTGATAGTCGGCCAGCACCTGGCACGGATGGGCCAAGTCGCTAAGTCCATTAATGACCGGCACGGTAGCATAGCGGGCCAGATCAGCTACCTTATCATGACCGAAGGTCCGAATCATGATCCCGTCCAGGTAGCGCGACATGACCCCCGCCGTATCGGCGATCGTTTCGCCGCGTCCAAGTTGGATGTCGTTTTTGCTGAGAAACAGCGCATGACCTCCCAACTGATACGTCCCCACTTCAAAGGACACCCGCGTCCGCGTTGACGATTTTTCAAAAATCAATCCGACGGTTTTCCCCAGCAGCGGCTGGTACACCTCGCCGTTCTTCTGCTTGCGCTTGAGCTCAATCGCCAAATCGATCAAATAGTGGATCTCGTCAGTCGAATAATCCGTCAGCTCGATAAAATCGCGGCCGTTCAAATTCATACTGCTGCGTTTGGATGGTTCCAGCAAAGTCATTGATTAGTTCCCCTCCTTGGAAGTATAAGCGGCGATGACGTCTGCCAAAATCGCTACGGCCTGATCAATCTCTTCCTTCGACACCTTGAGGTTCGGCAGTAAACGAATGACCTCCGGGCCAGCGGTGACGAACAGCAGTCCATGTTGTTGTCCCAGCAGTACGATGTCGCCTACCGGTCCGGCGCATTGGATTCCGATTAGCAAGCCTTTGCCGCGCACTTCTTGGACAAACGGCTCATCTTTAAACGTCTCCTTCAGGAGCCCCGTCAAATATTCACCCATCTCTGCCACATGCTCCGGAATGCGCTCCTCCTGCATCGTCTCCAGTGTGGCAATGATCGCTGTCGTCACGATCGGATTGCCGCCAAATGTAGACGCATGGCTGCCCGGAGGAAACGCTTCGCGTAAATACTCTTTAGCCAGCATTGCTCCGGCTGGCAAGCCGCTGGCAATCCCTTTCGCCAATGTAAAAATATCCGGCTCGATGCCGTAATGCTGATGCGCAAACCATTTGCCCGTACGGCCCATGCCGGTTTGGACCTCGTCGATGATGAGCAGCAGCCCCTCTGCCTTGCACAGCTCAGACAGCTCTTGCACGAACGCCGGCTCCACCGGGTACACACCGCCTTCGGCTTGCACCATTTCCAGCATCACTGCCGCCGTTTGCGGGCCGATCGCTGCTTTCAGTGCTGGCAGGTCATGCAGAGGTACGGACTTGAAGCCTTCAGGAAGCGGTAGAAAACCGTCCTTGACCTTCTGCTGGCCGGTCGCGGTCAGCGTAGCCAACGTCCGCCCATGGAAGGATTGGTTGAACGTAATCATCTCGAAGCGGTTCGTTCCTTTCACCTTTTGATGGTAGCGCCGCGCCAGCTTGATCGCCGCTTCGTTTGCTTCGGCGCCGCTGTTGCAGAAGAAAACGACGTCCGCGCAGCTAATCTCCGTCAGCTTCCGCGCTGCAGCTTCCTGCTGCGGAATATGGAACAGGTTGCTCACATGCCAGAGCTCATCCAGCTGAGCCTTCACCTTGGCCGCCACCTTCTCCGGGGCATGCCCCAGGTTGGCGACCGCAAGACCGCTCATGAAATCAAGGTAGCGGTTGCCTTTGTCGTCCCACAGCCAGCTGCCTTTCCCTTTAACCAAATGAATCGGGTACCGGGCATAACTTGGGAACAACGCGCTGGGGCTGCTCCCTTCCGCCGCAGCTGCTACGGCGTTTGCTCCGGTGCCCGGAGCCGTTGTTGCTTCTTTCAGATCACTTTGCGCCATCGTTTTTTCCACTCCCATCTACTTAATTACTAATATAACCTTCCGACATCCGCTTCGCTACGCCATCCGCACGATTCGGGTACCGATGCGTTCCCCGGACAGCACTTTTCCGAGTACGCCCGGCTCGTTGCCGCCTACAATCACTGCTTCCTTGACACTGCCGCTGATGCAAGCCACGGCGGCGCGCACCTTCGGGATCATTCCGCCGTAAATTTCCCCGGTCGAAATCATATCCTCGATTTGCTGTACGGTAATGGAATCGAGTACTTTTCTTTCGGTTCCGGTCATTTTCAAAATTCCGGGCACATCGGTGACGACGATCATACGTGAAACACCCAATGCCGAAGCAACCGCTCCTGCGGCCGTGTCCGCGTTGATGTTATAACGTTGTGCTCCGCTGGCATCAATACCAACGGGCGCAATGACCGGAATGTAGCCGAGATCCAGTACGCCGCGGATCAAATCCGCGTTAACACCCGTCACATCCCCAACGAATCCGACTTCCTTGCTGTTCGCAACCGGCTTCGCCTGCAGCAAACTGCCGTCCACACCGGATAAGCCCAGCGCTTTCCCGCCATTCTGAGCGATGCGGCGCACGATCAACTTATTAATACTGCCGGCCAGCACCATTTCCACGACGTCCAGGACTTCATCCGTCGTATAACGCAGTCCGTCGACGAACGTGCTCTCAATCCCCAGCTTACCGAGGTTCTCCGAAATGGCTGGGCCGCCGCCATGGACGATCACCGGGTTTGCCCCTTCTTTTTGCAGCTTCACCAAGTCGGCAAAAAAAGAATTCGGCAGCTCCGCGAGCGTGCTGCCGCCACATTTCATCACAAACATTAGTCTGCCTGCTCCTTTCCGGAGTTCATCTCATCTGATAAATGATTTAGGATATGAATTCAAATTAAGTGCGATAAGCCGCGTTAATCCGGACGTAGTCATAGGTCAAATCGCAGCCCCAGGCGGTGGCTTCGCCTTGGCCGTTATGCAGGTCAACGGAGATGTTGATCGTGTCGCCTTTCAGGTAAGCAAGCGCCACATCCTCATCGAAAGGAACCGGACGCGAGCCCTCCAACACGACGATGTCCCCCAGCTTGATGTCCACCGTCTCTGGGTTGACCGGCTCTCCCGCACGGCCGACCGCAGCGATGATGCGGCCCCAGTTGGCATCGGCGCCAAACACCGCCGACTTCACGAGGCTCGAGCCAACGATCGTCTTCGCGATCGCGCGAGCCGAGTTGTCGCTCACGGCGCCTTGGACCGTGACCTCAACGAGGCGGGTTGCTCCTTCCCCGTCGCGGGCGATCGCCTTCGCCAACGTCTCGCACACGTGGCGGAACGCCGCGGCGAACGCATCCCAGTCGGCGTGTTCGGGCGTCAGCTCCCGGTTGCCAGCCAGCCCGCTCGCCATCGCCAGCAGCATATCGTTCGTGCTCGTATCGCCATCAACGGTGATCATGTTAAACGTCACGTTGGTCGTTTGCCCGAGCAGGCTTTGCAGCGCCTGTGGCTCAATCGCGGCGTCGGTCGTGACGAACGCCAGCATCGTGGCCATGTTCGGGTGGATCATGCCCGAGCCCTTGGCAGCCCCCGCGATCGTCACCTCGCGGCCGTCCACGTCAAGCTTCACGCACACCTCTTTCTTCACGAGGTCCGTGGTCAAAATCGCCTGGCAGAACTGCTCGGCCCCCTCGCCGTTCGCTGCCACCGCCGCCGGCAATCCAGCGATGCCGGCGCGGACGCGGTCCATCGGCAATAGCTCGCCGATGACGCCGGTGGAGGCTACGGCGACTTCGTGTTCGCCGAGCCCAAACGCCTCCGCCGCCGCAGCGCGCATCGCGTACGCGTCGGCTTCGCCTTGCGCGCCGGTGCACGCGTTGGCGTTGCCGCTGTTGACGACGACGGCCCGCAGCCGCTGCCCGCTGGACGTGACGCTCTCACGCGTCACTTTCAGCGGCGCCGCCTGGAAGACGTTCGTCGTATAAACAGCGGCGGCTACCGCCGGCACCTCGCAGAGGATTGCGCCGAGATCGTTGCGGGTCGTTTTCTTCAGACCGCAATGCAGCCCGCCGGCCTGAAAGCCTTTTGGCGTGGTGATGCTCCCCTCCGGCGCTGCACGAAATAAACTAACCACTCCCATGACGTACTCCTTTCACAAGCCTAAATAAGTTGATATCTCCCTATGGGTAAACCGGTGTGAACTTCAAGCCGGTCGTTTCCTCCCAGCCCATCATCAGGTTCAAATTCTGAATCGCTTGCCCCGCCGCGCCTTTGACCAAATTATCAATGACGGACACGATCGTCAGCCGACCTGTACGTGCATCCGCCGCAAAGCCGATGTCACAAAAGTTCGAGCCGAACACTTCCTTGGTCGCCGGCCACTTGCCTTTGTCCCGGATGCGGACGAACGGACGTCCTTCGTAATATTGACGGTACAGCTGGATCAAATCTTCCTCTGTATAGGCGCCCTTCAACGTGGCGTACATCGTGCACATAATCCCCCGCGTCATCGGCGTCAGGTGCGTCGTGAACGTCACCGTGACCGGTTCACCGGTGATTTTCCCTAAGGTTTGCTCGATCTCTGGGATGTGCTGGTGCTTGTTGACCTTATATACTTTCATATTTTCATTGATTTCCGCGTAATGGTTTGTCAGGTTCATGCCCCGGCCCGCGCCGGATACACCCGACTTGGCATCGATGATGATGCTGCCCGGATCAATCCAGCCTGCACTCAGCGCCGGGATCAGACCAAGCAGCGTAGCGGTTGGATAGCAGCCCGGGTTGGAGACGAACTCCTTGCCTTTCACCTCATCGCCGTAAATCTCCGCCAAGCCATACACCGCCTGCTCAAGCAACGCTGCTGCCGGAGCCTCATGTTTATACCAAGCCTCGTATTCACGGCCGTCTTTGAGCCGAAAATCACCGGACAAATCAATAACCTTCAGTCCAACCTCCAGCAGCTGCGGCACCAGCTTCGTGCTGACCCCGGATGGCGTTGCGGTAAATACCACATCGACCTTCGTCGCAAGCTCCACCGGATTCAAGCCGTCCAGCGGCTGAACGATGATCTCGGATAAATGCGGGAACCCGTCCGTTAAGGGCTCTCCCGCGCTAGAAACGGAAATCACCGAAGCGATCTCCACATGCGGATGTCCCCATAAAAAACGAATCAGCTCCACGCCCCCATACCCCGTGGAACCGACGATGGCTACTTTTATTTTCTCCCCGTTCACAATGCTAACCTCGCTTCCTCTCCCGTTGGATCAAGCCTATGAAATCAACAATATGCATCATTCCGTTGTAAATATGTATTATTATACGGCTGAACTTATATAAATACAACAACTCTCACAAAAAATTTACCCTCGCATGTCAGGCCTCTCTCGCCGTCCAACTTTTGTGCAAGGTCTGAATCAGGTATATTTAGAAGGTGCTCATGTACCGCATAGAAGGAGGAGAAGCAGAAGCACCATGTCGAACGAAAAAACGATCGCATTCGTATACGCTCATCCCGATGATGAAACATTTGGGTGTTCTTATTTAATCCGGCAAATCGCCGATGAAGGAGGCAAGGCGGTGCTGCTGACCGCCACCCGGGGAGACGCGGGTAAAACCGGTCGCTTAGGGGAAATGACACGCGAACAGTTAGCTGCCCGCAGGGATCAGGAGTTGGCCAAAGCCGCCGAGATCCTCGGCATCTCCGTTGTCGAGCAGCTGGGGCTGCCGGACGGCAAGCTGAAGGAGGCGGACCCGGCGATGCTGCGGGAGAAGATTGCCGACTTCTTGTGGCGCCATCAGGCGGAGGTCGTCGTGACGTTCCCGGAAGACGGCCTATCCGGACACCCGGATCATATCGTCATCCATCACGCCGTAAACGATGTCGTTTTTGGCGGCCAAGCGCCTACCGTGCAGAAATTGTATTATAACCAACTGGGATCGTATACTTCGGATCATTCCAGCGTGCTGCGCGTGGCGGCCGGCAACCGTTGGGAAGCCAAACGCCAAGCCCTGGCCGCCCATGAGTCGCAAATTTGGAGCGTGGAGCGGGTATTTGGCGTTTTAGGACCGCAGGTACCGCCGCATCACCAATTCGAGTCATTTGAGCTGATCTGGGAGCGGGGCGAACGGTATCCACAAAAAAACGAGCAGTCTATCTATGATGGCTTGGTTTGAAAGCGACCCCCAAACAATAACCGTCCGAATCAATTCGGACGGTTTATTTCTATTTTGCGGGTATGTTCTTTTTCGGGGCATGCGTCTCCCCGGACGTATTAGATTCTCCGGACCCCTTTTACACCATTATCCCGTTCGATCAGAGCAAGAAACACTTCTTGATGAATGATCTGCACAGGTCAGTTCACCCCTGCCCTAACGATCATCTCCTGAAGGAAAGGGATAATGGTGCAAAAAAGCCCAGCAGAGTTCCCCCATGCCGAGCTTATCCCCTTTGGTCAGCCAGCACCGGAGAGATCAACCAACTACCAGAAGTCACTGCTCTCCCTGCACCCTTTTAAACCCTTCCCCCAATACCTCATGTGCATTCGTGATGATGACAAAGGCATTGGGATCCAGCGTCTGTACCAACGTCTTGAGCCGCGTGACTTCGCTCTGCCCTACAACGACCATCAGCACGGTCCGCGCATCGCCGGTGTACCCGCCGTGACCGTCCAGCTTAGTCAGCCCCCGGTCCAGGTGAGTGAGCACAGCCTGCGAGATCTCCTCCGTCCGGTCGGCAATAATGTAAGCGACCTTCGTGTAATTGAAGCCCAGCTCGATGGCATCGATGATTTTACCGGTGATGTACAGTCCGATCAGGGCATAGAGCGCTTTTTCCGGGGTCAGCAAAAATAACGCCAACACAATCACAATCCCGTCCATCATCACAACGCAAACGGAGAGGCTGAGGCCGCTGTATTTTTGAATAATTTGCGCCAAGGTGGACAGCCCGCCGGTGGATCCCCGGCCTCGGAACACAATACCGAGTCCTATCCCCACCCCGATGCCTCCATATAACGAAGCCAGCAACGGATCTGCCGTTGGTACGGGAATGTCCCGTGTCAAAAAGACGAAGAACGGCAGCACCACCGTGCCCAGCAGAGAACGGATGGAGTAGTCCCGCCCGAGCAGCACGTAGCCTGCGATGAACAGCGGGAGGTTCAGGGCCCATTGGGTGTAGGCTGGTTCGATTCCAAATTGCGACTGAACGATGATAGATAACCCCGAGACACCGCCCGAGGCGATATGACTGGGGACCAAAAACAAATTAAACGCCAAGGCAGTGATCAGCGAGCCTACGATAATCATCAACGTATCCAGCGTATGGCGTATCGGACCGGTGACCGGAATATAGTCTTGAAATCGGCGTTTGCGAACTTTCGGCGGCATTGCTCCCCCTCCTTACTTGCATTTCATGAAATATGTAAAAATAGAAAAACCCACCCGTACCAAACGTGGCCAAGGTGGGTCGTATTTAGTAGCGGCTCGGGCGGGAAGGCACATCAAGGCGCTCCCGTCCCGCCGATTAGCTCTCCGTCTTAATCTGGCTGCGCAGATAACCGTCGATAAAAGCGTCCAGATCCCCGTCCATCACCGCGCCGACATTCCCCGTCTCCACGTTCGTCCGGTGATCCTTCACCATGCTGTACGGGTGGAACACGTACGAGCGGATTTGGTTGCCCCAGGCGATATCCGATTGCTCGCCGCGGATCTCATCCAACTCGCGTTGTTGCTCCTCGATCTTGCGTTCGTACAGCTTGGAGCGGAGCATCGTCATCGCCCGTTCTCGGTTCTTGATCTGTGAGCGTTCGTTCTGGCAGGTCACCACGATCCCGGTCGGGATGTGGGTAATCCGCACGGCCGAGTCGGTCGTGTTGATGTGCTGACCGCCGGCACCGCTGGCGCGGTACGTATCGATTTTTAAATCCTCATTACGGATTTCGATCTCCACGTCATCGCTGATCTCCGGCACGACGTCACAGGAGACGAACGACGTATGCCGGCGTCCGGAAGCGTCAAACGGCGAGATCCGCACCAGCCGGTGAACGCCCTTCTCCGCCTTCAGGTAGCCGTAGGCGTTGTAGCCTTTGATCAACAGCGTAACGCTCTTGATCCCGGCTTCGTCGCCCGGCAGGTAGTCCAGCGTCTCGACCTTAAAGCCGCGTTTCTCCGCCCAGCGAGTATACATCCGCAGCAGCATTTGGCCCCAGTCCTGGGACTCGGTGCCGCCTGCGCCAGGATGCAACTCGAGAATCGCGTTCATTTTGTCGTACGGCTGGTTCAGCAGCAGCTGGAGCTCGAACTCCTCCAACTTCTTCACGAGCTTCTCTACGGAGTCTGCAACCTCCGCAGCCAGCGATTCATCGCCTTCTTCCTCGGCGAGCTCCGCCATCATTTCCAGCTCATCGTATTCGTTCTGCAGCGCCGTATATTGGTCCACCGAGGATTTTACCGCATTCATCTCCGCGATAATCCCTTGAGCTTTCTCGTTGTCGTCCCAGAAATCCGGTGCCGCCATTTTCTCCTCATAGTTGGCGATCATCTCTTGCTTCAGATCTAAGTCAAAGAGACCCCCTAAGGTTAGTTAATTTCTTTGCGATTTCGCGCATGTCTTGTTTCACATTCGCATCGATCATACGGTAGATCACCTTTCTTTGTAAAAGTTTATTTGTAGCTGCCACTTTGGTTTAAAGGTAACGCCCTTTTGTACCCTTATTCAACTCCCGGGCACCGAATTTCAAAAAATAAGGCCAAAATCTACCTTTATTTCATTCCTAAACCTGGAAAAACCCTGTTTTGAGCCATAGTCTGCAAAAATAAGGCCAAAAAACCACTAGCGTTGCATTAAGACTTCTTTCTGCTTTGATTCAGACAAATACAGAACAACGATATAGTATATATAAACCATATTAGTATATATTTTACAGACACACTTTGCTTAAATTTGAAAAAGTTTAGAGGGGATTAAACCCGCACGTTACCCATTTTTTAAAATTTAAGTATTTAGTTCAATACTTCTACAATGATTCGTGGCTTCATCGATTTGTTCGCCTGCTTGGGGGGCCGACCGTTTCGCTTCGTTCGTCCTTTTGAACTCCGTGTGGGCTTTTTGAATAAGGCTTCATGCAGCCTAGTCCATGACCGATCGGCATAGAGTCGAATCAATCGAAGTAACTGCCAAACGGTTTGCTTGCACTCTAGCTTCAGGCGTAGCAACAGGCACAGAGCATAGGATATCAACGCGATATACATCTGGTTCCAGATGGCTTCTGCGGTGTACCCATGAGGCTTCACTAAACGGAGGTGTTGCTTAATCCATTTAAAGAATAGCTCGATTTGCCAACGATGCCGATATACATCTGCAATTTGGTGCACGGATAAATCCATGCGACTTGTCACAAGGCGATATAAACGACCTTGCTGATCCTGAAACTCAATGAGTCGCAACTTCATTTGCTGCCCTGGCAGAGTTACATCCGCATCCCGAATGAAATCTCCCCGCTTGGGAAGAGCCCGTTCCTTGAGGATCGTCAATCGGGTATTATCCTTAACCCGAGCCACAAACTTCATCCCTTGGTCCACCCAGGCTTGAAAATGCTTGTGCACCTGATAGCCCCGGTCCATCACATAGGTCACTTCTTTATCGACCGTAAAGTTTGGGGCAACTTCGTGGTCTGCGACATCTTTGGTTGAGGCGATGATTTTATCTGGAACCATCGTCTTCGCGTCGACGACTAGAAGTGAAGTGTGCATTTTCACGCCGTGATTGGATGCAGAGCAGTAAGCCCATTTGGAAAGAATCGCTGGCAAGGTGATTTGAGTAGAATCCATGATCGCGAGCTTTCCGATCTTAGTCGTGATTCCTGGCTTATTCTCCGTTAGTTGTTGGA
Source organism: Paenibacillus sp. MB22_1 (assembly GCF_047200555.1). Classification (NCBI taxonomy): domain Bacteria; kingdom Bacillati; phylum Bacillota; class Bacilli; order Caryophanales; family Paenibacillaceae; genus Paenibacillus; species Paenibacillus sp. MB22_1. The sequence continues at coordinate 725,655 of NZ_JBLADV010000002.1, forward strand.
TTTGTCTCGTTACTTGCATGAAAAGCAGGTGAAGGTTCTCTAGGGGAAGCTTCTTCATTTTCCGCGAGAGTTGGGATGGGCTTATGCTTTCAAGTCCACCAAGTATCGCTTGAAAGTCTTCATTGGCTTCAAGATGCTCGGACATTTCAGCATAAGACTCTCGTTGCTGTAACTGGGCTTCAATGAACAGCAGTAGGGAAGAACCGACAAAAAGCTTGCGAGCACGATAATCCAAAACGCTATCTCGGGAAGAATTAATATTTAACATTTGTAGACATTGACATATGACACTTAAATTTGTACTGTTATCCATAGAAATCTCCTTTTGTTGAGAGGTTGATGGATAACCTTTGGATCAACTCAACATTAGGGGATTTCTTTATTTTTGTACATGAAAACCAGCCTATAATTTGCAAATTTAGTAAATTGTTGATTTGAAATATCGTTTGAAAAGTTAATGCAACGCGAGTGCCAAAAAACTCCCTTATTTACCAGACATCCGCCCAAAAAAGCAAAATAAGGCCCTTTTTTACCCCTATTTCGCCTGTGGCTGAACCAACGTCGAGGTGGCTACCTCGGATGAGCCAACATCGGCGCGGCCGCTGCGGCCGAGAACAGGTTTTCCCTCCAAACGGGGCAAAAGCGGGCAGCCTAAGGAAATCCTCAGGCTCCCCGCCGCACCCAGCTTATGCCGACATTATGCGTTTTGGCCGTGGCAGTGTTTGTACTTCTTGCCGCTGCCGCATGGGCACAAGTCGTTGCGGCCGATCGTTTCGCCGCGTTTGACTGGGCGTTTCTCTGCCGGCTCGCCGCTCGTGGTGATTTTGTTCTCATCCACGACTGCTTGACGTTCCTGGTTCGTTTCGATCTGCGCCTTCATGATGTACGTCGCGACTTCCTCCTGAATGCTGGCGATCATCGCGTTGAACATCTCATAGCCTTCAAATTGGTATTCGCGCAGCGGATCGGTACCGCCGTATGCACGAAGATGAATGCCTTGACGCAGCTGATCCATCGCGTCGATATGGTCCATCCATTTGCTGTCGACCGCACGGAGAGCGATAACCTTCTCGAACTCCCGTACCATTTCCGGACCAATCGCTTCTTCGCGAGCGTTGTATTTCGTCAGGACGCGTTCAAAAATATACTCGACCATCTCATTCGGCTCTTTGCCCCACAGATCGTCTTTCGTAATGGCGCCTTCGTCCAGCAGCTTGCTGTTGACGTAATCGGCAATCTCTTGCAGTTCCCAGTTCTCCGGCAGCTCGTCAGCGGTATGGGCTTCAACCACCCGTTCGATGACCGGCTTGATCATATCGAGAATGATCTGCTTAATGTTCTCCGATTCCAGCAGCTCGCGGCGCTGTTTATAGATAATTTCACGCTGTTGGTTCATAACGTCGTCATATTGCAGGACGACTTTGCGCACGTCGAAGTTGTTGCCTTCTACGCGTTTTTGCGCCGACTCAATCGCGCGGGTGATCATCTTGCTCTCGATTGGTTGGTCTTCCTCGAAGCCCAAGCGCTCCATCATGTTCAGCACGTTGTCCGCGCCAAACCGCTTCATCAGTTCATCGCCCAGCGACAGGTAGAATTGCGTGGAGCCGGGGTCGCCTTGACGACCGGCACGACCGCGCAACTGGTTATCGATCCGGCGCGATTCGTGGCGTTCGGTACCTATGATATGCAGGCCACCTAATTCGGCCACGCCTTCGCCAAGCAAAATGTCGGTACCGCGGCCCGCCATGTTGGTAGCGATCGTCACGGAACCCGGTTCCCCTGCGTGAGAGATAATTTCGGCTTCCTCCGCATGGTATTTCGCGTTCAGCACCTTGTGCGGGATGCCTTTGCGCTTCAGCATCTCGGATACGCGTTCGGAGTTCTCGATCGAGATCGTACCGACGAGCACCGGTTGTTTTTTCTTATGGCGCTTAACGATTTCTTCGACAACCGCCTTGAACTTGCCTTCAACGCTCTTGTAAACGACGTCCGGCAAGTCGATACGACGGTTCGGCCGGTTGGTCGGCACTTGCAGCACTTCGAGGCCGTAGATTTTCTTGAACTCTTCTTCCTCGGTCTTCGCTGTACCGGTCATCCCGGCCAGCTTGCGATACATCCGGAAGTAGTTCTGGAACGTAATCGTCGCCAGCGTCATGCTTTCGTTCTGTACCTCGATGCCTTCTTTGGCTTCGATCGCCTGGTGCAGTCCGTCACTGTAACGGCGACCTTGCATGATCCGGCCGGTAAATTCGTCGACGATCAGCACCTCATCATCGGTCACAACGTAATCGACGTCGCGGCGCATGATAACGTTCGCTTTAAGTGCCTGCACCACGTGGTGGTTCAGAGTAACGTGTTTATGATCGTATAAGTTATCAATGCCAAAAGCGCGTTCCGCTTTAGCGACCCCTTTTTCGGTCAGCGAAACGGCCTTTACTTTAATATCTACCGTATAATCTTCCTCCGGCGTCAGCGTCTTCACGAAACGATCGGCTGCATAATACAGCTCGGTGGATTTCTGAGCTTGGCCGGAAATAATCAGCGGCGTCCGCGCTTCATCGATCAAGATGGAGTCCACTTCGTCAATAATGCAATAATACAGCGGCCGCTGAACCATCTGTTCTTTGTAGAGCACCATGTTGTCGCGCAGGTAGTCAAATCCAAACTCGTTGTTCGTGCCGTACGTGATGTCGCAAGCGTAAGCTTCTTGTTTCTGCTCATGCTCCATGCCGTTGAGATTCACCCCAACCGTCATGCCGAGGAAGTTGTAAATCTGCCCCATCTGCTGGCTATCGCGTTGTGCCAAATAGTCGTTGACGGTAACGACATGCACACCTTTCCCCAGGAGCGCATTCAAATAAACCGGCAGGGTTCCGACCAGCGTCTTCCCTTCACCGGTTTTCATCTCCGCAATCTTGCCTTCGTGAAGCGCCATGCCGCCGATCAGCTGCACATCAAAATGACGCATCCCGAGCGTGCGTTTCGAAGCTTCCCGTACTGTGGCAAAAGCCTCCGGCAACAAATCATCCAGCGTCTCGCCTTTCTCGATCCGTTCCCGGAATTCAGCGGTTTTCCCTTTCAATTGCTCGTCCGAAAGCGCCTCAAATTGCGGTTCTAATGAATTAATATAATCGACCGTCTTCATCAGACGTTTGACATCACGTTCATTCGTGTCGCCAAATATCTTTTTTACTAATCCCAGCATGATTTACCCCTTTCACGCATAAACAGATGATTTGCCTAAATTGTAACAGTTTGTAAGGCACGCCGCAACACGCCCCGTCACGTCTGCATTGCGGTAAAGCGCCTTTGTATACGAATAAAGAGCCCTATCCGCGGGCGGATAAGGCTCGTTTCCTTTGCGTAAGTATCACAGGAATTACCACCTAGTTTGAAGCAAGTTGCCATGATTGCACGGAGTGCAAGGGGTTAATCCTGTTCAATCAAACCGTATTTGCCGTCATTGCGCTTGTAGACGACGTTCACTTCTTTAGTGTCGATGTTCGAGAAAACGAAGAAGTTGTGTCCTACCATATTCATTTGCAAAATCGCTTCCTCTACGTCCATCGGCTTCAAGGTAAAGCGTTTCGTACGAACCACTTCCAGCTCTTCCTCGCCTTCATCCAGCGCAACGGAGCCTGCGGTCGTGCCCTCTACAAAGAGACTGTTCTTCACGCCTTTCTGGCGCAGTTTACGGTTGATTTTCGTTTTGTGCTTGCGGATTTGACGTTCGAGCTTGTCCACAACCGCATCAATGGAGGCGTACATGTCATCGCTGCGATCTTCCGCACGGAGCACAACGCCGGTCAAAGGAATCGTTACCTCGACCGTGTGCAAGCCTCGTACCACACTTAACGTGACAGTACCGTCTGAGGTAGGGGGTGCATCAAAGTACTTGTCTAGTCGGCTGAGTTTCTTGTCTACGTAATCACGCAAGGCCTCAGTCACTTCAATCTGCTGTCCACGAATACTAAAATTCATAGGGCACTCCTCCTTTGCTTTGCACCTTTATTATACCATGACGTTAAGGCAAAGTAAAAAGTGTTAAAGGTCTGTAAACCACCGCGATATCCGTAAAAAGACGGGCAGATCGGCAAATCCCCCGTGCTTTCAAGCCCGGCGATCCCTCCGGTTTCTCCACCAGGATTTCAACAAAATCGTGAACGCCGCCCCACACGCGGCCCCGATCGTATCCAGCAGCACGTCCTGCACCATCGCCGTCCGCCCCGGCGTAAAGCTCTGATGCAGCTCATCCGTGCAGGCATAGAGGAACGCGATCAGGATCGCGAAGAGCAAACATCGCCGATCAGAGCGCCCCCGACCGCCTAGAGCGTAAACCAGGAACGCTGACAGTAAAGCATAACTGCCGAAATGCGCCGCTTTGCGAATAAAAAACTCGATGAAGCTCGCCCCGCCCACACTGTCCACACTGATTTCATAGTCACCATAGCTGAACCGGATCCCGCCGAATCGATTCTCAATCCACTGGTCCGAGGTGCTCTTCTCAATTTCCGGCACCAGCGACTGCTCCTCATAAGACTGCGAAGAAAACCCAAATAGAATTGCCATCATCGCGATCGCCGGCAGCCAGCGCAGCCAAGTTCGAAGGTTGTGCAAAGGAGGTCACCTCATTCGATTACGAACTCATTCACTTTAGAAAATTATAGCATAATAAAAATAAGAAAACCCCGGGTTCCCCCGGGGAGTTGCTAGCGAATCTTTAATTGTTAACCATCGTACCGTTCATATGTAGGTCGGCTGTGCCGGGATGATTACAGTTTGATTACGTTAGCGGCTTGTGGACCACGTGCGCCTTCAACGATTTCGAACTCGACGGATTGGCCTTCTTCCAGCGTTTTGAAGCCTTCAGCTTGGATCGCGGAGAAGTGTACGAATACGTCGCCGCCTTCTTCAGTTTCGATGAAACCGTAGCCTTTTTCTGCGTTGAACCATTTTACTTTACCTTGCATGCACTAACATTCCCTTCATTATCAAATAAGAGTGTGATCCTTGTAACCAAGCCCCACATTTTTGACTATACCATCCGAGCTTATCCGGTGTCAATTGCCAAGGAAAAGGTTTTATTGTAAGGAATTTGTAGATTTTTGTCAGGGGATTGTCGGAAATGTGGATGGCTGGAATAATCACTTTATCCCTTTATTAACCCAGAAGGAGAGAAATCGAAACTGATTGCAAAGTATATTTATTCAACCATTAATCTGACCAATCCACTCGAATAGTCAAATGTATAAACGTTTTGTTTCGTCGTTACCCTTACATTGGGGAGTTGAAAAGGATGTTCTGATTCCGACTTATAATTTCCCATAACCAAGTCAAAAAATTTAATAAAGTCAGCATCCATCCCGTGATGGGCTGTTTTAAAAGCCCCTTTATATAGAGTGGTATCATTTACGACATTCAATCTACAGTTTGGGATAGAATTACAAAAATTGATTTTTTCAATAATTCCGATTAACTGGTCATAAACACCATGAAAACTAACAATATTTGATTTATTTTCGAACTTACGATAAAGAAAAACTAGATCCATCACGTCTCTATCCAAATTCAAGTCACAAACGTAATAGCGTTTTTGTAGATTATGAGAAGGTACATTTCGAATATAATCTAAGTAAACAGGTCTCAGGTAAGCGGAATTGTCTATAATCATAGAAAATAAATGTGGCGCAAAACGATTACAAAGGTAAGCCAAGTAAGCTCCATGAGACTGCCCTGAGCATATTATTTTGCGTCCATTGAATGGTATTCCATTCTCTTTCAATATTTCTTTAACCATCAATACAGCTGTCAGATTATCTAAAACTTGCATTAGGGACATATCATTAAAATTATCCAATGATTCCAACGTATCTTCCAGTTGCATGTGCTCATATCCAAAATAATCACATTGAATACAAATTAGATTATATTGATCTGCAAATTGTTTACGCATTTTTTGATAAACGTTGCTTCTAGCATGACCACCATATCCAGGAATAAACAATATTAGCCCCGTGTTCTCGTTCACACCTTCAGAGGGTTCAGAAAAATATATACTCAGTTTTCTTCCATGTCCTGTGTATATATTAGGATGGGCATCCACAACTAGTTCATGTTGGATTGACATTTTAGACAACCTTCTTCATTTCAATATTAACATTTCATAATTTCAAGCTGGCAAAGACTAAATTGAGTTCGTTTTTTACCTAAGTTATCTAATGCGCTCATCAATGAGGCTCTTTTAGTTTATCGTTAGATGCATATAGCAATACTTTGTTTCATTGGATTAAGGCATTTTATAGGCCTAACAGCATACCTTGTATCATGGATGATAGTTATGGTTTAACCATATAGGATGGCTTCACATGGCTAAATGTGTATTTCTGCAGCTTAATACCCTTCCCTTTTATAAACTCATCTACAGCTTTCGTAGCCCCTTCAACTGTCCCGTAATCATCAATAACAATAATTCCACCCGGTACAACCCTATCATACAATAGTTCCAACCCAAGCTTGGCTGGCTCATAAACATCTGTATCAATATGCAAAAGGGAAATTCTCATTTGCGGTCTCTTGTCAATATAGTCCGGCAAAGTATGGAGAATGTTGCCCTTTACTAGATCGACATTTTGAATCTTCTTTTGCTCTAAGCTTTTATAAAGATCTTCCTGGCTTAAGAAGTCACCTTCGAATTGCTCGTTCCACTTTGAAACGAACTGTTTATCACTTTCCAAAGCATAACTAGCTGGAAATTCCCCAAACATATCGAAACCGATAATTTTTCTTGAATTTTCATTTTCTAGCAATTCCCTGAATGATGCGAATTGAATTAGTGAGTTACCTTTAAATACGCCTAGCTCTATCAAGTCACCAGGGAGTTCAATAATTTGTTTATAGAGTTCATAATGGGCTAAAAAGTTCCCCATTCTATAAACTTCTGACGTAAGTATAAAGCCGTTTTCATAGTAAAAAGCTTTGTCCACTTCGTAACCGTGAATAGTCATTTATTCTTTTCCCCTAACTACTAATTCTTGATTTTTTATCAACACTTCTGCAATTTGAAAATCAATCCAGTCGTCAATATCAACAGAATTCTCTTTACTCATGATGTAAGCGCCGCATCGATCACTAAACAAAGTTTTGTCATTCATGATAATATCTCTCTTAACAATGTAAATTGCCCCATTCAACCTATACAATTTAGACAGGTCCTGTCGTCGTAAATCAGTACGGGACTCTTGTTGATCGTATTTAACAAGTATTCCCTCGTTGATATCTCTTAAATAGTAAGGATGATCACTTGTCTCCACAACACTTTGAAGAGATTCTACATGTAGTCTCTGATATTGATTCCAAGCCTGATCGATATCATTGGCTGTTCTTAATGGGGAAGTTGGCTGAAGTAGAATCACATCATTAACCTTACAATTAAAATGTTTTTCATAATAATCGATAGCATGGATCATAGCATCTACACTTTTAGCTTCATCCGTTGCTAATTCGGCAGGTCTTAAAAAGGGGACCAGTGCTCCCGCCTTTCTTGATACTTTTGCAATCTCCTCATGGTCAGTCGTAACAAGAACTTCATCTATACAATGACTGGATAGAGCTGCTTTAATAGTGTATTCAATTAATGGGACTCCATTTAACGGCTTGATATTTTTGAGAGGTACTCCTTTAGATCCTCCTCTTGCCGTAATGATAGCAAGCGTTATTGATTTTCCCATCTTGCAAGCTCCTCTCCACTTATTATCTATATTGAAACTCAACAGGCACAAAATGCTTTTGCGGACTGGACTTCCAAATGGAGCCCTGTTCAAGTATAGATATGAATTTATCAGCACTATCGCCTGATCCAAACGTGGTTCGTCTCGGATACCGTGTACCTGATATTTGATTAATAGCTTGCAGAATCTGCTCTTTTCTTTCACCCACATTAACTATGTTTTGTGCTATTTCCGGGTTATATCTTCCGTACTGACGGTTTCCTAAATCTATAACAGGAACGCCGTATACTTCCGCTTCCCTGATACCCGCACTTGAATTTCCAATAATGAAATCAGCATGACTTAGCAAGGTCAGGAAATATTCAAAGCGAATTGATGGGAAAATCCGAAAATTCGAATTCCCCTCTAGCCGAGCATACGCATTAATTATTAGGTGGCTGCCCTCATCATTATTTGGATAAATTACAACATAATTCTTTTCTGAAGCTAAAACAGCCTCCACTACTTCACTTATTTTGTCACCTAACAAAGTCACTTCTGTGGTTACTGGATGATACATGAGGATAGCATAATCTTCAAAAAATATCTCATATCTGTTCTTAGCATCATAAATGCTAGGTAAATACGCTGAGTTCATAATATCGATATCAGGTGATCCGATAACATAAATAAGTTCTTCTTTTTCTCCTAATTGAATCACTCGCTGCTTTGCTTCCTCATTGGCCACTAAATGAATGTGAGCAAACTTGGTAATTGCATGACGAATGGATTCATCGATAGTTCCTGATACTTCTCCTCCCTCAATGTGGGCTACCTGAATATTGTTAATAGCCCCAACAATCGCTCCTGCTAACGCTTCAATCCGATCACCATGAACAACGATAAGGTCGGGAGAAATTTCAGAAACATAATTACTAAATCCGAGAATGGTATTACTTAGTGTAATATCCATAGGTTGATTCAGTTTCTGATTTACAAACTTGTAAATGTTAACAAACCCGTCGTTTTCAACTTCTTTGTAGGTTGCTCCATATTTAGAAAGCAGGTGCATACCTGTCACAAAAATATGGAGCTCAAAATCAGCGTGCTGATGAACTCTTCTCATTAATGATTTAAGTTTTCCGTAATCTGCCCTAGTTCCAGTTACAAAAACGATCTTCTTCATGTGGTTTCCTCATTCCATTATTACTCCACATCGGTCCAGCATAAATGTTGATCTTGCTTAATATCTTTAGCAGCTCGTTTACCTAGCAGATCATTATAATGAGCAGCTCGAATCTCCCCAGTACCGGGACGTTTTACCCATAAGTTTTCCTTCGTGAAAACTTCACCCTGATTAATGTCTTTTATTGCAACTACTGTGGCAAATGCAAAATCTATCGTCACTTGTTCCTCTTGAGCTGCCTTTTTTTCTCCACCTCTCATTAAGGCAATTTCAGCGCTTCCCTTAATAAGTTCCCGAAGTTCCTGAGGATCCATCGAACAGATGATGTCTGGACCTGGCCGATCCTTAGAATCCGTAAAATGACGTTCTAATATCGATGCACCCAGAGCCGTTGCTGCCAAACAAGCGTTGTTATTCACAGTATGATCCGAAAGACCGACAACCGCATTCGGAAAAGAACGCTGAAGTTCTTGCATTCCACCAAGCCGCACCAGAGATGGTGGCGTAGGATAAACATTGGTACAATGGAGCAATGCGTAAGGTACCTGATATTTTTCTACAATTTCAACAGTCTTTCGGATACTTTGAATATCATTCATGCCAGTGGAGATGATCATCGGTCTTCCAAAGGAGGCGATATGTTCAATTAAGGGATAGTTATTGCACTCCCCTGAACCGATTTTATAGGCTAGAACATCCATCTTCCGTAACCGATTAGCAGCTGCTCGTGAAAATGGGGTACTTAAATAAATCATTCCTAATTGTTCAACATACTTTTTCAGTTCCAATTCATCCGATTCATTTAATGCGCATCGTGACATTACATCATAAATTGAAACATCCGTATTTCCAGGAATGACTTTTTGGGCCAAGGGGCTCATTTCATCGTCAACGACGTGAGTCTGATGCTTAATGATTTCTGCACCAGCCTGATAAGCTGCATCAACCATTTGTTTCGCCGTTTCAAGACTCCCCTCATGGTTAATACCGATTTCCGCAATCACAAGAGGCGGATAATCTTCACCGATTTTTCGAGTACCAATTTGAATATATGGCTTACTCATTCATTTTCTCTCCTAATAACATGCTGATTTAATCTATTAATCGCAGTATTAAATATTTTCTTTAATTCAGGTGTAAATTCTATGATTTTGGAAACCAAAGTCCCCATATGTTCAACAATTAATTCTCCCTTTCGCTTTAGGTCATTGGTTTCGGCGATTTCTGGAACATACCTCATAAAGACATTAATTCCATGTCTTAAAGAGTAACTATAAAACCGCGTAAAGATGTCTTGCTCCGTTACATACGTCCAAAGTTTGTCTACTTTCTTGAGCTTTTTGAATACATGAGAATCATTTGAAAAACTGAGCTCACTAGCTAAATCCATTAACTCCCTCTTCAACCTTCTACACTTCATCTCAACATCGTCTATCGAGGATGTCAGGGTCTTCATTTTTTTGATGACTCTCTCCATACGTTGTTTCGTTAATTCTGAATCCAAAGACATAAAAAATGAGGAAAGGGTAAATTGATGTTTAGGACATTGAATGAGTTCCGGATATAAATCATCCATTGAAATCCACTCCGTCCCCTTGATCACTGCTCCTTTTTTTGAAGTATTGAGAATGCTAACTCCAGATAATTTAAGAATTTGTATTAAAATTTGCAGATCATCTAATAAGACTTGCATGTTTGCCTTCGTTTGATTGTAAGTACCTTCTACATTTAAAACCGTCATGTCCGCCTCAGAAATAGCTTTAAACTTATCGTCTTCAGAGATATGATTAGCTCCTGGCGCATAATATTGTCCATCAGTAAATGACAGATCCTGCCCCATTAGGATAATCTCATTTATCCCCATGAATACAGCTATCTGAATAGCTAGCCCAGTTACGGTGGCTGTAGAGATAAACTCAGGGATATCTTCCATTTCAGTCAAATATGGAATAATTTGATCATTTAAAAACAAGAAATGATATGCGTCGCTCTGATAACAATCAGTAATCTCGTAATATAGTTGCGGGCAGAACATTAATGGAACATCAGATGTATCTACATTTTTAAAAACGTTGAAGTTCTCTGGCCGACCGTCCATCGAAACAACAAAGTGAGGTACTATTCCATAGTGTTTTAACACTTGTATGCTAGATCCAGCAGCAATGATAAGACAATGATCTTTAAGCTTTTTGAGATAATGGATGTCCTTCTTCAGGGAAGGCCCAGAACCAACAACAATTGCCTTTAGCTTAGTATCTTTGCACTTATCCTTAAGAGGTGCAATTGATTCATTGCTTATAACATGCGGTAAATTATTCAAAACACTTCCTAACCAAGTATTTTGGTTAAGTTCCAATGTATGAAAATTTGCAATTTGCAGCAAAATTCTTTCCCTAATTTTTTTTTCAAAATCTTCTATAAAGTCGGGGAATATTTTTTGATATATCGGCGGTGAAATACAATCAAATGAATCATACACATTTGACGAAATTTCCTCAGCTAATCGAAAGGCAACAAATTCATCTTGTCCTACAGCAAATCCCCGAACGCGTGGATCAGAAAGAGCAACGCTGATATCTCTTGAAGTAAGCCATGACTGAAATATTTTAACGCTAGGCTCATATACATATATGTTGGGGATTTCTGTATTCTTAATAATTTCCTCAAGATAATAGCCAAGTCCACAACCAATAACAAGTAAACACTTCACTTCTGCAAGACGATTCCTAAGAGAATTCACCCATCGTTGTGCTTCATGAAGCGCATTATACTTACTATGAAGATTGTAGGATAAATCGGTACCAGAAGTAAAAAATAGATTGGGTTCCTCGTAACGAGTAGTACAAGGCGTAACAGTATATTCTGGCTCTAGATCATGGCGATCAACAATAGATAAAAGAGACGGGTAATGACTTGTTAAATATTCAATATTGGCTTCATACAAACCCATTACTTTCCCACCTTTTTTATATATCAAGCTCTAAGAACTTCTCCAGGGCTGTAACGATCTCATATTGAATCAAATCACCAACTAAAACCAAATCTTGGTTTTGTACCCCGCTACTCAACTCAGAAATAATTACTTGAAGCTCTTTAATAATGGGATTCAGATTAAGGTCTCTGTTTAAAACTTGCATAAATTCAAATGCGTGAATTAACCAATCTAATCCTTCAATAAACTGAGAAAATAATTTCCACCCCTCTTCATTAACCCCTCCATAAAATTGGTCAGCCAACTCATGACACGCAGGTACAAGTTTCTCAAGGTATTCCCGAACAACTAATTTTGTTTCCAAATAACTATCTAGCTTACTTTTTGTTTCGATATGAACTTCTCGAATCCGATCATAGTATTTTGAAATATATTCCTCATATCCACTGAACAGTTCTTGATCATCAATCTTCACACAATAAATAAGCCGGTCCATCTGATAGATTTGATCAGTGACCACCTTCCACCAGTCATTAATATTGTTATAATTTGATTCAAGAAATGTCTCCTTGATACAATCAATTGTCGCTTTCAAATATCCGCACCTCATTATTCAAATTAAACTTCTTATTGGTTTTATCGGCTTTATTGTCAATTGACTGAATAGCAAAAAAGCCCCCATTTTCTGGGAGCTTTTTATGCTTAAACGATAAAATGATTAAATTAACCCAACAGTTTAAGTACAGCTTGTGGAGCGGAGTTAGCTTGTGCCAACATTGCAGTACCAGCTTGAACCAAAATTTGGTTCTTCGTGAATGCAGTCATTTCAGTTGCCATGTCAGCATCTTTGATACGGGAGTTTGCAGCAGAAAGGTTTTCTGCAGTTACGCCCAGGGAGTTAATTGTGTGCTCCAGACGGTTTTGGTAAGCACCCAGTTGAGCACGGTTTTGAGAAACAGTGTCAATTGCCTTAGCAACAGCAGACATAGCGTTTTTCGCATCTGTTACTGTAGAAACGGTAATTGCATTAATACCAAGAGCTGTCGTTCCGTTATTAGACAATTTAACCGAAAGGGTTTCAGCTTTAGAAACACCAATTTGGAAATCAACTGTAGCAGAAGTGTTCAACAGGTTAACACCATTAAACTTGGAGTTATCTGTGATACGGTTGATTTCAGTAAGCAATTCAGAAACTTCCAGTTGAATTTTCTTACGATCATCTTGTACATAAGTACCGTTAGCAGCTTGGTTAGCCAACGTGTTCAAACGTTGCAGCATGGAGTGAACCTCAGTCAAGTCACCCTCAGCCGTTTGAATGAAGGAAATACCGTCTTGAGCGTTACGTTGAGCTTGGTTCAAACCGTTGATTTGGTAAATCATTTTTTCGGAAATTGCCAAACCAGCAGCATCGTCAGCAGCGCGGTTGATGCGGTAACCGGAAGACAGTTTTTCCATCGTTTTGCTCATTTGCGTGTTGTTGAAGTTCAGGTTGCGGTTAGCGTTGATAGCGCCAACGTTCGTGTTAATAAACATTCCCATTACTAATCATCCTCCATGATTGGTTTTATATTGGCTACATCCTTGTGGCCTAATTAATATATCGGATATTATCTGATAGTTTTTTAGCGTTTTTTTTAATTTCGTGGGACAAAAATACTATTTTTTTTCATCCACATACAATGGAACCTGATCATTACGTTGCAAACTGTAATAGGCATTCATTACCTTGCGTTGGTTGTGAACACTTTGTAAATTCACACTTGTATTCTCAAAATTTACTTTAAGAACAGTTTTGACTTTTTCGATATTTGTCTCAACTTCACGAAGAATCTCCAATCGCCACAATTGATCTGTTAAATGTTCCATATCTTGCAGAATTTCGTCCAATTTATTAATTTCATGTGTGCATTGATTCCATTCTTGATGTAGATTCAGAAAAGAGGTCAAATTGTTAACCAGATCTTCCTCCAACACATCGAGATAAGCCAACTGTTTTCTTGAATTATCCAAAAGTTTCAAATAGAGTGTCTTCTGCTGTTCAGACAGTTCAACATAATTAAGATCCAAGTGTTCCTCTCTTTCCGATTTCTTCCCAAGCGGATCTCAATTCTTCAAGAATCCCGATCACTTCATCTATAGGAGCAATCAGCTTTTTGATATTCGCCTCTATCAAACGATCTATCATATATAAATATAAGTTATTAAGATTTGAAGCCAATTCTCCTCCTTCTTTAAGATTCAGAGAAGAAATCAATTCGTAAATAATATCCTCTGTTTTTTGGATGAAACTATTCGTTTTCTCGATATCTTTTTTATCTATCGCATCTTTAGCTTTCCCTGCAAATTGGATCGCCCCATTGTACAACATTAAAATCAATCGATGGGGGGAGGCGGTTTCATATTTATTCTTTTGATAGGCTTGGTAGCCTGCAAGGTTAGGTGATACCAATGACATCATCTCCAGTTATTATGCTGATAGACTAAAAAGTAGACATGGAGAACCGAGAATCGGGTAAAATGAATCTATCCAAATTCGAGGTGCTACCATGACGAAAAAATACGATAAAGAATTTAAACTGCAAACGATTCAGATGACTACTCTATTGACAGAGGTACATTATGATGACGAGGAAGTCGACTTAGTTAATGCCGTAAGTTGAGAAGAAATCCAATCCGATTGGCTATTTAGCGTAGACATTACTACTTCCAAATTAACAAACTTCGTCTTCAAGGAGGCCTCTTTGATTTCCAAACGATCATTCATGCTTTGAATTTGTTCTGTAAGATATGAAATCTCAGAGTCGTATCCTTTGATTTTTGAAGTAATGATGCCTTCAACACTATCGGTCCAAGCTTTCATAACTTTTTTAAACATGGTGCCGATACCGTCTTGTCCAGTTACTGTATTATCCTCATTTGCAACAGCTTCACTGGTGAACATTTTTTCAACTTCTGCTGGATTTTGCTGTAGTTTTTGCTTAAACAACTCTTTATCAAAAGTTATCGTACCTGTCATCAAGGACGCACTCGTAACTCCTTTGTCAACTTCCAGTCCAATATCGGAAAGGAGTTTGAATCCTTTTGTATCCCCTACGACGGCATTCATCATATCAGCTAATTGGTTCCGCAAGGATCGCATGGTTGAGTCACCTTGTAATGTTAAGGAGAGAGAGCCGTCACTATTCTTTGTTGATTTCTGAGTATTTTCCTTTATCGTATTAATAATATCGTTATAAGCTTTTACGAATGCTTCTACCTTACCCGTAATCGTATCAACATCTTGAGACACATTGACTGTCGATAAACCTTTGTTGCTCAAAGTTAACGTGACGCCAGGAATCGCATCCTTGATCGTGTTTGTCGAACTGACAATTTCTATTCCGTTAACCGTAATCTTAGCATCCAGTGCTTCTTGTTTCTCACTAAAAAGCCAGTTAGAAGTAGTTTCGTAATCGATTTTATTAGCTGCTCCCGACTGCTTTGAAGTAAGAACCAACGACCTCTTGCCGTCCTCAGTTTGGATTACCGAAGCCTGAACTTTGCCATCTGTTAGACTATTAATGTGCGAGGCAATAAGATTTAAGGCCTCACCTACTGTTTTCCCCTCAAGTTGGAGCTTTGTGAGATCTATAGAGTCCGTTGTCACAGGATCCCCATTTCCATCAGTCGTTGTATATTCACCTATTTTTAAAGTGTTTGAAAAATTTGCATACTTAAATTCCGCAGATGCATCGAATGATTGAGAAGCTACCACATGTTTTTGAGCCAATTGTGTTACATTCACTGAATATTCTCCGCCCATAGCTGAACTATCAGCAGTAACGGACAACTTCGTTGTATCCGAAGAACTTGCCTTAAAGACTTGAAAACTATTCAAATCGGAAAGCGTTGTTGCTGCATCTTTTAAAGTAGAAAGCTTGGTATTCAGTGATTTAAATACGTTTTGATATGCTGTTGTAACTTGCTTTTTGGTTTCCAGTCGCTTTAACGGGAGCTTCTCCTGGGCCATAATCGCATCTATGTACGAAGCCGAATCAAAACCTGAGGCTAAGCCTGTAAAGCTAATAGTCATCATCATTCACCCTTTCACCGCACATTATAATCTCTCATCTATAAACAAACCGATCATTTCTTTCATTTTTTTCGATAATTCAATTAAAAATTCAGGTGGTAAGCTAGATAAAACTTCCTTCGTTTTGGAATCAATCACTTCCACATAAAGCTGATTAACCTCTTCGTTATACTTGAAGTGAAGCTCCTTGCCAGAAGCCGCTATAGACTCATTAAGCTTCTTAATTTGCTCTTGCATTTTTTCAAGTTCTTGTTTGGATTTATCTTGTTGTTGATCCACTTGATGATTCTCTATTAACCTAATTCCTTTTATAGATGAGCCCAATTTATAGGCGGCTGTGGTTGAAGTAATTTTCTCAAACCCTAATGATTCTAAACGATTCACATTCATCTTCTCACCACCCTGATATTAAATTTTGAATTCCTTAAGTAAATGAATAAGCTGATCTTGAGGTAACCCTTGAAGCTGTTCGTTTGCGGCCAAATTTTCTGCAGCAACCCCTTCGTACAGTTCTTTACGTAAGATTTGAACTTCTTTGGGGGCAAGGAACCCCAGCTTAATCTGGTCTCCCTCAATACCAAGCACCTGTATTTGAATATCATTGCCAATCATGACGACTTCCCCAATCTTCCTTCTGAGTACCAGCACTTAAGGGCCCTCCTTCTGTAAAAGCGGGTGTCGAATTGGCAATTCTTGATCTTTGATGATATATTGGCATCCTTTTAAAGAATTGGGGGCCAACAAAATCGGCGCTAATAAATTGACAAACAATTGCTCAGGCGTGACGTTAACTACAACCATAACCGCGACATCCTCAGCCGACTCTAGCCCGAGCATTTCGACTACCTCATCGTTAAGTTGAAAACTGTAGTCCGAAACTGCCTGATGAGCTGGCAACAGTATAAAATTAACCTCTTCCTCAAGCGCATGTAAAACGAAGAAAGGAGTACCATCCATGGGAAACAATGCATATTCCTTAATGTCCGGCAGCCCAGCAATTCCCGGTTCAAACCTATAGATTTGCTGTTCCTTAACATCTAACATTCCATAAATCGAACTCTCTACTTGTCTCATTTCGGGAGTGCCCCTCTCGGATCAACCGTAATTTCAGGTGGATAGATGCGAAAATCGATTAATACGCCTTGGTGCGGGATCGTTTCAACAGTAATCTCTTTCTGACCATTTCGCATATATCGATCGTGGGCGATTTTCCCAAACACATTTTTCTCACCCACAGCGATATTCATCATTCGGTCGCCCTCTTGTGCTTTGATCGCCACATCCTCAATTGCTTTTTCCATTGCAGCTTGCCCTAATTCTTTCGCAACTGTAATTGGCCGTTTCAGTTCCATATCATAGAACACACTTGTCCAATCGGTCTCCATTTCGGCAGATTTCATCCGAATTGTTATTTCAGCAGGCCGGTAAATCCCCCAGTCGGCTGGAAAGACGGGTTGAATACTTGGCATAAGGCCCTCCTCTACCAACGGCATTCCCTTTTATCTCAAGAAATCAACAAGCGAAGTCTGCATAATTCTCGCTCCTGTTGAAAGAGCCGCTTGAAGTACAGTTTCTTTGGACTTCAATTCTGTAATCGCAGCAGCAACATCCACATCGGCAACATTCGCTCGTTGTTCCTTCAAACTAACTTGGTCATCCAAGATCCGCTCCTCCATCAAGGCAAATCGATTCATACGGGCACCAACTTCCGCCCAACTGATCGAAAGACGGTCTGCCGAATCATCAATCTTGTCCAGCGCCGCGGTGATCCCAGTAACATTATTAGTATCCAGAGCATTGGCGAGATCATCCAATACTTGAAACACGTTATCGGTATTTGCAGCGCCAAAGACAACTTCTCCTGTAATACTAACTGGCACTTTTACAGAGGGGCTTACATTCAGATAGAACAAACCTGGATCCGTCGTCTCTCCAGCAGCTCCCGCCACCGTATATGGAGCTTGATCTGTTTTCTGCCCATTAAATAGGTAACGACCATTATAGGTGCTATTACCGATCGTCACCATTTGTTCCTTTAACTGCTTAATTTCTGCCGAAATTGTCTGGCGCTGTTGCGCGTCATATGTACCATTGACTGCCTGCAAGGTTAATGTACGTGCTCTCTTAAGAACATCACTAGCTTGCTGAAACAAAGAATCCATCGTTTTCAGGATTTCCGTCCCGGTCTGTGCGTTCAGCAGGAACTCCTCGCTCCGCGCCAAATCCGTATCATACCGCATCTGATAACCAACGCCGATCGGGTCATCGCTGGGTTTGCTGATTTTTTGGCCGGTGGCCAACTGTTGTTGGCCGGTCGTTAGCGATGAATTGATATTTCGTAAATTCTTTAGCAGCTGCAAGTTCTGCATCATGCCTGTTACTCGCATTGGTCGAACCTCCTCATTCTCACCTTAGACCGTTATCGGGACTATAGTCCGACGCGTCCCATCGAATTGATGACGCGATCCAACATCTCGTCCACCACCGTCATATTCCGGGCCGCTGCATTATAAGCTTGCTGGAAGCGAATCATATCGGCCAATTCTTCGTCCATGGAAACCCCACTTACGGATTGACGCAAAATTTGTAAATTGTCAGTCATCGTTCGTTCGTTCTCATAATTGCGCTCGGTATTGCTGGCCCGGATCCCCAGATCGGCCGTTAAAGCCCGGAAGTAGTCGTCCGTCGTACCCTCGGAAAGCGAGGTGAGCGCGTCAGGGAACTTGAAGATCGCATCTCTTAAGCCCGCGATCGCATTCGCAATGTCGCTGTTCCCCCGAATCGTCGTATTTACGCCGTTGATCACCTCGTATTGCGAGGAAGCCGCTATTTTATTCGTATCTGCTAGAATGTCGGGATTGACTTTAATATCATCAATGGAGAACGTTCCACTGTCGGATACAAAGAAAGGAATTCCAGTAGAGCTTGGCTTCGTTAAGGAGTAGCCCAGTTGATGTAATCCATTAAACCCTTTGACCATGACATCCATGGAAGAAGTAATCTTGGAGCCGGCCGGGATCACCGTACCTGCGGCTACGGTGCCCATCCCATCAACTGTAACATCATTTAACGCTACAATATCTGAGGACGTAACGTATCCGTTGCTTAAGGTAACTTTGATATCCCCAGTCACCAGGGTGCTGACTAAACCATTTAATTGGTTGCGGATCAAGTCCGTCTCCTGCAGGGATTTGACATATCCGTTTAATTGTCCCGCCGTAGCTGTGTTCGCATTAGCTGCGGTCAGCGGCGTAACAGTGTCACCCGTCAGTACGTTAACCCCCGCCGAGGTGATGTTCACCATCCCATTCTCGTCTTCGGTGTATTGAACATCCACAATCGTCGACAATTGATCCAACAGCAAATCCCGCTGGTCACGATAATCGTTGGCATGATCCCCAAAGCTCTCATTGTCGCGGATCAGCACGTTCAGCCGAGCAATATTATCGAGAATATTGTTGGCCTCCAGCACTTTCTTATCGATATTCGTGTTTATATCATTTCTCAAGTTGTTCAAGGATTCACTAATATGCTTTAACGTATCGACCAGGTTACTGGCCGCGCCAGCGACAGCTACGCGGGCACTCAGCAAGGAAGGATCCCGGTTCAAGGTCTCCCACGAATTCCAGAAATCGTCCATAACAGCGCTAAGCCCGTTACCTGAAGGTTCATTAATGATATTTTGAATCGCGGTCATGCTCGAATTAAGAACTTCCCATGACCCGAGCATCTGATTTTCCCGACGGAATTGCGTGTCCAAGAAAGTGTCTCTCACCCGCGTAATGCTCGTATACTCAACCCCGGTCCCCAATTGTCCAGGCTGTGCACTTTTCGTCATGCCCATTGCCCAAATCGGATTGGCTTCCGTCAGATTCACCCGTTGGCGTGTATATCCTTCGGTGTTCGCGTTGGCAATGTTATGCCCCAGCGTCTGCATGGACACCGTATTTACAAAAAGCGCTCGTTTACTCGTTTCTATCCCATGAAAAGTAGAGGTCATCTTTTATTCCCCTTTACCCTTGCGAATGATTATGCCTTCGTATCAAACATGCTTCTTGCCGATGCTTTCTTATCTTGAGCCAATGGAGGGGAGTACGTCGTGCCTTCGTCTTCGCCGCCAATCATCAAATTCAAGGAGAAATCAATAAAAGAGAGCGATTGTTGAATTAGTTGCTGATTCAGATCGTTTACCCGTTTCAGTTCCATCAGGCGCTCACCAAGCTTCCGTCTAGCCTCATCCAGCATACGCTTCTCTTCCGGATCAAACACGAGCCGGAGAAGCTCCGATACCGTTAATTCCAGCTGAGATCGGATGCCTTTGCTTTGCAGGAAAGTCTGTGCGGATGCAAACAGTTGTTTTTCCTGTTCTTCGATGGCCTTCACCAATTTCGATTCTCGGGACATCACGCGAACCAGTTCTTCATAACTTCGCCCTAATATGGATTGCTTCTTCAATTCCATGACTTCAAGCAATTCGGCGTGAAGATCATCCATCTGCTTCAGAATTTCGATGAGTGGCTGAACTGACATACTAACCTCCTATTTCTCGTTCAGAAAAGACTTGAAGTAAGGGACAAGCTTGTCGGCGAGCTTGCGTGCTTCCACCTGATAGGTTCCTGCGGAAACTTGCGCCTTTAACTCTTCAATCCGCTCGGCCCGCTCGGGATCGATTCCGACCTCCTGCGCTTTCAAGAGTTCCTTGGCTTCCGCCGAAATCGAGACCTCATCCTTGCGGCGAGCTTTGTTATCTGTATCTTTACGTTGCGAATCAATCTGGCGTTGATAGTTATTGATGGCTCCAACCCGTCCAGTTTCATTGATTTTCATAGGGCTTCACCTTCCTTCCAAATAGAAAAAGCCGATAATCTTTACTAAGTTTATCGGCGGCACTGAAATTATTTTTAATAGCGAAGCATTGGATGTTTAAGAATATTATGCCAAAGAATCACGGTTTTAGTCATTGGGGACTACGGAATTTGTCGATGGCGCTGTAAGCCCCACTTCCGCTCTTTTCTCCCGATTCGTTTCTTCTGGAAGTGTCCTCTTTCAGGGCGGAGTTCAAATCCCGAGTCAGCCGGGCACGGCATGAATCGCACATATTCCCGTCACGAATCAAGACACCGCACACTTCGCAAGGATACATCATATTTGGGTTATTGGCGATCGAAATGCGCCCCTCTTTGATGAACTTGGTAATTTGCCGAATGGATACGCCCGTCGCTTCATGAACCTCTTGGATCGTCGCAGACTTCTCCTCACGCAGATACTTCAGGCACTTCTCGTACTCTGCTTCAATATCTTTAATGCAAGAAGGACAAATGTCTCTGAAATTTTTAGCAAACAGTTTCCCGCAGCGTGGACAATTTCCAAGCTCCATCCCCATGCGCTTACAGTCCTTTCTTGAAAACATCATTTGATGTTAGATTACCTTATGACTAGGTCATTCGTCTATAACTTTATCAACAATTTTGAAGAATTTTGTAAAAATTTAGGGTTAGGAACGTGCCCAGGTCAAGCAATAAATTTCGATCCGTTTCCCGATTTGTCCCCCCAATTCGTGCAATACACGAGAGCAGGCCTCCAACGTACTCCCCGTCGTATAGACATCATCGACGAGAAGAATACGTATCGGCTCGGGTGAAGGTTCAGTTAGAGTTCGGGAAAAAGGATCTAGTCCTGCCGCTTGAAAACGCGGGAGTTTCTTCTCTGTAACTTGCGGAATCGTTTGTACCTTTGGCGGATAGGAATCCTCCCATGAAACTGCACCAAACCACGATGACGCCCAGGAGGAAGAGTTTCGCTTCAATTTCACTTCGTTTACTGCAGCCAACAATTTGTCGGCAGCGTGAGCGGTTAGCTGAAAAACATCATGTAAATCATGCAGACGTTCCCAGCGGGTCTTAAAGCTTTGTTTCTCAGTGTGACGGGTGCGTTCCAGCAAGTTCAAGTACGGAATACGCCCGGCAGACGCAGCGCCATACGCCAAACGTGTTGCTTGATTAAACCCCCGCTCCTGCATGCGGTTATGGCTGACCGGCACCGCCGTCACGGCATGGAATCGAAACGGGATCGCATTGCGATTACCGCTTGAAGCCGCTTCGTTGATTTCCTTCACCATACGCCGATACGCCATTCCTGTCATCCTGGCAAGGACCGTCCCATATATTTCATTGCCCCGATACTTGTATTGGGCAAGCCACTCCCGCATGAATGGGCTGTACATCACCGCGCTTCGGTTCATAACAAAGCTGCGCGGTGCTTGTCCTGTCCGAGTGCAGTCCGGGCAGCCTATCGACCGGCCGCAGATTTGGCAGCGAGTGGTTTTGATCCAAGGGATCGAAAGATAGCAGGACAAGCAGATTTCCGGGTAACCTCGGACGCGTTCGGAAATGGTTTTGCCGCAGGTTAAGCAGGGAATCGCAGGCGGTGCAAGCAATTGATGCAGCGGAGAAAGCAAGCTCGTCCAGGAAAAGGTACGTCCCTCATGCAGCCAGCTCATCCCGGAGGATAAGGCGTTCGAGGTAAAGTCATCCGCAGAATGGACGCCATGTGCCGTTTCGGGAACCTTCCTCATTGAAGCATTACCGTACGCCTGTTCAAGGCAAGCTTTGCCACCTAGCCGCTCATAGGGATTTTGCATAGGACTTGGGGATGTTTTCACGCGACTCCAATTTCGGCTCCGTATCCGGAACCCGCCGCTTGCAACACTCTGGGATGACTTCATCATATTATTGAACCTCCTTTACCTTTATAAAGCCGTTTTTGTAAGCAGCCGCGTTCATCATTCGGATTTGCCGAATCGCATCTCGCTGCGACTTGGTCCACGCCGGTGCGGCAAACACAACCTTTCCGTTCGGATCGTCCTTGGAGCGGCCGGCTCTTCCTGCCATCTGCACCAATGAGGCTTCATCAAACAAGTCGCTGTCCGCATCCACTATGTATACATCGCTTTTGGGTACGGTGACCCCGCGCTCCAGAATCGTTGTCGTCACCAGCATGCGAATTCGCCCTTCCCGAAAGGCGCGCACTTTCTCATTCCGGTCCGGATCGGTGGAAGAAGTCCCTTCAATACGGATCCCGGGAAAATAAGTCCGCAAGAGCTCAGAAAAAGTTGCAATTTGGCGAATCCGCGTGACAAAGAGAAAAATCTGCGCCCCGCGCTGAACGGAATGCCGCAGCGGGTGAAGCAGTGCTGAGGGCAACACGCGGCGGCGAAGGCACAACTCCACGCTCGCCATAGTGATTCTTTCAGGAACCGGCAACGGGTGGCCGTGATACCTTGCCGGTACTTTCGCATGCGGTAACCGCCCCGCCCGGATCTCTCTTCGCATCCGCGCAGGCGGCGTCGCAGAGAGGAGAATAAACCGCCCCTCCGGTTTGCAAGCGGCCTCCGCCGCGAAGTTCAGCATCGGATCGTTGTGATACGGAAAAGCATCCAGCTCGTCGATCACAACCAAATCAAAGGCCTGGTAAAACCGCATCAGCTGATGGGTTGTAGCCAAGATCAACCGCGCCTCCTCCCATCGCTGCGGGCTTCCGCCATACAAGACCGCCATCGGCTCCTCGGGAAAAGCCTTCGCCACCCGCGGCGCCAACTCCAGCACGACATCACGGCGCGGCGTCGCGACCAGCACCCGGCCGCCGCTATCCAATGCATAGCGCAGCAGAGGGAAGACCATCTCGGTTTGTTATCGTATTGCCCTTCCTTGCCCTCTAAAACACGTTTAACCCTGTATTATCAAGGCATCTCGGCGTTTTGCATTGCCCTTCTTTGCACGCCTTAAAACAGGCGAAAATAGTCCGAAATTTTGCGCATTGTGGGCAAATTGTGGGCAGAGGCTTTGTTGAAATCCGGCTACCGACGCTTCGGCGACCCTTTCTTTACCTCTTGAATAACCGGCTTGTTTTAGGTTAAAATAAGAACATACGTTCCTAGTCGAAAGGTGATATTTATGCCGCCACAAATAACCAACGAAGAGTCATCTTACGTCAAGCTTTACCTCATACTGCCGCTGATCCTGGCGGCTTTTGAACGGGATAAAAAGATCGCGGAAAAGGTATTTAAAACGCCGAGGCCATATGTGTCACTGCTGGAAAACGCGATTAAACAGGTCGAGGGCGAGCTTCGTGAGGTTCGTAGGAAGTTTCGGCTTCATGGCCTTAAGGTATACGAAGAACAACATACCGGGATTGGGATTGAAGCTAAGTACCTTTGCCGGGGCTATCACTACAGCATGACACTTTCCTGGAGCTTGATCAAAGCGGAATCATCGGTCCTCATGGAAAAGTTTCTTGGTCTAGACATTTTTAAATACATCAACCCGTCCGATCCAGGAGATAAGTATTGGTTGCCCAGTGAAAAAGAAAAAAGCCCCGCCAGCCCATAAGGCCAGCGAGGCTCTTTTGCTACCGGTGCTTCCGGATTTCTACTGCCAGTATATGATATATGGGTAAATCTGTAAACTATCTATTTTGTGACGGTGGCTGTCTTCGTTTTGTTATCCCAGGAAATCTTTGCCCCAAGAGCCTCACCAACGGCTCGGAGCGGTACCATAGTAACGCCGTCGATCAGCTTCCCATCGTCGACCTTCTTTCCATTTACGATCACAGTCACCTTGTCGCTCACCAGTCCTGCCTCCTTCTTTTTCAGCCCTAGATACTTCGCAATCCCGATGACGTGACCGGTCACGATCGCATCGATTACGTCAGACCGTTTAAGCTTCGCAGCATCAGCGGTAACGTCGATAAACAAGTTTTCGGTCAGCACTGCCGGCATTTTGCTCTCCCGGACCATATGCAGATTGGCCGCCTTCTGCCCCCGATCTATCACGCCAAACGGCTTGATCGCGGTAAGGATTTCGGTATGCAAGACGTTTTGGAATGCCCTAGATGCAGCTGAGGCATTCGTATACCTGAACGATTCGAAGCCCCCCGCTCCGCCTCCGGCGTTGCAGTGGACAGATACGAGCAGATCCGCCTCGGCAGCATTCGCTTTTTGCGTACGGTCTGCCAACTCCAAAAATACATCCGTGCTGCGGGAGAGTATCACCTGCACGCCTTCATATGCACTTTCCAATCTCACCTTAATCGCCAGGGACACCGCGAGCGCGATGTCCTTCTCCTTCAATCCATTCGCCGCTGCGCCCGGGTCCTTTCCGCCGTGGCCGGCATCGATCCATACCTTTTTCATTATCGTTCAGCCTCCTTATCGTTTGCTCCGCCTTTACCTTGCAGTATGGCAATCGCCTTTTGCAGGCCCGGTGGAATCGGTGCCCCCAGCCGGCCTGCATTTTCAAGCAAACTCAACAGCTCATTGGAAAGGTAGAAGAATATCGCCGCGTCCCGGAATAAGTGCGCATCACCAAGAGCCGTATCCACCAGATGGGCAACGGCAACAATCGCAAAGATCATCACCTTTTTGGCGATCCCCCACCCCCCGATCCGGCTGCTGAGTTTACCTTCCTGGGCCGCAGCGGCCACCCCGGAAATATAATCGATTACCACGAATGCAAGTAGGATATTAAGCAACGACGACCAGCCCCCAAACAGAAATGATGCGGCTGAGCCGCCAACAGCGATGATGCCTTTGATTACGTTATCCACCATTATCATCCTCTCAAATGTAATAGCCCCCGGATCGGCTCCGAGGGCATATATGAAAACTGTTTAATTAGTAGGGCACCTTACCACGTGCCAAGCTGCTGCCTGCTTCCGCCATGCGGTTTATCCGCTCCTGCAGCTCGCGCAGCTTGACACGCTTCTCAGCGTTGGAAAGCCTCGTGTCGCTCTGAACCGCCCGAATCTCCTTCCGGACCGCCGACATGTTTTGGCTGATTTTATTCAGCCGTTTCCGCAGCGGGTCGTTGTACCAGTCTGGCAGTTCGCGCAGATCGCGGTCCGCATACGCCTGGTCAAGCTTATCCTTGTAATGATAGAACTCCGTCGACAAGTCATTTGAAAATACCGGGTCCGCTGTCATTTGCTGAGACAATGCATAGCCAGCATCCCCGCCGGACGACAGCAGCGGTTGGCCAAACTGCCCGATGAACCCAGTGTACTGCCGCACCAGATAGTCAATATTTTTGGGGCTAACCTCAAGAATAGTTCCCGGAAAGTATCGATTCGTCAGCTCGCCGATCTTCCGCGCCGGCCAGGTTGTGTTGGCATCCGCCTGCAGCCCGGGAGAGAGATTTTGCAAATAACCCGGAACGATCGGAGCGCCGGACCATGATTCATTGGCCACCACATCGACGCCAGGCCCAAGGATTGTATCACCAAGCAGACCGCCGATGAACCCACGCTCCCCAGTTATCCCCTGCAGCCCCGGCGGGATGAATGTCGTACGGATACGATCAGCGAAGTCCCGGAAAGCCGCCGGGTCCTGCTCGAAGAACAAGCGCATGAGTCGTTCCGGAAGGTCGCTGAATATCGTCCCTTGCTCCTGTGGCTTGGCAATTTTTATGAATCTACCATCACCACGTGGAATAAGAAGGAAGGCATCCTTCGTCCGGTTGCTCAGTTTTTGGTAATCTGGATTGTCGTAGTTGAGAGCGTACAAAGCCATGGTCGGTAATGTAATCGCCAATACTGACTTGATAACAGCTTTGACCGGATCATCCCGATAAGTCCGAATGGTCTTGTCCAAACCCTGGATCGCAGCGTTGAAATATGGGAAAACCTTGTCAATCTCCCCGGATAACGCCCCACGCCGTTTGAAGTTTGTTGTGATGTCTTGCGCGGCCATGAGTGCTGCCTGCAAGTCTCCCCCCTGCGCACGCACCCGTTTAAATTCGGAAAGTCGCGGCGCAGTTTCAAGTGCGTTCAGGAAATTCTCGTAAGAATCCCGAAGGCCTCGGTGTACCCTGACCGGCCCAGACTGAGGCAGCACCGCGTTTTTACTTTGCTGGAGCAAGTTACGGTCTGCCGCAATTGCGGAGGAGTGACCGCCGCCGATATTCAGGAAGTCCCGATACGCTCCGCGCTTAAGTCCGATATCTAGTGCAGCACTAATCAAGTCGGCCATAAATGAAATCGGGTTATCGCTCGTCTTACTGGCGATATAGGCCTGCGGGATGTCTCGGAAAATGTTCCGCGTCAGCGAAAACACCGGGTTACTGCCGGTAGTCAACAGCTTCATGGTGTTCGTGAGTCTACCAACCATATCAAGCATCCAGGGTGATCTTTCCGGTCCGAGGGCCGTCAACGCGCTCAGCAGCTGCTTGTCCTTGATCTTGACGTGGACCGCATTGCCGTCAACCAGCGCCCGGACGATGTTATCCTTGTCGAGCTGCGTCCGCTGCATCGCTTTGTCGAAGTCAGCGGAAAAACGGAACAGTAGCTCATCCAATCCTCCCTCATCCAGCACAATCTTCGTGATGTCCTCTGGCTTCTCCGGCTGCTTGACGATCTCAGCCCAAGGCTCAAAATCCTCCGGCGCCCGTTCGATATTCCGCACATACTGCTGCATGACCTGGTTCCGCTTTGCCGATTTGACGTAGGCATCGACGTTCTCGATGATCGCCTCGATCGGCGAGATGATCAGCCGCTGCGAGCCGCCTTTCTGGTAAGACTTAACCGGATTGGACTGGTTCCCGAATCCGCGCTTTTTGCCCCCGAATCCCTTCCCTGTCTTCTCCAACTCCGAAAAATACCGTTTGTTCGGCACGTAGAAAGGATTTTGCTCAACCCAAGAGTCCAGCATCGACTGCGGGATCATTCCGGTATCGACAAGCCACTTTTGCGCCAGCTCTCGCTGGAAGTTATAAAGCTTATCAGCCATCTCCTTAAACTGCGGGAACATCCGCTCATACTCTGCAACTTTCTGGGCCCCGTAGGCAGGCGTCCAGTTGAGATCATCACGGAATACTTTCTCCCCGCGTTCAAACCGCGTAATCGCATGCTTGTTGATGAGATAGTCTTCAAAGTCCACATAGATATGCTTGTTCCGTCGCATCAGCGGACGAAGCGGCGCAAGGATGCTCTTAAGCGATTCGCCCACAACTTGGCCATTGGCATCTACAAGTCCGTCCGTAATGATCCTTTTGGCCACGACATCGGCACCGCGCGAAGCCAGGCCAAGATCATGTATCCGCTGACTCGACGGCAGCGCTTCGCCCATGACCTTTTCAAGCAACTTATCCTGTTGGTTCAGTGGGTGGAGATCATCCACCAATGCGGTGTACAGCCTATCAGCGTTCACCGTGAGCCCGCGGGCTTCCCGCTTCTGCCGGCTCACCAGCTGCGACCGAGTATCCGTTCGGAGAGAATCGTATGGATCAGTCCGGGAGAAAGGCGTGATCCCCAGCCCTCGCTGCGGTTCAAATTGCTCCGGACGCAAGACCGGAGGAGCATTTGGATCGACCTCAGGCATAGGGGGTGCAGCAGCTTCGGGAATGACGGGCTGCTGTTGCGCCCTTGGACGAACGTCCCTAAGCTTCTCTGTTACGAGTGGCTGATCAACCACACGTAATGCGGGATCAATCTCCCGAAGGCTGTTCTGCAGGTTTTCACGCACGGCTATGAGACCAGCCAACTGTTCATCATACCCGGATTCAGCCCGCCATGACGGCATATTGCCCGCTTCGTCGACAAAACCGTTATCCACCCGTTCCCGGGCAAGCTCATAAAGATCACGGTTTGTCGGGACCCTGCCGTTCTTTCGATAAAACTCCTGATACCATAATGGATTTTCTGAGATCCGCCCTGTGCGGCCGACTACATCACCGGCTGCATTCCGCTGCAGGCTCCCCTGTTGCACACCACCCCGGCTATCCCGGGATGCTTTCAGGTATTTGTACTCATCGATCACGCGCTGCTCGTACTGCGTCTGCAGTTCATTAATGGCGCGGTCGATCTCCTGCAGTCCCGTACGGCCTTCTGCCGCATTCGCCGCTGCACGAATCGATGCCGGAGAAGCTTCAGGCAATTCAAACGTGTACGGGTTGACGATGGGCTCCGTACCGGCAGGTAGATTGGAGCGTTCCACTGCGGCGGCCATGCGAGCGTCCCGGCGGCCTTCCGGTAACGCGAGGATCTCGTTGATCTCGCTTTCCGGTATGCCGTTACGCTTGAGCAAATTGGACAATCCTGCGCCGGCCGCCCGCAGCGCCGCTCCGGTGACTCCGCCGATCGCTCCACCTGCAGCTGCGGATTCCAAAATGCCCCGGTCGTCCTGGCCGCTCATTGCCCCGAAGGCGGCCCCCTGCATAACGCCAGCGGCTCCTTCGCGCAGCGCTTCCCGGGTGACTGCCTGTGCGGTCTGCGGCCGCACGACCCTGCCCAACTGCCGGGCAGCTGCCTGTTCCACACGTTGCGCTGCCGGCGACGCCAGGACGCGATCCGCTACGTCATAGGTTCCAGCGATCGGACCGGCTCCAACTGGAGCCCCCGTCGGTACAAAGGCCGACAAGACCGATCCCGCAATATCAGCCGCTTTGTTGGCAACAGGACTTCCGGTATCCGGCTGAATCGTCGCCGGGTTACCGCCGGATAGAACCGCATCGGCCTGATGACCAACCCGGGAAACAAAACGACCTACGGGATTACCGTAGGTCAGCCAGGTCATGCCGCGGGCATAGGCTTTGATCGGAGCAGGCGCTTTGCTCTGATTGATCTCAGCGATACGACGATCGTATTCAGTTGTTGGCTGGCTCGTTGCTATGGACTGCTGCTTCGGTGCGCTGGCCTGTGCCGCATTGATCAGATTAAGCGGCGTCACCGCACCAAATTGCTGTTGCAGATCAGCCATAGGAACGTCCTCAACAAAAGGAGAATAGTTCTTTATCGCCTCTGTACGAGGATTGATCATCTGCGTTTGAGCAGACGGTCTCAACGATCCGCTCCTAATCCGCTGCCGGGCTTCTTCGCCCAGTTGGCGGCGTCTTATTTCTTCAGCTCTTGTGGCCATTTAACCCACCTCATTTTCCGAGGATTTTTTGGATGTATTTTTGCGTCTCGGTCGGTGCGTGACTGAGCCAGTTGTTGCCGTATTTTTTAACGGCCTTGTCGACGTTACCACCGCCCCAGTTGTAACCGGCCAGCGCTTTGGCGAGATCCCCATTGTATTTAGCGATCAAGCCGCTAAGCATCTTGGCTGCTGCGTCAGCAGCCTGATTGACGTTATAGGGGTCGATCCCGTACCCTTTCGCAGTAGCGGGCATGAACTGAAACATCCCCGCAGCGCCGCTCTTGCTGTTTCTCGCATTCGGATTAAAGCTTGACTCCGCGCTTGCTACGGCAGCGAGAAGACCGTCAGGCAGCCCGTACTTTTTCGTTGCCGTCGAAATGATGCCAGCGTATTTGGACGGCACATTTACGCTGGCTCCTATTTTCCCGAAGCCGTCACTCCATACTTCTTATCAAATTCCTTGATGTCTTGCGCAGTTAGCCCAAGGGACAACATGACTTGATCATCTTGGCCAAGCGGTAATCCAATGCTGCCGACATACTGATAGATCTTCTCCTTAGTCGTCGGGTCTTGCGGAATTACCGTCCGCCCATCATTCGTCTGAACCGCAAAACGTTGTCGGGCGGCATCGAGAACTTGAGTTGCGGTCATTCCATTGTATTCTGGCGCGCCCGAGGAGGCTAACTGTTGCTCCAAGGCGTACCATTGACGGTCATTATCATCCTGTGCGAGAGCCAGTTGCGCTTCACGATACGCCTGTTGGTTCCGTTCCTGCAGCATCTGCAGGCCGTAGCTCAAGCCGTTTTGCCGTACGGCTTCGTCAAATTGCATACGCCATTGTTGATCGCTGATCGCATCGCGGGCCTTCTGATACGCAAACTGCTCTTGCGCGAATTTCTGATCGAAGGCTTGCCCTTGACGCTGCAGATCGAGCTGCTGTCCTGCGAGCGTTCGGATCCCCGCATTTGCCCGACTGGCGTTACTGTAGCTGACGTCGGAACCATACAGACTCGGATCGATGCCGAGCGCTTGCAATCGTCCACGCAATACGTCCGCCTGTTGGCTCAAACCCGCCCGTGCTTGGGCCGTGATACCAGGAGCCTCCGCCTGCTGCTTCAGTCCAAGAATTTCGTTAATTAGCTGCCGGGCCTCCGTCGGTAGGTAGTTCCCGGTGAGCTGCGCTTCCGTAATTGGCTTCTGGAAATACTCGTTATCCTGCAGACCGTAAAGGCTGCTTAGGTTTCCGATTGCGTCTTGGCCAATGCCGTAGTTTAATTGCTGCACCTGCAGATTCCGATTTGCTTCATCGTTATAACGCTGGTAGGCCTGTTGCATCAAAGCGGGCACAAGGTTATTCGCGATACTGCCCAGCGCGCTGTCGGCAACTTGGTTTGCCACCATCTCAGAATAGGATGATTTACCTTGACCATTCGCTCGAAGGAACGCATTCGTGTCAGCCTGCTGGTTGGCGATATTCCTTTTTGCTTCGGCCAGTTGAGCTTGATAGGCTGCATCGCTTTGCGGATCATAACTGAAAGGCGTCGGGGCCGTGAATTGAAATTGTGACTGTTTATTAATGAAGTCGTTGATTCGACTCAAGGTGTCCGCCGTTTGGCTCGATGGTGGTGTGTAGGTCGCCTGCGGCGTACTCTTCACGCTATTCGCGGCTTGCACCATGGCGTTCGATTGATTTGTTGGCTGGCCAAAGTTACTATTCCAGGCGTTATTAAAATTCTGCTGGCTAGTATAGGTCGTACCGTTCTTATTAGCGTCCGCCTTGATGAAATTCTTGCCATCTACGGTTACATACCCGTTTGAATATCCGATTCGGGAATTGTCGATCCCCTTGCTGTTGAGTGCACTCCGAATCCCAAGATCGTAATTTGTGGCCATGTTACACCTCCTTGAAATCTGATAAGCTATTCTCGTCGGGGCTTTGCCAAAAGCTCGCTAGCGATCAGCCTCCAAGTTACGAAGTCTGTTTTGGAGGACTATCATCGTTTTCTGATGAGAAAATTCTCGGAACTTCGCTAAGCAGGATACTATAAGTAGTTAACAATTTTAGACTCGAACTAACAGATCGAGCCCCGACTTCTTTCTTACCCTTCATACGGCGTCACCTCCTTAGTTATAGTTCCAAATCTGCTTATTTGGTAGAATATACCTGTCCAAGTTCGTAGAAAGGAGGAACATGTCAGGATTTAATTTTGATGAGTCTTTCAGCCGCCATTCCAAAAATGCGATGCTACAAGTGAGTCAAGAAATCGAATTATTGCAAAAGAGAAGAGACGAATATGATCAGGAGTATTTCATTTCATATATGTTTTCAACTTCTCTTTCCGTTTGTCTTCAAGTGGTGAAACACGTTCTAGAAGACTACGACGATTTTCTGAACGAAGAAGATCGGGAATCTCTTTAAGCATTTTATCTGCGTAATAAAGTAATCTATTCTGGCGAACTTGGACGTTATCCATTAGCGCACCTCCTCATAGGCATAAAAAAGAGTCCCCACGAAGAGGACTCTTATTGCGAACACTATTTATTTTTGAAACTCGGCAATCTGAGCCTCAATCTCTGCGAGCTGTTTCTGTGCTTCAGCGAGATCAGATTTGTATTTTTCAAGTTCTTTGGTTCGTTCGTCGAGTCTACTTTGGTAAGTAGCCTCCGATTCGGTACCTTTTGTGTTTTTTGCCGCTTCTTGTGCTCGTGGAATGATATCAGTTTCATAAAGGATTACCATTCCTTGCAGGGATTGAATTTCACGAGAAACAGCGCTTTTTTTGATGTTCAACTCATCAACTTGGACATTTGATGTTGCGCTTGTGCCTTCGCCCATAACAATCACCTTCCCCTTCGTATCAACCGTCAAAGGAATCCCCGCGGCTTCACTAATCGCTCGAACCGGTACGTAAGTTGAACCATTCAAGATTGCCCCTTCCGCAACCTTCGCGCCGTTCGCCTTCTTTACCGTGTACACACCGGTTACCTTTGCCCCAAGAATGCCTTTAACTGTATCAGCAAATGCCGGAATCCCGCCAAACAACATAGCCCCTATCAAAATACCAGCTACGAGATATGACCACTTTTTCACTATTACATCCTCCTTCGACAAACTCTATTACTTATATTATCGCCAGAAAGAGGAAAAAGTTTCAATAATCTACGGAATATTCACTTGAGCGAGTAGGCTTCCGTTTCGGCTCCAGAGCTTTAGGTTTCTCGTTGTAGGATCAAAGGTCATGTTAATAGCAAGTCCGTCCAAAGCATTCTGCAAGTTTTCTCCGGTATCCTCTGCTCTTAACGCACTCCAGCTCGGCACCCTTACCCCCGAATAACCTCGTAAGTAAATATCCGTAAACTCGCATGTCAATCTCCTACCACTCGAATATAGACCAGCGGACGGGCTTAAACCCATGGACGCTTCATCGCTCCCATTAATAAAATGCAAATCAGACACAGCGTTTGGGTAACCTAAAGCCCGCATTTCAATTCTATTGCTTGGCGATGATGCCGCCCGAAACATATTTTCCGTATTGCTCATTTCAGCCCGAGGATATGATCCCATGGACGTAGCGATATACGATCCGAAGATTTGGACCGCCTCGATCAGCCCCGCAGTAATATGTCCCAGATCAGCAGTGATAGCTGACAGCTCGCTCACCGTGATCTTGTCCGCCGTCACCGCCCCGGCCTGAAGCTTCTCTGTGGTGATCGCCCCAGCCTGAATATTATTAGCTTTGATACCGTTCGCTTGGATGTTGTCGAACGCCACATTGCCGTTCAAGATGAATTCCAGATCCTTGGCCATCTTAGCCGTCACGTTTGCAAGCTTCTTCACGTAATCAACCAATACGGAAACATCCTCGGTTTGTGGCGGCCCCTGAATCTTCGGGGCGTCGCTCCATGTTGACATCTATCATCCCTCCTAATAAAGCGGCAGCTGCCGCATTTGCCGTGTGAACTCGTGAATACGGGCCCAGCCCGTGCCTGCGAATTTAACCCGAATCCAATTTTCTCGGGCAAAGCTGGACACCGGAATAATGACCCGGCGGATCAGAGGGGCACCCGTACCGGTGATCGATTGAACCAACGTCCAGTCCTCTCCGGTGATAGACGGCGAAAGGTAAACATCCATGCTGCCTGAAAGCTCAACCATGACCCATAACTTATACCACCGCATTTTCTGCGCAAGCGAGCTGCCGTTGAACGGCTTTGTTGTAGCAGACCAGGTTATCGGATTTCCGCCGTCGGTCGTGCCCTCCAGTCGAAGCACACGCCCCTGAGCATCGCCAATGAACAAGGTGCCACCGATCGATGCGAAGTGGACCGCCCGTATCCCTCGCCATAGGCTCCATGCTTGTATCCCGGACCTCGGATCATGAACAAGCATGCGATCATCCGGAAGGTTGAAGTAGAGCTTCTTCCCGTCTGTTCCCGCTACGCTCTGATCCGTGATCCCGGTAAGCAGCTTGCCGATGATCTCTGAAAAAGCTTTATCCGGGGCCACACCGCCACCGTATTCATAAATACCTGACCCATGAATGAACCTCATAACTCCATCTTGTGTAACCTGTGCCTTATTGCTTGCCAGCCCCGTATCCTCCGTGATCAGCTTCGTGTTAAAGTCCGAAGGGCGACCACCGTACAATTCGTGAAGCCCATTTGGCATACCGATCGTGAGCTTGGTCAGGCTACCGGTGAGCATGTTAATTTCCTCTCCGCGACTTGATTCCATCGTTTTACGATAAGCCGCATCATCATTGAGGAAGTTGTCCCAAACGGTCGCGTTGTCCAACTTACAGGACCACAGCTCAACGCCCACCGCGCACCAAAGCCGGTTTTGGTACGTGGTGATGTATTTTCCGTTCGACGGGGCGCCGGCCAAATTCTGAACCGTGGAGCCGTCGTACCGTTTCATAGGATTCACGCCGTTGCAGCCAATCAGATTGACTTGATCAAAATTACCTTGGAAGTTGGTAAAGGTCCATTCAGCCGTTGTGCTCAGCCCACTGGCCAACGTTGTCCAGGTAGACCCGTTCCAGCGTCGCCACGTCCCATCGTTAAATATAACGTGTAACTCCTTGCCCTCCCATACTCCCATGCCTAGCACTCGCGTTCCGAACGTCCCAAGCACGGAATAACCCGGCCGCGTTGATACAGCCGGGTAATCGTCTGAGGTCATATTCTGCATATCCGTGAAGAATGATTCGTTAATTGCCAAAGGATCAAAGGTATTCAGGCCTTTAAACTCCCGAATTGGAATCGGTGCGGATAGACCGGGGAGCTGCTGATAGGCAACCGGCTGGTATTGAACTGGCTTCATTCGCCCACCCCATTTTGATAGTTCTGTGCCGCAGCGTTCCAAGCCGATTTATACTGAGCCTCATAGTTGGCCGCCTTCACACCATCATCCTGCGCGAGTGCAAGGAACACGGCAAGCGCGGGGATGTACGTCCAATGATACTCTTCCGGAGCGTCCGGCGCGGCTGTCAGGTTCGAGGTCGTATAGGTGGTGGTCGCGATCCGGCGGTACCGGAGCACGCCCTGCTGATCAGACGAATATGGGGCGGGAAACAACGATAAGGTATGGCTGACATCATCAAAGCTGTACATGTTCTGCGTTGGGATAACCAGGTCCGATTCAAGGCTTTGATACCGGAACAAGCCGACCATAAGCAGGTCAATGTTTTTGGATCGAACATCGTCTGGCAATATATAGTCAGCCTGAGATGCTACACACGCGAAGCGAGCGATCTTCGGGATCTTCACCACGTTGAAGAAGTCCTGATTAATCGAATTGATCCAAAGTAGCTTATCGGCTTCCGGTATTTCATTCGGGACGAGCAGATCCGCTTCAGCGATAATGGATTGGATGTCCAAGCCGAACCCTCCTTTCGATGGCAAATAAAAACACGCCGGCCAGGGCGTGTCATTGAACTAAGTATTTTTTATGCTGTTCTCGTTTTCTCTCCTCCGTTATCCGAGCATAACGTAGCGTTGTCTGCGGATCTGCGTGCCCCATGAGCTCCTGTACCGCAACCAACTCCGCCCCGTTATTGAGTGTTAAGGTCGCGAAGGTATGGCGAAGTACGTGCGGACTAACCTTGCCGCCCAGACCGGCAGCCCGGGCGATCACGTCGATCTCCCGCTGAATCCCCCGGCGGGAAAGTCTCCGGAATGGCCGCCGCTCTGTGACCATCAACGCCTCACAGTCGTCGTTCCTGCTGGACAGATACCTGTTCAGGTGATACATGGCTTTAAATGAGAAGTACACTTCCCGCTCTTTATTTCCTTTCCCGACAACCCGACAGCTCATTGATTGGTGATTGATATCATCTCGGTTCATGCCGAACACTTCAGAGAGACGGCAGCCGGTCGCGTACAACACCTCGATAAAGGCCCGCTGCCGGACGGTACGACAGGCTTCCCGCAGCATTTCTAACTCCGCCACCGTTAACGCCTTCGGCAGGCGCTTTTCCTGCTTTGGCGTCTTGAGTCGTGCTGAGGGATCGCGCAGGATGATCTCCTCGGCCGTCAGCCAGCCAAAGAAGCTTTTCAGGACAGATAGCTTGCGTCCAACGGTGCTCATTTTTAGTTGGTCGAATTGTCCTAGGTAAGCCCGGATATCCGCTGCCGTCACGGACTCCATGCGCTTCGTTACGTAGCGAAAAAAGATTCGAAGCTCCAGCTCGTACCCGGCGAGGGTAATCGGGCTAAGCCCCTCCAACCGCTTCGACGACAAGAACATACCGAGCTTTTCGTCAGAATCAGGATGAGGCTCATTTTCCTCCACCTTCTTGATGTGGTATTTGGAAATTGCTGCCGAAAGTATCGATTTCGTACGTTCAACATTGATCTCCGGTAACTTCTCAGATAACACGGCTACGACATCAGACAACAACTGCTCACTCGCATTATTCATGTCATCACCTCGCGGTTATATAACTTATATAACTAATATACAAACGTACATTCTTGTTGTCAATATAAGTTGTATAACCTATACTACTTTTGAGGTGATAATCGAATGCCGATCGATAAATCGAAAAACACTCAGATTCTCGTTTCCTTTCCGAATGATATGATCGAGGAGATTGAGAAGTTTTGGCACGAAAAGCAGCTGAAAAGTAGAAGCGAAGCCATACGAGAGCTCGTCAGAATTGCACTTGAAAAAGAGCCGTCGGAATGATCCGGCAGCTCTTTTTTTTGTTGCTCTCGTTGTTGCACAATATCGTCCGATCATTCCGCCGGATAATCTAACCCAGTGATGATTTTGTATTCGTCCGCTGTGATCTCACCGAGTTTTACGTAAAGCTGGAGCTGCGTTTCCGTTTCCCACTTACGCGCATAAAAATACTGGTGTTTGTCAAGCGGAGAGTTAAACATTAGCATCTGTACCTCCTTTTGTCGCCAATACTTGCAGTTGTAGCGAGCTTAGCAATGATCCGAGTATTTGGTTTTGTTGTGTCAGTTCCGCGATCTCAGATTTCTTCTTATTCATCTCGATTGTCAAGGTAGCTACTTGGCGTTTTAAATCCAGGACAGCAAGGTCCATCTTAACGTGCTCCATACCGAGTATTGTTACATCTGACAGCTCCGTTTCTGGTTGCGCTTCTAGCTCCTCTTTCAGTGCTTCGTCAAGAAACAATAAACCATCCAACAATCGATAGTAACCAGCATTTACTCCAGGAGGCAATTCATTTTGTTGCATAGTTACCTTTACGTACCCCTCGGCATGATATTCGACGACATCGCGGACGATATCGCCATCAAGTAAAAAATAAAAATCTCTCACAGCCACCGCTCCTTTAGTGATGCGTAATGATTACCTTTTTCGATTCCCCGGCCTGTCCACTTTCTTCGGCATATCCAATCTTTAGCGCGTCGCCCCAAATTGCAGGGTTACTATTAACCGCCTCAATAGGTGTTTTATAAACTGTGAAAAATGGCGATGTGCTGTGAGTGATTCCCAAATAACCGTTTACCGTTCCAATTCTGTTTGCTCCGCCAGTTGGCAGAAGCGCAGGGTTAGTCACTTTAATCAGCGTATCCCCTACCCGTCTGTAAATAACAACGAACGGGTTCACGGATGTGGTGACGACTACATATTTTTGATCGAGCGTAAATTTTACTTTTTCTAATGATCCGACCGGTATATAGTCAGGCGGATCAATCTTGTTATATGTGTCACCGTCACGTTTGTAAATAGTTATTGGCATGCTTCCTAAGTTAGACACAACAACCAAATACGAGGCATCCGCGTTAAACGCAACACCAGCCGCACTACTTATCGGTAAACTAGCCGGATTTGCTAACTTAGAGAATACATCCCCGCTTCGTTTGTAGATAGTGACATACGGAGTTGTGTCGTGCGCAACAGCTAAATATATACCATCATCGCTAAACGTCACGTCTGTGGCGTTTGATGCGGGTAACGTTGATGGGTTGCTCAATTTAGTAAATGAGTCGCCATCACGCTTGTAAATAGTTATATACGGGCTGTTGACGTGTCCTACGCATACATATGTGTTGCTTTGATCACAAGATAAATTATTCACCCCTCCAGTAGGCAACACCACCGGATTGGCCAATTTCGTAAAAGAATCGCCTGCACGTTTGTAAATAACAATGAAAGGCGTTGAGGCGCATCCAACATAGAGATAATTATCATCTGGGCTAAATAAAACCGCGTAAACCAGGTCTGTAATGTTAATTCCAGGAGTTTTTAATTTTTCATAATTATCTCCGCTTCTTTTATAGATATAAAGGTTTTGTCCTGAACTTCCAGCAAATCCAATAGCCAGATACAGTGCGTCAGAGGTAAATGAGACTGCAGTTCCGGTTGCCGTGGGAAGAACACTAGGATTGGGGAGTTTATAAAAAGATGTTTTAACAACCACAGGATCTAGCTCCGCTATTTCTTCTCCGAAAGCAATAATCTCCTCAGTCTGACCTTTAACCTGTTCACCCCCTCCCGATCCGCTATCTGCTAAAAAATCCGTACCAACCAATCTAAAGGTGTACGGTTTGCCTGCGACTAGTTTACCTGCGCCATATGGAGAGCCTTTTTGATCTTTAAGTGTTACAGCCCCAAGTCCGTTTATCTCCAACGTTGGCTCATCGCCGCAGTCAATATGCGGTACGATCGTAATGCCGAAGCCTTCCGGCAAATTCACTGGCGCCGGGTCTAATGCGACGGTATACGCCGTGCTTGTACCGCTTGTTACCGCAAAAGCTGGTTGCCGCACGTAATCCGCTTCATGCGCCGCAAAATCCGCCAAATGTGCAGTAACTTCGTCGTCCAACTGCTTGACCGTTTTGGTGTTTCCCTCACCTGCCAGAGCATCGACTTTAGCTTGCGCCCCCGCTGGTGTTTCTGCTCCAATGCTTGCTGGCGTTATTCCCTCAACCAGTAAATCGGCGTATTCCTTGGCCTCATCTCTAGCAGCATCTGCTTTCGCTTGGGCACCTGTTCTCGTCTCCCCATCAACTCGCACAAATTGCGCATCAGCACCGCTCATAAGCCCACTGCGCCCGCCTGTGACTGCGTTTGGTATTTGGTCCGTCCCGTCTACGTGTGACATCGCGTGTGGCCCAGGAAGGGATTCGCCTTGATTGTTGATCGTAAGTGTCTTTTCGATTGGATCTGCTCCAATCGATATACCGGTACCCGCCACTAGAGTGAACGAATCGCTTTCGGATGTCGCTGCTATCCCGTTGATTTGTCCAAATGCATTTTGGTTAACTTGTGCGCCAGCCTCAATACCTGCTAGTTTGGCATGCTCAGCAGGAGTAATATGAATATTGGTATTCCCTTCATGGGCATTAAGGTTTCCCTGTACGGTATCAACTTCCTGTTTTCGCGCAACGTCGTCCGCTGCTACGGGGGCAACCACTTTCACTCGTCCACTTGCGTCGCGTCTCATCAACGTCCCTGCAAGTTTATCGCTTGTAGCCGAATCCAGCTTTGTCTTGTCTTCGGGAGACATCATACCTTTTACGGTTTGCGTAGCCAAGGTGCCATCGGCCTTTTCGTTCCAATACACCTTATCTTGATCGGATACGAATCGTCTATCGGGATTCTCAATAATGCGGGACGCTGGATGCGTACCGTGCGCCACGTGATCCGCAATCCCCGCATCTACTTTCTCTTGGGCCCCCTCAGGAGTTTCCCACTGCGATGGGGTTTGCTCCGCGATATCTTCACTCGTATTTCTCCATGGGTATCGGTCCATCTTCTCACCATCTTTCCTTCACGGCGTATTTTTCAAATCCACTATTCGCGGTTCTCCAATCGTTCAGCAACTGCTGGTACAGATCATCGTAACCCGGCGCAAGCTCCCGGAGGACGCCGTAAACGAGAACCATATCGTAATCTGGATCGAATCCTGTCATACGGTTCATATCCTCGATGGTTAGCGGCGGAAGAACGGGAATATGGAAAAGCTTAAGCCCCTGTGTAACATCCTCCTCCGGGGTCGGAACAAGCCCAATTACACCTGCCTGGAAGTAGTAATACGGTTTGATTGAATCCTGATTGAATTGCCGGAGAGTTAACCGGCACCAATCGCCGTCGATGAGGATATCGACATCCACCACGTTCCCCGCGGGACACGGTAAAAAGTATTGATCTTGACCAGCCTTAAGATCGATAGCCGTACAAACTGTTTCGGCCTGCTGCAAGGCG
Organism: Paenibacillus sp. MB22_1; assembly: GCF_047200555.1. Taxonomy (NCBI): domain Bacteria; kingdom Bacillati; phylum Bacillota; class Bacilli; order Caryophanales; family Paenibacillaceae; genus Paenibacillus; species Paenibacillus sp. MB22_1. The sequence continues at coordinate 766,144 of NZ_JBLADV010000002.1, forward strand.
GAGCCAAACTCCCTAAGAATCCGATCCCGCACCTGTGTTACTTTCCGGATGATCGACTGCGGTGTCAGATGGTTCGGCACCTTTTCGGCGATTTCCTCGACCACGTCCTTTAGAAGCATCTTGATTTCCCTCCTTCGCTGATAGGCTGCCTTCGGCTAACTTTTCAAGTAATTCGTTTGTTCTACGCTGTTCTTGATAAATCGCGTTCAGCGCATCCAGTTCATCTCGAAACATGACTCCACCTTCCCTCTTTTAAAAACTCAGTTGGTGAATGCTTAAAACAAGGAAAGGGAGCCTGTAGCCCCCTCTGATCTCCTTGATATTTGATCTTAATCTGTGACCTCATGGCCGTAGATGAACGAATAGTTAATGAATCCATAGCCCCAACGGCCAACGGCTTTATACTTGGTGACCTCAGTATCGAAATCGGTAATCGAACCGTTTTCTACCTTACGTCTCCACTGCCAAATGTTGAGTTGACGAAGGCGCGCCGAATCGACCGCAAACCAGTTTTTACGCTTAGCCGGGCTGATAAACGGATTGACAATAACTTTGATGTTGCCCATGTACATGTTAGCATCAAAGTTATTGCTACCCGGTTCATACTTAGGCAGATCCGCATCCGGCAAGCCTGCGATTTTAAAGGCCGCGCGAGCGTTGTAAGGGGCCACGATAAGCGTATCTGGAATTACAGCCATCGGATTCCCCTTGTCGTCAACCCACTCCTGCATAGCCACCGCTGTCTCATCCCAGCTGTCAATCGTCAACGGCTTATCTCCAAGGTTGGACTGTACGTCTACACTGTTTGTAGGGCTATACGGATGATCCGACGCGCACAACGCCTTACCATCCGGCCCCGCATAGTTTTCCGTGCGGCCGCGCCAGTTCGTCCCTGTGGTCGAGAACGCGTTGTTCAGGAACTCAACTGCTTGCAGCTGCTGCGTCTTATACACAGCGTCAGCCAGCGAAGCAATACGGCGTTTGATTTCAGTCAGTTTCAGATCATCAATGAAGTCGCGGTCAATGATGCGGCCATCGGAGAACTTACGGTTTTTGATGACCTTCTGCCACAACTCATCGATGTCCTCATAGTAGACCTGGTTGTTCGAGCGGCCCCATTCTTCCATCAGGCCCTCTCCGCCGATCCCTTCATAGGACTCCATATCCTTGGTCGATGGAGTGTCGTTATAGAGCAGCGGAATAAAGTCCTTTTTGTTTTTCATTTCAAGCGAGTAGAGCTCCTTAAAGACAGGCTCCAGTACTCGCGGATCCCAACGAAGTTTTGTTTGCATAGGAAAAATCCTCCTTATCCTTTATAGGCTGATTACGAGAACTGCCGGTTCTTCACTTTGACCCGCGCCGTCTTCTTGCTGGTATTGAGGGACAACACGGCTACGGAGCCACCTTCAACCGTCGCGGCGTCCAGAGCCAAACCGCTCGTAGCCAGCGCTACAGCATTTGCACCTTCTACAAAGTCAGTATCAGCTGTTCCCGTATAAGGCACGTCGTACCAATCCCCTTCTCTAGCCAAGATCACCTCGCAAGGCTGGTTAGTTCCTGCTGCGACGTTGGACGTCAAAAAACCACCAATAGCGTCCGTACCGCTGGCCTTCGTCCATCGACCGCCATCCAGTTTCACAGCCTCGCCCGCTGTGCCGGCTTCGTTGTCTTTCATCATAAATTCAGTGATCCTGGTCGGGTCCTTCCCGTAATCGTTGTAAACGTACTTGAATCCTGGCATAATCTAACGCCTCCTATTTCTCAAAATTCTTCGCATATTTCTGCGCGTTTTTGGGATCGAGCCCGAACATGACAAACGCGGATGTGAGTTCTTCCGGCGCGCTCGGCTCCAAATCAGATCCACCAGCCTTCTCGACCTGTGCCCGTTTATTTAGGCGCTGGTTCTTCAAAACCGCTTGCTCGGTACGTTTCCGCTCATCCGCAATGATGCTGTCCCGGTGTACCAGCTCGTACGCATCGACGGGATCATATCCGCGCTGGATTCTGTCCTGCATCTCCGGGGTGTACCACGTGGCCGATCCCGTTTCAGCGTCAACCTGTTCAGCGAGCTGCGGGTACTTCCGGAACAAATTCTCCCAGCCCTGACGAATTTGCTGCTGTAACAGCTCTTGTTGACGGAGCTGCTGTTCCTGCTCGCTTCGCGTCACAACGTCGCGGGCCTGCTTCAGGAGCGGGTGATTATCCAGATACTGGTCCAGGATGTTTGGATCGATACCGGCAGCCTCCGCATCATCACGAAGCTGCTTTTTCAAGGCGTCAAATTGGTCGCGCTGCTGCTGTAGCTGTTTTTGCTCGATTGCGTCCAAATTCGCAAGCAGCTCGGCATGATCCTTGAAGCCTTGTTGACGTGCCAGTCTGTCCAGGGCCGATTCGTACTGCTTCGCTCTTCCCTCGATCTTGTCGTAGTTCAGGCCCTTTCGGGCATGAGCGGCGACATCTTCCTCCGGGATAAAGACGTCCTGGCCGTTGTACTTGACCGTGATTCCCTTTTTCGGCTCTTCCTGGCCTGCATCTCCGTCTGTGGGTGGATCGGATTCTTGGCCTTCCTGAGCGTCATCTTCATTGCCTTCTTTGTCTTCGTTCTCAGCCGGATATTCAAGACCGAACGAAGCGTAAACATCTTTCATGGCCGCAATATGGGCCTCGTCGGCCTGTGGGTTGGCCGGCGGTGTCGTGACTTCCTCGCTATGGGTGGCGGGTTGAATCACATCATCTTTCATGGTTATCCTCCTAATCCGCTATGGGTGGCGGCTGAAATAAAATAGGCTTACGCAGTCTCAGCGCAAGCCCGTTTACTTAAAGCAATCTACAACAGCTTTGAACAGATAATCCTTGGTCCTTTGCTCAATTGGAAGCTGATCATACGGAACCATACAGGGGTGCTCTTTCTTCTCCGTATCTTTTACAGGGCCATACACCCATCCGGTCGAAATCTTCTCTTTCAGCCAATTTTCATGCGACTTCTCGGGTGTCGTTTCGTTGGTAAGATGAAAGTGTACTCCATTTACAGCACTTTCCTTTTGCCATTCAGGGGCATCATCCCAAGCTGGCTGGCTGCCATCTCCGATACTTTTGCAATATGCCCGGTTTACTTCGTGGCATATTCTCGCTATTTGTTCAATGTTCATAGCGGAAAGCTCCCTCTATTCGATTTCATAATGTCATTCGCTGTTTTGGCCGCATCCAGCTCCAAACGTTGCCGCTTCAGGTCTTGTTCCGCCTGTTGTTGCTGCATCTCGTGCTGGACGCGCTGATCGGTTAACTGCTGCAGCGCTGCTTGCATCTGCTGGTTCTCCTGCTGGAGTTGTTGCGCCGCCTGAATAGCCTGCTTAAACTGCTGCTCTCTGCCAGCAGCCTCCTCGATCCGGCGCTTAATGACATCCATGGACTCCATCCGCCCCGTCTGGATGACGTATCGGATACCTTCTGCGTCGATCATTGGCAACCCTGTCAGTGGGTCTTGCATCTTAAGCAGATTAAACGCCAACTGCAGCCAATACTCCCGGTCCTGTGGTTTATCCACGCCAATTTGCACGCGCAAATCAAACTCCGGAACAAACTCCTCTTGAACCGGTCGAATATCCGGGATGGCTTCGCCTGTCTCCGGATCGATGAGTTGCTCGCCCGTATCAAACTGAGACGGAACCGTGGAGATCAAAGAACCACGACTAATGCTTACTTCACGCCCCGTAACTCTCGCGATCCGCTCCTCTGTGTAAAACTGAGCAATCAGCTCGACATATTGGCTGAATACATCCTCCAACGCCTCAGAGATGAGATCCGATACTGTATTCAGCCGGGTTCCGGCGGCTGCGATAAGCGCCTTGGCTTGTTCACCAGACGTCACATTGCTGTTCGCCGCCCCGTTCGCTGAATCAAACATTCCCGGGATCTTCTGCAACACTTCGTCGTAATAGTTGAGGCTATTAAAGATCGTGCCGGGGACGTTCACACCCTGCAGCTCTTTAATATCATTCATTCGTCCAGGAGCAACCGGAAGCATCGCGCCAGGAAGGCTCCGCTGTTCTTGCCATGTACGAGGCTTCGAGATGGCCCCCTCTTCGTACATGATGCCAGATCCGCCCTGTTTGGCCATCGTCTCAATCGCAAGCTCCGCATACTTGTTCTTGAAGATTTGAGGCTTAATCAGGTCCCGCATGAATCCTTTGCCCCAAAGGTTACCCTCCTCCGGATACAGCGTACGGGCCGTGAATGGATACATGCCGTGATCGTAGACATATGCCTTATGTTCAAGGAAAACGCCAGATGTCGAAACGTAAATGCAATGCACTCCCTCCATGCTGCCGGATGCTTTCGCCAGAGCTTCAGATGGGTCAATCCCTTGCGCCAGCTTCTCGTCCGCAAGCTCGCGGAAGAGTTCTTTATCCTCGTCGCTTACCAGCTTTGGCAGTCCGCGATACCAGTACTCTATCAGCCCGGCAGTCTGCTCATTCACGCGAGTGTTGAAAGAAGAGTCTCCCCGCGTGGCATCGTAAACATCCGTGCTGAAAATCTCAGTATCGGAGGCCGTATTATCCTGCATCACCTTTGCGCCTTGTTTCGGCCAGCGTTTTTTGAAGTATTCCAGCGGCTTACGAGTATGGATAATGATTGCGGACATATCCTGCAGATAGATAAAATCCGAAACGCGCGGATCAGGAAAGAAGCTCCCTAGATCAACCGGCAATATGTCGTTACGCCCGGTATACCGCCGCAGTCCGCGTCCGCCCTCTACCGTCGGATCAAATATCGTTTTGTAAATCAGTGGGCCGTGGATCACGCAGCGGCGGACCGCGCGAACATGTTTATGGCGAAACTTGATTTGACGCAGCTCATACGGCATGAAATCGTTAAGATCCCGCGCCTTTGCCTCATCACTTGGTTCGACGGCCACGTAATCGGGATAAGGCATCCACCCCGTCAATTTGCCCACGATAGACTCAATTTGGCTAAATACGATATTCTCAACGGCGTCCGGACGGAGCTTTGACACAGCCTCAGACCGGAGACCGCGCCAGTGATCTCCCATATAGAATCGTTGTTCCTGTCGCCAGATCGCCTCCATGGGCTGTCTGGCTGACTTGAATATTTGGTAATCCTGGTACACAGTGTCCCAGATGTGCTGCTGTTCCGGTGTGTTCGGACTAGCGTCACCTTTCTGGTCGGCGGAACTATCCGTAAAAATTCCCTTGATCTTATCAATCACACTCATGAGCTATCACCGTCCAGTATGTTTGGATCATCGTACCAGCTCATGGGCTTGCGGCTGGTGATGTCAGGCGGCGGGTCTTCCCTAGCCCTAACACCGACCACATAATCCTTAAAACTACGAGCCATCAGTTTATCCGTCAGCTGACGGATTGTCTTGTCCTGGTCATAGATGCGCCAACACAAAAAAGCGATGACAAGCATCGCCAGTAAAGTAAAAGCCGTGATCATCTTAAACCTCCTCATCCAAGATTGTGTATTTACCAAAAACCTCGTATGATCGGCTGGTCGTCGTCATCGTCAATATCAAAATCTGCTCTCCGATCTGGTAGCGATTCGGGGTTAGCGCTCCAAGCCCCCTCACCTCGTCCTGGTGTCGGCTGACTCATGACCCAGTACCGCAGCGCATCGGGTATGTGGTCTAGCGGGTGTGCAGCCACGTCCTCAACGTGCTTGTCATCGTGCACCATGGCCGGGATCGCCTCAATAGCCTTGATACAGGTGCTGAATATCTTAAGCTTGGCCGTCCGGTACGTCTTACCCGTCACATGATCAATCGCGTCATACGGATGCAGCCACTCCCGCAGCCGCTTCCAGCCGTTCACCCGCTCCTTTTTCGCTTGAATGAGCGGGACGGACTTTTGGGCGAATATCTCGGCTGGCGTGATGTTTTCCGTCTTTGCCTTATTCCAAAAGGACGTATCCGCAACGTTGTATTCGTAGCGCTCGGACACCGGGCTGTTAAGGCGCACCAGCTCCACTTGCTCAGATGTCAGCAACTTTGTCTGTACCAACTCTCTGTACAGATACCCCGTACCATCCGGAGCCAACGCGATCCAGAGGCAAACGAACGGGTCTGTGTAGCCCTCATCCAGCGCTCTATACCGCTTCCATTCGCGTGGGATGTCAAAGGGCTCGACCACGTGCAGTGCGCGGCTAAACTCACTAAAATACTGCCCAGCGAACGTGTCCCAATCGCCATCAAGCAATTGTTTGCGCTCCTGCTCAGGCAGCTGCATCAGCCGGACGATATAGTTGGGGTCAGCTTCCAGCAGTTTAGGGTTGTCCTGCACCTTGGCCGGGATAAAAATACGCCGGGAGATGATCGGCTCGCCGGTATCAGGGTGATAAAGCGGCGCGCCGTTATCGTCCGTCTCCTGTACCTCATGCACCTGTTCCCACGCCCCGATATCAATAAATCTCTTTTTGACCCACGCATGGCCAACGCTGCCCGGGTTTGTCGTGCTTTTAACATACCGAGGATACGGAGTCGATCCGCGCAGCCGGGACAACATAAAAGTGTACCAGCCCTCCTCAAAGTGCGTCAGCTCCTCCCAGCGTATAACGTCATACTCCGCACCGGCATAATTAGCCTTGTGCGAGTCGCTGTCAAAGTAAGCAAGCTCGATGACGCTGCCGTTTATAAATACCCACTCATGCTTGGACGCATTGTATTTACCCAGCTCTTTTGGGTAAGCAACAATCGTCCGAGCGATAATAGACCGCTGGAGGTCTGGGAATGTGCGCCGGAAGATGATCTGCCTACTGCCAGGATATTGCATAGCGTATTTGAGCGCGTCCCAGATAGTAGCCTCAGACTTACCGCCGCCAGCAGCTCCACCATATAAAAGCTCGTCTATGTCATTGGTCTGATGGTAAAGCTGCTGCCTGGGTTGCGGCTTGTACGGAATGACAATCGTATTACCCATTTTTCGTCATCCCTCCGTCAAAAACTACTTGAAGCGGGCCGCCACCTTCTCCGCCGATCTCCAGCTTGTCCTTAAACATACCGAGATGCCGGGCGATATTCTCCAGCGCCTTATCCTGATCGTGGAACTTGATTTCGATCCCCGCAGTTGTTGCCTTGATGCCGGCAAACAACGCCTTTGCCCGCGGGCTCAGATCGCGCGTATCGTTGATGTGCAGCTGCCCAATTCCCTCCCCGTGACACTTCGGGCATTTCGGATGCGGCCGCAGTTGCGGATCAAATCCATAACCTCCTGCGGCGGAAGGAATCTTCACCGGCTTTTTCTTCTTGCTGTTCGCTGCCTCTTCCTTGATAGCCTCCACTGCAGCCTCATACTCCTCCTGATCGATCCATTGGTACTGGTGTTCGATACCAAAGCAATACCGACAGCAGACGCGCCGGAAATGCGCAATTTCGTTCGGGTCAGCATACGCGATATCGATCCAGCGCTGCAGCACCTGCTCCGCCGTAATCTCCACTTTCTCAGCTCGCTTATTCATGGCTTCTTGCAGGGCATCTTGGATACTAGCTTTTGCTAACAATCTGGCACCCTGCTCGTTGGCTGTTTTTTTGCTATAACCTGCGCGGATCGCCGCCTGTGTGGCATTGAGGTCGATCAGGTACTCTTTGACAAATAACTGCTGCTTCGGCGTCAATGCCATCGCGCTCAGCTCCTTTCAGGAAAATTAAAAAAAAGGTGTTGACATCGTCATACAACCGATGTATGATATAGTCATACAAAAGATAACAACTCACAACCAACAAGCCGGAGATACCGGATGAGGTCGAAAGGATGATTTGAATGAAAACTATCAAACTGCAATTTGTTGAAACGCAAAAGAACGATCCAATGACTAAAGACACATTCGTAATTGCTGATTCTGATTACAGCGTATCACAGTTTTCTTTCGTCCACGATGCCGAGGATTATGTATTGCCAGAAGGTTATTCTGTTGGCAAGACGGTAACTGGCGAAGTCGCCATTTTCGATTACAAAAACGAACATTGCGAATTAGATGCTTACGGTAAAACACCGCGCTTATCATCGACCACAGGCCAAGTGCTGTTGTCCAAAGCATCAAAGTAATACCGCCCCTGGTTGGATTATCAGATGCGGCGGAGGTCCTCGGTTGGGATCGTCGCCGTGTCCAAACTTATCTTAGCCGAGGGGCGTTCCCAGAACCCATCCAAAGACTTAGCAACGGTCCTGTCTGGACGCGTCAACAGATCGAAGAATACCGAGACTCTCGAAAATGAGGGTCTCTTTTCTTTTTTCTTGGCGATATCCTCCAGAGTCAACCCGTCTCGTGCCCAAGCCTCGATCAGCAGGAGCTTGGGTTCAACGTGCGTGTGATATTTACTTTTCCGTCCTCCCGCCATCGCGCTCAGCTCCTTTCAAAAAGTAAAAGGCACCCTATCAAGTGCCTAACAGTTCACGGTTATCTTCCAAAACCATTGCCAATCCCGCACCGAGTTTTTTTACCTGTGATTCCTCCAGCTCAATCCCCATGAATTCATCGATACCATGAATGATCTCATGTATTAAGGTCTCTTTCTTGTCTTGCGGTGTCATATCTTTATCGATGCGTATCTGTCGCTTAAAGTAGTCTATCTCGCCTTTTCTGGGTTCGAATTTATTAACACAATCTACTTCAACAACCTGGTAAACCGTATAACCTATCTTGACTTGATTCACAAACACACCTTCTTTCCTGCATTGGAATATTTTATGAAACTATTAACCTATAATCTCGTATTGATAGATAGGTACATAGAAGGAGGTGAAAGAATATGTCAGAACGGTATAAACCGGGTCAAAAACCCTCAAACTCAGGTCAATTCATAGAAGTGGGTCCTCGCGGCGGTAAGGTAAACAACCTTGAGATCACTGGCATCGAAAACAAGCCTTTGCCTCCTACAAGTAAGCCCGGTAACTCTTGGGTTCAAGTTGATAAAACAAAGCACAAAAAGTAAACAAGATTAATTCCCCGAAAGGAGGTGTTTAAAAATGTCAACTACAGGAGAAAAACCAGGCAAAGGAACTTATACCTGCGATAACTGCGGAGCTAAGGTTACGCTTGATGATCACACCGACACGTTGCCACCGTGCCCAAGATGCTCAGAAACAAAATACACGCCTTAATCGAAAAGCAGCCAAACGGCTGCTTTTTAATTTCTCGCTATTCCGGCATTTGCCCACATAACGGCTTCTTCCAACTTAGTCATAGCCAATGACTTCTCACGGCTGTTCGGCGCCTTTTCGTCGATCAAGTACGCCAGTTCTTTCGCTTTGTCGCGGATCTCCTGATAAATTTCAGGCTGCCCCGGCTGCGGCGCGTGATACTTGAAATTGTTTTCGATTACCGGATTCATCAATACCACCCTTTCAAGATAAAATACCGACACCCGAAGATGCCGGCAAGGCAGGAGGAGGATCCAAAAAGGCGAATAATCCGAACGGCAGGATTTGAACCTGCACCATCTTGCTCCCAAGGCAAGCGTGCTACCCAGCTACACCACATCCGGTTAGTGACGCGGCTGCCGAACGACCTTGATCATTGCCAGCCGCGTCTCGATACATTTTCACAATCCCAGTATATCAGGAAAAATCAATCTTTTTGTGCCTTTTTTGTGCCTTAATACGGCTGCTGACTTTTCGAATCCAATCGTATGAGTACCCAAGCTCGTCGGCGATCTTGTACAAGGGCTTCCGCTCAATATCCCGCATATACGCCACTTGATATTCAATTCCCTGAAAATCCCGGATATTATCCTCAATCTTTTGCCGTATCAGCTTCTTGGCAGCCAATCGATTTGATGTTTCCCCAATCTTAAGGACCACTGCGTCATAATATTCCAACGCCTTATCCAAAGGGACGTGAACCGGCAGAGGATCAGAGGGAAGCTGGCCGGAAAAACACAGCTTTCTCGCCTCTTTCAGTTCTGCTTCAAGATCGATCAGCCGCAGCTCCAGGATCTCAATCTCTTTAGTGATGTCGTTATAAGTTTGGATAAAGTCCACTGGCTGTCACCCCTTCCCCGAATCAAACACTTCCGACTCCGTAACATCCACCGTCACCGCGTGGATCCCGTCCCACAGTTCCCTGATTTCCCTGGCTTTCGCCACGACAGCCGCTTTTTGTTTCGGAGTCAGAACGATGTCCATCGCTTCGCCGTAATGTCGCTCAGCCATGGCGTAGGCCCGGGTGTGAATCTCATTCTGGGCTGCCCAAAAGTCTTTAGGCTTTAGCCGCTTAAGCTCTTTGGCTGCTTTGCGTTTTTCAGCTCTGTTCATGTCCGGATCATCTCCCTTCAGCCTTGATCTTCTCGGCTCGGACTTTCAGGGCTTCCAAAAGTTTATCCTGCGTCGTTGCCTTAGCTTCCAATGCCGCCATCACGTCCTCATCCGCTCCTCCCTGAACGACCAGGTGATGCAGAATTACTTTTTGCTTTTGGCCTTGGCGATGTAGACGACCATTTGCCTGCTCATACAGCTCTAGCGACCAAGTTAAACCAAACCAAACAACGTGATTTCCACCGTCCTGTAAGTTAAGCCCATAGGCCGCGCTGGCCGGGTGCGCCAAGAGAATATCGATCTTTCCAGCGTTCCAATCCAACTGATCCTCTGGTGTTTTTAAGTCGCGGATCCGGAGTCCTGATTTCTCCAGCGCCTTATGGATCCGATCCCGGTCATGCTGATAACTGTAAAACACCAGCGCCGGCTTTCCGTTCAACTGCTCGATCAGCTCCATGAATGCCTCGATTTTGCAATCGTGAATTTCATGGACGTTTCGATCGCCGTCATACAACGCTCCGTTACAAAGCTGTAGCAGCTTACCTGTTAACACAGCTGCACTCGTTGCGGTGATCTCAGTTTCCTCGTCGATCTCCAACAGTAGTTCCTTCTCCATCTGCTTGTACTGTTTTTGTGCCTTGTCGTCCAAGACAACCGGAATCACATTCGTGATAGCGTCCGGCAGCTCCAGGTAATCCTCTGCTTTCATGCTGATGCAAAGGTCTGCGATCTTGCGTTGAATGACTTCGTCAGCTCCTGGCTTGGCGGTATACCCAAATCCGTTATAATTCCGCTCGAAATACTTTTCGCGATAGTGCGTGATCCGTTTTTCCAGCCGCTCTCCTTGATCCAGTAGATTGATCTGCGCCCACAGGTCAAGTAATCCGTTTGGTGCCGGCGTCCCGGTCAGACCGACGATCCGGCGAATGTGAGGCCGTACCCAGGTCAGCACCTTAAACCGCTTCGCCTGATGGTTTTTAAAGCTAGAGAGTTCATCCAGAACTACCATGTCAAACGGCCAAGCGTTCCGGTAATATTCCACCAGCCAAGCCACGTTGTCCCTATTGATGACCCAGATATCACCGGGCGTATTCAGTGCTCGGATCCGTTTCTGCTGGTTTCCCAGCACCGGAATAATCCGAAGATGCTGCAGATGCTGCCACTTAGCCGCCTCGTTGCTCCAGGTGGCCTCTGCCACTTTCTTCGGCGCCACCACCAAAGCCCGGCGGATAGCAAAACGGTTATACTTCAAATCATTGATAGCTGTAAGGGTGATGACGGTCTTGCCCAGGCCCATGTCCAAAAATAACCCTAGGGCCTCGTCAGCCAATAGCCGGTTAATGCAATACCGCTGATAATCATGCGGGACAAACTTCTTTTTCTCGCTCAATGCATCCATAAATCCATACACTCCTGGATCAAAGCATCTACTTGCTCCCGGCTATCGATCACCCGGACATCCTGCTGGTACGACTTGATTCGTTTATGCTGCGCCAGCTGCAGCGGTCGCGGTCTTTCTCCCGGGGCTTTCAGCTCAACGAATACGATACACCCCCCGGGAAAGAACACGATCCTGTCGGGCACTCCGCTGTTCCCAGGGGATGTCCACTTCGGGGCCCAACCTCCCACCGCTTTGACCCTCTCCCGCAAATAAGCTTCTATGTCTCGTTCTCTCACTTGACAAACCTCCTCAAGATGTGTTACGCGTGCGCGCCCGTACACGCGTAACTTTTTTATAAATTAGGCGGATTAGGCGTTATATATAAGTCCCTAAATTCTATATTCTCTTTGTTATTCTTATTTAGTTAATTAAGTGTCAACAGTGTCAATTAAGTAATGTAAATATAGATTTTATAAGACCTATTGGCTTTGACACTTAAGTTGACACTGATGTTGTCACTTATCGGAACTGTCACATTGCCTTTGTTGCCACTTCTCAAAGTGTCACGCCCTGCTTGTCAACATTGTCAACTCGATTTCCGTTTAAATCCCCGCTGGAATTCATAAGGCCCAAACCTTCCTCGGTACTCTTCCCACCCGGGTATCGAGGCCAAAATACCATTTATCTCCCGGGTGTCCGTCTGCTTCATAAATTTAATGTCCGATCGGAAGCATTCACACCAAATCTCTGCGGCGCATATCCGGTCCCGGGGCCCTGCCTCCCCTTCATGGGGCTTCCCAAACTCTCCGCTCCAGTACATCAGTCTCGAAGGGATATCACGTTTTTGCCAGTCGTCCGGAACTGGCCGCTCTACGAATGCCCGGATGATCCCCTCTTTAGCGCTGCTTTCCCTGTGAGCCTCCTGCTGATGTTTGCTGAGCTCTTCAGCCTCTCCGGTCAAATATAGAGCCTCGCCAAGTTGCCAACGTACAAAGGCCTCCGCATAAATTTGGTCAACTTCGCCCTCCAGATCCCGAAACACGCTCTTTGTCGGCTTTAATATCCCTACGTCCACCGGCCAAAAGCGCCGGTTCCCGGTCCGGTCTCGCAGAAATTCGCTGTCGTTTGTGGTACCGAAGAATACGCAGCGCCTCGGGTACGGCATGGTACGCTTGCCGTAGGCTTCCCGGTAAATGTCCTCCGTCCGGCTGAGGAACTGCTTAACGGCGTTACTCTCGGATTTACTCATCCCCGTCAGCTCGCCGACCTCGTTGATCCAAATGCCCTGAATCATCTCACAGGCCTCTTTCCCCTCAAAGGTCGTCAGGCTATCGCTGTACCAGTTTTTTCCCAGCAGCCGCAAGAAAGTTGATTTTCCAAGCCCCTGCGGACCGGCCAAGATCGGCATATAGTCATATTTGATTCCGGGCTGCATGGCACGAGCGACAGCAGCCGTCAGCGATTTGCGGGCCACTGCCCGCGTGTAAACGTTGTCCTCTGCGCCTAGATAGTCTGTTAATACCGTATCAAGACGAGGCACTCCATCCCATTTCAGGCCTTCTAGGTATTGCCTTACGTCATTAAAGCGGTGTTTATGAGAGACGAGCGTTAGGGCGTTGTCGATCTTTGATTCAACGGCGATGCCGTATACTTTCTCGATGTAGTGATAAATGCCGGCATCATCACTGGTTGCCCACGGTCGCCGATCTGTCCGCGCGTCCCAAGGCAATGAACCGAGCACAAGGCCGCGATTCGCAAACTCGTCAAAAGCGATTTTGCCCTTCAGCGCGGGATCATTCTCCAGTATGATCAGCACGTTGTCGACCGTTTTGAGGTACATGCCATTGCTGTTGATCTCCAGTCGCTTCATCCAGTCCAGATCATCTGGCGGCACCAATGCCTCCGCCGCAGCGGCATCCTGGAACCCCGCGACGGCCTTTTCGTATCGCTCGGCCATCAGCAGCCCGGCAACCGCCTCCTGCTCCATCGCAAACGCCGTCATGGCTGCGTAGCTGGGGAGCTTATTCGTCGGCGTCCCGGGCTTCGCTTCGTCGTCCTGGTCGCCAAATTTATGCAGCCGGACCAGGTCAAAGGCATTGACAAGGCGACCGCTGCACGGATCCGTCGCATGGTGACTGTACAAAAATTGCCCGTCATCGTACACGATCGCGCCGCCCGTGGTGGAGCCGCCGACGTACGTATAACGGCCACTGCCGTCATCAGTCGGGATGTAGATACCAGGAAGAAAAGTTTCCATGGCCCCGTAGATGTCGTAGACTCGACAGAACGCGCCGACGACACCAGGCTTTGTTGTTGGGTCGCCTTGCTTCGCAGCCATCCGGACATGTGACTGGTTAGTCCCGGGTACCTGCGGCCACTCAGCGATGTTGCGCCAGTCCGCGTACATAGCCAGCACGCCATCAGCGGATAGGAACGGTTTATCACCATAAGTAAAGACATATTGGCTGTCGGCGCAGCAACTCGGCCAGTACATCAGGCGGGCCACTTGAAACGTCGTCGGGTCGCACAGCTCAATCCCGATGATTGCCGCAAGCTTGCGGGCTAGCGGCTCGTATTCGTCCGCTGTGACAGTCCGATCGAGCGGCACCAGTACCCGCAGCCGTGGCTTCGCCTCCTCGTGCTTGCGCGTCGAGTACACCGCGTAGGCGCAGCCCAGGGCGTCCAGCCGGCGCAGCACGTCCGCCGTACCGCCCGCGGGGATGTTGTCCAGGTCGAGCGTGATCACGTCGCGCCCCGTCACCGCTCCGGCCTTCCGCCGGCCGCCGGCGAGGGCCCCGGCGACGAAGCCCCCGACGTCCTTCAGATCGTCCTGCTGGCTCTTTGGCATCGCCAGGTACTGCGCCAGCGTCTCGGTGCCGCGTGTCGCCGTCCGCAGGCGCTCCACCAGCTCGGACCAGTAGATCATCTGCGGCTGCCAATTCGTGCTGTGCCGGCTGCCGGCGGCGGATATGGTTAATTGTCTGTTAAATTGCATGACGCCTGCCTCCTGCGAACAAATTAGCCGTGCTCTCGCTCACCAATCAGCCGGTCCAGATACCACCGCGCCTTTTTGAGGTCCTCGATACCGTTCTTCCATTTCCATCTCCACAGGCTCTCGATGACGGCGCCCGTACTGTACGCTTCCGCCCCTTCAAGTCCGACCGTCACCGCTTCAATCGCTTCAATGCACTCGATGGTGTGCACGGGTTGCGTTGACGAACTATCGTCCTCAAGAGTCGCTGTGACTGGAGCCATTCTATCCGTTCGCTCAGCCTCCAACTCATCGATATACTGGAGCAAGGCTTCCTCACGCTCATTCCAGTCAGCTTGACACTTCAATAGTCGGTCGTGCTCTGTTGTCAGCTTCTCCACTTCCCCGGTAAGCCGCTCGATCTCCCGTTCAGCTTTATTAAGCATCTCCACCTCAGCTGTTGGACGTGTAGCCGTATTTTTCTCCCGGAGCAGTTCCGGCTCGGGTTCCATTGGAGCGGGCTGTTTAGTTTGGTCAAGAAGAGCCTGCGCCTTTTCCGCCGTGATTCCTTTCAGCCCCCATTTTCTCACCCAGTTGTGGATCGTGTTGTATTTCATACCCCAAGCCCGTTCGATGCTGGATAAGGTTTCTCCCTTTGCTACTTGTTCAATCAGGATTTCCCTTGTCAGTCCGCATTTTGGTCCTTCTTTTATTGGTGCCATGAACTTAGCCTCCTTTGGTTTTTCTCGGTTTCTTCGCAACTCCTGAGTTGCTAGGTGAACCCCTACGGGTCGCTTCTCAGTTTTGTCTGGGGCCGGCAATGCTTGATATCTAGCCAGCTCCTCCGGTGTCATGGTGTAGCTGGTGTATACTTGCATAGTCGCGCCGCATTCGCATTTGATGCGATCCTTTGGCGGTTCTGCTATCTCGAATTTCTGGTTACATCGGGGGCATTGAGCGAAATGTTTCACGCTTTTCACCACCTAATTAGCGCTTATGATTGCGTTTAGATCCAATTTCAGTAGTCGGCTTTGGGCTTCTCGAATTATCTTAATCAGGGCTTCGCGTTCGGAGTCAGCGAGACCATGAGGAGAGGCCACAAGATCCTGTGCGGTTAGCGAGGCCAGGTCCTTACGCGAGGGCTGCTGCAGCTTCGAAACCCTTATTGCCTGCCGGCGGATCGATCGCTCGACATGATTCCGAACCGTTCGAGCGTTACCGAAGTCCGGTCGGGACTTCTCTATCCATAGAACGCTAGCCAACGCCTCCAAGTAGTCCGACGACGGTTGATACTCCTGCTCCAGCAACATCTGCTGAGCGATTCTGATCAAATCAGGCACGTCATAATCCGGAAAATGAATCGTCGTCGGGAACCTAGAAGCTAACCCGGGGTTAAATGAAAGGAATTCAGCCATATTCTTTGGGTAGCCAGCTGCGATCACGACGATCTCGTCGCGCATATCCTCGATGAGTTGCACCATTGTTGCGATCACTTTGTCATCATGCCGGTGTTCTGCTTTGCCGATAAAGGCATAGGCTTCATCGATAAACAAGACACCACCCCGGGCTTCCTTAAATTTGCTGGCCACCTTCTTTTCAGAAGCGCCAACAAGGGAGTCAGTTATGATTCCGTGGCTGATTTCAACAAATGGGACGCTACCATTCTGGCGTTTCAACAGGCCGATTTCGGCAAAGGCTTCTCCGATCAGACGAGCCGCTGTAGATTTTCCCGTTCCTGGATTTCCTAAAAAGACCATATGATTCGTTTGGGGTTGAGCCTTAAGCCGGTTCTGTTTACGAAGCTCTGCGATCCGGCGGTATTGGACCATTTGTTCGACTTGCTCCTTAACCTGAGCCATACCCGGCATCGCGGCGAGACGGCTTAATGCGTCACGCGCTTTTTCATTTATCGAATAATCCACGGGTGTCACTCCCCATATCGACGGTCTAAAGCCTCGATGAAGGAGATTGCCACAGCCGCAACCTGTACCGCTTCGGTGCGCATATTTTCGTATCCGCCTTTCGCTCGCGCTTCTGGTCCGTTGTTGAAATACGTTTCATTAACCGCCTCACAAAGTTCGCCGAATTCTTCTCCGAGAATTCCCATCCAAGCCATAGGCTCATGATCCTGCTGACCCCATTTGGCGTCCTGGCGAGCACGTTCAGTAAGTACATCTTGAATGGCCGAACTAAGATGAGCTAATTTATCAACGAGATCAAAGTAGTTACCATAAGCCTCGACTTGCGCGTAGCAAGGCCCTACGGTAAATGCCCCAACCGGGTCCTTCTCGTGCCAGAGCTTGCTAATGATCCCCATCATTCTTCCGTACATGTATTTTCTTTGTTCCGCGAAGAGTATTACTTCTCGATCAGCGTCCGTATTGTAAAGAGTAGAAACCAATTTAGACATCTCCATATCCTCCCTTAATCCTTCATATAAAATGGCGTTACGAAACCCGCAGCCTTTAGCGGTAGTCCCGGCGCCCATTCGATCGGCTGGGCCATCAAATCCAGCACGCGGTCCAGCTCCTCTCCCTTAGCGGACTCAACACCAATCTCGTCGTGTACGTGCAGTACCGTCTCATACCCCGCCTGATCCGCGCGAAGCAGTGACTCAGCCAGACAGTCCCGGGCGATCGCCTGCACCACGTTCTCGACGAGCTTGCCCCCGTAGGTGCTGATCTTCGTCCATTTGCCAGTCTTTTGATCCGGCCCCATATAGTGAAGCGCCTGCTTTCCGAAGTCATTTTGTGCAAGTGACGGCTTCACATAGTAGAGTTTCCGTCCACTTGGCAACTGGATCGTGAAGAAATCCAGACCACTTTCGTGATGACTCTCTCTTGCGAAGATGATCCCACGCACGCCTACCGGCTGCCCGGTTTCCATGACCTCAATCGCCGCAGCTTCAAAGCTGAACCACAGATCGACGATACGCCGGTTCGCGTTACGCCACCGCATGACGATCTCCGGCAGCTCTTCTTCCTTCAGGCCCATGTCGAGGGCACCCATGTTGATAAGCGCGCCAGCAGAGCCTTGGTACCCTAGCGCCAGCTCCGAAACCTTCCCTTTTTGTCTCAGGTCGCTGTCCTTGCCAATAGACTCGATTGGCACGCCGAACATCTGAGATGCTGATGCTTCATAAATCTTGCCATGAGAAGCGAATACGTCGAGCCTCCATTGTTCTCCAGCCACCCAGGCGATGACGCGGGCCTCGATCGCGTTGAAGTCGGCCACAAGGAGCTGCTTACCCTCTGGCGCTACAAACGCGGTGCGAATAAGCTGAGAAAGCGTATCGGGCACACTTCCAAAAATCAACTTGAGCATTTCGACCTTACGCTCCCGAACAAGTTGCCGGGCAAGCTTCAGCAATTCCAAAGCCATTTTGTTTTTAGTCAAGTTATGCACCTGCACCAGTCGGCCGGCCCAGCGCCCCGTCCGGTTCGCCCCGTAAAATTGGAGCAACCCGCGCACCCGGCCATCCTCACAAGCAACTGTCCGCATAGCCTGATACTTCTTAACGCTGGTCTTGCTGAGCTCCTGGCGAATCTCCAGCATACGTCGGGCCTTACCCACGTCCACTGTCTTAATTAAGCCTGAAACAGTGTCCTTTCGCAGATCCTCAACCTCCTCCCCGATTTCCTCAGTCATCCATTTCTTGAGCTGCTGAACGGATTTCGGGTTATCAAGACCGGAAAGCTGCACCGCTTCGGCCCTCAGTTCCGAAGTGATCTGCTCGTCAACAGCCAACGCACCCTCCACAAGTTCCAGATCGCAAGCAATGCCCCGAACATTGATCTTTTGGTCGAGCTGCCAAAGCCGCCATTCCTTTTCAGGTACCGGGAATACAGACAGCCGCTTAAGGATCTCCATCTCAGCCACGACGTCACCGACGCAGTACTGCTTGAACAGATCCCACTTATCCGGTTCGTGGTGCGGGAGCGTTCGGGTGCGCCCTCCGTTTGCCTTTGTCGGTTTACATGGCACGCAGAACGTTCGGATCAGTGAGCCACCGACGCCCATCTTTCGTTTGTCCTGCGGGATCCCAAGCGCCTCACCCAAGGCAGCCAATCCGGCTGGATAACCGAGATATAGACCGTGGATCTGAGTACAACGCCATTGTGCAAGCCAGCTGAATGGATCGGATACAGCAAAGTGTTTGCTCAAGCAATACCATTCAAAAGCAGCGTTATAAGCGTGTTTCACTACCCAAGGATCAAACAAAGCCCTGCATACTTCCTCCGGTATGGTCTCTCCGCGCTTCAGATCGACGATCCGCACAGGTTGCCCATCCCAAGAGTAAGCGAATAGCAGTATTTCAAAGTCCGGAGACTGAACGTATTTATAAAGGCCTGATTTCTTGATATCTACGCTGCTGTAAGTTTCAAGGTCAATCGATAAATGCCCCATGGCAACCTCCCTTCTGAGAAAGAGAAAGGGGCTCTAAAAGAACCCCTCTGTCTACTCTTAGATGCCCCATACTCCGCCGTTGATTGGCTTGCCAGTAATAGGATCAATTGGTTGTGGCGGCTGAGCCGGAGGCTGCGGCGTAGCAAAGCCAGGTTGGCCGTAAGGCTGCGGCGCTTGACCATATCCCGCTTGCGGAGGTTGCTGATACGTCGGCGGAGCAACCGGCGGCTGTTGACCAAACTGTTGTGGCGGCGCGGCCTGCTCCCAACCCTGCGGTGCCGGCGCCGGGGCGTACCCTACGCCTCCACCATTTCCACCAAAAGCCTGCTCTGCCGTAACTCGACCGCCGAGCGGCTCTCCGTCGGCCAGCTTCTGTACCGGACCGAGTCCAGCACCGATCCCGCGGTTACCGCTGTTGGAAAACGGGAAGAAATTAATATTCACACGAGCATACATTCCGCTGTACACTTCGGATTGGTTAATGATAGGGTTAAGATTCACGTCAACAATCGCCTGTTGTTGTTTGCTGCTGGCCGTCAGAACCCAATGGCCTTTGCACTCAGGTCCAAACGGCTCCCCGTTTTGTCGTACACCGTCACCATCCCAGATTGGCGTCTTCAACTGCGGAGGACGCGCACCGTTCCAAATACCGGCCACGCCCTTCTGGGCCGCCGCCTCGATAGCCGCGTTGATTCGCTGCATCGTTGCCACGTCAGATTTTGGAATCAAGATGGTCGTGCTGTACTTGGGCTCCTGCCCTGGTTGGTTTGCATGCGGTTGAAAAAGATGCACAAAGCTCAGTCTAACTTGTCCCGTCGTTACGTTTGTCGCTTCATTTGCCATTTGTCGTTTCCCCTTTTCTCGATTAATTGTGCCGCTTGACCAGCGGCCAGACGCCATCATGTCAGTGTAGTACTCAGCGATTTCGCCCACCGCCTATGCCTCCTTCTGGAACACGTCCTCCGGCTTAACTTGGTCGGTGATTGCCGGTCGTTTGTCTGATTCAGGCACCAACGTCGGAGCCCCCGACCGGTTGATAACGTGACCTGGTTCTTCGAGCAGCTTCTTGTAGACCGGCTTGGATAGGGCTTTTTCAAGCTGCGGAGGAGTCAACGGCTTCCGCTCATACAGAACAGCTTCGTCAATACCGTTTTCCTTCAGGTGAGCGAAAGCAGCATCCAAGTCGGCATAATCTCGACCCCCTCGGCCTTCGACAGCTTTCCAGCCAGCGACCCGGCCGCCTTTAAGTACTTCGGCAAGGGCCTGCTTCTTAAGATCGGTATACCAACTGACGATCCCTTCAGCCTGCCGGAGTACGTCGCCCACTTCATCCCACCCGATTAGCGGTGGCTTGAGCGGGGCTCTGCTACCGGCTTCCAGCATGTGCTCAACACGAGCCCGGCAGGTCGCCTTCGCCCGGCAGAAGCCGCAATGCTCGCCGATCGTGTACTCGCCCTCTCCTTTAAAGGCGGCCTGAGCGATCGGCTTAATCGACTCGCCCCAGGCAAGCAGATCGGACGCCGACAATGTCCACTCGGAAGGTTGATCCCATACCTTTGGTTGCACGATTGCAAGGTGGACCGTTTCGATCGGGAACAGCAAGGAAAATTCTTTCACCGCCCCTAACGCGTAAAGTTTCATCTGAGGGTTGTTCTCCGCGCTCACCGGTACGCCTTGTCCGTTTTTGTAATCAATCACATGCAGATGGCCGCCCCCGATCACGATGCAGTCACTGGTACCGGAGCATTCCGGCACATAGTCGGAGATATCGACGCGGCGTTCGATCGCAACGAAAGGCGGCGAAGGGAACGCGTGAACCACCTTCTGGACGTATTCGAGATAGGCGTCAGTGTGATCGTCCATGATCGGCTCATACAGCTCATGAGCCTTGAACTTTTTCAGCGCTGTGTTGTAGCTCCGTGTCGGCATCTTATCCGTGAGCGCCTTCCGAAGCTTCAACTCGGCGATTTCGTGGGCCAACGTTCCGCGCTTTGCCGCTTCGCTCTCGGTATCCGGCAGCGTCTCTTCCAGGCGGGCGCTCGGCGTACAGTGGAGCCAGCGGTGGGCCCCGCTGGGAGACAGCAGGGCGTGAGCTCGCTCGGCGTGTGCGATTTCGATCATATCGACGCCCCCAAGCTCCGGAGGAACGTCGCAAACTCCCCGTATTTCTCTTTTGGAAGCTGAGTCAATGCAGAGACGCCATGTTGTTGCAGCCAGCCTACCAACTCTGACCCTCTGCCGGCATCAACCAACGGCTGAGCAGCTACGCCAAGTTGCTCCATCGTATAGCTCGGGGCAGATGTAGGCACAGCTCCTGCCGAGGGCGCAGGCGGCGCGGCCGGGTTTGGCTGAGCAGTAGGCACGGTTGGAGCTGTATATCCTTGCTGCGGGGTTTGTGGCAGCGTGAACTGCTGTGGCTGTTGTGACACGGTTGCTGGCGCGGCAGGAGTGAGCGTAGAAACCTCAGTCGATGCCGGAATACGGGTGTCAGCCATGCCGGACATAGTGCTGGCTAGATCCTGCACAAGTTGTTTTGCATCAGCTGCCGTAGCAGCCTGCAGGGTGATTTGAATCGGTACGAGATTAGACATGTATGAGTCCTCCTATAAAATGAATTAGGCTTTAATACTGGCTTCAATCTTTTCGCTGTAGCGGGCGACCTGCTTGACGCATTTGGTGCAAATCGCTTTACCAAAGAAGTCATGCATATGGCCCTCTACATCTCCGCAAAGGTAGCAACCAGGTGCATACTTACGAAGAACAATCCTATCCCCGTCCACGAAGATTTCGAGCGGATCGCCCTCAGCAATCCCAAGGGTCCGTCGAAGCTCCATCGGGATAACCACACGGCCCAAATCGTCGATACGACGTACAATTCCAGTAGATTTAAGCATTTTGATAGCTCCTTTCATAAGCTTCATAGGAATAGGGCATATGTTTTGCTCGGGCTTGTTTAACCGCCTGAGCCGCTTCAATTAGGTCATCGAAAAATCCGACATGGTAATCAATTCCGTTGAGCATATATCGGGCTCTCCATTTTTTCTGTTGCCTGCTCCAAGTAACCCCACGAATTCCGGAAGAACGATTATCTGAACGAGCTCCACTTCTGTTCTGATTGTTCTGGGCTGACGTAACAACTCTTAAATTGTTCTTGCGATTATCCAGTGTGTTATGATTAATGTGGTCAACCTGCTTACCGCGCGGAGCTTTCATGATAAGTCGATGCATTAATAGATTTTGATTGTACGCATAGAACGATTTTCCGAGTTTCGACCAATAGGCGTACCAGTTGCAACTCGAAACGGCCTCAAGGTCTTCTGTATCTATGAGGGTGACAAGCACCCTACCGTCGCGGCGTATCAAGAAAATTCGGGTGACGTCACCATCAACTTCATACCGATTTTTCATTGCATTTTCCTTTCTGCCAGCATATACTGGCGGTAAGATGGTTTGATTTGTGCAGCCGGTCGGCTCCTACCCCGATCAGGCTGCATTTTCGTTTTCCAGGGCTTCAATTTCCCGATCGAGCCACCACAGCGCTCCGTCCCGTGTTGCCTCGTCGCAGCACTTAATGCGACCGTTACGGATGCCCCAGCGGATCCGCATCAGCTCGAATTTGCGGTATAACCGTTCCTGATCTCCCAGTTTCATCACCACCTTTCATGTGCGCTCCAGTGTCGGAATGTGCATTAATTGAAATTGTTACAACTGTCGTTATCAGCAACAATCGTTTGATGAATCGAGCAATGTAAGTTGTCCTCATCATCACTCGACGAATGCCCGCAGTCAATACAGTTACGGCTTATAAATTTGAGTTTATGCCCCAATTTGTCGGCAATCGCCTTAGCTTGATCTAAGGTGATTGGATAGTCGTCTACGATATTGTCATCTTCGTCAAGCAGGTCGATAAGGCAATCTGGTTCTCCATCGTTCCGAACAAACTCATCTTTTATCTGTTCGAACAATTTTCTGGTTTTCTCTTCATTTCCAATGATCAATCCCAAAAAAGTTTCGAAGGTATTAGCTTCGGTATTAATTCTTGTAAAGCCAAGTCCCCAAGTGTTTTGGCTCATCCTGATCATCCTCCCTTCCTGCGCTCTCTGTATAATTGATAAACATAATCTCACGGTCACCGTATTGATCAACAAGATGCTGCAGCATTTCGACTAACTCAGATGCTTTCATGGTCTTCCTCCTTTTAGTGTTCTTACAGCCCGCTGTTCTAGTTCAGCCAGCCACCGCATATCACCGGCCGCCCAAGCCGCCGTGAACAAACCATTCAACTCATCGATCTTTCTGATCTGGATCAGGTTGGCGTCCAGGCATTCAAACAGCTCGTAAAGCTCCATAGGGCTTAGCTGCGGGTAGCCACCGATACGATGCGCCTTTTCGGTCAGTTCGGCCAGACGCCGGAGTGGTGGGGGTACGTGGATCTGGATCATGGCGTTACCGCCTCAGATTCTAGTTGCTTCACCCATTCGATAAATGCTTCCCGACGAATTCGACGGCTATTACCACTCTTAAAGCTTGGTAGTTCACCGCTAGTGCAACGGAGATACACCGTATTCGGATGCCAACCCATTAACTCAGCCACTTGCTTCACAGTGAGGATAGGTGGCAGTGTTTCGGTGGTCATGGCGTGTTTACTCCTTTCTCCCCCTTATAGGCTGATTTAATGAAGAAATCCTGAGAACGGAATTTTCCGTTTTCTAAATGAATCAAATAGTGCGGTAAGCACCAGATGTGTTTTTCAGACGCCGCATCCTAACGTCCGGGGCGTTTAATTGAGCGTCATATGAAACGAGCCGAACGTCTTTTTCAAAACTTGTTGTCAATCCGGCTTCCTTAAGAGACTCGAATAGGGTCAACACCCCAATTGCAGCGTGGGAAATGTCGCCCGCTTTCGGGTATAAGTGGTATTTCCCGCCTGCGAACAAAACCACTGCATATTCTGAGAAAGGATCGTCCTCCTTGATTGGGAAGCCGAATATTGTTCCTCCAACCCGCTCTCTTATATCTTTCGCCTTTGCTTGAATAGCCTTTTTATTCATAGGTTCGCCTCCTTTCACTGCGCGTATTTTTGATAAATCGCTTCGCTGACTCTGACCGGCAGACTGAATCTATCGACCACGCGCATCAATTCAACTGTGTCGTCCAGAATTGGCTCCCGATCAACGAGCATCTCAGGTGTCATCTCGCCTTTATTGAGCATTTTCGGATATCCGTATCTCGTCGACACCGCTTTGTTCGCGATCGTGTTGGCCTTGATAAAGTCCACCCGCGCCGGTTGTCGCAAGCCGGCTTTCAGCTTCGCCATAGCCTCCTTCTGGTGCTCTTTGTCGAGCATCCGGAAGATTTGGAAGCCTTCAAGGCCGGAAAATTGGCGGAGGGTCTTAATCATGTCGAATACCCAGCGCTTGAACGCTTTTGCTTCCGACTTGCGGCTCTCGAAAACAGCGTCATATATCCCAAATTCGTTCACGATGAGCATTTCTTGCATTCTGCCTAGTGCATCCGGGATGTGGACGGTTGAAACGACCTCGTCGTCCAAACGCTCACGAATTCGCTTTGCTTTCAGATTCAGAGCTTTCGCGATGTCCGCCAATACCGCCCACCAGTCTCCCGGCGTCCGCTCAACGAAGCGGATTTCGTGACCGTTCCAGTTTTCGGTTTTGGTGTTCACGTTGTCACCTCCTAATTACGAAACTTCATGTTTCGTGAAGTTTGTAGGCAAAAAAATTTCATCCACTGGCTTTTGAAATATCTTTGCTATTGCGAACATCTCATTCGCTTTAAACTGAGATTGACCGCTTTCCTTATTTACATAGGTTCGGAGATCAACGCCGATGAGACTGGCCATCTCTTTTTGAGAAATATTATGATAGCGGCGAAGAGCAGCTAATTTTTCCTGCATCTTTATCACCTCCTCTCGCTGATGACTTCATGATATATGAATTTTGTTGTTGAGTCAACATATTATTTCATACATCATGAAGAAATATGTTTACATTCGCATGAATATGCGTATAATCATAGATATAAAGGAGTGAAATTTCATGAAGTTTGAAAATGACGTTACCAAATACGTTGGGTCTCAAATTAGAAAATATCGCAAACTAAAGGGCCTAACTCAAAAAGAACTTGGATTTAGAATTGGAGTGAAGCACAATACTATTTCCAGTTATGAAAATGGAACCAATGAGCCGGAACAAAATATTCTTTTTGCGATCGCCGATGTCCTTGGGGTATCGATCAACGATTTGTTCCCATCTCCAACAAATGTCGAACCTGTTACACCTGACTTCGTTCGTATCCCTGTGTTAGGGGCAATCGCTTGCGGCGAACCAATACTCGCCGAAGAAAATATATCGGAATACATATATATGCCGTCCGACCGCATCCCGGGCGGGAAACTGTTCTACCTTCGCGCAAAAGGCTCTAGTATGGAACCGACAATCCCTGATGGTGCGCTCGTTTTGTTTAAAGAGCAACCAGAGGTTGAACCAGGCGCAATTGCGGCCGTACTCGTTAACGGAGATACCGAAGCGACGTTGAAACGGATTAAAAAACAAGGGAATTTGCTTATTTTGATGCCGGATAATCCCGAATATGAGCCGATCGTCATTACACCAGATAATCCTGCTCGTATCATCGGGCGCGCGGTACAAGTTACGCAATTACTTTAAGGGAGGTATAAATTATGTTGGGATCGTTTCGTCGTCGCGGTTGCACGTGCAAAAAGAAACGTTGCACGTGCGGCTCAAAATGGACATACCGGTATCACATTATTGACCCTGTCACAGGAAAGCGTAAGCAAAAAGAAACGCGTGGATTCGAGACAAAAGCGGAGGCAGAGGCCGAAGCAAAGCGAATACTTGCAGAAATTGAAAAAGGTATCTATGTGGATGAGAAAAATATCACTTTCGCAGAATTTGTGCCGGAGTTTTTGAAATTGTATGAAACTTCCGGTAAAGTGAAGCCCGGCTCGGTGAGAGTCAGAAAGCGATGTTGCAATAATCTTCAGAATCATTTCCAAAACATCAAAATGAAAGATATCACAAAAAAGATGTATCAGGACATGTTGATAGAACTTGGGGAAAAATATTCAAAAGAGACCATAACGTCCATTCACGCGACTGGGAGAATGCTTTTTCAAAAAGCGCATGATCTCGGTATCATCAAGTTGAACCCAACTGTAGGCGCGGAGATTCCCCGCAAGCAACAGACCGTCGAGGAAATCGAGTCCGTGGAACAATTACCTGAATTCATGGAAAAAGACGAACTCGCCAAATTCCTGAATATAACCTCCGATCATGGTTTGGACTTTCAAGATTATCCGATTTTCGTGACACTCGCCTATACCGGTATTCGCGTCGGCGAGTTATGCGCCCTGAAGTGGTCGGACTTAGATAGAGAAGAAAAAACATTATCCATCACAAAAACAATAGACAATGAAAAAAATAACACACGAGAATACAAGCTTGTACCACCAAAAACCAAATCATCCATACGTGTAGTCGAGATTAGCGACACAGTGTTACAGGCGTTAAACGAACAACGGAAAAAGCAAAATCTTATGAAAATGGAGCACCGAGATACATACCACGACGCGGATTTTATATTTACCAAAAATAACGCTCGATATGGTTACTATGGATATCCATTTATGCAAAAGGACATCGGATCACGAATGAAGCGCTTGCTCAAGATCGCAGGTTTAAATACTACGCTATCTCCACACTCTTTGCGTCACACCCATACGTCCCTGCTGGCTGCCGCTAGAGTCTCACTCGAAACCATCCAAGATCGACTTGGGCATAAAAATGACGACATGACCAGATCGGTATATCTGCATGTGACAAAAGAACTCAAACGAGAGGCTTCCCAAAAATTTGAAGAGTTGATGGGCGGCCTAAAATAATGCTACATCCGTGGGCAAAATGTGGGCAAATTGATTATATTATAACCAAAAAACCAATGATATAGCGGCCTGAACAGGTAAGGGAAAGATCATCTCGGTTTTGCCGGCGCCGGTCACGGCCCAGAGTAGGAAGCGTGGCGGACGGGCTGCGTTTTCGTTCCGGCGCAAGGGGGAACGCCGCGAGGCCAGAAGAAGAGCCGGCCTTCCGTGAGCCGTTGCTGCCACTTGCCGCTGCGGAGCCGCTTCCTGCGCTTGCGCCAGGAAGCGCAGCGCCTGCCCCGCCGCGCTGCGCTGGGCGGGGCTCAGCCCCCACCGGTCCAGCAGGGACTCGGTGGGGGCCAGGCCCGCGGCCGTGCCGCCTCCGGCACGCGGCGGCACGATGCCCGCGCTGCTGCCGCGCAGCAGCAGCGCGCAGGAGCGGCTGCGCCCGAGCGCGAGGCACGCCTCGCAGTAGGCGCAGCCGCGGGAGCCGCACGACCCGCAGGGCGTGCGGCGATGCACCCCGCTGCCGCAGCGCCGGCAGCGGGGGGTTCGGGCCCGGCGCCAGCGCGGGCCCGGATCTTGGCGGGCGGAGGCCACGCCCGCCGTGAGCTGCACGCGCCCTTGCAGGTGCGCGTGCTGGAGGGCGGAACGCCAGACCGGGGCAAGGCCCGGCAGGCGTTCCGCCAGCAGCTGCTGGAGCTCCGCCTCCAGCAGCGAGCGGCCCTCCAGCGCAGCGGCAAGGCGCTGCGCCGCATCGGCGAGCTCAGCCATCTCGCTACCCGATCCCCCGCGCCGAGAGTCATGCTCGTCGTCCCACTCCCTCACGGTCGGCCCGCCTACTCCATCCATCTGCATGGAGTATTGCCCCTGATCGCACACCTCCGCTTTAGCACCCAAACCTCTATTAATGCTCGATAAGGCTCTTTTTCCCGTGGCCCCGACCTTTTTCTCCATCCACATTCCCGTCCTCATCTCCCTTTCCGTATCCTTTTCTAATTCCAATGTGTCCTCAATCCGTCCCGTCAACCTCATTCCCATCCTGGGATCCCCGCTATTCCCGCTATGTATAAACATCCGTCCCCATGCCGTGACTTGGCCATCCTTCACCAGCCACCCCCGGTGCCGACCTACCAGGGCACCCTCATCTAACGGCTCAGCCGGATGAATCAGCCTAGCCTCCGCTTTGATTTCCTCCTGCAAGGTCCGCATCAAAAAATGATCCCATTCCCGCTTTGCCCACCGATCCATCTCACTGAACGCCTTGAAGGAATCTCTAGCCTCAACCGCCCAACCGAACGGTAACCCTTCCGATAATAAATAGATTGCGTGCGCCTCCCTATCTATCCACCACAACAAGTCAACGTGCAAATCCAAACTCGCACGAAGCTGCCATCCTGACTTAGTGCGTACGGCATACAGACTCCCTCTCACAATTTCCACCGTCCTCCTAATTTCTAACATCTTTATCCATATTTCAACAGTTTTCGGATAATTCCTCTTTTTCTGATCTTAGTTTTTTTCAATTTCAAAATATCTCCGTTGCTTCGACTTCTTTCACCAAAATCCTCACACCTCATGTCGCATCTTGAACTCAATAAAGCGCCCATATTGAGGTACCCTAATGACCCCGAGATACCTATCGCCCCACAATAGAATTGGCTTCACGTAACGGAACTGAGTGACCTTATTTGCCTATTTCCCGGCTATTTCCCGGGATAACGGAACCTACAGACCTTATCCGGCCAAAAAGAAGGTAAAACTCCCACACATGGTGCAAATAAGGTCTCCTCGTTCCGTTAAAATCCCCATTCTTGCAATCCCAGGCAAATAACGCCTCTGAGTTCCGTTAGAACGGCCACCACTTCGAGCCCAGGTGCACATTGCACTTCGCATATACCAGTTAGCTCATGTCTTCTAGGCACTGCTCGTAGCCCTCATTCTCAGTCGTGCTCATTACCCCCAACCAAGCCGCCTCACACCGCTGACCACCACCGTCCACCTCCAATGCCACTTTCTGATTTTCCTATTACAACCTCTTGTTACTGCTCTGCCTCCCACTTCCCGTCACCTTATTTACTCACCTTCACACCCAACCTCCTCAATCCCCCCCAACCGCATCCTTCTCTCCATCCACATCAATCTGGACCTCAGAGCTCCCCGCCGCCCCATCTCGCCTAAAAATGCAAAAAAGCACACTCCTCGGCTACTCGCCATAAAGAGTGTGCTTCACACTTTAACCTGCGCATTGCTGTGCGCCTGCCTGGTCATATGTTGTTGTCCTTCCTGCAGCCACTGTCGTTCTTGAGTTCCGGAACCATCGATTCCAGACAAGGGATTACACATGGACATATGGAATTTTGTCCGCCTCCCGCGGTACGCGAAGGTCGATGCAGACCGGCGCGTCCTCGGCCACCATGGCCGCATGCGCTTCCACATCCTCTTGCTGCACCACCGCCAAACCGATGACGGTGAGCTCTATCCCGCCTTGCTTTTCGAGCTTCCGCAAGATTGCCAGCGTATCGTCCTGCGAGCTTTCGTCCAACACCGTGACCTGCAGGGATAAACCACGCAGCCGCGCATACCACGAGAGCGCTCGCAAATACCATTCCATTTGGTTCTCATGATTGCTCGTCACCAAAATATAATGAACCCTGCGATTTCTCCGTTTTCCTTGCTGAACTATTCCGTGCAAAACATGGACCAACGCCGCAGCCAAGCCGTAACTGAGAAGGATCCAGCCAATATAAGAAACCACCGTACCACCTCCCTTATAGCGACAATATATGCCGCCGCCAAGAGGTCGGTTACTGGGCTCGCACGGAAGGAGCCGCAGAGCAAGGTATATCAACAAATCCGTTAGCCTTTCACCCACTATGTATATTGGCCGGTGCCGTTCGTTCGAGAGGCGTTAATGATGCAACCGGGACACCAAATGCTGCCCAGACTCCGGATGTAACGGCAACATCGCCTCACTTTTCAAGATCATGAATAAAATGGTAACCCCGGCCGCAAGAGCCTCCCGCCCGAATCCCGCCAAGCCCTTCAAAACCAGCCACGGGACGGTTAGGCAATTTCGAGTGACCCAGCCCAGCTATCTTATAGGGTTACCCAGCCGAACTTAATCGCATTAATAACCGCTTGGGTGCGATCGTCGACGTCCATTTTTTGCAAAATACTGCTGACATGATTCTTAACCGTCTTCTCACTAATAAACAAATGTTCGCCAATCATCTTGTTGCTGCGGCCTTCCGCCATCAAGCGAAGCACTTCGGCCTCCCGGCGGGTCAGCGGGTTGTCGTCGCCGGCTACGAATTTCACGCCTGCTTCGCGGATCGCGGTATCCTCGGCAATCGCTCCCGTTTCGCTCAGGTATTCCATCCGGCGCAGCTGCTGAATCAATTTGCCCGTCACCTTCGGGTGAATGAACGCATTGCCCTCTGCCACCGTGCGAATCGCATTGATCAGGGACTCCGCCTCCATATCCTTGAGCAGGTAACCTGTCGCACCTTTGCGCAACGTTTCAAAAACATAGCTCTCATCGTCATGAATCGACAGAATGATGACCTTTACGTCCGGCAGCGCCTCGCGCAACTCGGCCGTAGCGTCCACGCCGTTCAGCAATGGCATGTTAATGTCCATCAGTACGATTTCCGGCTGAAGCTGCAAGCAGCTTTCCAGCACCTGGGCGCCGTCGCCGCATTCGCCAACGACTTCGATGTCTTCCTCCATATTCAAAATCCGCTTCAGACCCTCACGAAATAACTGGTGATCGTCCGCCAGGAGAACTTTAATCACTTGTCTGGTTCCACTAGTAAGACTATCCATCCTGGTACTCCTTTCTCTTATCTGAGTTGGTTGGGATATGAATGATGATTTTCGTGCCCAAGTTGGCCGCCGATTCAATTTCCATCCGGCCTTCGAGCAGCTCCACTCTCTCCCGCATGCCTATTAATCCAAAGTGTGTATGCTCTTTCGTCTTCTGTTCCAATTGATCCACTTTGAAGCCTAACCCGTTGTCGGTTACCACAATACGGATCATTTGTGCCTGGTACGTAATTTCAACGCCCACATAAGTTGGAAAAGCATGCTTCGCCGCATTGGTCAACGCTTCCTGCACCAGTCGGAAGATCGCCGTCTCCATCGGAGAGGACAACCGGTGCTCTTTGCCACGGGTTTCGAAGGTTGCTCTTATCTTCGTTTTTTCTTCATAGTCATGTACATACTTCCGCAGCGTCGGAATCAATCCCAGATCATCCAATGCCATCGGCCGCAGGTTGAAAATAACCTTCCGCATCTCTTCCAGACTCGAGCGGACCTGCGCTTTCAAATCTACTATTTCGTCCTGCACCAGTTTAAATTCCTGCTTAGCAAGCATTCTTTCTACAATTTCCGTCCTTAGCACTAGATTGGCCAGAAGCTGGGCAGGACCGTCGTGAATCTCGCGGGAGATCCGTTTCCGTTCCTCTTCCTGAGCCAAAATAATCTTCAATCCGATCAATTGACGGTTCTTCGCAGATTCCAAAATCCGGGTCACTTGTCCCAATTCACCGGAAAAATACTCCAGCACAACGCTCATCTGCGAGCTGATCGTTTCGGCGCGCTCCACCGACTTCTCCACGTTACGTGCACGCTTCTGCAGTTCATCGCGGCGAGCCTTCAGATACATCTCCTTCTCCCGGTAGATGAGCAGGTCGAGCTGGAGCTGAGTTGCTTTTTCATAGGCTTGCTTAATATCTTCCTCGGTATAACGCACGAAGTCCCGGCTGACTTCCGTCAGCCGGATGCGGGATTTCCGGTAGTTGATCTCGAGCTGGTCTACCTTCTCTACCGTTTCCGCCGTTTCCTTCATGACATTTTGCAGCTCGTTGTTGAGCATCTTCAGCTCATTGCGGGCCGAATCTAGTATTTCCAGGATCTGCAGCTTGCTGTCTTTCAATACGCTTACGGCGTTATTAATAACGCGATCTATGGCATCTGCTTGAAAATCCACACAATCCTTCTCCGTTTCTTAGTCCAAATAGTCCCAGACTAATCATATCATGATTCGAGGGTAATGGATTTGGTTTTCTTCTCCCAATTTACGCCAATTCCAAGCTGTTCAGAGACCAAACGTAATGGGACTAAAGTCCTTCCGTTAACAATAATTGGAGATACCTCCGCTTTAGAAGAAACCCCGTTAATCAAAAATGTCTTCTGTCCCACCGTCAGCTCCAATACCGTAGAACCGCGGGTTACCGTGATTTTTTTGGCCGTCCCGTTCCAAGCTGCATTCCCGCCAAAGACGTCCAACACGTACTTGATCGGAACGTAGGTTGTGTTGTCTTTGAGCAATGGCGCAACTTCCAGGTTTTGCTTCTTCCCGTTCACCGTCATCGACTTCTGACCGATCACCATGACCGCCTTCGCGCTTGGGAAGTCTTGGTCGCTGCCGCCGGCTGCAGGAGCCGTAAAGCGAACATTGTCAAAAGAAACGCTGCCCGTCAGCGCCCGTTCGTCCTGGCCTTCTTCGACGTTTACAACATAAAGGCGTTTCAGCTTCGCCGGGAACTTGATGTTACCCGCAGTCAGATCCGCCGTCAGCGTCTTCCAACCGGTGTAATCCATCGGACGAGCAAGGTCGATATAAACTGGCTTGCCATCCGCGTCAGACAATTCGGCGCGTACCCAGTTCAGACTCGCATCACCTAACACATCCACCGTCAAAGTCGTTGCATTATCCGGAATCGCTCTGCCGCTTGTGCCGTTAAATTGGGCATAAGCAAACTTGCTTCCGGTACCGCCGGTCAAATCGTAATCGAGCTTCAACACTTTGGAGTTTGCGCGCTCTCCGGTTCCTTGCACAATGCTCACGGTTCCTTTGGCTTCAGCCGGAAGGCCGGTGAAGGAGATCGGGTAAGTCATGTTTTCGAAGCTTTCCCAGATCGTTTCAGTGGAAGCTGACAGCACGATCGGTGTTCCATTAAAGCCGTCATAGACGGGCGTCGCATACGCAAACTTCGCCCCATTGTTCACGGACTGCACTGTAAGCACACCGCCTTGTACGCTGGCTTTCATACCGCTGAACGTCCATTTCACCGATTCCGCTGGAACGTCAACCGTACGTCCATCCTTCAGCTTGGCGGTTACGGCGACCGTTACGCTGGTTCCTGCTTGCAGCGGAGCAAACGTTGTGCCCGGCATCAGGCTTTCCAGATCCGTGCCGCCCAGCACCTTCACGTCCATGCTGGTTTTGGCTTGCCCGCTGGTGGCGGTAATTTTGGCGGTGCCCGCCTTCACGCCTTTAAAGCCGCTGTCGGTCCATACCACGTTGCCGTTGCTGGCTTGCCACGAAGCTTGGATGCCGCTCGTATCGATCGGATTGTAATACGTATCATATCCTTTCAAAGCGTACGGCACAGTTTGCCCGATGAACAACGTGGAGGAGCCGCTGACTTTGAGACCAAGCAGCGAACCTTGCGGTGCCCTCGTAAATACGCCAAGCCCGTTGGCAACCGCGCGCTGCCCCGCCGCCCCGTTGGACGTCGTAAACGTGAGCTGCGGTGTCGTTTCCGCCAGCGGTCGCGTGACCATTGTCGTGGAGCCGCCGCCGTCCAGGTTCAAGCCTTTCCAGACACCGATTCCCGTCATGAAGCCTTGCAGCTCTTTCAGGGTGAGGCCGGTGCTGTTGCTGTTTTTCTCGGCGGTAATGATATAGGCCGTTTTCCCGTCTTTGGAGTAACCTACTGCGGTCCGTGCCACGGCGCTGCCTCCGCTGATCGATGTCGTTGAACGGGTAAACGCCGATGCTTTGCCTTGATCGACCAATAGCGTGTGGCCGCCAATCATCATTTTCAGATCCGCCGGATCTACGAGTTGCCCGTCAGTCAAAGATTGCAGCTGATAGACTGCATCTACGCGCTGACCTACTTGCAGGTGAGCGGCTACATAATCCGCCGCCGTACCATGCGCCCGCAAAATATACCCATCTGCCGGCACCGGTCCCGGAATCGCCGCTTTGATGGAGATTTGTGTAATCACGCCGCCTTGCACCAGCACTTCGGTTGGCGTTGTCGAGCTGGCTGCCGGACGTTCCTCCGATTTCCAGGCACTCGTATAAATAAACATTTTATTCACGTGGCTGTAGGCCTTATCTGGCTCGGTCATATAGGATTCCTGGTTGATGCCCGCGAGCGGGAACGTCGAACCATCCTCCGCGAACACCGTACCGCTGAAGCCAAAACGGTCGATCAGCGGAGTCCCGTCATTCCGCACGGCAAAAGCATACATCCCTTGCAGCTGAGCTGGGCTGGTCACAACCGTCCCTTTCGACACCGCCGGCCCCATCGGAACGCCTTGCCCGCCGGTCGCAAAGAAATCGCCGTTTACCCCGGCGACTGCCCCGGTTTCCTTGGCCATTCCTTCCACGCTTTGTCTCGTCGTTACTTGTCCTCCTTTGCCGGTCATCACGTCCAGTTGGACGTAAGGATTCGTCAAATCCACCTCAATAACATCGGTCAGCACCTTCACCGGTTTGCCCGAACGGGTTACCGTGTACTCGTATTTCACGAGCTTGGCTCCCGACGTGATCATTTCTTCACTAAGCTTCACCGTTTGACTTGCGGCTGCTTCCGCAGTCAAAGCCGGTCCCGCGATCGGTCCAATGCCAATCACAGGCTGAATCCATATCAATCCCGCCAGCGTGACTAAGGCGATGCGCTTACCGCCCTTTGCCACCAGGTGGGCCAATTTCGAGTTTTGACGTACGACAACTTCCAGATCCGTATTCACTTGGGTTTGTTTCGTTCCGGTTTCGTCTCTTCTGACTACCATTTTGTTAGACAACTCTCCCATCTGTTCATGCTTCTAACGTGCTTCTATAAAGCTAGTCCCTTATTAATAGACTACTTTTATGCCGAAAAGTTACGAAATTTAGCAAGATTGTTAAAGGAACCTATCAATTTCTTTAACTTTTATGGAATATCTATGTGGGTAATGTGGATATTGGGGATAAATTCTGTGGAAAACTAGGATAACTTTTGTTTGTTACTCCTATCGGATGTGCTTAACTTCTGTGGATAATGTGGATTTGGTAGATAACTTGTGAGCAAAACTTTCCCCGAAGGAAGGCCTCGCTCCGCCTTGCTCAACTCCGAACACCAAACTTATGCACTTATACAATTGCTCACTTACTCATTTGTCACTAATTCAATTAATCACTTAATCACTTACCCGCTCAGCCGCTTACGCCTATACGCCCCTTTTCACGGCTCTTTTGCACGATGACCCCTTTCGTTCAGAGCGGTGGGACCTTAATTTAGTTACCGTGCGGATCGCCCCTCAATGTAACGGTTGATAAGTCCTCTCTTACCGAACACCTTTTTAGCCCTTTTCCACAACCTGATGCAACGGGATAATCCTCCAAAGAGATCTGGCTGCCCACATTCCCCTCCTCAGTCAAAAAAAATCCCGACACCTGGGTTCCTCCCCTAGTGCCGGGAAACATTGTGGATTAAATGTAGTTCAGTTTATCCAATACACGTTTCAGCATAACCGCCGCTTGCGCGCGGGTCGCATTGCCTTGCGGCTGGAACGTATTTGTCGTTATGCCCTGAATGATGCCTTCCTTCACGGCTTTAGCCACCGTGTCCTTGGACTGGATCTTCGCCGCATCCTTGAATTTCGTCAACGTTGCCGCACTGGCTCCGTTCATCGACGTATTGTAACCGGCGTATTCCATCGCCCGCACCATCATCAGCGCCATTTGCTCCCGCGTGATGTTGCTGTTCGGCTTAAACGTGCCGTCGGTATTGCCGTTAATAATCCCGGCCTTCGCCGCCGCCCCGATGTACGCCGCTGTCGTCCCAGAAGAAACGTCCGGGAAGCGACGGGCATAGGATTCATCTCCAGTCAGTCCGAGGCCTTTTGCAATGTAGACCGCAAATTCAGCACGGGTGATTTTTTTCTCCGGTTCAAACTTCGACCCCGAAGCAGCCGTTACGATCAAGCGACTGGCCAACTCATTAATGTCCGCACGAGCCCAATGCTTGGTCGTGTCAGAGAAGTAACTGTAGCCCACCGCCGGACCAACTACAGCATTGCCGTTAATCTTCCCGTTAAAGATGATTGCACTGCCGCTAGTTGTTGTTTTAGACGGAACAAAAGATACGGTTTGTGTATTTACGTCATATTTCATAAGCAAAAATTGACCATTAGGCGAAGTATTTGTCGCTCGGAAGTAAAGTTGTCCGTTGTGGGACACCTCTACCGCGTTTTGCGAATTCACTCCGTTAAATGCTGACACATAGATTTGCACCGGGTCCGTCATCGGGGTTGTTGTGACGCCATTACTGTAGTTCGTCCCCGGTAATTGTGCTTTCGTGACCGTCTCCAGTTGAATGGTAAGATAAGCTGAGTTTAATGCACTGACATTAAGCAACCTGGAAATTTCGGTAAACGGAATCTTTTCCACCGGCAATTCATACATCACATGATTATATTTGACCATAAACGAAGCCGTTTTTCCTCTACTATAAACATCCATCAGTGCACTAAGTGGAACAGCCACTTCTGCTGCTTTCTCGGTAGAAGGTACCTCAAATACCACTTTGCGGACTAAAGCGTTGCTGTCTACTAAATATCTAAAGGCCGTCTGCAGCTTGGTATTATCGATTGTATATTTTTTTGTTCCTGCGCCTAAACGCGACCGGCTGTCAGTAGCTTGGGCCGTATTCACGTTTAACAGATATCCACTAACTCCGAACTGAGCATTACTCATGACGGTCAGATAATCCGGTTGGACCCCGTTTGGCGTTGTAGACTGACCACCCATTAAGTTTTGTACCGATAAATTATTAAAGCTTTTTATCATGTTGCCCAGATTATCATATAAAGGTGCCGCACCTGTCAGATAGGACAATGTTACGACCTGCCCGGCTGTTACAGCAGAGCTCAGTTTCAGGATGACCGTATTGCCACTAATAGTCGCGGATTGAACCCCACGGTTCACGTTATCCACATTTACGTAGAATTGATTAACCGGAACATATGACGCCGACTTCAATGTAGAATTGAACGTTATGGTTAGCGTATCTCCCGTGACCGTGGCTGAACGAACCCCCTCAACTACGGTACTGTATGTTACCGGCTGCAGGTTGATGTAACCCGCCAGGTTTCCATTTAGATCCGCGATGCCACCTGTACCCGATATATAAGATAACGTTACGTTCTGATCTTTTGTAAATGACGAAGCCAAGGTTAGGATCACTTGGTTGGATACAATTTCAACACCTGTGACATATACCGGTGCATTATTAACCAGTATCGAAAATTGGCTTTTTAACGGTGTCGGGCTGGTACGCAATGCTTCATTATACGTTAAGATCACTTTGTTGCCAGAACCCTCAACCCCTTGAAATACAGGTGCCACTGAATCATATGTGTTGCGAACAAAGTAATCGGTGAAGCCCGCGATATCAAAACCGCGGTAATCCTGCAGTGGATAAGACCCTGGTGTATAGGATACTTTGACAACATCACCATTCGAAATCAAGCTGGACAAATACAGCGTAATGGTTGAGCCGCTATGGGATAGACTACTTATCCCCCTGGAACTTCCATTAGCCGTAACCGTGAATTGTTGATAAGCATAACTCGAAGGGCTCTTAAGTGAATCACTAAAATACAACGTGACCGTATTGCTTGTTGCATACCCGTCTTTTGGCTTCGGCATAACCGAGTCAATCCCGTTAGTAACTACTTTTCCGGTGAAGGCAGCCGCAGCATTTCCGGCCACATCCCGAATCCCCGAAGTGCTAGCCGTATAACTGATTTTCACATCCTGCCCGACAGCTACGCCAGTCTCTAGGTTTACATATACAGCATCCCCGGATACGGTAACATAACTAATCCGACGTGTTTCTCCATTCACTGTCACTGTGAAATAGGAAGTGGGCAAATTTGAAGTGGACAGCAATGGCTCATTGTACAATAACCGAATAGCTGTGTTGCTATACATCGTTGCGCTTTGGAGTACGGGTGCAGTTTTATCAGGAGCAGCAGTTTGGAAGCTCCAACGATTACTTCCACTTATTCCTGCATAATAAATTAATGCATTCTGAGCATCGTAAATCCCGTTCCCCGCAATTTCGATGTAATAACTTGTCCCTGCCTCCAGCGTTGAACTACTTGGATAAATTGTCACAAGATTGGAGTTCGCTGAGACGGTAATAGGTACGATTGCATTATTGCTAGTTTTTTTAAGGGTTATTCCGCCATTTGCAACGCCAGGATTCAATCTAATATTTCGGTTAAACGTAATCGTTGGTTTGGTGTTAATGCTGACATTCGTACTCCCATTACCCGGACTAAAGGATGCAGATAGTGCCGTCGTTGATGAGTTTACGGTTTTAAATGACCAACTATATGCCGCAGTCGTTTTACCGCTTCCTTCGAGGATAAATGCACCTGCAGGTAATGTAACGGTGTATGATGTGTTATATTGCAATAAAGTTGGCGGCGTCAGTACAATAGAATCTCTATAAGTAGATTCCGTAACGGTAATTTCTTTTTTATCTGTCACCCCGCCCAAACTTGTAGATATCGTATACATCTGCGTTCCGTTCGTCTTGATTCTCGCCCCAGGAACGCTGATCTGCAGTTTGGTATCGACTGGAACATCCGTAAAACCGTTCGCGGGAACCACTGTAGGTGATGGTGCAGTGGCACTTGCCGCGCTCGCAACGTCCTCTCCCCATACTCCTATGAACATGTTAAATATCATCGCAATAACAATCCATAACGAGAGTTTCTTTTTCATTTCCTTTCCCCTTCCCCGGTTGCAATCCTATATGTAAAGTAAAAAATGATACGAGTTCAAGACATACCTATAATTAATAACGGCAAAAGGTAGCAGCGAGTTTAGAATTCAGAGAATAAAAAAAGGATACTCACCCAAATAGATGAATATCCTTGTCTTAAACAATATACAATTACAGCCCTGCTTGTGCCTTCAACAACTCGGCCTTGTCCACTCTTTCCCAGGGCAGATCGATGTCCGTACGGCCAAAATGACCATAAGCAGCAGTTTGACGATAAATCGGGCGACGCAGATCCAGCATACGAATGATTCCCGCTGGGCGCAGGTCGAAGTTCTCCCGCACGAGCTCCACCAGCTTCTCTTCCGGTACTTTACCAGTTCCATACGTATCGACGTTGATGGAGACCGGGTTGGCAACGCCAATCGCATATGCCAATTGGATTTCCACTTTATCAGCCAGCCCTGCAGCAACCAGGTTTTTCGCTACGTAACGAGCGGCATACGCTGCGGATCGGTCTACCTTTGTCGGGTCTTTCCCCGAGAAAGCCCCGCCGCCATGACGAGCATAACCGCCATACGTATCTACAATGATTTTGCGTCCCGTTAGGCCGGCATCCCCTTGAGGTCCGCCAATAACAAAACGCCCTGTCGGGTTAATAAAATATTTCGTATCCCCGTCCAGCAGCTCCGCGGGAACGACAGGGAGGATAACATGCTGCTTAATATCTCTTTGAATTTGATCCAAAGTAATTTCCTCAGCATGCTGCGTAGATACGACAATCGTGTCTACACGTTTCGGCTTGCCGTCAATATATTCAATCGTCACCTGGGTTTTACCGTCGGGACGAAGATAATCTAGCGTTCCGTCTTTACGCACTTCGGAAAGGCGGCGTGCAATCCGATGCGAAAGGGCTATCGGTAACGGCATTAACTCCGGTGTTTCGTTTGTAGCAAACCCGAACATTAAGCCCTGGTCGCCAGCCCCGATATTTTCTGTCTCTTTATCGACTTGAGCTTGGTCGCGACTTTCCAGAGCGGCGTTTACGCCTTGCGCGATATCAGCTGACTGTTCATTCAGCGATGTCAGAACGGCGCAGGTACTGTAGTCAAAACCATATTTAGCACGCGTATAGCCGATTTCCTTAACCGTCTTACGAACGATCGCTGGAATATCGACATACTCGGATTTCGTACTGATCTCCCCGATTACCAGCACCAACCCAGTGGCTACAGACACTTCGCAGGCTACCCGAGCATAAGGGTCATTTGCCAAAAAAGCATCAAGTACCGCATCGGAAATTTGGTCGCAAATTTTATCCGGGTGCCCTTCAGTGACAGACTCGGAAGTAAATAGGTGTCGCCCTTGTACGGACATAGTTTCAACCTCCCTTGGATAGTATGGCTACAGCCTGTCTATCCAATACAATATAAAGCCCAATCAAAAAATGAACCTTTCCCAAATCGGAAAAGGTTGGATTAACATCCTCAAAGCAAATAGTATCGCATTTGCCAAGTCATGTCAAAATAATTCATGACTTTTGTGGAATAATTTATAGGATAAAGTTCCGTTCAGCATGGGCGATGAGGCGTTTCGTAATTTCTCCGCCGACAGAGCCGTTTTCGCGGGAAGTTAAATGTCCCCAGCCTCCACTATAGGTTTGCCCGCTGCCAATGGCCCCCAGTTCACCGGCGAATTCTGTATCCGCTCCCGCTCCTGTCGCACCATATCCTACGGGCAAACCAAACTCAGCGGCGATTTCATATTTCCACTGTTGTAAGACTTGACGACTTTCCGGTACGATTTTCCGATTACCTCTTGCCATAATCCAGACACCTCCTGAGAAATTGGTTTCAGGAGTAGCATCGCCTCACTTTACCTTCGTTACGCTCAGGAAGTATTGTCTGTGCTGCCCAATCCTTCCAAGCAACCGCGTGTCCGGGCATTCTCGGGCTATTTAATTTGGTATCCGCCCCGTACCATGACCGTTAGGTTGTGGGTATCGCCTTCTTGAACTTGAATCCCTCTGCCTTCTCTTGGGAAAGACAACAGATGGTTGTTCGTAACTGTTCCACCGTTCGGAATATCCTTCCCGTCAGTGAGGTCTGCGACACCATTAGCATCCGCACTATATACTACAGCTTTACCGGCGCGAACAATAAACTCCGCCCCTGCAGAGGCAATAAGGATCTTGCCTGGTTTGACTTCCACGATTTTAATTCCTTCGTTGCTGGAACTGCTGTCAGAATCTCCAGTTGATGGTGCGTTAGGTGTACTGGAGCTTCCACCACCAAGGGCTTGTTGAATCGCTTGATCCACATAGCTCTTCGTAACCACGGGGTCATCTGCGGTTCCTGGCGTCGTCCCTGCCCCTTCCGCCTGCATATTCAGCAGCGATCCTGCCCAAACACTGCCGCCAATCAATACCACGGCCGTTGCGATTTTCCAACCCGTCTTCATCATGTTCCTCCTCTATGACTCTGTTATGTCTATGATAGAGGTTTTGGTAGAAAGGAACAAGCCCAAATCCCTCCGGATTTGGGCTTGTTTCGAATTGCTATTAGCGGTATAAAGAAGAGATATAATAAAAGGCTTGGCTGCCTAATTTAAGTTTTTGTCCCTGGAATACATCGTACACATTAAATTGGAAGCTTCCAGAAGTTCTATCTTGGAAGGCAGCATCATCAAAAGAGAAGCTTGCACTTCCACCATTGGTCACTTTAAGGTCAGTTTCTGGCACAAATTCTTTCTCGAAGGCCCGACCTGAAGAATCGACGAGTTCGATTAAGTATTTATGGCCAAATTCACCAATCGCATAGTCCATGTTTCTCGTCATGTTGTAATCAAATACAACGTTCACAGAAGTTGAACCAGTCAAGGTGGCTCTTACATTTTTAACAGTTAACGAGTATGGGAACAAGTCCAAGTTAGTTAAATTTGTTTTGATACTCGGAGTAGTTAACTGAAGCTCCAACGCAGCTGCGTTGACATAGCCTGTTGGTTCACCTTTAATTGGCGTCATTTTATTATCTGTGATACCTTCACCAACGACCAACTTCATATCTGAAGTCGAAATGTTTCTTGGTACTTTAGCCCAGAATGCCACGATGCTCTTCTCTCCAGGACCCGC
Organism: Paenibacillus sp. MB22_1; assembly: GCF_047200555.1. Classification (NCBI taxonomy): domain Bacteria; kingdom Bacillati; phylum Bacillota; class Bacilli; order Caryophanales; family Paenibacillaceae; genus Paenibacillus; species Paenibacillus sp. MB22_1. Next base: position 807,999 of record NZ_JBLADV010000002.1, read on the forward strand.
AGAGGTTTCAATCTGGCTCACCGTTGCCTTATATGTCTGTCCCTCAGATCCTATGAAAGCACCCGCAAATTGAGACAGATCGATTTGACGATCCTCCTTATTTTGGGCTTCCAGCTCAGTGTAAACTAGATTGGATGAGGTACCGCTATAAACAAGTGAACGAAGCACCCTTAATTCTTCATTACGCCCAGGAGTATCCAAACTATAGCTTGATCCGGTTGCGATGGTTGGAAGTTCTGGCAACGAACCCCCATTGACAAATTGCACCCACTCAGAAGTGCTATTTTCACCCAGCTTCTCCAATAGAGCAATTTGCAACTGGCTGAAACTCAAATAACTTGGTACCTTAGTCACCACGTAAACATCCGTTGAAGTATTTGGCCCCAATAAACCTACGCTCTGTGAGGTAATGAAGTTTGTGCCTGTAGTAAGGGTAGCACTATCAAGCTTCACTTGTCCTGACAATTCCGGAAGCAAGATGGTTTTAAATCCGGTGTTGTTAATTGTGATTTTAGCAGAAACCAAGTCGCCATCACTCCACGGCAATCTTTGAATCGAACTAAGCGTGACGCCTAAAATGCCGTTTTGAGTCTGAATAAATTGTTTTTGGCCAATCATATTCTGAAGAGGTTGAACTTCGGGCAAAGCAAAAATCCCGGCTGGATAACTAAAGTTATCCTTAGAATCCGATGCAACAGGCAGATTCATAAAGAGCTGCGCATTCTGTGCATTCACATTTGCAGGTATGCTTACGCTTAAGTTCATGGTCTTCTCTTCAAGAGGCTCAAGTACATAATTGTCCGGCACCTGAGTGGTGATCGGAAGACGGTAGCCATCCTTGGTTTGAAGCTGGAACTGATACTTAGGGATGGTTACGGTCGTTCCTGTGGTATTTCTAAAGTTAAAACGAATCGATAAACTATGTTCATCAAAGCTCTGCAACAACGTTACGCTGCTAACCTTAACGGCAATTTTGCCACTCCCCAAGGCGATAAACTTCTCGATGTTAGGTTGAACGGCTAAGGCTTGACTTGATGCATTCGGTAATTGCATGGTCGCAATCGGCAAGTTGAGCTTCGACGTTTCATCCTCTTGAATCAGTTGCAATTCCAAGTTCGTGAGTTTAATGCTCTTAGGAATTTCAGCCATCAAATTCAAGGTCTTATTGTCCTGAGGTTGAATCTTATAATCCGAGCTGGTTGGATCGGCGGACATCGGATAGCTTGCCCCATTTGCTGTTTTGATCACAAACTTAATTTTAGGATCTTGGAACAGGTTATAGCCAATGTTTTGTAGATTTAACCCTACGCTGACATAGTTATAATCACCAGAGGTAAAGGAAGCAAATTGGCTTACCTTTGCCTTAACTGGTGTATCGAACATTTTTAATGTCTTCGATTGATTGGACGGTGTTGATGTTAAATATGTAGCAGGGATCTTAAACTGCCCTTTTAAACTTTCATAATTTGCCTGGTTAAAATCCCACTTAATCACCTGGAACACCAAGTTGCTAATGGTGACATTCTTACCGACCTTAGCAACATAGGTCAAAGTTGTAGAAGATCCTGCAGAAAGTGTTTTCTTAGACTTGTCCTTAGTCATAAGAGATGTGCTGTACGTCGTTCCACTGGTGGTTTTAACTTTGGACCAGTAATCCAACAGATCCAATGTTTTACCCTCACCATTTGTAATTGTTAATGTGTAGGTTAGAATATTTTCTTCATCTTGAGTAAGGATATTAACATCTGTTAACCGAACTGTGCTCTTATTCCCAATTTTAATAGGATTCAAATTAGCTAAGGTATGGACAACCGTTTTCTCCTGTACAGGAGTTTTTGATATTTTGGTCGCAGTAGCTGCAAAAGCTCCTTGTGCACTTGTTAGTAATAAAGTGACACCTAGTGCTGCTGCCAGAGCTGGTATCTTTTTCAATTGATTTCCTCCCATGCAGAAAGTTTCTTATAAGATATAACGTATTCTGCCAAGAAATGTTTCGACTTCTAATCGAAAAATCTGCATTGGAGAGAATCGGGTAGGAGGCTACCCATTAATTGGGCAGCCGACCTCCCACACCACCGTACGTACCGTTCGGTATACGGCGGTTCCATTAGGAATGCGCAGTAACTTGTCGATAATAATCAGAAAAGAAAAGGAATCCGAGGTTCTTCAGCCTATTGTTACCGAGGGACTTCGAGAGGATTGGGCTATTGGAGATTCTCCAATAGCCCTTTCTTGTGTTTGCGTATTCCCACGCCTTCTGTTCATGAATTCCGAGCGATATAAGCCTTTCGAGTTTCGTCCTCACTCGTTTCCATTGCTTCCAGAAGACCATTCGGATACGCCTTCTCATCCATTTATCAGTGGTTTGGAGTAGTTGTTTCATGTCAGCAAGCTTGAAATAATTTACCCATCCCATGATGTAGCGCCTAAGCTTCAGCGCCCGGTCGGTGTTGCCCATTCCGTTGCTTCTCGACGTTAGCTCTTTCACTTTAGCTTTCATCTTGGATACGGATTTGGGATGGATTCTGACCCGCGTTTCCCCTTTGCTCTGGTAGAATGAGAAGCCAAGAAATTTAACTTTTGTCGCATCGTCCACAATCGTTTTCTCCCGGTTTACCTTGAGAAACAACTTCTTCTCGATGTAAGGGAGAATTTTCGTCAGGGTACGCTCCGCACTCCTCCTGCTCCGGCAGAATATGAGCATATCGTCTGCGTATCGCACGAATCGATGTCCTCTTGCTTCCAGTTCCTTGTCCAATTCATTCAGCATGATATTGCTGAGAATCGGACTTAGGTTCCCTCCTTATGTGAAGTAACTTATTATGCATAGTAAAACCTACAAATCCAGGCCAGCAAAGGATCTCAACCAAAATTACTTTGCATAATATTCCGAAATGTTTAGTAGGAGAAGTAACTTCTCACTATACAATTCGGAGGTAGCATCATGGAAGTACCATTTTCGGAATTAACTGCTCGACTCGAGAAAGAGCTTTACCGTCTGCATTACAACGAGCAAACGATCAGGTATTACAGGTCGATGTGGCGACGAGTCGCCACATTTCTAGAATCAGAAAAAACCGCTCGATTCACTGAGGAAGCTGGGCTCCGTTTTCTTGAACGTGAGTACAACTTCCTCGAACTTGAGAAAACGGGAAAACTCACGCAATCGATCATCAACGTCTTTCGAGTGGTCAGAATGCTTGGGGATTTTCAGCAACACGGCTGTATCCTCCGCAGGTATTACAAGCAAAGGAAACTTCTACAGAGCAAGACATTTGAAGAAAGGCTCCATCATTACGTCATACACTGCGAAATGAAAGAATATTCAAAGGTAACACAGGATCATTACAGAAAGATCGCCGAGAAATTTTTGAGCTTTCTGGAGTCCAAAGGCGTCCGAAATTGTGCAGATATCTCCGCTCGCGATCTGAATGACTACATCAATACCCTGCTTGGATACAGCTACAAAACGGTCGAGCAGCAACTTTGTGCGCTACGGTCATTTCTACGTTACCTTCACAGCAACCAACTTCACCCGCAAGATCTGACCGAAACCATTCCATCCATAAAGGCCAGGAAGCAGAACCGTATTCCGTCCGTATGGACGCCAGACCATGTCACCAAATTGCTCGAAGCGATTGACAGGGGCAATCCGGCTGGAAAAAGGGATTACGCCATGATCCTCTTAGTTGCACGCTTAGGTCTACGGACAATAGATCTCAAACGCTTGAAACTGGAGAATCTGAATTGGCAAGAGAATCGTATTTCGCTTATACAGTCGAAAACCTCCAGGGAGCTGAACTTGCCGCTTCTGCCAGATGTCGGCTGGGCGATCATTGACTATCTCAAGAATGGCCGTCCTAAGGTAGAATCCCCTTATGTATTCTTACGTCATCTTGCGCCATTGGAGCCTTTCGCGGATGAGGACAGGTTACACCAGATCATCGTTAAATACATGAGGCTGGCGAAAATTCCGATCTCCCCTCAGAAGAAGAAAGGTATGCATTCTTTGCGGCACACATTAGCAAGCAAGCTTCTTCAAGAGAATACGCCTTTATCCGTTATTTCGGACATACTGGGGCATGTCAGTTCGGATTCGACTTCTGTTTATTTTAAGGTGGACGTAGACATGTTGCGCGAATGCGCGTTGAACCCTGAGGGGGTACTTCTTCATGTCTGAATTCTTCTTCCACAGCCCTTTCCAAGAGCATATCCAAGCTATGATTCGCCAAAAACAATCGCTTGGCTACAAGTATGACAGCAGTGCGAAGGTGCTCTTTAAGTTTGATCAGTTCTGTGTGGCGCATGGCTGTACAGAACCACATCTATCCAAGGAACTGGTCCAGGCGTGGATTCAAAAGCAACCGAATGAAGCCCAGGCTACCCAGCAAAACCGGATTGTTGCCGTACGGCAACTGGCTATGTTTATGAGCCGTCTTGGCGTTCAAGCTTATGTAGTGCCGAAGAACATCATGCCAAAGGGGCCCCGATACATCCCGTACATTTTCAGCAGTGAAGAGCTCGCGGTGCTTTTTAAACAGACAGACGCTTGTCATTACCGTCCCGAAGTCCCTAACAGACAGTGGATTATGCCGCTCTTGTTTCGTATGCTCTATGGTTGCGGTCTGCGAATTTCTGAAGCCCTTCAACTGAAAATGCGGGATGTGGACTTGGACAGCGGTGTGCTAACCATTTTGGATGGGAAGTTCAATAAGGACCGACTCGTCCCTATCTCCCATGAGCTCCTTCAGCGCTGCCGTGCCTATGTGAAGCAGGTTCACATGTTTTCGGGTACCGAAGCATATTTTTTCCCGGCTCCAAACGGAGAAGCAGTCACCCATAACAATGTGTACAAGAACTTCAGAAAATTCCTATGGAAGGCCCGAATTTCCCACGGCGGTTGGGGAAAGGGGCCGCGAATCCACGACTTCCGTCATACATTGCTGTACATTGCCTGCGCCGATGGGTTCTGGAAGGAAAGGATCTAACCGCTTATCTGCCTATCCTTAAAACTTACTTGGGACACCATTCATTCAGCGACACATCCCAATATTTGCGGCTTACCGCAGAGCTATATCCGGATATTACAGCAAAGGTGGAACATGTCTTCGGTCACGTGATCCCCGCCATGGGAGGCGAGGGTTTTGAAGCCGACTGACTTTGCCAAAGCTTTATCCCAATATTTATCTGCTTATCTTCCTGGGCAACGGAACGTGAGTCCTAATACGATTTCTTCTTACCGTGACACGTTTAAGTTGTTTCTCACCTACTGCAAACAGAGCGGTCTCTCGATCGAACGACTCACTTTTGCACAAGTAGACGAGACACTCATACTCGCCTTTCTAAAGTGGCTCGAAGAGGAAAGAAAAAACGGCATCTCTACGCGAAACCAACGTCTAGCTTGCGTTCATGCGTTTTTTCGTTACGTTCAGACGGAGCATCCTGTCGGTTTAGTCACTTACCAAAAGATCCTTGCCATTCCGATGAAAAAGGCACCGAAGCCGATAGTGAACCACCTTACACCGGACGCATTGCAACTCATACTGGCGCAGCCAGACCTAACAACGTCCGGAGGTCGAAGGGATGCGACACTGCTATCCGTCTTGTACGATACGGGGGCAAGGGTTCAGGAATTAGTTGATCTTCGTGTTCGGGACGTTCGTTTAGACCCACCTCCGGTTCTAAGCCTTACTGGTAAAGGACAGAAAACAAGGCATGTTCCTCTTATGTCTAACACGGAGGCGGTGCTCAGACAGTACATGACCGAAAACCATTTGCTCCAGAACGGCAAGCAGGATCGGCCGTTATTTTGTAACCGACAGCGAAGGAAAATGACGCGAGAAGGCGTGGCATTTATTTTGAATAAATACGTTTCCCTTGCGCGTACCGTATCTTCAGCCATTCCTGAAAAAGTGACTCCGCACGTTTTGAGGCACACGAAAGCAATGCATCTACTACAGGCCGGCGTTAATTTAATCTACATCCGGGATCTGCTTGGGCATGTCGATATTGCAACAACGGAGGTTTATGCGCGTGCGGATACGGAGTTGAAACGAAAGGCATTGGAGCAGGCCTATCCGAACATGGTTTCGGAGGGACTGCCGCAATGGAACCAAGATGAAGATCTCATAAACTGGCTTTCCAGTCTCTAACCAAAATCGATATTATGCAAAGTAAATTGGACTAGGATCATTTAGGTTACAAGGGTTCTAGCAATTTACTTTGCATAATGAGTTACTTCTCATAAGGAGGGTTATGCTAAGCTTTGCATAAGCCGCCTTGCGGTGTTCCGCTTGGCGTAGCGTATTTCTTTCCGCTTTCCATATACCCGGCTTCGAGCATTTGCCTGATTAGTTTGAGGATTCTGCCGTCGCTGACTTGCTCCGCAATCATATCGATGAGCGGTTCGTGATGGACCGTCCCGAAGAAATCCCGCAAGTCCGCGTCCACGATCCATTCGCATCCATCCATGAGTTCGCTATAAATCTTCCGCATCGCTTGATGTGTCGATCTACCCGGTCGGTATCCGAAGCTGCACTCGCTGAACAGAGGTTCGAAGATAGGCTCCAGCCTGTTTTTCAAAGCCTGTTGACATACCCTGTCCCGTATCGCCGGAATGCCCAGCGGTCGCTTTTCACCCGGTTTCCCTTTCTTGGGGATGAGAATCCGTCTGACCGGCATCGGTCGGTACGTCCCCTGTTTCAGTTCTTCGTGCAGGCGTTCCAACTCCATCTCGGCTACTGCTTCAAATGCCGGGATGGCGACCTTGTCGATGCCCCCACTGCCTCCGTTTGCTCTCACCGACTCCCATGCCATCTCCAAGTTTGTTCGGTGATACACTTTGTCGATTAATGAATGAACCTTCCGTTCTGTGCCTTCTGCTTTCATGCGTTTCGTATCCTCCGCCTGCAAGTTATGGGTCTTTCACAAAGGGAACTGTCCGTCTCTTGCCGCCTACTTGCGAAACGCACTCCAGTTCCGGTCTCCATAAAGCGAGCCGCCTTCCCCTTCTGACTCTCCTTTTGAGCGAGCAGAAGCCAACCGCACCAGAGCGGCTGATCCGGACGTTTCTGTTGTTCGTCCGTTCCAAAGTAATACGCAGCTCTCCGACTTCTCGCCATGCTTCCGGTATGCACTTCGGGGTTTCCTTATAGCATCCGTTACTGAAACTGCCGCGCGTTCTTTGGAAGCGGCGGGCGCGGCACGACCGCTTCGACTTTATTTACCCACTCGTCCTGAAAGTGCATTTGTTTCAGACATGACGAGATCTCCGTGGGTCACATCGTCATCTTCCGTACCATGCCGCCCGCACACACCTTGGTGCGATGGGTGGACTAGAACGCCTTCGTCTCCATAGTGCAGACTCGACCTTGCCCCATCTTTGGCCGACCGGTTCGCAATTCGGGTAGCCCCGTTTCACTACGGCCTGGTACTTCTCCTCAAGCCCTTCAGACTCTGCCTCGCGGCAGACGCCCTGCCTTCCGGCAAAGCTAATTTGCCGGCCCCCGAGGCGTTACCCCCGGGTTTGGATATGAGCCCCCTAGTCCGAGGCTCAGCGGGACTTGAACCCGCCTGATGATCGTGCTGCCACGCACGCACTATGGCCTCTGCTGACTTCTCATGATAAATCTTGTTTCAACCGTGATTCGAAGTGCATCTCCTCACGTCCATGAGACCTCCCACGGTAAGACGATTCACTTTCCTTCCATATACCCACATCATTTACATTGGTACGTCCGTGTAGTTAATTGGACTTCGTCTTGTTTAGCAGACTCATCCCGTATCCTATGCCTGATGATGTTCGTGTTCCTTGGGCCGGAAGTTTGCCTCCAGCTTCCTTTGGATTCCACCTCGCGGTGGACACCCTTGCTCTTGGCTAGTGGTTGGTAACTACAAACCCCCACAGTGGACTTTCACCACCTAGTTAATCGCCATGCGTGGCTAGAGTGAAAGGCTGGGCGGGGCCCAGCCCCTCCTCATCAAACCGTACGTGAGGTTTTCCCTCATACGGCTTTCCGATGTTCGTCATCATGAGCATGCAGATTACAAGAGCGTTTTAAGTCCATATTGAATAGACAAAGACTTCACTTCGCGCAGCGAACTCAACCATCGTCTGCGTTTGTGTTTCTTAGCATACCACTTCGCAAACCGCTGCCGGATATACCAATCCAACTTCGCCATCTTCCTCTGGCTGTAAGCTGTGTAGTAGTAATTGCGCCAGCCTTGAATCTTTGGATTCAGGTACTCCACGTGCTCTTCGAAACTCAGGCGTCGCATACCTGGCGGAGCTAATCGCTCTTTTACCCCTTCCCGTATTCGCTCTTCCGCCTTCCGGCACAACCACTGCTGGGTTGTGTAGTACACTTGGCCTTTGGATGTTTCGGCCTTCGTCTTTCGATGATGCATGCCCAGAAAATCGAAGCCTTCTTCCCCAGTCCAAAGTCCAACGATGCGCGTTTTCGTGGGGTGCAGGGTTAATTCCAGGCGTTCCATAATCGCTCGTATGAGTTCATAGGCCCGCTGTGCGTCCTTCTTCGTCTTGCAGATGATCACCAGATCATCTGCATAACGCGTCAGTTCCCCAAGCTTACCGCCATGTCGTTCCCACAGAAGATCAAAGTAATTCAGGTAGATGTTCGCCAGCAGTGGTGAGATCACTCCCCCTTGCGGTGTACCCAAGTCTGAGCGTCGGATGTTTCCTTCTTCCATCACTCCCGCACCTAACCACTTCCTCACCAACTTCAAGATTCGCCTGTCACTGATCCGCATTTCGATCAGCTTCATCAGTTTCTCCTGATTGATGTTGTCGAAGTAGCCTTGGATGTCGACGTCGACCACCCAATTTCCTTTGCGGTTGCATGCTTTCCGGATTCGCTCCAACGCCTGTTTCGCGCTCCGCTTAGGCCGAAAACCGAAAGACGTGTCCTGAAAATCCGCCTCGAAAATGGGTTCCATGACGAGTTTGGTCGCCATCTGGATGACGCGGTCTCTCACCGTCGGGATCCCCAGCGGTCGCAGTTTGCCATCTTTCTTCGGGATGTAGTGGCGTCTAACGGGTTGTGGATGGTACTTCCCTTCTTTCAGTAGCCGTTGACATTCAAGCACAAAACGCATTTCTCCCTGTTTCTCGATGTCTGCCAACGTCTCTCCATCCACTCCTGCCGAGCCCTCGTTGGCTCGTACCCTTCGCCACGCTTCCCATAAGATGTCTACCCGATAGACCTTGTCGTACAGCGCGTGAAATCTTCGCTTCTTGTTCTCCTTGGCCGCATGACCGAGTTTCCCTTGGAGTTCTTGAACGTTTTCCTCTGGTGTTGTTAGCCGTTTGGCATTCACTGACTCGTACCTCCTCAAGAAACTTGAACAAAGCAGGGCTCCTTCCCTCCCGCAGGTTGTGTTGTCCTGCGTTCCACGGTACTATGAGCCCCTCGGACTCCCTTCCTGCAGACCGTTCACTTCACCTCTGGGGCTTATAGAAGGCCTCTTTACGGTTTCTGCGACCGTGCAGGGGAGGGCCTCCCCAGTTCACTGCATCCTCTTTCATACCATGCCGTTCCCTCTACGCCGGAGGATTCTTCACTGCCGCTCCAAGTTCTAGGCAGCTTCCATGGCCTTCGTCCATGTACGCGGGACTCGGCTTCCTCTTTTCCCTCTTGCGAGGCCTTTTTGACGACGCGGCAGGATTCACTTTCATGTTACGGCCTGGTATGTTGCTCGCCCTGCCTCTGACAGGTACTTTCGTCGATACGCTTCTACGTACAGATTTCGCCATACGTAGGTATCCTAGCTACGCGGGGGCTTGGCCCTTCCCGCGACCGGACTTTCACCGGCTAGACGATGCGTGCTTAGCTGGGCACGCCACACTAAAAAGAGAGGTTGCCTTAATGGCAACCTCTCTTTCCCATAAATAGCAATTACCACATATGTTATTATGGTTGACGTTTGGATACAGATACAGAAGTAACAGCGTTTTTACCTGCCGAAGCGTCGGTTACAGCTTTTGCAGCCGTGTTAACAGACTCATTCAGGTAGATTTCAACAAGATCATTAGAATTGATTACAACAGAGCCATCTGTTGTAAATGTAATTACCAATTTGTCAGCATCTGTTGCATGATTTGCGATGCTATTAACTGTAGCCTTGACACCGTTAACGTATACACTGAATGCCCCAGGAACATTGAGTACTGGGCCCAGATCTTCAGAGAACTTCAATGTTGCAGTGTATCGACCTGTAGTACCCGTTGCATCAGCACCAGTGAAGCTGTTTGCTACGTACTCAGGAGCAACTTTGTCTGTCAAAGTAACAGTGTCGCCAGACAGAACAGAAATTCCATAAGCATTCACGGATCTTGGTGTAGTTGCACTTACAACAAAGTCAAAGTCGGTAGGATCAGTAGACAGATCATCAACTGGTTTGAAAGTAACAATTGTCTTAGATCCATCATACTCCTGCGAAACAAATTGCAGACCAATATCTGTAGTACCATCAGTCAATTTGAAGTCATCTGCATATACGTAGGAGAGAATACCATTAAATGTTGCTTTAACAACGTCTTTAGCCGTAACTTCTACTTTATTCAAAGTGATTTGAGAAGTTGCCTTACTCTTAACGTCTTGAATTGTGTAGAAGTTATTAGCAATGTAGTTACCTTGTGTATCCGCTACATTCGTAACACGAAGGTTAAGGCGCGGAGTACCAGTAGGGAAATATGTTGTATCTTTCGCAGGGAACGTGATGCGAACTGTATTAGCATTTACGAGTTCAACTTTAGAATTTGTTGGGATCGGAGTGTTAGCAGTAGTAACACCTGTCGCAACAATATCATAGTTATATTTGTTCACATCGATTGCTGTACCAGTTCCCTCAACTGCGATGTTCTTAGAGAACTGAATAAACACTTCCAGAGTGTACTTGCCGCCAGATTGAATTTCTTCATACCAGCTAGCTGCAACTTCCGGTTTAGATACATCGCTAACAGTTACAGTTGTGCTGTAAGGGTACAACGTGTTTGCAATTGTCGAAGTATCGCGGATACCCGAAATTTCCAAAGTGTATGTCCCCTCGCTAAGCGCACCGATAGAATAGAACTCTACTTTGTTACCAACGATTCTGCTACCATCGCGAACAAACTTAACACTGTACGGATGACCTTTGCTGGAGAAACCTTTGCCAGTAACAACTTCACCCTTACTATTCTTCAGAACATAGTTGTCTGGATTTTCGGCATCTGTAGACAGAACATCTTTGGAGTACTCAACTGTAAATTTATTGTTGTTGGAAGAAGCCGATTCCACCTTAACGGAAACAACTTCAGGACGAGTAGTATCCAATTGAGGTGTTACTTTCACTTCACGATCAGCAGAGTTATTGCTGTAGTCAGTTACAGATTGCAAATAAATGGTGTTTTCTCCCAGGCTAAGCGGATTAGCAGTAAAGTCAACAATGATTTTGTTGTCTTTTACTTCTGCAACACCAGTTTTACCGGAAGAAGTGTGGTACACCTTGGAGACAGATTTAACAGGTTCATTCAACTCGATTTCAACTTTTTTCACATCTGTAGTTTTAACAGATGTAACTTCAGGAGCTGCATTGTCTTCTGCAACAGTGAAATCATAAGTTTTATCTGCTACTTTGAATCCAGCGAAATCAACTACATCGCTAATCTTCAAAGTATGTGTACCAACAGCAAGATCCGTAGTGATAATAGCAACGTTCGGGTAAGAGAAAGTTACATATCCAGCGATCGCTTTATCATCCACACGGAAATGCGAAGTAGCACTTACAGAAGCTGCTGTAACAGGCTCAGAGAAAGTCACTTTGAAAGCCTTAGTACCCAAAGCCTCAACCTTTGTTGCTTCAGGAAGAGTAACGTCTACCGCTTTGAACTTCACTTCACCGCTCAAAGTTTTAGACTTATCACTGTTTTTAACATTGCTAACTTTCAAAGTTGTTTCATTTTGTTGAGACAGGTTTGCGCTGCTTTCAGCAATCAGCAAAGTAACAGTTTTCTTGTCACTGGACAAAGAAGCACTGTCAAAAGTCACACCGTCAATTTTGTAGTTTTCAATAGCTGTTGCGCTTGCAGCATCAACCTCGCCATCAAATTCAACTACCACTTCTTTATAGTTAGATGCGGAAGCAGAAACGATTTTTTGAGCTGCCGTTACAACCCAAGTTACTGTAGTTTTGATTTCCTTACCGTCAGCAGTTTTGAAAGTAACTTCAGTTGCTTTGTTTGGTTCCAAAGCTTTTTCCAGTGCTACTTTCACTACTTCGCCGTTAGAAAGCGTGAACTCAACGTTCTTGCTGTCTACAACGTTGTAGGATTTAACTGTTGGAACTTGAGCAGCTTCGTAGATAGCGTATGCTGCTACAACTGCTTGGGAGCGAGTCGCTTGAGCTTGGTAGTTGATGCCGTCAGCCAGGTAACCAGCGTTAACAGCTGCTGCTACATAACCTTTAGCCCATGCGGATGCTGTGTTGTTTGCGTCAGCAGGAACTTCCAGTTTCAGAGCAGTTACCAGAACTTTAGCCAGTTCTTGTACAGTTACTGCGCCGTTCGGATCGAACAGTTTCTTAACTGCGTCTTTACCATTGAGGATGCCAGCTTGTGTAGCAGCTTCAATGTAAGGACGGCCCCAGTGGTTCGCATAGTTCTTATCGTTGTAAGAAGTAGCGTCAACTGGTTCCAGGCTCAGGGAGTTAACGATGATTTTCGCGAGTTCAGCGCGAGTCAACGTTCTTTCCAAGTGGGACAGGCCGTCTGGGAAGCCAGATACGATACCTGCTTCTTTCAGAGCGTTAAATTGTTGCTCTGGAGTCAGTTTGGCATCAGCACCGAATGCTACGGAAGCAAACATGGAGAATGCCATTGCTGTAGACAAAGCTACGGACAAAATTTTCTTCATAACCTTTTTTTCTCCTCCTTGATTAACTATCACATGAGAATTTTCTTTAAATGAATAGCTCGTGTTACTCATTAGCCATTGCACCCCCTTTCCAGAGCTTGAGCAGGTTTCCTATAAATTAGGTCTGCAGCAGAACTGCAGAAACTTGTAAACGAGAATGAATAGAATGTAGAAATAGACTAGTTTCCTAATCCTACCTAAACATTATACAATGGGTCCCTAGAGCCGTAAAGCTAATTTTTCTAATAGATAGACAAGTTTCCCTATGAGGGAGACCTTGCCATGTCTAAAACAGTCGCCATTGCCAATGCTCTACATCTTAAACGCAGCAGGTTTCAAAAAGTTGCGGGGGATTTAAAAAAAATTGCGAGATTGTAACTTTTCTAAGATTCCCCTTAGTTACGCCTTTTTTACTCCCTTACCGCCTGACGGAAATTAGTATAACATGCCGAAATATGTCAGTCATTAAGCAACTTTTCCCATTTTCGCGCTATCTCCATTGTATGTGAGCGCACGACAAATAAGACGTCCAATTTTGGACGCCTTATGGGTAAATCTCGTACCCAAGCGGCCGCAAGTTACCTTACTCTCATGGCCAATTGGATAATACGAGCCCGCATTTGCGGATCGGTATTCAGTTTCTCATACATCTCGTCGATGGCTTTTTTGTTATCTTTGTATGTCTTCTCATGCTTCATCGTGTTATGAGACCATTCAATCAGTTCGTTTTCGGCTGCACGCAGCTCGGTGAATGCGTCATGGAAGCCCGTCTCAATTACAAGGCTCTCCATAACCTCTTGGGTTACTTCTTGAAGCTTAGCCGTTTCTTCAATGCGCTTCTCCAATACTTTGGATCTATCCTCAAATTTGCGCTTAGCTTTGGAATAACCCAACTGCGGTTTCGATAGGATCGGTTTCATCTGTTCAAGTTCACCCTTTTGCAAATTGTCTATTACTCTGCTTATTTTAACGTAAAGCTCTGGAAAACACAAAAAGATGTAATTGGAAATAAAGAGACGGCCTTGGTTAACCTTGGCCGCCTCCAGTCATTGAACGCCTATTAGCTTAGGTTTTTAGGGAAGATAGACGAGCTTTTCTTCAAAAGTTCAACCGCAACTTTCCCTGCCTCAGCTCTCGTCATGTTGTTTTTTGGATTGAAATTGACGGATGCTTTCTTGCTGCCTGCCGTCGTAACACTTTGTCCATCCATGATTTTCGCTTTGTAAACAGCTTGCACGGCTGGACGTGCATAAGGATCAATTCTTCCCGAATCCAGGAATTGCTTAGCCAACGTTGCATTCAACTTACTATCATTAGCCGGAAGCTTCAGTTTGAGTGCACGAGCAATCATCATGGCTGCCTGTTCTCTCGTGATCGGCTCCTCAACCCCAAAGTATCCTTCAGTAATACCTGTAATGATCCCTGCACGGGAGGCCGTTTCAATATACTTGAACTCCCAGGTATCTGTTTTGGCATTTGGTACAACGTCAAAATAAGTTTGAACTTTATTGTCATAATTCAATGGGATATTAAGGCCTTTGACCAGCAATGTAGCAAATTCCCCGCGAGTCGTCAGATCGTCGGCTCCGAACGTATTCGGCTGCAGATTTGCCATAATTCCCTTCGAATACAGAGCATTCAGCATATTCCGTGCCCATGGATGGTTCGTGATATCGCTGAATCCACGGCTTTGCTTCATGACAACATAGTAGCCAAAATCATCAAAAGGCACGGTAATGGTATTGTTCTTTGTATCGACAGTCCCGCCGATATTCTCCCATTCCGAATTTTCGGTGAATCGGAATACCGTTACCGTAGTTCCTGCCTCATCCACGACGCTCTTGTTGAAGGCTAGCTTCAACGTGCCGCGTTGGGAAGGTACAAGCTTTCTTTCTGGTTCTCGTAGCAAGAGATCCCGGAAGTTTTGGGAATCGGAGTACTGCGGCAAAATCGAATATGGCGGCAAACCATTTGTCGCCGGCTTATACGAATCTCCGCTTCCATACTCGCCGTAACCACCGTTAATCCAGTAAACATCAGAAACTCTAGTGAAATTGCTTGTTTTGGCCGTTGAGTTGAACAACTCGGACAAGTCCTCTGGCAAAGTCAAGGTTGCTAAGCCATTTGGTGTTCTTTCGTCCTTATCAATGTTAAAGAAGTTTCCGTAATCGTTCCGGCGCTCCAAGATCCCGTTCTTAGGATCTGCAATCCCAAATAACAACTTATTGTCCGGATAAAATTTAGTTACGCTACCCTCAGGTACATTTGCTGTTTTTAATACGGTACCTTTAGGGAAAGTTAACTCCAACGCTTTATTAAACGCCGAATACTTCGTGGCCGGTTTCTCCGTCATATACTGCGAATCCACAGCAACAGCACTCGTATAATAAACCTCTATAGTGTCATTAAGCGTTTCGGTTCCACGTATAATTTGAATTTTGATCTTGGTCGTCTTATCCGGTTTGAGCCCTACAAAATCATAGATAAATCTTGCCGGTGCATTTTCAGGCAGGTCCGTACGACGAATGGCTTCCCCTTTATCAATAATGACTCGGGTTGCACCTTCAGCCTCAATATCGAACCGAACAAAGTTCTTGTTAACGATGATCTGATCACCTACCGTCGGGACAGGAGATAGAATCCGATATGGTGCCAATACGCGAGAAATCTCCAGCCTTTGCAAAGTCCGGGCTCCCGTAGAATTGATAAGCTCCAGATTATATACCTGACTTCCCAACGAATCCAGTGCAATATCCTTAATTCTCAATACAAACTTGCCGTTAAATACAGCCATATCATAACCAACGTCCGGTTTACCGCTCCGAACAATGGTTCCTGTAATAATTTGAGTGCTTGTCATCGCCGTTGAAGTCAGATCCGCAGTAGGTGCATCTGTTTGGGAATTAAAGACGCTCTCGGAGCCCCGCATTAAGTTAATAATTTTGGCTCCTGCCCCTTGAATGATCAGATCATAATTCTTGGCGCTAGTTTCATAAATCTCTCCAACCAACTTAAACTCAGGCGAGCCCGCAAGGATTTGGGTCAGCTGTGTGTTAGCTCCGCTCGTATCATTCAGATCCAGACCTGTAAACGTTACTGCAGGATCAAAAATCTTCGGACGGAATACAGTGATGTTCGAGACATTTGTGTCCAGAATGTACAGTCTCAACTCTTTAACAACCGTTCTGGAATTCCCCTTACCATCCATGGATACCCCGCTGAATTTAATACGGTTCTCACCATAATACAAGGGGCCGTTAACATCGATCGGCAGTTGAATCGAGAAAGTAGGCGCAGCCGTCGTTGGATTAAAGGCAATAGGAGGCGTCAACTTATCATTAGAAACCCCATTCACAAAAAACTGTGGATTTGACAGGTTTTCAAAGTCGCGGTACTCCCCATTAATATCTACGTAAAGGTTCGCTTTACTTGAATCTACCGAAATCGTTTGACCATCATACAAGCCTTCAACATAGATGTAGTTTTTCGTTGCATACGTAATAGTAGCAATTTTGGATGCACTGGAGGTACCAATGCTAAATTTCACTTGTTGCGTACCACTGGAAAATCCTGTGATTTGGAAAACATGCTGTGTTGCTGTCCCCGTAGTTACAGGAGTAATTGTTGGTCCAGTAGTCCCTCTTGGCAAGTAGACTGCTTTAAGATCACTACTGTTAAACGCTTGGTCTGCCGTAACCAAAATGTAAAAATTATCTTTATCGGCTTGAGTACCATCCAAATCTGGAAGATCATTGATGTTGACTGGCGGCGTTGAACTGTCCTTCATATATTTCAATCCGGTAACACCAATCTCGCCTGGAAGGTATTTAAAGTTGATATTCAGAGACGCCGAATAAGTTCCATCATATTGAACACTAAGATTAAATTTTTGGTCCCCACTTCCAAAGGTGAATGGCACACTAACTTCAACTAATCTGTATGCACGGGATACACCGTCTGGTGCAGGAATTTCCGTTTCTGTGGCAGTAAATGCCGTGAACGGTGGATTTGTCGTGTTGAAGAAATCCGTCAGTGTCACATTGCCTTTTCCAGCACCTTGCGATGCACCAAAGGCATTACCAGTATCATTTAATAACATCGAGAACTTGAGTGTTCCAGACACAGGCAGTGCCGGTGTTGTGGCTTCTGTGATGGTTGCCACTTTATTGTTCACATCATATTCAGCACCGTTATACTGGACGGCAATCGTATCGAACGGTTTATTTTTATCAAAGTAATAAACGGAGCGCTCAATTGTAACAGAATCCGCGCCGCTTTTAACAGTAATCGTGATTTTGTTAAGGCCCGGTTTCAAATTTAGGGCCGGCGAAAAGAATTTGCCCGTTTGTGTTAATGTAGTGACTAAACCCGTGCCCCCATTCACACTAACGGTTACTTCCGTCGCGTTCTTCACTTCACCGGAGATCGAGACGTTTTCTTTATCTGCAACAACCTCCGAACCCTCGTTTAAGTAAATGGTTCCATAACTGGATCCTAACAATTTCAAATCTTGTACGTAAGGAACTTGATCAAATAAAGCATAGAAAGTAGATTCGCGTGTTATCCCATTTTGGGAACCCGACAACGTGATCCGGTTAAACCCCGGGAATAACGGCAAGTTGGTAACTTTAAATTTATCCTGAAAAGAGGACGAAGTATCTCGAGAGATGTTCCCGTTCTTAAATTGGGAGCTATCTGTCTCCCAGACCCCCTCACCCGTAGCCTGATTTGTAACTTTAAAGGTCAAACGTTCAACTTTAACCTTTAGGGAGTCCTCAGTAACCTGAGAATAAGTACCGGTAAAAGTCATCGTAGGAAGCGTTGTTGTATACATTCGGCTATCCCGAGCGACTTGGTCTGGACCGGGAGTGAGTGTTAACGTAGTCGTATTTCTCAGAGTTAAGTCATCCGGAATAAAATAGTTGCCCTGAGCAGCATTGGCCGTAGGAACGAACCCCAATGGCAACAATGTGATGATCAATGCTGTAAGCATCAACCATATGAAGGGCTTCTTCAAGCGTTGCATGGATTAATCTCTCCTTTGTCGTGTAGTGTGTGTTGATGTCCCCGTCAAAGTTCTGCAGGGACTGCCCAAAAGCGTCACTTACATATGTTATCGGTCGAAAGTTGGAAGAATTTTAGGAAAACTTGAAAGAGAATCCAACGAAAATCCTGGGGCACAAAAAGATGCCGTTTCGGCGTGGCTTGCTCCGGCATAGATCGCTCTTAGATTATCCCGTTCGCTCAGTCTGCCTTTCAGGAATAGTAACCTTCCTCCTCAGCGCACTGCCTCGGCAACCCTCATCCGTCTCGCTAACGGACCGTAATGACCTTATTCGTCGATTTCCCACTCATTTCCCGTCCTAACGGACTACAGAGACCTTATTGAGCTCATTCTGACGTAAAACTTCCGAAGCAGCACGAAATAAGGTCTCCACGGTCCGTTAGAATCCAAACAGCAGCAGCCAAGCGCAAATAACGGCTCTGGAGTCCGCTAGATCAGGGGACTATAAGAGGTGCAGAGCGGTTGAAGGTGCTTCGGGCCGAACAGGGAGGGTACCCGGCTGAATCAAGCACAAAAAAAAAACCCCTGCGGCTCATCACCGTCAAGGGTTGTCCTATCATCAAGTAAAGAAATGCATAATTGCCCTGCATTTAGGAATGCTATTATTTCGTACCGCGCTCCTCCGACACCTTCATGCGAAGGCGGGCGAGGAAGTCGAGCACGGGGCGCTTCGTTTTGCCAATCAGGCCGATGACTTCGGCACCGATTTGCAGGAAGAAGACCATGACGCAGATGACGACAAACGTCACCCAGTTCGCGTTGTACATCGCAGCCGACGACTGGATCACGGCCAGCACGCCGAAGAAGGCGGCGATACCGTAAATGATCAGCACCGTCTGGCGGTGGCTGAATCCGAGCTCACGCAGGCAATGGTGCAAGTGACCCTTGTCCGGCGAGAAGATCGGCTTCTTCTGCATCCAGCGGCGCACGATGGCGAACATCGTGTCCGAGAGCGGCACGCCGATCAGGATGAGCGGCGTCAGGAACGACACGATCGCAATCTGCTTAAAGCCGAGCAACGATAACAGCGCTAAGCTAAAGCCCAGGAACAGGGCGCCCGAGTCGCCCATGAAGATTTTGGCCGGGTGGAAGTTAAAGTACAGAAATCCGATAATGCTGCCGAGAAGCAGCAAGCAGAGCAGCGCCACCATCACATTGCCCATCAGGAACGCCATAACCGCAATCGTCCCGATCGCGATGGCAGAGACCCCTGCAGCCAATCCGTCCAATCCGTCAATCAGGTTAATGGCATTCGTCACGCCAACGATCCACAGAATGGTGAACGGAATGGCCACCCACGTCTCCACTGCAGCATACGTGTGAAACGGAATATTCGCAAATTCAATCCGGATATCGAACACGAACACGACCACGCAGGCCGTCGCGATTTGAATCAGAAATTTCAGTTTCGCCGGCAAATCGAAGCGATCGTCCAAAGCGCCCAGCAACACGGTAATCGTTCCGCCTACCAGGAAAGCTTTGATGAAGTTCACTTCGCGTACCGTGAATACGTCAGGTAAGAATGGAAGAAGCAGAAAAAACGCGATGACAAAAGATAAAAATATCCCTAAACCACCGAGTCTCGGCATAATTCGTGTATGCACTTTGCGCGCATTGGGCACATCCACGGCGCCGACCTTAACAGCGAATTTCTTTACGAGCGGCGTTAGGCCCAAAGCCAAGCCAAGTGAAACGATAAACCCGATGATATAGATCATCAACATTCAATTTCGACCTCCAATTGTTCTGCACCGGAATGATTATACTCCGATTAAGGAGAAACACCAACCCCGCATTTGCGCAAAAAATCACAGTAATTCATGGAAATCGAGAATTTTAGCCCATTTTCGTAAGGTTTTCTTTCTCCCGCAGCACACGTACGGCGAATTTCGGCAGCGCCAGCATTCTGCGGAAGCGGGTAGGTTCCTTCAACAACCGGTACAGCCATTCCAGCCGAAGCTTCCGGAAGGCCATAGGAGCTCGTTTGGTTCGCCCGGAAATCACGTCGAAGCTGCCGCCGACACCCATCATGACGGGGACGCGCAGAACATCTTTGTACTTGGCGATCCAAGGCTCCTGCGTGTCTGCCCCCCGGGCGACAAACAGCAGATCGGGCGCGGCTTTGACGATCTCATCAATCACTTCCTGGTCTTGATCCGGACCGAAGTAGCCGTCGCGATATCCCGCGATCTTCGTTCCGGGATATTGCAGGGCCAATCGGCGAGCCGTTTCCTTCACGACGTCCGGCGCTGCACCGAGCAGGTACACCTTCCAACCGCGGCGCTCCCCTTGCTTCATCAATTCGTGCAGCAGATCGTACCCTGGCACGCGTTCTGTCACCGGATCGCCGCCTTTTTGCGCGGCCCAGACCAGGCCCGTTCCGTCCGGCACAATCAATTCGGCGGTTTTCATCATCGCTTTATATTCCGGATTCTCAATCGCCGCCATCATCATGATCGGATTGGCCGTAATCACATGGTGCGGCGTCTTGGCGGCGACCACCTCCGTCAAATAAGCGACCGTCTCCTTCATCCCCCATTTGCAGACGGGAACGCCAAAGACCGAAACCGTCGGGATACCTTCCTTGATCATCGTCATCACCTGTTCACCCATCACTTTCGTAAAAATTCAACGATCCGCCGCGCGGGCACCCGTGCCTCCCGCTTCAGTTCGGCAATTTGCGCGGCGTGGGTCTTGCGCCATGTCCCGGCTTCCTGCAGGAGGCGCTCCCCTTCCGCGGCCAAGATCCGCGGATCCAGCTCCTCCGCGGTCCCGACCGGGACGCTTCCGATGCGACCTAAGAAATGGTCGATCTTCGGGTCATACGAGACGCCGAGCAGCGGTACGTTCTGCGAGGCGGCGTAGATCAAGCTGTGCAGCCGCATGCCGATCAGCAGGCTGCACTGGCTGACCTCCCGCAGCATATCCTGCGGGTGCTCCGCCTCTGGCGCGATGCTCACGGTGCAGCCGCGTTCCGCCACATTTCCCAGCCGTTCCATCACGAAACGTGAAGCTTCGTCGTCGCCAGGGAAATGGAAGGGCAGGAAGCGGATATGCACCGGCTTGCGGCGGCAGAGCAGCGAGAGCCCCTCGGCCAGCTGCGTGAGATCGGTTCGCGATGGGTTCCAGAAGCGAACCGATACGCCAACGACCGGCAGCTCGGAAGCGGACTCGCCTTCCTCGCGGTGCCCTTCCGAGGAGCGATCCGCAGGCTCCCGAAGCGTCAGCCCCATCACGGGGTCGGGCACGACCTGGATGGCGTCTTTGCCGCGCAGCCCCATGTCCCGGAGCAGGCTGGCCGATTCCGTATCGCGCACGGAAATATAGTCGCAGCGCCGGAACACCGAAGCGATCAAAGGCCGGAACAGCTTGCGGTTCACCGGTCCGATGCCCTGAGCATACACGAAGGTCGGCTTGCCGAGCCATTGCGCCAGCTTGATGATACCCAGATAATACGGGATCGACTTGATCCCCGTCGCATCCTGCAGCAAGCTGCCGCCTCCGCTGATCAATCCGTCGCTGCTCTTTATAGCCTTCCTTACCTCTCCGAGTTTCATCCGGTGTACAGCTTCCACACCATACGTGCGGCTTGTCCACTCCGGATCGATGGACAGCACAACCGGCTTAATGTCCACGCCCGAGGTAAGTCCTTCTTCTTCCAACGCGGTCAGGATGGATTGAAGCACCGCTTCATCCCCGCTGTTGCGAAACCCGTAATACCCCGACAGAACTATGGTTTTAGCAGTCGTGGCGACCATTTATCCCAGCACCTTTCAATGATTTGCCAAACCAGAACGGCAATCAAACCGATCACAAGACCAAGTCCGAGACCCAGAACATCGCGGATCAACGAAAGCACGGCCGGCGTGTGAATATGTGCGAACGTGTCGACCATCGACAATTGGCCCATCACCGCGATAATCATCGCGAACATCGCCCAGCGATAGCGGAACGCGGCAAACAGACCAACGATAAAGAGCGGATGCGCCAGCAAAAATTCTTTGTTCCGCGGCCGAACACCAAAGGTGTTCTCCAGGAAAGAACGGAAGGCTGCTTCACCCGGAAGCAACGTTCCAGAATTCCCAGTACGGGACAGGTAGTACAGCGCCGCCACTCCAAGTACAGCAGCAACGACTACCCAAAGCACCGTAATTCGCATGCTAAGCCATTTGCGCAATTCCTCCCAAACCGAGTTGCCCCGGTATAAGAAGACATACACGGCGATCAGCAGGATCGGCGCCAAATGCAGCAGGCTGACGCCACGGAATTGATTTAGCACCAAACTATACGTAATGTTGTTCAAGAGTGCGATCACGAACGGTACAGCGAATAGGGACAGCAACGATGTTTTGATATACAACACAATCGTATGCGTCAGCCGCCGACCGCCCGAAAGGTTCGGATGCTTCTCGCGAAGCTCCTGCACCTTGCGGATCGCCAGCACCATCGCAATCGTTGGCGCGCTGATGGCGACGAACAGAGCTAATGCCTGTTCAAGCAATACTGGCTTCAGCACGTACAATCCAGCCGAACCCACCAAACCGATCACAAAAGCTGCCAGCGTAAGCGACGGCAGGAAACAAGAAATCAGCAGCGCCACAAACGCTACGCCCCCAAGCACAACCAGCGCCTTCAGATATCTTTGCCAGCTGGCATCGTGAATTGTGAAGGCTTCGGCTTGTCCCAGCTCAAATCCGTTGTTTTCGATTCGCTGCAACGCATTCCCTGGAGCTTGCAGCGAGCCGATCAGATTATCGATGGGATTCGTAATCGCCGCTTTCGCCACATCTTTGGAAGCCGAAGCGTTCAGGTACACCATCCGGATGTTCCGGTCTTTGGTCGCCAAGACGAACCGGTCGGCCAACGTCATCTTATCTTGGGAAGCTTCCGCATCCGACAAGGAATGCAGGCGCACCACGTTGTAGTCGATCAGGTAAGCCAGCTTGTTGAAGCCTTTTTGCGGCGCCTTCAAATTCTCGATGGCTGCGATGCCGATGTTGTATTTTTTCAGCAAATCCGCAAAGCCCTGAAGACTATGCTTCGATTCATCTTCGTTAAAGCCTTTCACCGCTTCGCCTTCGAACAGAATGCGATTGACCCCGTTTTCAGCGAAAAAGGCCAGCAGTTGATCCATCTCTTCCTGATCATAAGGGATATTGTCCGAAAGCCGCGGCAAAATCGTAAAGCCTTTCTCCCGCAGCATCTCAAACGCCATCGGATCGAGCGGCATCGGCTTCATCATCGCCTCTTCCATGCCCATTCCAATCGCCAGCCCGCCATGATCCTGATACTGCCAGTTCGCCACCGGCACGTCCAGCTTGCGGAATGCCGCTTCGATCATCGGCTTCAACTGCGCTTCGTTCTCCGCACTTGTAAACGCCAAATAGGTGTAATTCCCGCTGTTCGTCACGACGGTACCGTTCAGCTTCGCCAGTTCAAGCGAACTAAACACCATAATCCGGCGCGCTTTAGACAATTCGTCCAGCGTGCTTTCAAACATCGCCATGGTACCTACGCCAGCTTCTTTCAGACGATCCAGCTGCTCATCCAAATACGCCTGCGGATTCGCCTGATACGAGGCGATATCCAACAATCCTCGGTAATTGAAGACGAACTCCACTTTGTTCGCGGAGGATTCCGTCTGAACCCGCTGCGCGATCACCGGCACAGAAGCCAGGATTCCGACAATCACCAAAACCCACAACAATTTTCGGGAAGCGTTATTCCACCGCTGCCAACTTCGAATCACTAAGGTACCTCCTCAAAAATGCATGAATCCACATCTGTTATTTGTATCCCAACCCGCTTGCCGATTATTGATCGACACGGGCGAGAACGTCGTCCTGAATGCGATTCAGACGCGACTTGGCATCTTCCGCAGAAGTGCCGCAAACGCCAAAATAGAATTTGATCTTCGGTTCTGTACCCGAAGGGCGCAGGCAGAACCACGAACCGTCATCCAGCAAGAATTTCAGCACGTTCTCCTTCGGCAATCCGTCCAGGCCTTTCGAGTAATCCAGCACCTCGGATACACGCACGCCGCCAATTTCCTTCGGCGGATTGCTGCGGAAGGCTTCCATCAGCGCCTGGATTTGGGCCAGTCCGTCCTTGCCTTTCAATGTACGGGAAGCCAACGCTTCGCGGTAGTAGCCGAATTGTTGGTACAGCTCCTCCAATACGTCGATCAAGGTCTTTCCTTGACGCTTGTAATACGCTGCCGCTTCACAGATCAACATCGAAGCCACAACGGCATCCTTATCGCGCGCATAGTTGCCCGCCAGATATCCGTAGCTTTCCTCATAACCAAACAAATAAGTATACTCGCCGGATGCTTCAAATTCGTTCATTTTCTCCCCGATATATTTGAAGCCGGTCAGCGTGTTAAATACCGCAGCCCCATAATGACGGGCAATCGCGGCGCCAAATTCGCTGGTTACGATCGTCTTGACGACCGCGCCGTTGTTCGGAAGCGTTCCCCTTTCCTTCATTTGGCTCAATACATAATGAACGAGCAAGGAACCCGATTGGTTACCGGTAAGAATTTCATATTCGCCGTCCCGCGTGCGTACAACCGCCCCCATCCGGTCGGCATCAGGGTCCGTACCAATCAAGATATCCGCTCCCACTTGCTTGCCGAGCTCGATCGCCATCGTGAACGCTTCCCGCTCTTCCGGGTTGGGAGACTTCACCGTTGGGAAATCACCATTCGGCAATTCTTGTTCCTTCACAATGTGTACTTGGGTAAAACCAAGCTTCTCCAATGCGCGGCGAACCGGAAGGTTCCCTGTGCCATGCAGCGGCGTAAAGACAACGACCAAATCCTTAGCGGCGCCGGAAGTCATAAGCTCACGATTGACACTCGTATTCGCCACGGTATCCGCAAAAGCTTCATCCTCATCGGCACCCAGCCATACGAGCAATCCCTTCGCTTCTGCTTCTTCCCGGCTTAACCGTTTGACTTGAGCGAAGGATGCCACTTTCTGAATGCGAGCAATAACCTGCTCCGCTTCATGCGGAACGAGCTGGCCGCCCGTCGAGTTATATACTTTATAGCCGTTGTACTCTGGCGGATTATGACTTGCTGTGATGACGATACCCCCGGTGGCCTTCTGAGCGCGTACAGAGTAGGAGAGCTGCGGCGTTGGGCGCAACGATGGGAACAGCTTGGCTACGATGCCGTTGCCGGCCAGCACCAAAGCAGCTTCCAACGCAAACTCCGGCGAGAAGTGACGGCAATCATGCGCAATGACGACCGAAGGTGCCCCGGCTTGGCCCGCATGCGCTTCCAGAATATATTCGGCAAACCCTTGCGAAGCACGGGCTACCGTATAACGGTTCATGCGGTTGCTCCCCGCGCCGATCACGCCGCGCAACCCGCCTGTCCCAAACTCCAGGTCGCGATAGAAACGGTCCTCGAGTTCGGCCGGGTTATTTTCCAAATCACGCAATTCCTGTTTGGTTGCTTCATCAATCGTTGGGTCTTGCAGCCAGCTCGCCAACTTCTCACGGACGGCATTACTGATTTCAGTCATGATAGGTTCTCCTCCTTAGTGATTACGATTACGCCCGATTAAGACAAGGCGAACATGATGTCTCCCTCGGCAACAATTTTATCGTCCACTTTCGCAATGGCATGGCCTTTACCGATGGAGCCCTTCATCCGGGTCACTTCGACCTCCAAGCGCAGCGTATCTCCCGGAACGACCTGCCCGCGGAAGCGGAATCCATCGAGTCCAGCCAAGAAGCCGATCTTCCCGCGGTTCTCCTCGACGTTAAGAATCGCAACAGCCCCAACCTGGGCCAGCGCTTCCGTAATCAATACGCCCGGCATGACAGGGTATCCCGGAAAATGCCCGGTAAAGAACGGCTCATTAATCGTGACATTCTTAATCCCAACGGCACGTTTGCCTTCCTCCAGCTCAATAATACGGTCCACTAGCAAAAACGGAGGACGGTGCGGCAGAATCTCCTGAATTTGGTTTGTGTTCAACATATGTAAGTCTCCTTTCGATCTATGGCATAAGTTTCGGATTGTGCGCATCCCATCTTGAATAAAAATGCGGGTATCCGGTCACACTGTAGTTATCCTTCGCCTCTGCAGAAGCGAAGGTTAAGATAAGGGGCTTATCCGCAAACGACCTCCCGGTCGATTACGGATAAAGCCCTTTTGACGTTTTTCCTCACCTAAGTCCCCCATCATTATACATTTTTCGCCTACAAAAAGAAAACTCCCGTCAGCCGAGAGTTTGTGGACATTTTTGTTATTTTTGCTCAGTTTCTACTATATAATAGCGGCCATCTGGATGCCCTTTATGGAGCAAAGACCAGATCAAATACATGCTTCCAAGTTGCCCAGTGCCATATATCGGACATCTCTTGTTTGCCGAACACAACATACCCAACGACCATACCTGCCGCCAGAGCCGCAACAAGAACGAGCAACACGAGCACGATCTTCAGGATGACGATCCAGGCCGGCCGTTTGCTCACCGGTTGACTGTCTTCACTCATGAAGCATCCCACCTATCCGCGCAAGTTGTTGGCTAGACCCATCATCGTTTCACCCGAGGTTAGCGCGCGAGCTGTCAATTGGTAGGCGCGCTGCACCTGAAGCATTTCCGCCATCGCTTCCGTCATATCAACGTTAGAGGCTTCCAGCGCCCCTTGGCGCAAGCTGGCCCGTTGTCCCGTCGGCAGGGTGAGGTTGTCCACCATCACGTCGGCAGGGGTAACACCATTGGCCAGGATAAAGAGGTTCCCGTCCTTCTGAACGAGTGACTCCGGCTTCTCAGCCTTCAACAAGGCGATTCGTCCCACTTCCGTTGTGCCTTCCCCATTGGTGGCCAGGATATTCCCGTCAGCGTCAATGCTCAGCTTGGCATCGGATGGGAACGTGATCGGATCCCCTTCAGCGTTTAAGACCACATACCCTAGTTGATTCACCAAGAAGGCTGACTCGGCATCATCCGGATCCGGTTGAATGTGAAAATCCCCGCCCCGGGTATAGGCAACGACACCTTCCGGCGTCAACACACTAAACATCGCATTGCCTTGAATGGCCAAATCCGTCAAATTGCCGGTCTCTTGAATCGAGCCCTGGGCATAATTGACGGTGACCTGCGACATTCTGGAGCCAAAACCAAGGGTGAACCCGGACGGTGTAGCCCGGCCCGGCAGATTCAGATCGGAAGTCTGGTTCTGCACCCGGGTCAGCGTGTCTTCAAAGTTGGCTTCTTTTCGTTTATACCCTACTGTGTTCGCATTGGCGATATTATCGGCCAGCAAGTCCAAACGCTGTTGAATGCCGCTCATCGATACCATCGCGCTGATGACGGTGTTATTCATGCCGCACCTCCTGTATTAAGCAAAAGCAACCGCACATGATCATTGTACTTTGCCAATTTCATTAACCGCTTTATCCAAGCTTCTATCATAATATTGAATGATTTTTTGGTTGGATTCATAAGCTCGTTGCGCAGCCAGCAAATCCACCATGGATTGGGCGGTATCGACATTGGATACCTCAAGATAGCCTTGGCGTACCACAGCCCCATCCGCTCCAGCCACCAGCTCACGTACTCCCGCCGCCTCTTCATCCGCCACCCGGAAGACGCCGTTGCCTTCACGGACAAGCTGGTAAGGCTGTTCTACCACTGTAATTCCCAAGGCACCCAGATTCACCAGGGCACCGGTATTATCCACTGCCGTTAAATTTCCGGCTTCATCGCTGGACAACGTGTCCACGGACAAGCCTGCATTCAGGATGATCGGATTGCCGTCAGTGTCCAGCACCCGATAACCGGTGGACGTTCTCAGCTCTCCCGCCGCATTCACCGTAAAGCTGCCGTCCCGGGTATATCGTACATTCCCCTCGTTATCCGCAACGGCGAAAAAGGCCTGCGGCTGATAGATCACTTCGCCGTCCTCTGTGACGAATTTACCGGAAGCGTCAAACGCATAAGGCTCACCCGTTGCCGGGTCATTCAAGCTAAGCTGCGAGATCAAGGCAAAATCGGTATTCTTTCCGGTTTCCTTCAAATCCCCTTGTGTAAACGCCGGCAGGCTCTCTTCCGCAAACACCCCGGTTACCAGCTTCCCGATTTGCTTGTTGTTCCCGGACTGCTTGTCCCCCATCAAGGAAATCAGCATTTCGGGAAAAGAGCGCGCTACGGTATTCACCGATTTGTAGCCCGGTGTGTTGAGATTGGCGATATTCTGCGTAACTGTATCATGCCGCCGTTGTTCGGCGATCATGCCGGATGCTGCGGTATAGAGACCTCTTAGCATGACTTACCTCCAAACGCTATGTATTCTAAATGCCCTATTCCTCGGGCAATTCATTCCTTCTTTATTTTATCGGACGATCAGAACTTTCTTCTTAGCACCTTGTCCAAATTATCGAGCATAATCCCCGTACCCTTTACCACACAGTGCATCGGATCTTCCGCAATGAGCACCGGTACGTGAAGCTCTTCGGCAAGCAGCTCGTCCAACCCGTTCAGCAGAGCGCCTCCTCCGGTCAAAATCACGCCGCGGTCAATGATGTCGGCGGACAATTCCGGCGGAGTGCGCTCCAGCACCGATTTGGCAGTGGCAACAATGGAGGATACCGGATCAGCCAGGGCCTCCTGGATTTCTTTCGCCGTGATCGTCACGGTCAGCGGCAGTCCGGACACCATGTCCCGTCCGCGGATATCCATCTCCGCCTGCCGTCCGTTCGGGTGCACCGTTCCGATTCCAATTTTGATATCCTCTGCTGTCCGTTCCCCGATCAACAGCTTGTACTTCGTTTTAATATATTTAATGATGGCAGCATCAAACTTGTCCCCAGCGACTTTAAGTGACGAGGCCGTGACGATGTCTCCCATGGAGAGCACCGCCACATCCGTCGTCCCGCCGCCGATATCGACAACCATGTTGCCGCTCGGTTCGAAAATATCCATGCCAGCCCCAATTGCAGCCGCTTTAGGTTCTTCTTCTAAATACACTTCTTTGGCACCGCTGTGTTCGGCGGCTTCGCGAATCGATTTCTGCTCGACCGACGTAATGTTCGTTGGCGCGCAGATCAGAATTCTCGGATGGCTGTACCAGCTTCGCCCGCCCACCCGGTCAATAAAATACTTCAACATCGTTTCCGTAATTTCAAAATCGGCAATGACTCCGTCCTTCAAGGGACGAATTGCAGTGATATTTCCAGGCGTACGACCTACCATCCGTCTAGCTTCCTCACCGACGGCCAGTACCCGTTTCCCGTCGCTGTCAATGGCGACAACGGAAGGTTCGTCAAGTACGACTCCCTTCCCCTTGATATGAATTAGCACATTGGCCGTGCCTAAATCAATCCCAATATCCTTGCCCATCATTCGATCCCCCAAAGCGTATTTTTGTAAATCACGGAAAGGACGTAGCGGTCCTACCTCATGTGATATGGCAGAAGCGTCCCGCTGACTAGGTGTTGTTTATCGACAAAAGTCGAAGAATATCGCGAAATTTCGGGATAAATGGATGAAAATCCACATCATCTTATACCATATTTAAAAATACCATACTTTAGGGGATTGATTCAATGATTATCGTTCGATGAGTGAACTAAATAAATTCATTACTCATTAATTAACGGAGCTAATCACCTCACGTTTGGATTGACCTTTTTTCTTATACTTGATCTTCGTTGCTTCACCGCCGCGCAAGTGTCTAATCGATTTGTGATATTCGAGAATGTGCTTCACCTGATCCGCTAAATCCGGATTAATCTCCGGCAAACGTTCGGTTAAATCCTTGTGCACCGTGCTTTTCGAAACGCCGAATTCCTTGGCGATCGTCCGAACTGTGTGCCGTGTCTCCACGATGCACCGTCCAATCTTTATCGTCCGTTCCTTGATGTAATCGTGCACGCTCCCGCCTCCCTCAACTCGAGATAGTTTGGTACATTATATGAGGGGCGGGCTTAGATATTCTTTGTTTCCAAGCGTGACAAGCCTTTGCGGGGCCTTTTATTTTACCGTTGGTTACTAAGGGAGTAGCTGCAGCTCGGTTGGACAAGTGAAGTGAAGTGCGTAAAACGGAGTAATGGAGTTACCATCTTCATGCTTCATAAAGGACTTTTTTGGCCTTATTTGGGCGTTCGAGCTTGATCTGCACGAGATAAGGACAAAATAGGCTCTTATTTGTCTCGATCCTCAGGAAAACAAGCCTTATGAGGCTTGGATCAAAAAAATAAGGCCAATATTTTCCCTTATTTACTCGGGAAGCCGGAATTTCCGGTAAATAAGGCCTTTTTGTACCCTTATTGCGAATGAGGACAAAAAAACGGAGAGCTCTTCGCTCTCCGTCAGGCCTGCTGCCGTAGTCCTCGATGTTTGGATCGGCTGGCAGTGCCTTACATGGGATGGATGGGTTATTGCAAAACGTTAGTTTTTCGGAAGTACGGATTCCGGATTCACCAGCTCGCCATTTTCATAAATTGCAAAATGGACGTGGTTGTCGAGATCCTTCTCCACTTCGTTGCGGCCGGCGCTGCCGATAATGTCGCCTTGCTTCACTTCGGCATCCTTCTTCACCTTAACTTCGCCTAAGCTTTCGTATACCGTCTTCAGGTTGTTAGCGTGCGTAATTTCCACCACGTACCCGAGGAGCGGCACTTCTTCAACCCGCGTCACTTTCCCGCTCATGGCAGCCGTGACTTCGAAAGGCTTACGGTCTTCGCGCGCCAAGTCGATCCCGGTGTTTGGCGTAAACGTATCGTTGTACTGCACCAGGGCGGCTTGATGTTCTTCGGCCGTGCCATCCTTCTCATAGAACGGCTTCACCACACTAACTTCGGCGGCATTCACTACCGGCCAAGCGAGATCTTCGGAGGAGGCGATGACTTCGGTTGCTTCTTCCTCTGTCGTTCCCTCTCCCGTTGCGGCTTCCTCTTCGCCAGACAGGTTTACGGTGTCGGTCACGCTGGCGGGGGTCGAGTCCATCGGCTTGTTGCTCGCATCCTGGTAGACCCACACTAAGGTTAGTATAATTGCCGCTGCCGCCACATACGCTGCCGGGTAAACCCATCTCTTTGACAATAATCTCTTCCACGCGGATACCGGCTTCACCGGTTCTCCCAGTCCCATTTTAGGAGATTCCTCGTGACTTGTTTTTTTCTGGTTTTCATTCATTTGCTCATCACCTCAGTAACCAGTGTTACCGGGGTGAACTCTTTTATACTTCGTCTATATACTTTTTTTTCAGAAAAAAGAGAAACTTCGCATTCAAGCCACTACTTGAGAAAATGGGAGACCTGCTGAAACGAGATTCCCGTGTAGTAGTGTTTGAGGATTTGCGTGGTTGTATAACCCTCTTTCGCCATCCCGTTCGCTCCCCACTGGCTCATGCCAACGCCGTGGCCGTAGCCATAGGTGGTGATCTTCACGGTATCGCCGGCCACCGCCAGCGTAAACTGGCTGGAGCGAAGGTCCAGCTTCTCCCTAACTTCCCGGCCGGTGTACACCTTATCGCCGATGCGAATTTCTTTCACCCGACGCCCGGTGGTCCAAGAGAGGATCTTAAACAGCTTGTCGGCACTCAGCTTCGACGCCGCCGCTTTGGCTTGGGCTTCCCCCTGATCCAGCGCAGCTAATGCGGTCTGCACCGGTTCCGGCACTTTCTGTCCCAGCTTGGCGTAAAGCTGGGTGAGCGGCATTTCCACGGTTTCGCGGTTGTTCGGATTGATCGCCGCATCCCATGGGCTAGGCACGCTGCGCAAATAAGGAATTTTCAGCGACCAATATTCCTCGGAGTTCTCCGTGTATCCGCCGCTGGAAGAGAAGAAGGAAGCGGTGATCGGCTGTCCGCGGAACGTCATGACGATTCCTGCGGTCTGCCGGACGGCTTGACGCAGCTTCTCCAGCTCTGCGCCCTTCCCCCGGCTTGGCCACTCTTCCAATTCCGCACGGGGGAGATAGACTTGATGTTCAATGGTGTCGTTGACATCCGCATCTTTGCTCCCGGTGCCTGAGGGTTCTCCAGCGGCCAGCCGCTGGACGATAAAGGTGCGCGCCGCGATGGCCTGCGCTTTGAGTGCCGCGAGCTCGAAGTCCGCCGGCATCTCGGCGGCGAGCACGCCGGTGACGTATTGCTCGAGCGGCACGGTCTCGACCACGCCGGTGCGCGTGAGATAGACGCGCACCGGCGGCCCGCCCGCGGCCGCCGCGTCAGCGGCGTCCGGCTGCGCGGGCGGAGCCTCCGCGCGAGCCGCGTCCTGCGGGCGCGGCTCCGCTGCCGGCGGCACGGCGGCAGACGGCGTCTGCGCCGCCGCCGGGTCGTGGCGCACGGCGGGCGCCTGCGCCGTGCGCCACGCGATCAGCGCTGGCAGCAGCAGCGCCAGCGCGATCAGCGCCGCCGCCACAGGGGCGGCGCCGGTGCCGCCGAACCATCTCCTGCCCAGGCGGGAGATGGTTCGGCCCGGCCGCGTGCGGACGCTTACGCGCACGCGGGTCTCCGGCGGCACTGCTCGCAGCGGTTGTGCCGCCAAAGGTACCCCGCGGGCACCCTCTAGCCCAGCCCTCGCATATTCTGCATCTGCCGGCCTCTCGCTTCCCCCACTTCCTTGCTTCGCGACTCCTCCCTGCCCTAGTTCCTGCTTCAATTCAACTGCTTGTTCCGATTTTGGACGAACCTTCATCATGGATACGGGTGCCGACACTGTGGTTGTTTTCGCTTCGTCATGCCCTAAAGGGCGGATCGCTGCCTTATTGTCTATCTGAAGGTTGCTGCTTTCTTCTTGATTTTGCTTTACCTCTCGGCGAGGTGCCACATTGATTTTTACTGCCTGAGATCGTTCCTGCATCGATTGATTCCCCCCCGCCCTCATCATGCTGCCGTGCTAGCGAGCTAGTAACCTAGCTTTCTGCCCTTATATCGTTTGCCCGCTATACTTATAGATATGAGTTTTGAGGAATTGATAGAACACAAAAAAAGGACCCGATTTCTCGAATCCTCTGCAAGTACTTCTATATTTATAGAAAAAGGAATGCCGGAAAAACGCTCTTGATCATTGGCGCCGCCGGAGGAGTTGGTTCTATCGCGACGCAACTCGCCAAGCATGCCGGACTTACGGTGATCGGCACGGCTTCCCGTCCTGAATCGGTGAAATGGGTGAAGGAGCTTGGTGCCGATGAGGTCATCAATCACTTTGAACCTTTTGTTCCCCAACTCCAAGCGCTGGGGTATGAACATGTTGACTATATCTTTTGCTTGAATACCGTAGAAAAACACTGGAAGAACATGGGGGCGGCATCACCCTGTTGCAGCAGAAAAGCTATCCCCCATCAACGCCGCCAATCTCCGCAAAGCCCATGCGCTCATCGAGACCGGAAGAACGATTGGCAAAGTGGTGCTGGAGCATTTCAGCTAAAGAAAAAACCATGCCGACGGCATGGTTTATCTTACATCTATGAACTTCACCTTAAGCCCAAGAGGGCTGAATTTTCAATACCGGGATTTCCTCTTTGGCAGCAGCCGATACTTTCTCGGTTTCCGGAGCGGTCTCTTCGACCGAAATGCGCCAAATGTCCGCGCCCAGGCCGGACAGCTTCTCGGCCAAATCCACGTATCCCCGGTCGATATGATGCGTCCCGCTGACTTCCGTCGTTCCGTCCGCTGCCAATCCAGCTAAGATCAGTGCCGCTCCGGCACGAAGGTCGGTGGCGCAAACCTTAGCTCCGCTGAGCTTATTGCTCCCGGAGATAATCGCGCTGCGTCCTTCCACCTTAATGTCGGCATTCATTAAACGGAACTGATCCACGTGCATAAAGCGGTTTTCAAATACCGTCTCGGTAATGACACTAGCCCCTTCGGATACGAGCAGCAACGCCATCATTTGCGCTTGCATGTCGGTCGGGAAGCCCGGATACGGCAACGTTTTAACATCCACAGCTTTCAGCGGTTTGTCTGCAATCACACGTACTCCGTTCTCCTGTACTTCCACGGTAACGCCCATTTCCTCAAGCTTGGAAATGACCGGTCCCAAGTGATCGGCAATCGCACCTTCAACAAAGACGTTCCCACCGGTAATGGCCGCAGCGACCATAAACGTACCCGCCTCGATCCGGTCCGGGATCACCGTATGCTCGCATCCACGCAACCGTTCGACGCCTTCAATCCGAATCATGCCCGTTCCCGCTCCGCGGACAACGGCTCCCATACTGTTCAAGTAGTTCGCCAAATCAACGATTTCCGGCTCTTTGGCCGCATTTTCAATAATGGTCGTGCCTTCCGCCAAGGTTGCCGCCATCATAATGTTCTCCGTTGCACCTACGCTGGCAACGTCCAAATAAATCTTGGCTCCGCGGAGGCGGCCGTTCGTCTTGGCTTCGATAAACCCGTGGCCGAGGGTGATCTCTGCACCCATCGCTTCGAAGCCCTTCAGATGCTGGTCAATCGGTCTGGTCCCGATCGCGCAGCCACCCGGGAGGGAAATCCGGGTGAATCCCATTCTTGTTAACAACGGACCCATGACAAGAAAAGACGCCCGCATCTTTCGCACCCATTCATAAGGCGCCTCGCAAGAAGCGATTTGCCGCGCATCAACAGTAATGACCTCTCGGTCATAGGTAACGGCTGCTCCTAGCGACTCTAACACTTTATTAATGGTCATTACATCGTCAAGAGGGGGCGCATCGCGAATGACGCTGACTCCTTCTTCACCCAGTAAAGACGCTGCAATGATCGGTAGCACTGAATTTTTAGCACCGCTGACTTTTACGTTCCCGGCCAAAACATTGCCACCGCGGACGATAAATTTGCTCATCATGGTTCCCTCCGCGCGTTCATTTTCACTTTTTTTCCCGATTTGGAAAAAGATTTACCTGGTTCATTCCCTAAATTTCATCATATCACCGGTCATTTAAGGCACACAAGGCTCCAATCTTGTCGAAAAAGCGTGTTTTGGCACAGAAATCGCTTCTTGCCCCGATTATGGACATGCTCTCGAGTTGTAGTCCTTATTCACCATTGTTGACACAATGAAATGATGTTATTCGACAATTTCCTTCCTGATCTGTCTGTAGACGAACCCCACAAACACTCAGTTTAATGCTCAAAACATATACTTCAGCATTTGGGTATATTGCCAATAATCCATAATAAAAGCGGCTACGAAACGGCCTAATACGATCGCCAACAGCAGGTGCAGCAGCTTGCCCTGCGGGCTCTTAGGGTGCCGGATCAATAAATCCAGCTTCAAGTTCTGCAGCGCCCACCATGACAGCACCACACAGGCCAAGGAGACGAGGATCGCTGTCAAGCCGTTTACACCAACCGAAGCCGCTACCTGGTCGACGGGATTCATAATAAATCCTCCATCACGTTTATATTTATGCAGCAAGTACCTAAACGGTTAATCTTCCCCTTTGACGCTGACACATCAATCCAAGTTGCACAGGGACGTATTTATATATCGGTTACTATCCTGTAAAAATATAGACCTTATATATCATACTTGGCATCGCCGTAATAATCCAGCTTTTCTTTGTAATGCAAAGGCTTCCAACGGCATCTATTACCAAAATATCATTCTGGCGTCATTCTGAAAGAAAAAACAGGCACCTCAAGAGGTGCCCGTTATTTTGCAGTCTATTGCTGTTTGCGGCTGCTGACCACGTTAATCCGGGTCACCGCCCGTTGCAGCGCCAGCTCTGCGCGGCGATGATCGATACGGTCCTGGTTGCTGCGATTCGCCAAACGGCGTTCCGCACGCTCACGTGCCGCGATGGCCCGCTCCAGGTCGATCTCTTCCGGCAGCTCTGCGCTTTCGGCAAGCACGATCACCTTATCGCCCTGTACTTCGATAAATCCACCGTGTACGGCGATATACGTCTCTTCCTTGCCTTTTTTCGCAACGACCGGAGCCACTTGCAGCGGAGTCACGAGCGGAATATGGCCCCGCAAAACGCCAAACTCCCCTTCAAGACCGCGAACCGTTAAGCTGTCAACCTCTTTCGAGAACACCACATGCTCCGGCGTAACGATTTCCAATAAAAAGGTGCTCAAGTATTATCCCTCCTGTTCGTGGGACAGTTCATTTCTGAAGCATCCGGATTCGGCTTCGAATTACAGCGTTTTGGCCTTTTCGACAGCTTCTTCAATCGTTCCTACGAACAGGAACGCCGCTTCCGGAAGATCGTCATGCTTGCCTTCCAAAATTTCTTTGAAGCTGCGGACCGTCTCGGCGATCGGCACATATTTCCCTTTAATCCCCGTAAACTGCTCAGCCACGTGGAATGGCTGCGACAGGAAGCGTTCGATTTTCCGGGCACGGGCAACAAGCGTTTTATCGTCGTCGGACAATTCATCCATACCAAGGATCGCGATAATATCCTGCAGTTCTTTATAACGAGCCAAGATTTGTTTTACGCCTTGGGCTACGGCATAGTGCTCTTCGCCCACGATCTCCGGCGTCAGAATCCGCGAGCTGGAAGCCAGCGGGTCCACGGCCGGGAAGATCCCTTTCTCGGAAATTTTCCGCTCCAAGTTCGTCGTTGCGTCCAAGTGAGCAAACGTCGTAGCTGGAGCCGGGTCCGTATAGTCGTCCGCAGGGACGTAGATCGCTTGAATCGAGGTAACGGAACCTTTCTTCGTCGAAGTGATCCGTTCTTGCAGTTGACCCATTTCCGTTGCCAGCGTCGGCTGGTAACCTACTGCGGAAGGCATCCGTCCGAGCAACGCGGATACCTCAGAACCCGCTTGCGTAAACCGGAAGATGTTGTCGATGAAGAGCAATACGTCGCGGCCTTCTTGGTCGCGGAAGTACTCCGCCATCGTCAGACCCGTCAAGGCAACGCGCAGACGTGCACCTGGCGGTTCGTTCATTTGTCCGAAGACCATCGCCGTTTTCTCAATAACGCCGGATTCCGTCATTTCCATGTAAAGGTCGTTCCCTTCACGGGTACGTTCCCCTACACCGGCAAATACGGAAATCCCGCCGTGTTCGTGCGCGATGTTGTGGATCAGTTCCTGAATCGTAACGGTTTTACCTACGCCGGCACCGCCAAACAGACCGATCTTACCGCCTTTGGCATATGGCGCCAACAGGTCGATAACCTTGATCCCGGTTTCCAGCATTTCCGCTTGCGTCGACAGATCTTCGAACTTCGGCGGTTCGCGGTGGATGGGGTATCTCAATTCGCTGTTCGTTTCACCTTTGTTATCAATCGGCTCACCCAGCACGTTAAATACGCGGCTCAATGTTGCCGAACCAACTGGAACCGAAATCGGCGCTCCTAAGTCGATTGCTTCCGTACCGCGCACAAGGCCGTCCGTCGAGGCCATCGCGATACAACGAACGAGGTTATCGCCCAGATGATTGGAAGCTTCCAGAACCAAAGCAGACTGGCCGTCTTGCTTCTCAATTTTAATTGCGTTATAGATTTCCGGAAGTTGACCGCGCTCAAATTCGATGTCAACAACCGGACCCATTACGCTGACAACGCGTCCTTTGTTCATCTTCGTTTCCCTCCTAAAATTGCTGCCCGGAACGATCAGCCTTGTGCGTTAGCTCCGGCCACGATCTCCGTAATTTCTTGCGTAATCGCCGCTTGACGAGCGCGGTTGTACGTCAGGGTAAGTTCATTAATCATCTTCGTCGCGTTTTTGGTCGCGCTGCCCATCGCAGTCATTTTCGCACCAAGCTCACTGGCTTTACCGTCAAGAAGCGCACCAAAGATCAACGTTTCGGCATATTTCGGAAGAAGTACTTCTAATACGCCCTCCGGCGAAGGTTCATACTCATAGCTGCTGACCGGGCCCTCGCTCTCCACCGAATCAAAGGGGAGAAGACGCTCCACGGTTGGCAGTTGGGTAATCGCATTGATGAACCGGTTATAGCAAACGTAAATTTCGTCGAATCGTTCGGTTTCGAAGCCTTGCACCGCTGCATAGGTCAACGACTTAATATCCGCAAATCTCGGAGAGTCCGAAAGCTCAGTTACTTCATGAACAACCGGATAATTGCGGCGTTTGAAATAGTCTCTGCCTTTGCGGCCGATGACAAACAGTTCGTATTCCGAAGTCGAGGTGTGGCGAGAACGGATCAAATCCGTGACTTTCCGCAAAATATTTGCGTTATATCCGCCAACCAAACCACCGTCGGACGTGATCACGATATAAGCGGTCCGCTTAACCGGACGCGACACGAGCATCGGATGGCTGACGCCTTGAGAGGCAGCCGCGATGCTGGATACAACCTCTTTCAGCTTCTCCGAGTATGGCCGAGCCGCCTGCGCTCTCTCCTGCGCTTTCCGCAGCTTCGCCGAGGCTACCATTTCCATCGCTTTGGTGATTTGCCGGGTGTTCTGAACGCTTTTAATCTGACGCTTGATTTCGCGCATCCCTTTTGCCATGATTTCACCACCTTAAAACTTTGGCAGAGCCAAAGTTACTTCGTAAGCATGTGCTTAGTTTTGGCGAAGCCAAAACTAACTTCGTAAGCATTTGCTTAACTTTGGCAGAGCCAAAGTATTTTTACACAAAGGCGTAAACCGGCATTGCGCTTAGCCAAGGCCGGTTTGCCGCAAGAACATTCTTATGCCGTAGTCGCGAAACCGCGTTTGAATTGCTCAATAACTTCTTTCAGCTTCGTTTCGTTCTCTGGCGTCAGATCCTTGGTGTCGCGGATCGACTGCAGAACGTCGTCATGCTGATTTTGGATAAAGGACAGGAATTCCGCTTCGAAGCGGCGAACGTCCGCCAATGGAATATCATCCAGATAACCTTTGACTGCGGTATACAAGCTGACTACTTGCAACTCAACAGCCAACGGTTGGTTGACGCCTTGCTTCAGGATTTCCATCATGCGCGAACCGCGGGTCAACCGGGCTTGCGTCGATTTGTCCAGATCGGAACCGAACTGGGAGAACGCTTGAAGCTCGCGGTATTGGGCGAGGTCCAGACGCAGGGTACCGGCAACCTTCTTCATTGCCTTGATTTGCGCGGAGCCGCCGACCCGGGATACGGAGATACCCACGTTAACCGCTGGACGTTGACCGGAGTAGAACAGGTCGGACTCCAGGAAGATCTGACCGTCGGTAATGGAAATGACGTTCGTTGGAATGTACGCCGATACGTCGGAAGCTTGCGTTTCGATAAACGGAAGCGCCGTGATCGATCCGCCGCCAAGCTCGTCGCTCAGTTTGGCTGCACGTTCCAGCAGACGGGAGTGCAAGTAGAAGACGTCACCCGGATACGCTTCGCGGCCCGGAGGACGACGGAGCAGCAAGGAAAGTTCGCGGTAAGCTGCTGCTTGTTTCGACAAATCGTCATAGATAATCAGGACATGCTCGCCTTTGTACATGAAGTACTCGGCCATCGCTACGCCAGCATAAGGGGCAATGTACAGAAGCGGTGCCGGTTCCGAAGCAGAAGCCGATACCACGATTGTATAATCGAGTGCACCATGGCGACGAAGCGTTTCAACAACGCTAACAACCGTTGATTGCTTCTGACCGATGGCAACGTAAATACATTTCACACCGTTGCCTTTTTGGTTGATGATCGTATCGATGGCAATCGCCGTTTTACCGGTTTGACGGTCACCGATGATGAGCTCCCGTTGGCCGCGGCCGATCGGAACCATCGAGTCGATTGCTTTAATCCCGGTTTGCATCGGTTCATGAACCGATTTCCGGTCGATAACGCCCGGAGCGTTATTTTCTACTGGACGGAATTCCGTCGTTTCAATCGGTCCTTTACCGTCGATCGGTTGACCCAGCGGGTTCACAACGCGACCCAGCAAAGCTTCGCCTACAGGAACCTGCATGATTTGGCCGGTCCGTTTCACTTGATCGCCTTCGCGGATTTCGCTGTAAGGGCCAAGGATTACGACACCCACATTGCTCTCTTCCAGGTTAAGAGCAAGACCAAAAATGCCATTTTCAAACTCGAGCAGCTCGTTCGCCATAGCGTTCTCAAGCCCGTGAACACGGGCGATACCGTCACCAACTTGAATAACGGTGCCGACTTCAGCTACTTCGATTTCCGATTTATATTGTTCGATCTGACTTTTAATCAGTGTACTGATCTCTTCAGGTCTGATACTCAAGTGTTTCACCCCTATCTACAGTGCTTGTCTTCGAAAAGACTTTTCGAGCCGTTCCAATTTCCCGGCCAAGCTTCCATCGTACAACGTGTCGCCAATTCGTACTTTCATCCCGCCAAGCAACGATTTGTCAATCACGTTCTCGACGCGAATCTTCTTATTTAAGAGGGCGCCGAACTCCGCAGCAACCTGCTGCTTCTCCTCTTCGCTGAGCGGATAAGTCGTCGTCACCAACGCGTTGGCAAGTCCAAGCGCTTCGCTGGAAATGCTCACGTAAGCGTCTACCAGCTCCGGCAGGAGCCCGATTCTTCCGCGTTCTACCAGAAGCTTCACCGTCGAAACTACAGGTTTGGACAGTTTGCCTTCAATCGCATTGGAGATCGCTTCCCATTTGGCCGATTCCGTAATCTTCGGCGAGGCAAGAAAATGCTCAATGTCATCCCCTGCCCGAAAAGCTGCCGCCAGCGCCTTCAGTTCTTCTTCAACCTCCAGCGTCCGGCTTTCCGCCGCAGCGATCTCATACAATGCTTTGGCATACCGTTTTGCGGCTACGGTCTCGCGGCTCATGAGCGGCCACCGACCTCTTTAAGGTACTTGTCAACCAGTTCGCCTTGAACGCCTTCTTCGCTGACTTCCTTCTCGATCAGCTTGGATGCGATCTTCACCGACACTGCGCCCACTTCGCTGCGAAGTTGTTCCACCGCGCGGTTCTTCTCGTTCTGAATGTCGCGTACCGCTTCTTCTTTCAAGCGGGCCGCCTCGTTCTTGGCTTCCTCAAGCATTTGAGCGGCTTGCTTGCTGCTCGTTTGCTTGGATTGTTCAATAATTTCATACGCCTCTTTGCGCGCTTGCTGAAGGGCAGCTTTTTGCTCCTCCACATAAGCATTTGCCTGTTCACGTGTTTGCGCCGCTTCACTCAGCTGCTGCTGAACGAGTTCACGACGCTTCTCCATCACGGAAAACAGCGGACCAAATGCGTATTTGTTCAACAAGAAGTATAAAATCCCGATCGCAATCAATGCGAGGACGGTGTTTTCCCATACGAATTCCAAACTCAAGTCACTCCTTTCCGAAGCCTATCCGCATATCGCGTATCGCCCGCCCTGGGCTAAAAAGAAGGCGAGGACGTCTGTGGCCTTCCCCGCCAATTCTTTTCTAAAGATCTTATTAAGCCTGACCAAAGAACATAAATGCCAGGACCACGCCGATGATCGGAAGTACCTCGATCAAACCTACGCCGATAAACATCGTTGTTTGCAGAGTGGACTTCGCTTCAGGTTGACGAGCGATCCCTTCAACTGTTTTGCTGATAACCATACCGTTACCCAGCGCTGCGCCGAATGCGCCCAAACCTGCTACGATAGCTGCTGCTAATAATGCCATTGCTCCCATTTTGTATATCCTCCTTAAGTAAAATCAAATTTTATAGTTCAGTCAGGTTGAAGTCTTTCTCCAATCCGTAACTTGAAACTTAGACTAGCTATAGTGGGCTTCAAACATTGCCGGTTAATGCTCTTCGTGACTTTCCAGGTTTTGCGAGATATAAACCATCATCAAGATGACAAAGACGAAAGCCTGGATAGCACCAACGAAAATACTGAATCCATCCCAAACCATCAACAGCGGAACGGAGAAGATTGCACCAACCACGCTCGCTTTGGCCAAAGTCATAATGGTGGAGATCAGTACCTCGCCCGCGAAGATATTCGCGTAAAGACGAACGCCATGCGTTAACAGCTTCGAGAGCTGCTCAATCAAGTTAATTGGCAGAAAGAAAGGATAGGGCTGAACGTAATGCTTAAAATAATTTCTCGTGTTTCTTACCATCCCCAAACCGTGGGACAATACGAATACGAGCAAGGCCAGACCCATCGTTACGCTGAGGTCAGCCGTAGGTGATTTCCACCATGCCACCTCGGCGTGAGCTTCCTCACCCGGATGCTTCTCATGCTCTTCCGCAAGCACCTTCGTAACCGAAGTGATTTCCTGACCGAAAATTTTCGCTTTCGCCGGATCATCATACTCCGTTACGACCCCAAACAGAAGCCCTAGCATGTTGGCGACAAAGATAAACATAATCATCGTCATGGCCAGAGAGAGAAAAGGTCTTCCCTTCTTCAGATCCATGGTGCTGGAGATCAAGTTCTGAACGAACTCAGCCGCCCACTCCATGAAATTCTGCAGCTTGCCGGGATTCTCTACGGATAGATTCCGAGTCGCTAGACGCGCGATGACGAACACGATGGTGCAGGTCACCACCAGCATCAAGATGATGGACAAGTCCAAATGCAGACCGCCCAACTCTATGACCGGAGCTTCATGCATGTTTTCTCACCCCCATTCCAAGTTGAAATGCTACCAAGCTTTAAGGCTTACGAGAAAAACGAATACCTATAAAAAGAAGAAAAAATTGCGCAAAAACCAGACTGCCGGCAACCGCATACACGTTTAGATGCTGCGGATATTTCATC
Organism: Paenibacillus sp. MB22_1; assembly: GCF_047200555.1. Lineage (NCBI taxonomy): Bacteria > Bacillati > Bacillota > Bacilli > Caryophanales > Paenibacillaceae > Paenibacillus > Paenibacillus sp. MB22_1. The sequence continues at coordinate 850,518 of NZ_JBLADV010000002.1, forward strand.
GCGGCAAATACCGCTAGAACCGCCAGTGCTGCACGGGTCAGAAATCCCATGTTCAACCGCTTCGAACCGCCGTTAACCGCGGCATCCAGTACCTGCCGGACCTTGCGGCCTAAGTAAACCGCGTTAATCCAGCTTACTGCTGAGCCGAGCGCGATGCCAAGCATAATGCTTTGATACTCCGGCAATAAAGCGCCTCCCAGAAAACACAGGGCCAAGAAACCTAGGGTTCCGGCTGTCAGAGCGCGGTTGTATTTCGAGAGCTCATCCATCATTTCCTCCCACAACCGACTTAATCAGAGCGACAATGCCGATAATTCCCGCTGCAATGCCGATCAGAACCCCAAGGCCGATGCCCAGTCCATTCTTGAACCACAGCTTATCCAACCAGGCGCCAAGGAAGTAACCTCCCACAGCGCACACGGCAAAGTTCGTTCCTAAAGCGGTTACCACAGCGACAGCCTTCCATACGCTGTTGTTGTTTTTATCAGGTTTAATCGGGTCTTTCATCTCAAATCACCCTAATAATCCCAATTTATTTTACTAATTGTGAAGAGTTATTGTCAATTGAGGTTTTTTAGTGATTTAAAGCCATGAAATGCTAAATTTGCCCTTGCAATCCTGAATAAAACGCATACAGCGTACAGTAATACTGTATACTTTTTTGGGCTCGCGATCAAAACAAATTTTCGCTAGTTTGTGAACTTTCTGTGAAATTCCTCCGGACGATCCTTCAAAAATCCAAAATGGTGACAAATCGCATTGACAATTCTTTGAGATGCTTGTCCATCACCATACGGATTCGCTGCCCGGCTCATTGATTCGTATAGCTTCTGATCGCTAAGCAACGCCTTTGTCCGTTCATAAACCATCTCCTCATTTGTGCCGACCAACTCCAGCGTCCCCGCTTCGATCCCTTCGGGACGCTCCGTCGTATCGCGAAGCACCAGCACCGGAACACCAAAGGAAGGTGCTTCTTCCTGCAAACCGCCCGAATCCGTAAGTATCAAATGCGTATGAGGGTAGAAGTTGTGCAAATCCACCACATCTAATGGATCAATAAGTTTAATACGGGGATGATCGCCCAACGTTGCATAGGCCGGTTCCCTTACCGCAGGGCTGGGGTGAACCGGATACACGATGGCTACATCCTCAAACTCATCGGCAATTCTTCTTACGGCGCGGAAAATATTCAGATGCGGTTCGCCTTGCGACTCGCGGCGGTGCGCCGTCATGAGAATAAGCCGCTTTCCAGCGGCCCAGTCCAGCACAGAATTTGTGTAATTCGGCTGTACTGTATATTGAAACACATCCGTCACCGTGTTGCCTGTGACATATATAGCTGACTCCGGTTTATTTTCCTTACGTAAATTTCCAGCCGACCATTCCGTCGGAGCAAAATGAAGATCGGCCAAAACGCCGGTCAGCTGACGATTCATCTCTTCCGGATAAGGGGAAAGCTTGTTCCACGTCCGCAACCCGGCCTCGACATGCCCCACCTTAATTTGCTGCAGGAAAGCGGCGTAACTTGCCAAGAAAGTCGTTAAAGTATCGCCGTGTACAAGCACAATGTCGGGTTTGGCTTCCTTAAGGACGCCTTCCAATCCTTGCAATACACGAATCGTAATTTCGTTTAGTGTCTGGTTTGGCTTCATGACGTCCAGATCGTAATCCGGAACGATCTTAAAGACGTCCAGCACCTGATCAAGCATTTCGCGGTGCTGCGCCGTCACACACACCACCGATTCGATTTGTTCGGGATGCTTCTGCAATTCCAGAATCAGCGGCGCCATCTTAATCGCTTCGGGTCTGACGCCGAAGATCGTCATTACTTTAATCTTGCCCACCCTACTCAATTCCTTCCATATAGAGGTAATCAAAATAAGTTGTTGTCGTCTGCCTGTCTCGCAGCAACTAACTGTAAAAGCTACCGTTAATTTTGGGATATCCGGCATAAGTGCCTCGATTAGCTGTAAAAGCTACCGTTAATTTCGGCGCAATTCCGCATTTTCGCTGAGATCGGCCAAATTAGAGGTAGGATTTACTGTTATTTCTCTTCATTGCGCAAATAATAGAAAATTAACGGTACAATTTGCCGTTAAACCGGCCCTATGCCCTACGCCTTCGCCCCAACCATCTCCTAAGACGTTGGAGTTCCTATTCAGACGTTTGACTTACTTCGTGCCGTACAACCGGTCACCGGCATCGCCCAAGCCCGGAATGATATAGCCGTGTTCGTTCAGATGGCTGTCCAAAGCCGCTACATAAATGTCTACGTCCGGATGCTCATCATGCACCGCCTTAACCCCTTCCGGCGCGGCGATCAGGTTCATCATTTTGATCTGCGTGCAGCCGCGATTCTTCAACGCGGTGATCGCTGCAATAGCGGATCCCCCGGTGGCCAGCATCGGGTCGATGACGATCAGCTCGCGTTCCTGAACATCGGTAGGAAGCTTGATGTAATACTCAACCGGCTGCAGTGTATCCGGGTCACGGAACAGGCCGACATGTCCCACCTTTGCCGCAGGAAGCAGCTTCAACACTCCGTCAAGCATACCCAGCCCGGCGCGGAGAATCGGAATCAGCCCCAGCATCCGCCCAGAGATGACCTTCGACTCGGCCTCAGCGACCGGCGTCTGCACTTTGATCGACTCGAGCGGAATGTCCCGCGTAATTTCATAAGCCATCAACGTCGCCACCTCATCTACCAGTTCACGAAAATCCTTTGTGTTCGTGCGCATGTCGCGGATAAAAGTCAGTTTGTGTTGAATCAAAGGGTGATCACATACCACCAATTTTCTCATATTTCGTTCGTCCCTCCGGTTTTAATGCTAAGTCTTTACTTGCTTGTTCGTTCCCATTCTTCGAACGCTCCACAAATCTTGTCTATTATATCACTCCAAGATGGCATTTTCACCCTCAAGCCAACTTGTCAGAAAGCCGTCATAAAAACGTCACTCACCCCCATAAATAAGCCGTCTGACGCCCAAAAGCCCCACTTCTCCTCTCAGGCATTCTTGACAATTTGGAAAAAATTCCCACCCTTCCAATGCTGCCATTCCAGCCGGAAGATTCCCCACGTACCAGAAGTGAAACGCCAATAAGCCGGGAGCAGACGCTCCCGGCTTTGTTATGAGGCCTAACGGCCTGCCGTTGTCGTTGATCAAATTAATACTGCAAGTTCGGATACAGCGGGTACCGATCCGTTAATTCCGACACCTGTTTGCGTGCTTTATCCAGCACTGCTTCGTCCTTCGGCGATTTCAGCACGGCAGCGATGATCTGCCCGATTTCCTTCATCGCTTCCTCATCCATGCCGCGGGAAGTGGCAGCCGGCGTACCGATACGGATACCGCTGGTGATGAATGGGCTGGTCGGGTCAAACGGAATCGCGTTTTTGTTCACCGTGATCCCAATCGAATCCAGCACATGCTCAGCGTCTTTCCCCGTGATGTTCAGGTTGCGCGTATCCACCAGCATCAGATGGTTATCCGTGCCGCCAGACACGATGTTCAGGCCTTCGGCCATCAGCGTTTCCGCCAGGACCTTGGCGTTTTTCACGACGTTTTCGGCATAGGTTTTAAAAGAAGGCTGAAGCGCTTCGCCCAATGCAACTGCTTTAGAAGCAATCACATGCATCAGCGGGCCGCCTTGTGTACCTGGGAATACCGCTTTGTCGATGGCAGCTGCCCATGGCTGTTTGCACAGAATCATCCCGCCGCGCGGTCCGCGCAACGTCTTGTGGGTCGTTGTCGTCACAAAATGAGCATGCGGCACCGGGTTCGGATGCAAGCCTGCAGCCACAAGACCAGCGATATGCGCCATGTCGACCATGAACAGCGCACCTACGTCGCTTGCGATCGAAGCCAGCTTCTCGAAATCGATAATGCGCGGATAAGCGCTCGCCCCGGCAACGATCAGACGCGGACGATGTTTAAACGCTGCTTTGCGCACTTCATCGTAATCGATCAGGAACGTATCTTCTTGTACACCGTAAGCCACGAAATTATAGTACAATCCGGAAGCGTTAACCGGGCTGCCGTGGGTCAAGTGGCCGCCATGCGCCAGGTTCATCCCCAACACGGTGTCACCGGTTTTGAGGGCAGCCAGGTAAACCGCAAGGTTCGCTTGCGCACCGGAATGCGGTTGAACGTTGGCGTGCTCAGCGCCAAACAATTCTTTCGCCCGGTCGCGGGCGATATTTTCCACAATGTCCACACGTTCGCAGCCGCCATAATACCGTTTGCCCGGGTATCCTTCGGCGTATTTGTTCGTGAGTACGGATCCCATCGCTTCCATGACCGCCTCGCTGACGATGTTCTCGGAAGCGATCAGCTCAATGTTGTTGCGCTGACGCTTCAGCTCCAGATTCATGGCCTCCAGCACAGCCGGATCTTGCTTTCTCAAATTTTCCATCTTCCGTTATCCTCCTTAGAATCAAAGCCTATTCTTCATCGCAAAGCGTGAAATCCGAATCCGGCGGTAGCGTATAAACCGCCCGTTCCCCGCCGATCAGCTTCGGACGGGTCGTCGCTGCCGTAACGCGCGCTTGCCCAACCTGGCGCAGTGAAGGACGAAACGGCACAGCCACCCGCCGCAAATGCATGCCGATCAGCGTTTCGCCGATATCGATCCCGGCGTGGGCTTCCAGCGTTTCTGCCAAGCACGGGGCCGACAAACGCCGATAGGCTGCAGCGGCCATCGATCCGCCCGCCTTCGGCACGGGAACCGCAGCCACCTCCGTCAAGGAAAGCCGCTCCAGCACCGCCCGTTCGACCACCAGCGCACGGTTTAAATGCTCGCAGCATTGAAACGCGACGTCAAAGCCGTATTTGGCCCGAACCTGTTCGATCCCGGCCCACAGCTCGGCCGCGATGTCCTCAGCTCCGCTTGTGCCGATTCGTTTGCCCGCCACTTCACTGGTGCTGGCCCCGATGACCAGCAGCTTCCCCGGACCCAGATGAGCTGCAGCGGCCACTTCCTCCGCAATCGTTGCTACCTGTGTCCGCAGGGTTCCGAGCTTTTCACGTTCCATGTGATGCCAGCTCCTTTCTCCGTAAACCATAAAACATGTCACAAAGACTGTCCTTATTATATCAGAGAAAGGCGCACCGCAAACGGATGTCCGTCCGCTTCACTCAAAACCAACCAACAAAAAAAGAGCATAACGCAACTTACGTGCGTCGTGCTCTTTGCCCAGGCGACCGGCCGTATTCTCCGATGCTCCATCGTGGTTTGATCCACTCTTGTCGCCAGTTACATCGGAGCTAAAACTTCTGCTATTAGAATAAAGCATCCGCGAAGCAAATGCAACTGGTTTAATGCCCCTCGCCGCGTTCCAGCTTGGCGATCAGCTTCTCCAGCGCTGCGCTGATCTCCGCCGCCGTTCGGTCATAGTCTGCTCGCGAACCGCCAAACGGATCGGAAATATCGAAAGTGGGCAGCCGAAGATGCAGCTCATCCAGACGCCGTTGCTGCTCCGCCGGCCACTCTTTGCCCAGCGCCCGCGCCAGCTCCCGGTCCGCCGCGAGTTGTCGAAACTCCTCCAAGGCAGCTAATATGGAGGCGTCTTCTTCCACGTATTCTTTTAATGTAAATATTTTATCGGCTGTCTCCGGAAATGAATGAATCACCTGGCGCTTATGCCCTTGCGTCAGCGTCAGAATCAGATCGGCCCACTCCGCCAGTTCGGCATAGAGAGGGGTAGATTCAAAAGTATCCTTAATCCCCCGGTCCCGCAGCACGGCTTCCGCATGACGGGAAATGGAGGCCCCTTTCATGGCGGCTACGCCAGCCGAGCGGACTTCCACGTCCAGCCCCCGGTCCCGCGCCAGCTTGCGCAGCATACCTTCGGCCATCGGGCTGCGGCAGGTATTTCCGGTACACACAAACAAGATGCGCATGCCCTTTCACCTCCATATTCAGCGGGAAGGCTTACCCGCGTTTGGACCTTATTTTATCACGAAAGACCTCGGTTTCAAAAGATAAACAATAGTCCAAACGCGAGCAAGATCGCGCCGCCGGCCGCCTCCCCGTAATCGCCCAGCGAACGCCCCACCCCTCGCCCCATCGCCAGCCCAACCAAGGACATCAAGCCGCCAAAAAATCCAAAGGCCAGCACCGTCAGGAGCCAGTCCCCTTGGAACATGCCTAGCGACACGCCAACGGAAAACGAATCGATGCTGACGCTCAGTGAAAACAGCAACGCACCTAACCAGGTCCGGTGGTTGATCGACTGTACACCGCTGCCTTTGACCGAGCTGACGATCATATGCGCGCCAAGCAGGAACAGGAGCCCGCCTGCCACGTATCGTGCCAAGCTTCCGAGCAGCGCGCCGACATACTGTCCCGCCGCGATCCCCAACAGAGGCATTAGCACGTGAAAGAGAGCCACCATCGTCCCGATACGGAACGCATCTTTCCGCCGGACTCCCTTCATCCCGATGCCGACGCCCAGCGATAAAGCATCCAGCCCCAGCGCAATCGCCATCAGCAGGATCGTCACCAGCTCTCCCAGCCGCTCATAAGCCTCTGTCATAACCGTTAGTCCCCTTTGTTCCGTCTTTTGTACAACCATATGCGGACAGGTCCCGGTTCATGACTTAAGGGGCACGTGGGGCTTTGGGTGAGAAGGGGGAATCGAGGGGCGCGGATCCCCCACCAACGTGGAATTAACGGTAAAAGATGGCGTTATTTTCTCAACATTTGGGGGTGATCGGACAATTAACGGTATTTTGTGTCGCTAATTCGCCCTCTAGTCGGCCGTTCTCCCGATATCCGCAAAAATAACACCACGATTTACCGCTATTTGCGCAAAACAAGGCCTTACCTCTAAAAATAACGCCAGTTTTTACCGCTAATCATTGCCAAAAGCGCCGAACGAGCCTCTTACGGTACGAATCGTACTTAAGCTCGCCCTTTAGTTCAGCAGGTGAAGCGTTCATTCCACTAATCTTCCCAACCGCCGAACAAATCGATCTGACGCGGCGGAAGCTCGCGCGGCGATTGGCCCAGCAGGCCCATCATGTCCAGAGCGTTTGACGCTGCATCTCCGCCGGAATTGTTGTTGAAGATCATACAAATCTCCTTCGTCCCTTGGCTGAACAACTGGTCCAGCATTCCAACCCAGTCCTGCAACTCCTCCAGCGAATAGCGGTACAACGTACGAATCTCCCGCCAATTGGGTGCGCTGGCTTGACTCCAACCTGCAGCATTTCGCCCATGCATGCGGACGATCGTTAACTCGGCGTCGGTGGGTTCCAGCACCGTGGGAACCGAGCCTCGTCCGATCTGGGGCTCATCGCAAACGATATGGATCCAGCCCTCCTGGCGCATGAACTCCAATGTGCGCTCTCGGTTAGCGGGCGTGAACCAGCTTTGATGGCGAAACTCCAGCGCTAGCGGCAGGTTCCCCATCCATTTGCGGATCGCGCGCAGCTGCCGGACATGCTCCGCCGTGCAGTCGAACCAGGGCGGGAATTGGAACATCACGGCCTTGAGCCGGCCCGCCTCCACCACCGGGCGAATCGAATCCAGATACGCCTGGAACATGTCCCCCGGACCGCCAAACGGCGATTTCCCCCGGCTATGTCCGGTCATCCCTTGGTACGCTTTGATGATAAACGTGAAATCGGACGGCGTCTCCGCCAACCAGCGGCGATAGACCTCTTCCCCAGTACGGCGTAAAACGAACTGTCCACCTCTACCACGTTAAAATACTTCGCGTACCAAGCGAGCTTGTCTTTGGCCGGCGTTCGGGCAGGGTATAAATCGTCATGATCGCCCCAGCCGGCCAGGCCGATGCGGATCATGACCTCACCCCCTGCCCTCTTCCGAATCTCCGCCGGCGTCAATCACCCGGTGACCGGCGGCTTTCAGCAGCCGGTTCATCACCGCCGAGCCGAGCCCTTCCTCGGGGCAGGCTTCGGCGAGGATATAGGTGACGCCGCATTCGTCGAAGCGGCGGAGCGCAGCGTAGAGACGGTGCGCCGCCGTCTCCAGCTCATCCTCGCGGCCGAGCGAGAGCGCGCAGTCGGCGCGGTAGGACGGGAGGCGCTCGTCGAAGGCGAGCACGCCCGTCTTCTCCCCGCGCGCCGTGGCCGCCGCGAGCTCGGCCCGGATGCGGTCCGCCACCCGGTCGGCGGACCCGCGCACAATATGCAACACGCCCTGCGGCGCATAGTGCGTGTACTTCATGCCCGGCGCGCGAGGCGCAGCCGCCGGGCCAGGGGCCGCTTCGCCGCCCGCCTTCGCCTTCGGCTGCAGGGCGGCGTCCAGCCGCACGCCCGCGCCAGCCACGCGGGCGAGCTGCTCCACCGTGATCCCGCCAGGGCGGAGCACGGTGACAACCCCGTCCCGGCCGGCTTCTACGACCGTCGACTCCAGGCCCACCCCGGTGGGCCCGCCGTCGACGATGCCGTCAATGCGGCCGGACAAGTCCTCGCCCACGTGGCTCGCCAGCGTGGGGCTCGGGCGGCCCGACCGGTTGGCGCTAGGCGCCGCCACCGGGCACCCCGCTGCGGCGATCAGCCGCAGCGCCACGTCGTGGGCGGGCATGCGCACGCCCACGGTGGACAACCCCGCCGTCACGCGCGGTGAGACGGCGCCTTCGGACACGGGCAGCACCAGCGTGAGCGGCCCGGGCCAAAACGCCTCCATGAGCCGCCGTGCCGTCTCGTTCACTTCCGTGACGAGTCCGTCCAGCTGGCTCACGTCGGCGATGTGCACGATGAGCGGATTATCGGACGGGCGGCCCTTAGCGGCAAAAATCGCCTCCACCGCCGCCGTATTCCGCGCATCCGCCCCAAGCCCATACACCGTCTCCGTCGGGAACGCCACCGTCCCGCCGGAGGCTAGTACAGCGGCGGCTTCTTTCAGCGCCGCCGCTTCCTCCGCATCCACATCATCCGGCACTCCAGCCCCAGCTCCAGTTCCAGGCTGGACATGCCACCAACGTGTCGTTTTGGAGGCCACTTCTTTTAAAGCAGGAAGATCCCCGCTGTGTTCCGCTTGATTTGGTTTCATAGATTCCTGTCGGCTCATTCTCGTTCATCCCAAACTGTTCAATAATATATTCTACTATTATACCCGAACCAAGCCATGCGCATAGCCGCAAAAAAAACCGCCCGGCATCCCCGAACGGTTAAACAGTTCTCAATATATAAATCACTAAGCAAATAGACTGGCAATCCAGTTCCAGAGCTTCACCAGCATATCCCACAGGAAGAAACGCACTTCCGTCTCCTCCGGTTCAACCTGAACGGCATCTCCCGCAGCCCCGGCAGCCGAGGCCTTTGTTGTTGCAGTGGTTACCGCCCCCGCGTCCTTAGCCAACGCGTCCCCGCTCCCGGCGTCGATGAAGCAAAGCGGCGGAAACAACACACACCACCAGTTTTTCCCTTTCCCTTCGCCCAGCGTCACGCGCAGCGCTTCGTAGTCGCCCGCTGGATAAACGGCACCGCCGTACATTTTGGTCGGAAACGGCACGGTGCCGAGCTCAACTTGATAGTCGTAGTTTTTGCCATATTGCTTAAGCGTTTGACCAACTTGCTCCTCGATAGCCGGCAGATGCTCGCGGATCACCTGGCGCGCTTCCTCCAGACTCTGCGGATTCTCCAGCTGTGCAACCCAGCCGTTCATTTGCTCAACGACAGCATCGCGAACACGACGTTTGACGAGTTGATCCGCAGCTCCATCCGAATTTGCAAGAATGCGCAGCCGAATCGATTCCTGCGGAATCTGAGAAATCACCGCTTGCGACCCCGCCGCCGCGGCTGTATCAACCATTTGTCCTTCCCAGGACATCATCAACATAACAATCGAAAAAAAGATAAGTGCGATTTTCTTACGGGAAAATGAACGTCTACCCATGATTCCTTGCTCCTAACCAAACCGGTATTTCAGCCGCTGATGTCTATCAGTATGTCCGGTTAAGAGACTTCTAAACCTAGGAATCTAGTAAAAATGTTATCCCCGATTTTCCGACTGGCGTTTAGATCTGAGCAAGGCATAACGCGACGTAGGTGCCGACGAAGCCACAGGGGGCTTCTCTTCTTCCTTCTCTTGCCCGTAGATCCGGATGCTCATCGCCACGCCGATGCTCGCCATATTAATCAGCAGCGAGGTACCGCCATAGCTGATGAAGGGCAAAGTAATCCCTGTCAAAGGCATGAGACCAATGAACATGCCGATATTTTCAAAAATCTGATACAACAGCATCGCCACAATCCCCACGATTAAGTACGGCCCGCTGGTTTCGCGGGTCTCAAGCGAGATCAGAATGAGCCGGTGAATCAGTACAAAATACAACAGCAGCAACGCCGAGCTCCCGATAAAACCAAACTCCTCAGCGATCACCACAAAGATCGAGTCCGAGTAGGTGAGCGGTACCCGTTCCGACTGCACCGTCTCCCCTTTCATGTACCCTTCCCCGGTCATGCCCCCGGAGGCAATCGCCAGCTTGGCGTTCCGAGTGTGGTAGGAGGCGTCTTCGGACGCTTTCTCCGGCATAAGCCACGGATCGATCCGGTTGATCCAGTGCTCCCGGCCGATATCTACAAAGAAGTTATACACCTGATCATGATACGCTTTGTACGCCGTGATGCCTCCGATCACCGAACCGGCGAAGATCGCAAGCGCGATCAGCGCATGCCAATATTTAATATTCCCAATCCATAACATGCCCGCCAAAATCACGACATAGCTGAGCGCATTTCCTAAGTCATTTTGAGCCATTACCGCAACAAACGGGATAAAGGTCAGCAAGCAGATCGGCACAACGTCCCGCCAGAAAGCTAACCGAAGTTTGCGCTTGCGCAGCAGCATAAACCCAAGAAAAAGAACCAGCAGCAGCTTAAAAAACTCCGCCGGCTGAAAGCTCTGATTAATGACCGGAATCGTCAACCAACCAGTTGCGTTATAGTAGGTATTGCCAATGAACATCACGACGATCAACAGCCCGAAGCCAAACAGGTACAAGTAAGGCGCATATTTGACAAGCAGCCGATAGTCGAGAATCGAAACTCCAAAAAAGGCAACAAACCCCAGCGCATAGTAAACAAGCATGCGAAGGTGATAACCATGATATTGGGTGTTTGACGTAGCGCTGTACAACACCGCGATGCTGATGGCCATGAGCAGCAGCAGGATCACGACGATGGAGTAATCGATTTTTTTCAGTTTGCTCAGCATGAACATCCTCTTTTCTTGATCTAGAAACCCCGTACCTTTACTTTAAAAGAAACCCGGCCCAACTACAAATGAGCCCTTCGACCCAAATAACGGGTCACAGCGTCAAAAGGTTACCTTTTTAGACTTACTTTGCCCCGCGGCGGCATTTCTCACGTCTCCTCCTGCCCTTTTGCACCTTCTCGCCTCCTCTTTGAATCATTATCCCTTTCGTTCAGAAAGGAGGATTCTTTCTCGCTCCTCTTAGCCCAATTATCCCTTTCGCTCAGAAATGAGGGGTCCAAACATTTTTTTCTTCGTCCATTGTTACGCGTTGTTTTCCTCGTCGTCATTATTGTTACGCGTTCCCCAACGATCTGATGCAACGGGATAATCCATAAAAAGAGGGCGCAGATAGACACATTTGCCACAAAAGCTCGACGCACACGCCGTCGCACAGGTTAAACCGGCTCCAGCACCAATCTGGCTCTTATATTGTACCCCTATGTACATTTCTGGCACCTTTTTGCATGATTATCCCTTTCGTTCAGATAGGAGAGATTTTCCTCGCCTCGCTTTGTACCATTATCCCTTTTCTTCAGAAAGGAGGACTCTTCCTTACGCCTCTCTGCACGATTATCCCTCTCGTTCAGAAAGAGGAAGCGAACCTTTTTTTCCTCGCAGCCTCTATTGTTTCGCGTCCCCAACGATCTGATGCAACGGGATAATCCTTAAAAAGAGGGCGGCGGATAGACATGTCGCAAAAAAATGAGCGCCGACGCGTGCGCCGGCGCCCAAGTGGGGTCGGGATAAGAAAGGGAATGGAGGGGGGAGCAGGTTATACGGGAGTGATCAAGGTGATCGTCCCCGTCACTGCCGTCAGCGCATAAATACCGATCGTTTGAATGTTACTCAGCTGAACGGAAAATGTGCTGCCTTGCGTTACAGTCTGGATAAAGTCGGGTGCGTTATACCGGGTAATCCGGAGTTCGACGTTACCCACTGTAGCCTGAACCGTTACGATCCCGGTTGGGCCCAGCGGGTCGGCGGCCACGAAATACCCTTGGCCGACGCCGGCAGTTTGCGCGTACGGAAACGTCAAAGTAAACGCCATGTGATATCTCCCTCCTTTCGGCTTGAGATACCACATTCTATGAAACTATCCTTCCAAAATCAGCGGCTTTTGGTTGAGGAGATTCACCCATTTTCATAGAATCAGCGGAAGAGGGTAACGCCCGGGTGCGGCCGCCATCACGTCGCAACGTTGCGGCAAAGAGGATTACCCTCGTGCGATCCCCAGCACGTGGCGGTCGATGCCGGCGAGATCGGGGACGGTCACGATCTCGTCCCAATGGCCGGCGGCGCGGAGCAGGGCCGCGACGTCGGCCGCTTGGCCTTGGCCGAGCTCAAAGCCGATCAGGCGAGGCGGCCGCGGCAGCAGCGCGAGCTGCGCCATCATGGTCCGGTAGGGCGCGAGCCCGTCCGGACCGCCATCCAGCGCGCCGCGCGGCTCATAGTCCCGCACCTCTGGCTGCAGGTGCGGGATGTCCTCCGCCGGTATATACGGCGGATTCGACACCACGATGTCCAGCGGCTCGCCGGCAAAAGGTTCAAGCAGGTCCCCCTGCTTGAATGTCACCGCGAGGCCGAGCCGCCGGACATTGTCCTGCGCCACCGTCAGGGCGTCCGGCGAGATATCGCTCGCCGCGACGCGCCATGCTGGGCGCAGGTGGGCCAGGGCTGCGGCAATCGCGCCGCTGCCCGTGCCGATGTCGGCGGCGTACGGCGCGCCGCCGGGCCACAGCGCATCGCCTTCCAACGCGATGCGCTCCACCAGCAGCTCCGTTTCTGGGCGGGGGATCAGTACCGCCGGATTGACCCGGAAGGTCAATCCGTAGAACTCCTGCTCCCCGATAATATACTGCGCTGGCTCACCCGCCGCTTTGCGGCGGATCACCGCTTCCCAGGCGTCCCGCTTGTCCGCCGGGAACGGGTCACGCAGCGCGGCCAAATACGCCGCGCCCGTCAGGCCCAGCACATGGCGGAGCAGCAGCTCCGCATTCGACCCGGGCTCCCGCACGCCCGCCGCCGCTAAAAAAGAAGAAGCCTCTTTACGGGCTTCCCATATCGTCATTGCACCGGACATCCGGTATCCTTCATTGTGCAACACGTTATTCTCCTTTTTCCATCAGTTCAGCTTGCTCAGCAATCGTCAACGCCGATACGATCTCTTCCAGCTCGCCGTTCATCACCTGATCCAGCTTATGCAGGGTCAGGCCGATCCGGTGGTCGGTTACCCGGCTTTGCGGGAAGTTGTAAGTCCGGATCCGTTCGCTGCGGTCCCCAGTACCCACCTTGCTTTTCCGTTCGCCGGCGTATTTCGCTTCCTCTTCCTGACGCTTCATATCATAGATCCGGGCACGCAGTACCTGTAGTGCCTTCTCTTTGTTGGAGTTCTGCGATTTGCCGTCTTGGCAAGTGGCCACGATACCGGTCGGGATGTGGGTAACCCGCACGGCGGATTTGGTCGTGTTAACCGATTGGCCGCCCGCGCCGCTCGAGCAGAACGTATCAACACGGATATCCTTATCCAAAATCTCGATATCCACTTCCTCAACCTCCGGCAACACCGCAACCGTCGAGGTCGATGTATGAATCCGTCCGCCGGATTCCGTCGCCGGAATGCGCTGCACGCGATGCGCGCCGCTCTCGTATTTCAGCTTGCTGTAAGCGCCCTTGCCGTTAATCATAAAGATAACCTCTTTGAATCCGCCCAGGTCGCTTTCGTTCATATCCATCACTTCGACGCGCCAGCCTTGAGAATCGGCATACCGTGTGTACATCCGGTACAAGTCGGCAGCAAACAGAGCCGCTTCGTCTCCTCCGGCCGCGCCGCGAATTTCCACGATTACGTTTTTATCGTCATTCGGGTCCTTCGGCAGCAACAAAATGCGAATTTTTTCTTCCAAAGCCTGCTGGCGCGCGGTCAGTTCCTCGATTTCCATCTTCACCATTTCGCGCATTTCATCATCCAGCTTCTCGGCCTGCATCGCTTTGGCCGCTTCCAGCTCTCCGATTACATTCTTATATTCGGTGTACGCCTCATAAGCCGGCTGTAAATCCGATTGTTCTTTGGAGTAATCCCGCAGTCGTTTCGAGTCGTTCGCCACGTCTGGATCGCAAAGCAGCTCACTTAACTTCTCGTAACGGTCAGCCAAGGATTGTAGTCGGTCCAACAAGGGATATCACCTCTCTTCATTCGATCACAAGATCTTATAAAAAGCCGCTTATCCACTGATTATTATTTCAGGGATAGACGACTTTTTATTATATCATGGAGGTCATGTTTTGGCTAGATCACATTCGCCCAGACCTCCAACTTCCAATTTGGAACTTTCCATCTCAAAAAAAGACGCCGCAAGGGCGCCTTTTCATGAAATGGATGAAACGCCGCTTCCTAGATGTCAAGCGGGCGGCTGCCCTCCCCTAACCCATCCGCGCCGGGCTTCGTAAAGCCTGCCGGCGAGCGAAGGGCAGCGATTTGTTCGATCAGCGACTGCTCCAGCTTTGCGTTCCAATTCCGGACCATGCCAGGCAGCAAGCAAGCATCGACAATGACCCACACGGTCAGCGCCAACCCAAACAATATGACGGGGATAAGCAAAAACAGGGCCCAATCTATGAAAACAATGCAATTTTCTCCCATATATTCATTTTCTATTATGAAGGTATACCGTACACTCCCTCGTGAATCACTTACTATTCGAAAGTAAAAAAATGCAAATAAAAAAACTGCCCCAGGGTTCGCATAAATTCTGCGCCCCTGAGGCAGTGATCCTTCGCTGTTACTCGAGTTGCACTATACGTTAAAGCGGAAATGCATGATATCGCCGTCCTGGACGACGTAGTCTTTCCCTTCCAGCCGCAGCTGGCCGCGTTCGCGCGCCGCGCTCATCGAACCGGCAGCAACGAGGTCTTCATAAGAGACAACCTCCGCACGGATAAAACCGCGCTCGAAATCGGAGTGAATCACGCCGGCGGCTTGCGGCGCTTTCGTGCCTTTGCGGATCGTCCAGGCGCGAACTTCTTGAACGCCAGCCGTGAAATACGTATACAGGCCAAGCAGACGGTATGCTGCCTGGATTAAGCGATCCAAACCGGAAGCGTTCAGACCAAGCTCCTCCAGGAACATCTTCTTGTCTTCGCCTTCCAACTCCGCGATCTCCGCCTCCACCTTGGCGCTGATCGGAACGACTTCGGCGCCTTCAGCCGCAGCAAATTCTTTGACCTGCTGCACAAAAGGATTGTTGTCCGCATCGCTTACGCCATCCTCGCTAACGTTAGCAGCATACAGCACCGGCTTCAACGTCAGCAGGTGCAAATCGCGCACGATCAACTTCTCTTCGTCCGTCAGCTCTACGCTGCGCGCCGGCTGATCGTTATACAGCGCCTCCTTGATCCGTTCCAGAACCTCAACTTCCTGTGCGTATTGCTTGTTGCCGCCCTTCATATTTTTCTTGGCGCGTTCGATCCGTTTCTCCACGCTCTCCACGTCAGCCAAGATCAATTCCAGGTTAATCGTTTGGATGTCGCTGATCGGGTTGATTTTGCCGTCCACGTGCGTAATGTTCTCGTCCTCGAAGCAGCGAACCACGTGAACGATCGCGTCCACCTCGCGGATATGGGCCAAGAACTTGTTGCCAAGTCCCTCCCCCTTGCTCGCACCGCGGACCAACCCGGCGATATCCACAAATTCAAAAGCTGTCGGAACCGTCCGATTCGGAACCACCAGTTCGGTCAGCTTGTCGAGCCGCTCGTCCGGCACTTCCACGACGCCGACGTTCGGATCGATCGTACAAAACGGATAGTTGGCGGATTCCGCCCCCGCCTGGGTTATCGCGTTAAACAGTGTGGACTTCCCCACGTTCGGCAAACCCACAATGCCTGCTTTCAAAGCCATATCATTGACAACTCCTCATTCGTGTAATTGCTCAACTTCCTTCAACCATAGTAACGATACGCCGGGAATATTTCAAGGATAACGCTCCAAGGTTTTGAACATCTGTATGTCCGTGACCGTGTAACCCATCTTTTGATACAAACGAAACGCCCGTTGGTTATGTCCGAACACATGAAGGCCAATCCTATTCAACCTCAATTCGCGCACCTTTTCCTCCAGCACGGTCATCGCCGCTTGGCCGTAACCTTGGCCCTGGAATTCATCATAGATCAAGATATCGAGGATAAAAGCTACCGGACCTTTTTCCTGCTCCAGCACATTAAACCAAAGATGGCCCACAGGCGTTTGCTGTTCTTTCTCCTTCACACTGAACAGATAGGCCCCCTCCGTCTCCAAATCATCCGAACCCTAATTCACTCACGATCATCTATCCAAACGGATACCAAAAGCCTTGAAGCAAGCTTTGCTTCAGACCTACGCCGGTCGCCAGCAACACGACGCACAGCAGCGCGATCAGCTTATCGCTTCCCGTCATAACGGTGCCCATGTACCAGGTTCGCCGCGGCTTCGTGCCGAACCCGCGCAGGTCCATGGCATCGGACACCGATTCGATCCGCTGCAGCGAAGATTGCAGCAGCGGCACAACCGCCTGCGTTAAATTCCGCGCCCGTTGCAGCAGTGTGCCATCGCCGCGGGAGATGCCGAGCCCGCGCATCTGCAGCGCATTGAGAATCGTGCGGAATTCCTTTGTCAAATCGGGAATGTAGCGAAAAGCAATGCTGACCGCATATGCCAGCTTGTAAGGCACGCCTAACTTGTTTAAGCTGGCTGCAAAACGGCTGGGGTGTGTCGTAAATATAAATAGCAGCGTGATCGGCAGCAGCGTGAGATATTTCAGCGACAGCGTCAACACGTAAAACAACGTTTCTGCATTAATCGTATCATAGCCCAGCGGGATGAACGGCGTATCACTTCCGGTCAGCGTCGTGCCGAAGCGAGGCGTAATCAGCAGAATAAAAATGCTGTTAATCACAGTAAAAACCATCAGAGCCCAAAACAAAAGCGCCATTTTTCGGAAAGGAACCCGGGCGAGCAACAGCATCGTAACCCCGCCGGCCAGCATGACGACAAATACACGCAAATCCATGAACAGGAAGGTAACGACAGTCCAGGTCAAGAGTAGGATCAGCTTAACGGCGGCATCCATCCGATGAAAGAAAGATTCCCCGGCAACGTATAATCCGCTCGTTTGGTTCATGCTCGTTTCACCTTCTTTTCCGCTGCGATAAAAGCTTCCACAAAGCGCGAAGGCGAGGTGAGCCCCTGAGCCTTCGCGAAGCGGGCCAGACTCGTCTCCCGCAGGTTCGCCCTAGCGGTTAGATCTCCATCTGCGAGAATCCGTGCCACTGTATCCTCTGCGATAATCCGGCCCCCGGCCATCACTGCTGCCCGATCCGCATATTCCAACGCCAAATGCATATCGTGCGTGATGAACAAGAACGCCATTCCCTCCGCGGCCAGCCGGGCAATAAATTCCATAAATTCGGTATAATGCCGATAATCCTGTCCCGCCGTCGGCTCGTCCAAGATCATGAGCTTCGGCTGAAGCGCCAGGATGGCCGCGATGCTCAGCCGTTTCTTCTGCCCGAAGCTCAGCGCGGAAACCGGCCAGTTGCGGTACGGGTACAGCCCGCAAATCCGCAGCGCCTCATCCGCCCGCCGCCCTCGCTCAGGTTCGGGTACACCGCGTGCCGCGAGGCCAATTCGAACCTCGTCCCGCACGATGTGCTGGGTCAGCATGTGATGCGGGTGTTGCATCACATAGCCGATCGCTTCGCCGCGTCGGCGAATCGACCAGTCATTGATCACCTCGCCGGACAGGCGCATCTCGCCCTTATTCGGCTTAAGCAAGCCGGTGATCAACCCTGACAGCGTCGATTTGCCAGCCCCGTTGCTGCCAAGCAGAGCCACAGTCTCACCTGCACGGACGGTCAGCGAGACGTCCTCCACCGCATTCGTGCCCGGCTCGTAGGCAAACGACACACCCCGCAACTCAAGCAGCGGCTCTCCGACGCCGCCCCGTACAACCAGCGGAACCGAAGCCGCCCAGCTCTCGAGCCGCTCCCGCAGTTGAGGCTCACTCCCACCCGTCCGCTGTCTGTCATCCTTCATCCGCTCACTGTCGTCCTGCTCGTTCCCTTCACCCTTACCATCCAGCATCACCACATGTTCTTGGAGCCGTAATGCCGCCGGGTCAGTCAAGCCGGTGAAGTTCGACAACGACAGCCCCGCATGACACAGCGCGTCCAAGTACAGCGGCTGGCGCAGGCCGTACTGAGGGAGGATCCCCGCAGCGAGCAGCTCGTCCGGCATGCCAATCGCCGCGATCTCCCCCTCGTTCATGACAATGACGCGGTCGATATGCTCCAGCAGCACATCCTCGGCGCGATGCTCGATAAGGATGACCGTTTTTCCTTGGTTGCGGTGAATCTCGTCAATCAGCCGCATCGCTTTGGCGCCGCTGGCTGGGTCCAAATTCGCGAGCGGCTCGTCAAACAGCAAAATATCCGCTTGCGTCGACAATACACCGGCCAGCGATACCTGCTGTTTTTGCCCGCCGGAAAGCTCATGAGGTCCACGGGCTTCAAAGGCTCGCATGCCCACCAGATCCAGCGCCGAAAAAACAGCCTCCTTCATCACATCCTGCGGAGTCACCTCGTTTTCCAGTTGGAACGCCACATCCTCGCCAACCGTCTGACCAACGAACTGGGCATCCGGATTTTGCAGGATCGTACCGACCCGGCGGCTGCGCTCGAAGATCGTCATCGCCGAAGCATCTTGGCCTTCCAGCAGCAGCTGCCCCGAAATTTCACCGCCGTATGAAAAGGGAATTAGCCCATTGATACAATGGGCTAACGTCGACTTGCCGGAGCCGCTGGGGCCGGCGATCCATATTTTCTCCCCGCGTGCGATCTCTAAGTGGATGTTCTTTAGCGTAGGTTCGCTTTGATTTTTGTACCGAAAACTGAAATGTCGGAAAGTTATGACAGGCTGCATTTTTTCAGTAAACTCCTATCTATCCACGCTTAAATTCGAGTTGCTGCGGTTGCGTCTCACATAAGCCAGCACCGCCGGTAATCCCAGAATGAGAAACACGGCTAAGTTGGCCAGCCCAGCGGAAATGACCTGAACCAAAATTTTATCGTTGGGTTCCCCCATCACGAAGATATCAAAATACCCGGAAAACGCCAGGGAAACGAAGATCCCCACAATCCCATACACCACAAACCAGGCCACGTGGTTCTTCTTCATCTGCCCTTCCTGAGCGTTGAAATCCTTAGCCAAATAAATCAGGCCCATAAACGCCGCAGTAATGCCTGAGCCAAGTGCCCAGCCCCACCAAACGGTGCCGCTTGTAATCAAATCGTTGATCACGTGTCCGATAAATCCGGCGATAAAGCCAACAACCGGCCCAAACAACGCACCGAAAATCGCCAGCAAAGCGATCGCCGGCCGAAGCTGCGTATCCGGCGCAATCGGGATGCCAATCCAACTGGTCGCTCCATAGAGCGCAGCGCCAATCCCGATGGTTACCACCGTTCTCGTGCTCCACTTCCACAATGAAGGTTTCATATCCATCTCCCTCTCCTTTACATCAAAGCCCGCAACAAACCCAGGTTTGCAGCAGATATGTATTTACCGGTCGCCGTTTCCCTATCGAAGGAAGATGTCAGGTTGCCGTCACGCAGACCGGTGTTTCCTTCAATATAATAGGGATTCCGTCCGATTGCAACAAATTCTTACTAGATTAGTTGGAATTATGAAACGGGATGATGGAATATGATCTTGGACGATTTGAAACATGACGGGCCAGCTCCGTTCAGCGGACGCCCCCTGCCTGGGCCGACCTCTCACCATTATCCCTCTGAATCAGCCAGAGGGGAGCAAACAACTTCAGGAAGGGAACGCTCATCACGGAACATCAGATTCGTTCTTTTGATACCATTAACTGGTCGGGCCGGTCGGGTTGCGGGTTTTAACCTTGGTTCCCATGTTCCTGGCGTCCCTGACAGAAAGGGATAATTACGTAAAAAGCCCCCAAAGATACCCCACACGGTTCAAATCGGAACCCCATGGGATAAGTAATCCCCTACCAACTTCTAGCTGAATGAGAGGGATACCTGAATAAGGGGGATAATCCATTAAAACGGCCGATCGGCCAACATCCCTTTCCTCAAGGTCGCGATGCACCCCCACTACTCGCGGCGCACGAGCCGCGATGTGTTCCGCAGCGCCGGAATGCTCCCGGCGCCGATGCCGAACATGGCAGTGCGGAGCTCCAGCTCAACGCGCTCCAGAAGCGCGTCCAGCTGCTCCTCCGACTGCACTGCCGGTTCGAGCAGCGCCCGGCCGAACCCGGCCAGGTCCGCGCCAAGCGCCAGCGCTTTGGCAGCGTCCACGCCGGTGTTCAGGCCGCCGCTGCCAATCAGGGCGGCGTCGGGCACCGCCGCCCGCACCTCGCGGATGCATTCGGCGGTGGGGATTCCCCAATCCGCGAATGCCTCCGCGGCCGCGCGGCGCACGGGGTCGCTGCCGCGGAACTTCTCGACCTGGCTCCACGAGGTGCCGCCGGCGCCTGCGACGTCGATGAAGGCGACGCCTGCTTCGCGCAGCCGTTTTGCCGTAGCGCCGTCGATGCCCCAGCCGACCTCCTTTACGCCAACTGGAATCGGCAGCTCTCGGCACACCTCCTCGATCCGCCGCAGCAGTCCGCCGAAGTTCGTATCTCCCTCCGGCTGGAACACCTCCTGCAGGCTGTTCAGATGCAGCACCAGCATGTCCGCTCCGGCGATCTCCACCGCCCGCTTGCAATCCTCCGGCCCGTAGCCGTAATTGAGCTGCACCGCGCCTAAGTTGGCGATGATCGGGATGGTCGGCGCAAACCGACGCACGGCAAACGTATGCGCTAGCTCGTCCCGCTCAACGGCGGCCCGGACCGAGCCGACGCCCATGGCCCAACCGCGCCGCTCCGCCGCTTCGGCCAGGCGCGCATTGATCTCGCCGGCCAGCCGGCTGCCGCCGGTCATCGAGCTGATCAGGAGCGGCGTTCGCAACGATGCGCCGAGAAACGCCGTCTTTAGGCTGATCTCGGCGAAATCCAGCTCTGGCAAGGCGTTATGGCGAAAGCGGTATTTTTCAAAGCCGTTCAGGATGCCCTCCGCATTCACTTGCTCCTCCAGACAGAGCCGGATATGCTCGGTTTTGCGTTCCGATGTGGGTTCCATGCCGTACACTCTCCTTTTCCGCGAAATACACAGGGATTACCCCTGTTACAACAGCGGAGATAATAGCCGGGCCGCGGATTCCGCCAGACGTACCGGGATTTTCTTATTCATAAATTCGTCCTTGTCGATCAGCTTCGCCGACAGAAGATCGCGTTCGAAATTGTTGACAACCTTAGTTACGCTTTCGTTTTGCACCAGGAGTGCGTTCACCTCAAAATTCAAATGGAAGCTGCGCATATCCATGTTCGCTGTTCCGATCGTGGCTACTTCCCCGTCAACGATCAGCAGCTTGGAATGCAGAAAGCCTTTTTCGTATTCGAAGATTTTCACCCCAACCTCCAGCAGCGATGGGAAGTACGAATGGGATGCCAGGAACGGCAGCCATTTGTCCGGTCTGGCCGGGAACAGGATACGCACGTCGATCCCCGATAAGCCGGCCACGCGCAGCGCGGTCAGGATATCCTCATCCGGAATAAAGTACGGCGTCGCCAGCCATACCGACTTCTTCGCTGATGTGATCATCGCAAAGAAGATGTTCTTGAGCGTCCGGCTTTCGTTGTCAGGCCCGCTTGGCACGATCTGCACCGCGCCGCTGCAGCCCTGCTCCAGCTCAGGAGACAGGTAGGCGAGATCCATAATTTTCTCCCCGGTGACGTACTGCCAGTCTTGCAGGAAAATGATTTGCAACGACCGGACCGCCTCCCCTTTAACCAGCATGTGGGTATCTCGCCAGAAGCCGTACGTCTTGCTGCGGCTCAAATATTCGTCGCCGACGTTGAGACCGCCGATAAATCCAGTATTGCCGTCGATCACGACGATCTTGCGGTGGTTGCGATAATTCACCCGGCTCGACAAAGACAAAAAACGCATCGGCCCGTAAATCCCAACCTTCACTCCTGCAGCGCGCAGCTCCGCGATAAACGATTTGGGCAAGCCGATGCTGCCTACCGCGTCAAACATAAAACGGACCTCAACCCCGGCCCGTGCCTTTTCTATCAGCGTTTTCTGAATTTCCCGTCCGATGTCGTCGGCACGGTAGATATAGTATTCCATATGGATATGATGCTTGGCTTTCTTTAGCTCGCGCAGCAGGTTCGTAAACGTCTCTTCCCCGTTGGTCAACACGTACGTGCGGGTTGCCATTGAGAATGGCGTGCGAGCCAGCCGCTGGGACAGATGCAGCAAGCGCTGTTGACTGGGACTAAACTGCGACAAATCCCGAGG
Organism: Paenibacillus sp. MB22_1; assembly: GCF_047200555.1. Classification (NCBI taxonomy): domain Bacteria; kingdom Bacillati; phylum Bacillota; class Bacilli; order Caryophanales; family Paenibacillaceae; genus Paenibacillus; species Paenibacillus sp. MB22_1. Next base: position 873,150 of record NZ_JBLADV010000002.1, read on the forward strand.
CAGCGGGTGAGCGCTGCGGTCGATCCGCTCATAGCTGAGGCGATCCTGCTCCGCTTTTTTATCGAATTTACGCCGCTTAAAGTAATTTTGGCCCAGCAGAAAATAAAGCACCAGCCCGACGACCGGCAGCAAAGCAAGCACGAGAATCCAGGCCACCGTGCTGGAAGGATTGCGGTTCTCCATAAAAATGGCGAAGCCGATCGTAATGACGGTCAGCGTTTGGAAGATACTAACGAGCGTACCCCCAAATTTACCGAAGACGCCAAATCCAAAATAATAGAAAGCAAATAATATTGCGGCGATGATAATGATTTGAAGTCCCCGTCTCATGTTATACTCCCTCTTTACCTATTGATGCATGTGATTATATTCTACATGAACGCTCGAATTCTTCCTACTGGTGGGAGGAAAAATGTACATACGCTCATTTGTATCCGCCTGGGCTTTATACTATAATCGATAATGACCATGGAGTCAGAACGAGAACCCATGAGTCAGAGGAAGGGGGTTCAGTTTTTATTTGTCTCATCCATCCATCGACAAAAAGAAGCTGATTTTACGTGCGGCCATGCAGCTATTTTCGACCAAGGGCTCGTCCGCCACGTCGATGCAGGAGATCGCCGAAGCTTGCGGGATGTCCAAGGGCAGTCTCTACCTTCACTTTAAATCGAAAGAGGAACTGGAGCAGAGCTTGTTCGACTACTGCTACCAGATGCTGCTTGACCATCTGACGCAGGTGGAACTGCAGCAGGGATTGACGCCAAGAGAGAAACTGTGGCGCCAGATCATTGTCATGCTCGAACTGGTGCTTGAGCTGCGTGAATTCTTGATCATGCAGTTTCAGGACTGGCACAAAAACGGTACGCCCTACAAAGAACCTGCTTCGGTCAAGGCGCACAATTCCAAGCTGTTACGTCACGGGAAGAACAAGCTGGAGGCCATCTACGGGCCGATGATCGAGCCGTACACGGGCGATCTGTTAACGATCGCTTACGGCATGGTCGGCATGTACATCCGGTTACTGTTCGAGCCCCATGTTTCCGCCTCGCCGGAACAGATGGCGAGCCACTTGATGGATCTGCTCGACTTGGCAGCCCAACATCAGTTAAGCAACCGTCCTGAGCCGTTGATTTCTGAAGAAGCGTTGCGGCTCATGACCGAAGGGGCTCCAGGCAGCCTGGATTTGCAGCAGCATCCGATCATCGCAGTCAAACGCCTCCGTGATCACCTTAGTGCCATCACCGATGCAGACAGACAGCAGGAAGCGCTGGAAACCCTGCAAATTCTGGAGCGTGAAATTTTGGAGCTTCGTCCGCGCCGCGCCATTATTAAGGGCATGCTGGCCAATTTGGCCGCCATCCCGGAGCTGGCTCAGCATTCTGCTGATTTAAAGCAGCTGCTGCAGGTTTATATCCAGCACACGTAAATGAGGAAGTACCCATAGGAAAGAGAGGAGCAGAAACCCGCATATGAAGAGTATCATCCAGTTTTCCCTGCGCAATAAGTTCGCGATTTGGCTTCTGACGGTCATCGTGACTGCCATGGGATTGTACAGCGGTCTAACGATGAAGCAGGAGACCATTCCAAACATTAACGTGCCTTACCTTAGCGTAACCGCGGTCTATCCAGGCGCTGCGCCGGAAGGCGTAGTCGAGGAGATCACCAAGCCGCTGGAAACGCGGCTGCATAATGTCGACGGTGTAAAGACAATTACCTCCACTTCGATGGAGAACGCTGCCTCGCTCATTATTGAATTTGATTACGACACCAACTTGGACAATGCCACCGCGGCGGTTCGCGAGGCATTAAACGATGTGCAGCTTCCGGATGATGCCCAGAAGCCGCAGATCACCCGGTTTAGTCTGAATTCCATGCCGGTCGTTTCCCTCAGCTTGTCGGATAAGGAATCCGGCAGTCTCGAAGATTTGACCCGGATTACGGAGAACGACATCAAACCTGTGCTCGAGGATTTGGACGGCGTCGCTTCCGTGCAAATCGCCGGCCAGTTCGTCCGTGAGGTCAGTTTGAAATTTGACGAAGCCAAGCTGAAGGAGCTCGGCCTGACGGAAGATACCGTAAAAGGAATCGTGCAAGGTTCCGCGCTCCGCGTGCCGCTGGGGTTGTTTAGCCTTGAGGAATCCGAGAAGGCCGTCGTTGTTGACGGGAACATCACAACCGTAGATGATTTGAAAAACTTAGCTATTCCGATCGTACCTAGCTCTGCTGGCGCCAATGCCGCAGGAGGTATGGCTGCGGCTAGTGGCGCTGGTACAGCGGCTGGTACTGCTGCTGGCGCAGCTGGTGGTGCTGGTGGTGCGGATGCGGCTGGCGGTGCGGGTGCAGCAGCCGGCGCTAACGCTGGAGGAGCGATGGGAGCTGTTCCAACCGGCCTCCCGACCGTCAAACTTGGCGACATCGCTGACATCGAAACAGTTGGTAAAGCCGAATCGATCTCCCGGACCAATGGGGAGGAATCGATCGGCATTCAGATCGTCAAATCCAACGATGCCAACACCGTTGACGTTGTCAACAAGGTCAAGGAAGCCGCCAAAGAGCTGAGCAAACAATACGACCATATCAACTTTACGGTCCTGCTGGACCAAGGTCAGCCGATCACCGACTCGGTGAACACGATGCTGTCCAAAGCGTTGTTTGGCGCCTTGTTCGCCGTGTTGATCATCCTGATCTTCCTGCGTAACATTCGTTCGACGATCATTTCCATTATCTCGATCCCGTTATCGCTGCTGATCGCCATTTTGGCTTTGAAGCAGATGGATATTACACTGAACATGATGACGCTGGGTGCCATGACCGTTGCCATCGGCCGCGTGGTCGACGACTCAATCGTCGTCATCGAGAACATTTACCGGCGCTTGTCCCTGACGGGCGAGAAGCTAAAGGGAAGCAAGCTGATTATCGAAGCAACACGGGAGATGTTCATCCCGATTATGTCCTCGACGATCGTCACGATCGCCGTGTTCCTGCCGCTCGCTTTCGTCAGCGGGATGGTCGGGGAATTGTTCCAGCCGTTTGCGCTCACGATGGTCTTCTCGCTGCTGGCGTCGCTGCTGGTCGCCATTACCCTCGTACCAGCGCTGGCGCATACGCTGTTCCGCAAAGGTCTTAACAAGAAGCATGACCACGATGAGAAGCCAAGAGGCATGGCCCGCGGCTATCGCCGCATCCTAGAATGGTCGCTGTCCCATAAGCTGATCACCTTCGGACTTGCGGTCGTCCTGCTGATCGGCAGCTTGTTCTTGTACCCGCTGGTCGGCGTCAGCTTCCTGCCGGAACAAGAGGATAAATATGTGATGGTTACCTACTCCCCTGAACCCGGAGCTCGACTGGAGGATGTGGAAAGGGATATGCTGCAAGTTGAGAAATATATCCTGGAGCAGCCGAACGTCGATCGAATGCAATATTCCGTTGGCGGCGACAATCCGCTGGGGATGGGTTCCTCGAACTCAGCTTTGTTCTATATCGCCTATGATCCAGATACCAAACAATTTAACGATGTCAAAGAAGAGCTGATCGAAGGCCTGCGGACCGAGCTTCCGAAGGGTGAATGGAACGATATGTCCGAGCTCATGACCGGCGGTCTGGGCGGCAGCACGCTAAGCGTTAATGTCTTTGGAGACGAGCTGGAGCAGATCAAGCCGGTATCGGATCAAATCCTCTCCCTGATTCAAGAGGATACGAAGAACTTTGAAAAAGGCGACACCAGCCTATCCAAAACCTATGAGCAATACACTTTGGTTGCGGATCAACAGAAGTTGAGCTCCCTTGGCTTGACGCCGGGCCAACTGGCAATGAAGCTGAGCCCGGTTCGGGAACGTCCGGTTCTGACCGAGGTCGCCATCGACGGCAAGAAATACAATGTATATATTGAAGCCGACAGCGAGACTTATCACAGCATTACCGATATCGAAAATGCAACGCTGACTTCGCCGCTGGGCATTCAAGTCCCGATCAAGGACGTGGCGAAGGTGGAAAAAGGCACCTCCCCGGATTCCATCATGCGGATCGACGGGAAGATGGTCGTTGAAGTCAGCGCAAAAATCACCTCTACCGACGTACAAAAGGCATCGACCAGCCTGCAGGAGAAAATCGACAAGCTGGATCTGCCGGACGGCGTTACCGTCAAATTCGGCGGCGTCACCGAACAAATCAACGATACGTTTGGCCAGCTCGGCCTCGCCATGTTGGCGGCCATCGCCATCGTCTATTTTGTTCTCGTCGTCACCTTCGGCGGAGGCTTGGCTCCATTTACGATTCTCTTCTCCTTACCGTTCATCGTGATCGGTGCCATGGTAGGCCTTCTGATCGGCGGAGAGACACTAAACGTCTCGGCATTGATGGGCGTGCTCATGCTCATCGGGATCGTCGTGACCAACGCGATTGTCTTGATTGACCGTGTCATCCATAAGGAACGCGAAGGCTTGTCCACCCGCGAAGCCTTGCTCGAAGCGGGAACAACCCGGCTTCGTCCGATTCTGATGACCGCCTTGGCGACGATCGGCGCACTGCTGCCGCTGGTCTTCGGCTGGGAACGCAGCGCAGGGATTATCTCGCGCGGCCTCGGCATCACCGTCATCGGCGGTTTGATCAGCTCGACGCTGCTCACGCTGGTCATCGTGCCAATCGTCTACGAATTCCTGATGAAGTTCCGTCGCCGCGATATGTCGGCCAAGGAACTCGATTAAAACAGCACAAAGACGACGTAGGGAAATATATCCTGCGTCGTCTTTTCCCATTTAGCGCGCCCCATCGAATAGCCGCATCCAATTCCGGCTGTAACGCTGATGACGAACGTTATTTGGGCAAATCTGACTAAGTTGAGATTCTAACGACGATGAGCAACGCTATTGCGGTCAAAACTACAGTTTTCGGCCACGAAATGAGAGAATAAGCGCTGTCCCAAGCGTTAGAATCTCAATACGGCGATTTTGGCCCAAATAAGACCTGTGGCAAGCGTTAGAATTCATATCCTGGCCAGGCAACAAAAAGGACCCCACCCCGCGATCTGCGGAGGCTGAGGTCCTTTTTCTATCCCATCACCGGATGCTGACTTTCCCGCCAGGCTCGAAGCTGCGACAAATCTTGAACCAGGAATTCATCCAGCAATTCAGCCAATCCGATAAAGAGCGGACTTTGCGTGGCTTGCATCAGCTCTTGGGCAAACGGCTGCGCCCACTTCAGCAAATGCTCCTCCAGGAAGTGGATCTGCACATCCGCCAGCGCCAGGCAGCTTTGCTGCAGATTGGCTTTCGCCAGCATGCCTTCCGCGAGCACGGCCATAAATTCCAGCTCCAGTGCGATATGGTCGTCGCGCTCCCCGTTTAATTTATTGAATACGATCGCATTATCCATATATAATTTGCGGACTTGGGCGATACAAGCCAAAGCGCCTCCACCTTCATGGCGACTGCGGAACAAGCTTTCACAGGACGGAACGATCGCCTCCCGCCCCGAAAACAAGCGCTCGTACTCCTTCGCTTCTTGATGGCAGACACTGCGAAACATTGCTTCGGGAATGCTCTCCAGATAGGCAATCAGTCTACGCCCCCCCTTGCTGGTCCCTGCCTTCGGGTACTGCGCTACCTTACGGCGCCACTGAGCAATCAAGGACATCCGCGGCGGGCGGCTCAGAAAATCCATTAATAGTTGATATACCATCCCGCGAGTTTCCAACCACTCAACCTGCTCCTGCGTATAGACCAAAGGTTTGAACAGCATTGCCATCCAAATTCATCTCCCTCAAAACGACATCGTAAATCAAACTTGCCATGCCATGATATGAAAAAAAAGATGACTCCCTTCATCATGCGGGAAATCATCTCGAAAGCATATACCGACACATGATTAAGGGGGATCACGTATCGCTCACTTGTATTATACCTCTAATTGTAAGCGCTTTAATGTGATCTTTATTACACTTTACTTCCATTGTATCGTTGTCCGACACAGAATATACTTGAACAGTGTGTGTCAACGCATTGACCCCTAGATGAATATATATTAAATTTGAAACACCTGAAGAGAGAAGGAGGCGTACACATGGAGCAGCTGCTTGACCCCTTTGGGCGAAAACATGATTACCTGCGCATCTCCGTCACTGACCGATGCAATTTGCGCTGCGTCTATTGCATGCCCGCCGAAGGAATGGTGTTTCAACCGCATGAGGAAATCATGAGCTACGAGGAAATTGCCGAGACAGTATCGGCGCTTACTCCGATGGGCCTCCGCAAAATTCGGCTTACCGGCGGCGAACCGCTGGTGCGCAAAGATTTAGAACAACTTGTTGCCATGCTCTCCAGCATTCCGGGCATTGAAGATATTGCACTAACGACGAACGGCATGTTTCTTGCGAAAAAAGCGGAGCTGCTGAAGCAAGCGGGATTAAAACGGGTGAACATCAGTCTGGATTCACTGCGTCAGGACCGCTTCGCGATGATTACCCGCGGCGGTGAGGTGGAGAAGGTGCTGGAAGGCATTCAGGCCGCCGTCGAGGTCGGTTTTGAGCCGATTAAGCTCAACGTGGTCCTGATGAAAGGAATCAATGAGGATGAAATCCGCGATTTTATCGCGTTAACGTTAGATCAGCCGCTGCATGTTCGCTTTATCGAATATATGCCGATTGGCAGTGCCAGCGACACCTGGCGTAAAACCTACCTGCCTCTGACGGCCGTGGAAGACGTCTGCCGGGAAGCGGGCTGGGAAGTGGAAGGCGTCGAAGGTCCGCGCGGTAACGGTCCTGCCGAAAGCCGCCGCGTTGCGGGTGCCGCCGGAACGTTTGGGCTAATTCATCCGGTCAGCGAGCATTTCTGCGACAGCTGCAACCGGCTGCGCTTGACCGCTGACGGACATATCAAGGCCTGCCTGTATTGGTCGGATGAGCTGCACGTGCGCCCCTATGCCGCAGCCGGCGACCATGAAGGCATCCGCTCCCTGTTCCTGAAGGCGCTGGGAGCCAAGCCGAAGAACCATGAAATGGCGCTGGCTTTGGAGCGCAAGCAACAAAGCCATACGCCAACCGCCCGCCGAATGTCACAAATCGGCGGTTAACCCTCTGAGCGGCCCGATTCTAACCAAGATCGGGCCAGCTCATAGTCCTCCGGCTTGTTCATATTAAACGTGCACCACTCCAAGGGGAGGCCCGAAGCATTGGCGAGGGCCTCCCCTTCGATATATTCGGTGCACAGCGTCTCGGTCCAAGCCGTCATCTTGAGGCGGCCTTCCCGCAACCGCGCTTCCAAGCCTGGAAGCACGCTGCGCCGATAGGCCGCCAGCAGCGGATGGGCCCGCTCCGGCGTGCGGGCCAAAATCGCCTCGGTCGGTGCGAAGCCGCCCGAGGCGCCTGCCGCGAGGTCGCTTGCCCGGTCAACCCGGGCCGCCGTTTCCTCCGCCGCCTCCGCCCGCTCCAGCAAAGCGCGGAACAGGCCGCGATTCGCGAACGGCGTATCGCAAGCGACCGCGAGGTTCCAGCGGGTCGTCGAGCTCTCCAACCCGGCATGCAACCCAGCCAGCGGCCCGGCCCCCGGATAACGGTCGGTCACGACTTCTTTGCCGAACCGTTCATAAACCGCCTTCGTCCCCCCTGCGATCACGATTCTTGAAGCCACTGTCTCCAGCTCTCGAATCAACCGTTCCAACACCGTTAAGCCGCCAAGCTCAAGCAGCGCCTTATCACTGCCCATCCGGCTGGATCTTCCACCGGCTAAAATGATGGCGGTTGTGTTCATCAGTTTTCCCCCAATGCATAAATTATGGTAAAACCAAAAAACTTGGTTTGTATCCCCTTTCACCTGTGTGTTACATTGGGATCATAGTCACAAGCTTCCCGCCTGTGACCATATGGACCCGGATAGAAAGGAATGGCTCGTTTGCAGGAAAAAAGACGATATTCGTCCTTTTCGTTGTTGCCGTTAGGTCTGCTTAACTTTTTTATTTACGGAACCTTGGTCATTTTCACTGCCTTTTTTCAATTATATTTACAGGACATCGGGATGGACAAGCTGGAGATTGGCAGCCTGATGGCCATCGGTCCCTTCATTTCTTTGGTGGCCCACCCGTTCTGGAAATTCCTGGGCGACCAAAGGCAGAATCCACGTGCCATCCTGCTAGCCATGCTGCTGGGCTTACTTATCATGGGACATCTCGTGTTTACGGTCAACACCTTTTCGATGTTGTACGTGACGATGATTTTGCTATATTTTTTCCTAAGCCCGCTGCTCTCGCAAAGCAATACCTTGACTCTCGGCTATATCGCAGAAACGCCGAAGCAATTCAGAACGTACCGCATTTGGGGCTCGCTCGGGTGGACGTTCATCGCGCTGGCCGCCGGACCCATCATCGATGCCGTCGGCCACGAGGGAAGCTCGCTGCTGTTTAGCGTAACGTTGATGCTGGCGATCGGTGCTACCCTGTTGCTGCCCACCATTCGCCAATCGTCTCAAACCCCTTGGCTGAAGGGAGGGGAGCTGCGTCTGGCGCTAAAGAACAAGTACCTGCTGGTGTTCGTCCTCTTTAGCATGCTGGTAGCAATCCCTAATGCAATCAACACCATCTTTATGCCGCTGTTTATGATCGATCTCGGCGGAACGCGGTTGGCGGTCGGCGGTGCCGTGTTCTTATCGACCGTTTTTGAATTTCTCGCATTGATCCTGCTGGACCGCTTGATAAAGCGAAAATTATCCTATTTGCTCGCTTGCATCACCGTCGTCAGCCTGTTGTTTGCGATTCGCTGGGATTTGATGTCTGAAGCGACACTCCCGGTGCACATCTTGCTCATTCAACTGCTGCACTCCGTAACGTTTGGCGGATTCTTCTACGTCGGCACCAAGCTGATCGCTCTGCTGTTGCCGCGGCCGCTGAGATCAGCGGGACAAGCGGTCTATACCTTTGCTGCCAGCGGCCTTGCCTGCGTGATTGCGGGCTTCTGGGGCGGCTGGATATTTCAAAATTTCGGTCCGGTGGTGATGTACCGGTCCGGCGTCGCGTTAACACTAATCGGTGCGCTTGGGTTCGCCGCGATGTGGTATCAAATCCGCCATCACGGCTATTCGCCGGCAATGGACGATCTACATGATGAACCATAACAACCGGCCAGCTATATGCGCTGCCTGCCGATCTTACGAAATACGAAAGAAAACAATGCCGGATACCGTAACGCCCTCGCTCCCAAACGAGGTGACGCCGGTTGAGGGCATTGTTTTCTTTATTGCATCTCCATTGTAAAATATGAAATGCATTCCATAGCAACATCCTTTTTGATTTCATACAGGGAAGGAGCGGTTTGCCATGCCGAACATCAAACAGATCGCAGAAGCCGCCGGCGTCTCGGTCACAACCGTGTCCCGGGTACTGAACGGCCACCCCTACGTCAGTTCAGCCAAGCGGGAGGCGGTTGAAGAAGCCATTCGCCGGCTCAACTATTCGCGGAACATGAACGCCGTCCATTTGATTAAAGGTATGACGCAAACCATCGGCGTGATCCTGCCGAACATCAACCATTACTATTTTGCCAGGATCATGGAAGGCGTCGCCAAACAGGCGTTGAAAAACAACTACCAGCTGATGCTGTGCCAGACCGGCTACCGCCCGAACGAGGAACGCAAGGTGCTGGAGATGCTTCGCAACAAGCAGATGGACGGGTTGATCATCTGTTCACGAGCGCTGTCCCTCCGCGATATCGAAGTCTTTGCCGACTACGGTCCGATCGCGTTATGCGAGCGGGTGAGCGGCCGCAACCTCTCCTCGGTGTATATCGATCACTATGCCAGCTTTCAAACCGCGATCCGTTATCTCTGGGAAAAAGGGAAACGCCGCATCGCGTTTACAATCTACCGCCGTAACAGCCCCAGCAGCCGCAGCCGTCTGAAGGCTTACACTGATACCCTGGCGGCCTTGGGCGGGCAAGCCCGGGAGGATTGGGTGCTGGACGGCTACCTCGATTGGGAGGATGGCGCGGCGCTGGTGGACCGGCTGCTCGCGATGAACGAGCGTCCGGACGCCTTGCTCATCACCGGTGACCAAGTCGCCGCGGGGTTTATCCTCTCCGCACGCCTTCACGGGATCGAGGTGCCGGGCGATTTCGCCGTCATCGGCTTCGATAACCAGCCGATCTCCAGCTTGCTTGGGATTACGACGATTGATAACCGGTTGTCGGAGATCGGAGAACGGGCGTTTTCCATCGTCCACGCGCAAATTTCTGGCGGCGAAGGCCACCCCGTCTCGGAGGAGCTTAGCTTTCAGTTTATCGAGCGAAGCTCGGTGTGAAACAGAAAAAAGGAGCCAGCAGAGATCTGCAAGGCTCCTTTTTGTACGCAAGGTTCTGCCGCCGTTAATGGCTTAGGCCTTCGGCAATTGGAACGAGCTTTTCAGCGACACGATACGGTTAAACACCGGTTGACCCGGCTTCGAATATTTCGTATCCACGTTAAAATACCCGTGCCGGAAGAATTGGAATTTATCCTGCGGCTTGGCATCCTTCATGTTAGGCTCTACGAATCCGTGAGCAATCGTCAGCGAGTTCGGGTTGATGAGATCGAGGAACGATTTCTCCTCGGCAGCTTCAGCGGCCGGTTCCGCAGCATCGCGCAGTTCCTCATCAACCAGGCCCTCCACCGTTTCCTCCAACGCCACGTCTGCCGTCTTCTCCGCTTCCTCTTCCAGGATCAGCGGCTCATACAACCGGAATTCGGCAGGTACCGCTTGAGTAGCCTCCACCCAGTGGATGGTGCCTTTCACTTTACGGCCGGTAAAGCCGGTGCCGCTCTTCGTTTCCGGATCATACGTGCAGTGGATCTCCACCACATTGCCGTCCGCATCCTTGATCACATCGTTGCATTTCACGAAATAGGCATTTTTCAGACGGACTTCGTTGCCCGGGAACAAACGGAAATATTTGCTCGGCGGATTCTCCATGAAGTCGTCCCGTTCGATGTATATCTCCCGCGAGAACGGAATTTTACGGCTGCCCATGTCCGGATTTTCAGGATTGTTCTCCGCATCCAGCCATTCGATTTGTCCTTCCGGATAGTTGGTGATTACGACCTTCAGCGGGTCCAGCACCGCCATCGTCCGCGGAGCTTTCAATTTCAAATCCTCGCGGATAAAATGCTCCAGCATTTTCGGATCCACGTTCCCGAAATTTTTGGAAATCCCGGTTTCGTAGACGAACGCTTTGATCGCTTCCGGTGTATAGCCGCGGCGGCGCAGACCGGAAATCGTCGGCATCCGCGGATCGTCCCAACCGTCAACGATGCCTTCATCCACCAGCTTTTTCAGCTTCCGCTTGCTGGTCACCGTTTGCGTCAAATTCAACCGGCCAAATTCGTATTGACGGGACACGTGCGGCATTTCCGTTTCGGCGATCGTCCAATCATAGAACGGGCGTTGATCCTCAAACTCGGTCGAGCATAAGGAATGCGTTACGCCTTCGATCGCATCCTCCAACGGATGAGCAAACGTGTACATCGGATAAATACACCATTTGTCGCCGGTGTTATGATGGGTTGCATGCACGATCCGGTAAATGACAGGGTCACGCAGGTTGATGTTCGGCGACGCCATATCGATTTTCGCACGCAGCACCTTTTCCCCATCCTTAAACTCACCGTTCCGCATCCGTTCGAACAGGTCAAGGTTTTCCTCAACCGATCGGTCGCGATATGGGCTGTTTTTCCCCGGCTCGGTGAGCGTTCCGCGCATCTCGCGAATTTGGTCCGCACTGAGATCATCAACGTAAGCTTTGCCTTTCTTGATCAGCAGCACGGCACGATTATACATCTCTTCAAAATAATCCGACGCAAAATGCAGCTCTTCCCACTCGAAGCCCAGCCATTTCACGTCTTCCTTAATCGAGTTGACGTACTCTACATCTTCTTTAACCGGGTTGGTGTCGTCAAACCGCAGGTGTGTCCGTCCGCCGAACTCGTCCGCCAACGCGAAGTTGATCCAGATCGCTTTGGCGTGTCCGATATGTAGGTAACCGTTTGGTTCCGGCGGGAACCGCGTAACTACGGTTTTCACCTTGCCGGATTTCAAATCTTCCGAAATGATATTTTTAATAAAATTGGGAGGGGTGAAGTTGTTTTCCACGGGTATCAACCTTTCCATTCGAGTTCTTCCCCGAATTTTCTTCTTCTAAATATACCGATATCTTCCGAAGAGTTCAATGCCTTAAGTACTAACGGACGCTTCACGCGCCGCGCTTGAATCGGGACTTCATCGGCTAAACCTTTCTCCACATTAATATATCGTCAACATACGTTCCGTTAATCAAAAATTCTTCAACAAGCCGGCCCTGTTCCACAAACCCGCAGTTTTTGTAAAAAGCGATGGCCCCTGGATTGCTGGCGAGCACGCGCAGCGACAACTTACGCACGCCCCGCTCGGCCGCCAACTTCACTAAGGCATCCATCAGCACCCGCCCAACGCCCTGCCGCTGGTACTTCGGATGGATCGCGATGTTCAGCTCAAGCACATGTTGGTTGCTGGGCAGCGGGGTCGGCGGCTTAAAACCGATATAGCCGCAGATCTCCTCGCCAATCCCAGCCACGATCTGGCTTCCCGGCGGGCAGCTCTGCAAATACTGCTCCCTCGACTCCCATTCCATTTTTTCCGCTGGCGTGTTGTTATAATCCCAGGTGATCTTGTCAATTTCTATTAAAGCGGCCGCATCACGCATTTCCGATAAACGCGTCCAGATTTCACGGTGATTCATGAACTTCATCCTTTCTACTACTCACTCAGCCAAACCCGACAGCTGCGGGCCACTCTCCCGGTTCACAGCGGCATGCACCAAGAAGGATACCACCGATAGCGCCGCAATGCCCACTGCCAGCCAAGCGACCGGCGTAAGTCCGTTCCAGTCAAACAGCATGCCCATCGCATAAGGTCCAGCAACGCGGCCAGCCGCTCCCATCCCGCCAACCAAACCGAGGTAAAACGGCGCCGCCTTCCCTGTCCGGTCAGAGATAAACGACGGAATCGCCGGAGAGATCAGCATTTCGCCGAAGGTGGTGAGCACCATTGCCGCAACCATGCTCGGGTACGTATGAAAGCTTAAGATTGTAGCGTAACCCAGCATGTAGAATATGGCACTCGCCGTCATTTGGGCTTGCGGGGAGCCGGCAAAGGTCCGTTTTATCCATAAAGTAAAAGGTTGCCCCACAAAAATCAATAAACCGTTCAGCGTCCAGAGAATACTATAATTCCACTCCGGCATGCCTTGGGAGATGATATACGGCGATACGCCGTTGTTCCAAATACAGTTCCCGAGCCAGAGAAAAAACGACCCCACGCCCATAAACAGGTAAACAGGATACCAGCGTATCAGCGTCCAGACGCTTTGTCCTTCCACCGTTTTTTTGCGCTTCTGCACTTGCAGCTCGCCTTGAGTTTTTTGAACTTTGTTCAAATAAAACCAAAAAAACAAGGCAAACCCCGCCGATGTGAGTCCATTCAAAATAAAACTGAGGTCATACGATATCTGTGCCAAAAAACCGCTGATCGCCGTCCCCAAAGCCACACCAATATTGTTGGCAACGTAAATGACATTAAACAGTTCCCCGCGCTGCTCGGCAAAACGAAAGCCGATAAACGCTTGGATGGCCGGCATCGTCGTGGCATTAAAAAAACCAACCAGCAGCATCAGCAGCATAAACAAATGCCAATTCCCGCTTCCGTAGGGCAGCAGCATCAGGAATAGTGCCGTCAAAGCAAGACCGCCAACGATCAAGCGCTTGACGCCTAAACGATGGTACAGCGCTCCGCCCAGCAGCTGACCTGCAATCCCGCCGACGGACATGACGAGGATAACCAGACCGGCATCTGTCACTGTCCGCCCCAGCACTTTAAACACGAACATCGTGACCAAAGGCCACATCAACGAACCGCCGGCCGAGCTGATCAAGCTTGCGATTAAAAACACCTTGACTTCCCGCGGATAAGACTGCAGCCATCTCATCGTTATTCCCCCTCTGCTGCAACAGTTACATACTAGAGTAAAGGGCAGAATATTTCTGCCCCTCCTCATCAAACCGTACGTGAGGTTTTCCCTCATACGGCTTTCCGATGTTCGTCATTCATGTGCGTACAGATTACAAAAGCGTCTTGAGTCCATATTGTATGGATAATGATTTCACTTCGCGTAGTGAACTCAACCAACGAGCACGTTGATGCTTCTTGGCATACCACTTTGCGAACCGCTGTAGGATGTACCAATCTAATTTTGCCATCTTCTTTTGGCTGTAGGCTGTGAAGTAATAGTTACGCCACCCTTGTATTTTTGGGTTCAGGTATTCTAGGTGTTCCTGGAATGTTTTGTGGCGCATGCTCGGTGGGGCTAACCGCTCCTTCACGACTTCCCGTATCCGCTCCTCGGCCTTGCGACACAACCATTGTTGTGTTGTGTAGTACACTTGGCCCTTGGAAGTTTCGGCTTTGGTCTTTCGATGGTGCATACCTAAGAAGTCGAAGCCATCTTCTCCTGTCCATAGTCCGACAATGCGCGTTTTCGTTGGATGAAGGGTTAGTTCAAGGCGTTCCATAATCGCTCTTATGAGTTCATACGCCCGGTCCGCATCCTTCTTTGTTTTGCAGATGACCACTAGATCGTCCGCGTAACGTGTGAGTTCCCCAACCTTACTGCCATGCCGTTCCCACAAGAGATCGAAGTAATTCAGGTAGATGTTCGCCAAGAGCGGTGAAATGACCCCACCTTGCGGTGTTCCTAAATCTGAACGTCTGATCTTTCCTTCCTCCATTACTCCCGCGCCTAACCACTTCCTCACCAGTTTCAGGATTCGCCTGTCACTGATTCGCATTTCGACCAGCTTCATAAGCTTCTCCTGATTGATGTTGTCGAAGTAGCCTTGGATGTCGACGTCGACCACCCAATTCCCTTTACGGTTGCATGCTTTCCGGATGCGATCTAGCGCTTGCTTCGCACTTCTCTTTGGCCTAAACCCGAATGACGTTTCTTGAAAGTCTGCCTCGAAGATGGGTTCAATGACTAGTTTAGTTGCCATCTGAATGACGCGGTCTCTCACCGTGGGAATACCCAGCGGTCGCTGTTTGCCATCTTTCTTCGGAATGTAGTGGCGTCTTACAGGTTGCGGATGGTAGTTACCTTCCTTTAGAAGACGTTGACATTCGTGCACAAACAGTACTTCTCCCTGTTTCTCGATGTCTGCCAGCGTCTCTCCGTCAATTCCTGCCGACCCCTTATTGGCTCGCACTCTTTGCCATGCCTCCCAAAGGATGTCTAGCCGGTAGACCTTGTCGTACAGCGCGTGAAACCTTCGCTTCTTGCTTTCCTTGGCCGCATGACCTAGTTTCTCTTGGAGTTGT
Source organism: Paenibacillus sp. MB22_1 (assembly GCF_047200555.1). Taxonomy (NCBI): domain Bacteria; kingdom Bacillati; phylum Bacillota; class Bacilli; order Caryophanales; family Paenibacillaceae; genus Paenibacillus; species Paenibacillus sp. MB22_1. The sequence continues at coordinate 888,507 of NZ_JBLADV010000002.1, forward strand.
TGAACGTTTTCCTTTGGTGTGGTTAGCCGTTTGGCATTCACTGACTCGTACCTCCTTCAGAAACTTGAACAAAGCAGGGCTCCTTCCCTCCCGTAGGTTGTGTTGTCCTGCGGTTCCTTGGTAGTATGAGCCCCTCGGACTCCCTTCCTGCAGCACGCTCACTTCACCTTTCGGGTTTATAGAGCGACTCTTTACGGTTTTCAAAAAAAAAAAAAATTACCGTGCAGGGGAGGGTCTCCCCAGTTCACTGCATCCTCTTTCATACCATGCCGTTCCCTTTACACCGGAGGATTCTTCGCTGTCGCTCCAAGTTCTGAACAGCTTCCATGGCCTTCGTCCATATACACGAGACTCGGCTTCCTCTTTTCCCTCTTGCGAGGCCTTTTTGACGATGCGGCAGGATTCACTTCATGTTACGGCCTGATATGTCGCTCGCCCTGTCTCTGACAGATACTTTCGTCGATACGCTTCTACGCACAGATTTCGCCATACGCAGGTATCCTAGCTACGCGGGGGCTTGGCCCCTCCCGCGACCGGACTTTCACCGGTTAGAAGATGCGTGCTTAGCTGGGCACGCTATACAAAAAAGGAGGGCCACCAGGGCCCCCCACGATCAAATCAGATGGTTCGGCAAATTTTGCTTGTACAACGCCCAGATTATAATAGTATCGCCTAAAAACGCAACTCAGGCAAGTACATATCTATCGGCGCTTAACATCCACCACGGTGGAAAAGAATACCGCTCCGCCGCCCATATCAGCCAACCGGTCTGGGGTTAAGGCGTTCGCGCGCGTACGCTTCCCGTCCTCCTGCTGCCACCATAACCCTTGGCTGACCACCGTGCCCGGCAGCATCTTGTCGGTGACGGACGCCGTAACGTCGTAGCTGCCGCGGTCATTCCACACCGTCACTTCGTCCCCATCCGCAATCCCGCGCGCAGCGGCATCGTCCGGATGAATTTGCAGCACCGGACCTTTCTCCAGCGCCTTTAACTTCTCCACATTCCCAAACGTTGAGTTGAGGAAGCTGTGGTTTGGCGGGGAGATAAACATCAGCGGATACGGCGTGTCCTTGCCGGGACGGCGCTCACCGTCATAGCCTTCCACCAGCGGCACATACGTTGGTAACGGCGGTAGTCCTGCTCGCTCCAGCGTGGCGGAATACAGCTCGATCTTCCGCGACGGGGTCGGCAGATGGTCGAGCCAGGTTCGCTGCGGTTCCATGTTCAGCTTCACGAACCGCTGCTCCTTCAGCTTCTCCAGCGTCACGCCTTCCAGATACGGATTATGCTTGAAATCCAAAGCCTGCCGGATCATATCCTCTTCCGTGTCGCGGAACGCATCGTCGTCAAACCCCATCACGGCCGCCAACAGCTTAAACGTTTCGACGTTGCTTTTGCTTTCGCCCCGGGGAGCGATCACCGGCTCTTGAAGCTGGATATAATGATGCCAGTAAGAACCGTACAAGTCCGTATTTTCAAAAGAGGACGTCGCCGGCAACACAATATCCGCGTATTTGGTCGTGTCCGTCAAAAAGAGATCATGCACCACGGTGAACAGGTCCTCCCGTAGAAGACCTTGCTCCACCTTCCCTGTATCCGGGGCTACAACCGCCGGATTGGCGCAGTAGACATACAAGGCGCGGATCGGCGGATCAAGCGTCAACAAGACGTCACCCAGCTGGTTCATGCTGACCGTACGCGCGCCCGGGTTGGGCCGCAGATCGGGGCGCTCGAGCGCGGTCGCATTCATCTTGCTGTAAGCGCCGTTGGATTTGTAGGCGCCGCCCCCCGGCACGAGCCACTGGCCGGTTAATGCCGGCAGGCAGCTGATCGTGCGGACCGTCATCCCGCCATTGTCGTGATGCTGCAGGCCGTTGCCGATATGAATGTAGGCGGGCGAAGTTTCGCCATACAGAACGGCCAGCTTCACGATCGACTCGGCCGGTACGCCGGTGATCGCCGCCACACGCTCCGGCGTGTACTGCTTCACGTGCTCACGCAGCTCGGCATGGCCAACCGTATAGCGTTCCAAGAACGCTTCGTTCACCAGGCCACGTTCGAACAGCACGTGCATCATCCCAAGCGCCAACGCTGCGTCCGTGCCCGGATAAAGCGGGATAAACCAGTCGGCCCGCTGTCCTGTCCGGTTGCGGTGCACGTCGATGACGACGAGCTGTGCTCCCTGTTTGCGGGCTTTTTCGATCAGGGCAATCTGGTGCATGTTGGTGCTAACGAGGTTGCCGCCCCACACGATGATCAGCTTGGCCTTGACCGTCTCTTCCGGGCTCGTCCCGCCGCCGAATCCCATCGTATATCTCCATCCCGCAGTGCCCGCGGAATTGCATATGCCTTGTTGCAGCTGCGTCGCGCCCAAACGGTTGAAGAACCGCCGGTCCATCCCATCGACGCTCAAGATCCCCATATTGCCGTAAAAACTGTACGGCAGGATCGACTCCGACCCATACTCCCGGATCAATCCCTTATAACGATCCGCGATCTCTTGGATCGCTTCATCCCAGGTGATGCGTTCAAACTTCCCTTCCCCCTTGCGTCCAACGCGTTTCAGGGGATACAGCACCCGTTCGGGATGGTAGACCCGCTCCGCCATATTGCGGACCTTGTTGCAGATCGCGCCTTGCGTAATCGGGTGATCGGGGTTGCCGGTCACCTTGACGATTTTTCCATTCTCTTTATGAAGCAGCAAGCTGCACGTATCGGGACAATCCAGCGGACAAACCGCAGGAAACACCCCGTTAGGTTCATGGATCATGTTCCACCCCTCCTGTCTGTAGCCTATTGTAAGAATAAACGTCCCCGCCGTAAACCCCAAGACGGGAATTTCCTTATGGCGGGATGGTGTAATGCGAAATGGCGAGGTGGTAGGATGGTCAAGATGACGGATGGCCGGATGGCAGGTTGGCAGGGCCGGGGGCCGATGCCGGAGTGTGGGGGTGTTCCGCACACCTCTTTACACGATTATCCCCTTCGTTCAGGTGTATAACTTTGATTAATAATCCATCTTTACAAGTATCCCTTTCGTTCAGATATCCGTATTTGATTAGATATCCATCTTAGGTCGGTATCCATTTTGATCAGGTATCCGCTTTCTTCAGGTATCTTTTCGGGAGGTAGAGATTCGAAGGAAGGGGCGGTTGATGAGAGTTAATGAGGTTAATAAAGATATGAAGGATGATGAGGGTAACTTTCTAGCCCATAGCTGATCGGCTGGTTTGCTGGTTAGCTGGTTTGCTGCTAGTCGAGGCTCACTTTTATCCTTACAAATTCTTTCTGATTCATCGGGATAATGGTGTAAAAAGCGCTCCGACAGACAGCAAACCCAGCCCAGCCCAACCAAACCGGTTTATCCGTGTTCTCTCGCCGCTACAGATGACGTAGTCAACTCAGTAACCTGTGCGTCTTTGGACCCTTTATCCTTCAGAAAAGCAGTCCAATACGCCGAAGCCACGAAGATGGCCCCGCCGGTCAAATTCCCCAGCCATACCGGCACAAAGTTACCCAAGTATTCGCCCCAGGAGTAATACCCTTCAAAGATCGCTGCGGGAATCAGGAACATATTCGCAACAACGTGCTGGAAGCCGATCGCGACAAAGGCCATCGTTGGGAACCAGATGCCCAAGATTTTACCGCTCATATTGTCTGCACCATAAGACAGCCAAACCGCCAAAGCAACCAGCCAGTTGCAGCCGATCCCGGACACAAACGCTTGCAGGAAGCTGTCGTCCAGCTTATGACCGGCCATATCGACCAGCTTCTCAAGATAAGGTCCGCTGGCTGTTAAGCCAACCACATGCCCGAAAAAATAAGCAACGAACAAAGCGCCAACGAAATTGCTCAAAGTGATGAGGACGAGATTTTTGCACACGTCACCAGTGGAAATCCGCCCCGCCATCCGTGCTAACGGCACAGCCATCATATTGCCGGTCAACAGCTCACCGCCCGCCAGCAGCACGAGGATCAGCCCGATCGGGAAAACCGCAGCCCCAATGAAATTGGCGATACTGCCCCATTCCGCCGGAGCGCTGCTGATCACGCGAATATCAAGAAGGAAGCCAAGCGCGATAAACGCCCCGCCCAAAAAACCAAGAATCAATACGGTAAGCAGCGGATAATGTGCTTTTTTGACGCCATATTCCACGGATACTTCGGCAATTTGCGCAGGTTTTGAATAAGCCATGATCCTGTCTCCTTTATATGTCACTTCTAAACGACACTTCACAGGTCATTCGTCGTTATTAAGACGTGTTTATTGTAGCGTGCGAGTCTACCTCGAAAAAATAACATAGATCACGTTAACCGTGCATTTACTTGGATGGTGCGGCGATCCCGTCCAATATTAACTGCCATACGGCATCGAAATCTGCATCAATCCGTTCATTCGTCCATTGGCGGAAGTGCGCAGGATGATGAAAGTGCAGGAACGCCAGAAAGATGGCTCTTGCGGCTTCCTTCGGCTCCAGCGCTTTGAATTCTCCCGCACGAATGAACTCGCTGATATTTTTTTCTTAGGCGTGAACAGTTTCCCGCTTCGGAACTTCCGGCAGCACCTCTAAGCCTGCGCTGTTCAAGAAATTCCACGGCTTGTTGTAATGAGGTTGGAAGAAGAAATCAACGAAAGCGAGCTCTTCCATTTTCATTCCGTTTTGGATGCATACCGAAATCGTGTTGATCGACTGAGTCAGATCCACCTTCGACATGATTTGTGCACCCAGGATCCGGCGAGTATTTTTCTCATAGACCACCTTCAGCATGACCGGCTCATGGGTTGGCATAAATTCCGGTCGGTAGTTGTCGGTGATGAGTACCGCCTCTGCATCCAAACCGGCGTCCTTGGCCGCTGCTAAAGTTAAACCGGTCCCGGCGATGTTATCCTCGTAAATTTTAATCCCCGAAGTGCCTTGGGTACCCATATACTTCACGGTTGGCGCAACCAAATTTCGCGCTACCAACGTCCCCATGCGAACGGCGTTGGTTGCCAGCGGGATATAGGCATGCTTGCCTGTCGGGTTATAGAAGACGGCGCAGCTGTCGCCTGCCGCATACACATCCGGCTTCGAGGTGCGCATATATTCGTCCACAATGATCGCGCCGTTGTCCAGCATGTCGACCTGACCTTTTAACAGCTCCGTGTTAGGACGGAACCCGATGCACATGATCACCAGGTCTGCAGCGTATGTGCCTTTATCGGTGATGACTTTCGTTACTTTGCCGTTCTCGCCTTCAAAGCGCGTGACCTTTTGGCCTAAAGCCAGCTCGATGCCGTGTTCGCGGAGCGATTGTTCGATCTTGTCCGTGTACTCCGGATCGAGGTATTTGCTCAAAATACGGTCCTCCGCATCGATCAACGTAACTTGCTTCCCATTAAGCTGGAACGCTTCAACCAGCTCCACGCCGATGTAGCCTGCGCCGACAACAACGATATGTTTGGCTTGCTGCGCTTTTTCGATGATGGTGTTGGAGTGGTTATAGTTCTTCGAAAGCAAAATATTCTCCAGATCACTGCCCTCAAATTTCGGTACGATCGGCCACGACCCCGTCGTGACAATCAGCTTGTCGAAGCGATCTTCAAACACTTCGCCCGTCTCCAGGTTCCGGGCTTGAAGGACTTTCGCATCCGTATCTACCGATACGACTTCGTGCCGCATCTTTGTATTTACACCCAGCTCAGCCAATTGCTGCGGCGAGGAATAGAACAGCCCCTGAGGATCCTTAACCATCCCTCCGACATAAAGAGCGATGCCGCACGACAAGAACGAGATATTGTCGTTCCGTTCATATACGGTAATTTCCGCATCCGGGTAAAGTTTGGCCGTATTAACGATCGCCGCCGTGCCTGCATGGGTACATCCGATAACTGCTACTTTCATGATTTCTTCCTCCTCCATAATCAATACCTGTTTGATTGTGTATAGCTAATTTCTTAACTTGTGAAAATCGTCACTTATAAAACTCGAGTTGTTGTGAAATATTTCACTTCATGGTTCTTATTATAGTGTGACTTTTTTCACATTGCAAGAGGGAAAAGAAAGTAAAATTTCTCAATTTAAAATATCCGAAAGGCCCCTATGGCTCCTTCTCGCGCGCCTCTTTGCACGATTATCCCTTTGGTTCAGAATTGGGGAACCCTTATCAGACTTCCCTTCGATTTGGGATATTAAGCTGGAAGGTTGAGGGATCGAAAAAAAGAAAAGCACTTAGACAACTCCTGAAGCCTCTTCAGGATCGCCAAGTGCTCGTTATTCATATTGCGTATGTAGAAACCAACAACCGCGCGCATCCTTACCCCTGCGATAGCCGTCTCTTTATTGCGCTTGAGCCGCAGCAAGCTGCTGACGGATCTCGGCGTATTTGGCCTCCCGCTCCGGCTTGGTGAGCTTGGGACATCCGTAACAGTAGCCATGGCCGGTGTCCGTCCGATAGGCTAAGCAACAAGTTGGTTTCATCGGCGATTTCTCGCCTGGCCGATAAGGATCATCCAGCAACACTTCCTTGATCCGATACGGATTGCGCTTTAGGCCAAATACCTCGGCTGGCAGCTCCTTCACGAACTCGTACTCCTCCAGAAGCCGAGAACGCAAGGTTTCCTCCTCCAGACGCCCGGCGATGGCATGGACGTAATATTGCACGCCTAACGGCAGCTGCCCCCACAGCTGCGCAACCGGCAGCTTCGAGACTGCAGCAATATTTTCCATGACTGGTCGCAGCACTTCGCCATAAAAACGGGTCAGCTCGCGGGTCTGCCAGGACAGACGGTCACCGGTCGGCCAAGGCTGTTCAGCCTTATCGTTCAGCACAAAATAAACCCAAGGGAATCCGTTGACCATCACGAGTTGCAGGGTGAGATTTTCGAGCGAAAAATGCAGCTTGCCCGAGGCCACCGACCCCATGTAGTGCAGCGCTGCACACACCACCCGCCAGCTCGTAGCGAAATAGGTTGCGGATACTTGAAGATCAAGCCCCTTAATTTTCTCCTGGTAGATTTCCAAAAAAGCCACCAGCTGCCCGCGATCCAACAGCATCTCAGCGGGCATCGTGAAAAAGGCATCCGTCCGCTGCTCTGTTACAATCGCCAATTGCTGCTCCAGCAGCTGATAATTGATGTTCATCTTTGGTTCCCCCACTACAGGAACGAGACGACTTTGGGCGAAACCTCTTCCGGTCCATCATTTTTGCCCTTGCGTACTTTGCCTTCGGCTGCAGCCCGGTACAGCTCATAAGGGAGGCACAGCGGTACGCCACTCCGCGGATCGGTCACGATATCCGCCTCGATGCCAAACACGTCGCGCAGCACTTTGGAGGTCACAACCTCTTCCGGTGTACCGGAAGCGACGGCCTGGCCTTGCTTGATCGCAATCATGTAATGCGCGTAACGAGCGGCATGATTCAAATCATGGACAACCATTACAATCGTCCGGTTGGATGTGGCATTCAGCTCTTCAAGCAGTTGAAGCACTTCCAACTGATGGGCCATATCCAGGAACGTCGTAGGTTCGTCGAGGAACAGGATATCCGTCTCCTGCGCCAGCGCCATGGCGATCCAGGCCCGCTGCCGTTGACCGCCGGACAGATGCTCTAAGGCCCGGTCACTGAACTCGGTCATGCGGGTGGCTTCGATCGCCCACTCCACAATTTTCCGGTCCTCGGCCTTCAGACCTCCAAACCCCTTCTGATGCGGAAAACGCCCGTACGATACAAGCTCATAGACCGTTAATCCTTCCGGGGCGGTTGGGTTTTGCGGAAGAATCGCCAGCTGCTTGGCTACTTCCCGCGTCGACTGCTTATGGATCGATTTGCCGTTCAGCAGCACGCTGCCGGACTTCGGCTGAAGGATCCGAGCCATCGTTTTCAGGACCGTTGATTTACCGGAGCCGTTCGCGCCAACCAACGCCGTGATTTTCCCCTCAGGAATCGAAATGTTTAAGTCTTCGACAATCAGACGATCCTCATAGGCAATGTCTAGATGCGAAGTTTTTAAGGAAACCATGGCACTCATCCTTTCCGTGTCCAACTGAATAAACCCACCAATGTATCATTGTAAAAAGAGTCTATATCACGACTTCATCTTAGATTCATAAAAACTTCATCTTCTTAAAGATACTGATAATCATTATCAGGTGTCAACTGTTAATTTTATTAGGTTCCTTCGCTGGATGGAAAATCTAAAAAAGACGCCCGCAGGCGTCTTTCCTGGATGAGCTCATGATCTCGAAAAATCCCATGAAATCACTGGCCCGAAACCGGGACGGCATCATAGTATTCTTCCAACGTAATGCCGCGTTTGCCGATGTCGGCCGCGATTTCTTTCCCTACATAACGCAGGTGCCATGGCTCATATTTGTAGCCGGTAATGTCTTCCTTCCCTTTCGGATAACGAATGATAAAGCCGTATTCGGTGGCATGATCCGCCAGCCAGGCCGCTTCCTTCGTGTCACCGAAGCAGCTTTCCGCTGCGCATTTGCCATCGCTGCCTGATACGTCGATCGCCAGACCCGTCTCATGCTCGCTGTGGCCCGGAACCGCGCTGTACGTCTTCGCGACTTCCTCGCCGTCCTTCTCCACGTAACGGTTAAACAGCGCCGTTTGGGTCTTATGTGAACGGTACGCCGACACGCCGGCCAGATAGATACCGTCTTTCTCGGCTCCAGCGAACAGCTCCTCGAGCGCCTTTGCCGCCTCTTTGCGCATCATGCGTTTTTCGATTTTTTCTTTGAATGTAAACCGGACGTCGGGATAGACCAGATCCTTCGGCTCGTAATCCTCCGGTAAAGCAAATTGCTTGTTGATCAGCACCGCCACGCTGTACGGATCCCCCATCGCTGCGCGGTCCCCTCCGCTGCTGTCGCTGGAACCGTCAGGGGCCTGTGCCGAATCGCTGGAATCCCCGTTCCCGGTAATGCCGCCGTTTGCTGCGTTATTGCCTTCCGTAGCTTGGTCGTCCATGGTGTCGGTGTCGTTGGCGGCATTGTCCCCCGCACCGTTATTTGCGCCGGCGGCCGTGTTCGTGCTGTTCTGTGCCGGTGTCTGCGGAGCGTCGGCCGCTTGTTTGCCGCAGCCTGCGATTAATACCGCTGTTAACAACAGCGCCATCGCCGCAGTCACCACGCCTTTCTTGCTGTTCATCCTGGTTCCTCCCTGTGGCGGTGCCTGGATTGACGTTTCTCAGGCACCTGTTGTGTATTCTACTATCCTTTTAACGTTAACGGATGGAGTGCGTAAGAAGTTACATGGAAATTCGAGGGCGCCGGCTACCGCCCCCGGCGCCCTCGCCCTCCGCCGCGGCCGCTCTGCCCGCGGCGGCCCGGCCCACGGCGGCCCGGCCCTGGCGCGCGCGAGGCGCCCCCGGCGGCGCCGCTCTTCTCATATCGCTGCCGCTCCAGCTTGCGGCCGATGCCCCGCTCGATCAGGCGCAGCGCCTCCATATCCTTCGGCGCGGCGAACGTCACGGCCACGCCCTTCTCCCCGGCGCGGCCCGTCCGCCCGATGCGGTGGATGTAGCTGTCCACATCGTGCGGAATGTCGTAGTTGAAGACGTGGGTGACCCCTTCCACGTCGATCCCGCGCGCCGCGACGTCCGTCGCGACCAGCAGCTCCAGCTTCGCGCTGCGGAACGCGCGCATCACCTGCTCGCGCTTCGCCTGCGATAAGTCGCCGTGCAGTTCGTCCGACTGGAAGCCCGCGACCTGCAGCGCTTCATTCAGCGTGCTGGCCCGGCGCTTCGTGCGGCAGAAGATCACGGCCAGATAGGGACGCTGGCTGCGGATCGACTCGATCAGCGCGCTCTGCTTGGTGCGGTCCGTGCATTCCACCAGGATCTGCCGGATGCTGTCCAGCGTCACGCGCGAGGTTTCGGCGATCTGGATGTCGCGCGGCTTGTCCATATATGTTTTTGCCAAGCGCTTCACATTGCCCGGCATCGTTGCCGAGAACAACATCGTTTGGCGGCTGCGCGGAACGAGTGACAGAATCTCCTCCACCTCAGCCAAAAAGCCCATATGCAGCATCTGATCCGCTTCATCGAGCACCAAGTAGCGAACGGCGCCCAGCGTCAGCGAGCCCCGCCGCAAATGATCCAGCAGCCGGCCCGGCGTGCCGATGACCAGCTGTGCACCATTTTTCAGCTTGCGCAGCTGCCGCTCCACGTCCTGACCGCCGTAGGCAGCCAGGACGGAGAGGCCTTCCATCGCCTCCGCCAGCTTGCGGGCCTCCGCAGTAATTTGAATCGCCAGCTCCCGCGTCGGGGTAATGATCAGCGCCTGCGCCTCAGGGCGCTCCGGGCGGATCTTCTCCAAAATAGGCAGCAGAAACGCCAGCGTCTTGCCCGTGCCGGTCTGCGCCTGCACGATCGCGTCCTCGCCCGACTGCAGCACAGGGATCGCTGCCGCCTGCACCGGCGTCGGGTTCACGATGCCTTGTCCCTGCAGCTTGCGAACCAGGAGGGGCGATACATTTAAACTCTCAAAAGTTGTCAACAGGTTTCACCTCATCTTCTTCAGCTTCCCTATTGTAACACATCCTTAGAACCTTCCCGACCGGAAGATCGAGTAAAGCAGCCACAAGAACATCAGCGTCGCGACCACAAAGCCGATTTCGATTGCCGGAATGTTCCAAAGCAAAGTCGGCATCCGCGAAAGGGAAGAGCCGATGATGAGGCCAACCATAATGATGCTGAAGGCCAGCAATACGATGCTAAACGACAAGCGATTGCTGATCTGGTCCAGCTTACGGAGCAGCTGCTCCATCTCCGGTACGTTCATATCCATCTTCAGCTTGCCGCGAGCTAGTGCGCTCGACAGATTGCGGATCTGCTGCGGAAGATCCACAAGCGAATCCGCCAGCTCGTAAGCTTCGTCAAACAGCTTCTTGCCAAGCCGGCGCGCGGCATATTTCTCACGCATCAGCTTGCGCCCGAAAGGCTCCGCTAAATCCAGAATGCGAAGGTCCGGGTCGAGCGCCAACGCCACCCCTTCGACGGTGAGCAGCGCTTTGCCCAGCAGCAAGAGGTCAGCGGGCAGCACGACGTGATGCTTCTGGGCCGTTGCAAACAGATCCTGTAACGCCTGACCGATCTGGATCTCTGCGAACGGGATATCATAGTAGCGCTCACGAAGCCGATCCAGGTCCATGCGCAGTCCGGCCGTATCGGCATCGTCTCCGACAAGGCCCATGCGCAGAATCGCCCGCACCATCCCCTCCGTGCTGCGCCGCATCAAGGCGATCACCAGCGAGGACAGATGATCCTTCATCTCCTCGCTAAGCCGCCCCACCATACCGAAGTCGATGAAGGCGAGCTCCCCTTTGCTGGTCACCAGCAGGTTGCCGGGATGGGGGTCCGCATGGAAAAAGCCCCCCTCAAAGATTTGCCTAAGCAGCGCATTCACCAGCCGCTCCGCCAGATCCCTACGGTCGTACCCCAGCGCATCAATCGCCAGCAGACGGTTGAGATGCTGCCCCTCCACGAATTCCATCGTTAACACGCGGGAGGTCGTGAGTGGCCAATGGACCGCCGGGATATATATTCCTTCATCCGCCTTGAATTGCCGGCGAATCCGCTCCATGTTCCGGCCCTCGAAGCCGTAATCCAGCTCCGCGCGGATCGAGCGGGCGAACTCTTCGACCATTTGGGGAATTTGATACCGGGATACCCAGGACCAGCGTTTGTTCGCCAGCGTCGTCAGATGCTGCAGGATGTCGAGATCCATCTCGATCACCGGGGCGATGCCGGGCCGCTGGATTTTGATTGCGACCGGCTCTCCTGTTATGAGGCGGGCCCGATGCACCTGGCCAATCGAAGCTGCCGCGAGCGGCGTCTCGTCGAAGCTCTGGAACAGCCCTGCCAGCGTCTGTTCCAGCTCCGCTTCCAAAATGGCGCGAGCCTCCTCCGCCGGAAACGGCGGCACCTGGTCCTGCAGCTTGACGAGCTCTTGGATGATCGCCTCCGGCAGCAAATCCGAGCGCGTGCTGGCCAATTGGCCGACCTTCACGAAAGTCGGGCCCAGCTCCTCCAGCACGAGCCGAATTCGCTCGGCCAAGGTCCGCGAACCGCGCTCGCCGGTGTGCTGCGGCCGCGAAGGCAACCGGATCAGCCGGGCCAAGCCGATCTCCTCGGCCAAATAGCCAAAGCCATGGCGCCCAAGCGCCATGGCGATTTCACGATAACGGCCGGTATGTCGAACGAAGCTGCTCATTGCTTTAAGGCTGCTGCAGCTCGGCGAGCTGAATTTCCAGCTCCGCTACCCGCCGTGTCAACTCCTCTACCTCTTTTGCCGTGGCCAAGCCCATGTTCTGCAACGCGGACCGAACCTGCTCATTCACCAGCTCTTTGAACTTGCTTTGCTCTTCGCTGCCGCGTTCAATCAGCTTCTCCACCAGCTGTTTTGATTCGGAAGGGGCCAGCTCTCCGCGTTTTACCAAATCATCGACGATGCTTTCGATCTTCTCCTTGCTCATGATCGTCAAACCCCAACCCAGCGAAATCGCTTTTTTCAGTAAATCGCTCATTGCCCATCATCCTTTCATTTGAGGTTTGTAGTACCTATACCTATCATTACCCAATTTAGGCTCGTTGTTCATCTCCGCCGCTTGGGGCTGCAAAGAGCGGTTCGGCTTCACCCGCATAATAACGGGCCAACTCAACCATCATGCTGCCCATCCGTTCTTCCTTGGGAGCCAGCACCCGGGGCACCCCGGCTTCGTATAGACCGGCTGCCGTCACTTTGCCCACAGCCACCGCTAATACCGGGCCTTTCAGCACCTCCAGCAAAGCGTCAAGTTGCCCTTGACGCTCCGCGTGCTCCATCAGAAAGCGCACCTGCGGTCCGCTTGTAAACGTCACAGCATCAATTTCCCCGGCCAAAATATCGCTCAACAACTTCTCTAACTCCGCTTCGGGAGGCGCAATATGCTTGTAGGGCAGCAACTGGCGGCAGCTCGCCCCTTGCTCCTCTAACCAAGCGACCAGGCGGGGCGCCGGATCACCGTGCAGCTGCAACAACACGCTCGCTCCGCGCAATTCATGTTGCGCTAACCCGCGAATGAGGCCTTCCGTACTGCCGTCATCGTCGCGGACGATCGGGGTTAGCCCCCGTTTTTTCAGAGCGTTAACCGTCTTGTAGCCCCGAGCGGCAATGTTCTCCTCTCGAAGGCGCTCCAACAATTGATCGGCGACGCCCATATCCTGGGCCATATCGAACAGCGCATCCAACCCCATCCCCGTCGTAAAAATCGACCAATCCGGCGGATGCTCCACCCAATCGACAATACCGCTTCGCAACGCCTGATCGTCGAGCAACACGGTTCCCTGTGCCGGACGGTACAGCGGGATACCTCCCATGTTCTCAACCAGCTTGCCTAGTTCCTCTGCCCGACGGGGCCCGGTCAACGCAACTCTTTTCCCTTCCAGTCTCCGTGCCATCGTATACCTCCCAGGTTTATCCTATTAACTACCTTCAGCTTATACGACGGAGAAAGCGAAGTAAATTGCCATTTCGGCGATCGGCCGTTAGCCTGCCTTCGGTTCCGGTTTATTTCGGCGTGGTCGCAGCACCGCAAAGAACAGGATCGGAAAGACAAGGTAAAAGATGAAGCCGATCAACGGAAGCACGAAGTTAAAGTGAAAGAGCTGCAGCGCATTTTTAAAGAACCAGACGGAGCAGGCAAAGGCCAGCGCGCCGGCGGGAGCTGTCATCAGCCGGCCGGACAGCTTGGGGACGACGATTTGCAAGGTGTAACACAGCACATAGAGATCGAATGCGATCTTACTCAAGGCCGTCGGATACCAGAAACCCAAAAGCAGCAAATCGAAGCGGTCGATAAAATCGGTGATCTGAATTTGACGGATCATCTCGTAACTGGGGTGAATCAATCTTTCGACCAAAGGGATCCCCAAAACCATCTGCGTTATCAGCAACAGTACCACCATCAAGACGGTGCCTATGACCAAGCTGACGTAGCCTGCAATTGCCTTGTAGTATTTACCGGAAATCACGAGCGGAAGCACCAGAATTTCAGCCTGATAGGGGAAGACATACCAGGTTCCCTCCATAATCCCAGACCAATCCGGTGAGAAATAAGGTACTAAGTATGTGAAGTTTAGATCACGCATCAATACCAAAACACCAATAAACATGGAGGCGATAAAAATCGGTATGTAAATTTCGCTGAGTCCCAAAAAGGCCCGAATGCCTCCCTGACAGATGTAAACCGCCGTTGCGGTCACCATCAATCCGAGAATCGGGACCGGCGTCCGATTGAGCAGCACGGTATTGGTGAAATCCGAGATAATTCGGATGTCTCTTGCACATATAAACAGCAGAAACAAGAGGTAGATGACCAGCAGGGCCCTGCCGAAAACAGGAAACCTGCCGGCCATCGCCTGCAACAAATTGCGATCAGAGAATCGCTTCAGCGTCGTGGAGACCAACCACAACGACACAAGGCAAATCAGCCCGCTCATTATATAGCTGATGACGGCGTGCTGGTGAGCCGCTTGAGTCGCTAAAGTGTACGTATGCAGATACGATATCGATCCGATGTACAGGACCCCAAGCAGAGTGATTTGCCGTTTGGTAATTTTCATGACAGGCACACTCCTCCATGTTCGGTAGGGTTATCAATGATGATGATCAAACGGTACCAGCGGCTGTAACACCCGTCCCAGCCACTCTGTGGGATAGAAGACTTGGGAGGACCATGTCACATAGATCAGGATCCCGAAGGAAGCGGCCATCACCGAATAAAACGCCCAGCGGCTCAGCGCCCCTCCTTCCCGGAGTGCCTCCCGGTCCCGCCAGCAGTTGAAAGCAATCAACAACAACAATCCAATGTAGGAACTAGTCATTCTTGAGAAGCTCCTCCTTTATTCCCAGCGAGTCGATTAATTCGCCGCTATTCTCCAGATGAACCTTTGTCCGGACACGGACCTCGACTTCCGGCAGCAGGTCATGCCAGCGGTGTTTCATTTTGTTCCATTCGGCAGGGTACTTGCTGTTCAGGGCGGTGCTAAATCCATAAATATCCGATCGATGCTTTTGAAACGTTTCTTTAATGACCGACTGGATCTCCTGATCCAGAAACGTATTGGCATGCTTCTCCAGCGATAACATCATCGTGTGTTCGAAACTTTGCCGGGTCACATTTTCCAAGATCAACCCGGTCGCCTCGATCTCCAAGTCAAACGAGATGCTCCCATCCTCCAGATGAGGATGGATTTTCCTGTGGATTTGATTTAATACGATCGTCGCCGATTCTTGCGGATGATGTTCACCCATCACGACCGTGAATTTGGGATTCAGCGCCTGCCCCATCGCGATCAGCGCCATAGGCGCTTGCTTATCAGTTAAATAACCCGACAGCCTGTCGTCGTGAAATACGCCTAATCCATCCAGCCTGACCAGGCTTTGGCCATTCCCGACCTTCTCGGGAACACTGGGCGTCGTCACCATGACCGGAATTGCGAAATCTCTTCCTTCGGTTAGCAGCGCATTGGCCATGCTTTGGATAGAGATCGGGTCCTGCATGGCCGACTTGGCCAGCTCGCGGATCATTTCCGAAGGGGATTGCTCGATCGGGGCCTCAACGTCCAGCAATTTATATCCTGGCCCGCGGCTAAGCACAACGTAGGTCGTTAGCCGATTTTGCGGAAACCGAGCCAAGACGTCGATAGACCCGGCAATTCCCGATTTGGCGAACTCCTCTCCAATAATCGTCACCCTCCGGTGAGAGAAGTTGATCACCCGCGATAAACTGTCTTGCAACTTTTCATTCGCCTGGAATGGCGTTGGCGCCGTTTGGGAAACCATCAGGTAGGTTTTGCTGCCGGTCGTTCCGCCCCCGCCCCCTTGGGTGCCAGCACCCCCGAGCGAACTGGGCAAGGCGATTTGCGCGGTCGAACGAATTTGGCCTTCATCCAAATCCGTTGAAGTCGCCAGAACAAAGGCAACATCGTTCACTTCGACGCGATCCCAGCAGCCCGTCAGCAGGCAGGGAAGCAGGACGAACACGCTAATCGCCCGAACCCGGGCAAAGCTTGCTTTCACGAACGTTCACCATCCTTCATTGGAATCACTCCCCAATGGACGGGATTTTCCGATTCGACGAACGTTCCCTCGGGTTGCGTCCGAAGGCCGCTCCTTCATCTTCCAGATCGGCACCCTGCTGAAAATATCCTTCATATCTCTTGCCTCATACGGGGCTACCCCCTTCATGTAAGGCACGCCAAACGACTTTAACTGCGTTAGATGGACGACGATCCAAATCGCACCGATCACGATGCCAAATAATCCGAAGGCGCTGGCCAGCAGCATGATCGGAAAACGCAGCATCCGAACCGTCACCGCAAGACTAAAACGGGGAATCGTGAAGGAAGCGATCCCGGTCAGCGAGACGACGATAACCATCGGTGCGGACACGATGCCGGCCTGGACTGCAGCTTGCCCAATCACCAGCGCCCCCAGGATGCTGACCGCTTGCCCAACCGTTTTGGGCAGACGGATGCCGGCCTCCCGCAGCGCTTCAAAGGAGATTTCCATAATAAAGGCCTCCACCAACGCGGGGAAAGGAATCGCTTCCCGGGAAGCAGCGATGCTTAAGATTAAAGTCGAAGGCAGCATATCCTGATGGAAGGTCGTGACCGCGATATACAAGCTGGGCAGAAACAGGGCAAGAAACAAGAAAAAGATGCGAATCCAGCGAATCATATTGCTGATGAAAAAGCGTTCGTAATAATCCTCGCTGGCCTGCAGAAGCTGCCATAACGTCACAGGAGCAATCAGCACAAACGGCGTGCCGTCCACAAAAATGGCGATCCTCCCCTCCAGCAGCTGCGCAGCAACGGAGTCTGGCCGTTCGGAATATTGCATCTGCGGAAACGGCGAGGAAGGATTATCCTCAATCCATTCCTCGATGTATCCGGATTCCAGAATCCCATCGATATCGATGCTCTCGAGCCGGTCCTTTACATCAGCAATCAGCGATTCCTCGGCCACACCTTCGATATAGGCGATCGCGACGTCCGTCTTTGTCATCGAACCGATCACCATATCGATTAATTTCAGCTTTTCCGATTTGATTTTGAACCGGATTAAGGCGGTATTGATCCTTAGCGACTCCGTGAAGCCTTCACGCGGACCGCGGATCACCGCTTCCGTCTGCGGCTCCTGAACGCTCCGGCGCGAACCGCCCTTGACGCTGAACAGCAGCACCTCGTCCATGCCTTCAACAAAAATAGCAACGTTTGCCGTCAATACTCCGTTTATCACCGTCGGCCAGTCGGTAGCAGCCTGCGTTTGGCTTAACGAGATTCTCGTGAACGATAACGGATAGATGTCCCCGTTTGCGTGCGGGTGCTTGGCCAATCCCTCGATCAACGGACGCAGCATATGCTGCTGAACGTCCTCAACTTTAGCTATCCCTTCAATGTATACCAGCAAACCGCGGATATCCTCGGTGAGCTGAATCTCGCGGTAGATGACGTCGGAACAGTCCTGGAATACGTTTTTCACTTGCTTGATATTTTCCGCCAAATCTCGGCTGATTTTGTTCTCTTGTTTTCGTTCCTTGGTCTTCATGGGAACACTCCTTGCCGGTCCGCCGATTCATGGTGATATGATGTAGAATGTACCATTTTGGAAAATCTATGTAGACAAAAAAAGCCCTCCGGCGGTAAACCGGAGAGCAATGCAGTGGATGAATCAGGATTTCCGATCCATCTGGAACTTGTCCACTTTTACTTTTAATTGTTCAGCAATTTGAGCCAGTTGGGCGGCAGAGGAGGCAATTTCCTCAACGGAAGCAAGCTGTTCCTCCGCAGCGGCGGAAATCGTCTGGGTTTTGCTGGCGAGTTCCTCGGATATCTGACGATTCCCTTGAATGGTATCTTTTGCCACTTCCGTGCCGATGGCCATCTCTTTGACACTCGCAACGAGGCCTTCCATCTTGTCCGCAGCGCTGCGAACCGCTTTGCGAATCCGCGAGAACGAGCGGCCGGAGGTATCAACGGCAAGAATCCCTTCGTGAACCCCCTGCTTGGCCTCCTCCATGGAGACGACCGCGCGTTCGACTTCCGCCTGCACGCTGCCGATCAGCTCCGCAATTTGCTTGGCCGATTGCTCGGACCCTTCCGCCAGCTTGCGCACCTCCGAAGCAACTACGGCGAATCCCCGGCCTTCCTCACCGGCTCGCGCCGCTTCGATCGATGCGTTTAGCGCCAGCAAGTTCGTCTGCTGAGCAATACCTGTAATCACTTCGATAATCCCGCCGATATTGGCCGTATGCTCGCCTAACGTCTGGATGACTTCTCCCAGCTCATCAACGGTTTGCTGAATTCGTTCCATTTTCTCAACTACGCTTAGCACGGATGAGTTCCCTTCCTCTGCAGCTGCAGTCGTCTTCTCCATCGTCTCGGTAAGGTTAACGATTTGCTCCGACATTTGGCTCGCCTGACGGGACATCTCTCCCATGCCTTGGGCTCCGCCTTCCAGTTCCGACAACTGCCGTTCGCTACCAGCTGCAATCTCCTGGAGGGCACCATTGACTTGCCCGATCGTGTCCACCGTTTGCTTCGCACCCGCTGACAGCCGTTCGGACGTGGTAACGACCTGGTTCGTCGTATCCCGAATGCTGGTGATGATCCCCCGAAGATGGTCTACCATCCGTTGATATTGGTTTGCCATGGCGCCGATCTCATCTGTCCGGTTCAAATAGTCCAAGCGCCGGGTCAAATCCCCTTCACTAATCCGCTTGGCTGTTTCCGTCAAACGTTCCAGCGGGACAGCAATCATTCGAATCAATACGATAGCTGCCAAGACCGCCAGCACAACAGATATGCCCGTAATCAGGTACCAGGTTGGTTCAACCCCGCCGTTTACGACCAACGCTAGAATACAGGGAACCACCGCCAAAAGAATGGGGATCAATAATAGAGCTAACCTAACGCGTTTTTGCATTGACGACCTTCCTTCTCTTACATAATGAATAAGCTTTTATACTAGATTATACTCGTTGCTCCAAGTCTTGAATATAGATGCAAAAAAAGATCAATCCCCCCCCTGGTTGGTGGTACTCTCCTGCCCCGTATGGTCTTTCGCGCGCCTCTTTTGATGATTATCCCTTTCGTTCAGAAATAGGGAGGTTTAGGAAGGGGCTCTTCTAGCCTCCCCTTTGCACCATTATCCCTTTCAATCAGAATGGGGATCGAGAAAGGGGTCCTCTCGCTGCACCTCTTTGCATGATTATCCCTTTTGCTCAGAATTGGTGGAGCTAGGAAGAGGATCTTCTTGCTACCTCTTTGTACCATTATCCCTTTTGTTCAGAATAGAGGACTCTATGATCGGGATGAGACGAGGTTACCCGGTAGCTGATCATTCCTATTTTTACGAAAATAAGATGGCCCATCTGGAATTTTTTGCTTACAAAAAGAACATGTGTTTGGTATAATAGAAGAAAAAAGAACATACGTTCGTGTTTATTGAGTTAGAGGATTTGAATTGGAGGAATCGGACATGGAATTAGGGATGAATACGGATCTTCAACCTATTAGCAGCCGTTTTCAAAGTGAGGCGGACTGCATTGAGGCAATCATCGCTATGAAGTGGCCAAACGGATTTATTTGCCCGCGCTGCGCTTATAGCGAGTGCACCCGCCTGTCCTCCCGACGCCTTCCTTTGTTTGAGTGCGGACGATGCGGCTATCAGGCATCGCCTTTGGTCGGCACGATTTTTGAAAGAACCCATCTGCCCCTTGTGAAGTGGTTTCGAGCCCTCGAATTGTTCCTGCTTCCCGACGGCATCTCGGCGCTGCGGTTGAGTCAGGTCATTGAAGTTACCTACAAGACCGCTTGGCTCATGCTGCACAAAATCCGTCATACCCTCGGCGAATGCGATGCCCGGGAACTGCTCTCTGGAGACGTGAAGGTAAACTGCGATCAGTATGCGTATGATTCGTCGCGTTATCATCCGGCTGCTCAGCCTTATGCCACCGCGGTTGTAGCCGGCTGCACGGTCACGGAATATGGCGAGCCGGAGCGGGTGAAGATCCAGCTGATTTCGCATAAAAGAGGACAACGTGCCGACCGGCATGATCTCGCCGCGTTCATCCATGATCATATTGACGTCCATACCTCCACCGTTCAGTCGTTCCATTTGGCTTATCGGCTGTATTTGCCCTTGCGGAAAGAAGTAAGAGCCACATGGAACTCGCTTAAGCGCACATATATTGCCTTGGGGCTAACACATTTGCAGGCGTATTTGAATGAATACACCGTCCGCCGCCATCTGCGCATGTCCCCTTCCGAGGAAGAAATGCGTCATAATATGCTACAGATGTGCGTATCCATTCCAGCGATCCCTTACCGCCAATTAATCACACGCCATCAGAAGCCATTCTATGCAGCAGCGGCTTAAAATTAAAGTGCTATCGAGATACTAGTGAGATAATAATGAGGTACTAATGAGATACTAGTGAGGTGCTAGCGAGGTGCTAGCGAGGTGCTAATGTGTACTGTAGCTAATGTGGTGCTAAGGGTGCTAATGAGATACTTATGGAGTCTGTCAAGAATTTTGTGTAAACTCGGTTATACAAAGTTTGGTGCTGGACTTGACATGGAGCCTCTGGCGGGCATGACTTCTCGCGATTGGGCGATGCTGGAAAGAAGGCATCGCGAGGCTAGCCAGCCTATCATGCCCGCCCCCTCCATGTCAAGTCCTTTAGAGAACTTGTATACGATCTGGGAAGTGCACCGTGAGTTGCAGCAGGATTTGTCCCCAGTTTTGAACGCGTCCTGTCCACTTTCGAAGCACATCCATTGTCGCAAGATACAGCATTTTGAGCAACGCTTCGTCATTCGGGAAGATGCTTTTTCCCTTCGTGACTTTGCGGAGCTGGCGATGGTAGCTTTCAATCATATTCGTCGTGTAAATCAGTTTGCGTAGTTCTGGCGAGTATTTGAAAAACGTGGCGAGCTCTTCCCAATTGTTCCGCCATGAACGTACGATCAGCGGATACTGCTTGCCCCATACGGCCTCGAATTGATCCAGCTCCTGCAGAGCGGCTTCCTCCGTTGGAGCGGTGTAAATCGGGCGTAATGCGGCGGTAACCTTCTTTAGGTCCTTGTAGGATACGTATTTGATCGAATTGCGTATTTGATGAATAATGCACTTTTGAATCTCCGTCTTCGGGTAGCATGCCGCAATGGCATCGCTAAATCCTTTCAGATTATCCACGCAGATGATCAGAATATCCTGGACGCCGCGGTTTCTCAAATCGGTCAAAACACCCAACCAGAACTTTGCAGATTCATTCTCGCCAATCCAAATGCCGAGTACATCTTTATAGCCTTCCAGGTCAATCCCGATGACCATGTAAGCGGCTTTATTGATAATTTGCCCGTCCTGCTTGACTTTGAAATGAATCGCGTCCATGAAAATGACAGAGTAGACCGGCTGCAGAGGGCGATGCTGCCATTCCTTGATCAGTGGCATGATTTTCGCCGTTACGTTCGAAATGAGGGTCGGCGATACGTCAATGCCGTACAACTGATTCAAATGATCCTGAATGTCTCGCGTGCTCATGCCTTTGGCATACATCGATATGATCTGATCCTCGATGCCGGTGACCTGCGTCTGGTGCTTCTTGACGATCATCGGTTCAAACTCGCCAAGCCGATCCCGCGGGACCTCGATTTCGATTTCGCCGTATTCCGATGTTACGGTTTTAGAACTATGCCCGTTACGGCTGTTACTCGTCTTCTTATTCTTTACATCATGCTTGGCGTAGCCGAGTTCCGTTTCCAGTTCGGCTTCCAGCATTTCTTGAAGAGTCTCAGCAAACAGTTCTTTTAGCGTTTTCTGAACATCTTCGACGGTCTTCAAGTTGTTCTCTTTGATGAACTGACGAAGTTGATCTTTTGGTAGTAGTTTCATGATGTGTTCTCCCTCAACCTTTCGTTCTCTCTCGATTGTAATAGATTTAGGTTTGAGAGTTTACACAAAATATTTTACAGTCCCTACTTATGAGATACTAGTGAGTTACTAATGGCACTAATAGAAGTACTGACATGTCTACTTCCTTCTCTTTCTTCACTCCACCAGCTGACTCAACGGGATAATCATCAAAAGAGGGTGGCAAAGAGACTAGCTTCCCCCTGTCGAAACTATCAGCAACTATCGATTTTCTTGTAAAATCTTACTGCTACTTTCTTGCAATATCTTACTTCTACTTTCTTGCAGCATCTTACTGCTCCTTCGCATGTTGCAACTTTATCTTTCTCCACTGCCTGATGCAACGGGATAATCGTCAAAAGAAGGCGGCGGAGAGACTAGCTCCCCCTATCTCCCTATTAACCAAGAGAAACGGGGACTAGAAAAACCGTCTGTCCGACGACAAACGGTTTTCTTCTGAATTGAGTGTGCTTTAATCCGCCAGCCGATAACCCACGCCGCGGACGGTGGTAATGTAGGTCGGACGCGAGGCATTGTCGCCGAGCTTCTTGCGCAGACTCTTGATATGCACGTCGACGACGTTGCTGCCGCCAAGAAATGTTGTTCCCCATACCTCCGACAGCAGCTCTTCTCGGGACAGCACTGTACCTTCATGTTCCAGCAGCTTGATCAGCAGTTCGAACTCCGTCTTGGTCAGCTCAATTTTGATGCCGCCCCGGTACACTGTCATTTTCTTGCGATCGATCCACAAATCCTTGAAGATCGCCGGGGACGTGCCGGTAAGCAGCCGCGACGACAACGGCCGCGGGCCGCTATTGCGAATAATCCGCTGGGCATGGTACACGATTTCGACCGGGCGGGCTGGCCAAACCAGAAGCTCTTGGTTCCTTAAGGCCGGGTCAAGGTATCCGAGCATCGACTCTCTAACGAGCAACAGCGAGGGGGTGCCGCCGGTTTCCTGTCCCACCAGCGAACGGATCACTGCTGTGTCTATGTTCTCTTGATAGGAGGTCAGATCAAAGATCAGCAGGTCGGCCGCCAAAGCGTTACGAATGCCTTGCTCCAAATGATGGAATACAAGGACATCAAAGCAGCTCTCCGACAACTCGCGCACCAGTTCATGAACCTCGCTCGGAAATGGACTAATCAAAATGACGCGCTGTGTAACCGGGCACGCCACTCTGCCTAGTTCCAAGCCCTCCGGCTCGGCAACTTCAACACCGGAAGGGCGGCGGAAGGGGACCGTATTACCCGAAATTCCGTTTTGCATCACTTCTTCTGCTGACAATTCGGACACACCCCCCCAAATACGACATGTGCATGATGAACATCATATCCCGTTTCCTCAGCCACCGTACGGTTCCATTCCTCCGGCACATGAGACATCACTTCATCCACGCGGCCGCAAACCTCGCACAAGATATGCTGATGATCGTCCAGCTTCGCATCATACCGGCTAGCTGCTTCGCCCAGCTTCAATTCGCGAATCAATTCCTTCTCGGTTAAATACCGCAGTGAGTTGTAAACCGTACCATATGCAAAATTATATCCTTGCTCAACCAGACGGTTCATGACTTCCGCGGCCGTCGGATGGTCCTTGGCGTTGCGAACGACATCATATACCGCTTGGCGTTGGGTCGTTAAATTTAAGGCTTTCATTTATCATCAATCCCTGTAGTTGTTTTTAGATTTAGTATAAGTCTTATTTTATGAAACGTCAATTCCTTTCCCCATTTCCTGCATGTTCCAACGCGCTTTTCCTAATACTATAGGATGAAAGCTAGACTACATTAACCATTTTACCGAGAGGAGCTGCACCTTATGTTGATTCGAAAATACCTGACTACTCTCCTCATAGCGGCTTTTTCAATGGGCTATATCATTTGGACGGACATACTGATTGGACTTCCATGGAATAACTTCTTAATCAACTGGAGCTACTCGCTAACCGATCCTGCCGAACGGATTTGTGCCTATATGCTGTTCCTGTTCCTGATCATCCCGGACATCTATCATTTCGTAAGCCGCAAACGGAATGGAGGCGGACAAACCTCAGGCCATGCGACTAGCTCGCAGCAAAACGAAGAGTCTTCGTCCACCTCGGCGAACAAAGACTCTTCCAACCCATCGGAGGATTTACGTTCCGGAATGCCGCCGGAACCGGAATCGGTAAATCAAGGCGGCTACAATCAGAGCGGCGGGCACAATAACATAAAATAATGGATCCATGATATAGAGGACATCGCCGCCTTTCTTGACGTGCTCACTATACGTTCGAGCGATCGTTATCGAAGTGAACAACACAATCAGGGCCAGCGGATAGAGGACCTTCCGATAGGGAATCTTGAACAAGTCGGAAGCTCCGATAACGGCCGCATAGAAATAGACAGCGATTTTGAAGAAGTCGCCAATGATCAACACCATCACCACTAAAATATCCAGACGTTGAATAAAGTCGGCAATGGAGGCTTTACCAACCATCGTTAGAAGCGGGAATATCGATCGCTCAGCAATGTCCACGCCAAGTATGGAGATCGTAATCACCACCGTCCCCGACAAAATCATCCCTGATAGCAGCACGGACATCAATCCTGCCCGGACCCCTGCTTTTACATTGTTCAAATACGGCAAAACCATGGTGAAACAAATAATCTCACCAAACGGGAACTGGTAATTTTGGCGATAAACGGACTCCAGCACCGGCCCAAACCCATCGCTTAGCACCGGAAGAATCCGGGTGAAATCTATAATTCCCGAGAACAGCAGCAGAAACAAAATGATGATCCCGATCACAAACACAACCCAAAGCAAAATAAACGCCGTGCGGGCCAGCACCTCAATGCCCTTGTGCAGTACATAAATGATCGTTAGCATCATCACCGTATTGATAATGAACAGCGGAGTCTCTTTCAACGTGGAGGCGAAAACCAATAACCCGCCGTCCATCAAATCGCGGCTAGCTTTGTTCATATAAAACAGTATATAGGCAAAAC
The DNA here is from genome assembly GCF_047200555.1 of Paenibacillus sp. MB22_1. Taxonomy (NCBI): domain Bacteria; kingdom Bacillati; phylum Bacillota; class Bacilli; order Caryophanales; family Paenibacillaceae; genus Paenibacillus; species Paenibacillus sp. MB22_1. The sequence goes on from NZ_JBLADV010000002.1 coordinate 913,451, forward strand.
CGATTAGCCCGCCCAAGTATTTGCCTAGCAGCAATCGCATATATTGGGTGGGCAGTTTATCAGGAAAAGCGGTGTACAGAAATGCATACCCCAGAAAGAGCAGACACCCGACCAACATGCCGCACAATACGGCGATCCAGGCATCCTCGCGGGCTGCCATGCCCAAATTCACAACCAGGGCCGTCCCGAGTTGAAACAAGACAAGCAGGGCGAAAAGTTGCATAGGACTTAGCTTCGTGTCTTCCAAGCGTATCCCGCCTCCTATTCTTTCTTTTTCAAATTATATTGGAAGGAACGATCTCTCATTTGGGAATTGCGGACGATCGAATCAATATGATATTCGACCGCGACCTTAGGAAAGATGTCGGACCATTGTCCCTTCAATTGCTTCCAGACCTTTGGATGCTGGAGCTCGAGCGTCCGTCCGAAGCATAAAACATCGCTGTTCAGGGATTGTGCCGTTTGAACGGCAGCCTTGATGTCCTTTAATATTTCCTGATTCACATCCTTTTCCAATGCATCCAGAGTTGCCAGGTCACGGAAATCGATGGGGCTGTCCATTTCCCGAACCGACAGCTGGGCCATCACCTTCACAACGAAGATAGGGTCCTCCCCATCCTTAAGAATCGCCCGAATCGAAGTTTTACTTCTGCGAACATCCAGCGTGATAGTCCCCTGGTCGTCCGGCGTGATCACAATCGAAGTGTTGTGCAGCTTATCTCTAAGCCAGATTAATCCCCGGCTTTCATTCTCATTAAGCCATCCCTTCAACTGATCTCCTTTAAACACCGCCAAATTGGACATGACCAGAAGCCCGAGGTTATCTGTTTCCTCCAGATTGTTTTTCTTTCGTACTTCTCGGACACTCCCTACAATATCAACGCCGTTGATTACTGGCCCCGAATTGGGCACGAGGACCTCGCGTATCAGATCATCAACCTCAACGGGATAATTGGCACCGTACTCTCGGGAGGTCATTTCGGCTTTTTGAGCAAGCGTATACGCGGTGATTTTCCCCATGGGGGACAGCCCGGCAATAACGTCGAGCGCTCGGATGCCTTTTTTCGCTATAAAAATTTTTGCGGTTAGGCGAATATCTGAATCCCGGTCGAGAAAATCGAGGATATCCGATATTCCCTGCCGGGCCAGCTCCTCCGAGATGACCACGATACGAACATGAGCGGTCGACATCAGCCGTGGTACCTGAAGAGAAGCCTTGCGAACGGCCTCCATAATGGATCGTCCTTCGGCGGTATAAACCGTCGTTGGGGTACCGCCTCTGCCGATTTTTCCGGAAATTTCGTCGGCGATAATCACTTGAAAGGACACCAGATAATTCTTATTTCCGGGGCCGCGATCGATACCAATCCCGGACACCACCGCCCGCCGGTTTAACTCTTCTGCATCCCAGCAACCGGACAGGGGCAGCATGACGCACAGGATCACAAGTAACCACATCGCTCTAATTCTCATTTTGGTCCTCCTGCTTCCTTGATTCCGTTTCTTGTCCGCCTTGCTGCGGACCGCCCTGACTCGCCTCCTCTCCAGAATTCGCCGACCCGCTGGAGTTGTCGGGAGACAGCGGTTTGATTTCCCCTATCTTCTTCATATCTTGCTGGCTTGAGGTCATTAATGGTTCCCACCCGTGCATCCAAATCGGCAGCCGCAGGATCGCATCCTTCTGAGCCTGTGGTACAAACGGGCTGAACGGCGTCAGATAAGGAACGCCAAACGACCGGATGCTGTTCATATGGGCGATCAGCATAATCAGCCCCAGCGTGATCCCGTAAAACCCAAAAAAGCCGGCCAGCACAAGAAAATAAAACCGGAACAGCCTGCCCGCAATAGATAGGTTATAGGAGGGCAATGCGAAGCTCGCGATCCCCGTCAGCGCTACGACAATAACCATGATCGGCGTGATGATCCCCGCCTCAACGACGGCCTGCCCCAGGATCAACGCACCTACGATCGACACCGTTTGCCCAATCGCCCGCGGCATCCGTACCCCTGCCTCACGTAAAATCTCAAAAACGACCTCCATGATGATGGCCTCTACGAAAGCCGGAAACGGCACTCCCTCGCGCTGAGCCATTAAGCTGACCAGCAGCAGTGTAGGAATCATCTCATAATGGAAGGTCGTCAAGGCAATATAAACCGCCGGACCTAGCAGCAAAATCACAAAGCATATGTAGCGGATGACACGCATCAGAATGCTGATGTCAAAGCGTTGAGCGTAATCCTCCGGCGATTGCATGAACTGGGCAAAGACAGTAGGCAGGATCAGCGTAAACGGCGTACCGTCGACGAGAATAACCACCCGTCCTTCAAGCAAGTTGCCTGCGGCGACATCCGGGCGTTCCGTATTATAAACCGTCGGAAACGCGGTAATGGTCTTATCCTGGATAAACTCCTCGATATAAGCGGATTCCAGGATGCCATCGATGCGAATTTGCTGGAGCCGCCGGCGAATCTCGGCTACTACATTCGGGTCGGCACTGCTTTTCATATACATCATCGCCACGTGGGTGTGGGTCACGGAGCCGATTTTCAACGACTCCAGCCATAGATCCGGTGACTTAATGCGCCGCCGGATCAAGGAGATGTTGGTCGCAATCGATTCCACGAAGCTGTCCTTGGGCCCGCGCACAACCAGCTGCGAGGAAGGCTCATTAACCGCTCTCCATTCCCCGCCCGCCGTGCCGGAAATGATTCCCTGATCACTACCGTCCACCAGCAGCAAGGTGTCACCGGATAGAACGGCCAGCATGATGTCGTTCCATTCCTTCACTACCTTGGTCTCTCCCAAGGACAAGGCATCCTCGAGAATGTATTGGATGAGTCGGTCGGCGGGATAAACGTTAACTTTCTCGGGATCCAGCTCCATTAAAGGCTTGATCACGAAATTATTGATCGCTTGCTGGTCGCTGAGGGCGTTCAAATAGACGATCGCCGCCTTCGCGGGTGCCTGAACTGGACCGCCAAGCTTGAGATGACGGATGACAATATCCGGGCTGTTTCCGGATTCCTCCATGATGCGGTCCAGCATTTGCTGCAAATCCCCGGTAATTCGAGGTTGTCTGTTGCTTTTGTTCTGCTGGCCGGAGCGGCCGCGGGATAAGTGGCGCAGCATGATTAGCAACTCCTATTCTGTCTGCATCTCTTCTCTCCATTATTTGCTTTTCATTCCTTTTTCATGCGACAGAGATCGACAGGGCCTTCCGAGAATCTCAAGCGGTTTTTCTGTCCCTAAGCGGGAAATAATGTATCCGAAACGGCTCCCATTTTTAAGGAAAAACCATATGACAGGAGGAAGCCTCAATGGAGGACACCCCATTTATGTCCGGCGGACTTCCGCGATTCCCTGAATCGCTGTGGCGCAAAACAACTCCGTTGCCGGACTTTAGCAAGCTGACCGAGGACATCGATACCGACGTTGCCGTGGTTGGCGCCGGGATTACTGGAATCACCACTGCTTATTTGCTGGTTCAAGCCGGTGTAAAGGTCACCATCCTGGAGGCCGGTAAGGTCCTGGACGGCACAACCGGGTATACAACCGCAAAAATCACGGCGCAGCACGGCCTTATTTACGACAAGCTGATCAACCATTTTGGTGAGGAAGGCGCACGGCTGTATTTTGAAGCGAATGAGGAGGCGCTGCGTTGGATCGGCGAAACCGTGAAGGAGCGGAAGATAGAGTGTAAGTTCCGCCAGGAGGATGCTTATTTGTATGCGGATTCGGACGAGCAGCTCCACAAGCTGGAATCGGAATGGCGGGCTTATGAACGCTTAGGTCTGCCTGGTGAATGGCGGGATACGATCGAGTTGCCGCTGCAAGCCAGAGGGGCCGTCGTGATGAAAAATCAGGCCCAATTCCATCCGCTTCAATACTTAAACGAATTGCTGGCGTATGTCACCTCCCATGGAGGTGTGGTGTATGAAAATACAACGCTGGAGGATGTCGCCGAACCGCAGTCGGATGGACGGCTTCGCCTGACCACGGAAAACGGCCATCACATCGTTTGCCGCCATGCGGTATCGGCCTCCCATTATCCGTTCTTTGACGGAAAAGGCTGGTACTTCACCCGGCTGCATGCCGTGCGTTCCTATGTCGTGGCCATCGAACCGGAGAAAGCCTACCCTGGCGGCATGTACATTAATTGCGGCTCCCCTACGCGCTCGCTCCGATCCGCAGAGCTGAACGGGAAGCAGGTGGTTCTGGTCGGCGGCGAGTCGCATAAGACTGGCAAAAACGACTGCACGATTCAGTCCTACGAAACCCTGGAGAAATTCGGACGGCAGACGCTCGGGATCAAGTCGATCCCCTTCCGCTGGTCGGCGCAGGATCTGGTGACTCTCGATGGCGTCCCCTACATCGGGCGGATTACATCAAACCATCCGAATATCTACGTCGCCACCGGCTTCTACAAATGGGGAATGACCACCAGCACGCTGTCCGCAATGCTAATCCGCGACCTCATTCTGGAGAAGGAGAACCGCTATGCCGAGCTGTTTACGCCTTCTCGGTTCAAGGCCGACCCCTCGATCAAGCATTTCATCACCCAAAATGCGGACGTAGCCAAAGAGTTCGTCACCGGCAAAATCGAACTCGTCCACCTAAAGCCAGAGGATCTCGTTCCGGGCCAAGGCGGCGTCGTCAAGCACCATGGTAAGCGTGCCGGAGCCTACCGCGACCAAGACGGCCTGCTCTATCTTGTGGATACGACCTGCACCCATATGGGCTGCGAGGTCAAATGGAATGAGGCGGAACGATCCTGGGACTGCCCTTGCCACGGCTCCAGGTTCGATTACAAAGGCGAAGTGATCGAAGGGCCGGCAACAGAGGCGCTCCCTCGCCTTCACCGCCAACCTGAGCAAGCCAAAAGCTGAGTTCCCCCGACACTCCGCAATCTGACTTAGGGGAATAGCACAAATCAAAGCGCATCTGTTCGTCCTATTCCTTTGAAAACAAAGGGCAAAAAGGAACAGATGCCTTTTTTCATTCACTACCTTGCTTTAATCAGTACTGTGTGATATTATACTTTTCGGCGATACTAATCAATGTTCAGTACTGATGAAATTTCAACACGTAACGTACACCCAATTTAGAAGAAACGAGGCGAAGCAGGTTTGGATATCAGCATCCAATTTAAGAAAGGCGCCTTGGAGTTATGCGTGCTGGTATTGATCCAAGGCCGCGACCGGTACGGTTACGAGCTCGCCCAATCGGTATCCAAGCATATCGAGGTAGCCGAAGGGGCCTTGTACCCCCTGCTGCGCAGACTGGTCAATGAAGGTTATTGCACCACCTACCTTAAGGAATCCACAGGCGGTCCCCCGCGCAAATACTACAAACTAACTCCCGAGGGCGAAGCGTACACCCAGAAACTGGTCGTCGAGTGGAAGCAGTTCGTACACAATGTTTCAACCTTAATTGAGAAAGGAAGCCGTTTATGAATAAAAGCGAGTTTTTGGCGAATCTTCGGGCGCATTTATCGGTTCTCCCGCCGGAGGAACAAAACGAATTGCTGGAGGATTATGAGGCCCACTTCGCTTTTGGTTTGGAAAGCGGACGGACGGAGCAAGAGATCGTGCTGGAGCTAGGAGACCCGGCGGAGCTGGCCAAAGAGGCCATTGGCAACCGCTACGTGCCCCAGGAGCATGTGTACTGGTTTGGCGGAGCAGAGCCCGCTGCCACACCGGGCGCAGCAGTCAGCACCACGCCATCAGTCGCTTACGTCGGGTTGGGCATGCTGCTCGCCGTTGTCACACGATACGCTTATAAAGGCATGCTCTGGCTCAGCATCGCTTACCTGCGTTGGAATGTTCGGATCGCGAAAGGGGATCACCAAGCATGAATACGAAGAAATGGTCACTCATAGGGTTGTTGCTGATTTTGATCGGGTTGGCCGGCATGGCTTACCAGCATTTCGAATTTGGGGATGAACTGCCGTCCCACCAGCAGAAGTGGACGTTTGATCAGGGCGGCTTACAGACACTGCTCATTGACAGTGATTATGACGTCGAGCTGGAGTTTATCGACAGCCTTGACGGGACGAACTACGTGGAAATCAACGGGAATATGAATCAGAAGACAATCGATGCGGTGAAAGCTGCTCAAATCTCAGAGGGGACACTAAAGCTGGATCTAAAAGATAAGTTTGACTGGACCTTCTTCTCGATCAACTTCCAGTCCACCAAGCAGCGAATTACCGTGGCGCTGGGCGACAAGGGCGAATTGAATCGGATCGGCTTCAAGTCGGACTCCAGCAACGGGACGTTCCGCGGTCTTCGCGCCGATGATATCGATCTGTCGATCGACTCAGGGAATATTCGTGTCGATCAGTTTGAAGGTACGCTGACCGCGAAGTCGAGCTCCGGCAACATCACCGCCAACCAGGTAAAAGGGACCGTCAAAGCTACGTCCAACTCCGGGGACATCCGGTTTAATCGATTTACAGGCGATGGCAGCTTTAAGTCGAATTCGGGGAATATTACGTTGTCGGAGCAACGCTCAGACAATTTGGACATCTCCGTAGGCTCAGGCAATGCAACACTGTCCGCCGATGCCGAGTTCAAAGGCTATTATGACCTGCAATCCGGCTCCGGCAACACTACCGCGCCGGATTCACCACGGCAGACGCAGGACCTGATTAAAGTCCGGGCGAATTCCGGTAATATTCGCATCCGCTAGAAACACAAAAGAGAGGCCAGAGTTCATATCAAACTCCGACCTCTCTTCTTTATTCGATTTCCCGCTGCGTAATTCGGTTCAGGAAAGAACGGGCTCGATCGCTGGACGGATGATTCAGCACTTGGTCCGGCGTCCCCGATTCGATAATGTTCCCCTCGTCCATCAGTACAACCCGGTCGGCGACCTCGGCGGCGAACTTCATCTCATGGGTAACGACGACCATCGTCCGCCCCTCAAGGGCCAGCTCCTTCATGACCTTCAGCACCTCGCCAACCAGCTCGGGATCTAGCGCCGAGGTGGGCTCGTCAAAGAGCAGCACGTCCGGGCTCATGGCCATCGCCCGCGCAATCCCCACCCGCTGCTGTTGCCCGCCTGACAGCTGATGCGGATAGAAATCCGCTCGGTCACCGAGCCCTACCTTATTTAGCAGCTCCAAGGCAACCCGGCGGGCTTCCTCTTTGCTCTTTTTCAGCACCTGAACCTGGGCTTCCATCACGTTCTGGAGCGCCGTCATATGCGGGAACAAATAATACGCTTGGAACACCATGCCGGTCTTCTTGCGCAGCGCCAGCACTTCGCTTGTCTTCGGTTTCCGGCCAGCGCCGAATTCCAGCTGAACGTCGCTGATTCGAAGCGTTCCTCGCGTTGGAGTTTCCAGCAGGTTCAGGCAACGCAGCAAGGTTGTCTTCCCCGATCCGGAAGGCCCGATGATGACCAGCACCTTGCCCTGCTCGACCTCGAGATTAACTCCCTTGAGAACTTCCTGGGTACCAAACGACTTGTGTAAATCGCGAATTTCAATCATGAATGGTTGGCCTCCTTACCGGGCGGTGAAGCGGCCCAGCCGCTTCTCCAGTCGATTTTGCAGCGCCGATAGGATGGTGCTGAATATTAAATAGATCAAGCCCGCTTCCGAGTAAACAACCAGCGGTTCATAGGTCGTTGACGTGATTTGTTGGGCGGTACGGAACATCTCAGTGTACGTCACGGTAGCGGCCAACGACGTATCCTTAACCAAGCTGATAAAGGAGTTGGCCAGCGGCGGCACCGAAACCCGTGCAGCTTGCGGCAGGATGATCCGCCGCAGCGCCTGCAGCCGGGTCATCCCCAGCGAATAAGCCGCTTCCCATTGGCCTTCGTGAATCGACAGGATCGCGGCCCGTACAATTTCCGAGCCGTACGCGCCGACGCTAAGCGTAAAGCCGATGACCGCTGCCGGAAACGGATCTAGAACAATCCCGATGGAGGGAAGACCGTAAAAGATGATGAATAACTGCAACAGCAGCGGCGTCCCGCGGATGATCCAAACATAGAATCTGGCGAGCAGCCGCAGCGGTCCGAAACTCGATAACCGCGCAAGCGCGGTCAGGACGGCTACCAGCAGCCCCAGCGCAAACGTGATTAACGTTAGCGGAACCGTAAAGGCTACCCCTGCTTTTAGCAGGGGAAAAAAAGAGTCTACGATAATATTCCAAATGCGTTCATCCATCGTTTAAGCATCCTTTTCCGAAGGAAGCGGCCCTCACGGGCCGCCTCCAATTGTTTAAATAGCTTATTTCGAAACGTCTTCTCCGAAGTATTTCTCCGAGATTTTCAAGTAGGTTCCATCGGATTTCATCGCGGCCAGTGCCTCGTTCACCGCTTGCACCAGCTCCTCGTTGCCCTTGTTAAACAAGGCTGCGCTCTCCGACGCTTCCGGCATTTCGTCAACCACTTTCAGCTTCACGTCCGGTCTTTGCTTCTTCAGATCCAGGAAGGACAAGCCGTCGTTGACCGTCGCGTCGATCCGTTTGGATAGCAACAGGTCGATCGCTTGGTTAAAGCCTTCCGTTGCAACGATTTCCGCTCCGTTCTCTCTGGCGATATCCGTCAGGTTACTCGTCAGCGATTGTCCGGCCTTCTTCCCTTTCAAATCGGCGAAGGTTTTGATGTCCTCGTTGTCTTCCGGCACGATCAGCACGGCACGGGAAACGATGTACGGGTCGGAAAAGTCGTATTTTTCCTTTCGGTCATCACGAATTGTTACTTCGTTGAATACCGCGTCAAACCGTTTTGCATCCAGTCCGGCAAAAATACCGTCCCACGGTGTCTCGATAAATTCAGCTTCCACGCCCAGACGTTTGGCAACCTCTTCTGCGATCTCTACGTCGAAGCCGGTCAGCTTGCCGTCCTTGTCATGGAAGGTGAAAGGCGCATAAGTTCCCTCCGTACCGATCCGCAGCTTACCGCTGGCTTTCACGGCTTCCAGCAAATTTTGCTCCGCCGGCTGCTCGTTGGCCGCATTACCTGCGCTGCCTTGGTTCGCACCTGCCGCTTGATTTTTCGTATTGTTATTACCGCAAGCTGCAACCAGCACGGTCAGCACCAGTGTCAACAGCAGTAAACTCCATTTTTTCATTGAATCCATCCCCCGTCTATCCATGTTTTTAATTTAAATTCCCTATAAAACCACTGGGTTTAATTGAATATTACACACTTCGCCATGAATCGTCAAATGTTTTTTGTTGCCTGATTGTTGCCCTTAGTATGTCCAACTGATTGAACCTTGATTTCCTATAAATGAACGAATATAATGCTAGTAACTATTTTGTGAAGGAGGTGGGTAGAGTGGATCGCAAATTTGCGTGGAATCGAGTGGGCCAACTGCCGGTGGCAATGTTTGGCATTATTCATGCAGCAGCCAACAACGGGAGAAGTCTGTCCATTTTTGGAAACTCGATATCCAAACCAAATTGCGAAATGCCGCTCCTACCTTAACCTCACTTACGCGTGAGCTTTAAAGGCAGCAGGATTTCCTGCTGCCTTCTTTTTTGTAGGATCGGCATGGGATTAAAGGAGAACGAAACCATGATGATCCAAGGCCAAAATATACAGAAGTATTACGGCGCGGGCAAGACCACCTGATGAAGCTGTTGGCCGGCATCGAGCGTCCGGACCAGGGACTGCTGTCTATTCCAAAAGGCGCCCGAATCGGCAGTCTAGCGCAAATTCCTGACTATAACCGGGAAGAAACGGTTTACGACGTCCTGCTGGGCACCTTCGCCGACGTGCGGAGTCTGGAAACGGAGATGCGTCACTTGGAAGCGGAAATGGCGGAAGCTGAGGATTCCAACGCGCTGGATTCGCTGCTTCAGCAATATGTCCGGCTGCAGGAGCGGCGTGACGCCCTGCAGCTCCGCGCCGACGAGCTCCTCCAGCAGTATGTCACCCTGCTGGAGGAGCATCCAAACTAAAGGAGGTTTGTCCCCATGAACCATGGGAAACCGGTATTTGAGCTCCACCCCGATGACCCCCGGGTCAAGGCGCTGGCCAGCGCCGATCCCCGGATGGGCCGGCTGATCGCCCTGATTGGAGGCCTTGCGACCAAACCGCAAGGCCCTTTGTTCACCGAGCTGGCTCGCTCAATCATCAGCCAGCAAATCTCGGTCAAGGCCGCCTCCACCATTCGCGGCCGTGTCATCGAGTTGGCCGGGGAACTGTCCCCGGCCGCCCTCTTGGCCCAAAGCGACGCCGACCTGCGCGCCGCCGGGCTGTCCGCTTCCAAAGTCGCTTACCTCAAAGATTTAAGCGACAAAGTCCAATCCGGTCAGCTTGACCTGGACCGGCTGCAGGAGCTTGATGATGAGGAAGTCATCAAGCAGCTGGTTTCCGTGAAAGGCATCGGCCGTTGGTCGGCCGAGATGTTCCTCATCTTTGCCTTGGGCCGGGATCATGTCGTTTCCTATGGGGATGCCGGTCTGCAGCGGGCGGCAAAATGGGTGTATGACATGGAAGAGCGCCCGGACCGCAAATATTTGCAGCAAGCAGCCGCGCAGTGGCCATCCTACGGCTCCATCGCCTCGCTTTATTTATGGGAAGCCATCAACCGGGGACATGTGGATTCGGGAGAAACCTTCAGCGAGCAGCTGACCAGTTTCGGCATTCAGACAGATTAAGCTTGTCGAAGGAATATTTTGGATATATTATAATATGGAAGGTGATATTTTCTAGTTTTTAGAGATAAATTATAAAAAAAGTGGGGTTGAATCACTGTGTTCTCGTTATCGGAAGTCCGTCGACCGGTCAAGTGGTATTTGTTCGGTCTGATCGCATTTGTGGGCATTGTATCGAGTCTTATCGTCCTGATCTACAACGATTATTTCCTCTTGGGCGACCCGGTTCACCCGAACAATGATGACGTGAAGTATATTCAATCCGCACGCCTTCTCCTGAATGAAGGCGTACTTGCCTATAATACCAAGGAGGCACCTTCCGCCTTCATCATGCCCGGGCTGCCGCTGATGCTGTCCGGGTTTATGGCGGTTTTCGGCCAGGAACAGGGCGGCATCGTCGCCTTTCGCCTGTTCCAGTGCCTTCTGCAAGCGTTGTGCATTTATCTTATCTTTTGGATCGGTCGACGCACTTTCAACACCCGGGCGGCGCTGATCGCCTGCACCGTGTCCGCTTTCTACCCGCCCGATTACTTTTCCTCCGGAGTCATTCTTTCAGAAACGACTTTTCGCACGTTGCTTCTGCTTCTCGTCTGTTGCACCATCCTGGCCATGGACCGAGGCGGATCCGCTTTATACGTCCTCATCGGCGTCCTGACGGCTGCGGCAGCTTACTTAAAGCCACATGCTTCCTTGTACCCCGCCGTTTTTCTGATCATTTGGCTGCGCATGAAGCTTCCTTGGCGGACGATGTTGAAATACACCCTTCTCATAGGGGTTACTTATGCTCTGCTGTTGACCCCTTGGTGGATCCGCAACTGGGTCACGTTTCATGAGTTTATCCTGTTCACCAATTCTGGCGGAAGTCCGTTCTTGCTCGGCACGCGCATCCGTTGGCAACTGCCGCCGGCTGGCTTCTTTGAGGCTTATCCTCAATACGATCCGCAAACGATATTCCAAGGCGCCGATTCCGCGGCGATCCGCAAGGGGCTGGATATCCTCCGGTACGGATTTACGCATGAGCCGATGAAATATTTGTATTGGTATACGTTGGGAAGATGGGTGGAGCTGTATTTCCATCCGTTTTATTCGCGCTCGTTTTGGCCGATCAGCCGCCCGGTAATGGACATTATCCAAGTCGTGATAATGTACGTCAATATGGCCGGCATTTTATGGGCCGTAACGAAGAACCGTCTGAAGCTGGACCGCCTGCTCCCCCTCTTGTTGGCGCTGGCTTATTTCACGGTGATTTATATTCCGTTCGTAGCGTTTAACCGATACGGTTATCCCAATATGACGCTGCTGATCCTGTTCGGGTCTTATCTGATTGGCGACCTGGTCGCCCGAGTTCTGCGCCGCTCCCATCACCGGTCCGCGCGAAAGGGGGCCTGTGACTCATGATGCCAAAACCACCGCGTATACTGATCATCATACCGGCTTATAACGAGGAAGCCAGCATCGGCTCGGTCATTCGGGATATCCGTAAGCACGCGCCGGAGGCTGATATCCTCGTCATTAACGACGGTTCCTCCGACCGGACGGAGAACTGTGCCCGGGAAGCCGGAGCCAAGGTGCTGACGCTGCCTTACAATGTCGGGATCGGCGGGGGAATGCAGACCGGTTATCTCTACGCCAAACAAAAAGGCTATGACATTGCCATACAAATGGACGCCGACGGCCAGCATCCGGCAGAAGAATTGCATAAGCTGATCGCCGGAATCGCAGACCAGGATCTTGTAATCGGCTCCCGGTTCCTAGGGACCGCTTCCTTCCGGTCGTCCACGGCGAGACGGGCAGGAATCGTCTTCTTCTCCAAGCTCGTCTCTTGGGTTACCGGCGAACGCTTCACCGACACGACCAGCGGCTTTCGCGCCGCCAGCCGTAAGGTCATCGAGCTGTACGCCCGGTATTATCCAACCGATTATCCCGAAGTGGAATCGATCGTGTATTTGAAGCGCCATGGCTGCCGGATCGTCGAAATCCCGGTGCAAATGCGCGCCCGCACCACCGGAAGATCGTCGATTACCCCTTGGCGTTCGGTTTACTATATGGTGAAGGTGACATTATCCGTGCTCATGAGCGCATTGCGGCGCCCGCTTCACCAGAAGGCGGTGACAGAATAAATGTCGATTTACATTTTATCCGTGTTAGTTGCCGCGGTGTTCCTCTTATTCGTCCTGGAATTGGTCCGCCGCCAAAAACTAAGAGAACAATACTCCCTGCTCTGGATTTTGTTCAGTGTCGTTCTGCTGATCTGCTCCACGCATATCGGGCTCATCGAATGGATCGCTGATCAGCTGGGCGTCAAGTATGCACCTGCAGTATTGTTTCTGTTTGGTCTGCTCTTCTGCTTCGCATTAATTCTGCACCTGACGATCGTCATTACTCGCCTAACCGCCCAGGTGCTGCGCTTAACCCAAGAAATCGTCATCCTTAAAGAACGGGAGGCGGTCCGTGAAAATGGACAAAACCATTAGTTACCTGCTGCTATTCGGCAATATCCTGCTTCTTGTGACAGGACAAGTTCTGTTTAAAATCGGCCTGGCCCGCACCGGCGGGCTTCACTGGAGCAAGCTGGCGTCCTCACCCGCAGTGATCGGCGGCATCGCTTTGTATGGGATAGCTACCCTGCTATGGTTTGCCGTGTTGTCCCGCCTCCCGCTGAGCGTCGCTTATCCGCTCCAAGCGCTGGCGTACGTCCTGGCGCTTCTTCCGGCCTATTTCCTGTTCCACGAAACGATCACTTGGAACAAGCTGCTTGGCGTGATCGTCATTTTACTCGGCGTTTTTTTGTTGGCGAAATCATAGACACAAGTAGAATCAATTAATTATAGATTCGGACTTCATACTCACAGTGTTCGTCGCCACTTACATTACATTTTGTTTCTCGTACGCTCACTTTTCGACCGAGCAGCTTTCCTAGCGCCCCTTCCAGAATGGCGCCCTCCAGATCGCACACCTTCTTCTCCTCCATCACCGGCAAGCCCTTGCAAAAACAATCCTCTATCGCAATCCGCAGCAATCGCTCACTTTGCTCCACAACCTGTGGCAATCCGATCTGCAGCTCAGTAAATAAATGGAGCAGCTCGTCCAACGTGGTGACGGGCAAGCTTTCGCCGATTTTACGGCCGATGGAGGCGGTGGTTCCTTTCCCCTCCAGAGGCAGCCCCTGCCGCATCCCAATCAGGCGAATCGCCCGGAACAACTCCAGCGGCACCTGATCCCCCAGCTCAGTACGGTCGATTTGTCGCAATTCATCAAACGTGAATTCTTTCATCTGTCTTCCTCTCCTAACCATAGAACTGAACTCTATCCGTTGATAGGTTTAATTTCCCATATTCAGGTCCGGAAAACCTTGATCTTCATCAAGAATTCGACAGATATATTGTGATAATAATCACTAGTCAAACACCTAGCAACGGTTAAGTTAGAAGTAGATGAATACATCTTTCCAAGAAAGGAGAGATCACAGATGAAGTCCTGTGCTTGCCACATTCGAGATACAGCCACGGCTCCTTCCTGTCTGGCACGTGTTCCGGTTTTTGCGCAGCTGCGCCAAACGGAGGTAGAGCTGCTCCATTCCGTCATGCGTACCTCGCAGTTCCATAAAGGCGAGATCATTTTCCGCGAAGGAGATCGTTCCGATTCGCTGTTTGTGGTGAGCCGCGGAATCATTAAGCTGACGAAGCTGGAGGATAACGGCAAAGAGCATCTCATCCGGCTGCTGTTTCCAGGGGACTTCTTCGGCCAGTTTTCTCTGTTACAGGAAAAACCCCATTACGCTAGTGCCATCGCGGCGGACACGACCGGCATCTGCCGGATTCACCGCAGCGATTTTCTTGATATTTTGCGGCGCGATCCCGATACGGCGGCCCGGTTTATGACCGCGCTTAGCGCCCAACTGGAGGAGGCCGACGCCTGGGCAGCCGTACTGACCTTGCTTGAGGCCGATCGGCGTCTCGCCAAGATGCTCTTATACTTCCGCCGCAAAGCTGCGCCAAACTCCCGGGAATTCACCTTGCCCGTGTCCAAAAAAGACCTCGCCTCCCTCATCGGCGCCACACCAGAGACGCTCAGCCGCAAGCTGCGTCAGCTTAGCGACGAGGGCGTGTTAACCGTAACGCGTCGGCAGTTGCTCATCCGCGATGAAGCAGCACTGTGCCACCTGGCCGGCGAGGGCTAGGCGGCGATAGGAACAGCCCTGGTCTGGCCCTGGCTGCAAGCCAGGGTGAGCTTTTGATTGTCTGTCCTGACGCTTTGCACGATTATCCCTTTTGACCAGCTCTTTTACACCATTATCCCGTTTGCTCAGTTTTCAAATTATAACGGCTGGAGAGGCTAGTATCCCGTTGACTCAGATTACAGAAGCAGAGAAGAGCGTCTGCGCACAATTCCTCACCATCTGAAGGAAAGGGATAATCGTGTAAAGGGCTCCCTCAGAGATACCTCCCCGCCCCCTATCAAAAGAAAAACGCCCCTGACAAACAGGGGCGTACCTACAATGGTAAGTCTATACGAACGCGGGCGCTTCCGCCGCTTACACGGCCTCTGGCTCGAAGCTGCCTTTGATGAATTGGCTGTTGTACAGGTCGGCATAGAAGCCGCCCAGTGCCAGCAATTCGTCGTGTGTACCTTTCTCGATCACGGTGCCGTGGTTCATCACGAGGATGAGATCGGCGTCGCGGATCGTGGATAGCCGATGGGCGATGACGAAGCTTGTTCTGCCTTTCATCAGCTCTTTCATCGCTTTTTGGATTTGCACCTCGGTCCGGGTATCAACGCTGCTTGTGGCTTCGTCGAGAATGAGGATCGCCGGATCAGCCAGGATGGCCCGGGCGATCGTCAAGAGCTGCTTCTGCCCTTGCGAAATGTTCGATGCTTCCTCGTTCAGCACGGTATTGTAACCGCCGGGCAGCGTGCGGATAAAGTGGTCGGCGTACGCCGTTTTGGCGGCGCGAACCACTTCCTCATCGGTGGCTCCTTCCCGGCCGTAGGCGATATTGTCGCGGATCGTGCCATTAAACAGCCACGTATCCTGCAGGACCATGCCGAACAGGCTGCGCAGGTCGCCGCGTCTCATCTCGGCGATATTTACTCCGTCCACGGTGATCGAACCGCCATTGACTTCGTAGAAACGCATCAACAGGTTGATCAGCGTCGTTTTGCCGGCGCCGGTTGGCCCGACGATGGCGATCTTTTGTCCCTGTTTCACGTCGATGTTCATGTCTTCGATGAGCAATTGTTCCGGATCGTAACCGAACTGAACGTGATTGAACGCCACGTCGCCGCGAGGCTTCTCCAAAACCACCGGGTTCGCCACTTCCGGCACCTGCTCTTCTTCATCCAGGATTTCAAACACCCGTTCCGCCGAAGCGACGGTCGATTGAATGATGTTAGCGATGTTCGCCGTTTGTGTAATCGGCATCGTGAATTGACGGGCGTACTGGATAAACGCCTGCACGTCACCGATTTCAATCGATCTCTTGGTCACAAGGATCCCGCCGACCACCGACACCAGCACATATCCGATGTTGCCAATAAAGCTCATGATCGGCATGATCACGCCGGAGATAAATTGTGCCTTCCAACCGGCTTCATACAGCCGTTCGTTAATGGTATCGAACTGCTCCAGCGATTTCGTTTCGCGGCCAAACGCCTTAATCACCTTGTGGCCGGTGTACATTTCTTCTACATGGCCGTTCAGCTGGCCAAGTTCTTTTTGCTGGCGAACAAACTGCTTCTGCGAGCGCTTGGCAATCGAGGTGATTGCCACAATGCTTAGCGGCAGCGTCAGCACCGCAATCAAGGTCATCAGCGGGCTGATCGACAGCATCATCACGATGACACCGATGATCGTCAGGATCGAGGTAATCAGCTGTGTTAAGCTTTGCTGCAACGTACCGGCAATGTTGTCTACGTCATTGGTGACCCGGCTGAGAATTTCCCCGTGCGTCCGGGCGTCAAAGTATTTTAGCGGCAGCTTGTTGAGCTTGGCATTCACGTCCTTCCGCAGGTCATACACCGTCTTCTGGGCTACGCCAGCCATCAAATACTGCTGGAAATAGCTAAACAACGCACTCAGCACATACAGTCCGATCAAAACCATGATGATGTGCCATATATATTGAAAGTCGATCTCCGCGCCGGGAACCCCTTGAACCTTCGCGACGATTCCTTCAAACAGCTTGGTCGTCGCCTTCCCCATCACCTTCGGGCTAAAGATGCTGAACAGGGTGCTCAGGATGGCCATCACGAATACGGCCACTAATTGATATTTATGCGGTCTTAAGTACCGGATCAACCGTCTTAGGGTTCCTTTGAAATCCTTCGCTTTCTCCACCGGCATCCCCATGCCGGGGCCGCCAGGACCCGGACCATGCCCGGGACGAGGACCGCCGAATCCGCGTTTACCAGATGATTGCTCCCGACTCATGCGATCTCCTCCTCCGAAAGCTGCGAATACACGATTTCTTTATAGACATCGCAAGTTTGCATCAATTCTTGGTGCGTGCCGATGCCCGCGATTTGACTTTCGTTCATGACGATGATTTGGTCAGCGTCAAGCACAGTGCTCACCCGCTGCGCGACGATAATGACTGTGGCATCCTTCGTCTCTTCCTTCAAAGCAGCCCTCAGCTTCGCATCGGTCTTGAAGTCCAGCGCTGAGAAGCTGTCGTCAAAAATATAAATCTCCGCCGGACGAACCAAAGCGCGCGCAATCGACAGCCGTTGCTTTTGTCCGCCGGACACGTTAGTGCCGCCTTGAGCGATTGGGGATTCAAAACCTTGCTCCATCTTGGAAATAAAGTCGGTCGCCTGGGCAATATCCGCGGCGCGCCGCACTTCTTCGTCGCTTGCATCCTCTTTGCCATAACGGATGTTTTCGCTGATCGTTCCGGTGAACAACACCGCTTTTTGCGGGACAAACCCGATTTTGCTGCGCAGCTCCTCCTGGGTCATATCGCGGACATCCACACCGTCCACCCGGACACTTCCCTTCTGCACATCGTAAAACCGCGGGATCAAGCTGATCAACGTTGATTTCCCGGAGCCCGTCCCGCCGATGATCGCCGTGACCTGACCCGGCTTGGCGGTAAACGTAATATCCTGCACCGCCGGTTGCTCCGCGCCTGGATAGCTGAAGGTCACGTTTTGGAATTCGACCAGCCCTTGGGCTTCTGTCGCCGATTTGCCCTTCGCGGAATCCTTGATCACCGGAACCATATCCAGCACTTCATTGATCCGGATGGCCGAAGCCGACGCCCGCGGAATCATCACGAACATCATCGATACCATCACCAGCGAGAACATGATTTGCATCGCGTATTGCAGAAACGCCATCAAATCGCCGACTTGCATATGCTCGGAGTTGATCCGCAGCCCGCCAAACCAGATGATCGCTACGGAAGACAGGTTCATGACCAGCATCATGACCGGCATCATAAAAGCCATGATTTTGTTGACCTTGATCGACGTATCGGTCAAATCGAGGTTCGCCGCGTCGAACCGTTTGCTCTCATAGTCCGTCCGATTAAACGAACGGATGACGCGAATCCCGGTCAGGCTTTCGCGCATGACGAGATTCAGCTTATCGATTTTTTTCTGGATCGCTTTAAATAAAGGCAGCCCTTTCCGTGCGATCAGGAAGATCGCTCCGGCCAAGACCGGCAGAATCACCACCAGCACCAGCGACAGCGTGGCGTCCTTCGAGACGGCCATAATAATGCCGCCCAGACACATCATCGGCGCCATGACCATCATCCGCAGCATCATAATCAGCACTTGCTGAACTTGGGTAATATCGTTGGTCGTACGGGTGATCAGTGAGGCGGTACCGATGCGATCAAACTCCTCCAGTGAAAAGTTCGACACATGCTTGAACACCTTGCCCCGGAGCAGCTTCCCGAACCCCGTTGACGCTTTAGCGGAATAGTAGCTGGCGGCGATGGAACAGGCCATTCCTCCAAGCGCAACCAGCAGCATCAGACCGCCGATTTTCCAAATATACGGTGTGTCTCCATTCACGACCCCATTATCAACGATGTCGGACATCAGCGTCGGCAAATACAGCTCGGATAAGGTCTGAAAGAAGACAAATACAAGCACCGCCACCACAAGCCAGCGGTATGGTTTCAAATTGCGGAAAAGCTTGATCAATTTCCATCATCTCCACATGTTCGATTCGTATCATTGCTCTTGGCTTCTATTCGGGTTGGCCCTCATTTCCATATACGTGTAAACCTGCTCCAACAGTTCAATTAACTGCTGGCTCTTCTCCTCGCCTAGGTACTCAACCAATCCCTGGATTTGGGCCGACCTTTTCTTGGCAATCTCCTTGACCTGTGCGATTCCTTGCTCCGTCAGTTTGACGCGAACCGCCCGGCGATCCTCCTTGTCGTTATAACGCAATACCATCCCGCGCTCTTCCAAGCTGCGAACCAGCGGCGTGACCGTCGGGGAAGCGACCTCTAGCATCGCGCTCAGCTCCGAGACCGTTACTCCGCGCTCATCCTTCTCCATGCCATGCAAAATATAAAACATCAATCGGACTTCGCTTGGTTTAAACTCCGATGGCGTTAGTTTGCTAAGATCCATTCTCCGAAAGCGGTGAAACGTCTTCAGCAGTCGATGCGCCTGCGAGTTGTCACCGGTGAACAAATCAATCCCTCCCGTCGATTTATTTTCATAACTTAATAATTAGGTATACTATTAATTCGCAAGCCTAATTATAATAACCTGCCGAAGTGAAGTCAAGCGCCGTCAAATTTCAGACATAGATACAAAAAAAGACCGCACAACCGGACGAAACGCCCGATTGTTACGGTCTAAAATGGGAATCAGAGTGAAGGACGCGATTGCCCCGGTTTCAGCTCATACAGACTCTTGAACTCGTAGCCTTGCCGGCGGGCTTCATCGATGATGGCTCCCAGAGCCGCTGCATTGTCCTTGGAGACGGAGTGCAGGAGGATCACGGCGCCGGGATGCAGCTGCGATACCACCTTCTGGTAAGCATAATCCGCTCCGCGTTGATCGTTCACATCCCAGTCCTTATAGGCCACGGACCAGAAAACATTCGTATACCCCAACTCCTTCGTTACACGAAGCGTCCGATCGCTGAATATCCCGCGAGGCGGGCGCAAGAAGTCCATCTTAGCCTGCCCGGTGACCTGTGCCGTGGCTTGTTTTACCTTCTCCAGTTCTTCCCGAATTTGGGCGTCGGAGATCGTCGCCATATCCGGGTGGCTCCAGGAGTGGTTGCCGATCAGATGACCTTCGGCGACCATGCGCTTTAGCAGCTCCGGCTGATCCTTGATGTAGTGGCCAGTGACAAAAAATATCGCCGGCACCTTCTTCGCTTTCAACGTATCCAGGATCAGGGCGGTATAACCGTTCTCGTATCCGTTGTCAAACGTCAGGAATAGTTCTTTGCGCGAGGGATCTCCGAAGAAAATCGCGCCGTGCTTATCGATGATATCTTTGAACCCTTCCTCATTAATGGAGGGGAGCTGACCGCCGACGCTTTTTTTGAATCCGAAATGATGAGCGACGTCCGCTTGAGCATCCGCAACAGGGACCCCTGTCCCGAACAGCAAACCGACCAGCAATGAACAGATTAAAGCAAACTTCACAGCTGTCTCTCCTTCATGGTTTTCAAGGTAATCGAAATTCGACATGCGCCCTTACTATCTGTCAAATTCCCGGGAAATATGCACCTTTTCAAGCAACAGCTCACCACATACTCATTCAAATTTATTCCGGATGGGGCGTCAGTACTTCCTGTGCAAACCGGATCCATTCGCGGGTGGCAAAAGACAAATACCGATCGTCACGCCAAATGATGCCAAGCTTCCACGGAATCACCGGGTTGACGAGCGGGATAATCCGCACGCCCTCGTCGTCGATTTCGCGGCAAATCGTTTCCGGCAGTAAAGTGATGCCGAGGCCGACGGCCACCATTTCACTGATCAGATCCCATTGGGAGCTCTCGTAGATGATATGCGGATGAAACCCGACCTTCGCGCACGCCCCGATAATGCGGTCATGCAGCGTAAAGTCCTCACGGAACAACACGAACCCGTCCGGGGCCAGCTCGGCCAATTCCACGCATTCCCGTTCTGCCAGCCGGTGCGAGGGATGGACGACCAAATTCAGCTTCTCCTCAACGAACGGAAAATAGCTCAGCTCCGCCTCCACCGTCGGCAGTACGGCCACGCCCACATCCAATGATCCCTTGGCAACGTCTTGCTCTACTTTTTTGGCGCCGTCCTCAAATAATTGGATCGTAATGTCGGGATAACGTTGATGAAACTCCCCAATCACCCTCGGAAAAAAGCTCGCCCCCACCATCGGCGGCAGCCCGATGCGAAGATGTCCCTTCTTTAAATTTCGTAAGTCGTCAAGCTCTGCCATCAGATTCTGGAAGGAGGTCACGATCTGTTGGGCTTGCGTAGCGATAATCCGTCCCGCATCGGTCAGCTCGATCTTTTTGCCAACGCGGTCAAACAGCACCACCCCAAGCTCCTCCTCCAACGCCTTGATCGTTTTGCTGATGGTAGGTTGCGTGATATACAGCGCCTCAGCCGCCTTCGTGAAGCTGCGCAGCCGTGCGACTTCGATTAAAACCTGCATTTGTCGGATATCCAACCGCCTGCTCCCCTTTAACTCGATTTTCTATAACAGATTGGAATGGTATTTATTCTGTATATTCATTTTACTCATGAAAATAATCGATGTAAAATTTCATTACTAACCAAAACAAGAAGGGAGCTGCTGAAATGAACAAGATGAAAGAGATCGGCATCGGGATTGTTCAAGTCGCCATCCTGTTCTTCGCCGCGATGGCCTTGAATAAGGTCGCGGAGCTGCTCCATTTACCGATACCGGGTTCCATTATTGGCATTGCCGTGCTGTTTATCTTGTTAAAAACAGGCGTCGTCAAGCTGAAATGGATTGAACGGGGCGCCAATTGGCTGCTGGCCGAGCTGCTGCTGTTCTTCGTTCCTGCTGCCGTCGGCGTCATGCAATACATTCCTTTACTCGAAAGTGAAGGCGTACGGATCTTGATTGTGGTCATCCTGAGCACCGTCATCGTTATGGTTTGCTCCGGGCTTGTGGCCACACGCATCGAAAAACGAAAGGAGGGCCGAACCTCATGATCATTGGCGCACTATGTTTAGCTTCTACCCTCATTATCTATGCTTTATCTAAACGGCTGTATCGGATACGGCCAAGAGTGTATCTGTCCCCGTTGCTGATTACCCCGTTGATTCTGGTGATCGGCTTACTCTCGGCGCAAATTCCTTATGAAACTTACCATTCCGGCGGAAAATGGCTTAGCAACCTGTTGCAACCGGCAACGATTGCGTTTGCTGTTCCACTGTACAAATACTACAACGTCCTGAAAAAACACGCTGTAGAAATTCTCATTAGCGTACTTTGCGGCTCGGTGGTCGCGATGTTCTCCTCCGCCGTTCTCGCAGAGTGGCTGCACCTGGACGCCCAATTGATTAACAGCTTGATTCCACGTTCGATTACGACACCGATCGCGATGAATGTATCGCAGGTGATCGGCGGCGTCCCGAATATTACCGCGGTCTTTGTAATTTTGACCGGGTTGCTGGGCGCCATGCTGGGACCGCTCGTCATGAAACTGTTCCGCATTGAAGGCGAGGTTGCCCGAGGTGTATTGTTTGGGACCAGTGCCCATGGCACCGGGACATCCAAGGCGTTTGAGCTCAGCACGTTGACCGGGACAATTTCCAGCATCTCCATGATCCTGGCTGCCCTGTTTACTTTAGGGGTCGCCCCGATGCTGATGGCTGTATTTCACTTCTAACCCTACGGCACGTTCGGCCAATCAGGGTACTTCGTTTAGGTTCCTCCAAATTTTATATATTGATGCTTGAAGCCTCGCCGAAGCGGGGCTCTTTTTTTGTCGGTTCAAACCAAACACCCCCCTTGCCTTCTTACGCGAGGCGAGGGGGGTGTCAGTGATGGATAAAGATTCGTACGCTGGGGTAACTCGTCTGCAAGAAATTAACCTTGCCTTACGCCCTGCAGGCTGCGGCAATGCGGGCAATTTTCTTTAACACATACCTTTTCCTTCAAGGCCTGTAGATTGGAAACGACGAAGCCTTTGCGGCTGACCTGAACGATGCCTTCCTTGCGGAGGCTGGTCAGAAGGCGGCTCACCGATTCCCGGGCAAATCCGATGGTACTGGCGAGCTCCTGGTGTGTAATCGGGATCGGAACCACCACTTCCTCCCCCCGCTTCACGCCGAAATGCTCCGCCAGATAAATCAAAAACGAGATTCCACGGTCTTCCACACCCCGTTGATTGAAATTCAGCAGTTTGTCTTGAAGCTCGCGGATTTTGCTGCTCATCAGCCCCATCATCTTGAACGCCAGATCCGGCGATCCCGCCAGAAGCTGCTCAAACGTGCGAAGCGGGAGGGCCAGCAAGCTGGTCTCAACGACAGTTGTGGCGGTCACTGGCGAGACCTCCGCATCAAAACGGCCCGTCAGCGGGAACATATCGCCTTGCTTCAGGAACGAGTAGATCTGTTCATTGCCTTTCTCGTCCGTTCGGCTTGTTTTGATTAACCCGTTCGCCACAAAATAGATTGACTCCACCTCATCCCCTTCCCGGAACACCGCCGCCCGCCTTGGCAACAGACGGGGAACGGTAAGCCGAGCGATTTGAGCTGCTTCATCAGCCGTCAGCCCTTGGAATAAGGGGAAGGAGCGCAGGAGATGACTGGAATGGCTCATCTTCCCCGCCCCCTACTCGAAGTTTTCTTCTTCGGTGACATTAGGCTTGCGCAGGTGGAACATCGAACGAACGATCACGTATACCAGCGGTACAATCCCCGCGACGATAAAGATCGTGTCCGGAATCATTCGCAGCCACAGCAGCAGGTTTACCGTATCTTGTTGATAGAACGAAAAGTCGCGCGCCGACCAGAACCCAAAGTCAAACGAATGCTTCAATTGGATAAAACCAACCGGCAGCAGGGTGATGACGATCATCCCGGTTAATCCGATGTTTAAACCCCAGCAAGAGATGCGCAGCAGCTTGTCGTTCCACTGCTCCGGCTTCACGATGTTGCGCATCGTGTACAACAATACGGCGATGGCGAACATCCCGTACACGCCCATCATTGAACCGTGGGCATGCGCCGTCGTCAGCGTGGAGCCGTGCATGAAATAGTTCACCGCAGGCAGGTTGATCAAGTAACCGAGCACCCCGGCGCCAACTAAGTTCCATACCGCGGTTGACACCAGAAAACGGAAGGCGGAGGTGTAAGGGAACGTCTGACCGCCATCCTTCATCATTTTGTATTGATCGTACGCTTCCAGAATCAACAGCGTCAGCGGAATGACTTCCAGCGCCGAGAAGACCGCGCCCAGGGCAATCCAGATCTCGGCCGACCCGTTATAGTAATAGTGGTGGCCAATCCCGATCACCCCGCTGCCCAGCAGCAGGATCAACTGAAACAATAGAGAGCGAATCGTCGATTCCTTGGTAACTAACTTCATTCGTACCATCAGGAAGCCGATGACGACGACGGCAAACACCTCAAAGATCCCTTCGACCCACAAATGGATAATCCACCACCGCCAATAGTCGGCGTAAGTGAATGAAGTTGTTGGATTAAAGAAAAAGGCAAAGATATAGAAGAACGGCACCGCGATCGCCGAATAGAACAGCAAATGCGTTAACCCGCCCTTATCGGTTTCCATCCGCAGCGCGCTGCGGATTGCGCGGTACACGATGTACAGCCAGATCGCCATACCGATGATCAACAGGATTTGCCAGAAGCGGCCCAGCTCCAGGTACTCCCAGCCTTGATGGCCCAGCCAGAACCACAGGTTGCCGAGGTAACCTTTGGCTCCAAGCCATTCCCCGACTGTACTTCCCGCCGTAAGCACGACCAGCGCCCAGAACAAGATGTCTACCAGCAGTCCTTGGCGTTTCGGCTCCTTCCCGCCAACAAGCGGGGCCACATAAATCCCCATTCCCAGCCATGCCGTCGCTACCCATAGGATCACGAGCTGCAAATGATACGATTTCGCGATATTGAACGGGAACAGCTTGACGATCCAATCTAACCCAAAGAAGGTGTTGGGTTCAACGTAATAATGCGCCAACAAAGCGCCAAACCCTACCTGGATCAGAAAGAGCAGCACAACGACGAGAAAATATTTCGCCGTTTTCACCTGACTAGACGTCACCGGCATACGGTTCAGATCCAGCACCGGGAAATTGCCCGGCTCATAAGCCTCCTGCATATACAGCCGGTAGCGGTTGTAGAAATACAGGATTATTCCCAGCACTAAAATCAAAATCGTCATGCTGATGCCGCTCCAAAGTACGGCGGAATAACCCATCGTATTGCCCGCATCCTCGAAATACGGCCAGTTGTTCGTATACGTCATCGTGTCGCCCGGTCGCTGCGTACCGGACAGCCATGCGGTCCAGAAGAAGAAGTCTGCAATTTGCTTGCGCATATCCCCTGGCGCCACATAAGCGCGGCCTTCTTCCGGCATCGTATCGTTCTCGAATAAATTCGGCTGGATACCGCGCCCGTCGCCCTCCGTAAAGACGTGATCATAATAAGCGCGAACCCGCTTCAGACCTTCTGCCTGACCGTCTGTCAGCACCAAGGTCTTTGCATTTTTGTCGTAGCGGTTCTGCTTCATTTCCGCCTTGACCTTCTCAAAAATCAACGTTTGCTGCTCCGGGGCCAGATCGGCATAATCCATTCCGTACTCGGCTTGCGCATGATGGTCATGCATGGCATCCGTAATGATTTTTAGCGCCTGTGCGGTGTAATCCGGCCCAAGATAAGAGCCATGACCCAGCACGGTGGCATAATCCATCAGACCATACTTCTGAAATACCGCCTGACCTCCGGTAATCTGCTCCTGAGTCGTCAGAACTTCACCCGCACTATTGACAACTTTAAGCGGCGTAGGTGCCTGCGATTTAAAAATCCAATATCCTCCGGCAATAAGCACCGTGAAGC
The DNA here is from genome assembly GCF_047200555.1 of Paenibacillus sp. MB22_1. NCBI lineage: Bacteria > Bacillati > Bacillota > Bacilli > Caryophanales > Paenibacillaceae > Paenibacillus > Paenibacillus sp. MB22_1. Next base: position 939,100 of record NZ_JBLADV010000002.1, read on the forward strand.
TTAGCAAAAGGACACAGATCAAAATTCCCTTCAAAAATGAGTTCTGGGCTTGATTTCCCTTCATTCCTCGTCTCTCCTTTCCTCTAGACAGAATCAGGATAAGATGACGGAACGAAGAGAATTGTGATTCGGATTACAAATCTGGATTTCTTTATCTTTCCACAACGAAAAAGATCACATTTATTTCAAATTTTCCTTAAGTTTACTCCCCAATGCAAACCGGATTCCCCGTCCGGGCCGACTCCAGGGCGGCACAGGTGATCTGCTGCGTTTTCACAGCATCGGCATAATCGGACAAGATCCGCGACGTATCGCCGGTACGCAGGGCATGGATAAACGCCTCCGTTTCAGCTAAGTAGGGGTTGTCCTTCCCCGTGTAGGCCGTCTTGGTCCCCGGCAGATCGATCTCCAGCCGTTCCGGGCTCCAAGACAAAATACCGGCATCGGTATACAATTTCAGCCCTACCTCAGATACGCCGCCGGGCAAGATACAGGTATTGGAGATGGTAGCAACCGCCCCGCTTTGCAGCTTCATCGTGACGGTACCAACATCCGGGACGGTGACGTTATCGAAGCGTTCCTGCACCATGCGATTACCGTAGGCGGCATACACCTCGCGGGCCTCGCCGGCGGTATAGCGAAGCAGGTCTACAATATGGGTCGTCTGTTCCACGAACTGTCCGCCGGAACCCTCTTGGCTACGCCACCAGGCCACTTGCGGCATATCGCCCATCCAAGTGCCTAAAGCCATCCCAATCTTCCGGCCTTCCAGCGATTCCTTCAGCTGACGGATCGATTCTTTATAACGAAAATGATAGCCTACCGCATGAACTAACGGCTTTTGCTCCAACCGCGAGAGGATTCGTTGCGGCGTCTCCAAGTCCGCAGCCAGCGGCTTCTCCACGAAAAAGGGAATGCCCCGCTCGATCAGCTCGGTTTCAATCTCCCCGTGCGCCATTGGCGGGATACAGAGGTAAACAGCATCCAGCTTCAACGAGTCCAGCATATCCGTTAGGTTCCCGAAGCCAATCGCCCCTGGGTAGCGGTCTGCCAAGGCCTGTGCTTTAGCGGCTGTCGTTCCGGTAACCCCTGTCACGCGAACGCCGTCCAAACTTGCCAAAATATCCCCATGCACCTTGCTAAACCAACCTGTTCCAACGATTCCGATCTGCAATGCCATATGTACCCCTCCCTGTATGATCAAACTGTAATCGACCAACTACCTCTTTAAGATACTGTTTATCTTAAGGAACCACAAGTTTTGGGACTCTGCCTTCTCACTTCATTAACTGTACTTGATATTATTACAGTTGCGATTTATACTAGTCACAGGAAAAAAAAGAAAATGAAAGGATGGAGAGAAAATGAGCACGTTAAATCAAGTGGACGCAAAAGATTTTTATACCGTACTCAAAGAAAGACATTCTGTTCGGGTTTACGACCCATCTGTAAAAATCCCACGCGAGGAACTGAAAGAGATCATCGAGCTTTCTTTGTCCGCTCCATCCTCGTCCAATCTGCAGCCATGGCGTTTCTTGATCATCGACGAGCCTGAGCTGAAGCAAAAGCTGCTCCCGATCGCCAACAATCAGCAGCAGGTTGTGGATTCCTCGGCTGTCATTGCGGTATTGGGCGATCTTCGTTCGTATGAACGGGCCGAAGAGATTTATTCCGAGTCTGTGCGGCTGGGTGCAATGACGGAGGAGGTCAAAAATAATTTTGTCGAGCGTCTGCAAAAAGGCTATGGCGGCATGGGACCGGAACGTTTGCATCAAGTCAATCTGTTGGACGCTGGACTGGTGTCGATGCAACTGATGCTGATCGCCAAAGCTAAAGGCTACGACACGGTACCTATGGGCGGATACAATGCGGAGCAATTTGCCGAAGCATTTGACGTACCGGAAACGTTGAAACCGATCTTGCTGATCGCGATTGGTAAAGCGGCAAAACCAGCTCATGCAACGGCGCGTTTGTCGGTAGACCAAGTAACTTATTGGAACTCTTTCCAGAAGTAATTTCCTTAAAAATCAGAACGACCGGAACCGCATGGAGGGATCCTGTGGAGCCGGTCTTTTTTGTCTGAACCGCCCATTCCCCGGACATAATACTCCTGTTCCGCCTTGCCACAAAGCCGTTCTTCCGCTCCAGTTCATCTCATTCGATCATCAAGTTGATCTCAAATTAGCTTTGTTAATAGCTGACATCAATATTACAATAGAGGTCATAATTATCGTGAAATGGTGAACGTACTCATCCGATTACGCACATCAGAAAGGTGGAGTGGATCATGGCTTTAACACAGCAACGCGAAGCAGGCCTGGAGGCGGCTCGCAAATATGTAGATCAGGTATACGAGACCGTTCAAAAACGGAATCCAGGGGAATCGGAATTCCATCAGGCCGTCAAGGAAATCCTTGACTCACTGGTTCCTGTATTCGCCAAACATCCGAAATATCAAGAGCATGGGATTCTCGAACGCATCGTCGAGCCGGAACGAATGATCACTTTCCGCGTCCCTTGGGTGGATGACCAAGGCAAAGTGCAAGTGAACCGCGGCTTCCGGGTTCAATTTAACAGTGCGATTGGTCCTTATAAAGGCGGACTTCGTTTTCACCCGTCTGTCAATGCCAGCATCATCAAATTCCTTGGGTTTGAACAAATTTTCAAGAACTCGTTGACCGGCCAGCCAATCGGCGGCGGCAAAGGCGGATCTGACTTCGATCCGAAAGGCAAATCCGATCTCGAAGTGATGCGCTTTACCCAAAGCTTCATGACGGAGCTGTCCAAATACATCGGTCCAGACACCGACGTGCCTGCAGGCGATATTGGCGTTGGCGCTCGGGAAATCGGCTACATGTTCGGTCAATACAAACGGCTGTATGGCAATGAAACCGGCGTATTGACGGGGAAAGGCTTGAACTACGGCGGCAGCTTGACGCGGACTGAAGCTACCGGCTACGGGCTGGTTTACTTCACCAGCGAAATGCTGGCGAGTCGGGGCGATAGCTTCGCCGGGAAAACCGTCGTCGTCTCCGGTTCCGGGAACGTATCGATCTACGCGATTGAGAAGGCACAACAGCTTGGCGCGAAGGTCGTAGCTTGCAGTGACTCGAACGGATATGTCTACGACAAGAACGGCATTAATCTTGCAACAGTGAAGCGTTTGAAAGAAGTAGAACGCAAGCGGATCAAGGAATACGTGAACGAGCATCCTACTGCTGAATATGTAGAAGGCTGCCAAAATATTTGGAGCATCCCTTGCGACATCGCCTTGCCTTGCGCAACGCAAAACGAAATCAACGAAGCTTCGGCGAAACTGCTGGTGGCCAACGGCGTCAAATATGTAGCTGAAGGAGCCAACATGCCGTCCACGCTGGAAGCTATCGAAGTTTATCTGAACAATGACGTATACTTCGGACCAGCTAAGGCTGCAAATGCCGGCGGGGTTGCCGTTTCCGCTCTGGAAATGGCACAAAACAGCGCAAGACTCGCCTGGTCGTTTGAGGAAGTGGATGCTAAGCTGAAGGACATTATGCGCAACATCTACCAAAGCAGCGTAAACGCGGCTAAAGAATACGGTTATGACGACAACCTGGTTGTCGGCTCCAACATTGCCGGCTTCCTGAAAGTCGCTGACGCAATGATCGCTCACGGGGTTGTATAAAGAGCATAACGTAAAAAAAAGAGTCGCCCAGAGGATTCATCCTCTTGGGCGACTCTTTGTATTTAAGGAGCTTTAGTAAGCCAATGCATCCAGCGCTTTGATGTGGGACAGATAGCGGATGTTACTTGCTTCCTTCATCAACGTAGCTGGCAACCCGCGCAACTGGGTATTGCTTGCCCCGATGGTCGCTACAGCGTCTTTGCGTCCGAGCGAAGCCAGCGTACCGGAGTTGATCGGGCTGAATGCGTTCATCGTCTTGCCGTTGAGATACGCAAACAGATTGTAACCGATCAGCTCGCCCATTTGCCAAGCGATTTGCGCTGTCGGCGGGTAAGGACGACCGTCCGGACCCATAAATACGGCGCTGTCACCCGCAACGAATACGTCCGGATGGGAGACGGACTGCAGGAATTCATTCACCGAAGCACGGCCGCGGTTCACTTCCAGTCCCGATTCGCCAACCAGCGGATTGCCTTGCACGCCGCCCGTCCAAACGAAGGTGTTGGCCACGATCTTTTGCCCATCCTTGAGATCGATCGTGTTGCCTTCCACATTGGTCACCGGCAAGCCGGTCAAGAACTTCACGCCGCGTTTCTCGAGGCTGGCTGTGGCGCGCTCGATCAACTCGTCCGGCAGCACCGGCAAGATCTTAGGTCCAGCTTCCACGAGCATGAGCTTGATCTCGCTTTGAGGTACGCCGTATTTCTTCGTCAGTTCCGGCAGCTTATCCGCGATTTCGCCAACCAGCTCGACGCCAGTCAATCCGCCGCCGCCGATCACGATCGTAGCATCGGCTTCGTTGCCGCTTGCCGCATATTCGCGAATACGCGATTCGATATGCGCATAAATCCGTTTGGCATCGTCCGCCGATTTCAGCACCATGCTGTGCTTCTCCAAGCCCGGGATGCCGAAATACGCAGTAATGCTGCCCAGACCAACCACAAGGGCGTCATAAGACAACACAGTACCGTCGGAGAGCTTAACTTCTTTTTTGTCGACAGAAAAACTCTCAACCTTAGCGATCCGCAAATCGATGTCTTTGCCTTTAAACAGCTTATCGAGCGGCAAGGACACCGCGCGTTCGGAAATGCTGCCTGCGGCAAGGCGATGCAGCTCCGTAATGATTTGATGCGTCGGATATTGGTTCACCACCGTGATCCGCGCCTGCGATTTATCCATAAACTTACGGGCCGACAATGCACTGAGTACGCCGCCATAGCCGGCGCCCAAAATTAAAATATGTTTTGACATAATCGTATTCCTCCGTTAGTTTTGTTGGCGGTCCCGTTCACCGGACACTTGAAGATACGCGTTAACGAACCGGAGCAGCTTTTGCGTTTGCGGGTCCTTCAGCATCTTCATCAACCCAAACACGCCAATGACTTCTTGGCTGTCCTCGGCACGATCCTTCGCTTCGATGACGTTAGCCGCCAAATGCTTCACCTTGCCAACAACTGGCCCGGCAATTTCCGAAATGGCGCCTACCGTGTCATTCTTCAGAATTTCATCCGTCGCCACCGCTTTGGCAAAATCATACGTTTTCGTCAAAACTCCAACGAGCTCATTTAATTTGGGAAGCTGCTCAACCAGAGCGGTCAGCGATTGCTGCACCTCCGGCTTCAAGAGCTGCTCCAGGAGCTCCTGCTGCCCACTTGCGGTACCAGCTACGGATTGCTCCGTTTTTGTTTCAGTAACTGTCTCTGACATATTCGATTCTCCTTTGCGATAATCTGAGGATTCGCTAGCCGAACTTCTGTTCAAGCATAGTGTTCCTCCTTTGGATGCCTCTAACCAATTTTAAGTTAGTGAAAATTTGCACATCTTAAACCTGAACAATCCGAATAAATTGTAACACATTTTCAAGAAAAAAGGACCGTGCAAGTGACAAAATTCACGGCCCTTATCGATATCATTTTTCGATGAATCCTAATTTCCGCATGACAACGGCAGGTTCTCTTTCAAAAAATCATAAAACAGCTTTTCCGTCGGCGCGAGCTCGCGATTCGCCGGAATGATCACCCCAACGTCCCGGGTGACCTGAGGCTCCATCATCGGCAGCGACACGATCGTGGAAGGAATATGCTCGCCGAGCGCAATCTCCGGAAGCAACGTCAACCCCAGCCCGGCGGACACCAGCCCCTTAATCGCGTCCAGATCATCCCCTTCAAACGACACCTTTGGTTGAAATCCGATTTTGTCGCAGGCGTCCACCACGATTTCCCGCAGAACAAAGCCTTTCGGGAATAATACGAATACATCCTCCCGCAGTTCGTCCAGCCCCACGGATTCACGGTCAGCCAAGCGATGTCCGGCAGGCAACAGCACCTTGAACTTTTCGCGGAATAACATTTCCCCTGTGACTTGGGGTTCCCCTTGGGGCACCGGACCAATCATGGCCAGATTCATCAAGCCGCCGCCGACCCAGTCCAGCAGCTCCCGATACGACCCATGCTGCAGTTGAAAATGCACCTCCGGATACCGGCGCCGAAACGCCGACACCACCGTCGGCACCAGGTTGGCCGCCAGACTGCTCGGGAAACCGATGCGGACCGTCCCGCGCTCCGGATCCAGATACTCGTTAATTTCCTGTCGCGCCTGCTCAAGGACCTTCATCATTTGCTCCATATGCTGCAGGAACTGCCGGCCGATGGGTGTCAGCTTCACCTTCCGGCCTTCATGGACAAACAGATCGACGCCCAGCTCTGCCTCCAGCTTAAAGATTTGCCGACTGACCGCCGACTGCGACACATGCAGCGCATACGACGCTTCCGTCACATGCTCCAGCTTGGCCGCCTCAATAAAGTATTGGATTTGTCTGAGCTCCATCCCCTCACCCCGTTAGCTGCATTTTTCAGGCTATACCCGATTGGGATTGACCAAACCCAAACTCTTATAGCTTACACCTCATGTAAATATATTAAGAACCATTATATCGGCTCCCTTGTGAAAACGGAAGCAGAAAAGGCTATTTATTGAGTAATATAACTAGTCCCTTCCTATAGTGGTTATAGTGGTGCCCGAAACGGGGGCTGATGAGACAAGCGGGGCGACAGACGGGCAAAGTGAAGTTGCAGTTACGCAAAGTGAGGCGCTGACAGTAAAGCGAAGCCGCTGATGAGCAAGGTAGGGCCACATGAGCCGCAGACGACAAAGTGCAGTGACAAACAACCTAAGTAAAGGCACCAAAACGACCCATGCGAGACACCACGACGCCCCAATCGAGACCACAAACGTTCCAAGCGCGACCGTAAAAACGCCACAAACGCCCCAAGCCAGACTACAAAAACTCCCCAAACACCTCAGACGTTCCAACCAAGGATGCAGGCGACTGAAGTGAAGCGCAAACGCCCTCTAAACGACCCTCCAAATGTAAAAGTACAGTTCATTTCACCCATTTCGACCGAAAAAAGGCGAATGGGATGTAAAAGCGGCTAGGCCCCCTAAATCCGGAGTCCTGACCTACAAGTTTTGTGTTATCGCAGTCCAGCTCATTTTCTTGTGTGTTTACATCGATTTATGGAACTTTGAGGTATCCTCTAGCATTTTGACCCATAACGAAAACTTCATGGGAGCCATATGCTTCAGGCTACCATGCATTCTTCGATAATTATAAAAGTCCATATATTGATCAAGTGCGATAAACGCTTCTTCAAACGTCATAAATTCTCGTCTGCTAAACAAGTCGCGTTCCAATATGCTATGAAATGATTCGATATAGGCATTCATATTGGGAGTCCTTGGGGGAATTCGCTCATGAGTCATCCCCAAGCTCTCACAGGTATCTCCAAACAACTTGCTGACAAATTGAGGCCCATTGTCCGTCCGGATCACGGGGAACGTTTCACCCGGCTGAATGCGGCGCTCTAGGGCACTTATAAGCGTTTGAACGGCATGCTTGGCTTCACAGGTTCGCCCGCAATATTGCCCAACCACCACGCGGTCAAATACATCAATGATGCTAAGAACAAAGAAGAAGCGCTTCTGTCCTACAACGTATCCATACTTGATGTCCATTTGCCACAATTGATTAGAACCGGTAATGAATCGGTTCTTGGGGAGAGTACGCGGGTGCGATGTGACAGGCTTGCGAGCTTTTTGCAGAATGCCGAGTTCTTTGCAAAGACGATACGTTTTCTTTTTGTTAATTATGACTTGGTGAATATCCCGAATGCATTGGCCCAACAGTTTATATCCGTAGACATGTTCTTCGCCTTCAAGCAGCTCAAGGAGCCACTCTTTAATCTGTTCATCGCTAATGGGGATCCCTGTAACAGTTAGAGAGTACCCAGGTGTAGGGCGACCGCGTTTGTCCGTTGATAACGGCTCCGTCTTTGGGGTAGCAGCTCGCTTTTTTCGATCGTAGTATGTCGATTCAGCAATTTCCAAAATCCGCAGAACTACAGCTGTTGGTTCCCCCCGCTTAATGAATGGTTCTGCTACTTCAAGTTTTTCAGATAAGCGGGGTTTTTCTTTTTTACGAGTTCACGTAGGATCTCATTTTCGAGTTCTTTCTCACCAAGCACTTTCATCGCTTTCTCGTATTTTTCTTCAATCTCTTGAAGTCGTTTGAGTTCTTGAAGGTGTTGGTCTGGCAGTGATGTATCCACATCTGTAATCTGATCTCGGTATGCTCGAATCCAGGTTCGAATGGTTTCTGGGTGCAGGTCATACGACCGGGCAAGCACCCCCACCTTAATCCCGGACAGAGCTTCTCTTACTACCTTTAAACGAAATTCATCTTTGGCTTTTCCCATAACTGAATCCTCTCCCTTATTTCCATTGTAAATCCTTGTAGGGGAGGACTCCAGTTTATTTAGGGGGCCTTAGGGAAAGTGCAGTTCATTTCAACGATTTCGTGGTTCCAGGGCAAAATTAGCCGAAATCAACTGCACTTTTGCAGCTCAAAGGGCTCATCGGCCGGAATTTGGCGGAAATCAAATGTACTTTTGCAGTTCGGCCATCTTGCTATACTTTTCTTAAATCTAAAAAACGGCGATGCCGATTTCCCTTGCATCGCCTCCTTATTTTTAGTATGTGTCTTACTCCTCCGGACAATCCAGCCGGTACAAGTTGCGGTACCGCGGTTCACGGGCTAGCAGCTCCGCATGGCTGCCGCGCATCACGATCCGTCCGTGCTCCATGAACACGATCTCGTCCATCTTTTCGGCACCAACAAGGTGGTGCGTCACCCAGATGAGCGACTTGCCCTGCGTCGAGCGGAAGATCGTCGCCAGCAGCTCGCGTTCCGTGCGCGGATCGAGGCCGACGGTTGGCTCATCGAGGATGAGCACAGGCGTATCCTGCAGGAGGATCCGCGCCAGGGCGACGCGCTGCCGTTCGCCGCCGGAGAACCGCTGGCCGGTCTCACGCATCGGCGTGTCCAGCCCCTGCGGCAGCGCCGCAATCAACGGGCCGAGCTGCGCCGCCTGCGCGGCCCGCGCGATCTCCTCGTCCGTAGCCGTAGGCCGGCCGAGCCGGATGTTGTTCGCCACCGTGGTGTCGAACAGATGGGGGCTTTGATTCAGCACGGAGATGACTTCCGGCATCCGCTCGCCGTAGGCGGCGGCTGGGATGCCGTTAATTTCGACCGTGCCTGCGCTTGGGGCAAGCGCCCCCTGGATCAGCTTCAGCAGCGTCGACTTGCCGGCGCCGCTGCGGCCGATCACCATCACCCGCTTGCCCTGCGGGATGTCCAGCGAGACGCCGTCCACGGAATCGGCGTCTTCCGCGGCGTAGGCGAAGCGGACGCCGCGCAGCCGCACCTCGGCGGTGCGGGAAACTCCGCCCGCCGCAGCCAACCCAGCGCCGCCGCCCCCGGTCACGCCGGGGCGGATCGGCCCGCCCGCTGCGCCTGGACGCGGGCCACCCGCCGCCGCTGGGCTCGCGCTGGCGCTGTCGCCGCCCGAGATCCGGGCGAGCCGGTCCAGCGACACGCGGTATTGCGGCGTGCGCTCCACCGCTTCGGACACCGGCAAGAACGCGTCCGACAGCGGGAACACGATCAGCACAAACGCCGCAATCAGCGTGGCATCGATCCGACCGGCCGCCGCTTCGCCGCCGGCCCAATACACCATCGATACGACGACGAGGCCCACGACGAAGTGGCCGATAAAGCTGCGCCAGCGGGCCCAAGCCCGCAGCTTGCGGTCCTTGCGCGCCACCGCGACCTCATCCTCCGCATAGGAAGCAAGGAACTCCGCCGAACGGCCGCTGATCACCCAATCGCCGATCCCCATGACGGCATCGGTCAGCTTCTGGTACAGCCCGTTCCGTTCTTGCTTGACCTCCTCGTTCGTCCGCTTCGTCAACCGCAGCGAAATGTACGGGAGCACGACGACGAGCACAAGGATATACGCAGCTAACAGCAGAGAAAACGTCACGTCGAACACGCCCATGGCCACGATCACGGCCGCATAGAGGATCAACGCCACTACGCTCGGAAAGACGGTGCGGATATACACGTTCTGCAGCTGCTCAATATCATCGGCAAGGGCGCCAAGAATATCGCCCGTCCGGAATCGGGAGCGGATGAACAAAGCCTGCGGTTCCAGCACGAGATAGAGCCGCACGCGCATTTTCGCCAAAATCCGCAGCACTGTGTCATGTCCAACCAACCGTTCGACATAATGAATCACCGCCCGCCCGATCCCAAACGTGCGAACGCCAACGATCGGTACATACACAAGCAAGATATTATAGGGCTGCAACGCCGATTTCGAGATCAAGAAACCGGAAGTGAACATCAACATCCCGGCGGAAACCAGCGTTAACACGCCCAGAATCAGATAAAACGCAAACCGGCCGCTATACAACCGAAAATAAGGCCGAACCCAGGACTCCTGCTTCATTTGATCTCCTCCCGCTGCGCCGCCGCTAACCGATAATAAGCTCCGCGCTTGGCCATCAGCTCGGCATGCGTCCCTGCCTCAGCCACTCGGCCCTGCTCCATGACAACGATCCGATCCATTTCGCGCATCCAGTGCAGCCGATGGGTCGCCAAAATCACCAGCTTCCCTTCAAACAGAGGCAGCATCGTGTTCTTCAGCTCATATTCCGTCTCGATGTCCAAATGCGCCGTCGGTTCATCGAGCAAAATCACCGGCCGCTTACTAAGCAAAGCCCGGGCCAGCGCCACACGCTGCTCCTGACCACCGCTCAATGGACGACCACCGCCGCCAATCCGCTCGTTTAGCCCGCCCGGCAAGCTGCGCACGAGCCCGTCCAGACCGGCTGCCTTCACCGCGCGCTCCACCTCTTCCCGCGTGGCTTCCGGCGCATTAAAGCGGATATTTTCCTCCAAGCTCCCACTGAAAATATACGGTTTCTGCGGGATGTAGGTGATTTGCTCCCGCCAGCCCTGCGCACTCAAATCCCCCAGTTCGGTGCCGTTCAGCACCAACCGGCCCGAAGTTGGCCGCAGAAAACCGCCAAGCACATCGATCAATGTCGATTTGCCGGCCCCGCTTTCGCCGATGATGCCGATTTTGCCCATGCCGCCCAGCGTCAAGTTCACTTCAGCCAAGGAAGGCCTAGCTTCCTCCTCGTGAACGACGCCAACCCCGCGCAGGCTTAACGTGCTTTCCGGCGTCCACGTCCAGTTCATACCGGCCGGAACCGGTGCCGCCTTCGCCGCCTCCTCATCCGCAGTGGCGATGATCTCGTTCATCGCTTCGCCTGCCGCCTTCCCGTCCTGGGTGGCATGGAAGTCAGCGCCAACCATCCGAACGGGCAGGAAGTACTCCGGCGCCAGAATCAGCACGGTCAAGGCCGGCAACAGCACCATCTCGCCATTCACCAATCGAAGCCCCAAGCTGACCGCCACCGAAGCAACGGATAACATCGTAAAGAAGTCCAAAGCAAACGAGGACAGGAAGGCAACCCGCAACGTCTTCATCGTCGCTGACCGGTAAGCATCGCTGACCCGTTCGATCGACGTGACATGCGATTTGCTGCGTCCCAAGAACTTGAGCGTCTCCAGCCCGCGCAGCGAATCCACGAAATGGTTCGACAGCGTCCGGTACGATTTCAACTGCCGCTCAGTCTGCTTGCGCGCCGCCAGCCCGATCAGGATCATAAAGGCAATCAGAATCGGCATCGTAATCGTCAGGATGATCCCGGAAGCCAGATCGAGCTTATACACATAAGCCAAAATCAAGATCGGGGTGATTCCCGTGGCCAGCATGCGCGGCAGGAACAATTCCAGGTAATTGCGATACTTGGTCACCCCTTCAAGCACCAACGTCACCAAATTCCCGGTTCCCGCGGTCCCGGCAAAACGCGGCCCCAGCTGAAACAACTTCTCCAGCACCCGCTCCCGCAAGCTTCGTCCCGTCTCTTCGGCAAAAGCATACGCTATTTTCTGCTGCATCATGCCGCAGCCCTGACGGACGATAAAAGCAAGCAGGAACAAGCCGGCCCCGCCGGCTTGTTCCTGCAGCTTGGCCCCGGCAAACAGGGCGGAGATCACCTCCGCCAACCATTTGGCCTGCCAGATGATTGCAAAGCTCTGAACGAGGGTCAGCAAGGCCATGATCATCATGACCTGCTTGATCCCCGCGATTTTCATTAATCCGCGTCCCATTAATATTCTAAATGCTCCTTCTCGTGTACGCGTTTATGGAATACGAAATAGCTCCATATTTGATAGCCTAACACGAATGGCAATAAGCTGCATGCGACGATCGTCATGACTTTCAGCGAGTAGTGGCCAGAAGAAGCGGTATCGATCGTTAAGGAGAACGCATCGCTAATCGAGCTGACCATCACCCGTGGGAATAGCCCCACAAATACCGCAGCAATCGACAAAGCGATCATCGCACCGGTCATGCCAAACGCCCAGCCGTCTTTTTGCTTACGAATAAACCAGCCTGCCAGGACAAAAGCAACGACGCCCAGTACAGCCACCAGGCTGATCAGTAAGCCGCGCACTTCAAATACGTCGGTTTCGAAGTACGTCAGCACGCCAAAGATCACGAACAGGGCGGCCAGCGGAATAAGCAGCTTGTGAGCCAGCTTACGGGCACGTTCTTGCAAGCTGCCGGTCGTCCGCAAGGAGGCAAACAGCAGCCCGTGAACGAGGCACAGCATCACAACCGTGATCCCGCCGATCAACGTGTACAGGTTCACCATATCAAACAGTCCGGCCTTCATTTCCATGTCTTCGCCAATCGGCAAGCCCTTCAGCAGGCCGGAGAACACAACGCCCAGCAGGAACGGAGGCAACAGGCTGCCGAGGAAGATCGCCCAGTCCCAGGTGCCTTTCCATTTGCCGCTGTCCACCTTGCCGCGAAACTCAAAGGCAACGCCCCGCGCAATCAAGGCGAGAAGCAAAACGACAAGCGGTGTATAGTAGCCGCTGAACAACGTGGCGTACCAGTTCGGAAAAGCGGCGAACATCGCGCCACCGGCGGTCAGCAGCCAAACTTCGTTCGCATCCCAGAACGGGCCAATCGAGTTGATCAGAACCCGGCGTTCCATATCATTCTTGGCCAAAAACTTGGTGCTCATTCCCACCCCGAAGTCGAAGCCTTCCAAGAAGAAGAACCCCACAAACAACACCGCGACAAGGACAAACCAAAGCTCATTAAGAGACATGATATCCCTCCTTACCAAATGGATCCCCGACCTGATCACGGCTGGTGATGGCGATCTCATTGGGTCCTTTCTTGATCACTTTCACGAACAAGTAAGCCATCACCGCGCCAAGCGCCCCATAAATGAGCGTGAAGGCAATCAGGGAGAACAGAATTTGTCCGCCGGTGACGCTTGGCGATACGCTATCCGCGGTCTGCATCAAGCCAAATACCGTCCATGGCTGACGCCCGATCTCCGTCATAATCCAGCCGGAGGTGTTCGCAATAAACGGCAGCGAAATCGACCACAACATGACACGGTAGAACCAGTTGTTTTTGGGGTTCTCAAGCTTTTTACGCCATGCCAAATACGTTCCGTACATCCCAAGCACGATCATCAAACAGCCGGCGAGAATCATGATCCGGAAGCTCCAGAAGGTCGTCCGTACCGGAGGAATGTAGTCGCCAGGACCGTAGGTTTGTTCATATTCGGCCTGCAGCTCGTGCATGCCTTTAACCTCACCGGAGAACTTACTGTAAGACAGGAAGCTCAGCAGGTAAGGAATTTTGATCTCAAAATTGTTCTTCCCATTGTCCGAATCAATATGGGCATACAGCGTCCAAGGCGCAGGGTCACCCGACTTGCCCCACAGCCCTTCGGAAGCCGCCATTTTCATCGGCTGCGTCTTCACCAGGTACTGCGCTTGTTGGTGACCAAACAACGCCGTGGCGAACGAAGCGATCAAGGCCACGATAATGCCGATCGTAAACGATTTTTTGAAGAACGCCACATCTTGACGTTTCATCAATTTATAAGCGCTGACCCCAGCGATCAAGAAAGCTCCTGTGGCAAAAGCGCCCAACACGGTATGCGGGAATTCCACCCACAATTGCCCGTTGCTGATCAAAGCGAAGAAGTCGTTCATTTCTGCGCGGCCGTTGTTGATCTCGAAACCAACCGGACGTTGCATAAACGAGTTCGCGGCCAAAATCCAGAACGCCGAGACGGTCGTCCCTAAAGCAACTAGCCAAATACACAACAGGTGCACTTTTTTGGACAAACGATCCCAACCGAAGATCCACAGCCCAATAAATGTTGATTCCATAAAGAAGGCAAACAGCGCCTCCACCGCCAGCGGCGCACCAAATACGTCGCCAACAAAGCGAGAGTAATCCGACCAGTTCATCCCGAACTGGAATTCTTGGAGAATCCCCGTCACGACCCCTACCGCAAAGTTGATAAGGAACAGTTTCCCCCAAAACTTGGCCATCCGTTTGTATTCTTCTTTGCCCTTCACGACGTACATCGTTTCCATGATGGCGATCAGCACCACCAGGCCGATGGACAAAGGTACGAAGAAGAAATGGAAAATCGTTGTCACCGCAAACTGCAGGCGAGCAAGCACAATCGGATCCAGCATTTCTTTTCCCCTACTTTCAAATAATTATTATCTAATGTGAATTCTATCACTGATCCATGAAAACGAACGGGGAAAAAGTAATAATTTTGTGACAGAAATCACATGAGATATGTCACAATTCCGAATATTGGCCTGAAACCCGCATCAGATCAACATTTTTTGAGGGTCGCCCAATTTATGAAATTACTGTGAATGGCCTTTCTTCACGCCATCAAGGAGGTGCCTCAGCGTTAACACCGGGTGCCGCCAAAGCATCCGCGGACCGGCAAAAGCCATCACCCGGCGAATCCGCTCCCGCTGGATCGGCGCATAACAATGCACCGGGCACGTCAGGCACGTGGTCTTCCCTTCACCGAACCGGCAGCGGTCCAGCCGCTGCTCGGCATAGTGGTGAAGTTCGGCACACTCGTCACATAACAACACGGACGCGGGATGATGAACCGCTGCACGCCTAGGAGTTCGTTCCCTGTCCTCATGTTCCTTACGGCAATATAGTGCGATCATCCGAGTCACGGTGATCTTTTCCCGGCGAATTCGCGGCCCGTTGTTCTTAGTCATTGCCATCCGGTCTTGCCACCTTCTTCGTTCCCTGCGTCCGAAAAGCCAGTCTCCATCCCAGCCACGTCCCTGCGATCATCAGCAGCCCGTAGGCCACAACCCCAAACGGAAGCGACGTTGCAAGCCAATGCAGCAAGCCAAATCCGCCGAGCAGCAGCATCAACCCCATGAAAACAAAGGATTGGTTTTGCTGCCCCGCCGCTTCAAAGGGTTCAGAGAAAGGTAGTCCCTTGCGCATGCATAGGAAACAAAAAATCGCGTAAGCAAACATCGCGAGTCCTGCCACAATCAAGTCAGGGATAATGGACGCTCCGAACAGCACGGCAAAAATCGCCGCCTCCACCACATACAAAGGCAGCATAAGCCGAACCAAGCTCGCCAGCAAGGCCCCTTTGTAAATAGACGCTTCGCTGGTGATCGGGGCGGTCCGGTAGATCCAAGCCGCTTTATATCGGGAGGAGTAACGCAGCATCATGATGAGCGTTGGCAGCATAATCCCGCTAAAATAAATGAACAAATACGAACGGGAACCGGAGATCCCTTCCAAGCCCTGATCGAGTCCGTTCGAGAATAAGAAGATGAAAGGAAACACGATAGAGAAGCCCAGGGAAGGGTACACCTTCAGCTTAAACTCACGCTCCGTTCCCAGCATCGACCAGGTGAAACGGAAAAAGGCGCTCTCCTGCGGCGTGGAGCATAGCCAATCGGAGATTCGGCGCAGCATCTTCCCCGACCGCTGCCCGCTCTTCGCGCTGGGTTCTGCCAGCTTCTGCAGGTTCCGCTCCAACGCCGGCATCAGCTTCAGGTACAGCAGGAACGCGGCCAGCGGAACAACGACGGACAGCACCGCCAGACCGGCATACGTCATACCTTCGCCCGGGTGAAGCAGCGTTTGGAAGGAAGCGCCCACCCATACCGGCGGCACCAGGTACTGCCACCACGCCGGCTTGAAGACGATGTCCATCTCCGTGAAGTCGAACAGCCGGACCAACACCTGATAACCTACCGCAATCGTGATTGTCATCCCGATTTGCACGTAATTGATCATATCCTTCAGCTTCTCACCGTCAAAAAACCGCAGCACGACCAAATACAACAGCGCGGTTAACACCACGATCAACAGATCCATCAGGATCAGCTCCAGCAGCATCAGAGCAAAGAACCCGATCCCTTGCCGGAATAATCCGACCGCCAGCGGAATCACCGCAATGGCTCCGGTCAAAAAGAACAAATAAATAAAAATATGTACCGTCTTCGCCATCGTGAGCGTGCGGCGGTTGATCGGCTTCGTCGCCAAAATGCTCCGATCCCGAATATCCAGCAGCACCGAGGAGAAATCGGAGATCATCGAAGTCATGACCATAAACATCATAATGCCGAACAAGATGCTCATCTGAAACAGCAGATTGTCCCCCATCAGCACGAACATCGAGCTAAATCCGCCAAACAGGACGTACAACCACAGCGAGCGCAGAAACTGGTTGCTCTCCGCGGTATCCTGTTTCCGCTTCTGATTTGAACTTTTGGCCAGCGTAGGCTTCCTTCTCGCATCCATCGCCAGCTTTACCTGAACGATTCGGCGCATCACCGAATAATCCACGCCCATCTTCTCGAATGCACCACGGAACCGGTCCAACACTAGCAAGCTCTTCATTTCTTCCATCCGCTACACCTCTTGCACGATCGATACAAGCCGGCTGGCAATATCCTGATGCTCATTAAATCCGGTCAACTGGTTGAAGATCTGTTCCAGCGAACCTTCATGGTTCTGGGCCTTTAACTCGTCAAAGCTGCCGTCGGCCACAATGCGTCCTCCGTCCAGCAGGACGATCCGGCTGCTGATCTTCTCGACCACGTCCATGATATGAGAGGAGTAAAAAATCGCCTTGCCTTGCGACGCCAAGAGAGCAAGCACTTCTTTAACGACCATGACACTGTTGGCGTCAAGCCCGCTCAGCGGCTCGTCCAGGAACAGCACGTCCGGATTATGCAGCAGGCTGGAAATCAGCAGCACCTTTTGCTTCATGCCCTTAGAGAACGTCGAAATTCGGGAGTTAAAAACGTCACCGAGGCCAAATTCCGTCATCATTCGCCGGGATTTCATCTCTGCGTCATCGGCGGATAAGCCGTACAGCTCGCCAATGAAGGTCAAGTATTCACATGCCGTCAACGTATCGTAAAGCTCGGCGATTTCCGGGACGTATCCGATACGCTTCTTGTAGCTAACGTCGCCGTCACCGGGATTTTGGCCAAATACCCGGACCTCGCCTTGATACCCTTCGACCAGGCCTAGCATAATCTTGACGGTCGTGCTCTTGCCCGCCCCGTTGGGCCCGATGTAACCGATAATCTGACCCGGATACACCTCCAAATCCACGCCGTTCAGAACGTGATGTCCCCCATAGCTCATGCGCAAATCCGTCAGCTTAATCACTGGATCCTTTGTTGTCATCATCGATTCAACTCCTTTCTACTGCTCTCATTTTACCATACATTTCCTCACGCCCGCGGCTGAAATCTTCACACAAAAAGGCACCTCCCGATCCCAAAAGGTACGGAAGATGCCTTCTTTATATAAAAGGGATATCGATTATCCCTGAGCATTGGATGGAATAAAGCCACTGATATCTACGCCAAGACCTTGCGCCAGGCGCATGCCGTATTCTTTGTCAGCTCGGAAGAAGTTGCACACCGCGCGCAGCTGAACTTGCTCCGGTGTCTGCTTCAAATCGTTCACCAGGTTGGAGATCAAATGATCCTTCTCCTCAGCCGTAAAGCTCCGGTACAGCTCGCCTGCTTGCGTAAAATCATCCGTTTTGGCGATTCTCTCGCGGCCGATATTTCCGCTGACTGGCACTACGCTGTCACGATAGGCCGGATCTTCCTTCGGGCTGGAGTCGAAGCTGTTCGGCTCGTAATTGATTGGAGACGGATCCTGCTTCACGTTCATGAAGCCGTCCCGCTGATGGTTGCGGACCGGGGCATACGGGCAGTTGATCGGGATTTGCAAATAGTTAGCACCAAGCCGGTAACGCTGGGTATCCGGGTAAGAGAACAACCGGCCTTGCAGCAGCTTATCCTCGGACGGTTCGATGCCAGGTACGAGCACGCTTGGCGAGAACGCCGACTGCTCAACTTCCGCGAAGAAGTTCTGCGGATTACGGTTCAGCGTCATCGTGCCGATTTTGATCAAGGGATAGCTGTCTTCCGGCCATACCTTCGTGGGATCCAGCGGATCGAAGCCCCAACGATCCAGATCCTCCACTGGCATGAGCTGTACATTCAACTCCCACTGCGGGAATTCCCCGCGCGCAATATGGTCGTACAGGTCGCGAGTCGCATGATTGAAATCTCGACCTTGTACTTCTTGAGCTTCCGCCGCCGAGAGGTTCTTTACCCCCTGCTTCGTTTTCCAGGTGTATTTGACGTACGTGATCTTGCCTTCGGCATTGATCCACTTAAATGCATGCACGCCAAAGCCGTCCATCTGGCGGTAATTCGCCGGCGTCCCATAGTCCGAGAACACCCAGGTCATCATATGCGTCGATTCGGTGGACAGAGTCATGAAATCCCAATACCGTGCCGGGTCTTGGATGTTCGCGTCCGGAGCCGGCTTCAGCGAGTGCACCATGTCCGGAAATTTAATCGCGTCGCGGATAAAGAAGACCGGAAGATGGTTACCCACCAAATCGTAGTTGCCTTCCTCCGTATAAAACTTCACCGCAAATCCCCGCGGGTCACGCGCCGTTTCCGGAGAGCCTTGCCCGTGAATGACCGTAGAGAAACGGACGAACACCGGAGTTTCGCGTCCTACCTCCTGCAGGAAATGAGCTTTCGTGAACTCCTTCATGCTGCGCTCGGTAACAAATACCCCATGGGCGCCTGCCCCCCGGGCATGCACGACGCGTTCCGGAATCCGTTCGCGGTCGAAATGGCCCAGCTTCTCCAGCAGATGGTAATCCTCCAACAGTGTAGGGCCGCGCTGCCCTACCGTCCGAGAATTTTGATTATCGCCTACCGGAGCTCCCGTATTCGTTGTCAGCCGGTTATCCATGAAATCATCCCTTTCGATTTATTATTACACTAAGACTTATTCTAAAAACTATAATAAATAGTACCATGCCCCCCCTCTAAACTGCATGAAGGTTCCATGAGGGGTTGATGAAGATTGTTCAGCTGCCTTCTTTTTACCCTCCATTATTGAGAATATGGGAGGACCTGCGTGAGTATGTTAATTCTGTGACATCTGTCGTCTGAAGTCATTTGAAAAATGTACCAATTGATGCTATACTCTCCCTGAAATTAGGAAACATTCACCAAAGAAGGAGCGACGCGTCATGGAATTCATCACTTTAAATAATGGTTTACAGATGCCGCAGCTAGGGTTCGGAGTTTGGCAGGTGCCTGATGAGGAGGCTACGGCCGCAGTCGCCAAGGCGCTGGAGGTAGGTTACACCTCCATCGACACGGCGATGATCTACCGCAACGAGGTGGGGGTCGGCAAGGCGATTAAGCAGTCCGGTATCCCTCGTGAGAAGCTGTTCATCACCACGAAAGTATGGAACAGCGACCAGGGTTACGACAGTACGCTCCGAGCTTATGACGAAAGTCTGGCTAGACTTGGTCTCGATTATGTCGATTTGTACTTGATTCACTGGCCGATGCCAAAAGTCGACCGGTACGTGGAAACCTACAAGGCGTTGGAGAAGCTGTACCGCGATGGACGCGTTAAAGCGATTGGCGTATGCAATTTCGAAATCGAGCATTTGGAGCGTCTGCTGAATGAAACGGAAATTAAGCCGGTGTTGAACCAGGTGGAATGCCATCCGCACCTGACTCAGACCGAATTGAAAGCGTTCTGCGCCAAGCATGATATTTACATCGAAGCCTGGAGCCCGCTGGAGCAAGGCGGTGAGGTGCTGACCGATGCGGTGGTGAAGTCCATCGCCGAAGCCCATGGTAAGACGCCGGCACAGGTTGTCCTCCGCTGGCATCTGCAGAACAATACGATCGTGATCCCGAAATCGGTCACCCCGTCTCGGATTGAGGAGAACTTTAACGTGTTCGACTTCCAGCTGTCGGACGCTGAAATGGAGCAGATTAGCGGCTTGAACCTGAATCGCCGCAAAGGCTCGCATCCGAACGACATGTACGTTGGTAAGCCGGAATAAGGCTTCTGTCCAAATACAAAAACGCGGGTTGCCTGAGCGCTCTCAAGCAAACCCGCGTTTTATTTTTCAAATCTATAACTCGACCGACATAAACGCTTCTGCCAGCAGGACCCCGGCTTTGTCCGCGGCCGCTGCCATTTCCTCCGCCTCGGCGGCCGTCAACGCCAGCGGCTTCTCGCACAATACATGTTTGCCCGCTTCAGCGGCACGAATCGCCCATTCCTTATGCAAGTGGTTCCGTGGTTGTCCCCTTCATTGTACATGTCCGAAGAAGGCAAGTATAGAGCATCCCGACCTGATGAAAAAGGCATGAACGGGGTATAGTAATCCAGAAGAGTCGGATCTATGTGGATCTGCAACCTACCCTATTTCAAGCAAGGAGACGATCAACCTCATGGAAAATCTGCACGAATTCGTCGAGAAGGTTCACGATCAACAGGAGAAGCAAGCCAAAAACAAAAAGCGCGGGCACGGCAACCCGGCCGGCCAGCTTCCAACCAAGCAGCACGGCACGCAAAAATAACATCAAAGTATCTTAGCTACTTCAAGATGGCATCGCCGAAAAAAGCCGCTCACAATCCTGTGCAGCGGCTTTCGGCTTTCGGCTTATCCCTCGTACTTATCATGGCCGGAAATGTATTCGTTCAGCGTCTCTCCGCCTTCAGTGCTATGGTTCTTGATCGTCGCCAAGCGTCCGTTCTGCGCTTCTCCGCCGTTACCGGTCGTTTGATTCTGCCCGTTGCTGCTGCCGTTTCCGGTGCCCGGCTTGCGATGCTGCTTGTTATTTCCCATGTTGTTCTAACCTCCTCAGTAGGATCTGATGGATGGAAAGGCCGCCCTGCCTGTTCCTTCGGTTAGCGTTTCTTCCCCGGGCTGTTTTTATTCCAAGGCAGGGGAACTGGACTAAAGTCCAGCTCTTGTCACCCCCAGAGACTGAAGTCTTCTTTCGGCTTTTGTAGTATGCTGATCACAGATAAGTACATAAACAAAGGAGTTTGCGTATGAATTGGAATAAAAAATCATGGATTGGGCCCGTGCTCATCCTGCTAGGCCTCTATCTCTTCTTCTTCCGCAAGGAAGCGATCAGCGCGGGAACGCTGTTCGGCACCTTCTGGCCGACCTTATTTGTCCTTCCGCTCGGTCTGTTCTTCCACTGGTTGTATTTCTCGGTCGTTGGGCGCAAGGCAACCGGGCTGCTCATCCCCGGGGGAATTCTCTTCACCGTCGGGCTCGTCTGTCAACTTTCAACATTATTTGACAGCTGGCAGTACCTGTGGCCCGGCTTCATTCTGGCTCCGGCCGTGGGGTTGTTCGAGTTTTACTGGTTCGGGAACCGCAATAAATACCTGCTGATCCCGATCAACATTTTGACCGTGCTTTCGTTATTGTTCTTCGCCGTCTTCTCGCTGGGCGCGTTGTACAACCGCCTGATCTTCGGCCAACCGTTATTAGCGATTGCCTTGATCGCTATCGGTGCAGGGCTGATGATTGCGCCGAAGCGACGGTCTTAACGCCCCCCTTCATGCAAAAAAAGCAGAGTGAATCTTCAGGGACTGGGGACTATCCCCGTTTGTGAGACAGGGATCAAAGCAGCGATTTTTCGGTATCCATAGCGATATTTATGCCGGATTCAGAGTTCGCGAATTTTCACTACCATGTGGTTCTCGAGTTTATTTTCTCCCTTGCCTTCAAGCGATAGTAAGTGGCGCGAGGGATTCCGATCCAGGCGCAAGCTTGTTGCACACTCACTTCTCCTCGAATCGACTCAATCCACTCTATTACAATCTTTGACGATGCCCCCTCTCCATCTCGTTGTACTTTTTTAGCAGCTCTAGTTGTTGTTTCACAAACCGGTTCTCCGCCTTAACCTTCCCTAATTCCGAGGTATGTTCGGGTCCTTTGCCATAGCTGTATTGTTTACCTACTGGCTGCTCTAAACGGTTCTGCTCGCCATTGCGATACCATCTCATCCAAGTTTCCGCTTGTGTCTTATTTCGGATATTTAATTGCTCCATAATTTCCTTCACCGGTGTACCAGACATTTTCATTTCAATTGCCTTCATTTTAACTTCTAGGGGGATAACTAACTCTTGTTCCCAATGAAAAAAAAACACCTCCAAGGTTGTCTCCATATCTTACGATATGGGCAAATTTTCTTGAAGGTGTTTTTATTTGTCCCACACTATGGGGTCAGTCCCTGACTTTCCATCCGAGCGATTTAGTCAAATTACAGCCCCAATAAGTTCTACTTGAAAGGATCACTTACAACCTCAAGTTGGACTATTATTATTTTTTGCTTAAAACATACTCTTTAAGGTCATCAAATTTATCCTTGTTTTCTTTTGCCCATTGTACTATGTCAGTCATTTTCAAGGACTTCGTTTGACTATCCGGAACCAAAGACTGAACTGCTGGGAAAAGTTCAGTTTTACCTGCCTCAAGTTGGTCAATAATAAATGGCACAGCAGGAAGACCCAGTTTTTTTAGAGAAGTAATTTTCTCATCTTCAGTTAATTCAGAATTAGCGATTTTTTCAACTTCTTCAGGAAGTGTCTTAAGTTTTGCCTTCCATTTCTCCGAGAACTTGTCTCCAGTATCCCAAGCTGTACTTTCCTCTTCTTTGAGGTTTACTTTTGTGATTTCTTCGATAGCAACTGAAAAAATGTAATCAAAAAGACCGCTTCCTTCACTTTCATCGATTTTCTTTTCTAAAATTGGAACAGCATCTGTTCCGAGATTTACAATATTTGCATACTCTTCGCTGTTCTTGATGTAATCATAGGGATTACTACTCATGGCTAATTCAGTTTTATTAGTGACTTCCGTTTGTAACTGTTCGGCCAAGCTGTTAAGGTTTTGGTTAATTTGCTTCTCAACGGATGCATTAGCACGTACCGCGTATAAAGAAGAAGTAACAGCAAAACCGAGGGCGAACATTCCAATAAGTAACTTTTTGTTCACTTCGATCACCTCACTATATATTATATACTATTCATTACTTGTATACTTGCAACGCAGATCCGTATATGGAAGATGTGTAAGGGTCCCATCCTAAAGATTGGAGTCTCTCCAATTGGCCCCATTTTGCGTTAGAATAGTTAGTTCCTTCCGCTTTGGAAAAATGAGTCCTGTAGCGGACTTTCACCGCCTAGTTATCGCCCATGCCGGGCGCACATGAACTTTTTGTTGTTTTTAGATGGCCCAAGGCTGACGCTCGGTCCGCACCGTCTGCCCAGATTGGACTGCCTGCTCCATCATCAAGGACAGGTATTGGTCCTGGGCTGCCTCCGCCAAGCTGTAGAACGAAGGGCCTCCATGTACGTATTGCCCCATCTTCTCCAAGCTGGTGGCGATGGCGATCTCTTCGTCCGTCAACCGTCCCGGCCGGAACGGGTTTACGTAAACCCATTCGGAGCCGGCCAGCACGCCCTCGTGGTAATACCCCAAAAGGCTGCCGTTCTGGCCGGCATCCACCCGCCGCAGCTGCAGCTCCACCGGGGTGCGGTAATCACGGAGATAGCGGAGCTCGGTGCCGTCGATTTCACCCCGGACGCCGCGCACCAGCACGCGATGACGCCGGATCGGCGAGAAATATTGATCGTAGGTAAAATCGAACAATGCCGTTCGCTCGCCGAACCGCAACAGCGCGATCGTCTGGGACGAGGTGACGATCCGTTCCTCCACTGGCCAGCCTCCGCGGCCGGGGCCTTGAACCAGCGGGGACTGAATCTGCTCCCCGCGGATTTCCGCATCCTCGAATCCCACCCCGAGCAGTTGCCGGATCAGGCTGATGCCGTGGTAGCCGTGCCCCGCCGATACCTGCACGTGCGACACCTCGCCCAGCAGGCCAGACCGCACGACGGCAAGGCGAGCCGCATGCATCGGCTGGAACAGGAACTGCTCGGCCACTTGAATTTTCGCTGCGGATCCCACGCTTGCATAGAGTTGGTGCAGCCCGGCCAGATCGGCCGCCGGCGGCGTCTCCGTCAGAACGGGAATGCCCGCTGCGGCGAGCCGGACCAGATACTCCGGTGTGACCGTACGCGGCAACGACAACACCACAAAGTCGAAGTCCCGCCGCTCCAGGAACGCCTCCCAATGTGACGTGACCGGGACGCCCCAAGTCCGGTTGACTTCCCGGCCTTTTGCTTCGTCCCGCATATAAATGTTGCTAACTTCAAAACGCTTCGGCAGCGCGCGGGCAATGCGCAAATAAAATTCAGCCCGCCAACCGCCGCCGACCATTCCAATCCGCAGCTTGCCCCTATTGTCCATCGTGTCTTTGCTTCCTCCTCAAGTCTGCCAACCCACGCGTCAGGCCCGGATCACATGGATGCCTCGCCGCGGGGTCCCATCGTCAGAAGGGCAGAACGGCGGCGACAACCAACGCGAGAATACGCGCCATATTGGTTAGCAGGAAATTTTGCACCGACAAGCCAAACGTCAATTGCTTGGTTGGCTGCGCGGTAAACGTTCGGATATTTTTTGACACTGGCACCACTGTGAGGAGCACGAGCAGCAGAATAATCGGATGAACCCCCAGGATCGCCAGTACGATGACATCTACATAGGCCGCATAATAGAGCAACTTAAACAACATCAGCGCCGGCCCTTTTCCAATGTAGATCGGTAAGGTGTAGCGTTTGTTGTCGATATCCTCTTCCATATCGCAAATATTGTTGGCCAGCATGATGTTGGCAATGCCAAGAATCGCCGGTATGGAGATGAGAAATACCAGCAGCGTCTCCAGCAAATGAACTTGGAGAACTACCGTACCGCCCTGCAGTGTCAGTGAAGCCAAGCGGTCGCCCGCGTGGATGTAAGCCGATACAAATATAATAACAAATCCCATGAACAGTCCGGAAAAAATTTCGCCCAGCGGCATCCGAGAAATCGGAATCGGCCCAAAAGAATACAAGATGCCGACCGCAAACGACAACGCGCCAAGCAACAGCAGCAGCCACCCGGTCTGAAGGAAGAGCAGCACTCCCGCGGTCACCGCGATCATGAACAACAAAATAATCAGTGCTAGCACCGCGGCCGGATTCATGCCGTATTTTACGATGGCATTGTGTTTTTCGTAGCCGTAGCCGTGCTTGCGGTTCGCTTTTTTGTAATCCACATAGTTGTTGATCGCCGTCGTGGTCATGTCGAAGCTGAGCAAGGAAATCAGCATGAGCACAAAATGCCAAGGCTCAAACACATGGAACCGATAGACAGCATAGACCGTGCCGAACAGAAGCGGAATTATACTTGCGGCCTTCGTCTGGATTTCCACCAGCTTGAGAAATTTGGTGATCGCCATTCTCCATCATCCTCTTTTTATCTCGTTAAAAAGAAGATATCTTACTTTTGAAATAATGGCTGTTGGATATGTCCTTGACAAAGGGCATTAGGCTAGAATTCGCAAGCCGATGTATTCGATTCGTTTGCCATGACCTGACGGCTTAAGCTAAAATGCAAGTAAGTTGTACCAAAACCGTAGAAGAGGGGTTCGCGTATTGTCCATGTTCTCCACAGAAGACCTGATTGGATCTTTGATCTTTCTCCTTATCCTCACTGTGATCGCCGTTTGGAATTTGCGGAAAATGAGTTCCGGAGCGTACGATCTCAAGGCGCTGCGCAAACGCGGCCTGGTGTGGACCGAGGTGGCGGTCGCCTTGTTCCTGCTGCAGCTGCTGCTGCGCAAGGGAGACAACCGCTTTCTATTGGTCCTTGGCATGGTGGTCTTGTTTGCGGCAAGCCAGTGGCTCGGAGCTATCTATTTGGAGCGGAAAGAAAACAGAGGGGAGAAGAAATAAGTCAGCTGGGCAGCGGCGTGCTTGGTTCAGCGGTCATCCGGATCGAATCGCCGCCCCGCTTGACGTCATACATCGTTGCATCGGCGAGCCGAAGCATATCCTCTAAGCTGGCGTTCCCGTCCGGCGACAGGCTGATGCCAATGCTGGCCGAGATGCTGATGCGCATTCCCCGATACACATAACCTTCAGCCAGGCTGGATCGAATGCGGTCCAGCACTTTTAATACCCCGTCCTCCTGCAAGTTCACCAGCAGGATCACGAATTCATCCCCGCCCAAACGGCAAACCATATCCTGTGCCCGGACCAGGGAAACCAGCCGGCCTGCGATATGCTTCAACAATTCATCCCCGGCTTCATGGCCGTAGGTGTCGTTCACTTCCTTGAAATTGTCCAGATCCAGGAACATCAGGGCGACCGGCTCTCCTCGCCCCTGTGTTTCTTCGTATTTCGCATTAAATTTTGCCCGATTGGCAAGTCCAGTCAGCTCGTCATGATAGGCCAAGAATTGAATCTTTTCCTCTAGCTGCTTCCGTTCCGTAATTTCAATAATGACTCCTTCCAGCCTTACGAGGTGCCCGTGCGCGTTGAAATACGGTCGTGCCCGGTTCTGGAGCCATTTGATTTCGCCGTCCGGCCGAACGATGCGGCATTCCTTCACGGAGTTGGTTTTTTGGAGAATGAGTTCATGCTGGATCTCGAGGAATAGCTTCAAGTCCGCAGGGTAGATGATCTCCTGCACTCGCCTCCCCTTCAGGCTCTCTTTCGAATATCCCGTAATTTGCTCGAACCCGGAGGAAACCTCCAATTCCATTTTACTGAGGTCATAAGCCCAGACCCCAACGGATGCGCTTTCAAGGATATCATTCAAAGGCAACTTGTCGCTTTCAGTTCGAGGTGACAGCATCTTCGTCGTCAGTACATAGATCAAGCAAAACGATAAGATAAACAGACCGTATACCACAAAAAATACAGCATCGCCGCGTTCCAGCTTCCCGCTCAACAGCGCCCCCCGGTATGCCAGCGCTAAATACAGCATCGACAGAAGATGAAGTGCGCCTGCCACCGCGACCGCAAGATAATGATGATACATCAAGCTGAGGAGCGGCAGCAGCCCCAGGAATATATAATTCGTCACGGACAAATCCGTGAATACCATTACATTGAGGTAAATGAATAGCATCACTAGCGTTAAGATCATCGTAAGCCGCGGCCAGCGGCGTCTTACCACAAATCCGGCCAGCACCAAGAGCAGAGAAGCGCCCAAGATCGGTTGTGCCACTTCGAAATGCCGATGGACCAGCATTTGCAGCACACTGGCAACAATAAACAAGCCGACAAGCAATTTCAGCATCCAGATGTTTTTGATATGAATTTGGTGGGCGTTCATCCGTTCTCCCCCCTTAAAGTGAGGCTCATGATAAAATGAATGTATTGGGCACAAAGAACTACGTCTAAGGAAATATTATACTACAACTGCAAAATTGTGCTACACGATTTTATCAGCAACACCCAAATAAAAAAAAACCGGAGCGATATCCTCCGGCTTGAATCTCATACCTTCATGCAGATGTCACGGCACATATTGCTGTACGATCCGGACGACCTTGCCTTCTTTCAGCGTGAGGTGATATGGGAATAGGCTGAGATCCAGCAGATCCGTCTGTTGGAACAACTCCTTAAATTTCTTAAAGGTTACGGTTTCATCTGCCTTGATTTCGATATCCTCCGGCTTACCGGTACGGTCATAAATTTGCAGTATAACTTCAGCTTCTGGGGAAACCGGATAACTCACCGATTCCACCGCGTCATTGACGATATAATAGCCGTCCGGCGGTCCGTCAATGCCAGCCTCCGGTTCGCGTTCTGCGAAGATCGCCGCCGCCTCATCCCCCTGATACCACAAGACCGGGTCCACCGTGAGAACTCCTCCGTCAGAATCAAGGCTCACGGCGTTCAAGTATACCGTAACCGTCTCGGGTAACTGCAGTTCCGCCATCCTAACAGTCGACGACTTGGCTCCTGTTCCCGTTCCCGCTCCGGCAAGAAACCCGAAGGACGACGGTGCATGGGCATCCAGCCCAGGTAACATCACAATGAGCGCCAGGGGAAGCAGCGCTGTAAACCAATTTTTCATGTCAGGTCCGCCTTTCTCATGTCTTCACATCCAGCGATTTACCGCCTCAGGATTTCCATTGTATGGCTTACAGGTTCATTATATGACGGCCTGCCGAAAAAAGGGTCTCAGCCAGATTAAAACGAGTAACAAAATCTTCTTCAATTTCCTAGTGCGCCGGAAAAAAAGCCAGTTGAATCACGAAGATCACGCCAAACACATAAAGCAACGGGTGAACCTCCCGCCCTTTGCCGCTGACCAGCTTCATCACCGGATACGTGATGAACCCAACGGCGATCCCGGTGGCGATGCTGGCGGTGAGCGGCATCATCAACAGGATCGCGAAGGCCGGAAACGCCTCATCGAACGATTTCCACTGAATCCGGGCCAATCCTTCCATCATAAAGCAGCCCACAATAATCAAGGCAGGTGCGGTGATGGCCGGAAGACCGGAGATCGCCCCCACCAGCGGCGAGATGAACATCGACAGCAGGAACAGTACAGCGACGACGAGTGATGTCAGGCCGGTGCGACCGCCCGCCGCCACGCCGGTCGTCGATTCGATGTAAGCGGTGGTGGGGCTCGTACCAAACATCGAACCGATGGTGGTCGCCGTCGCATCTGCGAGCAATGCGGCCTTGGCCCGAGGAAGCTCGCCGTTCTTCATAGCGCCGGTTTGTTCCGTAACGCCAATCAGCGTGCCGGTCGTATCGAACAGCGTAACGAGCAGAAATGCGAATACGGTCGTGTACAGCCCTTGGCTAAAGACGCCGGACAAATCCAGGTCGAAGAAGACCGGCGCAGGCGGCACAGACACGAAGCCGTCCAATTTCAGTTGACCGGTAAAATAGCCAACCACCGCGGTCAGTGCCATGCCGATAAACAGCGCGCCGGGAACGCGGCGGGCCATCAGCACCAGTGTGACAAAGACGCCAAACAAGGTCAGCAACGTCACCGAGCGGTGCAAATCGCCAAATGTCACGAGGTTGTCGGGATTCGCCACGACGATGCCAGACATTTTGAGCCCCAAGAAGGCGATGAATAACCCGATCCCCGCAGTAATGCCGAACTTCAGCGAATCAGGAATCGCGCGGATCAGCGCTTCCCGCAGCCGGGTTAAGTTTAGCAGCAGAAACAGCACCCCGGCAAAAAATACCGTGCCCAGCACGGTCTGATAAGACGATCCGGTGCTGGCAACCACGCTCGTGAAGTAGGCGTTCAACCCCATACCGGGAGCGATGGCGATCGGATGCCCGGCGAACAGCGCCATAAACAGCGTGCCGACAACCGCCGCAATCACGGTAGCCATAAACACCTGATCAAACGGAACTCCCGCCGCGCTTAGCACAGCGGGGTTGACGACCAGGATGTAGGCCATCGCTAGAAAAGTAGTTAGCCCGGCGAACAGCTCGGTGCGCATGGTCGTTCCATGTTCTTTTAATTTAAAAAACCGGTCCATAATCAATGGATGCCCCTTCCTTCTGAATATTCATGTTGTCAGTATAGCCAATCATTCCCTATGCCATCATCCCTGTTCCTTGCCGGATGTTCAATCGAAATCTTCAAGTTTTCCAGAATGTTCACATCTAGTCAACGTGAAAAAAAACGGTCCGATGGAAACTTCCCACCGAACCAGTCTGTATCCGTCTCAAGCATAGACGGCCTTTGATTTCCTTTACGATTAACGCGATTCCGGGTTAACCTCCGGCTTAAACTCCGGATGGCTGCCTGCAGCAACCTGCGTTTCCTCCGGCGCATAAGTGCGGCGCAGGAACAAGCCGATCACCAACGCCACCACGCCAACGTACATCGAAATGGTAAACGCTTGGTGCATACCGGACACCAGTGCGTTCCCCAGCTCGGCTGGATCCTGCGGATTGGCCGAAGCTTTCAAGTAACGTTCTTGGCCATGCGAGAAGATGCTGATGAACAGCGCGGTGCCGATCGCGCCCGACACCTGCTGCAGTGTGTTCATGATCGCGGTGCCATGCGGATACAAGTTACGAGGCAGCTGGTTCAGCCCCGTCGTTTGCCCTGGCATCATCACCAAGGAAATTCCGATCAGCAGCGTAATATGCAACGCGATGACCTCTCCGGTCGAGCTGTCCGTCGACAAGCCGCGCATGAACCACAAGGTGGCGATCACGATGATAAGCCCCGGCGCGATCAACGCGCGCGGACCAAATTTATCGAACAATCGTCCCGCCACCGGTGACATCAGACCGTTGATTACCCCGCCGGGAAGCAAGACGAGACCAGCGGCGAACGGTGCCAGCAGCAGCGCGCCTTGCAGATACATCGGCAAGATAATCAGCGTCGAGAACAAGGTCATCATCATGACCATGAGCAACGCGGCCGACAAGGCGAACATCGGGTACTTGAAGACGCGGACGTCCAGAGTTGGCTCAGCGACTCGCAGCTGCCGCCAAACGAACAAGACTAAAGCGATAAATCCGGCAACCAGGCAGGTATAGACAACAGGACTTGACCACCCTTCACCTTCGCCCGCGTGGCTAAACCCGTATACGATACCGCCAAAACCAATCGTTGACAGCAGAATGGACAGCAGATCCACCCGCGGTCTCGTTAATACCGACACGTTCCGCAAATACAGCGCTCCGTAGACAATGGACAATACCGCGAGCGGAATCACCAGATAGAACAGCCAGCGCCAATCCAGCACATCCAGGATTAAGCCGGACAGCGTAGGACCAATAGCCGGACCAAACATAATGACCAGACCGATCGTGCCCATGGCCGCCCCTCTTTTTTCCGGAGGATAGATCGTTAGAATGGTGTTCATCATGACCGGAAGCAGCAACCCTGTTCCAATCGCTTGAATGATCCGACCCAGCAGCAGCACGCCAAACGAAGGAGCAATCCCGCAGACGACCGTTCCGACCAAGAACAGAATCATCGCCGACAGAAACATCTGCCGCGTCGTAAACCATTGAATCAACAGCGCCGTAATCGGCACCAGAATCCCAATCACTAACATATAAGAAGTAGAAAGCCATTGTATCGTCGAAGGCCCCACGCGCAGTTCTTGCATCAAATCCGTGTAGGCCACATTCAGCAACGTTTCATTTAATATGGACACAAAGGCCCCGATGACCAGGGCGATCGTAATCGGCAGACGCCTGATCCCTTCCACACCGGCGCCATGAGCCGATGACATCGATGATGTATTCATTTGTAGGGTTACCTCCATCTTCTCCTATTTTGGGACTTTACGCCTCTCTCTAGGTTAATCTATATAAACAAGGCAAAGCGTGCCTTGGGGTTCACGACGGGGAAGTTGTGTAGACCATTCTATATATCAAAATTTAAGGAAAGAGGCGCGGATCTCACTTCCTTCTGCCGCAAGGGCTCCTGAGCAACGGGGCTCAGGAAGGAAAAAGCCGCGGAACCAGACGAGCTGCTGTGTGCAGCGGCTGGCTGCTCTTCTGCGTTAAGCACATGATGATCGAACCTTCGACGATCCCATTGATCAGCACGGCTAAATCCGCCGATTCTTCCGCACTGTAGCCGGAAGCGATAAATTTCTTCTCCAGTTCAGCGATCCAAGCGTTATACACGTCACAGCAAGCCTGACGAATATTCTCGTTGCTGCGGGCGGTCTCATGGGCAACGATGCCAATCGGCACCCCCAGCGTTGCATCCTCGCGATCATAGTTGTCGGCAATCAGAAGCAGCAACGCTTGCACAGCCCCAACTGCATCTTCGGTGGAGTCCAGTACAGCGCGCAAGCTCTCCAAAGTGACGTTCTTGGTATACACAACAGCTTCACACGCGAGTTGCTCTTTCCCTTCGGGGAAATGGTAATACAACGATCCCTTGGGCGCACCGCTCATTTGAGTGATCTGGTTCAGCCCCGTCGCGTTATAGCCTTGGCACTGCAGCAGCTTGGCCGTTGTTTCGATCAGCAACTGACGGGTCGGATTCTGATTGGGCATGCATACCGGTACCTTTCCGCGTAAGATTAGACCGATTGGTCTACATGATGATAAACGATGTCCAAGGACTATGTCAACACTTTTTAGGCCCGGTATGCCCCCATTTTATAGGCGAAGGTACATCTCATGAAGGCTGATTTTATCGCGAACAAACCCATGCCGATCCAAAAATCCTTCCAGCAGTGCATTATCCGGCAAGGAAGCGGTGAACTTCACGAAGCCTAACTCCTCGCGGGCAGCGACCAACATCCGGGTGGCCAAGCCCTGACCCCGGTGCTGATGGCTGACAATCAGCATATTGATCTTACCGGTCGGACTGATCGAGAGCCCTCCGGCCCATTCACCGTCCACCCGGACGCCGTAATAGACGTTAGACGGAGTTCGTTGCTGATACTCCAAGTCGTTTTGCCAGTTGATATGAAAATATCTCCAAGGCCCCACCAGATTGGCAAGGGTCTCGAACTCGATTCGCTCCACCGGCGCTCCCGCGGAAGCCCCCTGCGGGGCCTCCAGTCGGGATGCATCGGGAAGGGTGAAGTACGAGACGTCGTATACACGGCGGTATCCTCTTTTTAAATAGAAAGCGATCGCCCGGTCGTTCCCAGCAATGACCTCCAGGAACAACTGCTTGCAACCGGCATGCAGCGCCTCCTCCCGGTGCAGATCCATCAGGCCGGCACTTACGCCTTTGCCGCGATATTCCGGGCTGACGGCCAGTGCGCCGCAGCGCATTGTCCGGACGGACTCATAGACCTTGCTGCCGCCTAAGACAACCCCCACGGGTTCATCGCCGTCGAGAGCTACGAAGGAGTGCTCACGCGCATTGCCTTCCGGACCAAAGAATCGATCCGCAAATTCCGCTTCGGTCAAATTAAATTGGATGATATAATCGGCAAAACCGCGTTGAAACGCCTGATATATCGTGCTCATGTCCAGGTCCGTGCCTCGCTCATATCGAATCATCGTCTCGTTCTCCTCCCTCGTATGGCTTTTTACCAGGCGTACGCTTTTGGCGCTTCACCACCCGGACCCGGGAAAATTTCGTCAATAGCTTTGAGCGTATCCTCACTCAGCTCGACTTCGACAACCCGCAGCGTTTCCTCGAATTGCTCCAGCGTCCGCGGCCCGATAATCGGCGCCGTAACCGCCGGATGCGCCAGCGTCCAGGCGAGGGCCACCGTGGCTTCCGATTCGCCCAGCTCTTTGCACAGCTGGCTGAACCGCTCCAGCTGCGGGCGCAGCTTCTCGATCCGTTCGGTCTGCTTGGCCGTACGCGAGCCCGGCTGCGGATTCAGATTCCCGCCGAGAATCCCTCCGTCCAACGGGCTCCACGGGATGACGCCGATCCCCAGCTCCTCGGCTGCAGGCAGAACCTCCAGCTCCGGCAGACGGCACAGGAGGCTGTACTTATGCTGCTCGGAGACAAGGCCCAGCGCCCCGCGGGCTTTCGCCTCATATTGGGCTTTCACAAGATCCCGCCCGGCAAAGTTGCTGGCGCCAACGTATCCGATCTTGCCTTGTTTTTGCGCGATGTCAAAAGCATTCCATAACTCATCCCAAGAAACGTTCCGGTCGACATGATGCATCTGGTACAGTTCGATATGGTCCGTACCGAGCCGCCGCAGCGAATCGTCCAGATGGCGGCGGATTTTGTAGGCCGATAAGCCGGAACTGCCTTCATTCGGATCCGACGCAGGATCGCTCATCGCTCCGTACACCTTCGTCGCCAGCACGACCTTCTCTCTACGACCGCCGCCCTGCGCGAACCAACGGCCGATGATCTCCTCAGTCCAGCCGCGATGCGACGTACCGCCGTAGACGTTAGCCGTATCGAAGAAATTGACGCCGGCATCAATCGCAGCGTCCATGATTTTAAACGCTTCCTTCTCATCCGTCGTTGGCCCAAAATTCATCGTTCCCAGGCACAAACGGCTGACCTTCAATCCGGTTCTTCCCAAACTGACGTACTTCATGTCAACAACCTCCTTGAGCGTTTTTTGGAAGTAACTTGCCATGATGAAATAGTCCACACCCATTATATACCAGATAGGAGACCCGGGGAAGACAGCCTGTCCAAGCCAGAAGGATGTCCAGCCCCCTTTTAATCCCTGAGACCAGTAATCCGCCGTGAACAGGAGGAAAGCCTCCGGCTTACCACCTATTGAGGTGCAGCCGGAGGCTTCATTTATTCGCCCGGAGTCTCGCTTGCGCTGCCGGACGGCGGCGTCGGGACGGGGCGAAGTCCCGCCGGTTCCGCGCCCGGTTCGGATTCAACATAGTGCTTGAGCAGGGACAACTTGTTCTCCCAGAACCGCTCGTAATACGCCAGCCAGCGCTTCAGCTCCAGCAGCGGGTCGGCGTCCAGGCGATAGCGCGTCTCCCGACCGACCTTGCGCTCGCGCACGAGTCCGGCTTCGGCCAAGATGCGCAGGTGCTTGGATACCGCGGTCCGGCTGATCGGGAACCGGCTGCTGATGTCCTTCAACGGCAGCTCTTGCCCGCTCAGCAGCTTCAGAAGCTCCCGGCGCGTTGGGTCGGCAATCGCCTGGAACACGTCATGTTTTGCAGAGGCTGCCTCCGCCATGGCTTACCCCTGTACGTATTCGGCCAGCTTGGCGACGATACCGGTCCAGCCTTGATCCATGCGGCCGCGAACCAGCTCGTGCGCCTCGCCGAATTCGGTAACTTGGTCGACGGTCCACCCGCCGTGAATCAATGTAAATTTAGTTTGCTCCCCTTTTTCCTCCAGCTCGAAGGTCACCGTCCAATCCTTGCCCCAATTAAACGATAACCGGTGCGGCGGCTCCAATTCCGTCACCTTGCACGGGGAGTCTCCGAACGGGCCGGCATGCAGGACAAACTCATACCCTAATACCGGCTGGAAGCTGTTTGGCATAAACCAGGCGGCAATCCCCTCCGACGTAGCTACAGCCTCCCATACCCGCGAGATGGGTGCATTGAGCAGGATCGTGTGCCGGATATCCAGCAGCTTGCCCGTATTGTTTTGTTCCATCGTCTATTCTCCTTTTTACTCATGATTGTTCAGTTAATATGAAACCAAAAGGTTTCCTAATAATAGTGATTATATGACACCATTTGGTTTCATGTCAACAACACTAGGATTCCATAGGTTCAAAAAAAAGATCCACATCTCCAGCAAAAAGCAGCGATGCGGATCTTTAGATATAAACTTCCTACCGTTTACGGCGGATTTCGAACAATCGGGCAGACGGTGCGGAAGGCAAGGTGACCGTCAGCTGACCCGCAGCGGCATCCCAGTTCCACGCGCAAACCAAGTCCTGCGGATAGGCACAGCGGATGTCCAGCGCCTCCCCTTGCAGCGCTGGAAGCGGCAAGGCTTGAGACGAGGCTTCCCCGCGCGTACGCCATACGGCCAGATATACCGTATCGCTGTCCGGCCGGCGCAGGCCCAGGCTGATCCAGTCGTCCTGCTGCTTGGGCAGCCCCAGCGGCCAGAACGGCAACGACTCTGGAATGTCCGCGCGAATCGTCTTGTAATAGTCCAGCGCCTGCTTCACCAGCTCCCGGCGCCGCGGGCTTAACTCTGCCAGATGACCGCTCTGATGCACACGCAGCAGCAGCGCATTCACCATGTTGAAGACGACCTCTTCATCGTCGCCTTCCCGCAGCGGATACGACCAGATGGCGGATTGCTCCGGCGTCAGCGCAGACGGGGATGCAGCGGCGATGGCCGCATAGTTCACGTAATTCTCCTGGTCGCTGGTCGATTGGATGCTGTAACGACTTAACATCGCGTAATCCATCCGCATCCCCCCGCTGGAGCAGTTCTCGATGACGAGCTCCGGATAGCGTTCGAAAATCCGATCCAGCCAAGCCAAGTACGCGCGGTTATGCTGCAGCAGTCCGTCGCCGAAGCTGTCTGCCGCTGTTTCCGTCCCGATTCCGGCGTTGATGTTGTAGTCCATTTTGATATAGCCGACACCATAGTCCTCCACCAAGCGGCGAATGACCTCATCGGCGTGGGCCACCACCTTCGGGTTGCGGTAATCCAGCTGGTATCGGCTGCGGTCCATCACCCGTTTGCCGTGCCGGATGAAGAACCAGCTGTCGTCCGTGTCAGCCAGCTTCGGACTGTTGATGCCCATAACCTCCAGCTCAAGCCATAATCCCGGCACCATTCCTTTGCTCCGGATATAATCCAACACGTACTTGATCCCTTCCGGGAACCGTTCTGAAGACGGCAGCCATTCTCCCACGCCGTCCCACCACTCACCCGGAGCGTACCAGCCGGCATCGATGCAGAAGTATTCGCAGCCCGCTTCGGCGGCGGCATCGATCAATGGCAGCAGCTTCGCCGTCGTGGGTGAACCCCAAAGGCAATTCATATAATCGTTGAAAATAATCCGCAGCTCCCGGT
The DNA here is from genome assembly GCF_047200555.1 of Paenibacillus sp. MB22_1. Classification (NCBI taxonomy): domain Bacteria; kingdom Bacillati; phylum Bacillota; class Bacilli; order Caryophanales; family Paenibacillaceae; genus Paenibacillus; species Paenibacillus sp. MB22_1. The sequence continues at coordinate 975,755 of NZ_JBLADV010000002.1, forward strand.
TATCCGCGTTTGGCCGGCGAATCCGGCGCCGGTAAGCGGTCAGCTGGCCGATCGCTTCCTCAAAGCCGCCATTGGCCGCGCCAACGGCAACCGGTACGCTGATAAACCGCTCGCCAGGCTGAAGCGATTTCCACCAATGGTTATCGTGCTCGGTCGGACCGCTGAGGAGCAAGGTCAGTTGGTCCACCTGGTCGAAGATCTCCCAGTGCCAAGAGCCGTTATGCTCGATTTGCCAGAACAAGACGCTCCCCGCCTCCCGGTTCTCCAGGACAGCCATCGGGATATGCTCGGCCGCCGACCAGGAACCCGTATTGCTGCAGGAGATCCGCTTGGAGCTGCGGTCCGTCAAATGGGATAAGCCGAGCTCAGGCAATTTGTAAGTGCGCCACTGCAGCTCGCTTTGCCATCCGGTGTGGGGGATGGACAGCCACATTTTTTCGTCCCGATCCTGACTGCCTTCCTTATCCAAACCGGTCAATGCAAAGGAAGAAATGTACTCTATACCTACTGCTTCCGGCCCGGCATTGTACAGTTCTGCCCAAGCCCGGACCGTCTGCACCCCGTCGTAAAATTGGATGTGCTGCACCGCCTGCAGCCCGGTCTTCGGGTCGCGCAGCGCAATTTCCAGCTTCCTCCCCAACTCGTTGCGTCCTTTGGTATGGCCGGCATACACCATCCGTAGTCCCGGGTACGATGCCCGGTGGGTTCGTCCGTGATACTCAGCCCGGTCCTCTCCAGTTAATTGCAGCTCCATCAGGCGGAAGCCCGGTTTCTGCTCCTTCTGGATCACCGCTTCATTCAGCGCGTTTGCCCCAAAATGAAGCAGCCGCACATCCTGCTCGTCGGTGACTTCCAATACGAGATGTAAGCCGTTTTCCCGAAGCTCGATTTGATTCATCACCCTCGCACACTCCTTACCTGTCCTAAGTAAAAGCAAAACCCAGCACCGATAGATGGTGCCGGGTTCATTTTGTGGTTTACGAACAACCGAGATTCTCGATGTTTATTCCGCCGAACCCAGTTGTACCCATGCTTGCTCGATTTCGGTCACAGCTTGATCTTTTGTTTTGCTGCCGCCGATGTAAGCTTGCATGATTTCTCCGAATTTTTGATGGAACGTATCCAGCGAATAGTTGATCGCCAGGTCACCCGATGGCTCAGACTTCAGAATTTCGTTCATTTGCTTCGGCATATCCAGTTCTGGAAGCGGAGCGTCCTTGATTGGAGGAATAACCTTCGCAATCGTGGAGAACCAGCTCTTGCCGTAGTCGGAAGTATACAGCCAGTTAAAGAACTCGATCGTTTCGTTGACGACCGCAGAGTCTTTATTGATGCGCAGAGCTTGGTCCGCACCGGTGATGATCATCGATTGATCTGCTTTGTCGCTGACCGGATAGCCGGCAATGCCGATTTGAATGTCTGGGTTAATTTTCTTGATCGCTTCTTCGTCCCATGCACCTTTCCCTGTCATGATCGCCGCTTTGCCGGATGCAAAGTCGCTGACTTGCGCATTGCTGTCGCGTTCCAGCGGTTTGTCGGTGCCATGCTTCACTGTCGTATCGATGAAGTTAAAGAAGCTGTCGTACAGCGCCGGATAATCCTTGATTTTCGCATCACCGGCAATAAAGCTCTTCACCAGATCTTGCGACGTTACGCCAGCGTCTTGAGCGGCAGCGTTCACGAAATGTTGGAAGATGTGTTTCCATACCCACCATTCTTTATACGCATTCGCAAACGGCGTAATGCCTTTGGCTTCCAGTTTAGCGATGGCGTCGTCCAACTCCGCTGTCGTTTTCGGGAATGTCATCACGCCAGCTTCATCCAACAGCTGCTTGTTATAGATTAAGGAGAACAAGTTCCCTTTAACCGGCAAGCCAAGCACTTTACCGTCGGAGGAAGTCATATTGGCGCGTACCGCATCCGTCATGGCCGCAGCCAGCGGTTGATCCGTCAAATCCGCACTGTACTCAGCAAAGGTGTCGATATCCCCACCCGCCGTAGTTTGGAATACGTCAGGCGTGCTTCCCGCTGCGATTCTGGATTTTAATACGGTGTTGTAGTCCGCCTGCATGATTTCCAGGTTAATCGTCACGTTTGGCTTCACTTTCTTATATTCCTCAATGTAGGCGTTAAACGCGTCGGTATATTCCGGAGAAGCCGTGAACATATTGATGGTTACGGGTTTGGAATCATCCGTCGCCGCGCCATTACCGGCACCTGTGTTGCTTGCCCCGTTATTCGCCGCGTTATTGTTGCCTCCGCATGCGGACAACAGGCCCATGATCAACACCAGGCTGAACGATAAGGCCAGAATCTTTTTCTTCATTACTTTGCCCCCACTTTCTTTATGGTTAATATTAACTATGCTCCCTATTTTAATGAAAGGAGTCGGGTAATAAAATGTAGATATGTGGCGAAAAAAGGGTAAAAAAGTGAAGTCCGGTCGCGAGTTCACTTTTTGCCCCTTTCCTCCTCCTGCTGCTGGCGGTATTCGGACGGTGACAAAGCATAATAATTCCGGAACGCCTTGCTGAAATAGTTCTTATCCTTATAACCCAGCATTTCCGAGATCTCCTGAATTTTGAGCGACGAATCGTCAAGCAGTTCTTTCGCCTTATCCATACGGACCTTCTGCACATATTCATGGATGCCGCAGCCATACTGCTGCTTAAACAGCTTCATCAAATACTCGCGGCTCAAAAAAAATCTCTCCGTGAACATGGAGATTTTGATGTCCTCAAAATAGTGATGGTCGATATATTCCTTGATCACCTCGACGCTGAATGGACGGCCTGCGGCCATGGAGCGGCGGACTTGCTCGTGATAATACTCGGTTAGATGGAGCAGCAAGGCCTCGAACTGATCAAACGTAGCCACATCCGTGCAGATTCCAAGCGCTTGCAACGAACGATCCACGCCGGGGGAAGGAAGCTTGTCCGCCGGAACGCCCAGCTCCGAAGCCGTATCATTCATCAGCACGACGATTTCCCGCAGCAACCGATCGGCTGCGCCGATGCTGAAGAAGCCGGCGGCCTTGATGCTCTTGGTAAACTCGGCCATCACCGATTTGGCATGGTTTACATTGCCTGCCTCTAACGCTCCCCGCAAGATCGGCATCCGGTTGGAGAAGGAGAACGTCTCCTTGTTCGCTGCCTTGTCCGCTTCTCCAATGACGGCGGTCCCTTTGAGCTTCAGCAGGTCGATGCTCTGAATGCCGGCAACGGCCTCATCATACGATTCAGCCAGGTTCAGCACATCCTCGCAATACCGGCCGATCCCTCCGGCTGCCAGCATGCCAAACAGATCGCTTAACGTCGAAACGATTTTCTTCATCAGTTCCCCTGCACGAAAAGCGATCTCTTGCGGGTAGCCCCCCTTCACCGTGTAGACGGCGATCACTTCCCGCTCCTGCTTCGGATTGGCAAAGCTGAAGCACTGCAGATTGTCCACCACGATCTCATTAATCACATTGGCCACCGCGAAATGGAGCAGCTCCCGGTCGCGATGGAACCGGCTGTCCTGCACGGCTTCCATGTTCAAGATTCGCAGGACGAGCGCCCCAAATCGATGATCCGGTTCATCCGCCCCAATTAACGAGAGGAACGCCTGGCTGCTCTGCTTCTTAAAGCTCCGTTCAATAATGGAAAAGTAGATTTTCTCCTTTAATTTCGGGAGCGACATATTAAACGCAATGTTTCGAGTGATCGATTCCTTCTGTCGCTCGCGTTTGGCATTCAGCACATCTACCGCCTTGCGCAGCGCCTGATTCAAATCCTGACGATTGACCGGCTTCAGCAAATAATCGACCACTTTGGCATGAATCGCCTGACGGGTGTATTCAAAGTCGTCATACCCGCTGATCACAATGGTCAGCAGCTCGGGATACTTCTCCTCTACAATCCGCAGGAAGTCGACCCCGTTCAGCTCCGGCATTTTCATATCCACCATAACGATATCCGGCTTGTATTGTTCCAGCATGGCGAGTCCCATCTTGCCGTCCGTTGCTTCCCGGATTTCATCCACCTCAAGCTCCTGCCAATTCCCTAAAATCCGAATCGCTTCGCGAAGCGGTTCCTCATCGTCGATAATCAATACTTTATACATGACTGCTGCCCCCCCGCGGTATTAACATACACATCTCCGTCCCGTGCTCATCGCTCTGGATCCGTAGCTCCGCTTCTTTCCCATAGAGAAGCTTCAAGCGGGTATACAGATTTTTGAGCCCGATGTTCTCTCCTTCCTGCTCCTCCCAATCTTGGAGGAAGGACGCCTGGATTTGCTCCATCTGTTCCGGAGAAATACCTGGACCGTTGTCGCTGACGGAGATTACCGCATGCGTGTCCCCCAGCTCGGCACGAATACGAATGGAGATGCCGCTCGACATTTTCTCTAGCCCATGCTTAATGGAGTTTTCAACCAGGGATTGAATGGACAGCTTGGGAATTTGCAGCTCCTTGAGCGCTTCCTCCCACTCGACCGTTACCTGCAGACGACTGCCAAACCGGGCCTTCTGTAACGCGAGATAACGTTCGATATGCTTCAGCTCCTCCCTAGCGTTCACGATGTCTTTTCCACTTATGCAATATCTTAGCGTCAGCGCCAAGGCATCCACCATATCGGCCACTTCGTCATCCCCGCTCTTGAGCGCTTTGGTCGAAATTGCCTGCAGCGCATTATACAGAAAATGCGGGTTAATCTCGGCCTCCAGTGCCTTGAGGATCGCGTTCTTCTCAACCAGCTTCATCTTGTAGCGCTCATTGATCAAATCGTTGGTCCGCCGCACCATCCGGTTGAAATGCCGGGATAAATAAGCGATCTCGTCCCGACCTTTCACCGGGATTTCCGCGTCAAAGGTCCCTTCGCTAAAGCGGCGCATCTGAAGAGACAAATCCTTGAGCGGACTCGTAATTTTATTGGAAAACAAAGTCACCAGAATGAGCGAAATCAACAAAAAAATCAAGCCAATCAAATATCCGATATTCCGCGTGGCTCTGGCAGCCGCGTAAAGGTTGCTGTACGGAATCGGTTTGACCAGCTTCCAACCTCCGTTCGCTTCAATGTTGTAAATAATCAAATATTTATCGCCAGCCTCGTCGGTCCAGGTGACCGGCTTCTTAGAACCGTTCTTGTCAAGCCGGGCGAGCCATGGCGCATCCTCAATCTGCTCCAAAAAAGCAGGATCATCCACATGAAAAGGAACATTGTTCGGATCCAGATAAAGCAGATGCTCGCCTTTCTCGAACGGAACATCCTTCAGAATCTGGTCTTTGACCGTTGGCTTCAAATAGAAGGAGACGATCGCTTTCGGCTCGCGAGTCACCAAGGCGCGCAGCACACGGTGGTACCCCATAAAGTCAGGTTCCACGGTCATGTTGTAACCCGACTTCGCCCCCGGCACGATAAACGATTGATAGGCCTCGTTATGACGGCTCTCCATCGCCTGCTTGTACCACGGCTGATTCGGAATGTCTTCCTGATAGCTCACCCGAACCGAAACGTTATAAGCTTCGCGCGTAATGGAGTAGTATTTGTGTTGGTCGATCAAATAGAGATAAATGCTCTCCAGGTCGTTCCGCGAGTAAAACAGTTCACGCAGATAGTCCTCCAGGTACATTTTCGACGCATAATCCGATTCTTCGTTCATAATCGCCTGCAGGATGTCCTCGTAGTGAATCTGCGGAAGAGACATCTGTTCCACGCCGGCGAGGTAATCTTCCAGCTTCTGATTAATCAGCTTCAGATTGTTGGTGGTGCTGATCATGCTGTGCTCCACGGATTCTTGTTCTAGCATCTCATAGGAGATAATCGTCAGAAGACCAACCACTAGAATAATAATCGTCGTAAACAACAAAACAAGCTTATTGACCAGCCTGCGCGAAATCCGGTCAGTAAGCGTTGTCAGCATGCTTCGGATGCGGTTGAACATAGCTCCTCATTTCTAGTACCTCGGGCAAAAAAGCGAGTTCACCTTTTTACCCTTAACTGTTTTCTTAAATCCATTTTGACGGCAAAACCGCTGTTTTATAATCATTATAGTCGAAAAAGCCCAAGTGTATAGGGGAGACGGTAACACCGCTGTTTAAACCAATACGTCACGAAAAAGAGGTGCCATTATGTTCAAACTAGGGAGAAAACGGGACGAGAAATTAGAGTTTGGCGCATTTACCCTGCCGATTCTAATTGCCATCATCGCGGTCTTCTATTATCCGTTTGTCATGACGATCCGTTATTCCCTGACCAAGTGGAACGGGATATCCAAGCATCCGAAATTTATCGGACTGGACAATTTCAAGCAAATTTTCATGGGCGACGCGAACTTCTCGCAGGCCGCCTGGTTTACGATTAAATACGCGATTCTGTATATCGTAATCATCAATGTACTGGCGATTTTGCTGGCGCTGGTGCTGGATATGAAGCTGAAGACGACCAACTGGCTGAGAGCCGCCTTCTTTATTCCGTACATTCTCAGCTTGGTGATTGTCGGCTTTATCTGGAAGTTCATTTTTATGCAAGGCTTTGAGTCCCTTGGCGAAAGCACCGGATGGGGCATATTCTCGCTAAGCTGGCTGGGGGAACCCGGACTCGCCTTCATTTCGATATTGTTTGTCTCCATCTGGCAATCGATTGGTTTTTACATGGTCATTTACATTGCAGGTTTGCAATCGGTTCCAGATGACTTGAAGGAAGCAGCAACCGTGGACGGCGCGGGCCCATTCCGCAGATTCTTTAACGTGACGCTGCCGCTGCTTGCACCATCGATTACGATCTCCGTCTTTATGGCGTTGACCAACTCGATTAAGGTATTTGACGTCATCCTGTCCTTGACCGGCGGCGGCCCTGGCGGCACGACGTACAGTGTGGCGTACGACATTTACCGCGATACGTTCCAGAACAACCTGTACGGCTATGGTACAGCGAAAGCGCTGATCCTGTTCGTCGCCGTGCTGATGATTACAGCGATTCAGCTGACGATCTTCAAACGCAGGGAGGTTGAGGCGTAATGAAAAAGAATACGGCTGGCCGCATCATCCTGGAAATCGTGATGGTGCTGCTCTCAATCCTGTTCCTGTATCCGTTGTTCCTGACGATCATCAACTCGCTGAAGAGCTTCTCCGAGGTCATGACCGACGTCATCGCCTTGCCGAAGAAGCTGGCTTTCGAAAACTACAGCTATGTATGGGAGTTTATCAACTACCCGCGGCTGTTCCTGAATAATGCGGTGGTGACCATCCTCGGCTTGGCCGGGATCGTGTTGATCTCGTCCATCGCCGCGTACAAGCTGGCCCGCACGAAATCCAAAGCCAGCTCGATCATCTACTTTATCTGCATCATGCCGATGCTGATTCCGTTCCAATCGATCATGCTGACGGTGCTGCAGATGGCGAAGAACCTCCATCTCTCCGACAGCACGTGGGGACTTGGTATTCTGTACTGGGGCTTCGGCGCTCCGCTGGCCCTGTTCATCTACCACGGCTTCGTGAAGGGGATTCCGAAGGAAATCGACGAAAGCGCTACGATCGACGGCGCCTCCGGCTTCCGGTTATTCTTCAGCGTCATCTTCCCGCTGCTGAAATCGGTCACCACTACGATCATCATCATCGACGTAATGTGGATCTGGAACGACTTCCTGCTCCCATTGCTGATGGTTAACGGCTCGCCGGCAACCAAAACGCTGACGCTGGCCGCATACACCTTCGTCGGACAATACACCTCCGACTGGCAATATGCGATGACCGCTATGGTGATGGCGGTACTGCCTTCGATCATCGTCTTTATCTTCCTGCAAAAATACATCGTCAAAGGCGTTGTCGCCGGCGCGGTGAAAGGGTAATGAATACAGCCCCTGGTCCAATGGATCGGGGGCTGTTTGCGCGCTTAGACAATAACTGCAAAAGTGTCAAAAGTACAGTTATATTCGGCGAAAACCCGAAATTCCGGCGAAAGCCCCCTCATAAGCGTTAGATTCTCAACGCCCCCGTTTTGGGCCCAATAGCGTTGCTGGCAAGCGTTAGAGCGCAGGTTCGCCATTGCGCCTAACTGCGCTTACCTGCTACGAACCCACCAGGCGACGTGTGCAGCTCCGGCTAACGCTTGCCACAGCGCTTATTTGCGCCAAATGAGGGGGATTTCATTTCTAACGCTTGCCAACGAGCTTATTTGCGCCAAAAGGCCCCGTTTCGAGGGGGAAACCGGCAAATAAGCTCTCTCATAAGCGTTAGATTCTCAACGCCCCCGTTTTGGGCCCAATAGCGTTGCTGGCAAGCGTTAGAGCGCAGGTTCGCTGTTGCGCCTAACTGCGCTTACCTGCTACTAACCCACCAGGCGACGTGTGCAGCTCCGGCTAACGCTTGCCACAGCGCTTATTTGCGCCAAATGAGGGGGATTTCATTTCTAGCGCTTGCCAACGAGCTTATTTGCGCCAAAAGGCCCCGTTTCGAGGGGGAAACGGGCAAATAAGCTCTCTCATAAGCGTTAGATTCTCAACGCCCCCGTTTTGGGCCCAATAGCGTTGCTGGCAAGCGTTAGAGCGCAGGTTCGCCTCAACGGTGTTCGCCGGAGCCCATCAACGCACACGAGTTCCCTCACCGAGTCAGCGGCCCACTCACCGCGATATCGACTCGCTCAGGCTACAGTGGCTTGCTCACGTGACAGCACTCGCTCACCGCAACAGCAAACCCGCACCGGGACTGACATGACTTTGTAACACGTAGATAACTCAACAATATGAGATGTCTTCTTCATTTGCCTAAACCAAGTCCCCCTCGTCCTCGTCTTCATCCTCAAACAACGTGTGAAGCACGCTGTTCCGGTTTTCGAGGAAACGACGCGTAATTTGGTAGTGATCCGTATCCTCGTAACGGATCCGCCCCAGCTGATCGCCATCGAAATTCAGGATGTCCGCGTCCGGATAACCCATCAGAATCGGCGAATGGTCTTACTCCCCCCTTCACATTGAGAATGAATCAAGCTCCTTATAAATAAAATAGTCGAAATCGGCAGGCTTGCGCATCCCGCTGAGGTCCTGGGCGCAGACGCCAAGGAAGGTGCCGGTGAAGCGCACTTTCTCTGCGGGATCGTCGGATAGGTGGCTAACGTCAACGGCTTCGCCTACGGCATGCCAGGTTTCCCCGTCCAGGCTGTAGTAGAAGCGTGCCAGCTCGCGTTCGATGACCACCCGCAGCCAGCAGCGCGAAGCCCCTTCGATCGAGATGTCTTCCGCCAGCAGCTCGTCGTAGACGCCATATTTTGTCTGGATCAAATTCAGGCTCTTGCCTTTCGTCTCATCTCGGGAAATCCGCAAATACACATGATCGTTCGTATCGTAAAACACGGTCAGGCCGGCCATCTGCTGGAACGTCTCCGGCTCGAACTCCACCACCGTCTCCGCCAGGCAATGGAACGATTGCTGCCGCCGCGCCACCAGACTCTGCCGGAACAGCGAGTTCATCGACTCACGGCCATACAAGCGCAGGAAGCCAGGACGCTCGCGCAGTGTCAGCCAATCCTCCGTGGCCGGAACACGCAGGGTGCTCCAATGTACCCCCAGCGTCTCCGCCTCGAAATTGTCCCGTTCCGCCTCCGGTTCAAACGGGTGCGGCGGCAAGGCGGGAGCAGGCACCTTCACTTGCGGCTCATTCCCACCGGTTTCCAACCGGAACCAGCCGTCTTCGGTCCAGACCCCGCGTTGGATCGCCGTTTCCCTGCCAAGCGTACAATAGATGTCCTTCGTTGGCCGCCCGGTCAGATGCACCATGTACCATTCCCCTGTCTGGGTCTCAACCAGCGAGGCATGTCCCGCCTTTTGCAGCTCCAGATGCGGTTTACCCGCCGAGGTGAGAATCGGATTGGTAGGGTCCACTTCATACGGTCCGTCAATCGTTCGAGATCGGGCCATCGTGACCGCATGTTCGTAATGCGTGCCGCCTTCCGCGGTCAGCAGGTAGTAGTAGCCATTTCTTTTATACAAATGCGGGCCTTCGGTTACTCTAAGGTCAGTGCCTAGGAAAATATTTTTCACTGGACCCACCAGCTTCTGCTGCTTCGGATCATATTCTTGAAGCACGATGCCAGCAAAGTGGTTCTTCCCTTTCCGGTGATCCCACAGCATGTTGACCAGCCATTTGCGCCCGTCGTCATCATGGAACAAGGAAGGGTCGAAGCCGCTGCTGTTCAGATAGATCGGATCCGACCAGGGGCCGCGGATATCCGGGGCGGTGACCAGAAAGTTTGGAGTGTCCTTGAATGCGCCGTGGCGGCTTTTGACATCGGTATAGATCAGATAGAACAAGCCGTTATCATAGCTGAGGCAGGGGGCCCATACCCCGCAGGAGCCGGGGTTGCCCAGCATGTCCAGCTGAGACACCCTTGTCAACGGGTGACCGATGAGCTGCCAGTGCACGAGATCCCGAGAATGATGAATCTGCACACCCGGGAACCACTCGAAGGTAGAAGTCGCAATATAGTAGTCATCTCCGACCCGCAAGATCGAGGGATCGGGGTTAAAGCCGCGTAAAATCGGATTCGTGATCATTGGACGTTCGCTCATAATTTCCTCCCGTTCAAAACTGTTATCGATTTGATTATTGTTTTTTCGCTCATTTCTTTAAATTCGATTATAATAGAAATTAGGTTTTTGCATTTCATTCCTGCCTAAGGAGGCTAGATTTTATGCCTGATTCAAGAACAACCAACGATTCATCGCATCGTTTATCCCATATTCCGGTCTCGATTCTCGACCTCGCGCCGATTACCGCCGGCAGCACCGCGGCCGAATCGCTGCGCAATTCGCTGGACCTCGCCCAGCATGCCGAAAACTGGGGTTATCACCGCTATTGGCTTGCGGAGCATCACGGCATGCCCGGCATTGCCAGCTCGGCGACCTCCGTCGTGATCGGTCACATCGCCGGCGGCACCAAGAAGATCCGCGTTGGATCCGGCGGCATCATGCTGCCAAACCATGCGCCGCTCGTCATCGCTGAGCAATTCGGCACGCTGGAGTCGCTGTACCCGGGGCGGATCGATCTCGGCCTCGGTCGGGCGCCCGGCTCCGACCCGCTGACCTCGCACGCGCTGCGGCGCGGGCCGGGCAGTGACGGGCAGGATTTTCCGGAGCGGCTTGCGGAGCTGCGGAATTACTTCCAGCCCGTCTCCGGCTCATCGATGCGCGTGCGCGCGATTCCCGGCGAAGGCCTACACATCCCGATCTGGCTGCTCGGCTCCAGCGGCTTCAGCGCGCAGCTGTCCGCCCAGCTCGGTCTGCCGTTCGCCTTCGCCAGCCATTTCGCGCCGGACTACTTGCTCCCGGCGCTTGATCTGTACCGCACGCACTTCCGCCCGTCGGCGGAACTGGCGAAGCCTTACGCGATGATCGGCGTGAACGTGATCGTCGCCGATACCGATGCGGAGGCCCGCCGTCTGGCGACCTCCCAGCACCAGCAGTTCTTGAACCTGATCCGCCGGCGTACCTCACAGCTTAACCCGCCGGTGGATCAGCTCGATTGGACGCCGCAGGAGCAAGCGGTGGTTGAACGCCAGCTCAGCTATTCGGCAATCGGCTCACCGGAGACGGTGCGGAACCGGCTGGAGCACTTGCTGGCGGAGACCGATGCCGACGAGATCATCGTCGCGGCCCAGATCTATGACCACAAGGCCCGTTTGCGTTCTTACGAACTGCTGTCAGAGCTGTTCGGAGGACAACGCTCCTTGTAATCCGACGGACTGTATCCCGTGTACTCCTTAAAGACTTTGGAGAAATAGTGCTGATCGCTGAACGATAAGGCGTCAGACACTTCTTTAATTCGCATTTCCGGCTTGCAGGCGATCAGCCTGCAGGCCTCTTTGATTTTTAGGCCGGTATAATACTGCACAAACGTGCTTTGAGCATATCTCTTCATGACCCGGCTGACGTACGAGGGGCTGACGTGAAATTTCTGCGCCACATCGGCGAGCGAAAGATACGAGTACAGGTTGAGCTTGACGTATTCCTCGATTTGCCGAAACAGCTCCTCCCCGCTTTTCCGGTTCAACGCCTGCAGCCACTCGAAGGATTGCTTGGCCCATTCCAGCAGGTTCTCACCAAACCTCTCAAAGCTGTCGGCTTCAAGCAAACGGCGGGAGGAAGCCTCGAGCTCCAGCCGATGCCCGGTCTCCTGATCGCCTCCCGCTTGCGAGAAGGCATCGGCCAAGAGCGCGACGAACCGTTCCAGTTCCGCCAGCCGAATGTTGTCGCCGGACCATTTGGTCAGCAGTTCATTCAGCTTCAACAAGAACTGCTCCTTCCTCCGCCCCAGAATGAGCTCGGTAAAGGCTGCCGCGGTCGCCCGATCCAATTCGGATCCCTCCGGTTTGCCCAACGCATGGGTAATCTCCGTATCCATCACGATTCCCTGGTGAATAGGCTGCCGTTCGTCCAAAATGCCTGACATGCGGTGATACAGCTCAGGCAGCCGATCTGGGTCCCCGGACTGCAGCTGTCCGCCAATCGTCGCCGCAAGCCCCGCCGCCTCCAACGCTTTGCGGACGAACTCCAGGCATTCATACACCGAGGAATACGAGTCCACCACGGTTTTTGGCACCAAAGCAAGAAATTGACCGGGCACTTGAGTCGGGAACACCCAGCACAGCTGCGGAGCAAATAAAGCATCCAATCTGCGCTGAAGCTCATCCGCACGCCAAAGCTCCCGCACGCCGGCAAACGGCTGCCTCCGGATGAGGATCAACAGCTTTCCGTAATGACGGAATTGGTCCCCGAGCTGCAGTTCCTCGTAAACCTCCGGAGCTACAATTTCCTGGAATAGCTCCGCTTCACTGGGAATCCGGCTGCGGAGGCGCTCAAGCGCCCGTTCCATCACTTCCGACAGCTGCTTGCGTTCGACGGGCTTGAGCAAATAGTCAAACACCTGCAAATTAATCGCTTTGCGCGTGTATTCGAAATCGTTGTATCCGCTGATCAAAATAAATAACAGCTGCGGGCGGATCTGCTTCGCCTGTTCAATGAACGCGAGGCCGTCCAGCTTCGGCATGCGGATATCGGTCAGCACCAAGTCCACCGGCTGCTGCCGGACGAGCTCCAACGCTTCCTCTCCGTTGGCCGCCGTGGCCGTCACCTGAAACGGAAGCTCCAGGGAACCCAGGAGCGTTCGAATGTTCCGCAAGATTGGTTTGCTGTCTTCCACGATCATGACGTTGTACATGCTGTGCCCTCCTCGTTCAGTAGAAGTCCTTCGTTAACGAACCGATGATCTGAACCGTGGCGCCCTTTTCCCCATCCGCATGGTTAAACAGATTGAAGAACAGCCGGTTCTGGTACATTAACTTCAGTCGGCCTACGCTGTTCACGATGCCCATGTTACCGATCGAGGCGGGCCGTTCGTCCCCCTCTCCGGCAGCAGCTTCGCTCTTCCGCAGGTTGTCCATGATTTCATTGATCTTCCCGGGCGGAAACCCGTCTCCGTTATCCTTAATCTCCACCGCCCATAACCCGTTGAACTGCTTCACCGTAATCTTGATCCGCCAAGGCGGGTCGCTGTGGGTGAAGGCATGCTCGATGCAGTTCTCCACGAAGGGCTGGAGCACCAGCCGTGGCAGCTGTACGTTCCGCGCCGATTCGTCCGCATGGATCTCCCAAACGAGATCGTCTTCGTACTTTTGCTGGACGAGGGACAAGTAGTGCCGGGTATGCTCCAGCTCGTCGGCTAAGGTGACATGCACGTATGGTGAAGATACGATGTAACGCAAGCTGTCCGATAAGTGCTTGCACATATCGGTGACGACATCGGTCTTGCCCTCCTGGGCCGCGATGCTGATCAAATACAGCACGTTATGGATAAAATGCGGTGCAATTTGAGCCTGGAGCGCAGAGTTTCGCGCCTTGACCTCCTCGTGCAGGGCGATTTTCTCCCGTTCAATCGATTCTTGCAGCCGTTCCATCAAATCCTGAAAAGCCTCGTTTAATAGAATTAAATCGTTATTTTGCGTAGGGTTGTCCCATTTGAGATTCATATTGCTATAGCTGATCCGCCAAATCTGGCTGCGCAGCTTCCGGATCGGCAACAGCAGATTTCGCGTAGAAAAATAAATATATACGAAAGACAACAGCATCAACGACGTAATCAGCAGAATGGACAAGTATTTCACCGAGTTGACGGGCCCCAGCACATCCTGCTTGGGTGTCACCAGATAGGTTGTCCACCCGGTGCTTTCCGACCGGGCGTAAGCTACATAGTTCCCGTGATCGTCCACATACACACCGTCAACTGGATTTCGTGCGGTCAGCTCGGCAAGCTCCTCGTCGGGGATGGAACCGACCACCGGCTCACCATTCCGGTCCAAAATGTACACCTGGCCGCTGCCCACGCCTTGCGAAATTCTTTGCAAGAACGCATTGTCCAACAGGATGCTCAGATATCCGAATACGGTGCCGTTCTGATTATTAATTGAACGAATAAACGAAACGGCCTCTCCCTGCCGTTCCAGGATATATCCGCTGCCGCTCCAGCTTCCGTCGATGAGGCTCTTCTTCAGATAGCTCTCGAAAGAGGCCGCGTCCCCTTGTAACTCAATATAGGACACGATCTTGCGGCCGGCCTTGTCGTAAATCACCATATCCTTGATACTCATTCTGGGGCCGATGGCCTGAAACATCAGATCCTTCAGCCTGCGGCTTTGATTCAGCCGTTCGAGATTGACGTCGGTTTGATAACCTCTCTCCAGGATCGAGAAGAGGTCCTTGCTGGATAGGATCCGCTGTGACAGTTGGTTTTGGCTGTCCACATAGTCGTCGAGCTGCTGGCTCACCTTGGTCGCCGCCGCCAGCTTGGCCTCCACCGTTTTCTCCTTCAGCGGTTTGATGACGACCAGATTCACGTAGACGATAAAGCAACCAAGTATAAACAGAAGCAAAGCCACAAAAGTTAAAAAGACTTTATTTTGCAGGCTAAGCTGACTTCTGCGGAGGAAGAAAGGTTTCATGACGTTGGCTTGGGCCTCCTTTGGCTATGGCCAGGTTGCATTAGGATGGTTTAACTGTACCACTTCGCTTCACGTCATGACAACGGTTACAAGTTCACAATTTTACACCTCATCAGTCACCCTCAGACATGTACCTTAGACTCCCAGAAATCTATAATCAAGTTGCAAGCGCATTCAAAGACATATCAAACAGAGGGGGATTTGCCTTGAATTACGCACTGAAAAGAACAACCATCGCAGTCATCGCGGGTTTGCTGGCGCTATCGCTCGCAGCCTGCGGATCCGGAGGCGCCAAGTCCAACAACGCAGCACAAGACGGCAATAACAGCGGTGCCGCCAAGGGCGACAAAGTCACCATCGAGTTAGCCATCTCTAAGAGCTCGCAGGACTCCGCCTTTATCCAACAAGATATCCTCGACGAATTTGAGAAGCAGACGAACATCAAAGTTAATTTGCAGCTGATCCCAGCCGAGCAAACGACAACCGTCCTGCAAACGAAGCTGGCCGTTGAAGAAACGCCGGACATCATTCAATACAATCTGGCCAGCGCAACCACGGACCTAAATCTAGAGCGCAACTTTGAGATTCTTGATAACGAGCCTTGGGCCAGCCGGATTTTGAACAAAGACGTCCTTTCCGCTTACGGGCATATTTACAGCTTCCATGTCAGCCAAGATACAGGGATGCAAGGCGTTGTGTACAACAAAGACATCTTTGACGACCTGGGCCTGTCCATTCCGAAGAACTTTGAAGAGTTCCTCGCTGTCTGTGAGAAGATCAAAGCCAGCGGAGTTACTCCAGTATTTATGCCGTACAAGGACAACTGGGCCGCGAATATTTGGCCGGCTGCCGCTTTTGCGAACTTCGTAGCCAAGAACGATCCAACCTTCTTCGACGACCTGAACAGCAATAAGAAAAAATGGTCCGACATCCCAGAATTCCAAACGTTCCTGCAGCAGCAGTACGAGGTGTATAAGCAAGGTTACACCAACGCCGACGTTCTGAGCGACAGCTACGATATGGCGGTGGGTAAATTCCTGAACAAGGAAGTTGCCATGATGTTCATGGGCGACTGGCTGATCGAAGGCGTGCTCAAGCAGGATCCGAACATGCGTCTTGGCGTCTTCCCGATCCCTTCCGAGGAAGATGCAAGCCTGGGTGCCAGCCCGCTGGGCGGTCAGCTGTTCATTCCGAAGAAAGCCAAGCACTTGGCGGAAGCCAAAGAATTCCTGAACTTCTTAGGCTCGAAAGAAACCGCCCAAAAAATCGTCGATTCCAAAGGGTACGTGTCCAACCTGAGCGATGTCACTACGCCAGAATTGCCGGATTACAAGCAAGAAATCGTCGATAACTACATCACGCCGAAGAAAACCGTATTGACCACCGACGCCTACATGCTGGTTGACCGCAGTGAGCTTTATCGGCTGCTCCAAGACCAATTCGCCGGCGGATTAACCCCGGAAGAAGTGCTGAAGGCTTGGGACGAGAAGTTTAGTCAACTGATGGCAGATAAAGAAATCCCCGGTTTCTAAATCGGAAGAATGGCAGGCAGCATAAGTCCCGTCCGGGGGTTATGCTGCCCCAGTCCATAGTGGGGTGGAGAACATGAAATCAAAAGCATCGGTTAAAAATCTATATTCCTATTATCTCGTATTACCTGCGTTACTCATTTACACGATCTTTTTTGTCATCCCGGCGTTTACGGGCTTTTATTATTCCTTTACCGATTGGCGGCTGGATCGCCTGACGATCAAATTCATCGGATGGGAGAACTTCCAAAAGATCTTCTCCGATAAAACGCTGCTCCTCGCACTCAAAAATACCCTGATCTTCGCCGTCGTCACCGTGGTCGGGAAAAACCTGATCGGGATCGCCCTAGCGGTGGCACTCAATATGCGGCTCAAGACGCGGAACTTGCTGCGGGCAATTTTTTATTCCCCGTCCATCCTGAGTATCCTGGTCATCGGGATCGTGTTTACACCGATCTTGCGCACGGAAGGCGCGATCAACCGGATGTTCGATGCGGTTGGGCTGCACGCGTTAAGCCAAGCTTGGCTCACCAATCCGCATCTCGTCATTTGGACCATTGCCGTCATCTCGATCTGGCAGCATGCCGGCTTTCAGATGGCGATTTACTTGGCTGGACTGCAATCCATTTCCCAGGATTATTACGAGGCGGCCACCATCGACGGGGCCGGCTCCTGGAAAAAGTTCACGAATATCACGCTGCCGCTCCTGCTGCCAGCGATTAATATTAACCTCATGCTCACGCTGATCGGCGGTCTGAAGGTCTTCTCAGAGGTCTTCGTCTTGACAGGCGGAGGGCCGGGCAATGCTTCTCAAGTTGTCGGTACGATCATCTTGCGGTCCTTCGGCGAAGGAAGCTGGGGGCTGGGTACCGCCATCAATACGCTGTTGTTCGTGGCTGTCACGATCATTGCCATCCCGCTGCTCATCTTCATGCGGCGTAGGGAGGTCACCGAATAATGGGATTTACACGCAAACTCGCCATTCGTAACTATATTGTCGAAGGCCTTCTGCTGCTGGCTTCATTGCTGATTCTTTTGCCGGTGTTAATCATGATCTTTGGTTCCTTTAAGACCAGCGCCGAAGTGCTGGACTTCTCGCTTAAACTGCCCGAAAAGTGGATGTTCTCCAACTACGTGCGCGTTTTTGAAGAAGGCGGGCTCGCCCGGGCGTTCTGGAACAGCGTGTTGATTACCGGCATTTCCTCGATCATCAACATCGTGGCTTCCTCGGCCGCCTCCTTTATTCTGGCGCGGCGCGAGACGAAACTCGCCAATACGCTGTACATGTATTTCTTTATGGGCCTGATCGCCCCGATGTCGACGATCACGACCATCCGGATCGTGCAGGCGCTGGGCTTCTATGGCAGCATCACCAGCGTTATTCTGATCTACGCTTCGCTGAACACCGCCTTTAGCGTGTTTCTGTACAGCGGGTTCATTAAGACGATCCCAAAAGCGCTCGATGAAGTGGCGTTCCTGGAAGGCGCCAACGTGCTTGGCGTATTCTTCCGGATCGTTACGCCGCTCATCCTCCCGGTCAACGCTACCGTTGCGATCATGGTGTTCATGTCGGTGTGGAACGACATCACGATTCCGCTGTACTTCCTAACCGACAGCTCGACCTGGACGATGCCGCTGTCGATCTACAATTTCTACGGCAAGTACAGCCGGGAGTGGAACCTGATCTTCGCCAACCTCGTGCTGACTTCGCTTCCGGTATTCATTCTCTATCTGTTCGGCCAAAAATACATCGTCAGCGGCCTCACGGCCGGCGCGGTGAAGGGCTGATCGTCACTTTTGAAGCGAGCCAGGGAAGGAATTCCGGGCTCGCTTTTTGTACTTACTGTAACGGACCGAAATGACGTTATTTCTCTATTTCCCGACCATTTCCCGATTTAACGGACACTCCAGCCCTTATTTGCCGCAACACGATGGTGTAGGACAGAGATTTGCCCCAATAACGTCATCTCAGTCCGTTAGAACCCGATTCCCCACGGATCAGGGGAAATAAAGGCACTGGAGTCCACTAGATCGACTGCTCCCGCCCCATTACTGCCACCGTTCTGGTTTAGCCTTACGCCTCACCCTGCGGCATCCATATCCGGTAGTTCCCGCTCAGCGCCAACAGCGCAAACAAATACAGACAATTGTCGTAATAGCGGCGCTTGCCGGTGCGGACCGGGGTGTTCCAGAACAGCTCAACGCATGCTTTGGCTTGGGGGCCTTCGGCCGCCAGCGAAGCCATCGCGTTGGTTGCCAGCAACCCAACCGGATGCAAAGCCGGTTCCTCAAACGGCTCCCCCGAGATCGTGTAGCGGCGATAATCCTCCGGTTCTTTATCAGCGAAAAACGCCTGAATCTTGCCCACAGTCTCCCGCTGCCAAGGATCGGCGGCAAACCATTCCCAGTCCAGGCCAAGATTTGCCGCAACCCGATACGCATCGCTAAAGAAGTGGCCGTACCCCCGCTCATTATTCGGCGTTCCATCATAATATGCATACTCCGGCGCAAGGCCGGTGACCGGGTGGCACGCAAGGTGCAAATATTGCCGGCTCGCCTCGGCCGCCTCCTTCCAGAACGAACGGTCCTCTGGATAAGCCCACAGCGCAAACAGTTCATAGAAATGAGGAAGATGGTAGGAAGGATCGGAAAACTCACAGTTCGGAACAAATTTGATCAGCTTGTTGTCCGGATTCCACATCGGATAACCTGTTCCGTCTTCCCCCTTATGCAGGCAGGTTCGCAATAAGTCCCGAGCCTGGGTGCCGTAGTCGAATGGCGACTCCCGGTCGCCCCAGCGATGGGACGCGAACAGCAGCGCCAGTGCAAAATATTCCTCCCCGTCCGGCGCCGGCCCGTTCGATAGACGCTTGCCGTCCGGCGCACAGGACCAGGCAAAGTACCCGGCGTTATCCCCTTCAGTCAGGTACATATAGGTTTTCGCCCATTTCCAAAGCCGGTCGAACACATCCTGGCGGTCGTACTGAACGGCCATCATCATCCCGTAGGACATTCCCTCCGTCCGCACGTCCAGATTGCCGGTATCCAACATATAGCCCATATCCTCGCCGGAAGGGTAATAGATACGCGTCTCCTCGTCTCCTTCAAATAACTGCTTCCACGTTTCATCCAACCGGCGCTGAATCGCCTCTTCCCCATAACCGTATTCGGCCAACAAGTTCCGGTACGTTCCCGTATAGTAAGCCCCTTGACGCTCCATCATCCCTTCGCCTCCTCCTCGAGTACAGCTGGTTTTGTCGTGATTTCAACGTTAAGGTAACACGCTCCCCCGCACAATTCCATGTGCATTTCGCGCTTATATTTATCCAAATCGAGCCATCATGAAAAAAAAGCCGCACAGTCAAGGTCGGATCAACTCCTCCCATTACTGTGCGGTTCGATTAGGATAACAAGGGAATCCGATCGCGGTAACGAGCGATCAACTGTCGGTTTCGCTCATCAGCCCCGTCGATATTTTCGCTTAAGAATACGGAAGGCTCATAGCCCTGATCGATCATCATCACGATCGCCTCAGCAAAGATGCCGTTCAGAACGGCAGCCCCGATCACCGTTGACGTCGGCGCAAACGGATCCGGCACTCCCGGATAGGACAGCACGGCGTCGCCCTTCACAGCATAATTATCGATGGCCAAGTCGACGGCCTCGTATAAATGCTTCCCGCTGACATGCCGAGACAGTTGGCTCTGCGAATACTGGAGCGAGGTGATGCCAATCGGCCCCCTTCCGAACAATTCCCCAAGCTCTTCGGCGATTTGCGTCGCCGCCTTGAACTGGAGCGTTTCCCGTAAGGCCGCCTTCTCCTCTTCATCCAACTGAACCGTGTGACCTTGCTTCATGCGGTTGGCGGACAACCAGATGCGCAGGGTCAAATGCATAATCGTCTCGTCCGTCCATTCCATGCCAATCCGCTGCTCCGTGGAGACGATTATCCGGTATACGGAGGCCAGCTCCTCTTCCCGGAACGCTGAAAAGTGACGCCGGAATAAATCCGCGTGGATGAGGCCGTCGATGGTGGGAGACGAAGGATTCCAGTCGGCATACAGCAGTTGCTCGAACAAGAAGCGTGACAGGGCGGCCCTAATGTCTTTCTCATTCCCCTGAATAAAATAGCCCTGTTTTCTGTCGAACTGGATGCTCAGCGCGTAAGCTTCATTGCTGCGGCTGCATGGATTGGGCCATGCTCGGAAGCTGGGATCGCGAGGATTCGGGGAGCAAGAAGCCCCGGCTGCGCACATACTGCACGGGAGCTAGCCCGCCTTGGCGAAGCCAGTGATTGATTTTGTCCATATCATAGTAAATCGTCCGCTTTGAGACATGAAAGACGTCCATCAATTCCTGCACCTAAAATTGGATCAAGGGGTATTCCTACCTCAACCGCGCAATTGTTGTATTTTCGATGTTTGCAAATTTATACGGAAGGAAACATGCGGCGTGCATCGATTTCCTCTTGCTAACCAGCGGTTTCCATACTACCATACAAGTATGGTAGATTAACTGCATCAAAGAAGAGCATGAACAAGAACAAGATTGAACTAGAACAACTGCTAGAGCAAGGCCCCGGCCTAAAGGAGGTGAAAGGATGAGCGACAAATGGCTAACACAGACGGGATCGGCGGGCAACGCGGTATATGCCAAGCTGAAGGAGCAGATCGTCACGCTAGAGCTGCCTCCAGGGACAACGCTATCTGAAAAAGAGATGTCTCTAGCCTTTCAGGTGAGCCGCACCCCGGTTCGGGAGAGCTTCGTGCGGCTGGCGCAGGAAGGGCTGGTGGTCGTCCTGCCGCAGCGCGGCACGCGGGTATCGCTGATCGACCCCGAGCTCGTGGAGGAAGCGCGGTTTATGCGGGAACAGCTGGAGCGCGCCGTGATCCGGCTCGCCTGCGAACAGTTCCCGGAAGCGTTGCTGACCCAGCTGGCCGACAACTTGGCCCGCCAACAGGACAGCATCCGCCGGCACGACAACCATGCGATGTTTGCGCTGGACGAGGAGTTCCACCGCATTCTGTTCGCCGGCTGCCGCAAGCTGGGCACCTGGGACGTCATCCAACAGATGAACGCCCATCTGAACCGGACGCGGGTGCTGTGGCTGACGACCGATCCGCATTGGGAAAATCTTTACGAGCAGCATCAAGCCATGTACGATGCGATGGTTGCCCGCGACGCCCATCGGGCCGACCGGCTGATGATGGAGCATTTGCAGCTCAGCATCTCCAATTTACCGGTGTTGCAGGAGCGGTATCCGGACTATTTTAAGCAAAGTTAAAAAAAAACATCTCTACCCCAAATAACAAGATAGGCGGTGAAGGTAAAGTATGCGTATGACATTTCGTTGGTTCGGCGAAGGCAACGACACGGTCACGCTGGATCAGATCAAGCAAATCCCCGGAGTCGAGGGCCTCGTGTGGTCGCTGCACGACGTCCCTGCCGGAGAAGAATGGCCCATGGACAAAATCGAAGAGGTGAAGCGGCAAGCGGACCGCTACGGGTTTCACCTCGATGTTGTGGAAAGCGTCAACGTGCATGAGGACATCAAGCTGGGCTTGCCATCGCGCGACCAGTATATCGAAAACTACAAACGGACGATCGAGAAAGTAGCCAAGGTGGGCGTCAAGGTGATCTGCTACAACTTCATGCCAATCTTCGACTGGCTGCGGACGGATTTGCATAAGCCGGGGGCGGACGGTTCGACGGCGTTATTTTATGAAAAAGCCCGCATTCACAATATCGACCCGTTTGAGCTGGTGAAGGTCATCAACCAAAACAGCGCGCTGACGATGCCCGGCTGGGAGCCGGAGCGGCTGGAGCATTTGACCTCCCTGTTTGAGGCGTACCGGGGCGTCACAGAAGAGGATTTGTGGCGGAACCTGGAGTATTTCCTGAAGGAAATCGTTCCGGTGGCTGAGCAGCATGGAATCAAGATGGCTATTCATCCGGACGATCCGCCGTGGTCGATCTTTGGGTTGCCGCGCATCATCACGAATCAGGAAAACCTGCGCCGCTTCCTGAAGCTCGTCGATAGTCCATCCAACGGAATTACCTTGTGCAGCGGATCGCTTGGGGCGAATCCGGACAACGATATCATCGCTATGATCCATGAATTCCATGACCGGATTCCGTTCGCCCATATCCGCAACGTGCGCGTGTTTGATAACGGCGATTTTATGGAGACGTCGCATCGGACCCAGGACGGCACCGTCGATATTGCCGGCATTGTGAAAGCGTATTATGACACCGGTTTCACGGGGTATGCCCGTCCCGATCACGGCCGCCACATTTGGGGCGAAGAATGCCGACCGGGGTACGGCCTGTATGACCGGGCGCTCGGCATCATGTATCTGTGGGGCTTGTGGGACGCCTATGCCAAGCAAGCCGGCCAATTGAACTAATCCAGGATCATCCTTTATTTATGGTGAAAAAAGGAGTGAAGCAACCGATGAGCAACTTGCCAGTACATCCTGCATTGGCCGGCAAAACGGCCGTCATTACCGGCGGCGCCGGGGTGTTATGCCGGGCGATGGCCCGTGAGCTGGGCCGCCAGGGGGCGAAGGTGGCGATCTTGAACCGCACGCTCGCCAAAGCCGAAGCCGTGGTGGATCAAATTCGCACCGACGGCGGCGTGGCTGCGGCATTTGCCTGCGACGTGACGGATGTCGAGAGCGTGAAGACGGCGGAGGCCGCGGTGCGGGAGCTATTTGGCCCGTGCGATATCCTCGTCAACGGAGCCGGCGGCAACAATGCCAGCGCCAATACGACAAATGAGATTTTTCGGCCGGAAGATGTCACGAATCCAGAGGTCACCAGCTTTTTTGACCTGAGCATCCCCGGCGTGCACGGCGTCCTGGATTTAAACTTCATGGGGACGTTGATCCCGACACAAATCTTCGCCAAAGACATGATCGGGCGCCCCGGCGCTACGATCATCAACATCTCCTCCATGAGCTCGTACAGCCCAATGACGAAGGTTCCTGCCTACAGCGCGGCAAAAGCGGCGATCAACAACCTGACGCAGTGGCTGGCCGTGCATCTGGCGGAATCCGGCATTCGCGTGAACTCGATTGCCCCGGGATTTTTCCTGACTGAGCAGAATCGCAGCTTGTTGACGAACCCGGACGGGTCGTTAACTGAACGCTCGAACAAAATCATCACCCATACCCCGATGCGCCGATTCGGCGTGCCGGAGGATTTGCTGGGTACGCTGCTGTGGCTGGCAGATGCTGAAACGTCCGGATTTGTGACCGGAACGGTGATTCCCGTCGACGGCGGATTCATGGCTTATTCGGGTGTTTAAAAGGTACGCGGGACTCGATGAAGAAGGAGATGGGTTAGAAAATGGCTGACTTTCAAGTGATCAACGAGCTTCCCGTCCGGGACAAAGCGATTGCCTTCACGTTCGACGACGGCCCCAATCCGCTGTACACCCCGCAAGTCTTGGAGATCTTCCGGGAGGTGCAGGGCAAGGCAACTTTCTTTATGATCGGCACGCAGATGGGAAAAAGCCCGGAAACCGCCAAGGCCGTCCACGAGCAAGGCCATGAGATCGGCAACCACACGTACACGCACCCGCACCTGCCCGATCTCAGCCCGGAGGAATGCCGCCGGGAACTGCAGTTGACGGAGGAGCTGATCCAGCAGGTCACTGGCGCGAAACCGAAGGTCTTCCGCCCGCCTTACCTCGCCACCTCCGAGGAGGTGGCCGCCATCACCGCCGGTGAGTTCGGCTATCCCGCGATTGGGGCGGTGAATGGCGCGGCGATGGACTGGGAGATGCCCGGCGTGGCGCACATTGTGGAGAAGACGCGGGAGCAGGTCCGCCCAGGCAGCATCCTGCTGTTCCACGACGGCTTCGACGACCGTTCCCAAACCGTGGAAGCCGTGCGCATCCTGGCTGCCGAACTAACGGCCGCCGGATACCGGCTGGTGACGGTCAGCGAGCTGCTGACGTTAAGCAGAGCTGCGTTGGAATAAGGCAAAAGGCCAAAAGGAACCTCACGAATGAGGCGGTCTTTTTGGCCTTTTTTCTGTTCGGATGTATAACGAAATGTAAAAGTGCAGGCGAATCTTGTCGAATGTACCTTGTATCGGTGGATGAAATGCAAAAGTACAGTTCATTTAACCGCCTAGGGCCCATTTTTCTTCAAAACCCGCTTACTCAACTGCATTTTTACACTTAATCTCGCAGAAAAGCCGATTTTCCTCAAAATGAACTGCACTTTTGCAGTTAGTCTATAAGCAAGGGATAGTGGGGCGGTAGTAAGTTAGCAACCACCCATGACCTCCCTCGCTTCACGACCCGTAGTACACCTCCGCCTGATGCTCAAACAACTGCAGCTGCTCGCGGACGCGCACCACCTCGCCGACGACGATCAGCGCCGGATTGCTCAGCTTCACGGCGGCGGCCAGCTTGTGCATGTCGTCCAAGGTACAAGTGAACGTGCGCTGCCGGCAGGTCGTGCCGCGTTCGATCAACGCCACCGGCGTTGAAGCCGACTTGCCATGGCGGAGCAACTCCTCGCGGATGGCGCCGATTTGGCTGACGCCCATGTAGATCGCCAGCGTGTCGACGCTATGCGCCAGCAGGTCCCAGCGGATCGGCGTCTGATCGCCGTGGCAGCGGCTGCCGGTCACACAGGCGAACGAGGCGGCCGCCCCGCGATGCGTCAGCGGCACGCCGGCGGAAGCCGCCGCGCCCAGCGCTGATGTGATGCCGGGAATCACCTCATAGGGGATTCCCGCAGCGGCCAGCGCCAGCGCCTCCTCCCCGCCGCGCCCGAAGACGAACGGGTCGCCGCCCTTCAGGCGCACGACCCGCTTCCCGTCCATGGCGTAGCGGATCAGCCAGCGCTCGATTTCCTCCTGCGGCATCGCGTGGCGTCCCGGCGCCTTGCCGACGTACACCAGCTCCGCGAACGGCCCGGCGTATGCCAGCAGCTCTTCACTGACGAGGCGGTCATACAACACGACCTCGGCTTCCCGCAGCCGGTTCATCGCCTTGACCGTGATCAACTCGGGGTCGCCGGGTCCCGCTCCGATAATACTTACCATCCCGGGGTGCTTCATAGGCGTTCCCCTGCCACGGACAACGCGCGGCCATCCGGCTCAGCCATTTCCGTTCCTGCAACCTGCGCGGCTACTCCGCGCCGCAAGCTGCCTTTTTGCGCCACATACAGCATCAAACCGGTGAACACGACGCCGCCCAGGAAGTTGCCGATCAAGACAGGAATTTGGTTCCACAGCCACCAGTCGGCCATACTGACGTCCGCTCCCAGCATCATGCCAGCCGGGATGACGAACATATTCACGACCGCATGCTCGAACCCTTGTGCAAAAAAGATCAGGATCGGCAACCACATCGCTGCGATTTTGCCTGCCGTCGACTTCGAGGTCATCGCCATCACCACGCCCAGCGTAACCATCCAGTTACACAGAACAGCCTTGATGGTGACCAGCGCGAGACCGCTGCCGCCCATCTGCTTGTAAGCCAGCGTCTTCGCTTCGCTCGTCTGGATCAACATCTGCACAAGCGGGTGGGACAGGTCCGTGCCCATTTTCGTAATCGTCAGCCCATAGAGAACAGCATACACAGCACAGCCGATGAGATGCCCGAGGATCACCCATCCAAAGCTGGACAACATCCGCCCCGGCGAAGCCTGCCGTTCCATCACAGCCAGCGGGATCAAGGCGAAGCTGCCAGTGACAAGCTCCAGGCCCAACAGGACGATCATCACAAAGCCAACCGGGAAAATCACCGCCCCCACGATCCCCAGCGAGGTCTGTTGCGTCGCGGTAAACGCCAAGGTGGTGGCGAACGCCAGGATCGCTCCGCCCAAAAATCCTTTGACCAGCAACTGCAGAATGCTGAGGTTGGCTTTATTTTTCCCGGTCTCAATCATGCTCCCTAGTACTTCTCCTGGTTTGACGTAATCCATGGTTCGTCCACTCCTTTATTCGCACTGCGATTCTCTATACGCTCTATACGCCCTATACGCTACAGTGAAATATATATAGCTCCGGTCGCTTCATCCACTTCGATCTCATAGACCGTGACCTCCCCATGGTCGGGCTCTTGGACACGTCCGCTCCGCAGATTGATCTTCCAATCGTGCAGGGGACAGTGCACGGCTGAACCGCACACCATCCCTTCTGACAACTTGCCGCCTTTGTGCGGACAGCGGTTTTCAATGGCGTGAACACTGCCGTCGCTGAGGCGGAAAATCGCAACCTCCTTCCCCTCAACAAACACCGTACGTGAACCAAGCCGATCAATGTCGTCCAACCGTGCCACTTGAATTTTAGTTATCATGGTATCTGCCCCCCAAAAAAGATCACGAATTTTGCAGTTGTACGTCTTGCAGCGGTTCGAAGTTTTTACGCAGCTCCTGGTTTTCAATAATTTCTTTCCACGGGTCTGTCGTCCGGCTTAAGGTGTCTTGAATCCGCTCAGCCAGTGCTTTCCGTTCATCGGCTTGCTCCAACACTGCCTTGATGGCGTCCAATCCTACCCGCTCAACCCACTGCGCTGTCCGTTCGTTCCAGCTGGCTTGCTCACGGTAATGCTGCAAGAACGCTGCGGTCCATTCGACCACTTCATCTTCGGTCTTCACTACGCAGAGCAAATCTGCCGCCCGAACCTTCACACCGCCGTTACCGCCCACATAGATCTCCCAACCGCCGTCGATAGCCACAACGCCAAGGTCCTTAATCGTGGCTTCGGCGCAGTTCCGCGGGCAACCCGATACCGCCAGTTTAACCTTGCCGGGGGTGTTCAGGCGTTCAAACGTTTTTTCCAGCTGAATGCCCATGCTAATGGAATCTTGGGTCCCGAACCGGCAGAACGTGGAGCCGACGCAGGTCTTCACCGTCCGCAGCGCCTTGCCGTACGCATGACCGGACGGCATATCGAGCTCCTCCCACATTTTCGGCAAATCTTCCTTCTTTACGCCCAGCAGGTCAAGCCGCTGTCCGCCGGTGAACTTCACCATCGGCACTTGGTATTTCTCGGCAACCGCCGCAATTCGCTTGAGTTCAGCCGGTGAGGTTACACCGCCGTAAATCCGAGGCACCACAGAGAACGTTCCGTCCTTTTGAATGTTGGCATGGTAACGTTCGTTGGCGAAGCGGGATTCTTTCTCATCCACATACTCAGCCGGCCACAGCATCCCCAGGTAGTAGTTCAACGCCGGGCGGCACTTCGAGCAGCCCTCCGGCTCGCGCCATTCCAGCACGTTCATCACCTCGTGCACACTCTTGAGCCCCATCTCCTTGATGCTGGCGACAATTTCGTCACGGCCCAGCGGCGTACAGCCGCAGATGCCTTCCTTCACCGCTTTGACATCGCCTTCTGCATATAGATGCAGCAGTCCCTCGACCAGCGGTTTGCAGCCGCCGCAGGAGCCGGACGCCTTCGTGCACGCTTTGATCTCGCCGACGCTGGAGCAGCCGCCCTTCACCGCTTCGACGATGGTGCCTTTGGTGACGCCGTTACAGCCGCAGATGATTTCGTCGTCCGCCATTGCGGCCAACCGGGCATTCGGGGACGAGGCCCCTGCCCCGGCTTGACCCGGAGTAAACCCAAGCAGCAGCTCCTTCTCTTTCCCGGCTACGGATTCTCCGCTTTTGATCTTAGCAAATAACGATGGGCCGTCCGTTGTGTCGCCGAACAGTACCGCGCCGATGAGCCGATCGTCTTGCAGGACGATTTTACGGTACGTGCCCTCCAGTTCGTCTTGAATGCGCAGCGAGCGCGTGCCTGGCGCATCATTGAAATATCCCGCAGAAAAAACATCTACTCCCGACACCTTCAGCTTCGTCGAAGTGACGGATCCTTCGTACGCGGCGGTTTCGACACCAGCCAGCCGCTTGGCCAATACACTGCCTTGCTCATAGAGCGGGGCCACCAGCCCGTAGGCGATGCCGCGATGCTCAGCGCATTCCCCAACGGCATAAACCCCCGGTGCGCTGGTTTCAAGATAATCGTTGACGATAATGCCTCGCGCCACATTAAGGCCTGCCTCTTTTGCCAATTCAATGTTTGGTTTGATGCCGACGGCCATCACAACGAGGTCCGCTTCCAACCGGCTTCCGTCTGCAAATTCCAGCCCCTCGGCCCGCCGTCCGCCGTAAATGCTGGCTGTTTGCTTTTGCATGAGGAACTTCATGCCTTGCGCTTCCAGCTCATGTTGCAGCATCCGCGATGCCGGCTCGTCGAGCTGACGCTCCATCAAGTAAGGATGGATATGCACGACGGTGACGTCCATGCCGAGATTAAGCAACCCGCGGGCCGCTTCCAGGCCTAAGAGACCGCCGCCGATCACCGCAGCTTTTTTATGTTTGCGGGAGGCCTCCATCATCAGCTCGCAGTCCTTGATATTGCGGAACCCGATGACGCCATCCTTGCGTGCCCCGGGAATCGGTAAGATAAATGGATTGGAGCCCGTGGCCAAAATCAATGCGTCGTATTCTGCTTCTACCCCGGAGGCCGATACGACCTTGCGCTTATCGGTATCGAGCCGAACAACCTCATCGCCCAGATAGAGGTTGATGTGATTTTCCTCGTACCAGGCCAAATCGTTAATTACAATCTCCTTCATGTCTGCCCCGCCAGCCAACACCGAAGACAGCATAATCCGATTGTAGTTCGGATACGGCTCTGCACCGAAGACCGTAATCTCGTACGCCTCCGGAGCCAGCTTCAGCACATGCTCCACCGTGCGGATTCCCGCCATCCCGTTACCGACCAGCACCATCTTTTTCTTTTGGTTCATCTCCATCTCCCCTTTTCCCAAATTACCAAGAAAACACAAAAAGCCTGCTTCGCCCCTAGAGACACGCAGCTACACCACGTGATTTCTACGGATTGCGAAGACAGGCTCCATTGCCGCTTCTAGCGGGCACCCCATTGTACCCAGCATGATTACGATCGAATTTTTGAATAAACAAATTTGAATCAAGTGTTGAGTTGACATTAACTATAAAGGAGGTTGGAGGTTATGTCAATATACATTACATAAAATTGTGTGATTAAAATTTTTATGTCAGTTTTCATTACATTTGTATTGATTTTTCAGAAAAAAGGCGAGAAAATACATTTATCCTTTAAAATTTGAAATGTGATGTAAGGTTTTCTTTCCTCGCTGCAATTTCGCAGTTGCAGTTGTTGAAGTTATTCGTGTATCTCGATCCTTTATGACTTTAAAGCTAAACACCGCTTGGATTATGAAACAGATCGTTATGGATAGGAGGGATCCCTCTCGATGCGCTTCTTATTGGTCATTCGCGAAGCCGGTTTACCCGGGACTGCCTCGACAGATCCCCTGAAGTCTTTGCCCTTGGCTGATCCCGAAACCTTCCTCAAAACGAGCGGGTATCAAGTCTTCGCCTCCTGTCAGGAGCCGCAAATTCGCAAACGGATCAAGGAGGTTGACGCTGCGGTGCTGGATATGCCGCTTGAGGGGATGCAGCGCTGGGGCAACATGCTGCTCAAGTGGAAGCCCCTCCCGCTCCTCTGGTGGTGTAGCCCCGAGACGGCAAGCTCCTCATTGGAGGCATGTGAGACAGAGGTCCCCGTTGACGGCCTGCTCTCCCCGTCCATGACGGCATCGGAGCTGCATTGGGCGCTGCATTTCAGCGCTAGGCATTTTTTTGAGAGGCAAACCTGGCAGAATGAACGGGCGCAATTGGTCTCCCGGCTGGAGGAACGGAAGTGGATCGACATGGCCAAGAGTATCTTGTGCGACGTGAACAAAGTGTCCGAAGCCGAGGCTTACGACATGCTGCGCAAGCGGGCGATGAATGAACGGAAACGGATGGTGGATGTGGCGACTTCGGTCGTCAAAGCCCATCAGCAATTAAAATTTTGAACCGATCTTACAAACAAAGGGGGGCTCCCGATGACGATGACAGAAATCCTGAAGGAAGTAGGACGAGGCAAAAGAGGCGCCCGCGACTTGACCTATGAGGAAGCAACCGAAGCCGCCGAATTGATGATCAGCGGCCAAGCGACTCCGGCGCAGATTGGCGCCTTCTTTATGGCACAGCGGATCAAGCTGGAGAGCGTGGCGGAACTGAAAGCATTTGTGACCGTCTTTCGCAAACATGCCCGTCGCTCGCCGATTCCTCAGGGACTCGACTGTGCCGGACCTTATGACGGCCGCACCACCTCCTTTATGGCGACGTTTGCCACCTCCTTTCTGCTGGCTTCAGGAGGTTTACCCGTCACGCTGCACGGCACCCCGTCGCTCCCGCCCAAGTGGGGCGTGACCCTGACCGATCTGCTTGACGAGTTGGGCGTGGACAGCCGCTTGATGGAGTGGGCGCCGGCAGCCCGCCCGGCAGACTTCTCCGGCGTCCGGTTCGTGCCGTCTGAGGTCTGGTGCCCGCCGCTGGAGAAGCTTCGTCCGATCCGCGAAGAGCTGGGTCTGCGGACGATCTTGAATACGATCGAGAAGCTGCTGGACTTCAGCGATTCGCCTTATTTGGTGTATGGTGTATACCATAATACTGTGTTCGACCGGATGGCCCAGCTCATCGAGCAGCTGGATTACCGGAAAGCGTTGATCGTCCAAGGGGCACAAGGCTCAGAGGACCTGTTTATCGATCGGCCGACCCGCACCTATGTGGTGGGCAACGGTGAAGCGAAGCTGAACATTATCGATCCGGAAACGTACGGGCTGGACACCCCGCTGCCCGAAGAAGACGATACCGCCTGGAACGCAGCCAAACAGCTGCACGTTACCGAACAGGTGCTGCAAGGGCAAGCGCACCCGGCTTACGTAAACCAGGTGCTGCTGAACGGAGCGGTTCGCCTGGAGCTCGCCGGGCGCGTCGATTCGATCGAAGAGGGCATTTACACCTGCAAGGCCCTTCTGGACGACGGCAGTCCATGGGCGACTTACTGCAGTTGGCGCGACACGCTGCGCTTGGAGCAATCGGCCGCCGCAGAACGCGCAAAAGCCCCCCATCAAGCCTGATTTCAAGGCGAATGATGGGAGGCTTTCTCGAATCATTCACCTTATTCCCGGGAATCACGCCAATTTGATGGCCACGCTCGGTGAATAAGGGGATTTCGCTTTAATACGCCCCGCGGATATGCTGCGCAACTTCGTTTTGGTAGAAGTTGGCCAGCCGCTCTAACTCTTCCTTGCTGAAGGAAGGCACGTCGATCGCGCCGAGGTTGTCCTCGACCTGACGCACGTTGCGGAAGCCGGGGATCACGCAGGAGACTTGCGGCTGGTCCAGAATCCAGCGCATCGCCGCGCGGGCCATGTCCCCGCGGCCTTCCGCGATCCAGCTGAGCTGCGCTGCCAGCTCGACACCTTTGACGAACGGCAAGCCTGCAAACGTCTCACCGACGTTGAACTGCTCACCGTTCGCGTTAAAGTTGCGGTGATCGTCGGCAGCAAACGTCGTGTCCGGCGTGAATTTGCCGGTCAGCAGGCCGCTGGCCAGCGGAAGCCGCACAAGGATGCCCACGCCGGCTTCCTGCGCCTTCGGCAGCAACTCTGCGAGCGGCTTTTGGCGGAACAGGTTCAGGATGACCTGCAGCGCCTTAACCCCCGGCACCCCCAGGCAGAACAACCCTTCCTCCACCGTCTCTACGCTCACGCCGTAGTGGCGGATTTTTCCCTCCGCCTGCAGCTTGTCCAACACTTCAAATACCCGGCCGTCCTTCAACACGGACAACGGCGGGCAATGAATCTGATACAGATCGATACGCTCGCGCTCCAACCGTTTTAAGCTGGCTTCGCAATAAGCCCGCACCCGCGCTTCGGAATACGTCTCCAGATCATGAATATCGCCAGCGCGGCAAAATTTTGTCGCGATATAGATCTCGTCTTCCTTCCCTTTGGTCGCTTTGGCAAGCAGACGCTCCGCATGTCCGTCGCCATAAACGTCCGCCGTATCGAAGAAATTGACACCTTCTCCAATCGCTTTATCCAAGCCCTTCAGGGCCTCGTCATCATTCGTGTTGCCCCAGCTTCCGCCGATGGCCCAAGTGCCAAAGCTCACCTCGCTGACTTGAAGACCCGTGTTACCAAGCTCCCGATATTTCATCGATTCTCCTCCTAAGGTTCGATAGGTCTAATCCGAAATAGGTTCAACTAGAGTGAAAGGCTGGGCGGGGCCCAGCCCCTCCTCATCAAACCGTACGTGAGGTTTTCCCTCATACGGCTTTCCGATGTTCGTCATCATGAGCATGCAGATTACAAGAGCGTTTTAAGTCCATATTGAATAGACAAAGACTTCACTTCGCGCAGCGAACTCAACCATCGTCTGCGTTTGTGTTTCTTAGCATACCACTTCGCAAACCGCTGCCGGATATACCAATCCAACTTCGCCATCTTCCTCTGGCTGTAAGCTGTGTAGTAGTAATTGCGCCAGCCTTGAATCTTTGGATTCAGGTACTCCACGTGCTCTTCGAAACTCAGGCGTCGCATACCTGGCGGAGCTAATCGCTCTTTTACCCCTTCCCGTATTCGCTCTTCCGCCTTCCGGCACAACCACTGCTGGGTTGTGTAGTACACTTGGCCTTTGGATGTTTCGGCCTTCGTCTTTCGATGATGCATGCCCAGAAAATCGAAGCCTTCTTCCCCAGTCCAAAGTCCAACGATGCGCGTTTTCGTGGGGTGCAGGGTTAATTCCAGGCGTTCCATAATCGCTCGTATGAGTTCATAGGCCCGCTGTGCGTCCTTCTTCGTCTTGCAGATGATCACCAGATCATCTGCATAACGCGTCAGTTCCCCAAGCTTACCGCCATGTCGTTCCCACAGAAGATCAAAGTAATTCAGGTAGATGTTCGCCAGCAGTGGTGAGATCACTCCCCCTTGCGGTGTACCCAAGTCTGAGCGTCGGATGTTTCCTTCTTCCATCACTCCCGCACCTAACCACTTCCTCACCAACTTCAAGATTCGCCTGTCACTGATCCGCATTTCGATCAGCTTCATCAGTTTCTCCTGATTGATGTTGTCGAAGTAGCCTTGGATGTCGACGTCGACCACCCAATTTCCTTTGCGGTTGCATGCTTTCCGGATTCGCTCCAACGCCTGTTTCGCGCTCCGCTTAGGCCGAAAACCGAAAGACGTGTCCTGAAAATCCGCCTCGAAAATGGGTTCCATGACGAGTTTGGTCGCCATCTGGATGACGCGGTCTCTCACCGTCGGGATCCCCAGCGGTCGCAGTTTGCCATCTTTCTTCGGGATGTAGTGGCGTCTAACGGGTTGTGGATGGTACTTCCCTTCTTTCAGTAGCCGTTGACATTCAAGCACAAAACGCATTTCTCCCTGTTTCTCGATGTCTGCCAACGTCTCTCCATCCACTCCTGCCGAGCCCTCGTTGGCTCGTACCCTTCGCCACGCTTCCCATAAGATGTCTACCCGATAGACCTTGTCGTACAGCGCGTGAAATCTTCGCTTCTTGTTCTCCTTGGCCGCATGACCGAGTTTCCCTTGGAGTTCTTGAACGTTTTCCTCTGGTGTTGTTAGCCGTTTGGCATTCACTGACTCGTACCTCCTCAAGAAACTTGAACAAAGCAGGGCTCCTTCCCTCCCGCAGGTTGTGTTGTCCTGCGTTCCACGGTACTATGAGCCCCTCGGACTCCCTTCCTGCAGACCGTTCACTTCACCTCTGGGGCTTATAGAAGGCCTCTTTACGGTTTCTGCAACCGTGCAGGGGAGGGCCTCCCCAGTTCACTGCATCCTCTTTCATACCATGCCGTTCCCTCTACGCCGGAGGATTCTTCACTGCCGCTCCAAGTTCTAGGCAGCTTCCATGGCCTTCGTCCATGTACGCGGGACTCGGCTTCCTCTTTTCCCTCTTGCGAGGCCTTTTTGACGACGCGGCAGGATTCACTTTCATGTTACGGCCTGGTATGTTGCTCGCCCTGCCTCTGACAGGTACTTTCGTCGATACGCTTCTACGTACAGATTTCGCCATACGTAGGTATCCTAGCTACGCGGGGGCTTGGCCCTTCCCGCGACCGGACTTTCACCGGCTAGAAGATGCGTGCTTAGCTGGGCACGCCATACTTCAAAAGAGGCCCTTCCAACCAGAAGGGCCTCTACCATTTTACACCGAAAACGCCACCAGAATAAAGCGTTTTCCGTTATCGTTGTTTTCCCCCATGCGCTGCCTTTATGCCCGCTGCTCCGCAGCCAGGGCCGCAACGCGATGGAACGCCTCCTTCGGCTGGTGCTTGGCGTCGAACAGAAACGGCCAGTTCTTGCGGCCGCGCACCGGAAAATCGTCCAGCCAGGTGTAATCGTCCGCCGCTCCCCAGAAGGTGACTCCGCTGATGACGTCACGATACTCCAGCAACAGCCGGAATACGGCCTCATAACGTTCGGCCTGCCGCTCCAGCATCGCCGGCTCCGGCGCAGTCAAGTCGGTTCGCCGGTCATCGAAGCGGAACATCGAGAGATCCAGCTCCGTCAACTGCAGCTGCAGCCCAAGCGAAGCATACTTCTCGATCGCCGCCTTGATCTCATCCAGCGATGGATCGTACAGGTTCCAGTGCGCCTGCAATCCGATCCCATGGATCGGCACCCCTTGCTCCAGCAGCGATTGGACGAGCGTGTAAATTTTATCGCGTTTCAGAGGGTTCGATTCGTTATAGTCGTTATAAAACAACAGCGCCTGCGGATCGGCTTCATGCGCATATTCGAACGCTTTGGCGATAAATTCATGTCCCGCGATTTTCGTCCATTTGGAAGTGCGCAGCAGCGCCTCCCCTTCGTCCGCGATGACCTCGTTGACGACGTCCCAGGCGTAGATCTCGTTCTTGTACCGGCCCACAACGGTATGAATATGCTCCCGGAGCCTTCCGAGCAGCACCTCCTTGCTTACCCTCCCGCCTTGGCGATCCTGGAACAGCCAATCGGACGTCTGGTTATGCCATACGAGCGTGTGTCCCCGCATGGCCATGCCGTGCTCTCGGGCGAATTCGACCAGCCGGTCCGCCGCCTCGAAGGTATAGGTCTGCTCCTCCGGATGCACGCTGACGAACTTCATCTCGTTCTCCGCAGTCAGGCTGTTAAAATGATAAGCCAGCAACGCCTCCTGCGTCCGGATCGTCGTCGGATTCACCGCCGCCCCGATGTTGAAGTCCGCCGCAAACAGCTCCTTTAATGCCGGTACGGAACTGAATGTTGGATTCATGATGGATC
Organism: Paenibacillus sp. MB22_1; assembly: GCF_047200555.1. Taxonomy (NCBI): domain Bacteria; kingdom Bacillati; phylum Bacillota; class Bacilli; order Caryophanales; family Paenibacillaceae; genus Paenibacillus; species Paenibacillus sp. MB22_1. The sequence goes on from NZ_JBLADV010000002.1 coordinate 1,011,432, forward strand.
CCCTCCTCTGCCACGCTGGGAAAATACTCAAACGAGCGGTTCACGAAATAAAAACGATTATTCTTTGACACTCCCTACATTAAGGCCTACCACGAAATATTTTTGCATGAAGGGATATACGAGCAGGATCGGAACAGATGCCACCACGGTAACCGCCGCCCGGATCGATAACGGAGTGACCATGGAAGCCGCCGTATCCTGGGTCATGCCCGCCCCGTTGGCAACGGCCGGATTGCTGTTGGCATTCATGCTGGAAGACAGCAGTTTCATCAGCTCATATTGCAGGGTGCTGAGCTCCTGTCTCGAGGACGTATACAGGAACGCATCAAACCAGGAGTTCCAGGCCCCTACGGCCACAAATAACGCGATCGTCGCTAATACCGGTTTGCACAGCGGGAAGATGATGGACCAGAAGATTTTGAAATCGCCTGCCCCGTCAATTCTCGCCGACTCCACCAAGCTCTCGGGAATCGTGCCGATATACGTCCGGATGACGATCAAGTTAAATGCGCTGATCATCGAGGGAACAACGTAAACCCAAAACGTGTTGATCAAATGCAAATCCTTTATCAGGAAATACCCTGGAATCAACCCCGCATTAAAATACATCGTAAGCACGAAAATCAACGTGATCGGCTTGCGGAACACATATTCCCGCCGACTCAGCGTATAGGCGAGCATCGTTGTCAGGAAGATGTTCAGAATCGTGGACAACACCGTTCTCGCCACCGAAATCAGGAAGGCATCGTAGATCGTGCCGGAGACGAAGATCGCCTTATAGTTCTGAAGCGTAAATTGTCTCGGCCACAGGTAGATCCCGCCGCGGATCGTATCGTTCCCCGCGTTAAACGAAACCACGATGGTGTTCAGAAACGGATACAACGTCACGACGACGAGAAAGATCATGAAGATGGTATTCAGTGTATGAAAAATCACCGGCTCCACCTTGCCTCGTCCGACCCGTCTTTGCAAAGCAGCAGCAGATACTCGCTCTGGGGTGATCGTTTGGTTTGCCATCTCTATAACAGCCTCTCTTCCCCTAGCCGTTTGGCGATCCAGTTCGCAAAGAGCAGCATGGTTACGCTAACGACCGTTTTGAATATCCCGCCGGCGGTTGCCAGGGAGTAGTTGCCTTGGGCAATCCCGTATTTCAGCACGAAGATATCAATCGTTTCCGCCCAGTCAACCACCAGACCGTTCCCGAGCAGGTATTGGACCTCGAAGCCGGCTTCCAGAATATGACCGATGGACATGATCAGCAGAATGACAATCGTTGGCTTAATGCCGGGAAGTGTGACATGAAGCATCTTCCGGTATCGGCTGGCTCCGTCGATATCCGCAGCTTCGTATAATGCCGGGTCAATCGCCGCCATCGCAGCCAAATAAATGATCGTGTTCCAGCCAACCTCTTTCCAGACATGGGATGCACCAACGACACCCCAGAAATACTTGCCTTCGCTGAGCCACAGGATCGGCTCCTTGATCAGATGCAGCCGCATCAGGACGTCGTTGACGATGCCATCGGAGGCAAGGGAGGTTGCGACGATCCCGGTGACGATGATCCAGGACAGGAAGTGCGGAAGATACGAGATGGTTTGGACAGTTCTTTTCCAGAAAATCTTCTTGATTTCATTCAGCAGCAAGGCCAGAGCGATTGCGGTGACAAAGCCTAGCACCAGGTTGATGATACTCATTCCCAGCGTATTGCGCAGCACCCGAAGGAAGCTGTCGTCCGTAAACAGGAACTTGAATTGCTTGAACCCGACCCATTCCTGCTGGCCAAAGCTTCTTGCCGGCTTATAATTTTGAAACGCCATCGTCCAGCCCCACACCGGGACATAAGCAAACAATATAATATAAGCCAATAACGGGACCGACATGAAGATCAACTGCCGTTGACTCTTGATCAGGGACCAGGTTATTTGCTGTTGTTTTCGTTTTTTCGCTTTCGGGACGGCGTGTTTTTCCATTAAGGTCTCATCCATAATTTGTTCTCCCCACAAAGCCTAAGATTTCGAAGAATGGAAGGCTTGGATGCCTTCCATTCTCCGCTTGAATCCCTGGATTATTTTACGGTCCAGTTGTCAATTCTCCATTGCAACACTTCGTTGATGCGGTCTTCATAAGCTTTAATGTTGAGCTTGTGGATTTCTCCCACGTATTCATCCCATACCTTGTTGAAGTCGGCTGGGTCAGCCAAAATTGCTTTAGGCAGATATTTCGTAGACAGATCATTTTGTTTGGTGTTCACTACCTTGGCTTCCGAACCCTCCACTAAGTCAACCGACCATGCCGGATAATAGATCGGGTTCTCTGGAGCCGGGCTGAAGAAATCGACATAACTGTTGTATCCGTACGCTTCAAGGAACTTCTTATCATATTCCTCCAGCGAAGCTTTGTATTCTTCCGGTTGAGCGGCGGCATCCGTCGCATTGCCGTCACTGAAATAACCTTGCATTTTCGGGCTGAAGCTATAAAGCGTATCCGCCTTATTGGCCAGCTTCCAAGTGGCATCCGTAAACCGGTCGCGTTGTTCTTGGGTTTTCATAAAGCGGCCCTCTTCGTTCACGATGTAGTCTTCGCCTTCGATCCCCCAGGAGAGGATTTTTTGCCAATCTTCTTGAATCAGGCGATCCCACAGCTTCAGGATCTTGATCGCTTTTTCCTTACCGGCATTTACGCTGATCCCAAAGCCGTTGTTCAAATTCAGCGCCGGGCGGTCAAGATAGTAATCTTTAATGCTTGTATCATAAACCAGCGGCAATCCCACATAGGTTCTTTCATGTTTGTCCGCCGTAATCAACACGTTCTCCGCACTTTGGAAGTTCCAGTGTTGATCGAAAAATCCGAGCACCGTGCCGCTGGAAATTTTCGCTTGATATTGGTCATAGTTCTGCGTAAACGTCTCTTTATCGATCAAACCTAAGGCGTTCATTTCATTCAGCTTCTTGTAGTACCGCATCGCATAATCCTTGTCGGCGAAAATCTCCGCTTTGCCGTTATTCACGACAACGCCGCCGTCATTCGGGTGTCCGATCAGATGCTGCGGCGCATTAAACAGCCCCCAGTTTCTCCAGTCGTAATTCAGAATTTCGAAACCAATCGTGGGGCTTCCATCGATCGTCGGGTGCTTCTCCTTGTACTTCACAAGCAGATCAAAATATTCGTCAAGCGTTTTGACCTGCGGATATCCCGCTTCCTCCAGAACGGCCTTTTGGATCCAGAACGCCGGGCCCGAATACCAGGTCGTGCTGACTTCCCCGTTATAAGCCCCGTAGTTTGGCAGGATGTAGATATGGCCGTCGTTCGGGTCCTTCATCATGTTCCAGTACTTCTCATAGTGCTTCTTCAAATTCGGAGCATGTTCTTCAATCAGGTCTTCCAAAGGAATATAAGCGCCTGCCGCCGTCAACTTCGTATTGCCGGTCATAATATCGGGATAATCGGAGCCCGCGATCATAACGCCAAGCTTCTGGTTAATATCCCCGGCAAGAAATTCAAATTTAAACGTGGCGCCCAGCTCATCTTTAATCTTCTTGTAAATCTTGTTGTCCGGCGTCGGCTGTTGGCCGGCTTCACCAATAAACGCAGTGATTTCAAACGGTTCGACTTTATCTCCGGCATTGTTTCCTGTAGTGGCTGGATTGCCGGTGTTGGTTTCGGCTGTGGTAGCGTTGTTATTACCGCTGCCGCATCCCGCTAGGATGACGCTGAGCGATAACAGCAGGATGACGCTGAGCCGGAGCATTGATTTGGTCTTGCCCCCCATGTAAAGCACCTCCGTAATGATTTGTTGATGTTCAAGCTTTTTTGAAAGCCCTTTCACCAACTTATCTTTAATTCTAAAAGCGCTACCCAGCCGCAACTAGTTCACAATTAAAGGTTCAACCTTCAAAATTTCAGTTCCTGTTTCGGTATTCGTTAGGCGACATTTGCAATCTTTTTTCAAATTGCTTGAGAAATTGGCCATAGTTCGCGTACCCCACTCGCTCGGCAATCTCCCCGTTATTTAAGCTTCCGTCCCGGAGCAGCCCAACGGCTTCTTCAATGCGAAAGTTATGGATCATTTCGTTAAAAGAAACGCCGTTCTTCTTCTGGAGTAATTGGCCCAAATAAACCGGATGAAGGTAAAACACCTCCGCTAACTTTTTAATCGTCAAAGGCTCACGGTAATGCTCCCGGATATAGGCGTTGATGTCTTGAATGACTCCCTGGGACCGTTGGGCTTTGTCCATCAGAAGCCCATCGATGCACTCTGTCCCTAACGCTTGGATCCGGTCCATTAATTCCCGCAGGGTTGGCACCGCCGAAACTGTGCCGGGAATGTCGTATTTGCTTTGCAGTTCCGCCGCCTTGTCCGGGAGTTCCTCCAGGTGTTCCATCATGAGATAAAACAAATGAATCCCAAATTTACGCACGATGTCCGGCGTAAGGTAAAGTTCCCGGAACCTACGCTCCGCCTCGGACAGCCCTTCCTCCAAGCCCCCTTTGTCCAGCAGTTGAATCGCCCCTATAATGCGATCCACCAGCTCGGTTTGATCGTACCTGCGGTGGAACTTCAGCGCAGCCACGTTACGATACTCCATAATCCCGGCAGGGCCTTCCGCATAAAACTGATGCTGCATCGCTGTCTGAGCCTGTCTGAACGCAGCTGGAATCTCTTGCAGGCTTGTCACGCCCTGCCCCGCCGATGCGACGACTCCAAGACTGCGGCATAATCTCTCCAGTTCGTTGATCCATTTAGCGCCGTCCGGCCCATCCTCGCCGGGATGAAATCCGTACACCAGGGCCAGAAGGCCCTCATCCAAGCCGCTATAGTCCAGATCGATGAGATACATGGCTTCCCTCTCCCCGACATAGGCGGCAACTTGCTCCCGGGTCTCGGCAAAGCAGCTGTCTCTTGGCTGAATGAGACACACATTCCACGCCTTCCGCAGGCTCGAAAGCGCAGCGATCCGCCCCTCATCCCGAGGGAGCCCCGGCGAGGGATGGAGCCATCCCTTAAGCAGACCCACTGTCTCCTCATAGGAAGCGATCCGGCTGATGCGTTGACGCTCCTGCTCCTCCGCCAGCTCCTGATAGATCGCCCCGAGCTCTTCGGCGGCGATCTCCTCGTCAATCGGCTTCAGCAAATACCGGGTGACACCAAAGCGGAGCGCTTTTTGTGCATATTGAAATTCACTGTATCCGCTTACGATCGCAAAGCTGACCTGTCGGGTATTCTGCTTCTGCCACGCCTCGATCATTTCCAGTCCATCCATTCCCGGCATCCGCACATCGGTAACAACTAGGTCCGGCTGCAGCTGGCCGATCTTCTCCAGCGCCTCCGCGCCGTTGCTGCTAGTCCCGCATATCTCAAAGCCCAGCTCCGGCCAGTTGATCCACAGCTGCATCCCCTCCAATGCTGCCGGCTCGTCATCCACCAATAACACCTTGAATCTCATGGCTCTTTCCCCCCTGATTATCCTCCCTGGTGTTGAAGCCGTTTGACCGGAATTTCGATACACACTTTTGTCCCTTGTCCCGGCTTGCTGTCGATGTTAAAGCGAACCTGATCGTTGTAGTACAACTCGAATCGGCGATACACATTGCGAATGCCAATGCTGTTCCCGGACGTGTTCTCGCTCCGTACGGTTAGCAGCATTTCCCGCAGCTGCTCCGGTTTGATGCCTTTGCCGTTATCCGAAATGACGATGCGAAGCCGTCCGTCTTCCACGCGGGCTTTAACGGTAACGAGCCCATTGCCCTGCACCGCTTGAATTCCGTGCTTGCAGGCGTTCTCGACCAGCGGCTGGATGCTCATCTTCGGAATCGTATAATGCAACGCTGCCTCCTCAATGTCGAAGACGTACTCGAATTTATCCCGGAAGCGGAATTTTTCGATTTTCAAATACATGTCGATAAACCGAATCTCCTCCTCCAGCGTGACAAGGTCCTCCTTCCAGCGGAGCAGCCGGCGCAGCAGCCTGGACAGGTTTTTAATGATGTCCGTAACATCGGAGTAGTTATTTTTCGTACAGACAACCAAAATCGCGTTCAGCGTATTAAACAGAAAATGAGGGTTCATCTGACTCTGCAAGAAGTTCAGCTCTGCCCGCATCCGCTCGGCTTCGAGGCTCTTCTGCTGGATTTCCAGCTTGTAAACGTTATTGATCAACGCGTTGATACGGGCGGTCATCATGTTAAAGTTGCGGATCAAGCCGCCGATCTCATCGCGTCCTTCATCGATGTTGATCAAATCGAACTTCTCGTTGGTGACCTTCTGCATATGGCGAGACAGCCGCTTTACCCGGTAATGGTAAGATCGGAGCATCACGTAGATAAAGAGCGACGTGAATAAAGTGATCGCTGCCGCCAACATCCCGACGAACAGGCGCATATCGAGCATCGCCTTCGATACCCGGGTTCCCTGCGGAATCCCGATCAGCCGCCAGCCTTTCACATATTTGGCATTGCCGATGGCAACGGACACTACGCCCTTCTCCCGATCCTCGGCAGACAATTCAAGCTTGGGATAACCGACGCTTGCGTCCTGCCGATAGCCGCTGTCCGCCGACACGATGATTTCATCGTTCCCGTTGACCAGATACAAATCCAGGTAGTCCCGCTCCCGGACGATCACGTCGTAAATTTTGCTGAGGTCAATGTCGATCCTTAGCAGCTTGTCGAAGGTGTTATAGGAATCGTAGTAGTCCATCTCCTCGATCACGCTGAAATAAGACTCGGTATTCGCCCGGTTAAAGGCTTGAGAGGCACGGTACGCAGCGACGACCACCGGGTCGGACGAGCTGCTCCAGATCCGGTACCATTCGCTGTTCTTCACCTCATCATCGATCAAATGATAATTGCCCCCGGGGACGATCGTCGGATTGGTCGTGTATATCCCGATCCGCAGAATCTGATTATTGACCGGAATGTAGCTGGTAACCCGATTGCGCAGCTGCTCATCAAACGTTTCGTAAAAATCGACCGGGTCCGAGTAGGTCCGATCCATCTTTTCATACAGCGTCTTATCCGTGTTCAGGGCATGACTGACAGCCACCCCGCCGTCGATAAAATCATGAATGTCCTTTCGGGCACGCTCCATGGAAATCTCCAGGTTCTGCTTCTCGCGTTCTTTAATAAAACCGGTCATCCGCCCCATAAACATCAGGTTAATGACCAGGATCGGCAGCAGTACGCCAATCAAGTAGATCAGCAAAAATTTCGTCTTCAGCGGAATATCGTTCACTTTTCCCCGGAATCTCCATCTTCCCATGCTCGCACCACCTTGGGCTTATTCGGCCGATCTGGACCCTTCCACTTTCTTGGATCCGTCATTTTGAAACTCGGATTTGTAGGCAGAGGGCAGCATACCGATCGACTGTTTGAATTTGCTGATAAAATAGTCCGTATTCGGATACCCCACCTGCAGCGCAATATCGGAAATTTTCATCGAGGTGCGCTTCAGCAGGCGTTTGGCCTCTTCAAGCCGTTTCTCGTTGAGATATTCGTTGAAGCCTTTGCCCGTTTCTTTTTTGAACACCTGCCCCAAATAGGTCGGATTCATGTGAAACTTCTTGGCGAGGGTTTGCAGCTTCAGCTTGCTGCGGAACTCCTCATCTACGTACTGAATGACCTGAAATACCGTGTTATTCTCGTTCTTCCGGCGCAATCCGGCCAGCAGCAACGAAGCCTCCTGGCACAGCCTATGAAGATACTGCCTGAGCGCCAGGTAGTCGCTGATGCAGTTCGAATCCCCTTCGTCCCCCTGCATGCGGACCATAAAGGCGTCGGCATCACCGCCGGCTTTCTTGATCCTGCGGCATAACGTCAGCTCCATATTGGCTGCGAAGGCCCGCATGGTTTCCACGCCGATCTGGCTGCAGGCAAGTGCGCCAAACACCTCTTCCACCGCCGCCCCCGCTGTTCCGGGATCCCCTTGAAGCACGGCGTCCAGCAGCAGCTCGACCTTTCCCTTCAACACATCCTCCGTACTCTGGAGCTGCGGGTGATGGCAAGGCAAGAAGAAGCCAGTTCTCCCCTTCTCACGCTTCGCTTTGACGGTCTCCATCGTTTGCAGATACAGCTCCCGGATCGAGCGGATCCCCTTCCCGGCGCGGCTGACGACGATCACTGCCGGCGAACCTATCTCCGAAAGCTCACTGCTGATCGCCAGTCCCATCTCTTCGATACGCGGCTGCGGTATTTCATCTGTCCGAATAATCATCCCGACCCGGCCTGAGCCGTCCAGGAAGGAACGATCCGCATCCGCAGGTTTCGAGAAATAACCAAGCACCCGCTGCTTTAGAGCTTGCGGATCAATCCCGGCGTCGAACAGCATACACCGCAGCTCCGGCTCGCCCCCGAGCTGAAGCGCGGCTGCCGCCTCCTGCTCCAGCCGGGCGCCTTCTTCCCCCTGAATCAATCGGTTCAGGAGGTTATTTTTAAACAACGTCTGCTTCCTTAGCTTGGACTGCTCCATTTCCCGCTCCTCGACGATCATCTGACCGAGACGGTCCAGAATCGCCCCGAACTCGTCTTCGTCAATCGGTTTTAGCAGATACTCCGCCACCCGTTGCCGCATCGCCGTAAGTGCGTAGTTAAAATCGTCGTATCCGCTTAAAATAACGAACTTAGGGGGCCTTGCGAGCAGCTGTTTACTCCGTTCAATCAGCTCCAAGCCGCTGATGACGGGCATATGGATATCCGTGACGACCAGCTCAGGCCGCAGCTCCTGCATCTTGGTTAAGGCCTCCGGACCGTCCAGCGCTTCGCCGCAGACTTGAAAGCCGTGCTTTTCCCAATTCACCATAGTTCGAAGACCTTCCAGCACCCAAGGCTCATCATCGACCAGAAGCACTTGCAGCATGACTGCCATCCCTCCCCTTTTACGTAAATTCCATGCATCTATAGTTCAACCAATATCCTCCATGTAAGCGCACACATTTTATGCTAGCACAAAATCTCTTATTTGTGGGCACTTAATTTATCCAACAAACAAAGGCAGTCCAGAGCGATGTGCTCCGAACTGCCTTTGATGATACCTGTCTTATTGGTTCAGCAGATGGTCCTGAAACCACTCTGCCGCAGCCTGAACCTCGGTTTCGGTCAACTGATGTCCATAGGGCTCCCAATGCACATGCACTTGGGCACCCGCACCTCTGAGCACCCCTTCCAGTTCCTCGGTTTCTTCCGGCTTACACATCGCGTCATTCCGCCCCGCCCCGATGAAGACAGGGATTCCTGCCATCTCCGGCAGCGGCACGCCCCGCCGCGGGACCATCGGATGGTGCAGAATAGCCCCGCTTAGTGCGGCCGCATGGTGGAACAGGAGGCTCGCTGCGATGTTTGCTCCGTTCGAATACCCCACCGCAACGATGCGGCTCCGATCGAAGCCGTAGTGCGCCGCCGCCTCGTCCAGGAAATCGTGCAGCTCCTTCGTGCGCAGCACCAGATCCTGCTCGTCAAATACGCCCATTGCCAGCCGCCGGAAGAAGCGCAGCATCCCGTTCTCCAACACATTCCCACGGACACTAAGCACGGCGGAAGTCGGGGAGATGATCTCTGCCAGCGGCAACAGGTCCCGCTCCGTACCGCCGGTTCCGTGAAGCAATAGCAATGGAGGTGCCGCCGATTCACCGCTAGTCGTCGTTATCCCCGGCTTGTAAATATGCTTTAGCTTCATCCCAGCAGGTCCTCCTTCAGCACCCGGACTTCAAACGGGGTGAGGTTTTGTTCAATGGCTTCACGGTGCGGTTCATACCAAGCGGGAAGCATCAGCTTTTCACCCAAATGCTCCGGCGACTCGTCATTGGCGAACCCTGGCGGATTCGTGGCAATTTCGAACAAGATGCCGCCTTCCTCCCGGAAATAAAGCGCGTGAAAATATTGCCGGTCAACGATTGGTGTCGGATGGTAGCCGTGCTCGGCAACCCGAACTCTCCATTCTTCATGTTCCGCGAAGTCCCGGGCTCTCCAGGCGATGTGATGCACCGTTCCGGCTCCGCCCGCGCCGTATTCCATCGACTTGACGTTTACATCGATCACATCGCCAAGGTCACCCTCGGCTTTAAAACGGGTATAATCGCCCTCTGTGCCAAGCTTCTGTAAGCCCATGACGGTTTCGAGCAACGCGGCAGTTTTCTCCGGGGCCATGCTGTAGAGCACCGCGCCGCCAAAGCCTTTGATCGCCTTGTCGGTTGGAATGCCGCCAAACGACCAAGTGCTTAGCGGACCGGTAGCGCGTTCCACCAGCTCGAGCTGGAGTCCGTCTTTGTCACGGAAATGCAGATAGGATTCACCGAATCGGCGGGTTTCGGTCGTGGAGATGCCGAATTTGTGCAGACGCTCCTGCCAGAACCCCATTGTGCCAACCGGTATGGCGAAGGTAGTGACGCCGACCTGGCCGCCGCCAACCCGGCCGCGCCGAGCCCCGGGCGTCGGGAAGAAGGTCATAATCGTTCCCGGATTCCCATCCTCATCGCCGAAGTACAAATGGTACACCTCCGGGGCATCGAAGTTGATCGTTTTTTTGACCAATCTAAGCCCCAGCACTCCTGCGTAAAAATCGACATTCGCCTGCGGATCGGTAGCAAATGCGGTAATATGATGAATCCCTGAAGTTGGATGTACCATGTGTAGCTCCTCCTTGTTTTGGGTGATAAGCATGCTCAAAAACGGTTAAAGCTGACGAACTCGCCAACCGGCTTACGGTAGCCGCGCGGACGGAAGCTCGAGCTGTCTTCTTTGCCGATCGCTATCAGCATCACCGGCACGTAATTGTCCGGAACGTTCAGCAGGCGGCGCATGGCGTCGGGATCAAACCCGATCATCGGGCATGTATCCCAGCCGCGGTCCTTCGCGATGAGCATCATCTGCATGGCCGATAGGCTGGCGCTGCGAATCGCCTCATCCCGCATAAACGCTTCGCCCCGGCTTTCATAGAACCCGATCGTATCCGACACGAGCATGTCGTACTCCTGCTTGCTGAGAACGCCCAAATTCAGAAGGCCTTCATTCATCATCCCGACATCCTTATGGGCATCCAATTTTCCCAGCACCAGGATCACCGCGGAGGCAGTTCGGACTTTATATTGCTTGGCCGCAGCCTCATACACTTGCTCCTTCAATTCGGGATCCTTCACCACCACATAATGGGTATGCTGCAAGTTAAACGCCGACGGCGCGAATTTCGTAAGATGAAAGATTTCTTCCAGTTCCTTGTCTTGGATTTCTACACCCGGGATAAATTTATTCGCCGACCGGCGGGATTTGATAACCGTGGTAAAATCATGCTCATGCGAATTCATCGATAACTTCCTCCTCAATTAAACCTTTATTGCGTTCATAGTAATCTGATTTGTTATAGCAGAGCATCGAGAGAGTATTCCCCGGCCCCGGACAACATCAAGCCAACTAAAACAGCGATCAGCAGCAAATTGTATTCAAAGCCGCCTGACGTCGACCAGAACCCATTCTTACCATGAACGGATACGATCGCCACGATCATCGTAAGAATCAACAGCGCCGTACCTATAGGCGTAAATAAACCTGCCGCCACCAGCAATCCGCCGCCAAATTCAGCGAGACCCGCTAACACGGCCATCAGCACCCCGGGCTTCATCCCTATCGTTTCAAACCAACCGCCGGTTCCTTTAGGGCCGTGACCGCCAAACCAACCAAACAGCTTTTGCGCACCATGCGCCATCATCGTCAATCCCAACACCAAACGAACAATTAATAACGCCAATTCCAAATTCATGTTTAACTCCTTTGTTTTTTGATTTTATTTGTGTACGTACCTGACATACTTTCCTATCAGATATCTCTTAATGTATAGAATCTTTATATTAAGATATTAGACCTGAAAAGACGTCCTCTGACGCCCTTTCCGCCGCCTGTCGGAGCTTCGTTAAGTCAATTTCTTTCGCGAGCAATGATTTGGGTCCCCTTAATCCCTTGCCGCTATTTAAAGCCGGCCTGCGCCGATTTCCCAAGCTTCTTCAGCAGCATCCCCGCGATCTGCTTCTCTTCCGGCGAAAGACCACTGACTGCCTCCTCGATGATGCCGGTAATCTGCGGGAACACCTCTTCGATGAACTCGCGTCCCTGCTCGGTGAGTTCTGCGTAAACTAACCGTCGGTCTTCCACGCAATCCTTCCGGGTGACGTACCCCTTCTTCTCCAGCTTATCCACGACATACGTAATATTGCCGCTGCTCATCAACACCTTAGAGCCAATTTGCTGAATCGGCTGTCTGCCTTTATGATACAGCAAGTCTAGTACGCCAAACTCGGTCCGGGTTAATCCGTATTTCCGAATCTCCTTATCCGCATGCGCATGTACCCACTCGCTGGCCCGGGACAAGACGATGAACAAATGCAGCGCCTCATTCTTCGTTGGATCCATCTGTGAACTCACCTCCATGTCGTGTTCGGACTATGATAACTATAGCATAGGGTAGCCTCAAGCGTCTTGAATAATTCTTAATATGAGATATCTTGATATTAAGATACATGATATCGAGATAAGTGTCAACCCACCTTTGCAAAAAAAAACAGCCGACCAGATCGATCTCCCGGGCAGCTGATGAAGAATGCACCTCTTTCACTCGTGCTATAGTTACTTTCTGCCGCGAGCCGACGCGCTGGTCCGCACGTTCGTCAGCACGTTGACTGCAAATATGATGACACTGATCACGACAAGGGTTCCGCCAATCGCTACCAAAGGCTCCAGTTGTTCGGAACCGTTCAGCACCAGAGATAAACTGATCATCATGACCGGAAGCCCGATGGAGTACGTCCAGAACTGGATTTTGCTCAGCAGACTTTCCCCTGCTCCCGGAAACAACACATAAATGACGCCAGCCAACGCAAAGGACGCCCATCCCAGCAAATTCACATGGGCATGAACGCCCGATAAAGTATAGTCATGTTGCATGGACATGTACATGCCTAGCAATACACCGATGACAAAATAAACAACCGAAACCTTAATATACGTGATCCCCAAACCGTCGCCTCCCCCAACCGGAACAAGTTATCCTTACATGTTCAAAATATGTCACAATTGAAGGGAATATTCGGAGTGCTCTAGCGCCATTCCTCCGGCAGCAGCCGTGCGTAATGCGATTGAAGGTAACGGTCGTCGATCAGGGCCAAGCGGCCATAGTCGGTCTCCGAGCGAATCAGGCGCCCGCCGGCCTGCAACACCTTATTCATGCCAGGGTACACGTAAGCATAATCAAAGCCATCTCGTCCGGTCGCCTGAAAGTAGTCGCGAATCAAGTTGCGTTCCGGACCGATTTGCGGCAAGCCGACACCGACGATCGCCACGCCTGTCAACCGGTCGCCAACAAGATCGATGCCCTCCGAGAACAAGCCTCCCATGACGGCAAAGGCGATAAAGGTCCTGCCCGGTTCAGGGTTTGGCACAAAAGCGGCTAAAAACTGCTCCCGATCCTCCTCGGTCATCCCCGCCTGCTGAAGCAACAGCTCTGTCCCTTTGTCCTTGGAGGCGGCAAATTCTTCGTAAATCATGTTCATATAGGCGTAGGAAGGGAAGAAAAACAAATAATTTCCCGGCCGGCCGCGGGTCACTTCCTGTAAAGCACGAACGAGCGGACCACGTGTCTGTTCCCGGTCTTGATACCTGGTGGACAGCGGCACGACCACCACTTCCAGCTGATCCCGGGAGAAGGGAGAAGGCAGCGATATCGAATAATCGTCCGGCCCGGCGCCCAACATGTCGCGATAATACCCCATCGGCGACAACGTCGCCGAGAAATAAATCCGCGAGCGAAACCCCTTGCTCATCTCCTGCAGCAAATGAGAAGGATCCAAGCAAAACAGCTTGATCCGCACGTCCTCCCTGGTGATCTCAGCGTAGGTGACGAACCGCTCATCGTACAGCTTGCCCATTCGGCTGAAATGCAGGGCGTCAAAATAAGCCTGAAGCAGCAGCTCCCGCGCCTCGGCTTCCGAACTGCCTGGAGCATTCGCCTGCCCGGCGGCGGAGGGATCAATCGCCAGCTCCCGTTCGGCAGCCTTGGCAAAAGCTTCCACCCGCTGCAGCAGCAGCTCTGGCGCGGCCCGATCAACCCAAAACGACCCTTCCGCCTGCTTCCGCAGCTCGATGAACCCGGCGTTTACCGCCTTAGCCGCCTTCGCGACGGAGGGACTCTTCGCTTTATAGGCCCGTTGCAGCGTTAAGAAGCTGGATTTCAGCAGCTCAGCGGAATACATCTCCCGGGCCCGGTCGACCAGATTATGCGCCTCGTCGATCAGCAGCACGGTTTCCTTCTTCTGCTCGGCGAACATGCGCTGCAAGGACACTTTGGGATCAAACACATAATTGTAATCACAGATCGTTACATCGGCGGCATAGGAGAGGTCCAGCGAAAATTCAAACGGGCACACCCGGTGCTTCCGGGCGTATGCCTCAATCACCGGGCGGGCAAGCTGGGTCTCATTCGCCAGAATATCCTGGATCGCCCCATTAATCCGATCGTAATATCCGTCGGCATACATGCAGTCTTCCTTGGTGCAGCGGACTTCTTCGCGAAAGCAAATTTTCTCCTTGGCGGTCAGCGTGACGACCCAAGCTTGCAGACCCTGCGCTTCCATCAGCGCGAAGGCGTTCTCCGCCGCAGTCCGGGTAATCGTCTTGGCGGTAAGGTAATACAGCTGATTCAGCTTGCCTTCCCCCATCGCCTTAAGCGCCGGAAATGTGGTGGAGATCGTCTTGCCAATGCCTGTTGGCGCTTGGGCAAACAAACCAACGGCTTCCTCGATCGTCTTGTACACCGCGCCCGCCAGCTTCCGTTGCCCGGCCCGGTATCCGGGAAACGGAAACGCCAGCTCCACGATGCTCCGGTTCCGCTCGCGACGATGGTTGCGAAGCAGCCGGGCATACGGGGCATATCGCTGAACAACGTCATACATAAACGTCTCCAGCTCGTCGATCCCGGCGCGCGTCCGAAACTGCTTCCGCTCCCCCGTATCCAGCTGCACATAAGTCAGCTGGATGCCCATCTCGCTCAGCCCGTTGGCTTTGGCGTACATGTAGGCATAGCACTTCGCCTGGGCCCAATGCACGGGATAGGTGTCCTCGTCGATGGCCGACAAATCGCCGGCTGTCGATTTGATCTCGTCCACGGTCAAGCTTCCGTCCTCACCGGCCAGCAGCCCGTCGCAACGCCCGTCCACGACGAAGAGGAGATCCCCGCAGGGAATCTCCGCCTTCAAATACACTTCTTTCTGGTCTCCTTCGCCGTATTGCTTCTGCACCTGCTGATGCGCCTTCGTGCCTTCCGTCAGCGAAACCGCGGCACGAAAGCCGCCTTCCAAGCTGCCGCTGCGGAACACATACTCCACCAGAGGGCGCACCGCGATCGTAACCGTG
The DNA here is from genome assembly GCF_047200555.1 of Paenibacillus sp. MB22_1. Lineage (NCBI taxonomy): Bacteria > Bacillati > Bacillota > Bacilli > Caryophanales > Paenibacillaceae > Paenibacillus > Paenibacillus sp. MB22_1. Next base: position 1,026,816 of record NZ_JBLADV010000002.1, read on the forward strand.
GACTCTTTTGCCATAATTCTTTGTGTCACCCGCCGATATCCCTAGGGAACATTTGTTCCATCAGTATATCACGATATGACAGGGATCGCCATGCAAAGCGGTGAACTTCCGTGCGCAGATCATTGATCAATCCGGATGTTGTAATCCTTCTTCAAATATTGGTGGATTCGGCGGAAATCAGCTGGGGTCAGCTCGCTTAACCGCTTATGGCCCTTCTTCCATTCGCGCGCGAGCAGGATGCCCATCGTTTCCGCGGCCAGCGCGGTGGTTGGAATGATGCGGGCGCTTCCGTAGGCTTTGATATCCGCACCGATATTTTTGCCAGCTACCAGGACGTTGTCGTAGGACTTCAACTCAAAGGAACGCAGGGGAATCCCGTAGCGATCCGGCTTGCCGTAACCGATGCCCTTCTTCACGGCGCGGGTCGCCTGCAAATCGACGGGATATCCTCCAAGCGTCACATTGTCCCAGAACATCCGGCTCGACATCACGTCCTTATAAGTCAGCACGTACTCCGTTTCATAACGGTTATAGTCGCGGATGTACAAATATTCGGGATACCCGTTCAGCTCAGCTTTGCTGAAGCCGGGAATATGCTGACGCAAAAATTTGGCGATATACGGCGCTTCGGCCTTGCCCTTAGCCACGGCGGAACGGACCGATTTCGGATCGGCCGGATCGACATCGTAAATCAGCAAGCCATTGACGATCACTTCGCCGTCTTTCTGATAGGTGGCATTCAGTCCTCTCAGCAGTAATTGGGAATCCCGCGGCTTGTACTGGTAGGTGATGTTGCTGAAGCCGGTGGCAAAATCCCAATCGACATATGTATTGGGGCCGTATTTCTTGACGACATTCGTCAGCGGATAATCCTCCAGCACCGCTTGATGCAGCTTCCCCCAGTTGACGCCCTTGAACCGCAGCATATAAGTAGCCGCCATATAATCCGGCTTCTTGCCGTTGTACAAGCTTTCCATCCCTGGGATCCGTTTATTGCCAAGATGGACGGTGAGTGCGTTAAAATCGGTATTTTCCACAAAATACCCCGCCTGTACTTGATACAACTTGCCGTCTTTGGCCAGGTAGGTGATCGATTTCAGCGTTTTCCCTTTCCCAGACTTGCCGGTCTCTTCAATCTCCACGCCGTCGATGGCGATGCCGCTGCGCATAGGAATCCCGCGGATCAGCTTGCGGTAATAGCTTTCAAAGGCGGACAATTTGCGAATCGTCCCGGCATTGTAGCCGTCGTACAGGGATTTCATTTCGCCTTGCACCAAGCTGCGCTTGCGATTGTCGTTGGGTTCGTCCAGCACGAGCATCTGCCCTTGGATCAGCTCCCCGCCCGGCTTCTCGCGCGGATCGAGGATCAGTACGCTTAGCCCGGCATCATGCGCTCGCTTTGCCAAGAGCACCCCTTCAATTTCGCTGCCGATCATGACAATGTCATAACGATTGCAGCCCGGCCCGCAAGATACGGGAGATGCAGTTGAAGTTGATGCTGCCATCGCCGAAGTTGACGCGCCCACCGTTTCAAGCATTAGCAGTACGCACAGGAAAGCCAATACACATCGTTGAGCAAAAGTTTGTTGGTTCTTGGGATGAATTGACATAAATTCAGGAAACGCTCCTCTTTATGGGATATAATGACATCTTATCTCCCGAAGAGGTGTCGTATCCAGTAAATTTTTGTTATATTATGGTGTTCCCTGTCGATTTATGCCACGCAATAAACGAGATAAGCTCAGCAGCTTGGAGGGGTCGAGGGGAGCCAGCCCGTCCCCGCCGATTCGTACGGCAGAACCGAAATGCACTTCGGTCACGCCCGTATTGGCAATGACTTGCGAGACCGTCTCCAGGGTCAAGCCGTGTCCAGCTAAAATGCGCAGCGAGCTGCCGCGTGCCAGCTCCACCAGCTCCCGAATCTCGGAAACCGCCTGCGGCGCAGAGCGCGGTCCGCCCGATGTCAGCACCCGGTTTACCTGCGGGTACTTCATGAGCGTGCGCAATCCGGACGGCAAATCGGCCAACTCGTCAAACGCCCGGTGAAACGTAACGTTAAGCCCGCCGGTCAGCGCCAAAATCCGCTCCAGCGCAGCCTCGTCGATCTTACGATCGGCCGTCAGCGCGCCAAACACGATGCCCGCCGCCCCCGCTTCGGCAATCGCTCGGACTTCGGCTTCCATCGTCAGCAAATCGGCTTCTCCGTACACAAAAGACCGGCTATGCGGGCGCACCATCACGTGAACGGGAATGGCCACCGCCTTCACCACTTGTTGAACCAAGCCAATACCGGGGGTCAGTCCCCCTTCCGTGATCGCCGTAATCAGCTCCAGCCGATCCGCTCCATTCGCCTCCGCCACGATGGCGTCCTCCACACAGGTTGCTATAACCTCTAGCAGCACCAGAATACCTCCTTCACCTCGAGGATTACGATTGTACCCCATATGTTAGCTTGTCTATGAAAAAATAACAAACCGTTTATAAAGGATCATTGGGAATGAATGAAACCACAACCATCCTGAATACGTAATAATTTCCGAATCGCACTCATACTTACAAAATCAGTCAGAACCAAATCCATGTTGGAGGTAGGTTGAACTATGTCGTTTATCAAGAAAATGCTAGCCAGTGTGGGGATCGGCTCGGCGCAGATCAATACGGAGCTGGATGTCGACGAAGTCCGGCTGGGCGGTGAGATCAGCGGTACCGTTTATGTGGATGGCGGACAGACTGAGCAATCGATCGGTAACATTTACTTGAAGCTGAAAACCAACTACCTGCGCGAATCCAATGACCGCAAAATAAGAACAACCGGCACGATCGCCAAATACCTTGTCACCGAAGGCTTCGAGCTGCGGCCCGGGGAGCGGAAGCAGATCCCGTTCCGGTTCCTGCTTCCAGAGCAAATGCCGGTGACGCTGCATAACGTGCCGATCTGGGTAGAAAACGGACTCGACATCGAGATGGCCTTGGATCCAAAGGATGAGGACCTGATTCGTGTCCTGCCGGACGCAAAAATGCAAACCGTGCTGGATGCCGTCGATTTGCTGGGCTTTCGGTTGCGCGAAGTGACCAATGACTATGCCCCAAGACTTGGCGGCGCTCTGCCGTTCGTGCAGGAATTTGAATATGTCCCCGGCACCAAGTTCCGCGGATACCTCGACGAGCTGGAGATCCTGTTCTTCCCGCGGGGCGACGCCTTGGAACTGGTGATGCAGATCGATCGCCGGGCCCGCGGCTTAAGCGGCTTGTTCGCCGAGGCGCTGGAGCTGGATGAACGGTTCGTACGACTGCCTCTGTCGAGAGAGGTACTCCAGAGCAGTCCGCATGCGGTGGCCAGCTTACTGGAGGACGTTATCCGAAGACATCTCTAGTGGAGATTCGGTCGGGGCGACCACCCGCTTGTCGCAAGCGCGGTACGCCACCTTTCCACGAAATGCAAAAGTACATTTCATTTGCGTCAAAACCGGGCATTTTTGAAGGTTCAAGTGTAAAAGTGCAGTTCATTTTCCGAATATCAGCCGAAATCCATCCTAGGTCTCATTTTCAACTGTACTTTTACAGCTAATCGCCCTAAATTTCAAAAAACCCCCGTTTCAGATGTACTTTTGCAGTTGAACGAACGGACGGATACGAGTTGGTCCTATTCCAGCGCCAACCTCCGACAGCCCAAAAGAAAAGGACTTGGAGCAATTCTCCAAGTCCTGCCATTATCCCGCTCGCTCAGTTTAGTTCAGCTCGGCTGCTTCAGCTGCTTGCTGCGCAGCTGTCCGCAGGCCGCATCGATGTCGGCCCCGTGCTCGAGCCGGACGCTGACGCTGAGGCCGCGTTTTTTGAGCGCATCGTAGAAGGCCAACACGGATTTCTGTTCACTCCGCTGATACTGGCTGTGCTCATCCACCGGATTATACGGAATCAGGTTGACGTTCACAAACCGGTCTCCCAGCAGATCCGCCAATTCCTGCGCATGTTCCGTCCCGTCATTCACGCCCTTGAGCAAAATATACTCAATCGTAAGCCGCCGGTTCGTCCGCTCCAGGTAATAGTCGATCGCCGCCATCAGCTTCTCAATCGGAATCGCCTTATTGATCTTCATGATCCGCGTGCGCAGCTCATTGTTTGGGGCATGCAACGACACAGCCAAATTCACTTGCAGATCGGAATCGGCAAACTCGATGATTTTGTCCGCCAGCCCGCTGGTCGACACGGTAATGTGGCGCGGACCAATCGCAAGTCCTTTGGGGTCTTGGATGACCCGCAGGAAATCAGCCATATTGTCGTAATTATCAAAAGGTTCCCCGATCCCCATCACCACGATGTGGGAGACGCGTTCACCTTTGCCCTGCCGGTCCAAATGCATCTGCACCTTCATGACCTGCTCTACGATTTCTCCGCTCGTCAGATCCCGGCTCTTCTTCAACAGCCCGCTGGCGCAGAAGCTGCAGCCGATATTACATCCAACCTGGGTTGTCACGCAAACCGACAGACCAAATTTATGGCGCATGAGCACCGTCTCGATCAGGTTGCCGTCCTGCAAGCGGAATAGGAACTTGATCGTCCCATCGATCGACTCTTGGCGGACATGCTCCTCCAAGGTTTCGATAACAAACTGTTCCTTCAGCAGGGCGAGGCATTCGGGATGAACGCCTTCCATTGCATCGAACGCAGTAACCCGTTTGCGGTATAGACCCTCCCATACCATCTCGGCCCGGCCTCGTTTATGTCCACGGTCCAGCAGCCAAGCGGCCAGCTGATCCTTCGTCATACCATAAATCGATTGTTTATTCATCCATATCCTCTTTCTAAACGAACTCAAGTCATTTTTTAATTATACCTAATCCGCCATCCCGAATGCCACAGGTAAAAAAACGAATCCCATCGCCTCACCTCAACGCCCATTTACACAGATACCTATCCCCCTTAAACGAACGTTAACATTAATACTCTAAAGTGAAGGTATATTCATTTGGGTTACTCGGATGTCCTAGGGGGGTTATAATCCCAAGCGGTCCGGCCCGCATACTGGACTAAGGTCGGAATGAAATCACGCCGAACGTCCGGTTTGATTCTTCCAACCTTCCTATATACTGGAACTCGGAATAAATCAACGGAATGAACCGTGCATTTTCGATTTCGGTGGAAAGGCGGCAGCTATCATGAAGCAAAACATGCATATCGTCATCCTGACCGCCGGATACGGCAACGGCCATATCCAGGTAGCGCGGACGCTGGAGCAATCCCTGACCCGTTCGGGCGTCCGTTCGGTCAGCGTGATCGACCTGTACCGTGAAGCCCATCCGGGACTCAATTCTATTTCCCGGCATCTCTACTTATACAGCCCGTGGTTCTCAACCTACGGCTTAGATTATTACGGTTGGAGTTATTACGCAACGAAGGATCTCCAGCAGACGAGCGCTATAGCGAAATGGGGAAACCAGCTGGGCATGAAAAAACTCATCGCCCTGCTCCAAAAGCAGCGGCCAGACGCGATCATCAACACCTTCCCCTTCGGCGGCATTACGGAACACTTGCGAAAACACGGCATTCGGGGGCCGGTCTTTACAGTTGTGACCGACTTCAGCCTGCACAACCGCTGGTTGTTCACGCAGCCGGACCGTTATTATGTGGCGACCGCCGATTTGAAGCGGGAGATGATGGAGCGCGGCGTGCCGGCAGAGGCGATTGTGGTCAGCGGCATCCCCGTGCGGGAGCATTTTTATGAGCCGGGGCGATCCTCAAATCCGCTGACGCAGACCCAGGCAAGGCGATCCTTGGAGAGATCCCGCTCCATTCTGGTCATGATGGGGGCGCATATTCCTTTGCCCGACGCCCAGCGGATCACCGCCAAGCTGTTGGCGCTGCCGGACGTGCGAGTGGACCTCGTCTGCGGAGGCAACGAGAAGCTGCGGCGTCGCCTGGAACGGCGTTTTGCCGGTTACGAACGGCTCCGCCTATTCGGTTACGTCGAAACGATCCACGACCGCATGCGGGAAGCCGCTTGCATCGTGACGAAGGCTGGCGGTATCACATTGTCGGAAGCGATCCAGATCCGCACGCCGATCGTGGTCTACAAGCCGTTCTCCGGCCAGGAGCGGGAAAACGCGAGGTACCTGGAGCGCAAAGGCGCAGCCGTAGTGGCCTCCTCGCCGCGAACCTTGGCGGAGCAGGTGCAAGAGCTGCTTGATTCCGAGGTCCGCCGGGCCCGGATGCTCCAGCAATACGACGAACTGGCCGCGGGTTGCGCCACCGAGACGATCGTCCGGGACGTACTGCGCCTGACGGGCCGACTGCCGGCGTTGGCGGACGGCTAATGATTCAACGAGCCGCACCGTTGACGATGAAGGCACGAATAAGAAGCAAGGGGTCTTACACATATGAAAAGTACTCGCCGATGGATATCCAGTCATCATCTTACTCCAGCATTTCTGCACTGCGCGGCCATTTTGTTTTTCACAGAAATCGCCCGCAGCGCCTTTCTTATCTCATTCCTGCCCGCCTATGCCAAAGAACGCCAGATTACGCTGGCGGCGGTTGGTTTAGCGATCTCGGTCCATTATTTGGCCGACACGCTGATTAAGGTTCTCGCAGGATACGTGCTGGATCGGTTCCCCGCCCGGGTGATCTTGAATATCTTCCTGCTGCTCGGACTGCTCGGCCTGTTCGTCTCTTACGGAGTTCATGCTCCTTGGGCGATTGTACTTGGGGCGGGCCTGATCGGGATTGGGGTCTCGCCCGTCTGGCTGCTCTGCCTCTCCGAGATCCGGGAGGACCGCCGCGGCTCACAGATGGGATCGATTTATACGATTTGGCTCGTCTCGCTGGGGCTAGGCCCAGTTGGCGTCAATTTTCTGATCGACCGCAGCTATGTGTTATCGTTCTGGCTATTGGCCGGATGCTGGGCCGCGGGGTGGCTGCTGGCCGCCCTGAAACGGATGGATTTCTCATCCCGACGCTTGCTGGAGTCTACGGTCCCATTTAAACAGCAAATACGTGAAATCGGGAGCAAGCTTGCGCAAATGAAGCCGCTTGTGCCCGGCATGATTGTGCAAACGCTTGCCGCCGGTCTGCTGGTGCCCGTCCTGCCGAGCTTTGCCTCCGAGTATTTGGCGCTGGATTATTCGGATTATTCCATCGTGTTGATGGCTGGGGGCTGCATGACCGTCCTGCTGCTCGTTCCGATGGGCCGGCTTGCCGACAAATGGGGTTACAAATGGCTGTTGATCGCCGGTTTTGGCGCCTTAGCCGCCTGCCTTGGATTGCTGATCTACTCCCGGCAGATCTTCAGCACGATGCTGCTCGCCGTCTGTCTTGGTGCGGCGTATGCCGCTGTACTCCCGGCATGGAACGCCATCCTGTCCCACTACGTTCCTGCCGAACAAAAAGCGACCGGCTGGGGCGTCCTCTCCGGCATCGAAGGGATTGGTGTCATCCTCGGCCCCATTCTGGGCGGCTGGATGGCAGAAAGCTTCGACGTCACGGTGACGGTTGGGATCAGCTCACTGTTGTTGTTCGGCATCATGCTGTTTTACTGGATTCGTCCCGTGCGGCAGCATCAACGGGGACAATACCGGCAGCGTAGTTGAGTTGGAGGTTTGGTTTAAATGGTTGGAGTAAGTGGTTTGGGGCGTGTAGAACGTGTTCTTTTTCAGGGATTGGAGGGGTTGGTATGAAACATCGCTATTATCTTCGGCTGCGCGAGTACGATAACCGGCTGTTTCGGTGGTGCAATCATTCGCTGAGTCACCCGTGGCTGGATCGGATTCTGAAAGGACTTACTCATCTGGGGAGTGCTGCGTTTACGATCGCTTTAACCCTTTCTGTGGTCCTCTTCACCACGGGTTCATGGCAACGGGCAGGATGGCACAGCCTGATCGCTCTAACCGTTAGCCATCTGCTTGCGGTAGTGATTAAGAAGCGATTCCAGCGTACGCGCCCATACGAAGCGTTGCAGAATGCAAGGATCTCCATCCACCCGCTCAAGGACTACTCGTTCCCATCCGGGCACACAACGGCCGCTTTTTCGACGTTTATCCCGCTCCTATACGCGGCTCCGGGTCTGGCGCAACTGCTTCTGCCGCTTGCTTTTATCGTTGGCCTGTCGCGAATTTACCTTGGCGTCCATTACCCCTCCGATGTGCTGGCGGGCGGCTTACTTGGAGCCATGACTGCCCTCCTCGTTGTTTTAAGCGCCGGGCTGGTCTAGATGCAGACATCTAAGCACTTCACGATTTAAAAAAGAAAGTGAGGACATTCCATGCAAGTGAAAACGATCATGAAGCAATCCGTCCAAACGGTTTGGATGGGCTGGGAGCGGGTATTTGAGCTGTTTAGCCGACTGCGCTCCAAGTACGCCGGAGAGTTCGGCATCTGCAAAATGTTTGTCACCCAATACCGCGGCAAAAGCATGCAATGCGAGGACGGGACGTGGATTCAGGATGGGGATTGGATTGGGGAGCTGCATTTGGATAACCGCCAAATCCTCGCCATGCTGCAATCCAATGAGGCGAACCGGGTCGCCTTGAAGGTCGCCCGGCTTGCAAAAAACGCGATGTCGCAAATCTGCGTCGAAATGCAAAGAAACCCGCAGCTTAGTCAGGTGAAGGCGCTGCAAGGGATTACGTTGCTGCATCGGGGCATCACGCATGGGTTGGGCTTCGAAACGCACCACGTTGAACAGGGGGCCTTCCGGACATTGACGACCACCTATCTGCGGTTGCTGCTCACCGTCTTTCATCCGAGCCATCGCAAACGGATCACCGGCCATGCGGACAAGCTGATTCCGGTGAAGCTGGTGATGAGCCGCGCGTCACTGTTCCGGAAATTTGGGCAATTGGGGATGGAGAAGGTGATGTAAGGCACGGCAGAGAGGTACGGTTTTTCAGGCTAATCGATGGATCCGGCAAGTCCTTGCTCCGTTAAATAATCCATCTCCAATTCGGATTCGCCTTCGCTAGGGCCAAGGCCAATGTTCCCCAACCCGCTCCCACCTCAACGATGGGGTTGATGAGGGCCTGCAGAGCCACTCCCGCAAGGGCAGCGGCCCGTTCCAGCTGCTTCATTTCCGTAATGACCGCCTGCCTCACGGGAGCGGAAGTGGGCGTGGGCGAAATGCCGTTTCGCCAGCTCCGGTAGACGATCCCTTAATCACTCTCCAGTTCCCATCACATGACGCATAAATCGTACCGTGCAGCTGAATGTACTCCGCCACCAGCTCCGCCATGTCGGTCTGGATCTCGCGAATCACCGGCTTGCCTCGGTACATCTCGTAATCGCCGCCCCCACTGGCGCGGTAATTGTTCATCACGACGTCAACCACGGTGTCGTCTTGCAGCGGCGCTCCGTTCCGGGTCAGCTTCACGACCCGTTGCCCTACAGGCCGGGTGATGTCAAGCTCGTATTCAATGCCCTCCCACATGTCGTAATTGTAATGCTGCGCCTTCGGCCGAGAGTATGCCGGATTCACCGCGATTTCGCCATCCTCACCCATAACAAAATAGTTCGCCGTCTGCTCCAGCGCCTCCCGGATATCCTTCCCGGTCAAACGCAGGACGGTTAACGTGTTCGGGTACATGAAGTTCGTCAGCACGTCCCGCAACGTGATGCTGCCGGCAAACCCTTTGGATGCCTCGCTCAGCAACGCTGCATTGGAGACGTCTACTCCAGCTGCCTCCATCTGAACCCGGTTAACAAACTCCATAAACGGATGATCCGCCAAGCGGCAGGCGAGCGGGCTTTCGATCGTCATATCCCCCTCCACCCGGCCGATCGGCTGGTCGAGCCAAGCCTGCGTAGCCGATTCCAGCGGCCGCACCAGCTCCAGCACCTCTGCATCCGCCTCCACGGCGGCATCCGGAACGAGCAGCTCCGCCGTTTTCTCGCGGACGATCCAGCGTCCGTCAGCCCCGCGCTTGAAGCGGACGGTGATTTGCCCCAACGCTTGTCCGCCTGTCCCCGGCTGGAGCACCGTGACCCCGCCGACTTCGCCCGCGATCATCCGATGCTGATGGCCCGTGATCAACACGTCGATGCCCGGCACTTCGAGGCACATCGCGTAGCCCTGATTTTCTCCGGTTAACCGTTCCGTTGGCGCTCCCGTCGCCAAATCCCGCTCGAACCCGCCGTGATAGCTGACCACCAGCAAATCCGGTTGCTCCGCTTCCCGGATGCGGGGAACCCAGGCTTTCACCGTCTCGAGTGCATCCTGAAACGTCCAACCCGGGATGTGCCGGGGGTGCTCCCAATGCGGGATATAGTGGGTTGTGACACCCAAGATGGCGATTCGCACGCCCTCCTGGGTGGTCTTTATCACGTAGGGCTTACCAAACGCCGGTTCTCCCGACCCCTCATCCAATATCCCCGCCGACAACCACGGAAATCGGGCATCCTTTATCGCCTTCCCTAGCAACTCTTGCCCGTAATTGAACTCGTGGTTCCCTGGTACCGCGGCGTCATACCCCAACAGGTTCATCACCGTGATGGACGGATGAACGTCGTGGGGGTGATTTTTGACGTGAAACGTGCACAGCGGCGTCCCCTGAATGGCATCCCCGTTATCGATCAGCAGCAAGCCGGGCGTATGGGCGCGCTCGCGCCGAATGAGCGTAGCCAGCTTGGCCAGACCCAGCGGCCGTTCCTCCGTCGTACGGTAATCTGTTGGATAAATAAAGCCGTGGATGTCGCTGGTGACCAGGATTTTACAGAGAACTTCCTCCTGCCTCGATGAGATCGCACCAGCACCACGTTCCGTATGTTGTTCCATCACCTTCACCTCGGATTCCAATTCATTGCACTCCTCATTCTAGCAACGAAGATCGCGAGTTTTGTAAACTCCTGAAAAAATGGAATTTTTACATACTTCCACCATTCCGCTGACGGCAGGTTAATAAATCTTTTTTATAGTAGTCACGAACCTAAAAATGAGAATAGTGGAGGTCATACGCTTGAAGAAGATGGGTAAGTTTGTTTTGCCTTTATTTTTGACAATCTCCGTGATCCTGAGCGCTTGTGCAAGCAACGCTCCGGCGAACACTAGCGGAAATGCATCGGCCGAATCCGGTCAATCGAATGCTGCGTCTTCCAATGCCGGATCCAACGCATCCACGAATGCGGCTGACACGTCCGCAGATACTGGCTACGTTCCTGAAACGCTGACCGTCCAATTTGTGCCTTCGCAAAACGCTGATACGCTGGAAGCTAAAGCGAAGCCGCTCGAGAAGCTGCTGTCCGACCGTCTGGGCGTTCCGGTTAAAGTCAGCGTGTCGACTGACTACAATACGATCATTGAAGCGATGGCTTCCAAGCAAGTGGATGTCGGCTTCCTGCCTCCCACGGCTTACGTGCTGGCCAAAGAAAAAGGTGCCGCCGAGGTCATTTTGCAAGCACAGCGTTTCGGGGTACAAGATGAGACCGGTGCACCAACGGATGAACTGGTAGATTTCTACAAAGCGATGATTATCGTCAAGAAAGATTCCGACATCCAGTCCGTGGCCGACCTGAAAGGCAAAAAAATCGCCTACCAAAACGTAACGTCTTCCGCCGGTTATGTCTGGCCGGCCGCCAAGCTCCAAGAAGCTGGCTTGGATCCGCTGTCCGACGTGGAGCCGATCACGGTGAAAGGCCATGACCAAGGCGTTATCGCGGTCCTGAACGGCGATGTCGATGCTGCGGCGATCTTCCAGGATGCCCGGAACACGGTCGTGAAGGATTATCCAACCGTGTTCGAAGACACTCGCGTGCTGACGTACACGGAGCCGATTCCAAACGATACGATCTCCGTCCGTTCCGACATGAGCGCCGAATGGGCGCAAAAGCTGAAGGATGCCTTTATCGAGATCGGCAAAGATCCGGAAGGGCACCAAATCATCGCGGATATCTACACGCATGAAGGCTATGTCGATTCCAACGACAGCGTGTTCGACATCGTCCGCGAGTATAACGAGAAAGTGAAAACGGAATAGGCAATTGTACGAAATTTGACGAATAGCCCCTGCAAGCCAGTCGGAGCACTGTATGCTCCCGGCTGGCTGTGCGTTTTTCCAGATTATTTTTTGTGAAAAAGGAGCCCAAACGTGATAGAACTGCGCAATGTAACAAAAACGTATCCGAACGGCACCAAAGGTCTGGATCAAATCAACCTAAAAATCGAGCCCGGCGAATTCGTAGCCATCGTGGGCTTGTCCGGTGCCGGCAAATCGACGCTGCTGCGGTCCATCAACCGGCTGCACGACATTTCGGAAGGCGATATCCTCATCGACGGCAAGTCGATCACGCAAGCCGCCGGCAAGTCGCTGCGGATGATTCGCCGCGACATCGGCATGATCTTCCAAAGCTTCAATCTCGTAAAGCGCTCCTCCGTGTTGCGCAACGTGCTGGCTGGCCGGGTCGGCTACCATTCCACGCTGCGCACCCTGTTTGGCCGTTTTCCGGAGGCGGATGTGGAGTTAGCTTTTCAGGCGCTGGAGCGCGTGAACATCGTGGAAAAAGCCTACGTCCGGGCCGACCAGCTCTCCGGCGGACAGCAGCAGCGGGTGGCGATCGCCCGCGTATTGGCGCAGGAGGCCAAAATCATCCTCGCCGACGAGCCCGTGGCGTCCCTGGATCCCTTGACGACCAAGCAGGTCATGGATGATTTGAAGCGCATTAACGTCGAGCTTGGCATAACGACGGTCGTTAACCTGCATTTTATCAACTTGGCGCGCAGCTATGCCACGCGCATTATCGGGCTCCGCGCGGGCCAGGTTGTCTTCGACGGACCTGTGTCGGAGGCGACGGACGAGCGGTTCGCGGAAATTTACGGCCGCGCGATCGACCGGGAAGAGCTGTTGGCCAGCCGACTCCCGGGGCCGCAAGTGCTGGAGGCGCAGGCTTGATGCACACGAATCCACGTCCAAGCACCGATACGAAGGCCAAAGCTGGAGCAAATATTGCTCCTAGCGCTGATGCCCATGTCAGTACGAGCGCCGACACTAAGACCAATACTAACGCCTACACCAACGCTAACATTAACGCCAGTCTAAGCACTAACCCGTCCGGCCAAGCCGGCTTTAATCAGAATTGGCCCCAGGCCCCCAGCAAGCTGAGGCATTATTTGACCGCTGTGATCATTCTGCTCCTGCTGTGGGGCAGCGCTGTGGACACCGACGCCTCGTGGGGCAAGCTGATCCAGGGCTCGCCGAACATGCTGGATCTGCTGCGGGAGATGTTCCCGCCGAAGTGGAGCTACTTCGACAATATCGTTCCGGCGATGCTAGAGACGATCCGCATGGCGCTGATCGGCACGACGTCTGGCGCGATCCTCGCCGTACCGGTGGCGCTGCTCTGCGCCTCTAACCTCAGCCGCAGCGCTTGGATCTACCAGCCCGTCCGCTTCTTACTGAACCTCGTGCGGACGATTCCAGACCTGCTGCTGGCGGCCATTTTCGTCGCCATCTTTGGGCTCGGCCCGCTTCCCGGCATCATGGCGCTGACCGTCTTCTCGTTTGGCCTGATCGCCAAACTGACATACGAAGCGCTGGAGACGATTGACCGCGGGCCGCTGGAAGCGATGACGGCCGTCGGGGCCACGCCCGTCCAGCGGATCGCCTTTGGCGTTGTGCCGCAGATTCAGGCCCATTTTATTTCTTACGTGTTGTACACGTTCGAAATTAACATTCGCGCCGCGGCGGTGCTGGGTCTGGTTGGGGCCGGCGGGATCGGACATTATTACGAAGTCACTTTAGGTTTCCTGGAGTATGACAAGACGTGCATGATCATCTTGTTTACGCTCGCGGTCGTCCTGTTGATCGATTATGCAAGCACTAAACTGCGGGAGAAATTATTATGACGACAAACACAACGACTTGGCAGCACAAAGTGCCGAAGCCCAAAAAGAACCGTTACCGCTGGCTGATCTATATCCTGCTCCTTCTTCTCTATGTATGGGCTTTTGCTGGAATCCCATTTGACGGAATCAAACAAACGGCCGGCCAAATTACAAAGTCGATCCTCTCGGGCTTGTTCTCGCCAGATTGGGATTACGTCTATTTGCCGGACGGGGAGGATCTGCTGCGCGGCCTGCTGGAGACCCTAACCATCTCGATCCTGGGCACGTTCGTTTCCACACTGGTCTGCCTGCCGTTCGCCTTCTGGGCGGCGGCCAATCGGGGCAAGTCGCGTTTCGTATCCGGCTCAGGCAAAATGCTGCTCAGCTTTGTCCGCACCTTCCCGGAAATCGTGATGGCGCTGCTGTTCATCAAAGCGGTGGGACCTAACGCTTTTGCTGGTGTGCTGGCGCTTGGGCTGCACTCGGTCGGCATGCTCGGCAAGCTGTTCGCCGACGAAATCGAGAACATGGATCACGGTCCCGCCGAAGCGTTGATCGCAGCCGGGGCGAACCGCCAGCAAATCCTGTGGTTTGCTGTGCTCCCCCAAGTGCTGCCGGGATTCCTGTCCTACACGCTGTACCGGTTCGAGATCAACCTGCGCTCCGCGACGATCCTTGGCGTCATCGGTGCCGGCGGCATCGGCACCCCGCTGATCTTCGCCCTGAGCTCGCGGGATTGGGAGCGCGTTGGCATCATCCTGCTCGGAATCATCGCGATGATCACTCTCGTGGACTGGATGTCCGGTTACCTGCGGAAGAAGCTGGTCTAGCCCTAAATCATCAGCAGCCATCCCCGGCCAGTATACTTTGTCTTGCCCTAAGCTTGAACTAGGTCTTGGTATGGACCTGGCCTTGGCGTGGGTTCTGGTGTCGCTCTGGTGCAGCTCTTGTTCCGCTCTGGTGCTGACGCCGTCTCTGAACTGATGCTGGATCTGGCCCTCATTCTATATGATTTTTCGAATACATTTCCTCGAATCCCCGCCAAATCGCTCATTCTATATGAAATTTCGAATACATTTCACCACTTCGCTCTCAATTCGGCCTAATATATATGATTTTTCATATATATTGGGCCATTTCCATCCACTGAGGCCCAAATGTATATGATTTTTCGAATACATTTCCCCAAATCAGCGCCACCCCGCCACTCACACCAAATCCGGGCTCAGCAACGAACCCACATACTCATATGAAGTGACGCGTCCGGAGCTCCCTTTGGCTATGGCGCGGAACTTCCCTTTTTCCACGAGGATTCGGCAGTACTTAATGACTGTCAACGTGTGCAGCTCCAGTTCTCGCGCCACCTCGGTTGGGCGAATGACCCGATGATGGCGAATGGCGGCACGCATGAGCTCCCTTTCAATCTTAGTGTAGGCCCGCGGCGTCACATCCAGGGATCCCCCCTGAACGACAGATAAATACGGTGCCAGAATACTCCGCAAGGAGGAGAGGATAAACGCAGGGTTCTCCTTCATCTCATCCAATGCAATGTAGTAGATCTGAAAGCCTTGGGACTGCAAAAACAGCCCCCTGTTCAAATCCATCCGATATTTCGTTCGATCCGTGCCATGAGAGCCGTAATCCATAATTTCAAACACGACCCGTGCAGTTCCAACCTCCCACATAAAATCTGCAAAGTAGGATCTCCCCCGCCAATCCTTCACCTCGTATTCGGGATGCAATCCGTCAAAGTGTCCCACCAGCGGCCACCAAATCCGCTCGACGAACAACCGATTCCCATAACCATGCCCTCGCCGAAGTGCATCCAGGCGCTCCCCCGTTCTTCGTTTCATATGCTCTTGCAGCCAGGTATCATGTTCCGCTTCGAATCCCATTTGAAACCCTCCCTACATATCCATAGTAAAAAATAAAAAGCCCCGCTCCTCTCCATCTTAGAAAGGAAACGGGGCAGGCTTTGCCTCACGTAAGTTGCTCTATTGATACTAGTGTGACACAGGAGAAAAAGTTACGCAATAGGATCTCGGTCGTTTCCGCGCTGCGCCACGTTGACTTAAACCCCAAGCAGCTCGCGAATCTGCCCCTCGATGCTCTCAGGTTCATCTGTTGGTGCGAAACGCTTAACGACCTTGCCGTCCCGATCCACAAGGAACTTCGTAAAGTTCCATTTGATCGACTTGGAGCCCAGCAAGCCCGGGGCTTCCTTGGTCAAATGCTTGAACAGCGGATGAGCGTTCTTTCCATTCACATCGATTTTCGAAAATAACGGGAACGACACGCCGAAATTCAGCTCGCAAGCCTGTGCCACCTCTTCATCTGTCCCGAGCTCCTGGTTGGCGAACTGGCTTGAAGGAAAACCTAACACCGTGAAGCCTTGGTCCTTGTACGTATCGTGCAGCTTCTGCAGCCCTTTAAATTGCGGAGCAAACCCGCATTTGGTCGCCGTATTCACAATCAGCATCACTTGGCCGCGATAAGGCTCCAGCGTTTGCACTTGGCCTTGAATTGTTTTGACTTCAATATCGAATAATGACATCCATGACACCTCCATCACCAATTTAATTAAGTGTAATTTAATTGTATACAATCTATATGCGCGTGTCAATTTCGACCTCTTCTCTTTACGTAAAAGAAGAAGCAATGCTATAATGGCTCAACAGCAATTACATTGTATGCAATTAAATGGCAGGTGGATATGGATGAATACAGACGAAATGTTGAAGCTGGAGAATCAGCTTTGCTTTGCTTTTTACACTTGCTCCCGGGAGATTATGAAGCTGTACCGGCCTTTGCTGTCGGAACTCGGCTTGACCTATACGCAATACATTACGTTGCTCGCGTTGTGGGAGCGGGACGGGATCACGGTGAAGGAGCTGGGTTCGATGCTATACCTTGACTCGGGCACCTTAACTCCGCTGCTCAAAAAGCTGGAGCACATGAACCTGGTCACCCGGACGCGCGACAAATCCGACGAACGCAACGTCATCATCGCGTTAACCGATGAGGGCAAAGCCTTGAAGGACAAAGCCTGCACCGTACCGATGCGGCTGTTTGAAGGCACCCATGCCGAGGTGGAGGACGTCATTTCCATGCACCGACACATCAACGAGTTTCTCCGCAAAATTGGCGGCGGCTCCGTTCAACCCGAACAATCTGAATAAGCCCAACCTAAACCCTCCATAATAGGAAAGAATCACGGAGTAACCAATGGAGGAGATCAGCATGCTCGAAAATCTCGAGAGTGACTATAACTGCGCCAACGCAGGCGAGGACCTGCACCGGTTGAAGCAAGAACTTGCCGAGATGCGAGGCTTGGGCCACGCCGATCAGGAGACGCAGGAGAAAATCAACCGGCTCGAAAACCAAATCAAGTTTATCATGAACAAATGCGATATTAACCATTAAGATGGTAAAGCACCCGTTTACGCCGCTGAACAAGCGTGTGGTAGGCGGGTGTTTTGGGGGCCGGGGATAGATCGAAGCCCAAAAGTGTGTTACGATTTGCCTGACATCAGAAGGGCTTCCCCTTGAAAGCGCAAACACAGCTCGATGCGGAGAAAACACCGGCCGCTTCCGCCGACGCCAACCCCCGCGCCGCTTCTTCCAAACGAAATTATGTATTCCAACTGTTAACGGTCTTTATCGGTTTCTTGATCTTTGGCTTCTCGGAAAATATTAAAGGACCCGCGATCCCGCGCATCCAAACCGACTTCGGCCTCGACGAGATGCAGATTGGCACGCTCTTGTCGCTCAACTCGCTGGGGTATCTGCTGGCTTGCTCCTTCACGGCTTATTTAACACGCAAATGGGGCGCCAAAACGGTGACGATGCTCGCCTTTGGTTCCATGGCCGCGGCTGGGATCCTCATCTTTGCATCACGCAGCTTCCCGGCGTTATCGGGCTCCTATTTCCTGATGTACATCGGCAACGGGATGCTCGAGATCGCGCTCGCTATCTTGGCCGCCCGCATTTTTGTCGGCAACACCGGTACGATGATGAACCTCGCCCACTTCTTCTACGGGCTGAGTTCAACGGTAGCACCGTTGATCGCCTCGGGGCTGATGACCGTCTCGATTGGCGGGCATACACTTGATTGGAGCGGCATGTACTTAATCATGCTGTCCCTCTCGGTGATCCCGATGATCCCAACGCTGCTAAGCCGGTTCCCCGGCGAAGAAGAACAGGGCGGCGAGCGGGTTCCGTTCACACAGCTGATGCACGATCCGGCGATCTGGTTGATCGTGCTGGTGCTTTCGTTTGGCGTAGTGTCGGAGCTGGCGGTAGGCGGCTGGCTGGTTAATTTTTTTGGAAAGAGCATATCACTGGAACACCACAATCGCATCCGGGATGCTGTCCGCTTTTTTCCTTTGCTTTACGTTCGCGCGGCTGGCGGTGGGACCGGTTACCGATAAGATCGGGTTTACGCTCTCCTTGATTTTGTTGCCATCTGGGCTGGCGAACCCGGAGCTTTCCTGTTCGCAGCGGCCGGCATCGGTATCGCCCCGATCTATCCGACCGTCATGGCGTTGATCGCCAAGAAGTATCGCTCTTCCAGCGATTCAACCATTACCTTCATCGTTACACTGATGGTGGTGGGCAATGTCATCGGCAACTATCTGATCGGCTGGATCACGGACGGGACTTTGTCCCCTGCTTCAGATAATTAGGCTGCTCACGGCAAACGCCATGCCGATAAACACCAAGCACAGCAAGGTGCCTACCGCAACGTTCCCCTGCTTCAGCTGATCGGAAATCTTAAATCCTGGGGTTACCAGTTCAAAAATCCAGTACGACGCCACAAGGCACACATAACCTACGGCAAACCACAGGACCATATGTAGTATGAAAGTGTTCGTAAAGGCGGACACCCCCAAAATGATCGCCGTGCCCAGGAATTTGCCGCCCAGCGCCAGGGCTACGGCGACATTGCCTTTTTTCAACTCCTCCATGTCACGGTACGGGGTCATCCAATTGAAGACCACCATCCCCAGCAATTGCAGCAAAATCATCACGACGACACTAACCACAATATTGATAACGATCGTCAATTCGCCCACCCCCGAAATTTCGCAAACGCCAAATCATAATCGGCAAAATCATGCACTTCCTCCAGCACAACCGACACCGTCTTCGCGTTCTCTAATGCCGCATACCGCTCTTCGTCGATCGGCTGCTTGATCCGGTTCCCGGTTGGCAGCTCCAACACGGCGAAGCACCGTGTTTTGCCTTGATATTCCGTTTTGTACACGCCAACTAGGTCGACGTCGGTCGTAACCGATACCTTCAGCTCGGTCAGGTCTTTCTCGGCAGACGCCTGATCCGGATAAGACTTCAGCGTCGTCCAGGAGGATAAGCGCACTTCGTTTTTCTGGTTTGCGTCCGTGGTCAACTCGGCGTCCATAAACTGCAGGATCCAAATTTTATCCCCAGTGGCGTAATTGTTGTCATTCGGCAGCAGATCGTTATCGGGCAAAATCGTCATATCACTGCCCACCAGATCGCCGACCGTCGCTTCCACGATTTTATAATCCCAAGGTACGCGAGCGGTCGTTAACTCCGACTCCGAGCCGCTCTCGGTAGAGAAGACGCTGGTCGTATCCCCGCAGGCTCCAAGTAAGCCCACCGACAACACCAGCATCAACGTAACGAGGAAACGCCGCGCCCAAGGCTGCTTCGAACTATGCATCTATTTCACTCCTAACGCGATAAAATGACTGGTATTGCCCGTAATCGGTCCGCCGGCCCGCCCCAACAAGCCGCAAGGCGTCCCGTTCAGGACGAACAGACCGGTCAGCAAATGGCGCTCGCCGAAGACGGTATCGATTCGCGCCAGCTCGGCTCTTTTTTGATACACCGTAGGGAACAAGACGCTGCTGTCAAAGCCCTCCTGATCCTCCAGCTCCAGCCGGCCCTCCTCATCAAACAAGCGGACAGAACCGCCTTCACGCCCAAACATCGACTTGGATACGAAGCCGCCGGCGAAGACTGGCTTGTTGTAGGTCGGCAGCATGTACTTTGCTATCGCCTGGCGTTCCTCCGCATCAAACAGCAAGCCCAGCTCGTAAAGCCCCCAGACGGCGGCAAGCAAGCCTTTGGATTGCAGCAAAATGCTGTGCGGCCCGTTGAAGATGGTCAGGCGACCGGTTTCAATCGCGTAGCTGAGCGCCTCGCCGGCATCGTCCACCGCCATCCATTCTTTCGGGTACAACGCGAACATGCGCTCAATGGTACGACCGTCCTTATTTTTCAGGTTGCCTTCGTCAATCCACAGCTCCAGGCAATCCTCATAGTGCAAATCCAGTCCGCTGTGCCGTCCCAACGCTTCAATCGTTCCGGAATCCTCCAGATGCCAGCCGTAATCGACGCAAGCCACGGTATCCGGCCGCTCGATGGCCCAGGCTTCCGCGACCAGGTCTTTCATCCGCGCATTTGGCGAGTCGTATCCTGCCTGCTCCATCAGCCACGGGGTGGCGATCGAGGCTTCGACGTAACCGGTCGGCGTATCCGCGTTCAGCTCCAGCAGCTTGATCGTGCCGTCGTTGGCCACGGCAAAATCAAACCGCGCGTAACGGCTAATCAATCCCGGCTCCGGGATCGGCAGCTCATCAAGCATCGTCCACAGAATCGGCGGAATCCCGATCAGCTCATACAGATCCGGCCGGCGATGGACGTAGCGTGCGGCTTTGTCGAGAATGCGCCACAGCGCAGCGGCGGCCTGCTCGAGCTCCGCATAGGTCTCCTTTGGCATCAACACCAGCTGATCGATCCAATACTCCTCTTCCTCGAGATCCGCCCAGGTAAACCCCAGCTCGGCCAGCTTCGCCACCCGCTCGCTCCGGTCAGGATGCGGCCGGCCCACGACTTCGAAAATGTTGTTCCCGTCCGTCATCCGCCGAAGAACCCCTTGCTGGTACCGCTGGATCTCGAACCGGAAATCGAGCTCTTGGAAGAGCCGGACGAGGAACTCGACGACGAGCCCAGCGAGCTGGATTTCCCGCCGATGCCGCCCGCCTTCGAGGAGGTCGAGCGCCGGACGATGGAGCCGGTCGACGAGGTCGAAGTCTTCGGACGAACGACGGAGCCAGCCATCTGTTTATTTTGGAACGTCTCGCTGGAGTACGTTTTCGGCTTGTACGGCGTCGACGTTCCGGCATAATAACCGCGGTGGTTGTCATACCAGCGGCTGGACGAATAGCTGGACCCGCTGTTAAACAGCAGGTGATACAGCAGCATATCGTCCCAACCGAATCCCCCGCCGTAATGATTGATGACGGTGGTGCCTCCGGAGCCGTTTGAGGCGTTTGCGCCGTCCGCGCTGCCGCCCCCCGAGGTCTCCCCAGATGCCTCTTCATCTTCCTCCGCCGGAAGCGGGATGTTCCAGTCTACATTTTTGTCGAAATATTGCTTTACTTCCTCCGTCGACCAGGCAACGAGCTTCGGTTCGTCGGCCGACGTATCGCTCCCCGCAGCCGTAGCCCCGGCCCCCGGAATCAGAAACGCGTTCGCCAACAGCGCGATGCCAAGCGAGGTGGACAAGACGCGGATCGGCTTCCCTTCCGGGGTCAGAAATTTGGATGCGAACGGCTCCTTCGCCGTTGTCTCTTGTGCGGCAGTGATTTCCGTTCGTGTGGCTTCCTCTTCTTTTGCCAAGACCCATTCCCTCCTACGAAAAAAACTCAGCTTATTCGTGCACAACCGGAACGAGCAGCAGCTCCAGCTTGCCCTCGTCGACATTCAGCCGACCTTCCACCGTTTCAAACTCCCGGTTGCCGACGACCAAATAGTTGACATGCTCCAACGCAGCGACCATATTAGCGTTCCAGACGCGCTCTTCCAGCTCCCGCAGCTCGCCGTCCGGCAATTTTTCGTACAACTTCACACTCATGCCGTTCTCCAATGCAGTTCACCCTTTCGTTATACACACTAAATATTGTTACGCGCACATTCCCGCTTCGTTTCATCCTTTATGCAGGGAGAAGGTGGGAATGAACCAGGGAGTGGACTTGTTCAGCTCTAAGGTTCGGCGCCAGGTGACCGTAAACAACCCGCTAAGCAACAGTTGAAATTCTCAGTTGGAAAACCCTTCCGTTAGCTTACGTCCGTTACTGGAGAAATGCAATGTTAAAATGGGTGGGCGCGAGCACCATTAATCTGTGGGTCATATCCCTAACGTACTCCCACGCTGGACGGAACCATCTGCCGGCACTATACTGAAGCTAAGACGAAGCACGTCCCGTATAGCTCAAGTTTGAACCAAATTCAAGGGCTGGCACCATGACCTTTAGGTTGATGGCGCGCCTGGCGATTAAGGATCAAACTGCAAGGGCTAATGCGGGGCGTTTTTTATTGGAGGAGGCGATTGGCTGATGAGTTCTATGAGTTTTGAGGAAAAGTACACGGCATTTCTGGAGTATCATTTGGCCCGGAGATCCGGGGAACGCCGAGGCAGGCTCGAACGTGGACATGCCCATGCGGAAGCATTGTTCCTGCGGAATGTATGGTGGCCGCTGCGCAGCAACTTTGAAGACCTTCATCCGGAATACGAGGTCAGCGATTGGCGGGGGCGATCGTACTTTGCCGACTTCGCCTGGTTGCCGGGGAACGGAGAGTTAAAGCTGCTATTTGAGATTAAGGGCTACGCTACACACGTCCGCGACATGGACCGGCAAAAATACTGCCACGAACTTAACCGCGAAACGTTCTTGCACGCCATGGGCTACCAGGTGATCTCCTTCGCGTACGACGACGTTGAGCAACGCCCGGAGCTCTGCATCAACCTGCTGCGCATGGTGCTCAGCCGATACCACCCGGAACATATCCCCGTGACGCGCGGTTTGCTGGCGGAAAAGGAGCTCATCCGGCTTGCCGTGCAGCTCGCACGACCAATTCGTCCGGTGGATGTCGAACGTCATTTCGAGTTAAACCATAAAACGGCGGTTCAAATGCTGCAGAAAGTTACTGCTAAAGGATGGATGAGACCGGTTTACCGCGGAAAGGGGGAACGCATCGTCAAATATGAGCTGGTGCGTGGGGTGGTGAACTATTTGTGATGGAGGGTGCTGTAGTGGAACGGTGGGATGACCGGAATGAGGGGCAGTGAGGGGGTGGCTAAAAAGTTATTAGT
This sequence comes from Paenibacillus sp. MB22_1, assembly GCF_047200555.1. Taxonomy (NCBI): domain Bacteria; kingdom Bacillati; phylum Bacillota; class Bacilli; order Caryophanales; family Paenibacillaceae; genus Paenibacillus; species Paenibacillus sp. MB22_1. Next base: position 1,049,759 of record NZ_JBLADV010000002.1, read on the forward strand.
GAGTGATTAGTGAGTGATTAGGAGGTAATGTGGCGGGATAAAGTGGACGGGGGGATGGGGCTAAATGAATTAACGGTAAAAGCTACTGTTAATTTAGGCGGATCGCGGGGTTTTGTCACAATTAGCGGTAAATCCTGCTGTTAATTTAGCCAAAAACCGCGATATGGGGCAAATATGCCGAAAATAACGGTGGGTTTTACATGTAATTTGTGCGGAGAGCTCAAACTTGCGAAATTAACGGTAGGTTTTGGAGCTAAATTAGTTTACGGGATGTCGGCACAGGTTGGAGAAGGACTATCCCCGCCAAAAAAGCAAAGGAGGCGGCCCCCGCCTCCTTCACCGAGCACAAACCAAATACTCTCCCTGGTGTTACACCAGGAACATCGCCACCACGGTGGTCACGACGAGGCCGATGAGCACCGGCTTGAGGTTGCGGCGGGCCAGCTCGAACGGACTCACGCCGCAGATGGCGGCGGCCGGGATGAGCGCCCACGGGATCAGCGTGCCGCCGCCGACCCAAATGGCGGCGACCTGCCCCAGCGCCGTCAACACGGCCGTGCCGGAGCCGATGGCGGTGCCAAACAGCTGGGCGATCGAGCCGGCCAGCGATATGCCCGAGAAGCCGGAGCCGTCCAGGCCGGTGATCGCTCCGGTAACGGCGAGGGTCACGGCGCCGATGATGCCGTTCAGCGGAACGACGTCGGCCAATGCCACGCCGAGGTCGTTCACGATCCCATGCGACGTTTCGGGCAGCACCTGCCCGAACAGCTCCTGAAACGCCGCGTCGCCAAGATAAAAGAACGCGGCGATCGGGATCACGGGGCCAAACACCTTAAAGCCGAAGGTCAACCCTTCGATCAAATACGAAGTGACCTTCTCCAGGCCCCGGTTCCGGTGTGCCAGCAGCGTCACGCCGATCAGGATCAGCACCGCCGTGCCGCCAACCAGCGCCGTCGCATCGCCGCCTTGCAATTTCAGCAGGAACATGGCAACGACGTCGGCGGCGAACAGCAGCGGGATCAGGAGGGCCAGCCATTTTTTCGCTTGAGGGGAAATGGCTGCGCGATCCTCTTTGCTCGTCGGACGATCCTCGCTAAGCACACCACCTGTGCCTTTTCCGGCCACCAGGCCGTCGCGCCACGTGCCGTTCCGCTGATCACGGCGCATCATCCAAAAAGCGGTCACCGTGCTCACCAGGCCCATGACGAGAACCAGCGGCACGCTGGCCGACATCACGCTGGAGACGGGCAGGCCCGCGGCGTCCGCCGTCAGCTTCGGCGCTCCCTGGATGATATAGTCGCCGGACAAGGCGATGCCATGCCCAAACAAATTCATCGCCATCGCCGCCCCCAACGCCGGCAGCCCAACGCGAATCGCTACGGGCAGCAAAACGGCGCCGATCAACGCAACCGCAGGCGAGGGCCAGAAAAACAGCGAAGTCACCAGCATGATAATCCCGATGCCCCAATACGCCATCGATGGCGTGCGAATAAACCGCGTCAAAGGGGACACCATCGTTTCATTGATGCCCGTGCGGATCAGCACCCGACTCATTGCCACGATGATCGAGATGATCATGATCGTCCCCATTAGCTCCTTGGTCGCATAAATAAACGAATTAAAGATGCCCGAAACCGAGCCGCTGAGCGTTTGTGTCGCAAGCAGACCCAACGTAAAAATCCCCGCCACACAAATCATCGTCGTATCGCGCCGCTTGATCAACAACGCCATGATGAAGACGATAAACGCCAGATACACATAGTGAATCGCCGACAACTCTATCCCTATCATGGAGTCACGCCCCTCTTCCTGCAAGTGTGCTATATGCTATGCAGGAGCCCAAGCAAGGGTTCGGCCCATGTCGAGGTATAGAGCAACCGATTCATGGCTACTTTACATGTTACTTAATTGTGATACTAAGTTTATTAGAATTATCCGCCTTTAAGCTCGCTTCAAGACCTTTAACAAGGCTTTGCAACGGTACATAAGTGACTCCTTTGACAATCATTGGAGCCACATTAATCGTTTCAGCTTCCCCATTGTAATACACTTTTTTGCTTCCTATTGTAAATGTGACCTTATTAGAATTTTTACTTACAGTAATGACACCACTTTTGGCATCATAATTAAAGGTTGCACCTAGTAGATCAGAAATTTCACGCAGAGGAACCATGTTTGTATTTTGATAAATGATTAAATCACTATTAAAATTTGCTTTCTCCCCATTAATAAATACAGTCAGTTTAGATTTCTTATAGGTTGGCTCTGTCGATTTGGGGGCAGAGGAACCTTTGGAAGAGTGTTTGGTAGAACTTTTAGAGGATGAGGAGGAAGAAGAGGATTTCTTACTAGAACTAGAAGAAGAGCTTCCCCCATTATGGTAATGATATTCGCCCGTTGTTAATCCCTATTTTGCGCAATTTGTCCGACACGTATGACCGCCATTAGCATCCGTTCGACCTGGATGTGCATTAGCTACAGTGCTAGACAAAACAAATAATAGTAAAAAAGAACTGAGTAACACTTTCTTTTTCATTGATAGAATCCCCCATTTAGTATAATATTCCAAGGTAATAGTACCATGTATATAATATTGAGGGAATGTTTACTAAGGCCAAAAATTGCCTTTTATGAGGAATACACTCTATAGATTACTCAAAGCAGCGGGGCCTTTGTGTTCTATCACAAAGGCCCCGCCTGTTCTGAAAAAATGGCTATACCAAATTATAATCTCGAATCTTTTTATATAGCGTCCCACGGGAAATACCCAGCAGCTTGGCTGCATTGCTCTTATTCCCCGCCGTTCGCTCCAGCGCTTCCTTCATAAGCTCCATTTCCTCTTCGGGGGTGATGCGCGGACGCAGCATCTTGTCAAGACGATCCGCCTGTTCCACAGAGGACAGCTTCGTTCCCCGCCCGAAGTCGGAACCGGCAACGGCTCCGCTGCCAACCGGCATGCCCACCGCAGAGTCCGCCGCTGCGAACTCCAGCTGAGCTTGCCGCTGCTGCAACACCTCCGGCAAGTGCTCCAGCGTGATTTGTTCGTTCTCGCTTAAAATCACACAGCGCTCGATCACCGCCCGCAGCTCGCTTACGTTTCCCGGCCAGTCGTAATTCGCAAACGCCAGCATCACCTCCGGCGAAACGGCCGGCAGCGGCTTCTGATACTGCAACGAATACACGCGCAAATACATTTGCACCAACGGCCCCAGGTCCTCCCGACGCTCACGCAGCGGCGGCACCTTCAGCGACACCACGTTCAGCGCGTAATACAAATCCGCACGGAATTTGCCCTCCCGCACGAGCTGGCCCAGATCCTGGCTGGTGCCGGCGAAGATTCGCACCGATACCGGCACGGCTTCCGCGGCCCCAATCCGCGTGATCGTCCGGTGCTTGATGTAATGAGCTAACTTCTCCTGTACGTCTAAAGGTAAACACTCAATCTCATTCAAAAAAATCGAGCCGCCGTCCGCCGCCTCCAGCCGACCAGCCTGACCCGACGGCTGTCCCGAGAAGGCGCCGCCTTGATAGCCAAACAGCTCCGCTTCGACCAATCCCGCCGGGACGGCCCCGCAGCTCAGCGACAGGAACGGCCCCTCCGGCCGCGCGCCGGCGCGATGGATCACCCTGGCCAGCTGCTCCTTGCCCGCTCCAGTCTCCCCGATCAGGAGCACGGTGGAGTCGGTTTCGGCCAGCTTTTTGGCCAGTTTGATCACTTTGCCCATGCTTTCGCCACGCCCGCTGATTAAGCCAAACGGATCCTCGTCGCCGATCCGCTGGGTCAACAGACGGGACGTCGCTACCGTCAATTCGTCGTTCAGCTTCACAAGATGCGTAATATCCTGCTCGGTCGCCACGCCGCCGATAATCCCCCCGCCCGGCTCCACGATCGGCGACGCATTGATCAGCACATGCGTGCCTTCCCGCGGACGATGGTAGGCCCCGCGCAGCCGCCGGCCTTCATCCAGAATCCCCAGCACAACCAATGCGTCGGGATCAAAATGCTCACCGATCGTGCGGCCAACGATGTCCGCTTTGGCGATCCCGTACACTTCTTCCGCCACCGTGTTCCAGCCGATCACCGTACCGTTGCGGTCCACGACCGTTACCGCATCACTGACCGTCTCCAGCAGGGCGTCAAAATACGCCTCCGCCCGCTGCTGCCGGTCCGCCGCTATTTTAAGCAGGTCGATCATCGGAAGATACCCAACGGGCTCCTGTCCATCATTGACCACCAACGCCGGCCGCCCGCTCGTATCTGCGCCGGACCATCGGGATGCCAGTTCGCTGATCGGAAGCGCCAGCTCCGACTCCTTGAACACAACCGAAACGACAAACTTCATCCCGTCAAGCCGCAGTCCTTTGCCGATACTCCCTTCGCCAAAAGCTTCAAGCCGCCCGGCATCATCCGGCGTCAACAGATACAACGCTCCGTCCAGCTCGACTGCCGCCGCCTGACCGCCCTGTAACGCTGCAAGTAATGCACTTGTATTTTCTTCCGGTTTGAAACGGGTCAAGTCCTGCCGGAAGGATATCCGTTCATGATTAAACATAATTACCTCACGCGTAATGAAATTTTACTTGTAAATCTAACACGAAAGCAGGCGAGGTTCAATATTCCCGTCATAAAGATTGGACCTTCACTCAGCCTGGAACTGTTCAATATTGAACATTTTTTCTTTAAATTAAAATTTTTTTGTTTATTTTTTCAACTTATATTGTTCAAAAATCTAAAATATTGTATATTTTGTGTACAATGAGAAATGGAAAAGGATGGATGCCTATGGACGCGTTACTCCGCACCCTGTTTCAATCCTTCGCCAAAAGCCAATCCGTGGGACGTATGGCCCGCCGATACGGACTGCGCTTTGGTGCCGGTCGGTTTGTGGCCGGAGAAACCATTGATGGTGCAATTGAAGCTGTACGCGCATTAAATGCGACTGGTCGGGTAGCCACCCTCGATCATCTCGGCGAGTTCGTGTCCACGGAAGCCGAAGCAGAACTATCCATGCGGATGTGCCTCAAGACGCTGGACGCCATCAACGAAGCCGGAGTCGAAGCCAATCTCTCGCTGAAGCTCACTTCGCTGGGGCTTGGGATTAGCGACGAAATCTGCTTACGTAACCTGACCACGATCCTGAACCGGGCCCGAATGTACGGATTGTTTGTGCGCATCGACATGGAGGATTTTGCCCACTGTGAAAAAACCATCTCGATCTACAAGCAACTGCGCGAACAAACCGACAACGTTGGCATCGTCATCCAAGCTTACCTTTATCGCTCCCTGGAAGACGTCGAGGATCTGAAGCCCCTTAAGCCGAACCTTCGCCTCGTGAAGGGAGCTTACAAGGAATCGCCGAAAGTCGCATACCCGGCCAAGCCGGACGTCGACGAAAATTTCAAACGCCTCATCTCTACCCACCTGATGAACGGCGGTTATGCCGCCATAGCAACCCATGACTCCCAGATTATCGACTACGCTAAGAAAACAATTCAAGATTTAGCCATTCCGCCGGACCGCTACGAATTTCAAATGTTATATGGCATTCGCGAAGATTTACAGCTTGCGCTCGTTCGCGAAGGTTACAAGGTTCGGGTGTACGTCCCGTTTGGCAGCGATTGGTTTGGCTACTTTATGCGCCGCCTCGCGGAGCGTCCCGCCAATGTATGGTTTGTCTTAAAGAACTTATTTAAGTAAATATCCAAAATCTTATTCGTAAGGAGCGCGCCCCTATGAGCACAACCGCAAAACTGGAAGCTTTCCGCAACGAACCGTTTACCGACTTTAGTCAGGAATCGGCCCGCCAGGCCATGGAAGCCGCGATTTCCCAAGTGAAATCGGAGCTGGGACGGGAGATTCCGCTGCAGATCGGCGGTGAGAAGATTTTTACGGAGGCCAAAATCCGTTCAATCAACCCCGGCAATCTCGATGAAACGATGGGTTGGGTCAGCAAAGCCGATCAGGAGCTGGCCGAGAAAGCGATGCAGGCTGCACTTACGGCGTTTGAATCGTGGAAAAAGGTGCCGCCCCGCGAACGCGCACAGTACCTGCTGAAAGCCGCCAAGCTCATGACCGAACGGAAGCATGAGTTCTCCGCCCTGATGGTGCTCGAAGCCGGCAAGAACTACGCTGAAGCGGACGCCGATACGGCGGAGGCGATCGATTTTCTGAATTTTTACGCACGGGAAATGATCCGCCTGAGCGAGATCAACGAAACGATGCCGCTGACGCCAGTCCCGGGGGAGCAAAACCGGCTGACCTACATCCCGCTCGGCGTTGGTGTCATCATTCCGCCATGGAATTTCCCGCTGGCGATCTGCGTGGGCATGACCTCGGCGGCGATTGTGGCTGGCAACACCGTGCTGCTCAAGCCCGCCTCCAACACCCCGGTCATCGCCTACAAGTTCGCTGCGCTGATGGAGGAGGTTGACTTGCCGGCCGGAGTGCTGAACTTCATCCCCGGCAGCGGCTCTGAGGTTGGCGATTATCTGACCACGCACCCGAAAACCCGGTTCATCAGCTTCACCGGCTCGAAGGAGGTCGGACTGCGCATCAGCAAGTTGGCAGCCGATACGGCACCCGGGCAGATCTGGATCAAGCGGCTGGTCGCCGAAATGGGCGGCAAGGACGGCATCGTCGTTGATGAAACTGCAGATCTGGATGCGGCTGCTCAGGCCATCGTGACCTCAGCTTTTGGGTTCCAGGGACAAAAATGCTCCGCCGGATCCCGCGCTTTCATCGTAGAGTCCGTCTACGACGAAGTGGTGGAGAAAGTCGTGTCTTTGACGAAGCAGCTGGAGATTGGCCTCCCCGAGCACAATAAAGCGGTTGGACCGGTGATCGACGAGGCTTCTTTCCGCAAAATCCTCGATTATATTGAGGTCGGCAAACAGGAAGGGCAGCTCCTTACCGGCGGACAGCAAGCCGAAGGCAACGGCTATTATATCGAACCCACCGTGTTCGCCGGCGTTGATGGGAAGGCGCGGATTATGCAGGAGGAGATTTTCGGGCCGGTGCTGGCGATCGGCAAAGCGAAGGATTGGCGCGAAGCGATCGCGTTGTACAACGATACTGAGTTTGGGCTGACGGGGTCGTTCTTTTCCCGGGATGAGGATCGCATCAGCGAAGCGCTGGAAACAATGCACTGCGGCAATCTGTACGTGAACCGCAAATGCACCGGGGCGTTGGTCGGCGCCCACCCGTTTGGCGGCTTTAATATGTCGGGAACCGACTCGAAAGCCGGCGGCTATGACTACCTGCTGCTGTTCACCCAAGCCAAGCTGACTTCCCGGAAGCTGTAGGCGATGCACGATTGCTGGATGCTCTTTTGCTCTCTTGTTCGCGATCTCTTACTCTCTTGTTCTTTTGCTCGCGATAATTTTCTCTCTTGTTCGCTTGGTCGCTTGGTTGTTTGGTCTCTTGCTCTCTAGCTCGTTTGGTCATTTGCTCGTTGATCGCGAGGCCGGTGCTCCCTGCTCTAACGCTGATACAGAACGCTATTGTTGCAAAAACGGCATGTCAAAAATTCTAACGACGCTGAGCCACGCTATTTGGGCAAAAACACCTCAATTCACCCGAAAAATGGTGAAATAAGCTCCGTGATCAGCGTTAGATTCGCAAATAGGCGATTTTTGCTGCAATAAGGTTTGTGGCAAGCGTTAGAGCTGCGGCAGCGAACTTAGCAGACTTCAAATATTTCTCCAATACGGACGGAAGAAGGGTAACCCATGATTATGAACGGGAAACGAACACTTTCGGAAAATATGGACGTTTTGACCAGCACCCAACAGGTCATTCGCATGGCGCTCCAGACGATGAACGAGCCGCCGGCGATGTTTGACCTGCTCAAGGAGCCGCTGCGGATGCTGACCGTACGGATTCCGGTGAAGATGGACGACGGCTCGGTCCAGGTCTTTACCGGTTACCGCGCTCAGCACAATGACGCGGTCGGGCCGACCAAAGGCGGCGTGCGGTTCCACCCCGACGTGACGGCGGAGGAAGTGAAGGCCTTGTCGATGTGGATGAGCATCAAATGCGGCATCGTGTCGCTGCCCTACGGCGGCGGTAAAGGCGGAATCGCCTGCGACCCGCGGACGATGTCGATGCGCGAGCTGGAAGCCTTAAGCCGCGGGTACGTCCGGGCGATCAGCCAATTGGTTGGGCCGACCAAGGATATCCCGGCGCCTGACGTGTACACCAATTCGCAGGTGATGGCCTGGATGATGGACGAGTACAGCCGGATCCGCGAATTCGATTCGCCCAGCTTCATCACCGGCAAACCGCTGGTGCTCGGCGGCTCCTACGGACGGGAATCGTCGACAGCCCTTGGCGTCACGATCGTGCTGAAGGAGGCCGCAAAGATGGCCGGCATGGCGGTGGAAGGCTCGCGGGTCATCATCCAAGGCTTTGGCAATGCCGGCAGCTACCTGGCGAAGTTTCTGCATGACGCCGGGGCCATCATCGTTGGCATTGCGGATGCGCGCGGCGCGCTGTACGATCCAAACGGGCTCGATATCCTCGAGCTGTTGGATCGGCGGGATTCTTTTGGCGCGGTGACCCACCTCTACTCCAACCGGATCACAAATCAGGAACTGCTTGTGAAGGAATGCGATATCCTCGTGCCGGCTGCGATCGAAAACCAACTCACCGAGGAAAATGCGCCGCACATCCAAGCTAAGCTGATCGTCGAAGCGGCCAACGGTCCAACGACGTATGCAGCAACGGAAATTTTGTCCAAGCGCGGGGTTCTGATTGTGCCGGATGTCCTAGCGAGTGCGGGCGGCGTGGTCGTATCCTATTTTGAGTGGGTGCAAAACAATCAGGGTTACTACTGGCCGCTGGAGGAAGTGAACGCGAAGCTGGAGCAGCTGTTGGTGGACGCTTTTCACAAGGTTTATCAGACTTCGGTGACACGCCGGGTGAACATGCGTCTTGCCGCATATATCGTGGGGCTGAAGCGAATGACCGAGGCGGTAAAATGGCGGGGGTGGATTTAAGTTATGGCACGTACGTTAATTATTATCCGATTGGAGCTCGACCATAAGAAGGCCAGCTTCGGCGATGTCGCTGCTGCGGTGAGCGGTGCCGGAGGCGACATTACGTCGATCGACGTGATCTCCTCGGCTAAAGGATCTTCGGTACGCGACATTACCGTCGATACGGGCGACCAAGACGAAACGGCGTTCGTCAAGGCGCTTCGCAAGCTGCATGGTGTCCGGCTGATCAACGTCTCCGATCGCACGTTTCTCATGCATCTCGGCGGTAAAATCGCCATCGAGCCAACGATGCCAATTCGCAACCGCGACGATCTGTCGCAGGTGTATACGCCAGGGGTCGCCAAAATCTGCACGGCGATCCACGAAAGTCGAAACAAGGCGTTTTCGCTGACGATTAAACGCAACACTGTGGCGGTCATCACGGACGGAACCGCCGTGTTGGGGCTTGGCAATATCGGTCCGTACGCCGCGGCGCCGGTGATGGAAGGCAAGGCGATGCTGTTTAAGCAGCTGGCCGGGGTTGATGCTTTTCCGCTCTGCCTGGATACGAGCGATACGGAAGAAATCATTCGTACCGTTAAAGCGATCAGTCCGATTTTTGGCGGCATCAATCTGGAGGACATCAGCTCCCCCCGGTGCTTCGAAATTGAGCAGCGGCTGGCGGAGGAACTGGACATCCCGGTCTTCCATGACGATCAGCACGGAACAGCGGTGGTCGTGATCGCCGGGTTAATTAACGCGCTGAAGGTCGTCGGCAAATCGATGTCCGAGGTGCGGGTCGTGGTAAGCGGTGTTGGGGCAGCGGGTGTCTCCATTTGCAAAATGCTGCTGTCCGCAGGCGTAACTAAGCTTGTGCCGGTGGACAAGGAGGGAGCGATTGTCCGCGGTGGAACGTACAGCCACCCGATGTGGCAGTGGCTCGCGGAGCAGCCGCAGGTGGAAAGTCAGCCCGGCTCGCTGCAAGATGTCCTGCCTGGTGCTGACGTGTTCATCGGCGTCTCTGCGGGGAATCTGCTGACCGGTGAACATTTGCGGACGATGAACGAGCAGCCGATCGTGTTTGCCCTCGCCAACCCGCACCCGGAGGTTGATCCGGAGGTAGGGCTGGCTCACGCAGCTGTCTTCGCGACCGGCCGAAGCGACTATCCGAACCAGATCAACAACGTGCTTGTGTTCCCCGGCGTCTTCCGCGGCGCGCTCGATTGTCGGGCCCGCGTGGTCAACGAAGCGATGAAGCTGGCCGCAGCACAAGCTATCGCCTCCGCCGTTACTGACGAGGAGCGGAACGAGCAGTATATCATCCCGAGTATTTTTAATGATCAGGTCGTCCCGCTCGTGCGCAAAGCCGTCATCAACGCGGCCATTGCCACCGGTGTGTCCCGGCGCATTCCGCCGGATTTCCGGTGACGCCGCGTAAGTGGATACCTCATCCTGCTATACTTCCCTTTTGGCCCTTCTGTCTTTGGCAGCAAGGGCTTTATTATGTTCCCAAATCAATAGTTCAAAATTTGATTGCATGCAGCAACTCAAATGTCGGACATTGACGGTTCCTATGCGAAAGATGCCATTATGGAGCTGGTCAACAAGGGGATCATTAACGGAAAAGGAGACGGAAAATTTGAGATTGCCGATTATGCCTTCCAGTGGGTGAGGAGCGGCGTCTCCCCGTCGAATTTATTGATTCCGAGCCTCTTGAAGGCTAATCTTTCAAAGCCCCACCCCAAGAACGGCCCCCTGGCCGTTCTTTTTTTCTACACCAACAAGTTCCCGCCAACGAATTTATCCAAAATATGATATAACAATATTAATGTGTTTTTTGAAATTAATCCTTCAGGATGTGACTCTGTGAGCATTGAGAAAAAACCGGGAAAAATCGCGCAGCGGCTCGTGTTGTCGGCCCTACGCGCATTCCTCCAAAGCCGTTCCCAGATCAAGGTGGAGCGCAACGATACCGTGGGCTTGAAGCCGCCGTATCTGATTTTGGCGAACCATGTAACCAACTGGGACCCGTTCTATATCAACTGTTACGTGGACGAGCCGATCAGCTTCGTGACCGGAGCTTCCCTGTTCCGGAACACGTTGCTGGCCAAGCTGCTGAATTACACCGGGGCAATCCCCAAAATGAAAAATAAAAACGATACGCGGACGATCCGCAGCATGATCAAAGCCAAGCAGAGCGGACGCGTCATCGGTCTCTTCCCGGAAGGGAACCGGAACTGGGACGGGACGACCGAGCCGTTGTTCTATTCCACGGCCAAGCTGGTGAAGTTGCTGGATGTTCCGGTGGTCATCGCCACCATTTCCGGCGGTCATCTGTCCTCTCCCCGTTGGGCGGAGAACCATCGCAGGGGACCCATTCACCTCTCCTTCGAGAAAAAATGGGACGCTGGCGCATTCGCCAACCATACCCCAGATGAGATCCATCACCTGCTGACGGAGGCGTTGGCGCATGACGATGCAGAGTGGCAATCCCAAACCGGGGCTGCCTATTACGGTAAAGCCCCGGCGCATTACCTGGAGCGCCTGCTGTTTATCTGCCCGCACTGCGAAGTACCAGGCCGCCTCCGCTCCGAACAAGACTTGTTCGGCTGCACGGCCTGCGGCTATACCGTTCGCTACACGCCGCAGGGCAAATTCGCGCAGTTTACCCATCCGCTGCGCTTCTCGACTACGCGGGACTGGAATCGCTGGCAGCTGGAACGGCTGAATCAAGTAATACAAGAACCGGAACAGCTCACCTCCTGGGAATCCGTCATGCAGGATCCCGTGCATATGTATGTGTCGGAAAGAGAGCAGCCCTTTCAATCGCTGGGAACGGGACAACTGCGCTGGAACGCTGATCACGAAGATTCTCTTACGTTTCAAGGGGATAACGGACAGCCGTATTCCTTCCCATTTACCGAGTTGGAGGGGATCAACGTACAGCTTCACCACAAGTTTGAATTTTATGTCGGCGATAAGCTGTATCGGTTCCTGTTTTACCAACCGCGAACCTCGGCTTACAAATGGCTCAAATTTATGACCGCGCTGAAACAGCGTGCACTCCGGTAGAAAATAGGAGGTTCTCCCTTTGGATAATTCATGGTCTTTCGTGATCGACTTTACGCTGCTTTCGCTGCTGATGGTCGTATCGGCCGTCCTCAAGGCGCGCATTCCACTGTTGCGCAAAATCATCGTCCCCACCTCCATGGTCGCCGGCATCCTCGGATTGATCGTGGGTCCGGAGCTGCTCGGGTGGCTGAATTTCAACCTCGATCGTCTGGGGCAACTGGTCTACCATCTGATGGCGATCGGATTCATTGCCCTCTCCCTCAAAGAACGGGAGGTGTCCAACAGCCCGGCGGTCATGAAATCTGGGATGCTCATCGTCTCGACGTACCTTATCCAAGGGCTGGTGGGATTTGGTCTGCTCCTGATCCTGACAGAGCTTTTCTATCCCGACATGTTCCCAGGCATCGGCTTGCTGCTCCCTCTCGGGTATGGACAAGGTCCGGGACAAGCCTATTCGATCGGCAGCCGTTGGGAGGCTTTGGGGCTTGAAGGCGGCGGGAACCTCGGCCTAACCATTGCCGGGTTCGGCTTCATCTGGGCCGTGATTCCCGGAATCATTCTGATGAACTTCCTGATCCGCCATCCGAAATTTAAACAGGCGGCATCCCGCCCACTCAAAGAACGCACCGAGGTCACGGAAAAATCAGAAGAAGGCGAAATTCCGCTCAGTGACGCGATCGACAAGCTGACCTACCAAATCGCGCTGATCGGCTTTATTTACCTGGTCACTTACTTGACGTTACGTGGACTGGAGGCGGTGCTGACTCCACTCGGGACCTATGGGGAAACATTGGCCCAACTGCTGATTGGCTTCCACTTCCTCATCGGCAGCCTGTACGCCATGTTGTTCCGGTGGATTCTCAACCGTTGGAAGCAAGCGGGCTTCCAGTTGGAGCATTCCCCGAACAACTACCTGTTGCAGCGGATCTCCGGATTTTCCTTCGATTACATGATCGCCGCCTCGATCGCTGCGATCTCGATCTACGCGTTGAAGCAATACTTGACGCCGGTACTCATCCTAACGACAGTCGGCGGGTTAGTAACGGTATGGTTTATAGTTTGGTTAGTGCCGCGGGTGTTGCCGGAGGACAAATTGCCAAACGTTCTCGGTTTTTACGGGATGCTGACCGGAACGATTTCTACCGGGCTTGCGCTCGTCAAAGCCGTCGATTCGAAATTTCAGTCGAATACGACGGACAACTTGGTCATGGGCAGCGCGTCCGCAATTATGTTCGGATTTCCACTGTTGCTGATTTTGAACATCCCCATCGTCGGGTATCTGCAAAATCAACCGGTGATGTACCTGTACACCTTTGGCGCCCTATTCCTGTATTTCGCGATTCTGACGGGCTTGCTGCTGTACCGGTCCCGGAAAACGACCGCCTAAGTGAGCTTCTAAACGAAAATCCCCACCCTCTTTCACCAAGAGAGTGGGGATTTTTTGACGATTGTTTATTTTGCCGGTTTGGAAAGGTTAGCTTTCTGGAACCCTTAGTAACTGTCCAAGGCTGCGAACAACATGTAAGCAAACAACACCACCCACATGATCCATCCGGAGTTGAAGCCGGAAACTCCCAATCCGAAAATATCCTCCAACTTCGCGATAAAACCGGGGGACAGCAGCTCTGCATTTCCGATGATGGTGCCGAACACCACCAACGAAAGGACGTGGTTGGCCACGTTCAGGAACGCGATCTTCACGTTCCATTGGGCAACGATCCATTTGTAGATCGCCAGAGCAACATCCAGCGCAAGAACCACCGCGATAAACGGCCAATACGAAAGCAGTACCTCCTGATTAAAGATCGGAGTCGTCATTTCTATGCCGTTTCGGCCTTTCTCATATACGCCAATCAACCGATCTGCGTTAAAATAGACGCTTCCCCATATCGCCGTCCACATGAGGCTGGCGAATACCTCGCTTTTCTTGATCACTTTCTTCGCAGGGACATATCGGGTATCCTTCAAATCATCCGGCGTCCAAGCTTTGAACTTGCCGTTCAGCGGCAGTTCATTGCCGGTTCCCGTCCGTTCCAGAATGACAAACGCCAGGGTAATCCAAAATACGGTCTGCACCCCCGTGCTAAACACCGTCCCTATAGCTTTGCTGAGCAGGACTGCCGCGGCCTCCGCCGGAACGACTTCACCAGAATACGTAATGATTTGGTTGGCAATCAGCGAAAGGAGGGTAATTACGACCACGATCGGGACAATCATTTTCAAGACCTGAACATAAGTTTCATAGAAGCGAGGCCCGATCAAAAACGTTGGTTGGTCCCGATACTGAGCGGCCAACACGGCCGGATCGCCCAATTGAGTCAGCGCCTCCTTCACTTCGGCTTCGCTGGGTTCCTCCGCCAGCATATTCTCAATCGTGGAGCGCAGCTCCAGCGCGATGTCCTCCCGGCTCCGTTCCGGCAGCCGGTGAGTAAGTTCCTGCTTCTCCAGCCGGCGCAGCAGCGGATACAATGTGCTTTGATCAATGGTGATCCCGGATTGATCCAGCCGTTGAACGAGCGAATACCCGTATTGCGGCGTTCGCAACTGGCTTAGCACCGCCAAGGTCAACGTTCCGCGACGGAGCTGCGTGATCAAGGAAATTATTTTTCGTATACTGTGTGTCGTCTCCCCAAGGGGTCCTTCTCGCGCCTCTTTGCATGATTATCCCTTTCGTTCAGCGGAAAAATGAGGAGAGCAAGGGAGGGCAAGATAAGGTTACCTGGTGACTGGTAATGAGATGCGCACTTTCTGAGGCAACGGGATAATCATCAAGGGAAGGCGGCTGGCATAGGTGCCCTACGGAGGCCCTAACGACAAAAAATCCCGCCTCACAACGAGACAGGATTTCAACTCATAAGTTTCTAAGCTTTGGCAACCTCACTTCAAACTCGGTCCGAATCAGATCGCTTTGCACCGAGATGGTACCTTCGTGCTGCTCCACGATATTTTTGGCGATAAACAGGCCAAGACCGGTGCTGCCTTCCTGATACGTACGCGCACGATCGCCGGTGAAGAACATATCAAACACATGCGGCAGCTCGTCCGGCGGAATGGAGTCCCCGTAGTTGGTCACGCGCACGACAACCTCTTCCCCGTCCATCTTCCCATGGACGTCAACGTACTCCCCGTCTTTGCCGTAACGAACGGCATTGGACAGCAAGTTCTCAAAGACGCGGGCAAGCAGATCGCCATCGCCGGAGATCATCAGCTGCGGTTCGGTTTTTAGGCGAACGGCCAGCTCATTTTTTTCAAACACGGGGTACATCTCTTCGGTTAATTGACTCAGCAGCTCGCTCAAATCAAGCGGCCGGCGATGGATGTTCAGCTTACCGTAATTCATTCGCGTAACTTCGAATAACTCGTCGATCAGCTTCTCCAGACGCTGCGATTTGGTGTAGGCGATCGTGGTGTAATGCTTCATCTGCTCGGCGGTGAGGTCTTTCCCTTGCAGGATGAAATCCAGATATCCAATCACAGAAGTTAGCGGGGTTCGAAGATCATGGGCCAGGTTCAGCACAAGTTGCTCCTTGCTGTTCTCGGCAAAGTCGCCCCGTTCCACGGCTTGCTGCAGCTTCTCGCTGGCCAAATTGATGTCCCGTGCAATCTCTCCGAACTCGTCGCCGGAAGGAATATGAACCCGATGGGTGAAGTCTCCTCCCGCCAGTTGATTGATTCCCCGGGAAATTTCCCGGAAATACGCGACATAACGCCGAGTCAGCAAATAGAAGTATAAGAACGAGAGCGGGATAAAGATAATTAGAAACACGTTGATGTCACCGATCTCACGCATCATCCGGCGGACGTTATACAACGGGTCTTCACGCAGCAGCGTATGATAATACTCCCGCAGCGCCAGATAAGTCAGAAAGGTTGTCCCTGCAGACAATATCATGCTCAGCCCGAACAACCGGATCATTTGGAAGCGAAAGTTGCGAAATTTCGGTTTGTCGGTGTGATTATCCATTGAACGTGTACCCTACTCCCCAGACGGTTTTGATCAGCTTGTTCTTGTGCCGGTCTTCCCCCAGCTTCTTGCGCAAGCTTCGGATATGCACCATGACCGTATTCCCGCCTTCATAATAAGCCTCGCCCCAGACCTTCTCAAAAATATGCTCCGAACTGAACACCTTCTTCGGATGATTGGCCAGCAGGACCAAGATATCAAACTCTTTCGGCGTCAGCTCTACCGGTTCGCCGTAGAGGAACACTGTCCGGTGCTCGGGATGGATCACAAGCCCTCCGGCCTCCAGCACCGGCTCATCCGGGGGACCGGCAACCGACGGGTTCAGCTGGATAAAGCGCCGCAGTTGGGCGTTCACCCGGGCCACCAGCTCCATCGGATTAAACGGCTTCGTCATATAATCGTCCGCCCCGCGTACCAGGCCGGTGATTTTATCCAGATCGGTTGCTTTTGCACTTAAGAAAATGATCGGCAGATGGTGCTTCTCCCGGATTTGCCGGGTCACTTCATACCCATCGATCTTCGGCATCATAATGTCCAAGATCGCAAGATCCACGGATTGCGTCTGGATGACATCCAGCGCCTCCTGCCCGTTGGACGCTTTGATGCAGCGGTATCCTTCCCGGGCCAGGTGCAGCTCGATCAAGTCGGCGATTTCCGGCTCATCGTCCGCAATCAATACCGTGATAGGTTTCATCGATCATCGCTCCTTTTCATGGACAGCATAACCGAAGAGACCTTACGATTTCAAATGTTCATTCAGCACGTTCTCTTCCAGAACATCATAGCTGCCATACACCTTGTGGATATGCTGCTCTCCCCAGGCGCACAGCGCATCCAAAATTCCCCGTAAGCTCTCCCCGTATTCGCTTAGCTCATACTCGACCCGAGGCGGGACCTCCTGGTAGACGATCCGGCGAATAACGCCGTCGGCCTCCAGTTCGCGAAGCTGTTGGGTCAACATTTTCTGAGTGATGTCGGGCATCAGGCGTTTTAATTCACTGGTTCGTTTCCGACCGTGCGTCAAGTGGCACAGGATCACGCATTTCCACTTCCCGCCGATCACCTCAAGCGTCGCTTCTACGGAGATATTATATTTCTTCTCTTTCATTGAGATTGCTCCTTCTTTTTAATAGGCACAAAAAAGTACCTACATTACTTTTAGGTTCCTATATTACTTCAAAGTGCGTACTTCTCAAAAACTACCCTATCTCCCATAATAGCATTTGTCGCTCGCTTCTGCATCATTCCCCGGCAGATCAGCGGCGACCTGCAAACCATTATCTTTTGGGAGGTAGATTGACTCATGAATCATCAAAGAAGCACCTTGGCGCTGCTCGCCTTGGCCATTAGTGCCTTTGCCATCGGGACAACCGAATTTATCAGCGTCGGTCTGCTGCCTTTGATCGCCGAGGACCTGCACATTTCTACGACCACCGCAGGGCTGACGGTTTCCTTATATGCGTTAGGCGTCACTTTTGGAGCACCGGTACTCACGTCGCTAACCGCACGAATGTCGCGCAAAACACTGCTGCTGTGGATCATGGTCGTCTTCATGATCGGCAATGCCTTGGCTGCGGCGGCAACTAGCATTGTCATGCTGCTCGCGGCAAGGGTGATCTCTGCTTTTTCACACGGCGTGTTTATGTCGATCGGTTCAACGATTGCCGCTGACTTAGTGCCGGAACACCGCCGGGCCAGCGCGATTTCCATCATGTTCACCGGCTTGACCGTTGCGACGGTCACCGGCGTGCCGCTTGGCACCTTCATCGGTCAACAGCTCGGCTGGCGCGCCGCCTTTATCCTGATCGTCGTCGTGGGGCTCATTGGCTTTATCTCCAACAGCCTGCTGGTGCCATCCGGCTTGCGGAAAGGGGGGCGAACCGCGTTCCGTGACCAGGTGAAGCTGGTGACGAACGGACGGCTGCTGCTATTGTTCCTGATCACGGCCCTCGGGTATGGAGGCACCTTTGTCGTTTATACCTACTTATCGCCGATCCTTCTTGAAATTACAGGCTTCAAGGAAAGCGCGGTCGCCGTCATCTTGCTGGTCTACGGCATCGCGATTGCCATCGGCAACATGGTGGGCGGCAAGTTGTCCAATCGTCAGCCAATTCGGGCCTTGTTCTATATGTTTATCGTACAGGCGCTGATCCTGCTGGCCTTGCTGTTCACGGCTCCGTTCAAAGTCGCCGGCTTGGTGACCATTTTCCTCATGGGACTGCTGGCCTTCATGAACGTTCCGGGGCTGCAGGTTTACGTCGTGATGCTGGCAGAGCGGTTTGTCCCGTCCGCCGTCGACGTGGCCTCCGCGATCAACATCGCGGCCTTTAACGCCGGGATTGCCCTGGGGTCTTACCTGGGCGGGGTCATCACCGATTCGTTGGGTCTGATCCATACCTCGTGGATTGGCGCACTGATGGTCGCAGCTGCCGTACTTCTCACGGGCTGGAGCCGTGCTCTGGAAAGAAAAGACCGGCAGGAGACGATCATTTCACAACCATCGCTTCAACATAACTAATCATCTATTTCATCACCAAACTCAACTTCAAAGTTCATAGGAGGCTATTTTGATATGATTACCCATTTGCAAGATACCACCACCCTGCACAACGGAGTGAAGATGCCTTGGTTTGGCCTTGGCGTATTCAAGGTCGAGGAAGGACAGGAGCTGGTAGACGCGGTGAAGTTCGCAATTACCCACGGCTACCGCAGCATCGATACCGCAGCAATCTACGCGAATGAAAAAGGCGTCGGACAAGGCATCCGCGAAGGCTTGCAGGAAGCCGGTATCCCGCGTGAAGCGCTGTTTGTCACTTCGAAGGTATGGAACGCCGACCTCGGATACGAAGAGACGCTCGCTGCTTATGAAACCAGCCTGCAGAAGCTGGGACTAGACTATCTGGACCTGTATCTGATTCACTGGCCCGTCGCCGGTAAATATAAAGAAGCTTGGCGTGCGTTAGAAACGCTCTACCAAGCCGGAAAGGTCAAGGCGATCGGCGTCAGCAACTTCCAAGTTCACCATCTGAAGGACTTGATGGAAGACGCGGAAATCGTGCCGATGGTCAATCAGGTCGAATACCATCCTCGTCTGACGCAGCAGGAAGTGCAAGCCTTCTGCCGCGAACACGGCATTCAAATGGAGGCATGGTCCCCGCTCATGCAAGGGCAACTGCTGGATCATCCTGTGTTACAAGAGCTTGCCCGTAAATATGGAAAATCGGTCGCCCAAATCATCCTTCGCTGGGATTTTCAGAACGGCGTGGTAACGATTCCGAAATCGACCAAGCCGGATCGGATTGCCGAGAACGCAGACGTGTTTAATTTCGCGTTGACGGAAGAGGATATGGCACGGATCAGCGCGCTTAACGAGAACCTTCGCGTGGGTCCGGACCCCGACAACTTTGATTTCTAAGCCTACCAAAAAAGAGCAGATACCGTGGATCCGCTGGATCCTTCGGGTCTGCTCTTTGTCAGCTGTAGGGACCGATTTCGATGTAATGATGCTCGGTCTCATAGGTGAGACTCTTGTATTTTCCATTCTCTTTGATCGAAAATTCGGCGACCGCATATATTTCATACGTTCCGATCCGATCGATCCGGGTCTCGAAAAACTCGTTAATATCCGTTTCTCCCCCCATGCTGCGAACCACCGCACTGTCCACCTGGGTGATCGTGTTCACCCGGTTGCCCAAGCTGTCCACGATCAGGTAATGGAACACCCGAGGGCGACTCATCAGCTCATATTCGGTTTTGGACAAATTATGCAGGCTGGCGATTAACGTAAAGGTCTCGTCTATCCCAGCACGCTTCGGAACAGACAACTCTACGGTAAAAGGACCTTCCGCATCCTGCGCTGGATCTTCGGGTACGGCCGGTCTCAGCTTATTGATCGCTTTGTTCACCGGATCGAAGGTGCCGCATCCGACAAGCAGGAGCGCCAATAGCATCACGGTCAAACCTAACGCGTATTTCCTCAATCCGCATCACCTCAAAATGAAAGACGACATCCCGCCTGTTTTGTTGCAGAAGGACGTTCTTAAATCTTAAAGAAAGGGTACCCTAAAGGCACCCTCGAAATCAAGGACCCTCGGTCAGCCCGCGGATGAACGCGCATGGACAACCGCCATTTTTGAGCGATTTGTGAACCGAGGATAGGCTGCCTTCCCGGAACCATACTAATACCAGCTTTATCCAAATCATCAACGATGGAGGCTGGACCGTAATGGCGCAAAAAAGAATGAATCTGCTGATGTTCAGCGGGGATTACGACAAAGCAATGGCCGGGCTGATTCTGGCGAACAGCGCGCGGGATATCGGTGTGGAGGTGACGATGTTTTTTGCCTTCTGGGGCCTGTTTCTCGTGCGCGATCCGGAGAAGATGACGCTGGAGGACAAAACGCTGTATGAGAAGCTGATGACTTGGATGACCCCCAAAGGGCCGGACGAGCTGCCGCTCTCCAAAATGAATTACAGCGGGCTGGGCAAATGGATGTTGGATGAGATGATCGAGGACCAGGAGGCCCCCCGTCTGATCCACTTTCTCAAAGGAGCCC
The DNA here is from genome assembly GCF_047200555.1 of Paenibacillus sp. MB22_1. Lineage (NCBI taxonomy): Bacteria > Bacillati > Bacillota > Bacilli > Caryophanales > Paenibacillaceae > Paenibacillus > Paenibacillus sp. MB22_1. Next base: position 1,070,327 of record NZ_JBLADV010000002.1, read on the forward strand.
GCAAGAAAAACATCAAGTTCTACGGCTGCAAGCTGTCGGTGGAGATTATGGGCTTTAAGCCGGAGGAATTCCTCCCGGAGGTGGAGATCATCGATGCCCAAACGTACCTGCGCGATGCCTTGGAATCGGATATTCAGCTGTTTATCTGAAGACGAAGCCTACGTAAGGCGCGCCGCTGTCCGCTTTGTGGAGGTTTTCTGAACTTTCCCCCGCAGCCCTAACCCCCCTAGGCGAATGCACATAACCTAAAGCGTTATTACAGTAACCTAACAGGGGGAGACTTGGTTTGCTGGAGATAGAGGAATTGGAATTTGAGGTTTACCGGAAAAATACGATCGGCTACCGCCATCCTTTTGTTACGCCGTACGGGACGCAAACGTTGCTCTATGCCGATTGGGCCGCCAGCGGCCGCCTATATCGGCCGATTGAACAGAAGCTAGCCCAGGAGATCGGCCCGCTGGCGGGCAATCCCCACACCGCCGCCAGCTTGACCGGCACGGCCATGACCGCCGCTTATGAGGAGGCGAAGCGGATCATCAAGCACCATGTCCACGCCGGCCCCAACGACATCCTGTTATTCGAGGGAACGGGGATGACGGGGGCGGTGAACAAGCTGCAGCGCCTGCTTGGATTAAAGGTCCCCGCCGCTTGGCGGGCAGCTTACCGGAGCGGAATGGCCGAACGGGAGCGGCCGGTTGTTTTCATCACGCATATGGAGCATCACTCCAACCACATCTCCTGGGCGGAAACGATCGGCGAGGTCGTCTGCCTCCCGCCGGGGGCCGACGGCCGCGTGGATCCGGCTTGGCTGGACTTCCTGCTCCGCCGCTACCGGGAGCGCCGCGTCAAAATCGGCGCGTTTACCGCCTGCTCCAATGTGACCGGCTTCGTGACGCCAATTCATGAGCTCGCGCGGGTGATGCATCGGCACGGCGGCATCTGCGTGGCGGATTACTCCGCCAGCGCCCCTTACGTCCCGATCAATATGCATCCGCCGGGAGCGCCGGAGGAGCGGCTTGACGCCATCCTCTTCTCCCCGCATAAGTTTCTGGGCGGCCCCGGCACGAGCGGGGTGCTGGTGATGAATGCGGGGCTCAGCGCGGGGGCGTCGCCGGACCGCCCGGGCGGCGGCACGGTGTCCTGGACCAGCCCGTGGGGCTTAGTCCAGTATCTATCCGACGCCGAATCACGGGAGGATGGCGGGACGCCGGGGGTGATGCAGGCGGCACGCACGGCGCTATGCCTGCGGCTCAAAGAGAAGATGGGCGCAGGCCGCCTGCTCCGCCGGGAACGGGAGCTAACCGACCGGTTGCTGTCGGAGCTGGAAACCGTCCCAGGGCTGACCATCCTGGGCGGGCCTAGCCGCGAGCGTCTGGGGATCGTCTCGTTCACCCTGGATCAGGTTCACTATAACCTGGCCGTCAAGCTGCTGAACGACCACTTTGGCATCCAGGCCCGCGGCGGCTGCTCCTGCGCGGGAACGTATGGCCATTATCTGCTGGGCATCGATCAGGCTACCTCGCAACGGATCGCCCGCCGAATCGCTAGCGGCGATTTCACCGCAAAACCTGGCTGGATCCGGATCTCCCTGCATCCGATCATGACGGCCGACGAGGTCGCCTTTATCGGATACGCGCTCCGTCAGGTGGCCGCCCGAGGCCAAGATTGGGCTAGAGATTACAGCTACGATCCCCGAACCAATGAGTGGTCCCATCGGCGCGGAGAACCGCGGATCAACCTCGACGAATGGTTTCGCTTGCCGGATCCCAGCGCCAAGGGCAAGGGAATCCTTGCAGATGAACCCCGCCAAACGATAGCGGAACTTCACATCCCCTAAGCCAAGGCGATTCAGAAGATGTTCAACTTGGCGGAACAGGTCCTTGGGGTATTCGGCTCCTTGCGCGACCAGTTCCAACACCGTTTGCTCAACGCAGCCAAGACCGTTCACCACATGCAGCATCGCTTCTCCTCCTTCATAAAGATCGCGGTACATCAGGGATGCTTGCTGCATCCGGGTCGGAGACCACCGGCAGCTCCTGGCGTTTGGCCTCCTGCCCGGCACTGCCCGAGCCGCTTCGGTTCGCCAAGTACACCCCGCCGAGGATGAACACCAGCCCGACCAGCAAGCGCCAGCTCACCGGCTCGTTCAGCAGCGTGAACCCCCAAATAATCGCGCTCGCCGGAACGAGATACGTGACGGTGGTGGCGAATTGCGGGGTTCCTTTTTGGACCATAAAGTAGAACAAAATATACGCCACCCCCGAGCCAAACACGCCCAGCCCGATCACCGCGCCAAGCGTAGGGAGCTTAGCCAGCGGGGCCAGCGAGTCCCGCTCGGCGATCAGCGTCATAAGACCGCTGCCGCCCATCGCGCTGATCAAGGTGCCGAAGGTCACCTGATACATCGACAACCCGCCGGACAGGCGCTTGGACAGGTGCGTGCCGACGGCATAACACAACGTTGCCGCCAGCATGCAGGCGAACCCAAGCATGTCTACCGAGGCAAGCGAAGTTGGGCTGACGCCTACAAGTACGAGCAAGCCGAGGAAAGCGATTCCCATCCCGGCCCACTGCATCCGGCTCGTGGCAACGCGAAAGAAGATGACGCCTACCACCAGCGTCCACAGCGGAGTCGTGGCGTTGAGCACCGACGCCAGGCTGCTCGTCAGCCGCGTCTCGCTGAAGCCGATCAACGCCCACGGAATCGCCGTGTTGATCAGCGCCATGATGACCATCGCCAGCCAAGGAATCGAGCGGAACCCAAACGGCTTGCGCAAGACGAGCATGACGCCCGTAATCGTTGCCAGCCCGAAGGCAGATCGCAGGAACGCTACGGTCCAGGGGCCGAAGTCGGGCAGCAGGATTTTGATGAAGAAAAACGAACCGCCCCAAATTAAACTAAGCATAATTAAGGCAAAATACAGCGTACGTCCCACTCTTATCCCTTCTTTCTAGGATCTCTCGGGCATATCTAATAACGTAACCCGGATCTCTAATGATCTTGATTGTATCACGAGGATGCCTCGATGTTCATCGAAGCATGCCTGCAAATTTGAGGAGGTATGGATGAAAGTCGAGGAAGCTCGAAAGGCTGCCGCCCGATGGGTCGACCAACATGCCAGCCGGGAAGCCGGTTTCCTAGGTGCTTACTTCAGCGGCTCCACGGTGGGATTACCGGGAGAAGCAGATCTGCCGGAAAGCTCCGACATCGATCTGATCGTTGTAACTCAGCCGACAGAGCCTCCGCCGAAACTGGGAAAATTCCGTTACGAGCAAGCATTACTTGAAGCAACCTACCTGTCCTGGAGCCAGCTGGCATCGGCGGAAGCGGTACTATCAGATTATCATCTGGCCGGGAGCTTCCGGACGGATACGATCATCGCCGACCCTACGGGGCGGCTACGCCGGCTGCAAGCGGAAGTGGCCCCCCGCTTCGCCGAGAAGCCTTGGGTCCTGCGACGCTGCAAGCATGCGCACGATCGGATCGAACGCGGGCTCCGCAGTATCGATCCCGAGGCGCCGCGGCAGGACCAAGTCTTAGGATGGTTGTTCCCAACCGGGGTGACAACCCATGTGCTGCTGACCGCGGCCCTTCGCAACCCCACCATACGGCTTCGTTACCTAGCGGCCCGCGAGGTGCTCGAGGCGTATGGGCATAGCGAGACCTATGCCGAACTGCTGCCGCTCCTGGGTTGCTCACAGCTCACCGCCCAAAGGACGGAGGAGCATTTGAAGGCGCTGGAGCGTACGTATGACACGGCGGCAGCGCGGGTTGCCACGCCGTTCCCCTTCTTAAGCGACATCACACCCGGCGCGCGTTCGGTCGCCATTGACGGCAGCCGCGAGCTGATTGAGCGCGGCCGCCATCAAGAGGCGGTGTTCTGGATCACCGCCACGTTTGCGCGTTGCCATAAGATGCTGGCAGCCGACGCACCGGAGGAAGGGGAGCGGCTCGCCCCGGATTTCCACGCCTTGCTGGCCGACCTTGGCGTCGGAACCACGGCGGCCTTACTGCAGCGAGCAGATGAGGTGCTCCGCTATCTCCCCCGCCTCATGGCCGTTGCGCAGGCCATCGTGGACGCCAACCCCGCTATCAAACCCGGCTCGGCTTGACTCGCCGAACCCGACACATCAGCAATAAGCCCCCAATCACAAAGTACGATGCAATTGGGGGCTATCTCATCTAGCGTTGCTTATGTGGTTTAGTCGATGCGAAGCTCGCCGTCGTAAGAGGTAATGATTTTGTAGAGGTCCGGCCGGCGGTCGCGGAAAATCCCCCACTCAATACGCTGGATCTCCAGCTGATCGAGGTCAAATTCCGCTACCAGCACCGTCTCCTCCGTACGGTTGGCTTCTGCAACTTTGTTGCCCTGCGGCCCGGCGATAAAGGACGAGCCATAGAACGTGATGCTCGAATCCTCGTCGGACTCAACGCCAACGCGGTTCGAGGCGATCACCGGCACCAGGTTGGAAGCGGCATGTCCAAGCATGCACATCTGCCAGTGATCCTTGGAGTCGATCGAGCTGTCCTGCGGCTCCGAACCAATCGCCGTCGGATAGAACAGCAGCTCGGCGCCCATCAGCGCCATGCAGCGGGCAGCTTCCGGATACCACTGATCCCAGCATACGCCAACGCCGATTTTGGCATAACGCGTCTTCCACACTTTAAACCCGGTGTCTCCCGGATTAAAATAAAATTTCTCCTCATACCCCGGGCCGTCCGGGATATGGCTTTTGCGGTAAAGGCCAAGCACTTCGCCGTCCGCGTCAATCACCGCCAGCGAGTTGTAGCGTGCGTTGTTTTTTTTCTCATAGAAGCTGATCGGCAGAACCACTTCCAGCTCCTTGGCGACCTTGCGGAAGTGCTGAATCGCGGCATTCTCCTCCAGTTCAGTTGCGTAGACGTAGTAGTCAGACTTTTCTTTTTGGCAAAAATACGGCGTTTCAAACAGCTCCTGCAACAAAATAATTTGTGCCCCCTGCCGGGCCGCTTCCCGGACCAGTCGATCCGCCTTTGCGATATTTTCTTCTTTATTGGATGAACAGCTCATTTGCGTAGCCGCAACTTTTACGTTTCTCATGTCGTTGGTCGAACCTCCTTCATTCTCGTTTATGCGCGTCTTGCCGCCATTTGCTGCGTTGTGCAGTGGACGTTGCCGCCTTCACGGATGATCGCCATCCCGTCGACGGTGCGGATCTTGCGATCCGGGAAGGTGTCGCTCAGCACCTGAATGGCCTTGCGGTCGGTTGCCTCCGCTGCGCCGCCAAAGATCGGCAAGATGATGCCGCCATTGACGAAATAGAAATTCAAATAGCTCAGCGTCAGCCGGCTATCCTCATAAAAAGCCTTCGGCGGCTGCGGGATCGGGATGATCTCCAGCTTGCGGCCTTGGGCGTCCGTTGCTGCGCTGAGGATGGCGATATTTTCCTGGGTGATGGCATAGTTCTCGTCGCTTGGATCATCGCATACCTGCAAAATGACCTTACCCGGTGCGGCGAAGCAGGCCACGTTGTCAATGTGACCGTCCGTTTCATCCCCGTCTAGACCGCGTTTCAACCAGATGATTTGGTCGACGTTAACATAGTTTTTCACAGCGGCCTCAATTTCTTCCCGGCTCAGCTGCGGATTCCGGTTCTCGTTTAACAAGCACTCCTCGGTCGTCAGCAGCGTACCTTCCCCGTCCGTATGGATGGATCCGCCCTCCAGCACCAGCGGGGCATCAAACCGCTTGACGTTCAGGGCTTCCAGAATTTGCGGCGCTACCGCATCGTCCAGATCCCATGGCGAATATTTGCCGCCCCAAGCGTTAAAGCGCCAGTTGACCCCGGCCAGCTCGCCTTCCGGATTCACGAGGAACGTCGGGCCGTTGTCACGCAGCCAGGCGTCGTTATGCTCGATCGGCATAAAAGAGATCCGTTCCGTGTTCGGATCCTGCGCAAAGCGAGCCTTCACCTGAGGTAAATCGTTCGGATTCACAACCACGGTGATCGGTTCAAACTCAGCAATCGCCGTAATAAATTCGGCATATCCGTCGCATACCTCGGCATACCGATCCGGATAGACCATCGACGCCTGCACCGGCCAGGAGATAAAAGTACGTTCATGCGGCGCCCATTCGGCCGGCATTTTATAGTTCAAATCTTTTGGATACATCGTTTCCTCCACTAAAAAATAATTTATCGTTTTCGAGCTAAATCCGGGACTGTCCTCATCGCTGCTTCTCCATGAGATGCCCCCATGGGTGCTGCTTCCCATGCCCTAACGCGGATGAGAAACGCTATTGGACGGATTTTCGCGTTGTTCAATTTCTAACGATGCTGTGGATCGCTATTTTCATCAAACCGCTTGATTCCGGCTCGAAAAATCGGATTTAAGCGCGGTGAGCAGCGTTAAAATGGTATCTCAGCGATTTGAGCCGACTTAAGCGCTGCGGCAAGCGTTAGACTTGCGGATTACCCTGAAATTCTAGCGCGTTCACCCAATTTACCATGATATCATATAACAAATTTTCCGCGCCTACAAATGGAAGTGTTGTCCGAAAAATCAATGCCTGATTTTCGGCGACATCGTCTCGTCGCAAGCGCTATAATGGGGGCATCAATCAACACGTCAAGGAGGCTTTCGTCCCGCATGATTCCCGCTGAGCGAAAAGAAGAATATTATCAAGCGTTGCTGGAGAAAAACTCGGAGTATGAAGGAGTCTTTTACGTCGGCGTTAAAACGACCGGCGTCTTCTGCCGCCCGTTGTCCCATCCAAACCACGTGTCTGATTGGGTCCGCATGCTGGTGGAAGCTGTAGAAGCGAATCCGGAGAAGCGCTGGAGGGACGAGGATTTTCGGCAGCTCTCCGTCGATGCGTCCACAGCGCGCCGCCAATTCAAGAAGCGCTTCGGCATGACCTTCGTGGAATACGCCCGTGCCCGGCGCATGGGACTAGCCCTGGGGAACATTCGCGCTGGCCGGCCGGTCATCGATGCTCAGCTCTCCACGGGATATGAATCGAGCAGCGGCTTCCGGGATGCGTTCTCCCGCATGATGGGGGCTGCGCCAACCCGCCTGGGTGGTACCACAGAAGCCAACGCGATGGGCGAGGCTTGATCCACCGCGGCAAGGAGGTCGTGATCGTGGTGAACGACCAAGTTGTCAAGCTGCCCCGCGGCCAGCAAAGCGCCGCCGCCACGCAGGTGGCCAGCGGCGGCGGACGATATAGCACGGGCGGCACCAACTCCGCCATCAGCAGCCCCGGGACGCGCCAGCAGCACGCCGTCGGCGGCGGCAGCGGCAGCGTGGCTGCGAACAAGTACGGTCGCGGACGCCATAAGAAACACGGCCGTAAACGCAGAGGGTGATCTAAACGTTACTCCCCCAACACTTCGATCGCCCGTTCCAAGCCGATAACCAGCTGTTCCAGCGACATGCTGGGGGCGCCGGGATGCCGTTCCGCTTGCTCCGGCAGGTAAGGGACATGGATGAACCCGCCGCGGATTGACTTCCCGCTGACGGCGAGGTGGTGCATCAGCCCGTAAAAAAGGTGGTTGCACACGAAGGTACCGGCCGAAAGCGAAAGCGACGCGGGAATCCCCTCGCCCCGTAGACGGTCGACCATGCGCTTGACCGGCAGCGTGGTCCAATAAGCCGCCGGGCCCACTGGCACGACCGGCTCGTCAACCGGCTGGTATCCGGCATTGTCGGCGATGTTGGCGTCGTTTAAGTTGACGGCGATCCGTTCGAACGAAATCCCCTCTCGGCCGCCGGCCTGTCCCAACGCGATTACCACCTCGGGTTCGTATTGCTGGATGGCGGTCAGCAGTCGCTCGGTGGATTGTCCGAACACTGTGGGCAGCTCCAGACCTACAATCTCAAAGGAGCCGATCACACGGCCCTGCAGCCGGCGCACCGCTTCAACCGCCGGATTGACGGGTTCGCCGCCAAAGGGTTCGAAGCCGGTAAGCAATAATTTTTTCATTGGATCTTCCTCTCCCTCTTGATAACCGATGGTCGCTTACGTTATACTGCTAAACAAATCAAATCTCGGAATCATGCCTATGAAGAGCATCCAACTCGGAGGCGTTTTCGTCAAGGGGAACATCGCGTTAAATGCGTAAGCCCTTCCCCCTAAGCTAACCGGGTCCGCCCGTTACCGCGGAACTAAAGGGGATTGAACCGGACCTGCCGGTTTGATCAATTTGGGTGGCACCGCGAGTCGATAAGCGCTCCTCGTCCCAATCGGACGAAGGGCGCTTTTTTGTATTCATATCGAAAAAAGGAGCGGATCACCTATGTTAGACATCAAATGGATTCGTGAGCATCAAGAACAGGTTCAAACGGTGGCGGAGGAAAAGGGCATCGAGTTGTCGGTTCCCGAGCTCTTGCGCTGGGACGACCAACGCCGGGCGTTGCTGCAGGAGACGGAGCGGCTGCGCCAGGAGCGCAACCGGCTGACGCCGCAAATAGAGGCACTAATTCGGGAGCAAGAGCCGGAGGCCGCCGCCGCATTAAAAGACGAAGTCAAGCAGCTGAACCGGCGGTTGAACGGATTGGAGAAAGAGCTGGAGGAAGCCGAACACGAGTATCGACGACTGATGCTGCTCGTCCCTAACCGGGTCTCTCCCGATACGCCCAAGGGCCGGTCGGATCTCGACAATGTTGAGGTGAAGCGGGTCGGCGCACCTCCAACATTTGAACATGAATTCGGAATGTAGCCTAGCCAAAATCTGAGAGATTCACGTTGTGACAAGGCATTTTCGTCATAAAAAGTTGCCAATTTTTTTGCAAAATAAACAGGACACTGCAAGCCTCTTGTCAAAGGTTAAACCACCACGAATAACCAACGAGAGGAAGTGTCCCTAGCAACATGGTACCACAAGCAACGAACCATGCGCCAGAACGAAAATCACGCCGCGAACGCCGAATTGAAATTCTTGCGGAGCGTCGCCGAATCAAGCAGATCATGAAGAAGTTGAGACCGGTCACATTCGACAACAACACCGTCACGGAAGCCGGGAACTTCCAGTTCCTTGCCAGGTTCAAGGAACTCATCGGTCTGGACACCCTTATCGAGAGTCACGTTCATCTGGAACAAACAGCCAACTGTGTCTACACGGCCGAAAAGCTCGTCGATCACCTGCTGGACTGCGCGCTACTCGGCCACACACGTTTTTCACATATGAATGCCCTGCAGTCGGACCCTGGTTACCAGATCGTTACCGGCATCGAGCGTTTTCCTGACGAAAGCACCTTTCGCAATTTCCTGGGCAAACTCACCTGGAGCCATCTGATTCAGCTTGTCGCGTTAAACCGGGATTTGCTGGCACATAAGGCGCGGACGGGCGAAAAGCGCCTGGTCTGGATCGACATCGACGACACGGTCATCACGCTGTTCGGGGAGCAGGAAGGCGCGACAAACGGCTACAATCCGCGTTACCACGGACGTCCCTCGTACAAGATCCGGGTTGCTTTCATCGCCGGAAGCGGCGAGCTGATCCACTTGCAACTGAATCCCGGCAACATGAACGGCATGAAGGATTTGCTCTCGTTCGTTAAAGAAGTCGAAGCGATGCTGCCGCCGGAATGGATCGTCGAAGGCATCCGGGCCGACTGCGGTTTTGCCGACGAAGCTGTCATGGCGTACGCCGAAGAACGCGGCTGGCAGTACATCTTCAAGCTCCCGAAGAAAGCGACCGTCAAGAAGGCCATCGCTTATCTGCAGCAGCATCCCGCCTTTTGGGAGACGCTGAACGAAAAGGAAGAGCACATTACGTTCGCAGACGAGGATGATCGTTGGGCTGCTGCCGACATCCCGATTCTCCTTACCAACTGGGAGAAAGCCAGGCGCTGTGTCATCTACCGGGAAGCCCACGAAACCGAGCGTACAACCGATGGCCAATTGACGATGGCTCTCACGACCTATTCCTTCCAAGCCATTGTCACCAATACCGATCTCAAGCCGCTCATGCTGCTTCGCTCGTACAACAAGCGTGCCAACATCGAGAATCGCATCGATGAATTGAAAGAAGGTTATGCGGTGGAACAAAACAGCCAACATTCCATGCTCCGCAACCTGCTGTTCAGCTGGATCAAGGCCATTGCCTACAACGTGATGGTCTGGTTCAAACAGACGCTGATGCCGGAAACCTTGCAGCGGTGCGAAGTCCAAACGATTCGCCGAGCGGTGATCCGGGTACCCGGCAATGTGGTCGGCTCCGGTCGCTACCAGCATATCCGGCTTGCGCCGAATCCGACGCTCGCTGGAATCGTCGATGCGATGCAGCAAAAGCTCAGAGCATTGGCCATAAGCTTCATTCCGACTCTACATGCGGCCTAACGGTTCGATTCATCCCTGGCCATAACGGCATTTCGACCTGTAAAAATCAGGTCTTCTTTGGGTTGTGCAAAAAAACGCAGGATCACATCAGAACGTAAGAAGACTTAAAAGCCCGGCTCCAAAAACGCATTGAAACAGGCATTCCGTAGTGCGATGGCGGGTTATCCACAGGCCTGAGTTATCCACATTCCGATTTCATGTTGAATTTACACCGCGTGACCACGTCGCTTTAGGCGAGCTCCACCGGATGATCGACATCCCGCGCGGAGTCAAAACGGCTGGCGCACGCAACTACTACCTGAGCGGCGCAGGAGTCCTGCTCCACCGGGCGGTGCAGCAGCTCGCGATGGATCTCCTCGCAGCCAAAGGCTTCACCCTGCTGGAGGTCCCGTTAATGGTGCGCTCGGAGGCGCTCGTGAACACCGGGTTCTTCCCGCTGGGTGCGGATCAGACGTATCGGATGGCGGAGGACGACCGCTGGCTGGTCGGCACCGCCGAGGTTCCGCTCGTGTCGTATTACGACCGCGAAATCGTTGAACTCACCCAGCCGATCAAGCTTGCAGCGGCCTCGTTATGCTTCCGCAGCGAAGTCGGCTCGGCAGGCCGAGATGTGCATGGCTTATACCGCGTGCATCAGTTCTCGAAGGTCGAGCAAGTGGTGCTCTGTGAAAACAATCTGGATCTGTCGGAGCAGCTGTTTCAGGAAATCACCCAAAACGCCGAAGAGATGCTTCAGCTGCTGGAGCTGCCTTACCGGGTGATGGCGGTATGTACCGGCGACATGTCGCAAAAAACGTATAAACAATACGACATCGAAACGTGGATGCCTAGCCGCGGCGCTTACGGGGAGACCCATTCGTCATCGCAGCTATTGGATTTTCAGGCACGGCGTTCGAACATCCGCTTCAAGGACCGCAACGGTAAGCTGCAATATTGCTACACATTAAACAATACCATGGTGGCCTCGCCGCGAATCTTGATCCCGCTGCTGGAAAATCATCAGGAAGAAGACGGCAGCATCCGGATTCCGCTGGCGCTTCGTAAATATATGAATGGACTAGAACGCCTGACACCATTGGACCTGCAGGGATAGGTAACATTTTCCACAAAACATATCCGCTTGGGTTTCGTCCAACTATATAAATCCATCCAGAAAATAGGTGATTTATGATGACGAAACCATGCTATACAGGATGTGAGCAGCGCTACGGTCAGCGAGGAACTGCTTCCTGCCGGCAGCAAGCTGCATGTCGTTCGTGAGGCCAGCGCGCTCTGGCTGGAGGTGCGTACCCCCGACGGGCGCTCCGGTTATGTATCCGCCAAGCCAAAGAGGGCAAGGAGGTTAGTCTAGACGAACTGCGCAAAGGGGATCTGCTGTTCTTCAGCGCACGCGGGCTGGACATCGGCCATGTTGGCATTTACATCGGGGATAATCAAATTTTGCACACCTACTCCAAAGAGAAAGGCGTCCATATCGAAGCGTTTGACGGCCAGTGGAAAAAGCGGTTTGTGACCGCGCGGCGGGTGCTCTAGACGTCTGCTGGTTCTAGATCGAGTACATTCAGTTTTCCTCCGGGTTTGCCGACATAATAATTAAAGAGTTGGCAAAGGAGGTGAATCCGTGCGGTTTTGCCGGCGACGTACAAACTAATTAAGCCGGATAAGGCGCATGGAGACGCGATGTGGAAATGGCTGAAAGGCTCGAAAGCAACCTCTGATCCTGCCCGCAGCGAAGCCGCCGCGGCAACCCAAGCTGACGCGCCCCTGACGGATGATCTCCCCCCGCAGCCCAAGGTCATCATTATTACCGGGACAAGCGGCTCCGGCCGCAAGAGCATCGCCAAGCAGCTGAGCACTGACCTGGGCCTTCCTTATGTGCTGCCTTATACAACCCGTGCTATACGTACGGGGGAACGGGACGGCGAGCACTACCGTTTTATTGCGGAAGCGGACTTTCAGGCGATGGCCAGCCGACAGGAGTTCAGCCAAAGCGTTCGCTTGGAGCGAGGCAGCTACGGCATCGCGGAGCGCGATCTAAGCGAAGCGCTGGAGCAGTATGGCGCGGCGGTCGTCGTCGTGAATCATGAAGGCATGCAGACGCTGCGGAAACGGTTTGGCCCGCAGGCGATTCGGATTTTCCTCTACGTGACGAAGGAGGACATTCGACTGCGCGAGGAACGGGAAGGGGCGCCACCCGAGGTCGTCGAAGAGTATTTAAGGAACTACTCCGAGCAGGTGATTTACAAGAAGGAATCCGACTATCTACTGCAAAACATCGATCCCGCCGAGACGCTGGCGAAGATTAAGGTTTTTTTGCAGGACAAAATCTAAACAGAAGCGGGTTGTCTCGGCCGAATACGGCTGGGCAGCCCGTTTTTTGATGCGTGGAGCCTAGTTAGGCGGATAAAATAAGCCAGCATCGAGGGTCCTTTGGAACGACTAAGCCGGTACCGCCTGTACCGGCTTGTATGCGTTAGCCGATCCCTTCCTCTGTGTCCATATCTAGAGCAAAGGTTTCTTTTAACCCTGCCCGCCCTTTCGCGGTCAGCTTAACGGCCCGGCTCTGCGGACTTCGTTCCACCCACCCCAGCTCCAGCAGCCGTTCCAAGATCACGTTGCCAAGCGCCCCGGCCAGGTGATGTTGGCGTTCGCTCCAATCCAGGCATTTATGAGAAAAAGAACGGCGCTTGCTCTTCGCTCGGTCGATATCGACTCCAAATCGGTTCAGCACGGCTTCGCCCTCTGCGGTAACTTCAAATACGCCGTCTCCTTCGGCAAGGATCCCAGCGCGCACCAAGCTTTGCGTCAGGCGAACACCGAGATTCCCTGCCAAATGATCATAGCAGGTTCGGGCATACCGCAGCGCCTGGTCCTCCGTCGCCTGTCGCAAGGATTGGACCGGGGCCGGCGGTGCAATCGACAACAACGATTCCAACACCCGGGCGACTTCCGGGCTTGCAATCCCGTAGTAGCGGTGACGGCCTTGTTTTTCGACGGCAACTAATCCGGCCTCCGTCAGCTTGGCCAAATGAAAACTGGCGGTTTGCGCCTGAATCCCGGCCATCCGGGCCAGCTCACCGGCCGCGTGATATCTTCCGTCCAGCATGGCCGTCAGCATCGCCGACCGGCTGGGGTCGCTGACGAGCGAGGCGATAACCGCCGCTTGTGTAGGCATGGATGCAACTCTCATGGCGATTGATTCCTCCTTTTTGAGGATGTTATCCATATTTCGATCCTCATTGTAATGTTCCCATTATACAATGAGCGAGAAACCACTGAAAACCAGGGAGGGAACTCGTTTGTATTCTTCGAACTACTTCGGGCTCGGGGAGCCGCTGGGGAGGACGTTTCGGGCGGAGGTACGAGGGGGGGAATGCAGCCGTTATCCTCTAGCCCCTTTACTAATGATCTTACTGAAGATCTCCGCCCTCGGCTTCCCAGCGCGCAACTTCCTCGCGGACGCGCGGCGCAACCTCCGTACCGAGAAGCTCGATGGCCCGCATCACATCCTCATGCGGCATGGTGCCAAGCGGACAATGCAGGAAGAAGCGGGTGATGCCGACATTTTTGCGCAAGTAAATGATCTTATTTGCCACGGTCTCCGGATCGCCGACGTACAGCGCACCTTCCAGGCTGCGAGCCGAATCGTAGGTAGCTCGACTGTAATGGCCCCAGCCGCGTTCGCGCCCGATGATGTTCATCACCGCCTGCGTCGAAGGGAAGAACTTCTCTACGGCCACATCATTCCGATCGGCGACAAAGCCGTGCGAATGGGAAGCCACGGTCAGCTTCGAGACATCATGCCCGGCTTGGGCTGCAGCACGCTTGTAAATCTTAACAAGCGGCGCAAATTGAGTCGGCCGGCCGCCAATGATCGCCAGCACCAGCGGCAAACCAAGCACACCGGCTCGAATGACGGATTCGGTATTGCCGCCGCTGCCGATCCAGACCGGGAGCGGGTTTTGTACAGGACGCGGATAGACGCCTAGATTGTTGATCGCTGGACGGTGCTTGCCTTGCCAGGTTACTTTTTCCGACTCGCGCAGCTTGAGCAGCAGATCCAACTTCTCTTCAAACAATTCCTCGTAATCGTTCAAATCGTATCCAAACAGCGGGAACGACTCAATAAAAGAGCCCCGCCCAGCCATAATCTCCGCGCGCCCGTTTGAGAGGCCATCCAGCGTCGCGAAGTCCTGGAACACGCGGACCGGATCATCGGAAGACAGCACGGTTACGGCGCTGGTCAGCCGGATACGCGTCGTCTGCGGAGCAGCTGCAGCTAACACCATCGCAGGCGAGGAAGCCGCATAATCCTGGCGGTGATGCTCCCCTACGCCAAACACGTCCAATCCGACTTTGTCGGCCAGGACGATCTCCTCTACCACCTCGCGCAACCGCTGCGCATGACTGATCGTTTCACCCGTGACAACATCCGGCGTCGTCTCCACAAACGTGCTGATCCCGATTTCCATGTTTCGTTCCTCCGCTTCGTCTTCGTTTATTAACTATATTTTTGTATTTTACTATACTTTTTTCATTAGAGCAAAAGAAAAACTGCTGAACTCGTCCACTAGCTGGTTGAGCTGTATTTGTAGGAGCCTTTGGAGGAGCCTGGGGGATGCCCCTTCTTACGCCTCTTTGCATGATTATCCCTTTTGTTCCTCTTTACACCACTATCCCTTTCATTCAGAAGTGGAGGTTGGATTTCTCCACCCTGATGCAACGGGATAATCGTCAAAAAGAGCGGATTGCATTGGTATCCCCTCCAACCTCGAAATATTAAAAAAGGGAGAAATGTTGTAGGTAGGCCATACAACATTTCTCCCCTTTGAGCTGCTGCGCGGGGGCGGCGGCATGAAGGTTCTTCTCGCGCCTCTTTGCACGATTATCCCTTTCGTTCAGAAACGGGGAATGGATATCTTCTCCATCCCCTGATGCAACGGGATAATGGTCCAAAGAGAGTGGACGGCATACGTCCCCGCAGGCCGCGACGACGCTGCCCGTGCACTCATCTGCCAAGCCGCAGCAGGCGGCCGATGTTTTCGCAGGCGCGCTCCACGTTGCGCGGCCCGTCAGCGAGCAGCTGCGGCAGGGCGGCCGCGCCGGGGGCGATGCCGAAGATCGCGTCGATCCCTTCGGCGTAAAGCGCGTCTGCGCCGTCGCCGATCGTCCCGGCGATCGCGATCACGCGCTTGCCGGCAGCCTTGGCGATTCGGGCGACACCGTAGGGCACCTTGCTGCCGCCGCGCCACCTCCGCGTAATGCGCGAGCGCGGCGTCCAGCTGCTCCGCCATTGCGGCGGTGGCGCCCTTCTGCGGCCCGAACACCCGGGACGCGCCACGCTCGCCGCAGAGCGGGTTGTCGACGTCGCAGGCCACGATCAGGCGCGCCTGCTGCAGGCGGGGATCCAGCGCGGACACGTCGATCCGCGCCAGCTCCCCGAGGCGGCCTCCGCCGCGCGCCAACGGCCGGCCCGCCGCGTCCAGGAAGCGCGCGCCCAGCGCCTCGGCCATGCCGGCGCCGCCGTCGTTCGTCGCGCTGCCGCCCAGGCCGACGATGATCCGGCGCACGCCTTGATCCAGGCAGGCGCAGATCAACTCGCCGGTGCCGTACGTCGTGGTCTGCAGCGGATTGCGCCGATCCGGCGGCACCAGGTGGAGCCCGCTGGCCGAGGCCATCTCAATGGCCGCCGTCTCCCCGTCGCCCAGCAGGCCGTACTGTGCCAGGACCGGCTCCCCCAGCGGGCCCGTCACCTCCAGCGAGCACAGCCTGCCGCCCGTGGCGTCAACCAAGGCTTGAACGGTTCCTTCCCCGCCATCGGCCATCGGGATGTGGACGTAATGCGCATCGGGGAACGCTTTGCGAAGCCCTTTTTCCATAGCCTCACACACTTCCTTGGCGGTCATGCTCTCCTTAAACGAATCCGGCGCCAACACGAACGTAGGTTGACGTACGATACTCATCGATGGCCTCTCGCCTATTCCTTCATGAACTTCGCGGCGGCTTCCATCGCCCCGACCACGCGGTCGCACCAGGCGTCGAATTCAGGGTCAGCCACTTGAAGCTCAGGGTGCGCCAGAATATGCTCTACGGTTCGCCGAATCCCCTGATCCACGCGAACCGTAGCTGTAAAGCCAGGCACGAGCCGCTTCAGCTTGCTATTGTCAAAGACAACCGTATTGGCCTTGTCACCCAGCAGTCCGCCGCGGAAGTCGTACGGGCCGTTCTCCGCCAAAAATTCAGAAGCGACATGCACCGCGCGCAGCTTCACGCCCAGCGCATCCGCAATGATTTCGTAAATTTGGTTCCAGGTCACGCTTTCGTCCGATGTAATATGCACCGACTCTCCTATCGCATGAACGTTGCCCATCAGCCCGATAAAGCCTTTGGCAAAATCGCTGTTATGCGTTAACGTCCACAGCGACGAACCGTCCCCATGAATCAGAACGGGCTTGTTCAACAGCATCCGCTGGGCCACTTGCCAGGACCCTTTGTTGCCGTGAACGCCCAACGGGATCGAACGCTCATCATAAGTGTGGCTCGGCCGCACGATCGTGATGGGGAAGCCGTTCTCGCGATACTCCTTCATCAAATATTCCTCGCAGGCAATTTTGTTGCGGGAGTAAGCCCAATATGGATTGGACAGCGGCGTCCCTTCGGTGATTCTGTAATCCGACAAAGGGGTTTGATACGCCGAAGCCGAGCTAATGAAGATAAACTGCTTTGTCTTCCCGGCAAACAAGCGCACATCACGTTCCAGCTGCGCCGGTTCAAACGCGATGAAATCCGCCACCACATCAAAGGTATAACCTTCGAGCTTCTTCGCCACCTCGGCTTCCTGATGAATATCAACCTCAATGACATGTACGCCCGGCGGCAAATCCTTATTGCGAGTCCCCCGGTTCAGCAGATACAGCTCCCAGGAGTTGTCCTCCGCCAATTGTCGGGTAATCGCCGAGCTGATCGTTCCCGTGCCTCCAATAAATAGCGCTTTCAAAATAATCCCCTCCCAAGTCAAATTCACCCAATCCCCTACATCGTACCACCTCTAACCGCAATTTCCAAATGTCCCCCGTCTCGCCAACTCCCCCCGCAACAAGGATCGCTGAAATGCATTGACATGGCTCCTTCGGAAATGGTATCTTCAACCCTGCCCGGCGATATCCGGGTTAGTTGCTTAGTTGCTTTAGCCTGATTACGAATTATCCGATAATAAGATTAATGTGTTGGCTTGATCTACCAATTATTAAAGAAAAGAATGTGATGACGATTGAAGCCCCTATTTTCGCGTCTGCAAAATAACGCCTTCCTCGAAAAGCATCTGTCCGGCGAGTCCATGGACTATCGGCAGATCTTTGCCTTGTTTCTGCCTATTCTAATCGATCAGGCTTTTATCGTTGGCCTTAATCTGGTCAATACCGCCATGATCAGCTCGTCCGGCGTCGCCGCTGTCAGCGCGGTGAACATCGTGGACTCGCTGAATATCTTCCTGATCAGCGTGTTTGTCGCTGTCGCGACCGGGGGAACCGTGGTGGTCGCCCAATACAAAGGCAGCCGCAACGACCGTAACGTCTCCCGCGCTTCTGCGGCTACGGTTACGGCGGTAACCCTGCTCGCCGTCGTAATTGGGCTGCTGTTGATCGGCTTTCACAATCCGCTGCTCAAGCTGCTGTTCGGCGCCGCGTCGGCCGATGTATTGGACAATGCTCGCGTCTATCTGATCGGCAGCAGCATCTCCTACGTCGGGCTGGCCGTCGTTCAGGCCGTCTGCTCCGCACTTCGGGGCATCGGTAAAACTCGGGCGTCCTTAACCCTTTCCCTGATCATGAACCTGCTGTACGTATTGCTGAACCTCTTGCTGATCACGCTTCTGGACATGGGCGTTCTCGGGATGACTCTAGCGATCAATATCGCCCGGTTCGCCGGTGCGGCCTGTGCACTTTATTATTTGTTCAAAATGGAGGCTTCTCTTCACCTGCATCTGATCGACCTGTTCCACTTCCCGATTGAGATACTGCGAAAAATTCTTTTCATTGGCATCCCGTTCGCCGCCGAACAGCTATTCTTTAACGGCGGCAAGCTGCTGACTCAGGTGTTTATTGTCAGCCTTGGCACCTATGCGATTGCAACGAATGCGATTGGCGGTTCCCTGGCCGGGGTGTTCCAAATTCCTGCCGGCGCCCTCTCGCTGACGATTGTCACCGTCGTTGGCCAATGTATTGGCAGCGGCAGCGTTAGTGATGCGCGGAAGTTCATTAAGTCCTTCCTCTGGCTGGGGTCCGGATCGCTGGCCTTGATTAGCTTAATTTTGCTGCCGTTGTTCCGACCGCTCGTGAGCATCTTCTCGCCGCCGTCCGATATCGTTGGCGACATCTTTCTCGTGCTCCTGGTGAGCTCCATCGCCCAGGTTCCGCTCTGGCCGATCAGCTTCATTCTGCCATCCGCCTTGCGGGCGGCGGGCGACTCGCGCTTCACCTCAATCACTTCGATGCTGACGATGTGGCTGTTCCGTGTCATTCTCGGCTACGTTCTTGGCATCACGCTTGGCTTCGGCATCCTCGGAGTTTGGGTGGCGATGTGCAGCGAGTGGGGCGTGCGCGGGGCCATCTTCCTCTGGCGCTTCCGCGGGAAGAAGTGGTATGCGCATAAGCTGATTTGAATGTCCAACTGCATCAAAAAAGGCCGCCCCATTTCAGGGCGGTCTTTACTTTACGCTCCAAACTTTGCTATCTTTCTGACTTAGCGCGGGTAACGCTCAACCATTGGAAT
Source organism: Paenibacillus sp. MB22_1 (assembly GCF_047200555.1). Lineage (NCBI taxonomy): Bacteria > Bacillati > Bacillota > Bacilli > Caryophanales > Paenibacillaceae > Paenibacillus > Paenibacillus sp. MB22_1. The sequence continues at coordinate 1,089,421 of NZ_JBLADV010000002.1, forward strand.
GGATCCGCCGCGCGAAGTCCACGAAGCGGAATTTGTCCGGCCGGTGCCGGGATTCCGTGTACTGAAACAAGCTGGCGTCCTCCAGATAGACATGGCTGCGGATGACGACCATGTTGTGGAAGCCTTCCAGGTCAAGCAGCTGCTTGTCCTCGTGGGTAGGCTCCTCGATGACGATTTCTTTTTTGGCGAAACTGATCTTCAGCCCAAGCTCCTTCTCCAAATACTCGTAGATCGAGTTCTCGCAGATTTCCCGGGTTAAGGACGGCACGTACTTCGCGTTCAAAAAATCCTTATCAAGCAGGACCTTCCCCCCGCCAAACTCCCGGATGCGCACAACTTTCCATACCTCGTCCTTACTGGAGATATTGAGCTGCTGCTTCACGTAGGCATCTGGCTTCACCCGGGACAGCTCATGCACCAGGGTCCGGGGCTTCTCGCCCATCTTGCCGGCCAGCTCCTTAAAGCTCACCAGCCCGGATACGGGAAAATCCACCATGCTGCTGCGGATCACAATGGAGCCCTTGCCTTGCACCTTCTGGATATACCCGTTCTGTGCCAGCAGGGTTAAGGCTTTGCGAATCGTCTCCCTCGACGTGTTGTAACGCTCCTTCAGCTCATGCTCGGACGGGAGCAGCGAGTGGGGCGCAATCTCCCCGGCTTCGATCTGCCGCGCAATGTCGTTGTGAATCGCCAAATACTTGTTTGTCATGCTTCCGACCCCAAACTTTTTTACGTTCTATGAAGATAATATACCACAGATTCGTAGGGTCTTAGCCGAAGATGTTGCGGGTCCGCCGGGGAATCTGCGTAGTTGGACAGCAGCAACCGGCTTTCATACTCGTCCCAGCCGTCTCCGTCAGGCAACCGAAATTCCGTCTCCTCCGCAAAAAAGTTATTCACCACAATCAACTTCTCCGCCCCGCCGTCACGCACATAAGCAAACACCGCCGGGTCGTCTTCGGCCAGCAGTTCAAACCGCCCGGTTGTAATCACCTCATATTCCTTGCGCAGCCGGATTAACTTCTGATAATGATAAAAAATCGAGTCCGGATCCGCGAGCGCCCGCTCCGCATTGATCTCCTTGTAATTGTTCGCCGGGTGAATCCACGGCGTACCGGTCGTAAACCCGGCGTTGGGCCCGTCATTCCATTGCACCGGCGTTCGGCCGTTGTCCCGCGATTTTTGCGCTAGAATCTCCAGAATGTCGGCCTCGGACATGCCGCGCTCCTTCAGGATGCGGTACATGTTGAGCGACTCCACGTCGCGGTAATCCTCGATCCGCTCGAAGCCTGGATTCGTCATCCCGAATTCTTCCCCCTGAAAAATATAAGGGGTCCCTTGCAGCATGTGCATCGCTGTGGCCAGCATTTTCGCCGATTCCCGGTGATACTTCCCGTCGTCTCCAAACCGTGACACCACGCGGGGCTGATCGTGATTGCACCAGAACAGCGCATTCCATCCGCCGCCTTCGTACATTCCGGTCTGCCACTCGGCCAAAATCTGCTTCAACCGCAGGAAGTCAAGCTCGCCTTTCGCCCATTTCTCCCCGTTCGGATAATCCACCTTCAAATGATGGAAGCTGAAGGTCATGTCGAGTTCCTTCCGTTCCGGATGCGTATAGCGAATGCAGTGCTCCAGCGAAGTGGACGACATTTCCCCGACGGTCATCATATCGTACCCGGCAAAAACTTCGCGGTTCATCTCCTGCAGATATTCGTGGATTTTCGGGCCGTCGGTGTAATATTTCCGCCCGTCTCCGGGAGCCACCGATCCGTCGTCGTCCAGAAACCGCTGGTCCTTGGAAAGCAGATTGATAACGTCCAGCCGGAAGCCATCTACCCCTTTATCCAGCCAAAACTTCATCATCTGGTAAATTTCCTGGCGCATCCGGGCATTCTCCCAATTCAAATCCGCCTGGGTCACATCAAAGAGATGAAGATAGTATTGGTCCGTTGTTTCGTCGTATTGCCAAGCGTCCCCGCCGAATTTGGACACCCAATTGTTTGGCGGCCCGCCTTCCTTCCCGTCCCGCCAAATATAGTAATCCCGATAGGGGTTGTCCTTGGACGACTTGGCAGCGACAAACCACGGATGCTCGGTTGACGTATGGTTGACGACGATATCCATCAGAATCCGGAGACCGCGCCGATGGGCTTCCTCCAGCAGCTGGTCGAAATCCTCCATCGTGCCGTAGGGCTCAAAGATCCGATAATAGTCGCGAATATCATATCCGTTGTCCCGTTGCGGTGAGTCGTACACTGGCGTCAGCCAGATCACGTCGACGCCCAGCTCCGCAAGGTAATCCAGCTTGCGAATGATTCCTTGCAGGTCGCCGACTCCATTGCCCGTCGTGTCGTTGAAGCTCTTCGGATAGATCTGATACACGACCGCTTTCTTCCACCAAGGTTCCGTCATTTCCAACACCTGCCCTTTCCCACAAAAATCGCAAAGGAGGAACAATCCTGTTCCTCCGCCATGAGCTTAATTTTTCTTGAACGATACTTTGCCGATGTTTGCTTTCGCAAAAACCATCGTGAGGATAAACGGGATAACGATCGCTACGGCCATCGCCAAAGCGAAGGTCACCATGTGCTGCGGCTGGATGGACAAGATGCCCGGCAAGCCGCCAACGCCGATGGAATTGGCCATGACGCCCGTGCCAACCGAGATGACCGCCGCCACCAGCGACCCGATCATCGCCGCGAGGAACGGGTACCCGTATTTCAGGTTGATCCCGAACATCGCCGGCTCCGTAACCCCTAAGTAACAAGAGATCGTTGCCGGAATGGAGATCTGTTTCTCCTCTTCATTTTTTCGATTGATAAAGATCATGGCCAGCACGGCCGAGCCTTGCGCGATATTCGAGAGCGCGATCATCGGCCACAGGTTTGTCCCACCGAGTTCGCTCATTAATTGCAAGTCAATCGCATTGGTCATGTGATGCAGCCCCGTGATGACCAGCGGCGCGTACGCGAATCCGAAGATCGCGGCGAACAGCCAGCCGAACGACGAAGTCAGACCGGAATAAACCACATTCGAGATAAACGAACCAATATGCCAGCCGATCGGCCCAAGCACCGTGTGGGCAAGCAGAACGGTAGGCACCAGCGCAAAGAACGGAACAACGATCATCGAGATCGATTGCGGCACGATTTTACGCAGCTTCAACTCCAGGAAGGACAACACCAGTCCCGCCAGAATCGCCGGAATGACCTGTGCCTGATAACCGATCATTTCCACCTTGGCAAACCCGAAGTCCCAAAACGGAATGTCCGTTGCACCGGCAACGCTATAAGCATTAAGCAGCTGCGGCGAGACGAGCGTGATCCCCAGCACAATACCGAGAATCGGCGTAGCCCCCATCTTCCGTGCGACGGCCCAAGTGATGCCGACCGGGAGGAAGTGGAAGATCGCTTCACCAATCAGCCAGAGGAACGCATGGGTTCCGGCCCAGAACTGCGATACTTCGACCAGGGTTTTCGTACCGTCGTCCAGCATTTTGATGTCCCCGATAATGTTGCGGAAGCCGAGGATCAGACCTCCAACTACGATGGCTGGAATCAGCGGGGTGAAAATATCCGCCAAGTGCGCAATCATCCGCTGCAGGAAGTTCATGTTCTGCTTGGCGGCTTCCTTCGCTTCCTCTTTCGAGGTGTCGCTGACGCCGGCGATTTTAATGAACTCGTTATAAAATGAAGCCACTTCGTTACCGATGATGACCTGAAACTGACCGGCTTGGGTAAACGTGCCTTTCACCAATTTGATCGCCCGAATCTGTTCGACGTCCGCTTTCTTCGGGTCATTTAACACGAATCTCATGCGGGTCGCACAGTGGGTGACAACCGAAATATTTTCGCGGCCGCCGACATGCTTCAGCAAATCGTTTGCCGGTTGCGTGTAGTTACTCATGGATGGTTCCTCCTTCTTGATGTCCTAAAAGATGATCAATTTATTTTGCAGCAAACGATAGAACATGATGCCAAACCGCCTTTATTCAACTTGTATATACATGTTTTTTGTTTGCGTTTTCATTTTAACTTGTATATACAAATCCGTCAATCCCTATTTTTCGACAAAAACAGTACCACCCGAGTACTTTCCATCTGTATAAAGTCCGTCCTTCGCGCTGCCCGTCGATGTCCCGCCGGTGTACAGGTTATAGCTACCTTTCTTCAACTTCGGCGAGCTGATCACGACGTTTTGGAAATTCTTCGTCGGGGCAAACGTCAGGATTTCGTTGCCTGCTTTATCCTCCAGATGGACCAATGTCCCTGCTTTCTGCGTTTGCGAGAAGGTCATCGCATCGACATAGAGATATCCACCGCATGTAGTCCTTGTACTCCGGCTCGATGCCCGTCCGTACAAACTCATAGGCCTCCTGCAGCCTCAACGACGTCCGGCGTTTGTTCACCAGCCCGTACACCTTTTTTTGATCTCCAGGTACACCTTCGCATTCGGGTCCGGGACACCATAAGCTCTCAGTCGGAGCTTCTCCTTATATTTGGGCTTGGCCAGACTCGTGCGGATCAAGGTGTCATCCTTGGTATCGAAGTACAGGTTGCTGATGGAGTAAAATTCATGTTGTTTGTTGTAATCGTCCGGTTCCATATATTCCAGCAGCTCTGCATATAACCGTCGGTAAGCCGCATCGTCGAGCAGGTATTTGTTCTCGTATCGATTGAAAACCTTGATCGCCATACACTTCAGTTCCTTCCTTTCTCTCCTAGTGCTATCGGCCTTGCAGCAGGTGATCTCCCGCTTGCCATGGTTGTATCATAGCCCCCTAACCTTTAACGAACCTTAAAGATGTGAAAGGCATGTTTAAAATGCTCTCCCCACCTCGGCTACTCCGGGCACAAGGGCAAGACAAGCAACAGCTATTCGGCGCGGAGCATAGCCGTAACGGACCTCAGAGAGGCGTAATTTATTCGTCCTCGACACTTTACCGCGAAGGATCTAACGCTTGCCACAGCGCTTAAATTGGCTAAAATGCTCTTTTTATGACTCTAACGCTGATCAACGTGCTTATTTCCTCTTTTTGCGACTAAATAGTAGTGATTTTGTTGAAATAGTGCTCCTCAGCAGCGTTAAAATTTCCAAACCCTCGATTTCGTCACATTAGCGCTTCTCATCAGCGTTAGGGCATACAATCAAGTGCATACAAGCGTATACGTGCCATTCGAGCGCCTACAAGTGTATACAAACGCATACGTACATACAAGTGTCTACAAGCAGCCCATTAGCAGATCAGATCATTCGCAGCTCATTAATGAAGCAACCGCATCCAAATCTGAGCTTAAGGTTGATTAAAGGTAACGTGAACAGCGACATCAATATGGATTTACACAAAGTCATGGATTCCTATGAAAAATCCCCCGGCCGCAACGCCCCCCCATAGGCGCTGGAATCGGGAGCAGCAGTGTCGAAAGCGGCGCACCGGGCAAAAACCGGCCCCTGGATCGTTCCGGAGAAGCACCGCCTGATCGGTCCATTTCATTTATGCTGCAAACGGATCAAGAATTCGAGTTGATCTCCTACATGTCCAAATTTGACATGGATGAGGATTTTTACAACGAAGCGTTGGAGAAGGCGGTGGACAAGCGCCAGAGTAGCGGGCAATTCAGCCTGGACGGAAGCCGCTGGATTTACAACGTACGCTCTACGGACAGCGGATATATACTCGTCTTCCTGGATGTCACAGCCCGGAAGGTTCTATACGTTTTCCGCAGGTGGTGATGATCCTGCTGCAAAGAAGGCGGTTATGGACTTGGGCTGGCCATCGCGAAATCGATTGTCGAACAGCACAAGGGAAAAATTTATGCCAAAAGTAAGCTGGGTGAATCCACCACATTTTATGTACATCTATACTAAAAAGCAGGGTGCCCCTCATGTCACTTCGTGACAGGGAACACCCTTTTTTTCATTGCTGCTAATTATTCAATGTAGCCTTGTTCCTTCATGGCTTCATAAGCGGCTTTCTCATTCTCATTCTTAATCTGATATTCCAACGTACCATCGACAATTTTTGCGCAGCGACCGCCAAACGGTTTGAGGGATTCCTTGATCTCTTTGAGATCCGGAGTTCCCTTCAAGGGATAATTGACTTTCATGCGTCGTCCACCTCCTAAGGTACAATTAGCAAACGTACCGTCTCATCGATATGACAAACGTCACAGCAATAGCGCGCCTCAGGAGATCGATATCGTTATACGAGGCATTACCTGCACCGGCAATCATGCAAAAAACCCCCGCGCCATATCATTAGGCACAGGGGTTTCAAAATCGAAGTCGGAAATGAATCTTAACGCAGCGTCTTCAACGCGCCGCTCCAAGCAAGCACTTGGTCCAGCATGTCGTTCAGGTTCTTCAAGTGCAGGTCTGCCGGCTTGAAGACACTGTAGTTCTCGAAATCGGTGAACAGCGACAGGGCAACGTGTACACGCACATCCGCAACCAGCAGTTCGCCCAGAATGCCGCGCAGGTGTTCTGCTGCACGAGCGCCGCCTACGGAACCATAGCTGACGATCCCGGCTGCTTTGTTGTTCCACGCTTCACGCGCATAGTCCAGCGCGTTCTTCAGGGCACCTGTGATGCTGTGGTTGTATTCTTGCACGATGAATACGAAACCGTCCAAGCTGTTCAGCTTGCTATTCCAAGCCGCTGCTTGCTCGCTGGCATCGGCTTCGCCGAGCAACGGCAGTTTGTAATCCGCGATGTCAACGATTTCATAATTGGCGTCGCCGCGAGCATCCGCATGCTTCTTCACCCATTCTCCGACCTGCGGGCTCACGCGCCCATCGCGGGTACTTCCCAGGATAATCCCGATGTTCAATTTAGACATGGCTATTTTCCTCCTCGATTGATTTCTTGGCTTCGTTAATCCACCTGACATTATTTTGCCCCAAAACAATGCTGTTACACCATCAGGTACGATTCCGAACTTCTCCAATATCCTTTATTTGAATTAATCAAACTTGAGTTAATGATAGTCACCAAGATTCCTTTTGTCAAGAAACTTACAAAAAGTTTGCAAAACAAATGCTCTCACCAAACACGCGAAACAAGCCGAACAAACCAAAGGCCGCCGAATCCGGCAGCTCTCGAAAGGGAACGATCATCGCCCCCGGTATTCCCATATTCAGCCCTCTCTTGTATATTGCAATCGTTCCCATTGGCCCCATTGGATCCCCTCGCTTTCATGATCTCCTGCCTCGCTGCCGGATTACTCGCGAACGGTCACAATAACTCCGTCCATGTTGTTGCCGGAAATCTCATAACTGCCCTGCGCCGGCACCTCAATGGTCCGATCTTTGGATACCGGATAGTAGAAGACGTGATACTTCTGGCCTTGTACTGTGATGCTCACCGACTGTTGCTCCTTCAGATAATCCAAGTATTGCTCCAGCACAAACCCGTTTTCGTGAATGATGGCGCTATGCGGCAGACCCACGTACCGGAAGTGCCAAGGCTCGAACTGAATGCCTGTGATCGCCGTTTTGTCGTCCGGGTATCGCAAAATAAATCCATATTTCCATGCATTCTCCTTCAACCACCGGCCTTCCGGGGCGACATTCATCTCCGCTTGGGACGACCCGATGTCCAGCGACAGCCCCAGGTTATGCTCGCTGTATCCGGCAGGCAGCGCCAGCTTGGAACCCATTTGGCGGTACAGCTCGTCCTGCTTCTCTTCGTCCCGGTACCCGCTGCTGATCAGGAAATGGTTGATTCCTTCCTCCCCGGCGGCCTTCACCATCGTTGCAAAACGTTCCGCCATGCGCGGCGACAACAGCACTTTATTATCCAACACTCCAAATCCGTCGATCAATTCGGGGTTCTTCACCAGACTAACGGCTTCCTTATCGGGGTGCAGCCCCTTCGGAACCGGATGGTCCTTGTTCACCAGCAGCAAATCGCCCTGATATATCATCTCCTTGGTGACGTGGATCGTCATTCCTTCTGCAGCCAGCGACGAATCCGAAACCTCATTCGGCTCAACGTCCTCTACGGGCGGCGCTGAATCCTGCGGTGATCGGGCCGTTTCGGTCTTAAATTTAGAAACCCCGTATCCCAGCAGCACCAGGAGCATTAGGCAAATTATCCACTTTTTCACGTCGATTTCCCCCTAGCTTTTCTTCCCCCTTAGGATAACTTTTATAATTTAAGAAGAATGGGAGGAAAAAATAAAGTTTTTCTTAAATTGCAGGAGGGAGACGCATGAAACACAGGCAACGCGAAAAAAAGCGCAAGCGCAGGGGATCTTCCCCGACACGCTTGCGCTTCTTGCTTCTTCTTGCTTCCGCCGCTTTCGCTTACGCTCCGGCTGGCAGCTTCACCTGCACGCGGTAAGTCTTGCCCGGCTGCACATTCCGCAGCACGCCTTCCGGCAGCCGCTCGCCATCCGCGTAAACCTCGGTCTCTGTTACCGCTGCGTCCCGCCGGATATCTACGTGCAGCGTGGCACCCCGGAATTCGCGCGTGATCGCCGCTTCGTTCCAATGGGACGGAAGCTGCGGGCTCACGCGGATGCCGTCCTTCGTGCCCTGCACGCCAAACAGCCCATCGATTAAGCAGCGGTACACCCACGGCACCGTGCCCGTGTTGAACAGATGGCTGGAGCGTCCTGCCGTCCGCGGGAATTGCCGATAGGCTCCCCGGTAGTAGTTCGGGATGAACACCGGCAGCTGTCCCCGTTGCACGATATCCTCGAGATCCGGGCCGGGCAGCATTTTGCGCAGCAGCCGAAAGGCATCGTCCCGCTCACCCACCGTATATAACGCGTAGATGTAGAAGGCAGCGGCATGATTGTACACCGCGCCGTTCTCCGCCGAGCCCGGGTGCTTCTGCGTGACCCGGCCGACATCCTCGCGCATCTTCGTGTAGGAAGGTGCGAGCTTCTCAACGCCGTACGGCGTCTCCAGCTGCTCGCGCACCGCACGCATCAGCTTCTCGCGTTTGTCGGCGTCGGCCGCGCCGCTCAACATCGACCAGCCCTGCGGGTTGATGAAGATCCGGCCTTCCTCATCAGTGCTAATCCCAAACACGACGTTATCATCGGTGATACCCCGTGCATACCATTCGCCGTCCCACAAGTAGCGGTTCACCACTTCGTTGGTCTCCTCCGCCGCCGCACGGTAATCCCGTGCAGCCTCAGGCCGTCCGCTGTTCTCGCAAATGCCGGCCCAAACCTGGAACGCATACGCCGTGGCGATCGTCAGCCAGCCGGACACGCCCTTCCCTTTGTAGCCAACCATATTCATCGGGTCGCACCAGTCGCCTTGGTTGATGTAGTTCAGCCCCCGCTCGTCGCGGTCGTTCATCAGCCAACGCATCGCTTTATCGACATGGACATATACAGGTTCGGCTTCCTCACTGTCGGCATAGGCCACCTTTTCCTCCAGAATCGAGTAGTCTCCCGTCTCATCCAAATACGTGCTGAGACAGATGGGCAGCCAGACACAGTGGTCCGTATGCGGCACCTGGTTGATATATTTCAGTTCAGCGTCCGGATGCAGCACGATTCCGTCCGGCATGGCGCCGTTTGCTTTCTGCTGACTCAGCGCCGTCAAGAACGATGCCCGTGCCACCTGCGGCTTGATATAGCTCATGCCCATGTGATCCTGCAAATAGTTCCGGGTTTGCGGGTCGGTGGTCAGGCGGTTCGTCTGTCCATGATAATAAATTTGCCGCGGCAGCCAGCGATTGACGAACAGATCGAGATCCTTGTCGGGGGTGGAGATTGTCAGGCAGCCCCGTCCTTCCCGAATATACTGGTCGTATTCGCGTTCGGCAGCCAGAAATCCGTCTTCTCTCAGATCGCCAGCCTTGCCGAAGTATGTCTCCCGAATTTGCGCAATCTCCTGCTCATCCCGGGCCGGGCCGAACAGGAAGCGGTATTCCCGCGTTTCCCCTGCCGCCAGTTCCATCCGGTATTGCATAACGGCTACTGGCGTCTCGTACCGCGCATCTCCCTTCGCGAGCTCCGCTTGTTCCAAGGCGGACGGACGGGTGATCCCGCCTTCTCCCTCGAACGCCTCCTGATTCACTTCCCAGGACACCGGCGGTTGTTCGGCGATCAGGAACGTTTTGTCACGGAAAAACTTGATCTTATCGTAATCCTGATATTTCTGATACGGCGTCACCGAAGAGCAGACGATTGCCTGCAGGTCCTCATGGTATTCGCCGGATTGGTTCATCCAAGACATATAACCCACAGTGAAGTAAGGGTAGATACTCAGCTTCCGCGCCCGCTGCGACACATTCGTCACCTTCACCCGCCAAAGCTCCAGCGGATCCTTCTTCGGCAAGCTGAGGCTCATTTCGATCAACACGCCCTGATGCTCGACCTTCCAGACGATCCGGCTCTGTCCCAAGGCAAAGGCATAGCTGTCGGTCTTGACCCGCATCGGTTCATACGGCGCAGAAAACAGACTTTGATCTTCCTCGTCCTTCACAAACACGAAACGGCCCGGATGATGCGCATAATATGGCTGTTCCGGCTGCATAAACGTCTTCGCTTCCAGATTCGGGGCATGCGAATACTTGGCCGGCTCCGGCTGCATGAATTGGGCAACAGCATATCCCCGGCAGTTCATGTGAATCATCATCGTTTCGTTCCATAGGAATCCCGACGCTTTAGGCAGAAGTGTAGGACTTAGCAACTCGTAGAATTCCTGGTCCTCCGTGGCTCTGAACATGGTTCAACCTCTTTTCCGCGTAATCTTGTCTACTTGTCTACAACTATGTTCATTATACATCGGAAAGCCCTTTTATGAAGCGTTTTCTTCTGCTTCGCGCATAAAAAAAGAGCCAATTTTCGCGTAAAGACGAAATTGACTCGGATCGCCGCATGACGGCACAGGCTTCATCAGATAAACAAAAACGGAATAAGGAACAGCAAAGCGATCGCCGCCCAATCCAGCGCATAGGCGCCATAAGGATTGCCCGGAAAACCGTACCCCGGATATCCTCCATAAACCGGAAACCCCGGCCCATAGCCGTACGCCTTCGTTTGTGCCTGGTCGTTGGCTTGGGGGACCGCTTTGGTTGAAGCTTTATGGTTGCCTTTGGATTTGGATTTCAGCTGCTGGATCTGCTTCTTGGCTTTGGCGGGTTGGGTAGAGAGAACGTTGGCCCCCGAAGCGTATCCTCCGTTCAGCTGAATGCCCTTTTCGTTCACATCGGTGATCGTACCAATGTAATAGCGGCCGTCCCGAAGTACAGCGCATACGGTTTTGCCGATATGCGGCTTGCAGGTTTCTACGCCAAGCGGATAGATCTGTTGCATAGACTCGTGCCTCCCCTCTCGAATGCTCATTTATCCTATTCACCACCCGGATATTTGTACAGGGCGAATGTCCTGCTCACGAAACAAATCTTCAAAACCGAGGCCTCCTCCCGAGGTGAAAGCCTATCTTAATCGCGCTGGAGACGCGGCGGCATATTCTGCTGTTGAGAGAAGTGGGGGAAGTTGATAAAGGAGGGGCAGCTATAGGATGAATTATCACGAAATCATCGCCGCCGTTGGGGAAGGCTCGGCACATCCGGGGGGATTTCAGGGAACCCTCGATTTTATTCAGTTTGTTGGCATTGCACCTGGAATGCGCGTGCTGGAGGTTGGTTGCGGAACGGGCAGAACGGCCTGCCTGTTAGCCCAGATGGGAGCGCAGGTCACGGCGATGGATCAAAGTATCGTGATGCTGGAGAAAGCCGAGCACAGAGCGCAGCAGCAGCAACTGCAAATCGAATGGATTCAAGGAGATATCACCGCCATCCCGCTGCGCTCGGACACCTATGATGCGGTCATCGCCGAGTCGGTGACGGTGTTCGCCGCCGATCCCGTGAAGGCGTTCCGTGAATATCACCGCGTCCTGCGTAAGGGCGGGCAAGCGTGGGACCGTGAGCTGTTTCGGACGCAGCCTCATCCGGCGCTGGAGCGGGAGATGCGCGAGCTGTACGGCAATCCGCGTTTGCCTGACGCTGCTGCCTGGATGCGGATGCTGCGGGATGCCGGTTTTCAGGACGTTCGGCAGTGGGGACCGGAAACCGGAATAGACCCAAGCGGACAGCAGCAGGAGAAAGGGGACGCAGACGGAGCGATGTCCTTCGATTGGCAGAACGCTTTGGATCCGTACCGTATCATTGATTTAGAGGCGCTGCAGGATCCCGCCGTGGGCATATTTTTCAGAGAAAATGAAGCCTTCCTGCAACGTTACCGGAAGCATTTATCCTATGGCGTGTTTCTAGCCAAGAAAGCCGGTTGACGGAAAAATACGGGTTTGTCCCTATTCCCCGCTGGGAACAATGAGAATCCAGAAGCTAGCTCATAGGTTATACGTACCTAACGAAGCTAGCTTCTGATAAGACAGACTATTGCGGAGAAGCCACACTCTCTTGCGGGGCATGGCTTCTTGTTTTCAAGAAAACGTTCAACCGCTCAGAGAAGAGCCACATCGCTGCTGCCGACAGCACGATGTACACCGGGAACACGCCAATCGTGGAATGTGAAGCCAGGAACCCAAGCAACGGCGGCATAAACGTGCTGCCGGTGTATGCCATGGCCATCTGATAGCCCATGATCTTCTGAGATTGCTTCTTGCCGAAGCGAACCGGCGTTTCATGCAGCATACAAGGAAAGATCGGAGCAAGGCCAAGGCCGATGATCAGTAAGCCGACCAGAGACAGAGCCGCAGGGAGCGGCAGCACCAGCACAACGGCGCCGAACAAAGCGATAATCTGGCCTGCGCGGATCATCACACGGTTACTTAATTTAAACGTGACGAACCCGGCAATGAAGCGGCCCACCGTAATCCCGGCAAAATACAACGAAACCCAGCTCGCTGCCGTCGCCGCATCCACTCCTTTAATGCCAACGAGATAGCTGCTGCCCCATAAGCCGACCGTAGACTCCACCCCGCAATAGAACAGAAACGATGCGAGGGCCAGCTTGACGCCGGGAATCCATAGCGGCTTCACCGGGCGTTCGTCCGGCTGCTCGGCTTCCATCTCACGCAACTCTTCCTTCCGTGAATCGCCGGCGATCCGGGCCACACGATCCCAGAGCGGCAAGGAGGAGAGCAAAATCACCACCAGCGCGAATTGAATCATCGACACGGTCAAATAACCGCTGCGCCAGTGCCCGCTGCCGGAGATAAACCCGGCCATGATGACCGGCCCCAGCGTTGCGCCAACGCCCCAGAAGCAGTGCAGCCAGCTCATATGATGCGCTTTGTAGTGCGCAGCCACATAGTTGTTGAGCCCGGAGTCCACCGCCCCAGCGCCCAGCCCCAGCGGAATCGCAAAGACGCCAAACCAGACCACCGACGGTGCCGCCGAATAACCAAGCAAGGCCGCCGCCGTCATCAGGCAGCTGACCAGAGTCACCTTGCCCGTGCCGAACCGGCCCAGCAACGAGCCGCTGGCCAAGCTGGATACAATCGTGCCGGCGGCAACGATCATATATAAGACGCCGGCAGTCCCCAGCGGAGCGCCGAACTCGCCGCGAATGATCGGCCAGGCCGAGCCGAGCAGCGAGTCGGGCAGCCCCAAGCTGATGAAAGCTAAATAAATGATCAATAGAAAGAATGTTGCCATCTGTTTGGATCTCCTTCTCCTATCCACGGGTTGATATCATCAGATGAAGTCCCAACTGCTGCAAGCCGGTCAAATAATCCCGCCGCCAGTCGCTCATCATCAGCCGGGGCAGATGCTCGGCCGGCACGTATTGCGCGCTTTGCACTTTGATTTCGTTCAACAAAGAGACACTCACCTCATCATGGCAGAACACTATAGTATGCGGATTGATCAGCGCTGTACAGGCCGCGACCAACCGGCTGACGGCATCCACTCCCTCAGGCGAACGCTCGGACGCTTTTGGACCTTCAAAATCTATATTGCCAAGGGCCATCAGTTGATTGAAACCCCGCTGTTCAGGCGCGTCAAGCACCCCAATTATTACCTGAACATCATCCCGGAGGTGCTTAGCTTCGCGATCATTTCGCAGGGCTGGGTCGTGTTTACACCTTTGTTCGTGCTGCATCTGATCACCTTGTTCAACCGCATTCGGCTGGAAGAGAAGATCATGAAGCAGACGTTCCGGGGGTATAAGTAGATTCTTAGCAAAAAGAGGCTTTTCCGAATGGCCGCCACCTCGGGAAAGCCTCATGTTCGTTATGGCCTGCATTAAGCCCACCAGGCCTCTTTGGGATAGGCCGGGTCTCCGATATAGACCGATTCGCCGATTTTCGGCGTGGCGATGGGCACGTTCCGGCGTTCGGCTTCTGCTGTCGCACGGCGAATAGGGTCGTTCCAATCATGCAGCGACAACGTGAACGCCGCCCAGTGAATCGGGAGGAGCAAGCCGCCCTGTACGTCCACATGGGCTTGCACCGACTGTTCGGGGAGCATATGGATGTCGATCCAGCGTGGATCGTATTGTCCGCATTCCATCAAAGCCAAATCAAACGGCCCATACTTCTCACCAATCTGCTTGAAATGTGGACCATACCCGCTGTCCCCGCTGAAAAATATTTTACGCTCCGCCGACGCAATCACCCAGGAACACCATAACGTGCCGTTCCGATTCGCAAGGCCCCGACCCGAGAAATGACGAGCTGGCGTACAGGCGAGCTTCAAGCCGTTCCATTCCAGCTCTTCCCACCAGTCATGCTCACTGATCCGCCCCGGATCCACGCCCCAGCGTTCCAGGTGACTGCCCACCCCTAGCGGGACGAAAAACCGCCCCACCTTATCCTTCAACTTCTTGATGGTCCCATAGTCCAAATGATCATAATGGTCATGGGACAAGATCACCGCATCAACGGCCGGCAAGTCCTCCAGATCAAACGGCAGCTGCTGGTTAAACCGCTTGCCGCCAAACGGAGGGACCGGCGTGGGCGACGGGCCGAGCATCGGGTCAAGCAGGAGACGCTTACCTCCGAAATGCAGGAGCAGTGCCGAATGGCCCAACCAAACGACCATGTCGCGGTCCAGGTTCCCCAGTGTCTCCGGCGTCAGCTGCACGACCGGAAGCGGCCGATCCGGCCTTACCCGCGGATTCCCCCGCAGGTAATCCCGCAGCACCGAAACCATGCTGCCCGAAGCAGGCTGGAGCAAGGAAGTGGGTGCGGTGTACACAAACTTCCTTCCCTGCCGGTTCGGAGATTGCGAGTAACGCGCCAGCTCCGCAGGAGAGGCCTTCCCGCCAAAGGCCGGGTGCAGTCGGAGAAAGAGCGTAACGCCGATGAAGATGACAAGTAAAATACCTAAAGTGATATACATGTAGGATACCGCCTTTTCCTATGTGAAGAGTGGATGATCGAAGGATTCAAGCAGAGTATACTGCATTGCGGGGGGCGTTGCCAAATGGGGGGTATGAGGCTACTTAAAAAAGAAATAGACCGCCCACTCACCAAGGAAACGGTCTATTTCTGATCGTACAGCACCAAGAAGGAAGCCGAACGCCGATAGGCGTAATTCGTGTGCAGAGCCGAGGATGTTAGCCGCCTCCTAAGCTTTCTGCTTCTATTCTTGATTTTTCTTTGTAGATAATGTTACTAATCCTGCCGAACTTATACAAGGCGTAGACGAAGGATAGGCGGTTACCGCACCCAGGTCACGATGTCGTCCAGCGCCTGCCTCGATTTGGGACGCGGCTCCTTCACGCGGTAGCCAAAGGCGGCGAAGCAAGCAATGCCAAACCGGTCATCTTCCAACAGACCTTCCTCCCGGAGGATCTGCTCTGCCTTGTCTCGATCAAAGCCTTCGATCGGACAGGAATCTACGCCGATCAGCGCCGCGGCTGTCAGCATGTTGCCGAGGGCGATATAAGCCTGTTTGCACGCCCAGTCGAACATCGCACGGTCACTTTCGAGCAGCCGGAAATCGGACTCCTGGAAGGTCCGGTAATTCCCCATCAGCATCTGGTCCACAATTTCGTCGGGGATGTGGTGGACCTCTTTCATCATATGCGTGACGTAAGGGGCGTCATATCTCAGATCCTTCATCGTCCGAGCCAAAATCACGACAAAATGGCTGGCGGTCGGCAGTTGCCCTTGAGCCCCCCAGGAGACGGCGCGAAGTTTCTCGCGGAGCTCCGGCTTCTGCAGCACAACGAATTTCCACGGCTCTAAGCCAACCGAGCTGGGGGATAAGCGGGCTGCCTCCAGGATAAACCGGAAATCTTCCTCCGGAAGGGTTCGGTCCGGATCGAATTGCTTGCAGGCATGACGGAAGTGATAAGCCTCCAGAATCGCTTGTTTGACATCGGATTTATCCAGTTTCGCAATCAGGCTCATAACGAAAAAAATCACTCCTCAACGTAAAAAAGTTGCGTACCCGCCGCACGGTTATGTCCCGCAAAACGTCCGGTACGGCCGGTCGCTGGCTGGCGGCAGCTCGGCGTAGTCCGCCTGCTCCGGCGTATGGGCGAAAGGCTGTGCCAACGCTTGGAGCAGCCGCTCCATCACGCTGTAATCCTCCCGCTTCACGGCGGCTTCGAGCGCTTCCTCCACCCGATGGTTACGCGGGATGACCGCCGGGTTGCTGCGGTGCATCAGCTCCCGGACCGCGTCGTCCGTTTCCGGCTGTCCTGCGAGCCGTGCCCGCCAACGCTCCAGCCATTCCGCCCATTCCGGCGTGCACGCCATCGGCGGCTCCTCCAACCGGCCAAAGGTCAAAGCGAGGAACGTATTGGTGTAGTCGGCATGGTGCTGGTGCATCAGGCCAAGCAGATCATGGATCAGGGCGGCGTCCTCCGCCTGTTCGCCAAACAAGCCCAGCTTCGACCGCATCCCCTTCAGCCATGCCGCTTCGAACTGTCCGGCGAAGCCCTTCAGCGCTTCTTCGGCGAGCCGGACGGCTTGCTCCTCCTCGTCATGCAGCAGCGGCAGCAGGCTTTCGGCGAACCGGGACAAGTTCCATACCGCAATGGATGGCTGATTGCCGTAGGCATAGCGGCCATGACGGTCGATGGAACTGAACACGGTCGCGGGGTCGTACGCGTCCATAAAGGCGCAAGGCCCGTAGTCGATCGTCTCGCCGCTGAGGGTCATGTTGTCGGTGTTCATCACGCCGTGGATGAACCCGACAAGCTGCCACTGGGCGATCAGGGCGGCCTGGCGCTGGGTCGCCTCCCGTAACAGCGCCAGGTAGCGGCCAGCCTCGCCGGTGTCGGCGAGCTCTGCCAGCTGCGGGTAATGGCGCTGGATCACGTAGTCGGCGAGCGTGCGGACGTCCGTCAGCTCGCCGAATTGCGCGGCGTACTGGAACGTGCCGACGCGCACGTGGCTGGACGCCACGCGGGTGAGAATCGCCCCGCGTAAGTCCTGTTCGCGGACCACCGTCTCGCCGGTGGTCACCACCGCCAAGCTGCGGGTCGTCGGAATGCCCAGCGCGTGCATCGCCTCGCTGATGATATACTCCCGCAGCATCGGCCCCAGCGCGGCACGCCCGTCCCCGCCGCGCGAATACGGCGTCCGGCCGGAGCCCTTGAGCTGGATGTCGAAGCGATCGCCGCCAGGCGTGATCTGCTCCCCGAGCAGCAGGGCCCGGCCGTCCCCCAGCATCGTGAAATACCCGAACTGGTGGCCCGCATAAGCTTGGGCCAGCGGCTCCGCCCCCGGCGGCAGCCGGTTGCCGGCAAAGACGGCCACGTTCTCCTCACTTCGCAGCGCCTCCGCATTCAGCCCAAGCTCTGCCGCCAGCTTGTCGTTGAGCACGATCAGCTGGGGGGCCCGAACCGGCTTGGCCTCCTGCTTCGTGTAGAAAAACTCCGGCAACCTAGCGTAACTATGATCGAAATTCCATCCGGCGTTCGGATTTGCGCTTGGTTCGTTCATCACGTTCTCCTTCTCATCGTCCTTGCAAGGTTACCCCTGACGGATCTCCCCGCAAGACGTTCATCGTTCCCTACTCCATTGTACCGGAGGGACGAGCCCCACGAAACTTGGGAGTCTTTCGCGCTGCGCTGACGGCTGGCCACCAAACCTCGGTCGGGTATTCCGAACTCCCAATCCGGACCGGCTCCCCGATTTTAGGCGTCGTTAACGATATCTCCCGCAACCTAGCTTCTATACTTAGCCGGCGAATGGGATCATACCAACTGTGCATCGCCAACGAGAAAGTCCCCCAATGAATGGGAAGCAACACGTTCCCCTTCACGTCCTGATGAGCCCGTACCGTTTGCTCCGGCAGCATATGGATATCCCACCATCGGTCGTCATACTGACCGCATTCCATCAAAGTGAGGTCGAAGGGGCCGTATTTGTCGCCAATTTCCTTAAAATGCGGGCCATACCCGCTATCCCCGCTAAAATAAACCCGCTTCTCCGGCGTGGTAATGACCCAGGAGCACCAGAGCCCGCCGTTTTGGCTAAGCAGCCCTCTGCCTGAATAGTGCCTAGCCGGCGTGCAGACCAACCGGACATCATGAAGCTCCAGCTCCTCCCACCAATCGTATTCGCTGATTCGAGCAGGCTTGACGCCCCACCGCTCCAGATGACAACGGATGCCCAGAGGTCCGATGAACTGCCCGACCCGATCCTTAATTCGCCGGATCGTCCCGTAATCCAGATGGTCATAGTGATCGTGAGACAACACGACAGCATCCACCGGAGGAAGCTCGTTCAAATGGCCGAAGGGCAGCTCACGGTTGAATCTTTTACCGCCTCCAATCGGCGACGAAGTCTGGCCAAACATCGGGTCTAACAACAGCCGGGTTCCCCCGATCTGCAACAGCAGCGCCGAATGGCCAAACCAGATCACCGTATCCTCCTGGATCTCTTCCATCACCTCCCGGTCGAGCTTGACTTGGGGCAATGGCCGCTTTGGCTTCAGTTCGGGTTTCCGCTGCACATATTCGCGCATCGCCGTAAAGAAACTGCCCAGTGACGGCTTATATATTTTTGTTTCCAAGGGGTACTCGAACTTCGTTCCTTTATAATTCGGAGATTGCCGGTAGCGCTGCAGGTCTGCAGGCGACGGCTTCCCTCCAAAAGGCGGGTACAGCTTCCGAAATAAATCCCATCCAACCGCCAGAAGCACCACAAAAGCAATCAAAACAAAGAGCCACATCATCAGCCCCATCCACCTTCCCTGAACAAATGACATCCATGCAGGAAGGTTGTGCCAAAGTCGGGGGATTTATGCGAAAAAGACCGCACTGCTACGGGGCTTCGGCAGACAGTAGCGGGTTACTTTGCACTATAGCGGCGGACCGCTGCGGCTACACACCGCGCTCCTGACGAAAGGCTTCGATCCGCTCCCGATTTTTCGCGTCGATTTGCAGGGAGATGCCGCGGCAGTTAATGACGACCCCCTCCAAGTTACCAGATACCGTCAGCAGGTCGTCATAGGATGCGATGTTGCTGCTCCAAGCCGTTTTATCGTAGACCTTCTCGAACTCCGGCCAATCCGTAAATGCCGGCAGCCACGCCGAGCCATCCTTCGCGCTGAGCACGCCAAATTGCAGGATTGTCCCTTGCTTTAAGGTTTTCATGCCGTGCTCATCCGCGGGCGAGGCGTCGGACTCCTTCACTTGCATGGGCACCAGAAACTTCGCCTGCAGGATTTTATCCAGCATCTCAGCCTCCAGCGCGTTCAGCTGCTGCCCCCGGGCCTCCGGATCGCCAGTCGGTGCGTGCAACGTCTGGAAGAAACGAATCATTGCTCGCTGCAACCCCGGATTCGTGACGGGAATGTTGATCTCCGGCGTCCCCGTCCAATCCGGTGGCGGCAAGATCTCATCCCGCTGGATTTCAATATGATATTGCCCGTTGTCCACGAGGACCTTCGATAACCCCAAAATATGAAGCTGCGCGAACGTCTTTAGCACTTCTTCCCCGCCGATCGGTTGCATCTCCAGCATCAGCAGCTGCTGCCGGAAATAATCCTCCGCGTTCTCGGCGAATACCTTCTGCGAGAACATCCATACCCGGTCATCCCCATCCACGTAAGGATATCCGGTTGCCTGGTCGCACGCGAGGTAGAGCGTTTCGGCGGTTTTTATTTTTTCATACAGCACGCCAATAAAGTCCTTCATCCGTTCATCCAAATACACATCCGGAAAAGCCTCCTCCGCCTTAAACCGCTTGGCCGCATGCACCAGAAAAATCAGCTCCTGAATCTCCAGCCCATCCAGCTCTTCCTGCGAAATCTCCGGCGTCAACAGAAAACTCCGCCCGATCTCGTCTCTCCGTTCCTCGTTCATCTGGCACCCCATTTCCCATATCGTTTGAATCTAGTATAGCTCATAACGGTGTAGTGAAAGTAAATAACTGGTACAATAAATTTTGAATACGACTGAATTTTGGAATTGGAGAAGATTATGGACAGACGAGATGTTATTTTTTCTTTGACGTATTTGCCATTGTTAATACGATTAAGATGTAAGGAAATGGCTAAATTACCGGCCTTTCTGGGATCAACTTTACATGGTGTTGTAGGATGGACATTGTTGAATAACAGGGAGGTGTATGAATATCTTTTTGAAAACCGCAGATTGGGCGGGGCGAAGCAGGATATTGTGAATCCTTACATGATTGAACCTCCAAGATCCCGAATCGTCTATCATCCGGGGGATGAACTTTGCTTCAGGTTTGTTCTGTTTGGAGAGGCAATCCGTTATGCAGAGGAAGTGGTAACTTCGATGGTTAAGGCTGCTTTTTTCGGAATAGGTGCCGAGCGGAAGCAATTTGAATTATTGGATATTCTACACGCTGAACACCTTTATCCAATCTGGCAGCAAGGACATAGTTATCGCGATTCTATGGCTGCCGTTAATATCGAGACGGTTGCGGTACCCGAGCCTGCTTCATGGTGTTCTGTGCATTTATTAACGCCAGTCCGGATTAGACGTGGTGGAGAATTGGTGCAAAACATCAATTTTCCCACAATTATACGAGGTGCAACTCGCAGAATCCAGGCTTTAACTGAGCGTTACGGCGGCTATATCGACCAAGCTAAAGCAGAGGAAGCCATTGCCTTTTCAAAAAACATAAGAGAGCTGTCCTCCGGCTTGTATTTGAACGAAATGCACCGATATTCTAATCGCAAGAGCGAGTCGCTGGATTGGAGCGGAATGCTGGGGGCCATAACCTTTGCGGGCGAGCTTGACCCATTTACACCGTGGTTAAAGGCTGCGCGAATTTTGCATATCGGACGAAATACAACCTTCGGTTGCGGACAGTTGGATGTTATTTTTCGATAGAACTGAAAAAAAGTGAATATATGATTTCCAACGCGTGCGATCCGGCAGATGTCGGGAGGCACGTTTTTTATTGGTATTTTAGTCCTAATTAACATGACGGGAAAATTAGCCTACTTTTCAAAATATCAGATGCGGAAAAAGAGAGAAAAGAGGATTTTTTGGAATAATATGCTATAATAATGGGGTATTTTGCCATTTTATTCTACTGAATAGAGGTGTCTCTGTACATGACTAAAGAACTATCAAATGAAGAAAAGAAGCAAAAAATCGTAAACAACATCAGGAAGAATTACCGTCAGGTAGAGATGTCTATTGTAAACCAATTATTTATGAAACACGATTTGCATGGAACAACCATAGGTTCAGAACGGGAGAGCATTTGGGGACAGTTATTTGAAATGATTGTTCCCAAAAAGTTTGTTATCGAACCGTCTGTATTTATTATCGATTCCGAAGGGCGCGTCTCGCATGAAGTAGACTTTGCTATTATGGATGAAATGTACACTCCATATATCTTCCGCTATGGAAAAGTAAAGTTTGTGCCTATTGAGGCAGTCGCGGCTGTAGTTGAATGCAAGAGTCAGAGCGTTAATGAGGCGCAGGTCAAAAGATGGGCAAAAAGTATGAACCAACTGCGTACTTCGGGTGAATCTGTTGCCCGAATGGCAAATATGATTGCAAGCGGCGCTACACCAACGCAGCAATCAACTCGTCCGATTCGTATTTTGTGTGCATTACAAGACACTTGTAGTGATGGTTTAAAGAAGCATTTCGATTTTACTTTACTTGCTAGTTACAAGAAGGAAAATCAAAGTGACGGGAGGATTGAGATTCATCTCAATCCACAGAAAGCTCAGTCATCATTGAAGGATTGGTATAAGGAGCTTAACTTTCATAATTATAAAATTAAACAAGGAGAATTCAATAGTATTAAAGAGATAGACAAGCTTGCAGGCATCTTTCTGACTGAGTATGCAGTTCAAGATAAGGGTAGCGAAAACATCTCTCTGCTCACCTTCAACTTCCAGTTAAATCAACTGCTGATGCTGATCAATAACCCGATTTTATTCCCACATCGCGCCTATGCCAAGCTATTCAATTATCCTGGAGAGGAGGGCAATAATGGAGAAATACGTAGTAGCCGTATCGATTGACAGGGTTCAGACCTTTTTATATGAGGTGCTTTATTCGCGAGTTCAAGACAAGCAGACCAACAGCGGTACGCTAAGTACGATTATCGAATCTTCCCAAATGATCTCTGGTCAGTTCTATAAAGACATTGGCATCGAAGGAAACGGTCCTTTTGCCGGTGATATTGATGAGCAATTGCTGACTACTTCCGGTAACTGTATCTTTATAACCTCTCTTCCCGAAAGTCAAATTTCTAAAAATCTGGATGAGATATTTGAAAAATACTACAAGAGATACAGCGGGCAGCTGCTTATCAAATACATCTATTTTCCGCTGGCCGACTTGCAGTTGTCCCATCAGGCCGACGGTGAGGAATTATATAAACTGAATGCCATCAAGGAAAGCAAACGGAGGTTGCGTGAGGATGCATGTCTTAACGAGATCATTGAACGCAATCAAGATTTGCTGTTTAATTTTCCCGCCCCATTGGAAACGAACTCGGATTCGGAATCGGCATTGTCGCAAGCTAAATCTCCATCGGATTGGGAAAATGCCTTTTCGGCATTCTCGCAGACAATCAACCAATTGTATGATGACCAGGATGCAGAGAATGAAAACCACTTCCGTATCGCGGTTATCAAGGGCGACCTGGATGGCATGGGTGAATTATTCAAAAGCATCCAGAACTATGATACGTATAATGCGGTAAGTAAACTCTTGAACGAATACGTGTCGCTTCAGAATCTCCATCAGATCACGCAGCAATTTCAGAAGCAGGATGCAGAAGAACAGCGTGATAGGCTCAGATTGTATCCGCTCTATATAGCGGGCGATGATATTTTCTTTGCTGTGCCTGCTTCGCAATTAAGTGCGGGGATTAATATTTGTAAACATATTCTGAAGCAGTTAAATGAGGGAATTATACAGGCAGTTCAGGAAGATAAGCAAGGTGGCATGAACATAGAACTGTCCATGAGCATTGGCGTAGATTTCACGTTTAATCGTGAACCCATTCGATACTACTATGCTCGCGTGCAGAAACAACTGGAGATGGCTAAACAAGAAGCAAGCCATCCAAAAGTTACAAAAAACTATCGTCCAGTTCATTGCATGAAGATCAGCATCAACCATCTTGTGTTCCACGATTATGAGGAGGATAAAGGAAGTCGCCGTAAAGAAGGAGTTTCAGATGACTCCAGCGAGAACAACGCAGATCTCCTTACTTGGAAAACCATAGTTCATGGTGTAGAAAGATTGAAGCACGCGATGAGTTGTGGTTTTGCAGCGCATCACTTCCTGTATGGCCTTCTAAACAAAATCACAGACCCGGAGTCATACAACAGTAATTTAAAGTATAGCAACGCCCTGTTTTATCATTTGATTCCTCAACACCTGGAAAGTGGAAATGAACAGTTAAGAGAAGCTGAGCTTTGGCTTTTAAACTCAATAATAGACCAAATCATGAGGAGAACCGAAAAAAGAGATAAGGCAGGAAATGCAGAAAATACGGGGATTATTTTTCTTGATGACAAACATAAAAAGCGACTCGAGTGCTATGTCCGTGTTCTCCTGTTGTTTACAGACCCCAGATTCAACAAGTCAACTCAGTCTATTAACTTCGACGCAACCCAAGTCAAAAGTGACTTGTTTATCAATCCATTAAAATATATTTATAACACTAGTTTGGGAGGTTCCGCCGCTCAACCCTTACGAGATGTATTCATAAAGGTTAAGAAGAAAAAGAATCGCGCATCATCAGAGGACATATATCGCACATTGCGAATTTCCAATTCTTTATTTTATAGAATTAAACACAAATATTTAAATCATCCTGAAACGGTGGCCAAGCTCATTGCTGCTGCAAATCCACGAACGCCTGATGAGGCGGAGAATCTGCTGGACAAATCAAAACAGAAGCATAAGGCGCCGCAACGTTTTACCTTCGATAGACAAAGGTTCTTGCGGGCATCCAGCAAGTCGGAAGTGTGGACAGCTGATCATGTTGAAGCGCTGGCTGTCTTTTATAAACTGAATAACAAGTCTATCCAGTTGAAGACTATATATGATTTCAAAGCATTAGGAGAAGCTCAAAGCCAAAATCCAAATCAAAAATGGTCAGGAGGAAAGCCGAATGGCAAAGGGAAGAATCGTCCCCAAAATAAGTGTTAGTGTCACAACCAAGTCCAATTTATTCATCGGTGGATCCCCAGCAACATTTGAAATTGGCGGGGTCGATCTATTCACTGTAACGAATGCGAAGGGTTTGCCTTATATTCCAGGCTCGTCACTCAAAGGAGTGATGCGTCATATGGTTCGTGAGCTCATCTCCAGCAACCCATCAGAGCAGCCAGATGATGAGCTTCGTGTATTGGTTAATGAAATCAATCAATGGTACAAGGGTTATTTACAGAAAGTTGCTTTGGAGCAAGAAGAACAGTTGACACTGTTGAACATAGAGAATGAACGTAAAGAGCGGGCGGTGCGTCGGATGCAGGATGCTATTGACTGCGCATCCGCTGAGTATTTATTTGGCATAGAAGGTTTTAACGATACGCCAAAGCTGTTGTTTAATGATCTGCTCGTTGTTTCAGCCGAGTCAGTTGCGGATCGGGATGCCCTGTTCTCCGTTGACACCAAAAACAAGATTGAAGATGTACAAATCAAAAATAGAGAACATATTGTTGCTAATCCACGCAGCTATCGGGTTGTTCGCCCTGGAGTCACTTTTGTCGGAGACATAATTCTGTATCGGTTTGAACTTCTGGGAAATGCGAGCAAGCAGCAAAAAATAATCGAATTCATTGAGCGTCTTCTGCTTCAATTTAATGAAGGAATTTATCGCCTGGGCAACTCGGGCAGCCGTGGCTACGGCCGAGTGCAGGTTGATATTATAAAGGAGGAGGTCCAGCTTGGCTGAGCGGGTGAAATATCGGGTTGATTTAAGGCTCGTTGGACGCATGACACAAATTCCGGATTCCCAGAAAATATTTGGAGCCTTAATGCACCGTTATGCAGAGTATACTTCAGAGGAGCAAACTACGGCATTGGTCGCTGAGGTTAAGCAGTCTTCCTATGGATTTTTGCTATCCAACCTGATGCCGAAGGGGTATTTGCCAATGCCCCAAACGTATGTGTTAAGCAGATTATCGAGTACTGTCGAAGAATCGGGTAAATCGTTTTACAAATCACTCAAAAAACGCCTGTTTGCCCCTATAGAGCAGATGGAACATGTCATCTCAAGACCTGGTCACTTACCCGATCCCTATATTGAAGTGGAGCAGATCCAACAGATTCATGCAGCGATTGATGGAAAGCGCTATAATATTCCCGCCCTCAGCCCTAATTTATATTCGGTACCTGAAGTCGTCGTTAGGGAGGTTACGGCTTCAACAGATGAGAAGAAATCAGAAGATCGTACCCGCCTAATCCAGGATTTTTCTTTTTATATCGGCCTGGAAATAGGTTTAGAGCATGACATGATGATCGAAATGTTACATCACGCCAAAACTAGCGGTAGACCATTCGTTCTTGGAGCCAGAAGCTCACAAGGTCTTAACACCTTTGAAATTATTGATATTCACGCGGAGACATATGAGTCCTCGGTTGGTGAAGGTTACTATCTAAATCTAGGGATGCTGCTTCCACGGAACATTGATTATTCCAAGTCCAGCTTGAAGCTGTTTACTTCAGAGCGACGTCCATTCAATCCAAAGATAGGTTGGGATGAATCGATGAAAGGTCACTTTATTAGCTTTATTGATAGCGGAAGTGTAGTGTATGTGAACGATACCATCGAAACTGCGGGCGGCTGTGTACCGTCCCCTATTCACCCCAAGGAGATTGTGTTTGGCAGGGCTTATTTGCATCCGCTGGCCGGATTGGAGGCTGTGAAATGAAACGCTATAAATATCGATTTCAGACCATTTCATGTCTTGCTCTATCACCGCGGGATCATCAGGGATTCTATAAGGATGCCGGCGATTTTGAAACTAAGGATATTCGTATATCCAATCATCGGGACAAGCTTGGGGATCTGGAAAATAAGGTCAACATTATATATCCGTTCTATCAATATGGGACATATCCAAAGTATGATCCAAAGCATACCCAGTATTATATTCCAGGGTCGTCGATCAAAGGGGCTATCCTCGCTAAGAATTCCACGAACGCGGATGACCAATCAGAGATCAAGCTTATGGTAGATGATGTATCTGTCAAATCCGAAGATCTTCGGCTCCATCTGCTCTATAAAGTACAAAATTTAGCACCTGAATCGGAACAGGCTGTTGAACTTGGTGAATTTTTTCCGAATGTGGCTGTAGAGATGCTGACCCGTAACTGTGACTATACGGGAGAAATGTTTGGGAACGAGGAGTATATTCGACACCGTTTGTCCTGTTCACAAAAGGCAACAAAAGAAAAGTTGGGACGGTTTATAGAACTGTTGGATAATGCCGGAATGAATGGACGGCGAAAAGTAAAGGAAAGTTCTTATGTTAAGCTCCAGAATATGCAGAATGGTGTAAAACAAATCCTAAAGGAGATGGAAGGAAACAAGGATTCTTTTATTTTGCTAATGGGTGGCTTTAAGGGATTATCCTTATCCAGGCAGCTTTCGTCCATAGATGGAGTAAAAAGTGCAATCTATGTGGACCATGTTGAAGGATCTTATTTGCCACATGGCTTGGTAAGGAATATTCTCGAGTAAAGTTACAGTACCTGCAAGGAGTCTGGTGCGAACCCCAAGCGCACATGATATCCCCGGGAGATTCGCACCACGCGCCTTGTGAGGACTGATAGCATTTTGACCTCTTTTTTGCTATGCTTGAAACAGCCATTTTATAAGGTTTGGACCTCTGTCAAGATAGTAGACATGGATTTTAGTGATTCACCGCATTGAAGTAGTGCTGCCTTTCAAAATCAGATGGCGTGCAGTACCCGATCGTCGAGTGAATACGCTCATTGTTGTAAAATACTTCGATGTACTCGAAGATGCTTTTCTCGGCTTCAGCACGGGTCTCAAATTTATTCAAATAGATAAGTTCCTTTTTGATAATGCTATGAAAAGATTCAATGCAAGCGTTGTCGTAGCAGTTCCCTTTCCGGCTCATGCTCCCTGTCATGGAGTAAACCTGGAGTTGCTTTTGGTAGTCATGGGAGGCGTATTGGCTGCCGCGATCGGAATGATGCAACACTTCTCCATCGGGCTGCTGACGACCGTAAGCTTGCCTTAGCGCCTGCAGCACCAGCTCTTTTGTCATGCGGTCACTCATATGCCATCCAACGATCTTGCGGGAGTACAGATCCATTACGCTTGCCAGATACAGCCAACCCTCCCCGGTCGCGACATACGTAATATCTGTCACCCATTTCTCATTCGGTTTACTTGCCGTAAAGTCTTGGTTTAACACGTTGTCTTGTACCGGCAGGCTGTGCTTGGAATTCGTTGTGGCTTTATATTTCTTGACGGTTCTAGACCGCCACTCTTGCTTCTTCATAATCCGTGTTACGGTCCGTTCAGATATGCTGACTCCTTGCTGATTCAGCTTCTGCGTGACCTTTGGGCTCCCGTAAAGCTGACGGGAATCGTCGAACACTTCCTTGACCTGCTCTGTCCATTCTTTGTGCTGGCGCTCTCGTTCACTTTCAGGGCGATCACGCCATTTGTAATATCCGCTGCGAGATACGTTCATTACTTTGCACATCTTCTCCAGTCGGTACTCGGAGCGGTTTTCGTGGACGAATGAATATTTTACCGACGGTCTTTCGCGAAGAAGTGCATTGCCTTTTTTAAGATTTCGTTCTCCTCTTGCAACTCACGGATTTGCTTTTGCAGTTCCCGTAACTGATGGTTTTCGGACTTAAACACTTGATTTTGAACGATTTCCGGCTCGCTACCAAACTTCTTCATCCAACCGTACAAGGTATTGTCCTTTATCTTCAGTTCGCGGGCTACCTCCGCCACCGCCTTCCCGCTTTCTTTGACATACTGAACTGTCTTCTTTTTGTACTCATCGTCATAAAGTGGCTTTTTCATCTTTGACACAGTCCTCCGATAGTTGTCGTTTCATCAGTGTAATCTGTGTCTACTATTAAGTCTAGCATCAGTTCTTTTGAGCCTCTGAGTCCTTGATGGGCCGGGGCTCATTTCGGGTGCTGTCGCACCTTACGTAGGTGCGTGGATTGAAATGACAAAGCACTTACCGATGCGCTATATGCGGCGCGTCGCACCTTACGTAGGTGCGTGGATTGAAATCTCCGTTTTATCTCCGCTCCCATTGCCGTCTGCGTGTCGCACCTTACGTAGGTGCGTGGATTGAAATAGAGTACACGCCGTGAATACCCGCTAGGCGGAACGGTCGCACCTTACGTAGGTGCGTGGATTGAAATTGTTTGCGCCGCCCTATCTCCACGCTGATCTAACTCGTCGCACCTTACGTAGGTGCGTGGATTGAAATTCAAATTCACTATCCCGAATCCCGGTTTTACAGTGTCGCACCTTACGTAGGTGCGTGGATTGAAATCAAACATCGATAAGGTCGGTGAAGTTGGGAAAATCGTCGCACCTTACGTAGGTGCGTGGATTGAAATATTTGTTGACGATGGAAAGCCTATCGAGATTGACGGTCGCACCTTACGTAGGTGCGTGGATTGAAATTGAATAATCCGCATTTGCACGCCTGTGGAAGTATACGTCGCACCTTACGTAGGTGCGTGGATTGAAATATATCAGCACCTCTTTGGTTTTGTTTGGTTTGTTGTCGCACCTTACGTAGGTGCGTGGATTGAAATCTGCTGCAGCGCTGCCTGCATCTGCTGGTTCTCCTGCTGTCGCACCTTACGTAGGTGCGTGGATTGAAATGCTTTAACCGAGCGGAGCCTCCCGGTGCTCCCCGAAGTCGCACCTTACGTAGGTGCGTGGATTGAAATATCGCGGCCAGTAGCGACCTGTTCGCCGATCGTAGTCGCACCTTACGTAGGTGCGTGGATTGAAATGCTAATCAAATTGCTTATGCCAGTAATGTTAAACTGTCGCACCTTACGTAGGTGCGTGGATTGAAATGCGCCCAATACGCCAATGATATAGTCAGCTTCGGGCGTCGCACCTTACGTAGGTGCGTGGATTGAAATGTGCATGAGCGCTCGGTATGTCCAACGCCACGGCGTCGCACCTTACGTAGGTGCGTGGATTGAAATCGGCGAAAATAGGCCCACTGAAAAAACAGATCGTGTCGCACCTTACGTAGGTGCGTGGATTGAAATTTCCGAGATAGCTTGTCCGGTATTGGGCTGTACCGTCGCACCTTACGTAGGTGCGTGGATTGAAATTGCGCTGGATGCGCTGTAGTAGACGCTTCGTGTGCATCGTCGCACCTTACGTAGGTGCGTGGATTGAAATATCGACATCCACGTGATTAGCGCCATCTTACGGTGTCGCACCTTACGTAGGTGCGTGGATTGAAATTTTGCCTTTAAATGAATCAATAATATGACCAATGATGTCGCACCTTACGTAGGTGCGTGGATTGAAACAGCTTCGCTGGCGGCTTGCGGATGTCCATTGAAGCGGTCGCACCTTACGTAGGTGCGTGGATTGAAATCAAGCGATCAATCCGCTTATGAGCTTGTTTAGACGGTCGCACCTTACGTAGGTGCGTGGATTGAAATCGTTGTCCCCATGATAACAAAAGTTACGTCATCCGTGTCGCACCTTACGTAGGTGCGTGGATTGAAATTATGAAGTGAAGCGCCTTGACTTTTTCGGCGATCCGTCGCACCTTACGTAGGTGCGTGGATTGAAATGCACATTGTTTCGGTGCTGACCGGGATTGATTCGGAGTCGCACCTTACGTAGGTGCGTGGATTGAAATGAGAAAAACTCCTTTGTCTGTTGCTGACCCTGCGGGTCGCACCTTACGTAGGTGCGTGGATTGAAATTTAATTAGATCGATGGCTTGTTGTTTAACTTCACGTCGCACCTTACGTAGGTGCGTGGATTGAAATATCTTGAAGTTTTATAGTGACACAAGAAGTCAAGGCAGTTTTTTGAAATTTTTAAGTTGTGATATCATTCGCAATATGTGATCGTGATAAGGTTCTGGAGGGGAACCCCCCTGCCGAAAACTGGTAGATAATCCGCGGTAATTAACCTGGTTCCCCCTATAGATAGCACGCTTGCACTGCCAGTATGGGCTAGATCACGGATAGGCTAGAGTTGTGTTCAAGAGGTGGCTTTGCCTCCTCAAGGGAATTCCACCTGGATTCTCCTTCTGCCCTTAGCGACACCGGCCCCAAACTTCCTAAAAACAACAGGGCGGCAAAACAAGATAATATTGCCTTGTTTACCCTCATACAAATTCCCCTCTCCTTCCATATTAAGGATTTGTTCCCCTATCAGCCTCCTCCATCGGTCAATAAACGGACATGCAAAGGACAGGAGGCGGCCAAAAAGCGGACTTATTTGCGAAAACATTCACTATATCATGAATCTAGGTATGGATTAAATAAACACGAAAGGTCGAAAAAATCGGTACGAGGCATATAAATGAATTGTCGAGCACCTCAACGAAAAGTTAAAATATAGTTATCAAGCAGATAAAGGAAGGTGATCGTTTGCCCTTTACCATCGACAATACGATTCTTCTCTTCTCCCTGCTGTTGTTCATCGGAGTGTTTACCACCAAGTTTTCCTCGCGGCTCGGCTTGCCTTCCCTCGTTTTCTTTATTGTCGTCGGCATGATCCTAAGTAAATTTATTTACTATGACAACGCCGTGATCACCCAGCTTTTTGGCATCATGGCACTGATTGTCATCTTGTTTGAAGGCGGGCTGCAGACCAAATGGCAGAACGTCCGTGGAGTGTTGGCTCCTTCCTTGTCACTGGCGACCCTCGGTGTTGTTTTGACCACGCTTGTCATCGGGGCCTGCGCGAAATACATCCTGGATGTCAGTTGGCTGGAAGGCATGTTGTTTGGCTCGATCGTCGGTTCGACGGACGCCGCGGCTGTATTTGCGGTACTAGGTGAGAAAAATATCAAGCAAAGGCTCACCTCCACCCTTGAAGTCGAATCCGGGTCGAACGACCCTATGGCCGTCTTTTTAACCGTCTCGGTCATCCAACTGATCCAATCACCGAACGCCAGTATGTTCACGATGATTTTGAGTTTTTTCTGGCAGATGGGATTGGGGCTAGCGATGGGCTTGCTCTTAGGAAAAATCGCGGTTTGGTGCATCAACAAAATCAACCTCGACTCCTCTGGGCTGTATCCCGTGTTAGCAATGGCTTTTGCGATTTTCACCTACAGTTCCACGTCTCTGCTCAAAGGGAGCGGACTCCTTGCCGTCTATGTCATGGCGATGTGGGTTGGCAATTCAGATCTCACCTACCGCCACTCCATCTTCCGGTTTAACGAAGGCTTTGCTTGGATGATGCAAATCCTCATGTTTATTCTGCTAGGACTTCTGGTCTTCCCCTCTGATCTCATTCATATCATCTGGCAAGGCATGGCGTTATCCATCTTATTGATGTTTGTCGCCCGGCCGATCGGTGTCTTCCTCAGTACGATGTTTATGCAATTTAACGTGAAGGAGAAGATTCTGATCTCTTGGGCCGGACTACGCGGCGCAGTGCCGATCGTGCTGGCCACCTATCCACTCATTGCCGGCATTGAAGATGGGCACCTCTTTTTCAATGTCGTCTTCTTCGTTGTGTTAACCTCCGCTTTGATCCAAGGAGCGACAATTTCCCCTTTAGCGAATCTTCTGGGCCTGTCCGAAGGCAAAAAAACCATTGTTCCTCATGCGCTAGAGCTTGTATCCATGGGGAAAACCAATCACGAAATTGTAGAAATCCAAGTGAGCGAACATTCCGCCGCAGACGGACAAGAGCTCAGGCAGCTTAAAATGCCGCAAGATTCGCTGGTCAACGCGATTATCCGCGACCAGAAAATGATCACCCCAAGGGGCCACACCCGCCTGCAAGCCGGTGATACCTTGTACGTTCTGGCGCGAAAAGGACAAACCGAGGAAATCAAAGCGCTGTTTCACGAGCAGGTGCTATTGCAGGAGAATAGTTGAAGAGGGAGAGGGGACAGACACGGCCCTATTGGACAGGTCGAAAGCGCAGCCTCCGGTGTTCCGGGGGCTGTTTTTTTGCTTGTACCGAGGCCCGAAGAGATGGAACGCCTGTGAAGAAATGACTTGGTATCCATTATCCATTGCCTTATACTAAATTTAGTTGCTAATATTTAGGAGGTCATAGGTCGAATGCATAAATACAGTAATATCATTTGCAGCCTGATTCTCGCTGCTGCTTTTTTAGGAGGATGTTACATCTTAGCTGAAAGAGGAGAAGACAAGTCAGAGCAGGAGGTTCATGCTAAGACGGTTATCGGGAATAAATCGATCCTAACCGAAAGCGAATTAGCCGATTATTTAGGCATTACCATGAGTGATTTGCAGGACCTCCTGGAGTTGGATCGGAAGAAAAGAGAGAATTTACAGGGAGCACGCTCATATGATACCTACTCGATTTTGCCTAGTATGGAGCTTCCTAACCGGAGTCACCTTTTTTTGAAGAGCGAAGTGGATAAGTGGGTGGAGTATCAAGTCATGCACGGATTGTGAGGCGGGAATTATGAGGAGAGATAAGAGCGTTGACGTTTTTCTTAGCATCATCCTCGGTATTCTTACGGGATTAATGCTTGGAACCAGCGAAAATTATGGGGTCACCATATTGTTAGGGTGCATTTTTTGGTTGCTGACTTTTATTTATGCGAAGCTTCCCACTTCAAAGGCCTCAAATGATCCAACAGAACAGAGAAGAAAAACGGGCACGAAGGAGCACGACACATGAAACGAAGAACCATGCTGCTCTTGATTCCCCTTGTGATTCTCGCCATGGTAGTGCTTTTCCTCAACCTGTATCCCACGCTGGTCAGAAACACGAAATATGATCTTCAAATTGGATACACTCAAAATCAGGAATTTCCTAAAATAAACGATCATTCGGATCATTTTAAGAACAACGCCGGGCTCATCGCTATGGCCATCTACCCGGATAAGAAGGAAAGTCTGCGCCAGGCTCAGTTATATGTCACCAAACGCGGAGACAGCGAAATTCTTCAAGTTGAGAAAATGAGAGAGACGGCTGACTTAGCGGCTTTTGAAATGCGGCTGAAAAATCTGCAGTGGGAACCTGGAGAGTACACGTTATACTTCAAACGCGGATCGGATATTCAGATGAAGCTTGATTTTACGTTGGAGTAAATCAAGCTATCACTTTTAAGTTACAACTATTGCAAATCTGTTCCATCATACCCATGTACTAGATTTGTTGATATAATATGGTTGTACAACAGACTTGGGTGGGGAAGTATTGCCTCCAGAGCGGGGGTGATGCTCATGCAATTTTCGTTATCAGAAGTGCTTATGCTTGGCATGTTCGTGCTAGCTTTGCTCACTTACCTGCATAAACGAAAATAACCCGCCCAGGTTAGCGCCAAGGGTGCGGGTTATTGATCCAAACACTTTGGAGGTTTCCCACCCAAAATGTTGTACCGGGAGTCGGATGGCCGTCCGGCTCCTTATTTCTATCCTAATCATATCACGGCTGTTTCATTCCTGCAATTTACGAGTTAGCCAGTGCCGTTCTATTAGTGAACTCCACTTTCGAAGAAATCACATGAGGAAATCACCGTCAATTTAATTTTTATACACCCTGTCCAGTGCATCGAATATCATTTTTTCCGCTTCTTCAAATTGGTCATCCCGGCTCACTACAAAACCATGGCTGCTATCGGTCATTCTTCTTGCCGTCACGGGTACACCTGCCTGTAATATCCTGTACGCATACTTTTCCGCATCTTCTCCACGGTAATCATCCCAGCAAGAAATAATTAAAGCTTCAGGTAACCCAATCAGCATTTCGTCCGGTGCAAAGATCAGAGACGCGGTGGGGTCCAGTCTGTAATCCTCGTCAATATAAGCGTCGTAATACAGTTGAGACAGTCTGCATACGCCGTCGATCGAGATCCTTTTCCTCGTCTACAAGAGCACTGTTATACAGGCTGGCAATGGAGAGCGGAACATTCTCCGGGTCTTTATACGCATTGCGCTTAAGCGGCTGAGGGGTATACAAATTAAGGGAAGGGTAATCAAGGATTTGCAGTGCAATCTTAAAATTACGTTGTTCAAAAGGGTAATTGCAGCAGCAAGGTTCCCGCCGGCACTATGTCCGCACAATACAATTTTCTCCGGATCAATGTTCAATAATTTTACTGTTCTTGGTGATAAACCCTCCGCCATGGATGTTGACAAAAAGGGGATACGGGCCTTTCTGATCGGAATCAGGATAATAGACGTAAATATGGGTTTCCCCGTCACGTGTCGGAACCATCATTTCTTCCGTCTTACCGACCTTGTATTTATTCATCAACTCTTCGCTGACTTTATCCTCATCGCTTCGCAACATTTTGACTAGCCGTTCTTGTTCCTTCGATAGCGTGGACGTACCCGCATAGGCCGTTACTGAAGGCATACTCAACAAGAAGGTCAATAATAGGATAGAAACACTTAATTTCACATTCCTTTTCTTTCTAATAAGGGAGACCTTGAGCGCGAACGGATTTAACCCAAATCGGCGTCCTGATTGAGTCCCCTCCGCTTTACGAGAAGAGAGAACCTTAGGGTGCGGACGACGCTTCTCCGCCTGCCGGACTCACGGATGAACGAGGTTCTGCACATCGTCGGATTGATCAACATTGGGAGAAAACGCTCCGGCCAGTTCTCCATGGGGATGAAGCAACGGCTCGGCATCGCCATCGCCCTGTTTAACCACCCCAAGCTGCTGATTCTGGACGAGCCGACTAACGGTCTCGATCCTATCGGCATTCAGGAACTTCGGGAGCTGATGATGATTTTTCACGTATTGATATTCCGTCCATAACTACACAGGACTGTCCTAATCATACTTAAGGCCGGCAGACAGTTGGGGAAGGGCTTGCCCGCCTTGATGATTATGAGTTAGCGTAAATATTATTTGCAAAAGAGCGAGTCGATAAAGGATTCGATTTCTTTATCGAAGGAATGAAGAAATTATCCCGAAACGCTCTCAATCTATCAAAATTCATGACATTATCCCCAAATTTGTTAATTAATTAAATTATTGTTATAATGAATCGAGTTATGAACGGGGAGGGAACTTTCATGATTGACGATCACGGAAAACCTTTTTCTGATTCTGCTGATCCACACGGTGCTAAAGCTAATTTTGACACAAATGAAAAAAAGTTGCATTCTCATGGTGTTCCTGGACTTGGGAGACAAATTACAAATTTATTGATTTTAGTTGGTGTAATTGCAGTAATTATTCTGCTGAGCAAAATCTTATAATTGAGCGTTTTGCAGTAATCTGAGGCCTTGATCTATAAGGATTTCCGGGTATAAAAAAGGGACTTCACCCCAACTTGGAGAAGTTTTCAAGTGACCTAACAAGAAAACCCAAAGGGAGTGAAGTCACAATGTATATTCTCCAAGAAAGCTTGTTTTCCTTCGAGGAATTGCTCGCCATGCAATCAAAAGATCGATTGCCGATCTTTTTTGGCTCGCTCGATCTAAGACCCTATGCCAAAGAGTTGAGAAGCCACTCACCCCGAGGCGCTGAAGGGCATTGCAGACAGGGCATTTTACGTGCGCTTCTGGCCGCCCCCCTTGAAGGCATCGATACCTTTACGACTTTGCATCATCGGTTGAGCACGGACCTTCGGTTTCGCTACCAGTGCGGGCTTTCGCTTGATCGGGAAGCTCCATCCATCTCCACACTCAGCCGCGTGTTTGCCGACATCACGAAAAAAGAACTGGCCAAGCTGCTGTTTGAGGATCTGATTGCCCACCTGAGGAAAGAAGGTATTCTGGACGGCAGCCACGTGGCGATTGACAGCACCGCCATCTGTGCTTACGAGAGAAAGCAACCCAAGCGAAAGAGCGAACAGACCGGCAATGCCAATTGGGGAGCGAAACTCGATTCGTTCGGCAACAAGATCACCTGGTTTGGGTACAAACTCCATCTAGCTGTCGATACGAAAAGCGAATTGCCGCTTGCCCTGGACGTTACGCCTGCGCACGTCAATGACGGAGATCGGGCGCAAAGCCTGATGGAACAAGCCGCATCCAGAGCCGCTCCGAGGTTTTTCATGCTGGACGCAGGCTATGATCAGTTGAAGGTTTACGAGGCCGCGCAAATCGTCAAGGCTCAAGCCATTATTCCGCTCAACCTCAGGCGCGAGAAGGAACCGCCAGCCAGCATGCTGTCCAATGGGACGCCATGCTGTTCCATGGGCTATGCCATGACGTACTGGGGAGCGGACGGCGACATCCTGAAGTTTCGCTGTCCGCACGCAACCGGCAAAGTCGACTGTCCACTCGGCATGGCCGCTTGCTCGTCCTCAAATTATGGTATGGTCGTCAAAGTGGACGTGAAGGAAGACCTTAGACGGTACTGTAATCCACATCGAGACACCAAACGCTGGAAGGCACTTTACAATGAGCGTACGAGCGTTGAGCGCTGCAATGCGCGGCTAAAGAGCCACTTGACAGCAGATGCCCTGCATGTGCGTGGGATCGAGAAAGTGACGACTCACCTATATCTGAACGCCATTGTTTTACTTGCATCTGCAATAGCCACATCTCGTTCAGCAAAAGCGGTCGCTTAAAAACGAGCGATTTCAAAAATTCTGCAGGTCTGCCTATTTTCTTATCCAATAAATTCCAACAGCCATACAATACAAGAACTCAGCAGATAAACGACCTGCTGCCGGTCGAAAATCCGCTATAACGCTAACTCCGATTCGGAATTATGCAAAAGTCTCAATTACTATATTTTATTTTGTTTCTATGGCAGGAAGGCAAATCCTTGAGGTCTCATTTGGTGATTACCTGGATAATAGGTACATGTTGCTTCTGGCATAAATCAACAACTCCTTTTTTTTTTGATAACATTTTGCTTTTGGGTATTAAAAAAACTTTAGGGCCACTATCTTTTTAAACAAACATATTTGATCTCCCCCTCCCACTGGAGCGTTCCCATCTTGATCACTTCGCCGACCAGCAACCAGACGATCTTTGTGAACGTCGAATACAGATGGAGCGTGCCGTCGTCCTTCCATTCGGAGCTCATCCCCGCTCCATGGGTCAGCCCCTCTCAGTGACAACGTCGGCAAACAGCCCCCGTATAACTGCTCCGCCATGTCATAGGCTGACTTCCGACTGCTGTCGCCGGAAAGGACAAAATGCACGGTGACCGAAAACCTCCGCTTGAAGCAGCGATTAAGCTCGCGGTTCTACTCCGACTTCAACAGCCGCACGAATAGACTCGGCGAAGACAAACCTTCAGAGCCCCGCTCGGTCTATATCGGCAGCTCCACTCGGCCGTCTCTCTTTTCGACGAGTCCTCCGATTGTCCACTGTTCACACGCCTTTCCCATATAGCACCTACCTAGTCTCATCAACCGATGCAAGGGGCTCGTCCGAAGCAATGACTGGCTGTATGATTTCTGAAACTGGCGAGAAAAAAGCAGGACCGAGAAAGTCTCATTCACGGCCCTGCTTAAGGATGAAGATTTATCTTTCGACACTATCATTGTATCTCAGTTCAGCGACCGTCATCGGCCTTTAAGCGGACAAACAACGGAACGAAAGAGGTCGGATAGAGGTCAGGAAAAGAGTAAAAAATGGTCGATTGGTACCTTCCACCTCTATGTATTGAAAGAAAACCCAATCCCTAATCATTTAGTAATCTCCCTCCTCCAATTTGGATCTTCCTGTACTGCATAAACCCATCTTAAAGTACATATCTAAACTGCAAGTTAAAAGATATAAACAATTCATAAAATAGTTCTGTATGAAAAATAACCGCAATTCCTTATCAAATTCTTAGAATTGCTTTATAGACTTGGTTCCAGAATGAAAGAAAAGGATGAAGAAGCATGAACAACAACCTTATTCTGCAGACTCGGAACCTAAGCAAAACCTTTAGAGGCCAGCAGGCGGTAAACAACGTTTCCCTCTCCATTCAGGAGAACTCCGTTTACGGGCTGCTTGGTCCCAACGGGGCCGGAAAATCCACCCTTCTTAAAATGCTGACCGGCATGCTGCGGCCGACTTCCGGCGAGATTGAATTTTTAGGCGCCCCCTGGTCACGCGAACATTTATCCCAAATTGGCGCTCTCATTGAGTCGCCTCCGCTCTACGAAAACTTAACCGCCCGCGAAAATCTCAAAGTACGGACTACACTTCTTGGTCTACCGGATACTCGAATCGACGAAGTGTTGCAGACGGTGGGTTTAACGAACACCGGAAAAAAACGCGCCGGCCAGTTCTCCATGGGAATGAAGCAGCGACTGGGAATCGCCATTGCCCTGCTCCACCGCCCCAAACTGCTGATTCTGGACGAGCCGACCAACGGTCTCGACCCGTTTGGCATTCAGGAGCTGCGCGAGCTGATTCGCTCTTTTCCAAAGATGGGGATTACGGTCGTCTTGTCCAGCCACGTCCTGTCCGAAGTGGAGCAAATCGCGGATCACATCGGCATTATTGCCGGAGGCGTGCTGGCTTATCAAGAGGCAGTTACTCCGGGAGAACATCTAGAGTCCCTGTTCATGCAAATTGCTCGTGAGCACCAGAAAGGAGACGAATAAGATGCAAGCATACCTCCGTGCGGAATTTCTTAAAACCAAACGAACTTTTACGAGAAAACTAACCTGGTTGGCTCCTCTGCTAACCTTGTTGCTATGCACAGGATTGATGGCTGGGCCGTTCTTTCAAATCGCCAGCTACAACTGGTGGTATACCCTTTTGCTTCCCGGAGCGCTCACTTTGATGTGTACGGGTGTTATCCAAAAGGATAGCAAAAAGCTGAAATACCGGGCGATCTTCGGATTGCCGGTGTCTCTGTCGAAGGTTTGGCTCGGTAAAATCGGAGTGATCGCCGGGCTGTTTCTTGTTTCTTCGGTCATTTTAATGCTCGGGATTGCGCTTAGCGATCTGGTCTTCCCTGCTGGATTTACTTTGGCGGACCACGCCTTGGGCAGCTCGCTGCTCTTTCTGACCTTCCTTTGGCAGATCCCGCTCTGTCTGTTCTTAACCGACCGGATCGGCATGTTTGCTACGATGATCCTTAATGTGCTGGGGAACATCGCCTGCAACATTCTGTTGGCTACGACCGCTTACTGGTGGGCTGTGCCTTATGCGATTCCGTCTCGGCTGATGTGCGCCGCGATCGGCGTGCTTCCTAACGGATTGCCGGTTCCCGAAGGCGATGCCTTGTGGGACAAGAGCGTTATTTTGCCAGGGGTGCTGATCACGCTTGGCCTGTTCTTCCTGCTGTGCATCCTGACGATGCGTTTATTTCGCCATCGGGAGGCCAAGTAAGATGAGCTGCTACTTCCGTTGTCTCCGATCTGAACTTATCAAGCTCCAAAGACAACCGACCCTGTGGGTGCACTTGATCGTCCCGCTGGCCGGGATTGTGATTTTCTTAGGTTATTACGCCTATACTCCGTTTACGCCGGCTTCTAAAGTGAGCGCTTATTTGCAGGTGCTTGCGGTTTCTTTTCCAACGATTATAGGTATCGTCTGTGCCATCGCTGCGGACCAGGAAGCTGCTGCCGGAAATTATCAACAGCTTCTCACCCTGCCGAACCGCCTCATCGCCCTGGCTGGTAAGCTGACCGTGCTTCTTCTGCTGGGCTTGGGCAGCACAATTCTGGCTTCGGTGGGGTTCGGAGTGGGCTTCCTTTATCTTTTGTCTCAATCGCCCTATGGGCTCGGGTTCTATTTAGAAGCTGCTTGCCTCCTGTTTGGAAGCAGTCTGTTTCTCTATGCCTTGCACCTCTACGTGAGTCTGCGATTTGGCAAAGGCGCATCGATCGGTCTTGGGATTCTGGAGAGCCTCGTGTCTGCCCTCCTGCTGACCGGCCTTGGGGAAGATAACTGGATCTATATCCCTTGCGCCTGGGCTGCCCGGTTCGTTAGCCTTTGGATGCAATTCGGGTACGCAAATGCTGCCTCCCTTCCGATCCCGGCGGACTCTTTGCTTGAACCCGGAATCCTTGCCTGCGTCACAGGGACCTTGGCGATCATGGTATTATTAGGAGTGTGGTTCCGGCGATGGGAAGGTACGAAGTCGCTGGAGTAAACTCAGATCTCATCAATAAAGAAGGGATAGAAGATGGCCCATATTCTTGCGGTAGATGATGATCCGGCCGTGCTGACCTTAATTCGGAATATTTTGCAAAAAGAAGGACATCTCGTCACAGCTCTCTCCTCTCCTTCTGAAGTGTTGGCGCTGCAATTGGGAAGCTATGACCTGATCTTGCTGGACGTGATGATGCCAGAGCTGGACGGGTTCACCCTCTGCCGGCAAATTCGCAGCAAGGTCGACTGCCCAATCCTGTTCCTGACCGCCAAATCCATGGA
Organism: Paenibacillus sp. MB22_1; assembly: GCF_047200555.1. Classification (NCBI taxonomy): domain Bacteria; kingdom Bacillati; phylum Bacillota; class Bacilli; order Caryophanales; family Paenibacillaceae; genus Paenibacillus; species Paenibacillus sp. MB22_1. The sequence continues at coordinate 1,130,228 of NZ_JBLADV010000002.1, forward strand.
GAATGATCTGGTGGAGGGCCTGAGCATCGGGGCGGACGATTATATCGTCAAGCCGTTTGGGGCAGGCGAGTTACGGGCGCGAATTGCCGCCCACCTCCGCCGGGAAAGCCGGGAACGGCGCAGCGTGCTCTGCATCGGCGAAGTTCATTTTAACCTGTCGGGCAAGGAGATGCGGGTGCAGGATACCTTCATCCCGTTGACCAAAAGCGAATATGCGATCTGCGAGTTTTTGGCGTTAAATCGGGGGCAGGTGTTCTCGAAAGACCAAATTTATGAATCCGTGTTTGGATTCGACGGAGAAAGTGAAGCTTCCACCATCGTGGAGCATGTCAAAAATATCCGCGCAAAATTAAACCAAATGAACGTCAATCCGATTGAAACCGTGTGGGGGATAGGATACCGATGGAAGTAGCCCGCGTCACGTCAGGACCGAAAGAAACCAAGCTGCGTACGCTGTTTCTAAAATATTTAGCCGCTTTTTGTCTGGGAACGATTGGGCTTGCCCTGTTGCTATCCTTGATCTTTGTGGGGCTGCTGTTCACTGGAGCCGTTCTCCCGGCAGATTATGCCGAGAAGCAAGTGCAGGAGGCCAAGTCTCGCCTCATGGCGGGACAGGAGGTGCAGCTGGACACCCCCTCTGCGTTGTACCAATATGCGAAGTACACGGTAGACGGGAGGCTCCTGGAGCACAGCTTCTCCGCCAAGCAAGGTGAGGCGGCGTGGAAGCGTCTGGAGGGCGATCAAGCGGCAGGTTACACTTTTCCTTATCATTATGTGAAAGTCACGCATGGCCAAGAGGTTTATATCTTCCGGTATTCTCTTGCCGCCCAGTTTAACCAAGCGACTCTGCGCCGCTTACTGCCTAGTGCGGAACTGGCCTTTTTCGTCCTGTTCTGTGTCCTCTTTCTGCTTCAAGCCGTTCTGTTGGCCTCTTCGTTTGGTCGAAAGCTAGCCCGCAAAATGAGCGGACTGCAGGAAGCAACCCAGCGCATTCAGGAGCAGGAGCTGGACTTCTCCATCCAATACAGCGGGATCGCTGAAATTGACCAAGTGCTTAGGTCCATGGATCAGATGCGGGATGCCCTGAAGAGCTCGCTGGAGCAGCAATGGAACCTAGAGCGCCGCCGCCGGGCTCAAATCTCAGCGCTCGCCCATGACGTCAAAACCCCACTCACCATCGTTCGCGGCAATGTCGAGCTCCTCTCTGAAACGGAACAGTCGGACGAGCAACGGGAATACACCGAGTATATCGCCCAAAGCGCCCGTCAGATGGAAGCTTATATCAAGACCTTGATCGAAATCACGAATACGGAAACTGCGGCTTCCTATCAGCCCGTAAACCTCGATCTGAAGGAGTTCATCCATACGCTCGAAGCGCAGATGCAGGCTCTCGCCGCGGTCAAAGAACTTTTTGTCGCAGTCCACTTCGTTGGCGAACTGCCAGACGAGCTCTATGCCGATCCTGTCTTGTTGGAGCGCGCCCTCATGAACGTCATCGCCAACGCCATGGATCACACCCCGGCGAAGAGTAAAATCACGCTATCGGTGGAGGCTGCGGGCGATCGGATTCAATTCCGCGTGACTGACGAAGGTCCGGGCTTCTCGCCTGAAGCGCTCAAGTACGCCACCGAACAGTTCTACATGGGCGACCCGTCCCGCCGAAGCGACGGACATTACGGCATGGGCCTCTATATCACCCAGTTTGTTGCCCAATTACATGGGGGTGAACTGCATATCGCTAACTCCCCGGTGACGGGTGGGGGCGAGGTGACGATGGAGGTGCCGGTGAGGGGGTAATTAATCGGCGTTTCCGATGTTTGCATTCACATCTGTTCGAATCACAAAGGCAACTTCTTGGGTGTTGTCTCCCCAAGTGCATACCAGCCGAAAGCCTCGCAAAACCGCACCCGGTTCATACTCTTCGCTGGCCGAGCTTGCGTTTCCATAAGGGTTCGAAAAGAGCTCATACCTCGTAATCTGTCATGTTCATCGTTCTTTTCAATGAATTCACTTCCCGTGAGTTAGAGTAATATAGAAAAACCGATCTTATCTCCTCAAAGATAGGATCGGCTTCTATCATACCATAAATGTATAAATTTACCTTTATGATCAGTCACATTTCTATCCTTCAACCACCCAGCCCGTGAATCAAGGTCTGTACGATCGGAACGTTCCCCGCCGCCACAACGCCAATCCAGCCACTAAGCACGATCCACGATAATACTCTTAATCTCATAGCTCTTTTCCACCTCACAGAATAGATATTTGTACTTCTCTTGAACCTCCCTGGATGCCTCATGTCGGAACTGCTCAAACAACCGAGCATATCGAATCAACATCGATTCATGGTTGAACCTCAAAGCAAGCTCCATTCCTTCAAAAAGCTGCCGAACCCCCATCTCAACCCGCCGCGTGCGAAATTCGTATTGAGCCAATTCCCACAAATACCGGACGTACTGATCCGCCACAATCTGTGTATTGTAATGACCAAAACGGCATGACCGTTCTTTGTATGTCAGATGTGCCCCGAACCGCTCGAGCAGATGATCCACGTTCAACTCAAACTGGTTAGCCGCCTGCAAAATCCGGTACATCGCTGGAACAACCTCCTGCACATGCGATGCGACCCATTCCGTATAATCCGCCAGTACCTGTATATCGCCTGACATTAAGCGGTACACATAGGCATTGGCCCGGCCCCATTCCTGAAACTGTTCCACAACCCGTTGCTCTTCCTCGTCTTTCACGTCAATTCCATGTAGAGCGCCACCGCTGTATAAAGTCACATACTCCAAAGCCCGAGCATATTCTTGTCTGGCATCACACACATTCGCTCTCAACAAATACGCATACAACAGATAAAAAAGCTCCGTCCGAGACGCCCCCTTATCCATCGCCTCCTTCCGTTTTCGATTTACCCGATGGCGGTATTGAATCGTCGCTTTCTGCTCCAGCTTCTCTGCCAGGGATTCAACCCGATCCCACCGATGCAAAGAAGCGTACACATCCGCCAAATCCTTCAATGCATCTAGCTGAACCCCTTCGTCCAGTCGGTCCACATAGTCTTCGAACAAAACGGCGGCGCGCAAATTCTCCTCTTGATCTTCTCCGAGATGAATCGTAAACAAGCGATACCGGCTTAACGCCAATCGCTCGGAATGCTGGTACTTCTCGCATTCAGCAACACACTGGTACAGCAGAGCAGCTGCCTTTCTTTTTCCCTCTCGAAAAAACTGCTCCGCCATCTCAAACAACACTGGCATATAAGATAATCGATCCGCCACCGCCTGCACCAGTCGCTTCAGGCACCCCAGCTTGTTCAACTCCGCGCACCGCCGAATAAACGGGCCCAGCCGCCTCCAATGCAACGGCATACCACGCAGACATTCTTCTAAGTAAATCTCGTAAAGGGCCCCTTCCTCCAACCCCATCCCCTCCGTGATGAGATCCAAATTATGTATAGAAATTTGCCGATACCCGCTCAATATCGCACTGATCGTTCCTTGATTAATCCCGGTCATCTCGGAAAACTGCTGACGCGTCAGCCCAGACCAAATTAAATAGCTCTCTAACTCTTGTCTAACCGTGGTTGCAGGTTTCATGGGAATACCTCCCCCGCGTCCAAATCATCCTTTTCATCCTGATTGTATAGCCTTTTTTAGACACAGTCAATAAAAATAGTACTTATATATACTATTTTAAAATATTTATTTCTAGTATAATTATCTGTATTTGCCTAACCACCTTACCTACCCTTAAAAGAAGAGGTGGTAATCTATGAATCTACCAGAAATCGTTGGAAAACGAATTCGTGAATATAGAAAACAAAAGAACTGGACTCAAGAACAACTGGCTGAAGCCGCATCGCTTCACTACAGTTACATAGGCGGAGTAGAACGAGGGGATCGCAATATCTCGTTGGAGACGTTGGAGAAAATTGCTGTTGCCTTGGATGTCCCAGCTGGAGACCTATTTCGTACCGAAGTGGTACTCGATAAACAGCAGTTACTTGATGAGCATATGAAATTGGTTAGCAGCAGAAGTGCAGAGGAGATTGCGTTGATTACGAAGATCACGCGAGATGTGATTTGGGGGATGGGGATGAAGAGTTAGAAACTTTCTTAAAAAGCTTCCGCTCTGAGGTGATGTTGTGGCAGTTTTGCGCATTTTTCTAGGAAATCGAATCCGCGCCATACGAAATGCAAAAGGCCTCACTCAACAAAACTTGGCGGATTTGTCCGGTTTGGACTATAGATACATCGGAGCTATTGAACGGGGAGAACGAAACTTCTCAATCAATACCCTGGAGAAGGTCCTCTCTGCACTAAAGATTTCTCTGAATGAACTTGCTTATTCGGGTGTTGAGCAGAGTGAAAGGGATTCTGTTCGGTGGGAAGCTATCGACCAGTTCATTGCGAGTACTGAGGGATTGGCTGAGGAGCAGATTGAAATATTACAGCGGGTGAATCGGGAAGTTTTGAGGGCGTTTAAATAAACCTTCTCATAGGGATAGTTACTAGTTATTTGAGTGTTTTGCATAATTCCGTTTCAGAGAAGAAGCGATAGCATATTCACTGTCGTTAAGGGGTAATTTTCGAAAATGGTATTATATGGATGAAGAAAAGGGCAGACTTGCAGAATTTTAGAACAGCTCGTTTTTTAAGCGGCAGCCCGTTTTGAATGATGAGAAACGGCGAGCGCAGATGCAAGCAGAACAATGGCATTCAAATACTGGTGAGTTGTGACTTTCTGAATGCCCCGGACATGTGCGGCGTCTGCCGTCAAATAGGTTTTCAATCGGGAGTTGCAGCGTTCTACGCTGGTTCGTTCATTGTAAAGTTCCTTCCAACGCTTTGTATCCCGATGAGGGATGCTGTATCGCCGGAGATCATCCTTCGCATTTACTTTGACGACCATTCCATAGTTTGAAGACGAGCAGGCAGCCATGCCAAGCGGACAGTCGACTTTACCCGTGGCATGCGGGCAGCGAAATTTATGCATATCGCCGTCAACTCCCCAGTATGTCATCGCATAACCCATGGAACAGCACGGTGTTCCGTTCGAGGTCATGCCAGCAGGCGGTTCCTTCTCCCCCCGAAGATTAAGGGGAATGATGGCTTGTGCCTTGACGTTGCGGGCGGCCTCATAAACTTTCATTTGGTCGTAGCCCGCATCGAGTATGAAAAATCGTGTGCTCGTCCTGGACGCTGTTTTCTCGATCAGGCCCGGCGCCATTTCTCCATCATTGACATGCGCCGGCGTTACTTCCAAGGCGATCGGCAATTCACTTTTCGTATCGACCGCCAGATGAATTTTGTAACCAAACCATGTGATTTTATTGCCGAAGGAATCAATTTTTGCGCCCCAGTTCGCATTACCCGTTTGCTCGCTTTTGCGTTTGGGCTGCTTTTTCTCGTAAGCGCGGAGAGCGGCGCTGTCTATGGCGACGTTACTGCCTTCTATGATACCTTCCTGCTGACAGCGTGTGACCAAATCCTCAAAAAGCCGTTTTGCCAAGTCCTTTCTCGTCAGTTCTGAGAAAACTCGGCTTAATGTGGATATGGAAGGAGCTTCTCGATCCAGCCGAAGACCACACTGATAACGAAACCGGAGATCCGTATCCAAACGCTTATGCAACCCTGAAAAGGTACTTATTCCTTCAAGCGGCGCAGCCAAGAGTGCTCGTAGAATACCTTGTCTGCAGTATCCCTCAGCGCCTCGGGGTGAACGGCTTCTCAGTTCCTTGGCATACGGTCTCAGATCGAGAGAACTGAAGAAGATCGGCAATCTCTCCTTGGGTTGAATTTTTAAAAGTTCTTCGAAGGAAAACAGACATTCTTGGAGAATATACAAAGTGACTTCCTCCATCCTTGAGGTTTTTGGGTTTAGTCACTTGAAAACTTCTCCAAGTTGGGGTGAAGTCCCTTTTTTATGTCCGAAAATCCTTACGGCTCAAGGCCTCAGATTACTGCAAAACGCTCATTTATAACGTAGATTGAATAGAAATCTCTTGCCCTCTATTTTTTCAGAATCTGCCACTTAATTGTATAAACATGGAAGTAGAGGTATAATAAAAAATATTTTAACTAAGGGTGAGATTATGGCAGCAAAAAAAGTGGAAGACTTATTAAATAACCCTGATATCGATGCATTAGTACAAGCTGTTGAAGAAGCGACTAGGGCCACTGTGATGAGTTCAACTCGGTTCATCGAACCAGCGGGAAATTTAAAGAATGGATAGAAGAAGTGGGACTAAACTCAACTAAAAAGATCGCTTGGTGGAGAAAGGTTTTTGGTGCTCAACCCGAAAGGTCGCCATTAAACAAGCAAAAGAGCCAGCAACTAATTGCTGAATTATCTCAACAGATCAATAATCTTAACGATATTCTGCATTCCGAAGATGACGCAGATATGAACTATAAATGGTCTTCTAGTGATGCTATTGAAACCGAGGACTCTGGGGAAGCAGGAGTTGGCTTTAAAGGATTACAGTCAAATCTTAAGGTTTCCGATAAAATCAAAAGCGATAGTAGTGTAGAAGTAACTGAAGCATCTCGTCGCTCAAAAGTAAATTACTTACATAGGCATATGCTTGATTTCCGGCGTTTATTTAGAGAAATATCAGAGTTGGCAGGAACTGATGCATTTCTAATGCTGGATGACTTATATCATATTAGAAGATCCGATCAAGCTAATGTATTAGATTATTTTCATAGAGCTACAAAAGGAAATCAAGTCTGGCTTAAAGCAGGAACAATAAGACACCGAACAGATTGGTATCTACATAGTGACCCCCCAAAGGGTCTAAAACTAGGTGATGATGCCGACGAGATAGATTTAGACATCACTTTGGAAAAGTTCTCGATTGCAAAAACGTTCTTATCCAATATTCTACATGAAATTGCTGAAGAGGCTGGAGCTCCAAGTCCTAGAAACATTATGGCCGACACCGCCATGGATAGATTGGTTTTGGCAAGTGGGGGAGTTGCACGTGACTTCCTAACTATCTTCCGTAGGTCCGTTGAAGTAGCACGTGAAAGGGGTGGAGGATTTAGAGGACCAAAAATTGGGGCAGAAGATGTCAATCGTGCCGCTGGTGAACATGACTCCTCTAAAAGAGAAGAGTTAAAAAGGGATACTAATGATGAAAGAGAACGCCTTGAAAGACTGTTTGAGAGTGTAAGAGAATTTTGTTTTAATACAGGGTCAAATTGCTTTTTAGTTGAACGAGATTGGAATCAAGATGGAGCAAAAGATATTGAAGAGTTAGTTGACTTGCGACTCATTCATCGTATTAATCCTAGAGTTACTGTTCGAGACAGAGCAGGGAGACTTTATATTGCATACATGCTAGATTTAAGCCAATATACTGGTGATAGGAAGCGACGTGGGCTTAATATGATCTCATTTTGGTCAAAAGATGGTTCTGAACAGTTAAGAAAAGCTAGGTTGATTTTTGCCGAGAGGCCGATAAAGTAAAAATTCCTGGGCATCCTTATTGGGATGCCTTTTTAACAATTCAATTAACTTAAGGATATTTACTTAATTTGTAATTTAGTTCAAAATCTTTATTATTTATACTATTCACACTCCTATAGCTCGTTATATTTATTCATTTTCCCAAAAGACTTGTCCACCGGATACTTCTCTCCATTCCGCCGCATCTTGTCCCGAATGATTTCCTCGATATTGAGGCCCAGCGCATCGGCCAGGTACACTGAGTAGATCAGCACATCGGCCAGTTCGTCGGCGATGTCTTGTTTCTTCTGCGATACGGCATCTTCGGACGTTCTCCACTGAAAATTCTCTAACAACTCGGACGCCTCAAGACTCAGTGAGATCGCTAAATCTTTCGGATTATGAAATTGCGCCCAGTTGCGCTCCTCCCGAAAAGCAAGCAGCATTTGGATCAGCTCTTCATTCATGTTTATACCCATTCCTTTCGCTTCGCTCAAGGCACAAAACGGAATGAAATCCGTCAGCCTTGAGCGATTTTTTGTATTCTTGAGTTACAGAGATCGTCAGCACACTACAAATCACGTGGAGGTGAGTGGGCCACCTCTCGTACAGGGTGACCGCATGTTTATATGTGTAGATTGCCTTTCCAAGCACAAATAAGTGTCGCCTCGAGCACGCAGACTTATCTTTGATAAACAACTCGTTTATTGCTGGGCAATCAGTCCCTGCTGCTGTCTCTGTACATCATAGAAAGGAGTCTCGATATGGCTTTAAAAATTGTCTACCCTGTCTGTTGCGGAATCGACGTGCATAAAACCTTCGTGGTTGCCTGCATCGCCTCCACCAACAGCCAAGGCGTCACCACTTACAAACGCCATCGCTTCTCAACCTTCACCAAAGGGCTGAATGAGCTGTCACAGTGGCTTTGTGAGCATGACTGCAAGGATGTCTGCATGGAATCGACCGGGAAATACTGGATTCCCGTGTTCAACATTTTGGAGCATTCCTGCAACATCACGCTCGCCCATCCGAAATACGTCAAGGCCATTCGCGGCAAAAAGACCGACAAGAAGGACGCCCAATGGATTGCCGACTTGTTCAAACACGATCTTGTTGCCGGAAGCTTTATGCCTCCCTTGCCGATCCGGCAACTGCGCGACCTGATGCGCTACCGCTTCAAGCTGACCAACTTTACGTCGAGCGAGAAAAACCGGCTCCAGAACAGCCTGACGGTTTCGAACATCCAGCTTGGCAACGTCGTTTCGGATACATTCGGCAAAAGCTCCATGAACATTCTGGACAAGCTCTTGGACGATCCGACCGATACGTCCTTTGACCTTGAACCGCTCGTTCACGGCTCCCTGAAAGGCAAACTTCCGGAACTGGAACTCGCCATTGACGGGTTCATTACGCCCGAACAAGCCGGAAAAATCAAGGTCATTAAGCAGCACTACGAAGATCTGGAGTCCCGCAAAGCAGAACTGGAATCGATTATCCTTTCCCTTGCCGAGTCCTACTCAGAAGAAATCAACTTGATCTTGACTGTTCCGTCCATAAGTAACCTGTTCTCCGCCATTGCCGTGGTTTCCGAGATCGGGGTGAACATGGACGTGTTCCCGACAGCCAAGCATTTGTGCTCCTGGGCAGGACTCGCACCTTCCAATGATGGAAGCGCCGGCAAGAAAAAGTCAGTCAGGATTTCGAGAGCTGGCATCTACATCAAGCCGCTTTTGGTCCAGTGCGCTACCGCTGTAGTCAAAAGCGAGAAGCATCCCGAAATCCGAAACCGCTACTTGCAACTGAAAAAGCGTCGAGGCCACAAACGCGCCATCATTGCGATTGCGCGAATGCTGTTAACGGCCATCTACCACATCTTGAAAAACAAAGAGCCTTATAACCCTGATTTGTACAAGAAATCCGATGTTCGTCCAGTTACCCGTGAAATTACGGTAGAACAAGCGATTAAACTTGCTCAAGCTCAGGGTTATCGCATTATGGAAACTGCGACCTGATTTCGCTCACTCCTTAAAAAATACAGTATTTTCCATTCAGTCGTTTTGTGAACGGCTTATTTGGCATGCTCATTTCCCTTGCTGCGTGCGTTGGCTATGGATTTCAGACTTGTACTCCTATCATTCTGTCATTTGATTGAGCCACTCCATCCACGCAAAAAGAGGCGGTTCTCCCCTTCACTCGGGGCCCGCCTCTAGTCGTCTCTTGGTGTGGCCATGCTTTGGCCCTTGGTACATTCTTCCTAATACCAAGTTATTATAAAATGGAAAGTTCGTCAATTACCGCCTAAATACGTCTCATACTACGACGTCGTAAGTAATAGATCATAATCGCCAATGTCGCCGCCAAAAAAACAATCTGCATCAACGTACGAGGCAACAAAGCTTGATGAGCTTCCGTCGCCATGCCAGATAGGGCGTAGTAAACATTTGCCGGAAACATACAGATGAGGAGAAGCGAGAGACCTCCCGCCGCCCAAGTGACTGTCGGACGCCACAACAAACCAAGTGCCCCGGCCAATTCCAACACTCCGGTGAGCGTCACAATAAACCCAGGGTAAGGCAAAGCAGGCGGCACCATACTGATCAACTCCTCCCGCATCCCCACAAAATGAACGGTGCCGGTCAACACGAACATCGCCGCAACTCCGCCCCGAAGGGCGACAGGCCAAGGACGCAGTCGTTTCACTCCCGCCGCTCCCAGGACAAGAACCACCAGCGGGACAACGATAAGGGGGATGAGAGGTTCCACGCACAGACCTCCTCGTATAGTATCTTTAAAAAGCTCTTTTAGGTTCATTTCCATCCCCCCGGGGGATGGAAAACAGCCTCCAAATTTCCAGCTTGTTCTTTGAAAATTCCATCAGGGACTGGACTTTCCGGTATGCCTCTGGACAATGGAACGTAGGGTCCATTCGGGGAAATCCTTCTGCCTCCAGTAGCATCGTCTACTCCTTAAGTCTGTTTCTCCGGTACGCGTCTGAGCTTCTTACCCGCTGGCTGTTCCCTTCGGCATCCCATGCCCGGTTTTAGCAGATCCGGGGCAGCTCATGGCCCGAAGTGTGTCCTCATACGCGAGGGTGATAGATCTGCGCGTGCGCCGGAGGCATCCCGGAGCGTCCATTCCCTGAATCCCTAGCGAAAGGAGGAATTTCACTTGAAGCTTTTTGTCGGTATTGACGTGAGCTCGCAAGAGCTCGAAGCGTGTTTCATGAACGCTGACGGTGACAAGCTTGAGACACTCACCGTCAAAAACAATTTGAATGGCGCCTCGCACTTGCGTGACCAAATCGTCGCTGCAGCGGACAAGTTGGCCGTCACCGAGATTCACATCGGCTTGGAAGCCACTTCCGTCTACAGCTGGCACCCTGCCATGTACCTGCATCAGGATCCAGCGCTTCGAGAGCGCAAGGCCAAGGTGTTCACCTTGAACCCCAAGCTCATCAGCAAGTTCAGAGAAGCCTATGCGGATATGGACAAGACCGACCGGCTCGACGCCTGGGTCATTGCGGATCGCCTGCGCTTCGGCCGCCTGACGACCACCATCGTCATGCAGGAGCAGTATGTCGCCCTTCAACGCCTCACGCGCATGCGTTTCCACTTGGTCCATAACTTGGCTCGCGAGAAGCAGTACTTCTTGCAGAACCTGTTCTACAAGTGCAATGCGTTTACAACCGAGGTCGACAGCTCCGTGTTTGGCCATGCGCTCATGGAGATGCTCTCCGAGAAGTTCAGCCTCGATGACATCGCCGAGATGGACGTGGCCGATCTGGCCGACTATCTGCGGGACAAGGGACGCAATCGTTTCCCCGATCCCGAGCGGGTCGCCCGCTGCATTCAGCAAGCTGCCCGCGCCTCCTATCGGCTGTCCAAGGTCGTGGAGGATTCGATTGACCTGGTGCTCGGCACCTCCATCGAATCCATCCGCAGCATCCAGAAGCAGCTCAAGGATCTCGACAAAGCGATCGAGCGGGTCCTCGACGGCATTCAAGGCGCTCAGTGCTTGCTGTCAGTGCCCGGCATCGGCAAAGTCTATGCAGCCGGTCTGCTCGGCGAACTCGGCGATATTGAACGGTTCAAGGATCAAGCCGCCGTCGCCAAGTACGCGGGTCTGACGTGGCGCAGGCACCAGTCCGGCGTCTTCGAGGCGGAGGACACCGCCCGCATCAAATCCGGCAACCGATTCCTGCGCTACTACCTCGTTGAAGCTGCCAACTCGGTTAGGATGCGCGATGAAGAATTCGGTGAATATTACCGGAAGAAGTATCACGAAGTGCCCAAGAATCAACACAAACGCGCCCTCGTCTTAACGGCAAGAAAACTCGTGCGTCTGGTCGATGTGCTGCTACGCAGCGGCCAACTCTACACGCCACGGAAGAAGGTAACGACTGCGAAGGATTGACGCCCCCTTTGCCCAAAGTCCTTTACAATTCCAAGTAAAAATCTGGTATCTGACATGGTTTTTGGCTGGGTTTGCTTTGATGCGCCCTTTTTTCGTGACTCCGCGCTCAACAGGCACGGGAAATTTCCAATTCGATTAAATCAACAGCTTGACATCATACCGCTGGACTTTTTATCATTTTCACAAAAATCGTGCCCTCAGAAACCTTTGGAGATCATCAGATACAGAATCCCAAGCGGAAGCAACGTCGCGATCGTCCCGTAAACCGTCCAATTCCGAGAAGCCTTATGGTAGGCTGCTGAAACGGTGCCCTTCTCGATACCATCGGCGCTGAGTCGAATCATTTTGCTTTGCATGGGAATGAGGATAAACAACCAAATCAATCCGCTCAAGGCAAACAAGCCGAGGGACACGGTAAGCCAATTCAGCCCGGCCAAAGAGTAGCCCAAGCCGCCCGTCATCATGCCGCCGGAAAGGACGATCAGGACCAGTCCAGGAATCGTAAAAATATAATCTGCGATCATCACGTTCTTAGCCGCATAGTGCATAATTTGTGGATTCCCCGTCCGGTCTGCCCGGATTTTCCAAAATGCCGCCGTGATGATATTTCCCACCAACAATAAGACACCTAATACATGCAAGGTTAACCATACTCCCATAACCGATCACCCTTTCTGTTCCCGTTTTCTGACGGGGTTCAAAATGTTCGTCATCAGTGAAGTTAAGTCCTGTGCATTAACCAGCGCGTGCACGTTCGGAATTCTGGCGCGAATTCGGAATCCCAGCGTCATGAGCGTGAACAACTCTGCGGTTTTGCCCGCCTCGACCGTGTCGGGAATAACGCCGTGCTGCTGACCCGTTTCAATCCAGATCTGAGATAAGTAAACGGTCCGCTCATAATACTGCTTCAGAGCCTCTGCAACGGTCGGGTCCTCTTCCTTGCCAAACAAATACACGAGCACTTTGTTGGTCACATTCTGCGGGTTTTCGAATTCAACAATGCTGTCCTTAATCTTCTGCATCGGATCATCGAAGTTCCGCCGACCTTGCTCAATCTCATGCATGAAGCGTCGGTTCGTTTCTTCAAGCCCTTCTTGCAGGATCAGCACAAAGATGTCGTCCTTGCTGTTGACATAATGGAAAATCGCGCCTTTAGACAGGCCAGATCTGCCCATGATGTCCTGCGTTGTAATCGAATGGCATCCCTTCTCCTGAATCAACTCTTTCGTTGCATCAATCAGCCGTCTTAACGTCCGTTGTCTGCGCTCCTCCTGTTTCAACTCGAACCCTCCGGAAAAATTCTTCAAATTTGATGTATCTTCATTATAAATACCGACCGTTGGTTTGTAAATAGAGGGCTCCAGTATTTGTACTCTACAATTCTGTTTTTGATTTCGAACCACAATCCATTTACACAAAAAGAGGCAGTCCCCTTTGATTGGGAACCGCCTCATATTAATTATTGGATTATGCCATGCTTCAGCCAATAATTAATAACTTAACTGATTGACTCAGGTAATCTGAGTTCAAGCTTGTCCAAATCAACGACAAAACCGTTTGCTTGTAAAATATCCAAGCCTAGCAATCCCTGATGTGACTTAGGCAGCATGCCTACATCAACTTCGACTCGCTCCAATCTAAGAGAATCTATGATAATCTCGTCAAGAATTTTCGTGTAAAAAGGGACAGTTCCACCAATTCCATACGCCTCGTAAACCGGATCACCATTTTCATAAGTAACCCCAATTTTCTCCAGGACATCCGGACTGAATACCGTATGCGAAGAACCTGTGTCAACAATAACGTCCGAGATTTTCATAGATTGACTACGATATTGTACGGTCAGCTCTACCGTAAGCAAGTTGCCATCATAATGGATATCCATACTTAATGCCTCATTCTAACCAACGGGTTATTTCGTATATGGATGACACATTCTTCGTTTGAGGTGTGATACACAATCTGACCTGGCTCCACATTAAAGAACGCCTTGTTAGCCTCATGGTCAGGAACAGTTCTTACAGGGGCGACTTCTGTAACAATCTTCTTTCCCTCTTCCTCGCGATAATCAAGAACGGAAAGAAGGACGAATTGATCGGGAAACAGCTTTCTTACCTCCTGCCACTGCATCGTAAACCCTCCTCGTATAGTATCTTTAAAAAGCTCTTTTAGGTTCATTTCCATCCCCCGGGGGATGGAAAACAGCCTCCAAATTTCCAGCTTGTTCTTTGAAAATTCCATCAGGGACTGGACTTTCCGGTATGCCTCTGGACAATGGAACGTAGGGTCCATTCGGGGAAATCCTTCTGCCTCCAGTAGCATCGTCTACTCCTTAAGTCTGTTTCTCCGGTACGCGTCTGAGCTTCTTACCCGCTGGCTGTTCCCTTCGGCATCCCATGCCCGGTTTTAGCAGATCCGGGGCAGCTCATGGCCCGAAGTGTGTCCTCATACGCGAGGGTGATAGATCTGCGCGTGCGCCGGAGGCATCCCGGAGCGTCCATTCCCTGAATCCCTAGCGAAAGGAGGAATTTCACTTGAAGCTTTTTGTCGGTATTGACGTGAGCTCGCAAGAGCTCGAAGCGTGTTTCATGAACGCTGACGGTGACAAGCTTGAGACACTCACCGTCAAAAACAATTTGAATGGCGCCTCGCACTTGCGTGACCAAATCGTCGCTGCAGCGGACAAGTTGGCCGTCACCGAGATTCACATCGGCTTGGAAGCCACTTCCGTCTACAGCTGGCACCCTGCCATGTACCTGCATCAGGATCCAGCGCTTCGAGAGCGCAAGGCCAAGGTGTTCACCTTGAACCCCAAGCTCATCAGCAAGTTCAGAGAAGCCTATGCGGATATGGACAAGACCGACCGGCTCGACGCCTGGGTCATTGCGGATCGCCTGCGCTTCGGCCGCCTGACGACCACCATCGTCATGCAGGAGCAGTATGTCGCCCTTCAACGCCTCACGCGCATGCGTTTCCACTTGGTCCATAACTTGGCTCGCGAGAAGCAGTACTTCTTGCAGAACCTGTTCTACAAGTGCAATGCGTTTACAACCGAGGTCGACAGCTCCGTGTTTGGCCATGCGCTCATGGAGATGCTCTCCGAGAAGTTCAGCCTCGATGACATCGCCGAGATGGACGTGGCCGATCTGGCCGACTATCTGCGGGACAAGGGACGCAATCGTTTCCCCGATCCCGAGCGGGTCGCCCGCTGCATTCAGCAAGCTGCCCGCGCCTCCTATCGGCTGTCCAAGGTCGTGGAGGATTCGATTGACCTGGTGCTCGGCACCTCCATCGAATCCATCCGCAGCATCCAGAAGCAGCTCAAGGATCTCGACAAAGCGATCGAGCGGGTCCTCGACGGCATTCAAGGCGCTCAGTGCTTGCTGTCAGTGCCCGGCATCGGCAAAGTCTATGCAGCCGGTCTGCTCGGCGAACTCGGCGATATTGAACGGTTCAAGGATCAAGCCGCCGTCGCCAAGTACGCGGGTCTAACGTGGCGCAGGCACCAGTCCGGCGTCTTCGAGGCGGAGGACACCGCCCGCATCAAATCCGGCAACCGATTCCTGCGCTACTACCTCGTTGAAGCTGCCGACTCGGTTAGGATGCGCGATGAAGAATTCGGTGAATATTACCGGAAGAAGTATCACGAAGTGCCCAAGAATCAACACAAACGCGCCCTCGTCTTAACGGCAAGAAAACTCGTGCGTCTGGTCGATGTGCTGCTACGCAGCGGCCAACTCTACACGCCTCGAAGGAAGGTGAATAGCGCCAAGGATTAACGCCTCCTTTGCCTTAGTCCTTCACGAATTCCCAGTAAAAATCTGGTATCTGACATGGTTTTTGGCTGGGTTTGCTTTGATGCGCCCTTTTTTCGTGACTCCGCGCTCAACAGGCACGGGAAATTTCCAATTCGATTAAATCAACAGCTTGACATCATACCGCTGGACTTATTCAATGGATATCCGCATAGCCGATCGCGCTAGTTGATTATAGTTTACCATAATTCTCTGGCTTGCCTTAGCATTTTATATTGTCGGGAAATAGTCTTTTTAAATCGTATCGATATTATTTTGTAAATTCTCCTTTAATGCATCAATAATCATTATCGTCGTGGGATAATTTCGAAATTTGATATGATAAGCCAGATATAGTTCATTAGTCACTCTAAACTCAGGATAGATTATTTTTACGGTATGATTGTGAATAGATTTTTCTAGCATATAATTTGGAAGAATACTGATTCCAGCTCCATGTTCTATCGCCGTCAATATTGAATGAAGATCCGGGAGAACATGTTTGATTTGCATTTGCGGTCTTTTCTTAAAATATTCTCTCCAAAATCTTCTGATGATCGGTAATTCACTGCCATAACTGAGCCAATCTTGTGAACACAACCAGGCTTCAAAGCGTTCCTTATCTTCATAATGATGTTCTTCAAAGTGATAAGGTGCAACCAGTACAAATTCTTCTTGAACATAATGGATATATTCAATGCCAGGGGCAGGGATTTTTTGGGACGTTATAATCATGTCAAGTTTTTCCTCGATCAGTAATTCAAGAATATAGGAGGCCACCCCAAAAGTTGCATTAACTCGAAATGGAAATTTATTTAAATTACGAGCTAAATTCTCACGGAAGTATTCGTATCCTGTACCGATTTTAACCATGGGGACGGTTAATGAGTTTTCCATTTTGAATTTTTGTGTAGTCTCCTCCAAAGCTTCAATAAGAGGAACCACTTGTGTGTAAAGCTCTTTCCCTTTTTCGGTGGGAATCATTTTTCTTGCAGTTCTCGTAAATAATTTATCATTAGATTAATCCTGAATCCGTGATAAAGGTTCTTTGAAAATTAAAGATAATTGAAGGAAAAAGCACCTCCGGTAAAGAAATTAAAAGAAAATCATAACTTTTCCAATTTCACCTGAGAGGTGCTCTATGAAGATCCAATTTGTCCGCTCGAAAGAGTTAATTCTCTCTACTCACGCCGGTCTTGCAACCGTTGGCGCTTTGCTTGCGCATACTGGACTTAGAAAGCGCCTGAATCATACAAAGATCAAAAGTATGAAAACACCGATTCATTCCCACGCCGATGTCATGAAGAGCTATCTGGGCCTGCTCTGCCAAGGCAAGAGCGACTTTGACCATATTGAGCCGTTTCGAAAAGACGATGTATTCACAATCTGCCTTCAGCTCCAAAAAGTCCCCTCCAGCCCGACTCTTCGCCAGCGTCTTGACGCCGCAGCACAGACGCCGGAATGGAACCGGATTTTACTTGAGGAATCCGCTGATCTCATTCGCAAGGTAAAGGCTCCATTAACAGGGCTGACAGCAGGTGAAAAGGCTTATGCGCCGCTGGATATCGACGTATCTCCTTTCGACAATTCCGGCACAAAGAAAGAAGGCGTATCTCGTACTTACAAAGGGACTGACGGCTATGCTCCCATCTTTGCCTACCTGGGCCAAGAAGGCTATGGCGTTAATGTGGAACTGCGTGAGGGCAGTGTGCATTGCCAGAAGGGAACAGCCGCATTTTTAGAACAGAGCATCGCATACGCCAAACGTGCAACGGACCTGCCGCTGCTCATTCGCATGGACGCTGGAAACGACAGCGCCGAAAATTTGCATGTTTGTCATCGCGAGAAAGCCGACTATATCATCAAGGCCAATCTCCGCAGAGAACCGAAGGAAATGTGGCTGCGCATTGCGGAAACGACGGGAATCGCCTGCCAGCAGCGCGAAGGAAAAGTCGAATATATCGGCGCGATAGAATTTCGCGAAAAGGGATTCGACCGCCCCCTTCGCCAAGTGTTCCACGTCATTCATCGAACGATTGATCGGGATGGACAAGTGTTGCTGTTCCCGGAAATTGAAGTGAGCGTCTATTGGACGTCGCTTCGCTGTGCCCCGTCACGAGTGATTGAGCTTTACCGCGATCATGGGACAAGTGAGCAATTCCACAGCGAAATCAAAACCGATTTGGATTTGGAGCGTCTGCCTGCAGGAAAATTCGCAACGAATGATCTCGTACTGCATGCCGGCTTGTTTGCCTATAACCTTCTTCGAATCATCGGCCAGGAGAGTCTGCGTGAGCATGACTCGCCGATTCGAAACAACGTGCAGCGTCGCCGTATTCGTACGGTTATCCAGAATATTATTTACATGGCGGCAAGATTGGTTCGACATGCGCGAGGTATTCGATTCAATTTCGGCTGCAACAGTCCGTGGTTTCCCGTTATCCGTCGTATTTACTGTGCCTTTACCTGACAGGATGGAATATTATAGGGGTCAATAAGGCCTTGTCAGCCAAGGTCTGTTTGATCATGCGCTCCATCAGAGTGCGATCTCATTAAACAGTTTGTCAGCGTCAAAAATCGCACATTTTACAATAACAACCAGATTTTCAATCGAGCAATACAAAGCGTCACGGATTCAGGTTAATAGTAAAGACCCATTTTTAACAAAAAAAAGAAATAAACTCCCTAGTATAAAGATCTTTTGGAATGATATGATAAACGCAAAACTGACATGGAGGACGCCGTCCATGCCATCCTATGCCAACAAACAACCTTAATCTCTGAAATTCAGAAAACCGCTCGATTATTTATCGATTGAGAAAGGTTGGATGGAAAGGATGAACACAGTGGCCCCAAAGTTCAGCAGAGATCAAGTGAAAGCCTTCATTAAAGACAACGATTTAAAAACAATGGCGGATGTTCAGTCTGCCCTAAAAGAATTGTTTGCCGACACGCTGCAAGAAATGTTGGAGACGGAGCTTGATCATGAGCTGGGCTATGCTAAGCACGACGTTGCAAATAAGCAGACAAAGAATAGTCGCAATGGGAAGAGCAAGAAGATGATCACCAGTGAATACGGTGAACAGGAGATTCGTGTGCCCCGCGATCGTAACGGTGAGTTTGAACCCATGATCGTAAAGAAGCATCAGTCGAATGTAACCGGCATTGAAGAGCAAATCATTGCGATGTATGCCAAAGGCGTTAGCACTCGGGACATCCAAGATCACTTAGCTCATCTGTACGGCATTGACGTGTCTCCGACGATGATCTCGAACGTGACCAATAAGCTCATCCCCCTCGTTAAACAATGGCAAAACCGTCCGCTGCAAGGCGTGTATGCCGTTGTATTTATGGACGCCATTCATTTTAAGGTGAAGCAGGACGGCACGATCGTAAATAAGGCAGCCTACATGGTCATCGGCATCGATCTCGACGGAAACAAGGACGTTCTCGGCATGTGGATCGGGGAGAATGAGTCCTCGAAGTTTTGGTTTAGTGTGCTCAATGATCTGAAAAACCGCGGCGTTCAAGACATTCTCATTACATGTGTGGATAATCTCACCGGCTTTTCGCAGGCTATTACCGCTTGCTATCCGAATACGGAAATCCAGAAGTGTGTGATCCACCAGATTCGCAATTCAACGCGCTATGTATCCTACAAGGATCTGAAAAAAGTAACGGCAGATTTGAAGCCCATCTACAAGGCTGCAACGGAAGACATGGCCTTAGTAGAACTTGATCGATTCGAGGAGACCTGGGGCAATAAGTATCCGCTGATCGTGCGTTCTTGGCGCACAAACTGGGATGAGATTGCAACTTTCTTCAAGTATCCTCCGGAAATTCGTAAGCTCATCTATACGACCAACATGATTGAAAGCTACCATCGTCAACTACGTAAGGTCACGAAGGGAAAGAGCATATTCCCATCTGACGAATCCTTACTCAAGATGCTTTATCTCGCTACGATGGATGTTACTCGCAAGTGGACAGGCCGTGTCCAGAATTGGGGACAGATCTTGCTGCAGCTCTCCGTTTTCTTTCCGGATCGCATCGGCCCCC
Source organism: Paenibacillus sp. MB22_1 (assembly GCF_047200555.1). Lineage (NCBI taxonomy): Bacteria > Bacillati > Bacillota > Bacilli > Caryophanales > Paenibacillaceae > Paenibacillus > Paenibacillus sp. MB22_1. The sequence continues at coordinate 1,149,952 of NZ_JBLADV010000002.1, forward strand.
ATCTACGTTAATTGATTCCGGCATTTTCACTAGGAGTGTTTACACAAAATTCTTGACAGACTCACCAAAATATAAATTACCTTGAGCTTTTGTATACTAAAGTTCAAGATAATTTGTTGATATATACACGTCATAATGGGCTATCTTATACCTCTGAGGGACGCATAACAAATGAGTATACGGAAGACAAGCAATTTGAGATGTTCGCGGAAGCAGTGGGCGCTAAATAACTTCAGCATCCATGACTTGGACCATTTCAAAGTAACCCGGAGTGGAATTGGGCGCAATTCCACAATCCGAAGGATTTGGCGATTTCGCTAAGCCTCGAGGCATCCGAGCTGTTGGAGAATTTCCAATGGAAATCGTCTGAAGACGCGGTATCGCAGAAAAAACAAGAAACCGCCGACGAACTGGCCGACGTGCCTGATCTACTCGATTTATCTGGCCGATGCGCTGGACCTCGACATCGAAGACATCATTCGGAACAAAATGCGGCGGAACGGCGCCAAATATCCGGTGGAGAAGTCTTTTGGCAAGATGACCAAATATAACGAGCTATAGGAGTGCGGGACGTCGCCGGCCTGATCGAAGCCGCCGCGAACAACTGGTATCTGAAGCAGCTCGGCTACAGCGCGGTAGATGAGTTTATGAAGCGGATCGAGGAGGAGATAGGGTCGTAGGGTCTGCTGGCGAGCTCCTATGATCCCAACGAACCCAATGGTGAGTGAGGGAGGTTCAACGCAAAGATGTTGTGGAAAGTGAACGGAGTCAGCGTGCTGTATGCTTTTTCTCTATGTGTTCAAGTGGAGCTTCTGATGAATGTGTATCGGCTGGAAAGAGTCACTGGAATCGCCCATATGGATCGTTATGTTCCTGTGGCGGTGCTCCTTCTCTTTGTTCTGTTCTCCATCCTATCTTATGTTCTGACGAAGTTCCAGCTGAGCCCAGGAAAACGAAAGTACCTAACAACGATCTTGTGGATTCCTTATTTCCTGCTGTTCATCAAAGGATTTGCCTCTGCCTATCCGATCACCGATCCCCAAGAGGTGCCGCTTCCGGGGATGGGGTTGGTCATGATCGCGGCGTGTGGGTTGTATCCGTTCTATATTGCGGGTTTGATGTTTTGTGAGGATCTTAGAGCAAGAGAGGTCTGGTAGTGTTTGGCAAGGTTTAGTATTAAGCAGTAAGAAATGGGTTTAGAGGGACACATTTTTAGGAGATTAGAGAAAATTTAAGGTGCCTCATAGTAATTAAATCTATTTGCATTTTATTAATCCAAAATCTACCATAAAAAATTTTTTTAAAGTTATAAAAACTATTTTGCCTGTTACGCAATCAAAAACTAATTTTGGGTGATTGAATTATATCCTTATAATTTTAAATTCGTAGATGGAGCTTCTCCAATAACATTAATTTCGAATATGAACTGTCGAAAATTGACACATTTTTTCTAATAAATGATTCTTTAATCCCATATAAAAACATCTTTTTTTCGACAAATGACAGTTATTTACTTTGTTATAATATATATAGGATTATTAAAAAGTCATAAAGAAAGATAGAAAGGAGGGGTGTAAGTACCTAGGGCATGAATGTTAATAACTTAAAATTATTTAAGGAGCCATTCCTGTAATGAATTAATTTGAGGTTTGAACGAAAAAAGCGCCTCCTGTATGCTGGGTCTTGGAATGTGGACCATTCACTGCCCTAATTAAGAGGAGGACGCTCACTATGAAGTATAAGCAATCGAAGAAGCAGAATCAACGGATTACACAAATTACCGAAGCTACACTAGTGGTTGGAGCAGACATTGCAAAAGAAACCCATGTAGCACGCGGGATCGACTTTCGGGGAATCGAACTTGGCAAAGAATGTGTGTTTAGCAATAACCGCTCAGGGCTGACTAAACTGGTATCGTGGATGAAGGAGCTACAGTGGCAACATGCGAAGACTGATGTGATCTTCGGCATCGAGCCGACCGGACACTACTGGTTCCCGCTAGCGGAATTTCTGCAGCACGAAGGGATTAAGGTGGTTATCGTCAATCCTCATCATGTGAACAAGAGCAAAGAGCTTGAGGACAATTCCCCGACGAAAAACGACTATAAAGATGCCAAAGTGATCGCAGATCTGATCCGCAATGGGAAGTACACCGAACCGAAATTCCCGAAGAGCGTCTATGCGGATTTACGCATCTTGATGAACCTGAGGGAAAAAGTGATGGGGAACTTTGGGCAAGTCCAAAGGCGGATTCAAAACTGGCTGGACCGTTTCTTCCCGGAATACCAACAGGTGTTCAAAGACTGGGAAGGGAAAGCATCGCTCATCACACTGACAGATTTTCCAACACCGCAAGACGTCGTATCTCAAGGCGCCTATACGATTCTGAAGCGTTGGAAGCAGGATGTGAAACGAGCTGTAGGCATGAAGCGAGCGGAGAAACTGGTTCAAGCCGCCAAGTCTTCGATCGGACTTACCGAGGGTCTCACTGCAGCCAAAATCGAATTGAAGGCTTTACTGGAGCAGTACGACTTATTTGCTCGTCAGCTAGAAGACATCATGCAACAGGTGGAACAACTACTGGATCGGGTTCCCGGTTCTGAAGAGATGTTGACGGTACCTGGAGTCGGAGTGGTGACACTGGCTGGTTTCCTGGCGGAAGTCGGGGATCTGCGAGGCTACGATCATGGCCAACAGATCATACGACTTGCCGGATTCAATCTGAAGGAAAACAGCTCCGGCAAGAAGAAGGGCAAGTCCACGATCACCAAACGTGGACGATCCCGGCTACGGGCGTTGCTGTTCCGGGCTGTCATGCCGATGGTGGCAAAAAACGCGGAGTTTAAGGCATTACATCAATATTACACGACACGCACAAACAATCCGTTAAAGAAGAAACAGTCCATTGTAGCCCTGTGTGGAAAACTCATTCGAGTCTTATTCACATTGGGGACAAAACAAATGTGCTACAACCCTATGGATGTTCTGGGGCCGGTACGCCAGTCTCAGCTTCGGATGGCAGCGTAAAACGAGATTCAAACTTTCAGCGTTTGCATACGACGAATAGGTTATAAACAACGACAACAGAAGCACGGAGCAGCCGCAAGGAATTATTCCATAAGGGCAACGACCCAGTAAAGGAGCAAGAAGCGGCGTCCACCCCTTGAGAGGCAGGACGAAGGAATGTGAGGGCTATGACCCAGTGTGACATGGGAGGGTAAGCCGTCAAGGGAATGGTGTGGATATCCAAGGTGCGAACATACCGATGTTATCCATAGATTGGAAAATGGGTTCCAAACTCTATTCCTGCCATCGGCTCCACCAGAAAAATATGTCATATAAACATAATATCTCCATCTCTCGAAAACGTCGAAGTTGAAAATCTAAGAAATCGTAAGCAAATGAAAGAAAACATTAATTTATAGTGGGAGGAACCATGAAAAAAGAAAAAGTTATGGTGGTTGTTTTATTGCTAATGACAATTTTAGGTTGTTCTTCAAAAGATAATCTTACAAAAACGAATGACATGATAAAAGAATATATTGATACTGCAAAAGTACCAGTTATTCAGGGTTTGGAAGTAAAAGAAGTCCTTGTTAATCTTGACAAAGAGACAGAAGAAGGGCTCCGAAATACTGTCATTATTTCGTACACGGATGAGAAGGGAAAACTCACTAAAAATGTAAATACGGATTCAAACGTATCGATAATTTATGGTCCTTATGATGGTGAGAAAGTTTTAACGATATCCATAAGCAAAGTTGAAGTTGAGCACGCTAATGAGATGCAAACTAAAAATATAAATAACCTTGAGCTATTGTATACAAAAGTTCAAGATAATTTGTATATTTATACACGTCATAATGGGCTATCTTATACCTCTGAGGGTCGCATAACAAATGAGTATACGGAAGACAAGCAATTTGAGATGTTCGCGGAAGCAGTGGGTGGATGGTAATTAACTTCAACTAACCAGGGTCTGTAAAATAAACTGTGTAAACTCTCTAACCAATCTATTAAACTAGGAGAAAGGTTGGATGGAAAGGATGAACACAGTGGCCCCAAAGTTCAGCAGAGATCAAGTGAAAGCCTTCATTAAAAACAACGATTTAAAAACAATGGTGGATGTTCAGTCTGCCCTAAAAGAATTGTTTGCCGACACGCTGCAAGAAATGTTGGAGGCGGAGCTTGATCATGAGCTGGGCTATGCTAAGCACGACGTTGCAAATAAGCAGACAAAGAATAGTCGCAATGGGAAGAGCAAGAAGATGATCACCAGTGAATACGGTGAACAGGAGATTCGTGTGCCCCGCGATCGTAACAGCTCTCCGTTTTCTTTCCGGATCGCATCGGCCCCCATCTACGTTAATTGATTCCGGCATTTTCACTAGGAGTGTTTACACAAAATTCTTGACAGACTCAGATCTTACAGGAAATGAAATTAATTCCTGGGTAATTTCAATGTTAAAGTAAATTTGCTACTTAAGTCCAGCGGTATGATGTCAAGCTGTTGATTTAATCGAATTGGAAATTTCCCGTGCCTGTTGAGCGCGGAGTCACGAAAAAAGGGCGCATCAAACCAAACCCAGCCAAAAACCATGTCAGATACCAGATTTTTACTTGGAATTGTAAAGGACTTTGGGCAAAGGGGGCGTCAATCCTTCGCAGTCGTTACCTTCTTCCGTGGCGTGTAGAGTTGGCCGCTGCGTAGCAGCACATCGACCAGACGCACGAGTTTTCTTGCCGTTAAGACGAGGGCGCGTTTGTGTTGATTCTTGGGCACTTCGTGATACTTCTTCCGGTAATATTCACCGAATTCTTCATCGCGCATCCTAACCGAGTTGGCAGCTTCAACGAGGTAGTAGCGCAGGAATCGGTTGCCGGATTTGATGCGGGCGGTGTCCTCCGCCTCGAAGACGCCGGACTGGTGCCTGCGCCACGTCAGACCCGCGTACTTGGCGACGGCGGCTTGATCCTTGAACCGTTCAATATCGCCGAGTTCGCCGAGCAGACCGGCTGCATAGACTTTGCCGATGCCGGGCACTGACAGCAAGCACTGAGCGCCTTGAATGCCGTCGAGGACCCGCTCGATCGCTTTGTCGAGATCCTTGAGCTGCTTCTGGATGCTGCGGATGGATTCGATGGAGGTGCCGAGCACCAGGTCAATCGAATCCTCCACGACCTTGGACAGCCGATAGGAGGCGCGGGCAGCTTGCTGAATGCAGCGGGCGACCCGCTCGGGATCGGGGAAACGATTGCGTCCCTTGTCCCGCAGATAGTCGGCCAGATCGGCCACGTCCATCTCGGCGATGTCATCGAGGCTGAACTTCTCGGAGAGCATCTCCATGAGCGCATGGCCAAACACGGAGCTGTCGACCTCGGTTGTAAACGCACTGCACTTGTAGAACAGGTTCTGCAAGAAGTACTGCTTCTCGCGAGCCAAGTTATGGACCAAGTGGAAACGCATGCGCGTGAGGCGTTGAAGGGCGACATACTGCTCCTGCATGACGATGGTGGTCGTCAGGCGGCCGAAGCGCAGGCGATCCGCAATGACCCAGGCGTCGAGCCGGTCGGTCTTGTCCATATCCGCATAGGCTTCTCTGAACTTGCTGATGAGCTTGGGGTTCAAGGTGAACACCTTGGCCTTGCGCTCTCGAAGCGCTGGATCCTGATGCAGGTACATGGCAGGGTGCCAGCTGTAGACGGAAGTGGCTTCCAAGCCGATGTGAATCTCGGTGACGGCCAACTTGTCCGCTGCAGCGACGATTTAGTCACGCAAGTGCGAGGCGCCATTCAAATTGTTTTTGACGGTGAGTGTCTCAAGCTTGTCACCGTCAGCGTTCATGAAACACGCTTCGAGCTCTTGCGAGCTCACGTCAATACCGACAAAAAGCTTCAAGTGAAATTCCTCCTTTCGCTAGGGATTCAGGGAATGGACGCTCCGGGATGCCTCCGGCGCACGCGCAGATCTATCACCCTCGCGTATGAGGACACACTTCGGGCCATGAGCTGCCCCGGATCTGCTAAAACCGGGCATGGGATGCCGAAGGGAACAGCCAGCGGGTAAGAAGCTCAGACGCGTACCGGAGAAACAGACTTAAGGAGTAGACGATGCTACTGGAGGCAGAAGGATTTCCCCGAATGGACCCTACGTTCCATTGTCCAGAGGCATACCGGAAAGTCCAGTCCCTGATGGAATTTTCAAAGAACAAGCTGGAAATTTGGAGGCTGTTTTCCATCCCCCGGGGGGATGGAAATGAACCTAAAAGAGCTTTTTAAAGATACTATACGAGGATACAAATCTATGGAATTTCTACTTGAAACCACTTGAATAAACTGCTCACTAACAAACCGTTTGCAACAAAATCAAAACGATTCAAGAATGACCTCATTAGATTGCATTCCTTCAAACCTACCGGAGCTCAAATTAACAAAAAAGTCGGCTAGGAGTAAGTTATCCAAAGCCGACTATTTTTCGAATAATAAATTCTAACTAGGGTGTATCTTCTAACAGCTTACTTTCTCGATTTTTGCCTCGTGACTTCTGATCACTTATCACGGGTAAGGATATCCGAGCGTATCATTTACATAAGGTCGATATATATATGAACCTTTATATATATCAGCACCTGCTTCTATATCTGTGTCTAAAATTAATAAACGCGATTTCCCCTGTCCTCCTTTAGATGGAGTAGAGACATACCATGTATTAGTAACAGCGTCTGAGGTCCAAGAAACTTTAGTACTCTCTACTTTTAAGGTTGGTGGGAAAGAGATGTCAAGGCCTGTGCCATTAAATGTATATGAGTATCTAACAACAATTTTATCTGCATTTCCAGATCCTGCGTAAGAAGCTAAAATCGCTCCATCATTTATTACTACTCTATTTTCCGTAATAGGAGCTAAATAAGCTTCTTCATTAAATCCGCTAATACTCCATTGAATCTTCCCGTCTCTATCCCAATTTTCATAGAACTCATTCCAATCATGTTTCCATCCTTGTGTCGAAAATTCTTTTCCTCTATCTCCCATAATATAGTTATTTGTATATTCAGCGATCTTCTCTTTGTTTTTAACATTAGTAGGTATTGTGTAGTAAATTGATCCATCATTGTTTTTCCAAGTAACTAACTCAAAATTTTCTCCTTCGTAATTTAATTTTTCTGTCTTAACTATAATAGGAGCAGATTCTTGACCATCAGCTGCAGAAATAACACTTACAGGTAGCATGCTAGCAAACAACAACAATACAGTAATAACTTTTAACAACTTCATTTTCTTCTTCCTTTCGTTTTTAATTATATCAATTGTTAAATTGATATCTTAAGTATTTTATATATTTGATCATATAACCATTTATTTAGCTCATCTTTATGTGCTATTTTTAGGTTTAATTGTTTCATTGTTTTTATGCTTAGGTACGTAGTTAAACTATCAGCCCGCTCCCCTATTCCATATAGTGGAAACGCCCCGTTCTTAAGTTGAGTTGAAAGCAAATAGTTTTCAATCACTTTTTTATTTACACTTAAACCAATATTTAGTGAATTATTTATATTTATCACTGTATCAAATTTCTCGATGCTGTCTGGGTAATCAGGATAAATCCCCTTTATTTTTTGAGTTAATTCAATAAGTTCAGTATCAGAAAGCAGATCTATATCATACCTATTTTCCAAATAAGATATAATATATAAAAAACTTCCATCTGATATCAGGTCAGGATTATTAAAATTAATGATATTTTTAGTATTCTGTTTAATCCAATTTAATGCAGTATCGGTCTGTCGATTTCTAATTTCGAAATAGCTAAATATATCAAGTGCCATCTTGGTATTTAATAAATAACTACTCATATTACCTGAAGTACTTTCTGATAAATTACTCCTAAAGAAACCTTCTTTACTCTGCATTTCCTCTAATAAATCAAGGATTAATTCCTTCTCTTCTCTAGGGCAATTAACCTTATGTTCACTCAAAAGCTCTATGTATAACCAAATATCATACAAAAGTCCCACTAGCCTTGCACCAAACCTGACATGAGAAATTACAGAAAAATTGTTTGTAAAATATCCTAAATATGGTTGCTATTACTGGTATTCTTCTGGTTGCTCATAAAAAAATCTCCTATTGTTAAGGTGTAGGCATGTTACCCACTCCATAACAGAAGGAGACCATAGCATGGGTAACAATAACTCAAAATCAGTCATTTGTAAATGCCTAAATTTGCTGAATGTCGGAGAATACCGCGGCCTGCTTGCCGACCATCGCACTCGCAAACTTACAACCGGTAAAGCCATTCAGATTTTTGTGGAGTCTCAGCTTGCAGGGCGTACCAGCTATGATGAAATCTCGGAACACCTTCGCATCATGCCGGATCTGCAGGACGACCATCTGAAGTCGATCAGTGCCTCTCAGCTTTCACGAAAGATCAAGCAACTCCCGACGGATCTGTTACAAGCGATCTTTCTCTGCAACATCGCACGCATCCAGGAGATCACCAAGCAGAAGCAAGGGATCCCGAATATCGGCAAGCTCCGGATTCTCGACTCCACCGTGCTTACCTTGCCTACCCTAGCTGGACGCTGGGCGTACTGGAGCAAAGAGCAAAATGCGGTCAAGATCCATACCCAGCTCGTGGTGGCCGATCGCGAAACGGTGTTTCCCGGCAAGATCATCAACAGCACAGCGGCGGTGAGTGATCAGGAAGTCGCTCTTGATCTGGTGGTGGCGGACGATGCGATTCATGTGATGGATCGCGGGTATATCCAGTACGAGCTATATGAATCGCTGATTCACCAACAGATGAGGTTTGTGGCCAGATTGCAGACCAAGAACAAGGTGACCATCCTCCATCAGCGAGCGGTTCCTGAGGGTTTTCCCATCACGATAGATGCGGACGTCGAGATCCAGTGGAACGATAAGCAGAAGCAGACGCATTACCTCCAAGCCCGACTGATCGAGTTTACGGATGAGCAGAAACGGACCTACCGCTTGCTGACCAATGTGCAGGATCGCTCTGCCCAAGAGATTAGCGAGATCTACCGCTATCGATGGTTGATCGAGTTGTTCTTCAAATGGATCAAGCAACATCTGAGGCTGGTGAAGATCTACAGCGCAAACCAGACCGCCATCTGGAACCAAATCTATCTGGCGTTGATCGCGTACAGCTTGGTGCTGTTGATCAAGTTAGAGATGCAAACGGATCTAAGCTTATGGCAGATCTTGAAACGCATGCGCTTATATGCTGAGCGATCGTGGGAAGAGTTTCAACAAGCTGTGTTACGACCGCCGTCTCGGCCATCCAAAGGCCGGCGTAAGAAAGGGCGGCCAGGAAGGCCGAGAAAACATCCGTTGAAGCTCAAGAGCGTCAAGATGGTACTAGAGTAACCGAACGATTCATCTACTAATTTTTGGTAACATGACTACACTTCACGTCCTGTTACCCTTTTAGCACATTGGCGGGAAATAGAAATGGAAAATTTTAATACAATAAGCTGATATAACTAATATTAACAATTAATTAAATACCATGTCACTTTAGATGCAAGGCTAGTGCAAAAGTCCAGGATTACTTCTTTGTAAATAACCATCAGAAGATATATCTTTTATTTTTGTAGATATTGTTTGCTTTTTATTGTCATTAATCAGATATAAGGTTTGAGATAAATAATAGAGATTATATAAATCAACACTTGATATCTGGCTTTTATTATATTCTTGTAGACTATTAGGTGCGTCGGGATCTACCTGACCTTTAGATAAATAGAGTATTAAAATAGCCAAGAAGATCAAAATACTAAAAGAGGTAATAATACCGATTAACTTTTTTTTCATAACTACGTCACCTATTGTCAAATATCTGTTGATTTTTTTTGTTATAGATTTCAACCGAAGAACTTCCTGTTGAGCCTTCATCATAATCCCCAGAAATTATGTAGCTTCTTTTCGGAGCTTTAATCTTTAATCGATGCCACTTTCTTTGATTAAATGTTGCATATATATAGCTGCCTTCTTGGAGAAGTTTATTATCATTAATTTGTATCATTTGGTAGGGGAAACCCGTTCTAACTCCAAAAACTTGGACAGGATTACTTGGATCCTCATTGATCATTAAATCCATATGATAGTCTAGCCTTTTATTAATGACTCTTAATGTGCAAGCTCCTAAAGTGGTGCCTCTTTTATAAAAAACATAGGCGAAAGGTTTTTCATATTCGTTATTTACTTTTACATCAAGTATCTCAATATTTTCAGCACTCTTAAGCTGTTCAATTTGGATGTTATTTATTTTACTGTATGATTCTTGTTGTAATAGAAAAATAATATATATAATTGAAAAGGAACACACGAATAAAGCTCCTAGAACATACCACTTTTTAAGCATACAAAGGATCACCCAATTACACATACATATTTTCTAATATATCCCAATGTTAACTCTATTTACTTTAATAGTAAAGACCCATTTTTAACAAAAAAAGAAATAAACTCCCTAGTATAAAGATCTTTTGGAATGATATGATAAACGCAAAACTGACGCGGAGGACGCCGTCCATGCCATCCTATGCCAACAAACCAGCCTTAATCTCTGAAATTCAGAAAACCGCTCGATTATTTATCGATTGAGAAAGGTTGGATGGAAAGGATGAACACAGTGGCCCCAAAGTTCAGCAGAGATCAAGTGAAAGCCTTCATTAAAGACAACGATTTAAAAACAATGGCGGATGTTCAGTCTGCCCTAAAAGAATTGTTTGCCGACACGCTGCAAGAAATGTTGGAGGCGGAGCTTGATCATGAGCTGGGCTATGCTAAGCACGACGTTGCAAATAAGCAGACAAAGAATAGTCGCAATGGGAAGAGCAAGAAGATGATCACCAGTGAATACGGTGAACAGGAGATTCGTGTGCCCCGCGATCGTAACAGCTCTCCGTTTTCTTTCCGGATCGCATCGGCCCCCATCTACGTTAATTGATTCCGGCATTTTCACTAGGAGTGTTTACACAAAATTCTTGACAGACTCTCATTATTCAAGATGGACTTTCCCTAATTTACTTGACACGAAGTTAAGACCAATCTGTTATGAATGTTGTTTTTCATATTCCACTGGGCTCATATAACCCAATGCGGAATGCATTCTTTTCGTATTATAAAACATTTCGATGTACTCGAAGACTGCATTTCGCGCTTCCTTTTCATTGGTGAACTTTCTTGTTTCCGGCATCAGTTCGCGTTTTAACGTTTTGTAAAAGCTCTCCATCACGGCATTGTCATATGGATCTCCCAAGCGGGACATGCTGAGGATGGCTCCATGTGCTGCCAAGGTGCTTTGGTAACGTCGGCTTGTATATTGCGAACCTCGATCCGTATGTACAATCAGTCCTGCTGACGGACGTTCCCTTCCAACGGCTTGCAAAAAGGCGTCTATCACCAACTGTTCGGTCATTCGGGTGTTCATTGCCCAACCGACAACTTTCCTTGAAAATACATCAAGATAAGTGGCCAGATAGAGAAATCCATGCTGAAGGGGAAGGTAAGTGATATCTCCAACCCAGAGCGTGTTTTTCGTTTGGGCTTCAAACGCACGTTTCACTAAATTGTCCATGATTCCCGATCCTTTTGATTTTCGTCCGATCCGACTTCGTTTTCGATAAGAAACGGCAGCCAGTCCCATCCGCTGCATCAGGCGAGCGACACGGTTCTTGCTGGTAAACAAGCCGCGTTTGCACAACTCTAAAGCGATCCGGGGACTGCCATATCGACCCTTGAATGCTTTGTACACTTGCAAAATGGCTTCCTCGAGAATTTCCTGGTCGATGGTTCGTTGACTTTTTCTGCGTTTCTTCCAGTCATAATACCCTTGGGGGCTGATTCCAAGCACTTTACACATGAGCCGGACGGGATAGGTTTTTACGTGGCTTTGAATAAACCGATACTTGGCTACTCGGGCTCCTTCAAGAATGCCTGAAACTTTTTTAAAATCTCATTCTCCCTTTCGAGTTCTTCCAAGCGCTTTTGTAGCCGTCTGATTTCGAGATCCTTGTTGGCGATTGGTTTCCCGTTACCTGTAAATGCTTCATCACCGTGTGTTTGATATTCATACACCCATCGGCTCAGCATCGTAGGAAGAATGCCTAAAGCCTTCGCAACATGGGAGACCTTCTTTCCTTCATCCATGATCTGCATCACGGCAGCTATCTTGAAGGCTTTGTCATACTTTTTACGCACCATTGAAAAACACCCCCTTTACACAAAGTTATCCTTAGTCTTAACTCCGTGTAAAGAGGATTGATGAAAGTCCAAGAATTGGTGATTTTTTTCTTCTTTTTAACATTCAATAAAAACGGAGCGTCCAGCGGTCAGCTTTCACTGACTTTTTGGACAGCCCCTTCGGTTGCAAAATGCACAAATGACATAAACATTATCCCATTCCCGTAGTCGCTTTTACCGCAACCAAACAATTATACAAACACTCGCTTGACTTGTAAATATAAGGAAAACTTAATCTGATCAGTGCACATTTACTTCTGACAATACAATTCCTTCTTCAAAGGAGTTCACTTCGTTGTGCCAACGAAGAATAACATTCTTTAAGTTCTTATAATTGGGAACTTTGTTTTTTGTAACTAAAGGAACTACTTCATTAACATTAAAGTAATTGATTTTCTTTATTGTATTAGAGGGATTAAAATTCCCATTATCTCCTTTGTAATTAATCTCTACCTGCAATTCAGATACTTTTTCATTTCCAATGTACTTGACAGTAGGGTTTTCGATGTAATGATTCCCTTCCTTTGTGAATCTTATAGTCACTTCCCAATTTTTTGATTTTCCAGAGTATAATGCTTCACTTATAGTCGTCGATCTACTATTTATTAACAATAAACAGGCAACAATTAAAACAATACCGAATACAATACTTGATAACATAACTTTCCTTTTTCTTGATAATTTAATCAATTTTTTCGCCACCCTAAATAATGTCGAAGACAAGCGAATTGAATGCAAAGTTCAATTCGCTTGTCTTGTGATAAAAATTAGTAATTTTTATGATACCAATCCCATTGATAGCCATAATCATTAGAAGAGTCATAAGCCCAATCATAAGAAATACCGACGGAAGGTCCAGACTTATCAAATGACAAAGAGCCATTAGCAGCCAAATATTTATGAAAATATTTTCCTACAATAGAGGAAGAGTCGATTTTTCCACTTCCATTATGGGCTTTTCCAATTTTTATTTGCGACCATCCTTTATTACGATCAACTATAAAGGTTGTCCCATTTTGCTGAAATGCTTGTATTAAATTTACTGACCATCCAATTCCTGCTCCGGGAGTATACGTGTTATATCCAGTAATTTGGTTTCCGGCAGTTTCGGCACGTATTGCTGGATTTGATTGGCTAAATCCAAAGGTTTTATAAGAATACTTAGCTGTTGATGGATATGCATCGAAGTCATCTGTCCATGCTAGTCCCCATTGATCATCAGAAGTAAAAGTAGGTCCATAATTCCAATCCCAATTGTAATTTACCAAAAAATCAACTTTTCCAGCTGCTGCAGTAACTTGACTCAAAGAGATCATATGAGTAAAATTTGTGCCAAGTTGTTGCGTAGTTATTTCACCGTCACCAATGTAAGAGGATTCTGCGTAATGACCAGCATACGAACCATTTTGTGCAACTATATCCTTCTTTTGTTCAAGTTCAAGATTTTGAATTACAATAATAGGATATCCGTGATCTTGAAGATACTCGTTTAATCGTGCTAATAATTATTGAGGCTTTTTATGATTCAGCTGGCCAGCTTATCACCAATTTCTTACAATTATATTTTTTCATATATTGGGCGTTTTTTCAAGTTATTTTTAATATTTTACTATTATTTATAGACTATACTATTATTTGGGATTGTTTTGACTTTTTTATCCAAAAATATTTCAGGATGATAATACTTTGCTTCCTCGTTATTTTGCTATTGGTTTGCTAAGTTAAGAATCCGACCCTGCTAGTAAGTAAGTTGATGTGGAGGTATGGTCTATGGAAGATTGCCAGAATGAATTGGACATGTTTCAAGCTGCTCTTGAAATTGAGTCAGTAAGCTGGGCACGGGAACACGCATCTTTCAGCTACCAATACTAAACAGCGAAAAGCCCCTTTTTCTGCCCCCGCCAACGGTTGAGGGCTTTTCTTTTGTAGATGCGTACGCACATGATATTTGAAGAAAATTTCTCGCAGGTCTCAATCTTTTATCTTTCACGGTCTGAAGGAAATCGCATGATCAGGCACTGGTGGGTGGCTACATGATAAAATAAAAAGGACGGCATGTTCAGTTGCCTCTTCAATTGAGCAAATGCTATTCCTGTAATTTGTTGTCACTGTCTACTCGTCACATGTGGGGTGCTGTACACTAAAATCGGGATGGATTTTATTGCAATTTTCTATCATCCGAATGTTGAGAAAGATAGTCCTTTAAGAAACATGTTCTATTTCATAAAAAGAAACATTGATTCCGCTAACGGTGAATGATAGCCCAATTAACCGTTCATTGTTTAAATAGACCTATCTACCGTCAGTACTCATTCCATGTGGTGTAATTCAAGGGAATTAACAATTGGGGGACTGTTTTATGAAAACCGTATTTTTGGTAAAGCCGAGTATAGAATATTAAGACGAATACATTGATTTCAACGAGGAATGGAAGTCTAGCGGGGAATCATATAATAAATTCGTGCTGAACATCATTAACCCAAACAGATACGTACACGTCATTAGATACACATAATACAAAATCAGAATATTACCATCTTTTTTATTCACATTTATGGTATCTTCATAAGAAAATAGATTGAGTCGTTTCTTCTTTACTTCCATTAGATCTCCTAAGTAGTTATTTTTCTGTCTCAACTATCAAAATTATTTTCTGATACTAATCTAATTTTCTAGCTGAAACTAACAAACTAACAGTTCACTGGTTATGGGATTTATATTTAAGTTTGGAAACGTAGACTATAATTTTCTGTTATATTCACAGCATTGTTTATTTTTCCATTACTTATTTGTAGAACTCGGTCAGTACTATAGATGATTTTTTTGTGATGTGTTGTATAAAGAATAGTCGAGTCATTACATTCTCTACGAAAGTTTTCCCATACGATTTGTTCTGTCAAATCATCGAGCCCGGAAGTAGGCTCATCTAAAATGATTAGTTGCGGTTTAGATAAGATTATTCTTGTCAATTCAAGACGTTGTTTTTCTCCTTTAGATAGGGTGTTTTTATCGACTAAGGTATTTAATTCCTAATTGCTTCAAAGCTGTCAAAATAAAGATTAAATTTAGATTGTTTGTACATCGTAAGCAATCTCCTAAATTCTGGAACTCATTAACTATTATTTTGAACCAACAAGTAATTCATATCAACACATTGAATGTGTTTTTAATTTTACAAATTAGTGAATATTTCCATATTTAATGACATTATTCAGTAGAACAAGAACCGATCAATCCGATAAGTAGAACATTCTCTTTTCAATCCAAGATTTGCTCTGCTCTTCATATTCAGGAGTATTTATCTTGTCCTGATGAGGTATTCATATTTTTTCACTAAAACGGCAACACTCAAGACTCCGAATCCAGAAGAAGCAGAAAACCGGCCCCCTCGGACCGGCTGATTCAGGCTCCATATAGCTCGTCCACCCTTACCTCACAAACCGCCCGTTGCACACAAATCGCACCGTTTCCTGACGTTGGTTCGTGTTCACAATTAGATAAGGATAGAAAAGAATGGGGGCAACCACAGTTCAAGCGTTATTCATTCACATGACCCGCATTGGGGCGCAAGCCTGTCCATTCTTTTCTTAGTTCAAAACAAACCTCGCTGATTATATTGAATTTTACAACCCATTCGCCAGCGGCGGCTTCCGCGTTATTGCTTAGTCACAAGCTCCAGCTCGACCGGAATCGAGCTTTCTACCTGCTCGCCTGCGGCCACTTTCATCGCCGTTTCGATCGCCTTCTGGCCGATCAATTCCGGCTTTTGCGCTACCGTAGCCGCCATCGTGCCGCTATTCACGGCGCTTACCGCGTCGTCCGTGGCGTCGAAACCGACGACGATAATGTCTTTTTTGCCTGCGGCTTCAATCGCCTGCAGCGCCCCGAGCGCCATTTCGTCGTTGTGGGCGAATACCGCCTGAACGTCGCTGTTGCTTTGCAAAATATTTTCCATAACCGTCAGCCCTTTGGCCCGGTCAAAATCGGCCGGCTGCGAAGCGACGACTTTCACGCCGTCTTTGCCGTCCACGGCGCTGTGGAAACCTTCGCCGCGATCCCGCGCTGCCGATGTGCCGGCAATGCCTTGCAGTTCAACGATGTTCCCTTTGCCGCCGAGTTTTTCGAGAATGAACTCCCCGGCCATTTTGCCGCCCGCTACGTTGTCGGAAGCGATGTGCGATACGACGGTGCCGCCGTTTGCCGCCCGGTCTACCGTAATGACCGGAATATTGGCGTTGTTGGCCGATTCTACCGCCGTCACGACGGCGTCGCTATCGGTAGGATTAATGAGGATCACATCCACTTGTTGCTGAATCAAATCTTCGATGCCGCTGATTTGTTTCGAGGTGTCGTCTTGCGCATCGACGACGATCAGTTCCGCGCCGGCGGCCTGAGCCGCTTTCTCCGCTCCTTCCTTCAAAGTGACGAAAAACGGATTGTTTTGCGTGGAGATCGACAAACCGATTTTCACTTTGCCGCCGTTATCCCCCTTGCCAGCGGCATTCCCGGCGTTGCCTGCCGTCCCGCCTTCATTCCCTGTCGTGCACGCGGCAAGCAAGAGAAACAAAGCAAGCGTTAGCGGCCATACGATACCATACTTTTTCATTTTTCCAGGCTCCTTTTCGTTTAATTTTGCGCTTTTACGCTGTTCTTGTTTTCGAACGGTCGAGAAGCACCGCGATCAGAATGACAGCCCCTTTTACGACTTGTTGATAGAACGACGATACGTTAAGCAAGTTCAGACCGTTGTTCAGCACGCCGATAATGACGGCGCCGATCAATGTCCCGACGATCCAGCCTTTGCCGCCCGACAAGCTCGTTCCACCAAGCACGACCGCCGCGATGGCGTCCAGCTCATAAGAGACGCCTGCCGTCGGCTGCGCGGAGTTCAACCGCGAGGTGAGGATGAGGCCGCTGATCGATGCCAGCAGGCCGCTGATCGAGTAGACCAGCAATTTGACTTTGGATGTGCTAATCCCCGATAGCCATGTCGCCTCCTCATTGCTTCCGACCGCGTATACGCGCCGGCCGAAAGTAGTATGTTTCAGAATGATGTATACCACTGCAAACGCGAGAACCATCCAAATAATCGGTGTCGGTATTTGCAGAAAGTACCCTTTTCCAAGCAGAGCAAAATCTTTGTTTAAGCCGGTAATCGGCTTCCCGTCGGTGTAAACGAGCGTAAGTCCGCGGTAAATCGTCATCGTAGCCAGCGTGACGATAAACGGAGCCAGCCGTCCTTTCGCCACGATAAGCCCGTTGACCGCGCCCATAGCCGCTCCGGAGGCAATCCCGACGGCCACGGCCAGCCAGGTGTTCATTCCGCCGGCCATAAGCCCCGCCGTAAGCGCACTGGATAGAGCGAAAATGGAGCCGACCGATAGGTCGATGCCGCCGGTCAGAATAACAAAGGTCATCCCGAACGCAATCAGAGCGTTGATCGAGACCTGGCGAAGCACGTTAAGCAAGTTGTTGACCGTCAAAAAATTGTCGGCAAAAATCGACAGCGCGATCATGATGAGCGCCAGCCCGATAAGCGGCCCGATCCCTTGCAAGTTGAACCGTTTCAACGTTTGGGCGCCCGGCGTTTTAGCTAGCATATTGTTCTCCTCCCCCTGTGGCACAGATCATAATTTTTTCCTGCGTTGCCTCTTCTCTCGTAAAATGCCCCGTCAGCTTTCCTTCATGCATGACCAGAATTCTGTCGCTCATGCCCAGAATTTCCGGAAGCTCGGACGAAATCATCACAATCGCGACGCCCTCGGCCGCAAGCTTGTTCATCAGATCGTAAATTTCCTTTTTCGCACCGATGTCCACGCCTCTTGTCGGCTCATCCAAAATGAGCACCTGCGGATTCGTCGCCAACCACTTGCCGATGACGACCTTTTGCTGATTGCCTCCGCTAAGCGAGCCGACCGCCTGCGCGCCGCTTGACGTTTTGATGCGAAGCCGCTGAATCATCGTGTCCGCCAGTTCCCGTTCCTTGGCCTCGCTGAGAAATCCGCCGTTTGAAACCGCTGTCAAATTGGTCATCGACAAGTTGTCGCGGACGCTCATTGCAAGAAGCAGCCCTTCGTCTTTCCGGTCCTCCGTCACTAGCGCCAATCCGGCCCGGATCGCATCGCTCGGCTTGCGGATTTGCACCTTCTTGCCGTTGATGGCAATCGTTCCGCCGTCGATGGGCGATACCCCGAACAACGCTTTGGCCAGTTCCGTGCGTCCCGCTCCCATCAGGCCGGCGATGCCAACAATTTCACCAGCCCGGACGGAAAAGGAGATGTCGTGCAACACACCTTTTTGCGAGAGGTTCTCCACCCTAAGCTTCTCTTCGCCAAAATCGATGTGCGCTTTAGGGAAACGGTCCTTGATTTCCCGGCCAACCATCATTTTGACGATTTGATCCATGTTCGTCTCGGCCACCTTCTCCGTTCCGACATAGCGGCCGTCCCGCATCACCGTAATCCGGTCGCAAATCTGAAAAATCTCCTCCATCCGGTGCGAGATGTAGATCATCCCAACCCCTTGCCGCTTCAAGGAAGCGATCACCTGAAACAGCCCTTCAATTTCCCGGTTCGTCAGCGCAGCCGTCGGTTCGTCCAGCACCAAAATTTCCGTATTCATCGACAGGGCCTTGGCGATTTCGACCATCTGCTGCTGGCCAACAGACAATTCTCCGACTATGGCCTCCGGAGGAATCATCAGCCCAAGCTGCGACAAATACCGGGCCGACTCCCGCTTCATTTTGCGCCAATCGATCAGCCGGGTGGGGCCAAGCGTAAATTCCCGTCCGAGAAAAATATTTTCCATCACCGTCAAATGCGGGATCAGATTCAGTTCCTGGTGAATCATCACGATGCCAAGCTCCTGCGCGGCCGACGGCGACAAAATGGACCGCTCCTTGCCCTTAACCCGCACCGTTCCGCTGTCTTTCGTATAGATGCCGTTTAATATTTTCATCAGGGTCGATTTTCCAGCGCCATTTTCCCCCATCAAGGCGTGCACTTCGCCGGCTTCAAGCGTAAATTTCACCTGCTCCAGCACTTTTACGCCGGAAAAGCTTTTGTCGATTCCTTCCATCTCCAAAAGCGGCGTATTCATCTATAGCCCCCCCATCCTAAAAAATGACTCCCGCGTGCAAAATTACGTTGGCGTACGGCGTACATTCGCCGGTACGAACGACCGCTTTGGCCTCGCGGGTCAACTGCTTGAACCGCTCGTGCGTTACGTTGCCTTCGGCCGCCCCGTCAAGCAGAAGCGCCGTCTTTTCGTACAATTCCGGGCTGGCCTCCTTCATTTCAGCGGCGACCGTGTACCGCTCCACCTGCATTTCCTCCAAAATCGTCTCCAGCGTCTCCACATATCCGGGCACCCCGCGCTTCAGCGCCAGATCGATCCGTCTTACGCCGGGAGGAATCGGCAGTCCGCAATCGGCAATGACGATGGTGTCCGTATGGCCGAGTTCGCTGATCACTCTTGACAATTCGCTGTTGATGATTCCGATTTTTTTCATCGCTCATTCTCCTGTCTTGGTTTTCAGCTTTGCGGCGAACCGCTCCGCTTCCGCTTCGGAAGGCATGCCCGCCTGAGCGCCGAATTTCGTAACGGAGAGCGCGGATACGAGCGCCGCATATTCAACCGCTTCGCGCAAGCTCCGTCTCTTAGCGAGCGATACGGCCAAACCGGCATTGTAGCAGTCACCCGCTCCCGTCGTATCCACCACCTTAACCTGATGGCCCGGGACGGTTCGCACCTCGCCGTCCTCCGTCAAATAAGCGGAACCGTCCGCTCCAAGCGTCGTAATAATGTGCTTAGCTTCCATCTCTTTCATACGCCGCATCGCCGCCGCAAGCTTTGTCCCGTCCGCATCCATACCGGTGTAACGGCTTAGCTCCGTACGGTTTGGCGTAACGTAGTCGACATAGCCGAATAATTCCGGCGGCAAAGGCTGCGCGGGCGCGGGATTCAGCACGACCGTCTTGCCGAGCGACTTCGCTTTCTGCGCCGCGTAGAAGACGGTGTCCACCGGAATTTCAAGCTGCAGCAGCACGATATCCGCCCGGCGAAGCTTGTCTTCGTTCTCATCGATGTCCTCCGGGCTCACCCGGTAGTTTGCGCCGGGCACAACCACGATGCTGTTGTCTCCTTCCGCGACATAAATCGAAGCTACGCCCGTCGTGCAGCCGGGCAGGCGCTTCACGCCGCTGATGTCAACGCCATCCTGCCGCAGAGCTTCGAGCAGTTCCCGGCCAAAAGCGTCCTCGCCAACCGCGCCGATCATCGCCGTCTCCGCGCCAAGCCGCGCCGCCGCAACCGCCTGGTTCGCTCCTTTCCCCCCGGGGATGAAGCGAATCTGTTCGCCAAGCAGCGTTTCCCCAACCTGCGGATGCCGGCGCGTTTCCACCACAATATCCATATTCAAGCTGCCAATGACCGCCACTTTCGGTTTATTCATCGCACTCTATCCTTCCTGAAAATTGGGTATCTTTATCTTATTTAGGATCAAACGCCAACGTCGAGTCTCTGGCGATCAGCTTCACGTCAAGCTCGTAAAGCCGATCCTCCTCCAGCGTGCCTTCGATCTTCTTGATCAGCAGGCGCGAAATCAGCGCGCCCATTTCATAAATCGGCTGCGCGATCGTCGTCAGCTCGGGCACCGTAATTTCCGTCGTCTGGATGCCGTCGAAGCCGCACAGCGCCACCTGCTTGCCAACTTTGATGCCCATGCGGTTAAGCGCTTTCAATGCGCCGATCGCCATCAGATCGTTGCCGGCAAAAATGCCGTCGATATCAGGGTGACGCCGCATCAGCCGCTCGGTCGCGTTCATCCCGCCGCGAATCCGAAAGTCGCCTTCTTCAAGCAAGGTCGGCGTGTACCAATTAAACCGCTGCACCTCCTCTTCAAAGCCGATCAGCCGCTCCTTTCCGGTGATCAAATGCTGCGGGCCGTAGATGTGGGCGATTTTCCGGCAGCCGATCTCAAGCAGATGCCGAACCGCCATCTCCGCGCCTTCTTTGTTTTTTGATCGGACGACGCTGGAGCTTTGCTCCGACGGGCCGCGGTCCAGGCAAACGTAAGGAATGCCGAGCTTGGTCAGCATTTCCGCATCGCCGGGTCCAAACGTCTGGGAAGCGAAAATAAAGCCGTCGATATATTTCTTCTTGAGCGTTTCGATATATCGTCTTTCCTTATCCCCCTGATCGTCCGAATTGCCCAAAATCACCGTATATCCGTAAGTGGCGGCGACGTCCTCCACCGCTCGGGCCAGATCCGAGAAAAACAGGTTCGAAATATCCGGCAAAATGAGCGCAATCGTCTTCGTCTTCTTTCCGGCCAGCCCCCGCGCCACCTGATTCGGCGCATAATCGAGCTTCTCGATCGCGGCTTTGATCGACCGCTGCGTTTCCGCGTTGACATAACCGCTTTTGTTCAAATAACGCGATACGGTCGAGACGGACACGCCAGCCAATTTGGCCACATCACGAATCGTTGCGATAACAATCCCTCCCGCCGCTAAACATGGTATCGGTACCACAAAAATTTAAATAACATATTACGGAAAATTTATACATATAGAATTAAGATTTGTTATTTGAATGTGGTAACGGTACCACATTTCTTGCTGTAAATATACCATGCCGGCGAAAAAAAAGCAACCCGGCTTGTCGAATCCACAAACAGCAGGTTGTAATCTTCGTTTTTAGCGAGGTGCCATGGTTACTATTAAAGATATCGCGCGGGTCGCCGGCGTCTCGCATACCACCGTATCAAGAGCGCTGAACGGAAACCCGCTGATCAAAAAAGAGACTCGTGAGTGGATTGAAAAAATCGCCGCCGAACTAAACTATATTCCCAATTACAGCGCCAAAAGCCTGGTGATGAAAAGGTCCTATACGATCGTCCTCTTCAGAGAGACAAAATCCCCCAAAATTGTGAACCTCTGAACCCATTTCTTACTGCTTAATACTAAACCTCGCCAAACACTACCAGACCTCTCTTGCTCTAAGATCCGCACACAACGTCAAACCCGCAATATAAAACGGATACAATCCACACGCAGCGATCATGACCAACCCCATCCCCGGAAGCGGCACCTCTTGGGGATCGGTGATCGGATAGGCGGAGGCAAACCCTTTGATGAATAGCAGGAAATAAGGAATCCACAAGATCGTTGCCAGGTATTTTCGTTTCCCCGGGCTTCGCTGGAACTTCGTCAGAACATAAGCGAGGATGGAGAACAGAACAATGAGCAGGAACACCGCCACAGGTACATAACGATCCATATGGGCGATTCCGGTAACTCTTTCAAGCCGATACACATTCATCAGAAGCTCCACTTGAACAAATAGGGAAAAAGCATACAGCACGCTAACTCCATTCACTTTCCACATCATCTTTGCGTTGAACCTCCCTCACTCACCATTGGGTTCGTTGGGATCATAGGAGCTCGCCAGCAGCCCCTACGACCCCATCTCCTCCTCGATCCGTTTCATAAACTCATCCACAGCGCTGTAGCCGAGCTGCTTCAGGTACCAGTTGTTCGCAGCGGCCTCGATCAGGCCGGCGACATCCCGGCCGGGTTGGAGCTGGATTTCGATGTGCGGGATTTGGACCCCTAAGTATTCCGTACACTGCGGCACCGTCTCCAGTTCGTTGTTGAGGGCATGTTCCTGCCACGGCACCAGCTCGATATCCAAGACAATCCGTGTCTCATCCTGAAAAGCCCGACGTCCATACTGCCGTACCACGTTGATCAGCCCGATGCTGCGTAGAGCCAGGAATTCGCGGGTCGTTTCGTTATGGGTTCCGAGCAGCGTGGTTGGGCTTAATTTTTTTAACACGACAATATCGTCTGCGACCAAACGGTGCCCTCTGCGAATCAGGGTATGCGCTGTTTCGCTCTTGCCGATGCCGGACTTGCCGCGTAGCAGGATGCCGATCCCCGAGACGTTCACGCACACCCCATGGATCGAGATCTCCGGAGCCAGCGCCTTAACCAAATAACTGTCCAGCTTGGCGATAAACTCCGTCGCTGTCTCTTCCGTACGCAGCAACGGAATGCCTTCCTCCTCGCAGTACAGCTCTAAATATGGAATCTCCTGCTGCCCGGACGTCACGATAAAGCACGGAGGGTGATATTTCACGATGTTCCCGATCCGCAGCTTGCGTTCCTCCACGCTTAACGTCAAGAGGTAGTTGATCTCCTTACGGCCCAACACCTGCACCCGATTCATTGGAAAAAAATCGAAATATCCCACGAACTCCAGCCCCGGCCGATGCGTCCGAGGACGAGTAATCTCCCGATCCATCCGTTCCGCCCCTGCGAGCACTTCCAATTTAAACGTGTCCACCAGCTTCTGTACGGTAATCGTCTTCATCTGATTCTCCTCCTTCCGGTTCATTCCGACCGGCCTCCCATCCAGCGTCCCGGATCTTTAAGCGGTTCGTTATCGGAGAACAAATCCGGCTCCTCCTTCAACATTTCCGTAATCACTTCCGCCACGCCGGCCGCATCGCAGACCCGTACCACGGCATCTCCCAATTTCCCCTTGCGCAAGGCACCTCGATGCTCAAGCACTTCTTCCACCTTCCAAAAATGCTCCGACCAAGGCAACCCGCAATGTCTGCGGGAAGGGACCGGAATTTCTGCACCGTCCGGCGTGATTGTGTACAACATTTCGTGATCGTCCGTGAGTCTTCCCGGGATATCCACCCACTCCTCGACCCCATGGATGAAGGTATTCCGTCTCAAATCGACCCCAACGAGCAGAATTGTCGCTTTGCGGTCGAGCAGCTTCCCCCACGAGGATCCTCGGGCACAAGGCGTATCAAACAGATGATCCTCCGCCGTAAACGCCTTAGCGTCCCATCCTAACGCGGCGACCGAATGGGTGGGATGCCACGACCGGATGACGCCGGGTCTCTTGCGGAACAGCTCCGGCAGAATGCCAACGCACACCGGCGAATGCTCCACCTCAAATCGGGGGCGATCCTTATTGATATATGACCAAGTATGCGTGGGGAACACCAGCAGCCCCTGCGACATATACTCTGAAAACGCATCCAAAACTGTATCTGCGCCGCCCTCTACCTCACCTAGGCTTTTCATGGAGGAATGGACTAGCACGGTTCCTGCACTGTCCAACCCTAGGGCCTCCAGTTGGCGGATTAAACTCTCTTTCGTATGCCTCATCCTTGGCCCCTCCCCTCTCGTACAAACCTTGCTGCTTCAGCACACTGCTCCTCCGTCACCGCCTCCAGTGTCACGAAGCTAAGGGGCTTATGCTGCTCCAGCAGCCTCCAAAACAGCGGGTAGTTCAGCTCCCCTAGTCCTGCGGCGGTTTCTATCAATTCGCCGTTTGCGCCGCGTCGCAGATCCTTGGCATGGGCGCTGACGATGCACGAGCCCAGCAGATCGAAGGCCGTCTGGATCACTTCGTCCTGGCGGTCGAAGTTAGCGGCATTCATCAAATTGCATGGGTCGAGAACGACGCCCACACAGGAGGAGGGGAAGCGTTCCAGCGTTTGCGCCATCGTCTCCGGCGAGTCGATCAAGTGCCCTTGGGCCGCTTCAAGGCCGATGGTGACGCCCCAGCGTTGGGCTTCATCGACCAGCTCCTCCAATGCGCGGTTGAGGCGCACCCAATACTCCGGCAATCGTTCCGGGTCCGCCGGCTTGCCAACCTCCGTCGCCACGATCGGCGCACCAAAATGCCGCGCATGGCGCAGATGCTCCTTGAACCGGTCCACATTGTGCCGGTAGCTCTCCTCATCCAAGTCGATCAGGCTGGCATAACAGCCCAGCACGGCGATCCGCACACGGTGGTCCGCAAACGCGCCGCCGATCTCAGAAGCCAAGCCCGGGCTTAATTTGCCCAGCGAGCAATCCACGTCCGAAATGGCTTTGGACAACGCCAACTGCACATAAGGAAATTCATAGGCGGCCACCTTCGCCGCCAACTCTCGAAAAGGCTGCTTCCCCAACAAATGCGCCAAAATTCCTGCCGACACTTGCCTCTCCTCCTTTTTCTCATATCCCATAGGTAAACGATAGAGCACGCTCAACATGACCCTCAAGCCTTCGATGGACTGCTTCTTCGATACAATTGATTGATTTGGTTCGCTAGATAGCTCGGACTATAAGGGGTACCTTCCTCAATCCACCAGGTGACGATCCCCAGCGTCGATGCGGCAATGACCTCTATCGGAACTTGCTTGGAGGGATCTGCCGGCTTCCTGCGCTCCCGCCGCGTCGAAACGATGTTCATCATGATCTCGAACAGTTGATGGCGGAACTCTTTATTTTCGAGCAGCACTTGGAATAACGCCGCGTTCTCGTAAATCTCCTCCAGGAAGGAAACGAGCGGATTGTTGTCCTTCGTCGGGCCGCTCTCGGTGAGCGGGTGAATTCTCCGGGCCAACTCGTCTAACACTTCCTTCGTCAGCTGCTCCAGCAAATCCTCCACATCGCGATAATGCAAGTAAAACGTAGCGCGGTTTAACCCCGCCCGATCGGCCAAGCCTTGCACGGTGACTTTGCGCAGATCGGTGTTCTCTTGCAGCAATGCGATCAACGCCTCCCGGAACATTCGCTTGGTCCGAATGACGCGGGGGTCTACCTTGCGCTCCTTATTGCTCGACATTTCGTTTCTCCTTTGACGATCATCTGCAAATTATTCAACACAGACCCGGTCAACTGTTGATTAGTCTACACTTCGGCGGAATGTGTAAATGGTCTTTTGAATCGTTGCGTGGTAGTATTTTTTATCGACAGAATATCAATTACTTGACTACCCGTCAATGAATTCCCCTTTGTGAAAGGAGCAACACCGTGAACACCGCAACACCAAATGTGAATAAAAAAATCCTGATGCCCGTCCTGCTCTTGGGCTCGTTCTTATCGATCTTGAACCAAACGATCCTGAATGTCGCCTTGCCCGACTTAATGAAGGAATTCGCCATTTCGGCCACGACCGTGCAATGGCTGATTACCGGCTTCATGCTGGTGAACGGGATCCTCGTGCCGATTACAGCTTTTCTGATGCAACGATTCACGACCAGGCAGTTGTTCATTAGCTCCATGCTCTTGCTGCTCGCCGGAACGTTCATTAGCGCCGTCGCTCCCAGCTTTCCGTTTCTATTAACGGGGCGGTTGATTCAAGCCGCAGGGGCGGGCATTATCATGCCGCTGTTGATGATGGTCGTGATGGTGATCTTCCCGAAGGAAGGGCGCGGCGCAGCGATGGGACTCATCGGTCTCGCCATGATCGTAGCCCCGGCGATTGGCCCGACTTTGGCCGGCTTGGTGATCGAGCATTTTTCCTGGCGGTGGATTTTTATCGGGATGCTGCCGCTGGTTACCATCGTCATTCCGTTAGCGATGAAATACATGGTGAATGTCTCGGAGACCTCGAAACCTAAGCTGGACCTTGTCAGCATCATTTACTCGACGTTGGGGTTCGGCGGTCTTCTTTTTGGCTTCAGCAATGCAGGAAATAAAGGCTGGGGGAGTGCCGAAGTGCTGGCGTGTCTGATTGTCGGCGGTATTTTCCTGTTCATGTTCTGCTGGCGGCAGTTTACTTCGTCCACACCGCTGATGGATTTGCGAGTATTTAAGGAAAAGATGTACTCCGTCACCACGATCATCAGCATTATGATTATAATGGTGATGTATGCGGATATGATCCTGTTGCCGATTTACTTGCAGACCAGCCGGGGCTTCTCGGTGCTGGACACCGGCTTGCTGCTGCTGCCAGGGGCTTTAATTAATGCGTTATTGTCGCCGGTTTCCGGACGTTTGCTGGATAAATTCGGGGTCAAGCCGATTGCGATTATCGGGCTGTTGTTTACGATTCCGGCGATTTGGGGCGTTACGCATTTAACGGAAACAACGTCGTATACGTACCTGGTATTCCGTACGATTGTACTGCGCATCGGCTTGAGCTTCTTAACGATGCCGCTGAATACCGCGGGACTCAACGCTCTGCCGAAGCAGTTAAATGCCCACGGTTCGGCCGTAACGAATACGGTCCGTCAGGTCGCCGGTGCGATCGGAACAGCCTTGGTGGTCACCATTTATACCACGCGAACCAAAAGTCATGCCGCCGAGCTGATGCATTCAGGTCAAACCTTGTCTAAGGCACAGCTGAAAGAGATGTCGACCATTCTAGGAACCAACGACGCTTATCTTTGCATGGGAATCCTGAGCATCGTGATCCTGGCGGTGACGATCTTCATGCCAAATCGCCGAGGCGAAGCAAAGCTGAAGGGAACCCGAGGAACGCAAGAAAACGTACAACCGTCCGTAGAAGAAGTTTAAGGCGACCTAAGGTCGCCTTTTTTAGGTTGATTCAGGATCCGGACGAAATAAATTGAATGACACCAATAAGGACCAGCGCTAACCAGACCGAACCAATGATCACGAGAATATTTTTGATGACCTTCCACCGTTTATCTTGAGAATAAAGGCGTTTCTCCAGCTCGTTTAGCCGTTGCTCAATTTCCAGTTCCGCTTTATTAGAATGCTCACCCATGACCCCCACCTCCCTTTGCTATATCATATCAGCCCTCCATAATATACACAATTTGTAAAATCCAGACCTGCGTTTCTGGTCGAAAATCCTCATGACAAGTCCTTCCAGATCCATTAAAATATTTAAGGAAAATTTTAAACGATTTTGTCGGCACATGAATTCACCCGACATGTCAGGGAGTACCCCAAATTCGAAGGAGGAGTGAACTTGATCAAATCCCGCAGTCCTAAATTTATCCTTGCATCCTTGCTTGCGGCCAGCCTGGCAGCCCTGCCATTCACGGCGTCTGCAGCAGACACGAGCAGTGCAGCAACCGTCGAGCTCCGCATTATGGAGACGACCGACCTGCATGTGAACATCGTGAACTACGATTACTTTGCGGACAAGCCTACCGATGAGTACGGCTTGGCCAAGACCGCCACGCTGATCAAGCAAGCGCGTGCGGAAGCGAAGAACAGCTTGCTGATCGACAACGGTGATCTGATTCAAGGCAATCCGTTGGGCGACTATGTCGCGACGGTAGACAAGCTGCAAGAGGGCGAGACCCATCCGGTCTACAAAGCAATGAATTTGCTTGGTTATGATGTCGGCAACTTCGGCAACCACGAGTTCAACTACGGTCTGGATTTCCTGAATACGGCGGTAGCAGGTTCGGATTTCCCTTACGTCAACGCCAACATCTATTTTGATGACAAAGATCAAGACCCTTCGAACGACAAAAATGTCTTCACTCCGTACATCATCCTCGATAAAGAGGTGACCGACAGCACCGGAGCGAAGCATACGCTGAAGGTGGGCGTGATCGGCTTCGTGCCGCCGCAAATTCTGTCTTGGGACAAGGCGAATCTGGAAGGGAAAGTAATCACGAAGGACATTGTAGAAACTGCGAAGAAATTCGTACCGGAGATGAAAAAGGCTGGCGCAGACCTCATCATCGCGGTACCGCACTCCGGCTTCGAGGACATTCCGCAAACCCCGCTGATGGAGAACTCCGTCCTCTACCTGAGCAAGGTGGAAGGCATCGACGCGATCCTGTTCGGTCACGCGCATAAGGTGTTCCCGAACGCTTCCTTCGAAGGCAAAACCGGCGTCGACCTGGCCAAAGGGACGATCAACGGTGTTCCTGCCGTAGAACCGGGATATTGGGGCAACAACTTGGGGATCATCGACCTGACGCTGGAGAAATCCGGTGATACTTGGACGGTGAAGAATTCCAAAGTCGCTGTGAAGCCGATTTACGATATGGAGAATAAGAAGCCGCTGGTAGATGCCGACCCAACGATCTGGGACGCGATTAAAGAGGACCACGAAGCTACCCTGGAATACATCCGCGGCCCGGTGGGCAAGACAACGGCTCCAATTAACAGCTGGTTCGCCCTGATTCAGGACGATCCTTCCATCCAAATCGTGACCAACGCGCAAAAATGGTACGTCGAGAAGCATCTGCAAGGCACGGAATACGAAGGATTGCCCATACTGTCGGCAGGCGCTCCATTTAAAGCCGGCGGACGTCAAGGCGCGAACTACTATACGGATATTCCTGCCGGGGATATCGCGATTAAGAACGTAGCCGACCTGTACCTGTACTCCAACACAGTAAACGCTGTGCTGGTAACCGGCGCCGAGCTTAAGGAATGGCTCGAATGGTCCGCCGGACAGTTCAACCAAATCGATCCGAACAAAACGGAAGAGCAAGAATTGGTGAACTACGATTTCCCTACGTATAACTATGATGTGATCGACGGCGTAACGTATCAAATCGACGTGACGCAACCGGCGAAATACGATGCGAAAGGCAACTTGGTCAATGAAAAAGCCAGCCGGATCGTGAATCTGTCCTATAACGGCAAGCCGATTGATCCTGAGCAAAAATTCGTTGTCGCCAGCAACAACTATCGCGCGTCGTCCAGCAAATTTGCGAACCCGGACGGCAAGCGCATCATCCTGGCTTCGCCGGATGAGAACCGCCAAGTCATCATCGACTACATCCGTGAGAACGGCACGATCAACCCGACGGCAGACGGCAACTGGTCGCTCGCTCCGTTCGGTAACGCCAACGTGACGTTCGAAACTTCGCCAGCCGCTAAGGAAGCCGCTGCGAAGGCCGGCAACCTGGAGTATGTAACTAATACGGAAGACGGCTATGCCAAGTTCAAGCTGAGCTCGGCAGCGGAGTCGGTGAACCCGACTCCGGAACCAACGCCAACGCCAGAACCGACACCGGAACCTGCACCTGCACCAACACCGGCCCCTACGCCGAAGCCTGAACCTGCTCCTGCAACTGAGAAGGACATCGTCCACATCGTGAAGAAGGGTGACACGTTGTACCACATTGCACTGGAGCACGGCACGACGTGGCAAGCACTGGCCAAGTACAACAAACTGAAGAATCCGCACTTGATCCGGATTGGACAGAAGATTTTGATTCCGGTGAAGAAATAAGAACAGCGGTTTAAACCCAAAAGCCAAAGCCGCCTCCTGTAG
The DNA here is from genome assembly GCF_047200555.1 of Paenibacillus sp. MB22_1. Lineage (NCBI taxonomy): Bacteria > Bacillati > Bacillota > Bacilli > Caryophanales > Paenibacillaceae > Paenibacillus > Paenibacillus sp. MB22_1. Next base: position 1,180,234 of record NZ_JBLADV010000002.1, read on the forward strand.
GTCGTCATCCGACCCGCCGAGAGGCGGCTTTTCTTGATAGGTGTGCACACCTACAATTTCACCGTCTTGTTCAGCTCCGCTTCCGTTTCCTTGCCCGTCAGCTGGGAGAACATGCGCTTGATCACTTTGACGAGATTGCCGGTTTCCCAATATTCCGCCGCTTCGGCCTTCACTTTGATCAGGACTAGATTCGGATCGTCGCTGGTCGTATGCAGGAACTTGGCATAGGCGGCGTTCCAAAACTGCTTAATCTTCTCCCGGTCGTTGACCACCTCCGCCGTCCCGCGTACCGATACGTAGGAATCCCCAACGTACGACACGTTCACATGAGGATGATCCTTCAGCTGGCTGTATTTATCCGTCTCCTCTTTGGTGAGGAACCACAGATCCCCGTCAAATTCGACTTCCTGGGTTTTCATCGGACGCGCCACCAGCCCTTCCTTCGTCACCGTGGTCAGCATCGCGATGTCGATGCCCTTAATCAATTTCCGCACCGTCTCCACCGCTTCTTGGTGCGCCGTCTGGTTATTTGTCACTGTCATGTCTGTTCACTCCGTTTAGGTTATTTTTTCTTACCTGTTGTTAGATTGAACAGAACTTCTGAAAATAACCGCTAATCACGCTCCCGAGCTAACGGACCTCATTGGCGCTATTTATCCATTTCCCGAGAATTTCCCGTTGTAACGGACTCCAAGTACCTTATTGGGCTCTTTTTCTCATCATTCGAGTTCATCTTTGGCTAATAACGCCCCGTGAGTCCGTTAGAGCTGCGAACATCCCCTGCAAGGACATTTAACGTCTCTGGAGTCCGTTAGCTCAGTTGCCCATCCCAAAAAATCCCCCTGACAACACCTCTGTCCGGATTACATACACGAATAACATTTTTACTCTTGCGTTCCGCCCGTCAATCCCCGTACGAACGCCTCGAAGTTCGGCGCGAGAGGAGTGGCCTTCTTGCTGGCCTTCTCAACGTAAACCACCTCCGGCTCGCCAACGTTGGTGGATTCCCGATAATCAAGCATCACGACCCCGGTGTCAGACGGCGTATCGCAGAGGACCACACCGAATTCGGGATATCCTTCCCGCTCGATCGTGGCACGGCTTCCGGCTGCCCCGCACAGGGAGTGCGGTTTTTCCCGTCCGATGCCCATGATTCCTAGAATCTCGATGGTCTCGCCGGTTTGAGTCCGGAAGTATCGGTTCCGAGGGATTCCACCATTATGCACTTTCATCAGGTTCACATAAAAAGCCGGCAACCGGAAAACAAGTGACTCCTCCACAGACTCGACCAGCGCATCTGTAGGTGGCGCCGAGACGTACTTCTCTGCCGCAGGATTGTCATCGTCCCAGAAGCCCTCCGCGTCAAAATCCCCTTCGAAAACGACCGGTTCCGCCGCAATTTGCTCGCCCTCCGAACCCTTAGCTTCCGCCGCTTCAGACGCAGACGACTCCGATGTTGCTTCCTCGTCCCCAGCCTCGCCTGCAGCTGTCTTCTCTTCGATCCAACTCAAGAACTCCAACGTATCCTCGTCTCCCGGCTCCAACCGATCTGCCGTCTCAAACGCGATCCGCGCTTCGTCATACCGATCCAAATAGTAATACGCCAAGCCGATCCGATAATGCCACAACGGGTCATCCTGACCCTCATCAGCAATCTTCAGGAATTGCTCAACCGCCTCTTCGTACCGTTCCAGATTATTCAACGCACGCCCCAAATGACTGATCAGCTGATAATCTCTTTCTTCCTCCGGCACGTCCATGACCGCTTGAACGATCTTTTCGTATTCATCCTCTTCATGCCACGTTTGCAGCTGTTCCAATAGCTCTTCTCTCATTGATTGGCCTCCCAAGCGCATTGTCCATAAGAAAATTATACCATTCCCGGGACATGCATCACCAGCGAAGCCCATCGGAGTTGAAATGTTGCCCGTCTTAACTTTCTGCTAACCAATTCTCCGCCTCGGCTTGGCTGGCAAACACCCGAAGAGTATTCCCCCGATGGGACTCTGCGAGCAGGTCCTTCATCCGGTCTTTAATGAGGCTCCCGTCGGCAACCACAAGGGCAGTCCGAAGCGAGAAGTTCACAAATTTCTGCAGAATCTCTCCGGCCAATCCCGTTCTCAAGTTGAAAAAATCCTCGGACAACGCCTCAGCATAAACAATGAGCCGTCCGGCGTTGTGCTCGATGCACGCTTCGATGAGGCGAATCGCGTCCTGCCCGGTGGTGATCGGCGGTTCGGCGGACGTGACGACCACGATGGTTTGGTTATTTTTCTCCACAACTTGATAGTTCACAGGTTTCTCCCCTTTCTTATTCGAACGAATCCCCAAATCCTCGCGAAGTTGGCGGATCCAGTCCAGCTCGCTCCGGTATTGCTCCAGAACCCGTCCATGAATTTGATCCCAGAGATAGGCTTCCCGAGGGGTGCGACGCTGGGAAAACTCACCCCGGCGCAGCTTCTCCTCCTCTGCGGCGAGCTGCAGATAAATTTCGTGCTCATACCCCGTAAGGAGGGCGTTCAGTTCGTCTTCACCCAACGAATCCGCCCAGGCGAGGCGCACGAGGAAGGTATTTTTGAACTCCGGCAGCTCTGGCGGGGACAGTACCCAGGCCTTCAGTTCTTCCCGCCCGGCATCCGTGATCGTGTAGATCTTCTTCGATGGGGCGCTGTCTTGATGCTGGACCTCGTTCGTCACCCAGCCCTCCTCCAGCAGCTCAACTAACGCCTTGTAAATTTGATTGTTATTGCCCGACCAAGGCATAAACGGTGAATCCTGAATGATCTTCTTCAAATCGTAACCGGTCAGAGACCGGGCGCTCAGCATCCCCAAAATCGCGTAATTGATCGACATGTTGCTCACCTCTGTTTTGTTTAACGTATGTTATTAGTAACATATGTTTTCTAAAACGCAATAGTCTAGGGTAAGGCGTAGGGGGAGAAGAAACTGGGTGAGCTAAGAAGACGAAGGGTGCTCGGTGGCTAGTAGAACTAATTGGTGCGGATGAGCTAAGGGACAGGAGAGCCGTTATTGGAGCAAAATAGGTTGGCTCCTAATACTTAACGGACTCCACAGACCTTATTCAGGTTGGTTTGGCCAAATTCTTGCCTGTACCCGACTCATAAAGGCACTCCGGTCCGTTAAAACGGGAAATCGCCGGGAAATTGAACAATAAGGACATTACGGTCCGTAGCTGAAACGTCGGCTCAATGTCGTAGCCCCGCCATACATTTCTGGATGGGGGACTCCATTTTTGCTATACTAAGACTATGAAAACCACGATAACTACACCTAATCCGGAACCAAAGCTTACGAAAAAAGGGAGAGAAACGCGCAGCCGCATCATCGCTGCCGCTGCTAAACTGATGTTCGAACGCGGGGTCGCGGGGACGAGCGTGGAGGATGTGCAGAAGGAGGCGAAGGTCAGCTCCTCGCAGCTTTATCATTATTTTAAGGAGAAGCGGGATCTGGTGCTGGCCGTCATCCTATACCAGACCGAGCAGGTGTTAGGTGCACAAGAACCCTTGCTCAGCCATCTGGACAGCATGGAAGCCCTGCAGGCCTGGCGTGACGCCGTGATCCAATCGCAGATTGACCGGAAGTTTCAGGGCGGATGCCCCATCGGTTCATTGGCCAGCGAGCTGGCCGATATGGAACCAGCGGCCCGGTCTGCGCTGGCTTCCTGCTTCCTGCAATGGGAGCAGGCGATTAGCCAAGGGCTTCGTGCGATGCGGGATCGCGGTGAAATGCGCGCTGACGCCGATCCGGACCGGCTGGCACTGGCGCTGCTGACGGCGCTGCAAGGCGGACTGCTCATGACGCAGGTTCGCAAAGATATCTGCGCACTAGAGGCCGTGCTCGATGCGATGCTGGAGCATATCCGCTCCCATCTGGTCTAGAAACCACCCAGAAATGAAAATACGATATGAGGTACTCAGAAGGAGGGAAATTCGCCGTTTTCATCCCCCCCGCAACCGGCGGAAAGCGCTTGGTTGCGGGGTTTTTGCGTTTTCGGGCCGGGGCTCGCCAACAAAATAAAAAAATTGGAGTTGACAATCCAAAAAAAATCTAAACCCGCTGGGGGAAACCGCGAACCTCTTCGACAAGCTGTCCCAAGGTCCGGTTGTGCTGACCTTTCAGAACATCTTCCTGAATCAGTTCAATCTGAATCTGGCGGAATATAACGCCACCAACCTTTGGATTCTGCCGATTCCGTCTACGTTTATGATCGACGAGTCCGGCATCATCCGCTCTGCCTATGTCGAACCGTACTTCATGAAACGCCCCGATCCGGAGGATATCCTGGAGCGGTTGAGACAGTTGTAATCATCGCCTTAGGATCGACGTTGCGACGCATGTTCCGGTTGGTCCTGGTGCCCCTCCCTCGCCATGTCAGACGAAGGGCGTTCAGAATCACCAAAATCACGCTGAACTCATGAATAAACATCCCCGAGGCTAAATAAATATGCCTCGTTAATACCCCCGCCAGCAACAGAACCACGACCGTGATGGCAAACGATACGTTTTGCTTCATATTGCGGACCGTACGCTTCGCCAGCTGGCGGGCATATACGAGCTTATCCAGCCGGTCAGCCATAATGACCGCATCCGCAGTCTCTATCGCAATGTCCGTCCCCGCACCTCCCATCGCCAGCCCGATGTCCGCGGCGGCTATAGCCGGCGCGTCGTTGATGCCGTCTCCAAGCATCGTCACACGTCTGCCCTGCCGTTGCCATTCCTGGATCAACGCCACCTTATCTGCCGGAAGAAGCCCGGCGTGCACCTGGTCAATCCCAAGCCGGTCCGCAACCTGCTGAGCGGCATGCCGATTGTCGCCGGTCAGCATCACCACTCGCTTCACGCCTTTCCGCTTGAGCCCTTGGATCACTTCCTTCGCTTCGGCACGAATCGGGTCTGCGATGGCGATAACGCCAATCAACATGCGGTTAACCGCGGCAAATACCACCGTACACCCGCGCTTCTCTTGACGTTCTGCCTCGTCCCATACCTCCTTGCTTATGGACACGCCTTGCTGCTCCAACCACTCCCGCTTCCCGACCCGAACCGTCTGTCCACGAACCTCACCGTAAATCCCGCTTCCTTTGTGTACTTCCACCTGCTTCGGTCGATCCGCCGGCTCTACCTTCCGAGCCTTCGCCGCATTTACAATCGCTTGTCCAAGCGGATGCTCCGAGGCCGCTTCCACTGCAGCCGTCAGCTCCAACAGCTCGCGTTCCTGCATGCCGCCGTAGGTGTGTACCGCAACCACGGAAGGGTTCCCCTCCGTTAATGTCCCGGTCTTATCGAACGCAACTACCTCCGCCCGGGCCAGATTCTCCAGCACCTCCCCGCCTTTGATCAGCAAGCCGTTTGCGGCGCCGTTTCCCAATCCGGCAACCATTGAGACCGGTGCGGAAATCACCAAAGCCCCCGGGCAAGCGATCACCAGAAACGTCAGCGCGAGCTCGGGATTCCGAGAGACGAGGAACACCAGTACCGCCAACAGCAGCATCCCCGGCGTATAGTAGGAAGCGAACTTGTCCAAAAACCTTTGCGTCTTCGCCTTAGATTCCTGGGCTTCTTCCACCAGCTCAATAATTTTGGCAAAGGTTGTTTCCTCCCCAACCTGCTCGGCAATGACTTCCAGGTAGCCCGTATCCACGGTCGTTCCGCTGAACACTCGGTCACGGACCTGCTTGCCGACGGGTACCGGTTCGCCGGTAATCGCCGCTTCGTTAACTAGGGCTTGGCCGGAAGCGACCTGGCCGTCGACCGCGATCTTGCTGCCGGACGGCAGAAGCACCCGATCCCCGCGCACCACTTCGGACGCGAGCACTTTGACCTGAACGCCGTCCCGCAGGACGAGGGCTTCCGCCGGGGCCAGATCGATCAAGGCTTTCAAGGCGGAGCGCGTCTTGCCCAACGTAATCGCCTCAAGGTATGCCCCGAGCCGGAATAAGAAGGCCACCGCGGCAGCCTCAACGTATTCGCCGAGGATAACCGCCCCGATCATCGCGATCGTCACCAATAGCTCGATGCTGAAGACGCGCATGCGGAGCGATCGAAAGGCTCGGACAGCGATCGACCAACCGGATAGGGCCGAGGCCAGCAGCAGTGCGGCGCTTCGGGCCACCTCCCATCCCAGGAGGTAGAACACCCCCGCCAGGGCCAGTATCAGCCCCGACGCCAACAGCGCCGCCGCTTTACGAGGCTTGGCCATCGCCATGCCCTCCCCCCGCCAGCACTGGATACCCCAGCTTGGCCAGCATGTTCTGAAGCAGCTCCTCCTGCACCAGGCTCTCATCGAACCGGGCCTTTACCTGGCTGGAGTGGAACAACACTTTGACTTCCTGTACCCCCGGCTGTTTCGACAGCGCGCTTTCGATTTTCTTGATGCAGCTTGGGCAGGTTAACTCTTCTACTTTCCATTTGACGGTAATCATTGGACATATCCCCTTTCGGTTATCGATGGCTTCATCGTAACTCGGGAACCAGGGGCATTCCTTGATTCGCGTCAATTTGAGGACGACCTAGAGACCAGAAGACCCCGCGCCAGCCGACCAGCCGCGACGGATTGATCCGGGATGCTAGACCTCGCGATCATTGATCGGGATGCCATCACTCGCAACGGATTTTTTCGAGATGCCTCCTATTGCGACGGATTGATTGGGATTCCGCCTCTCAAGTAAGTGTAACGCTTGTGACAAACGCTATTTGCGCCAAAATAGGCTGTTTCCAAATGTAACGCTTGCCTAGCACTCTATTGGGTCCATTTTCCGTGTTCCGCGGCGTATTTTCCGTCCATAAGCACGCTGACAAGCGTTAGAACGCCAGCCCCCCTGTTTTTCGCCAAATAAGCTTCGTGGTAAGCGTTAGCGTAAACAAGTTCCTCCCTTACCAAAAAAATATTTAAAATTAGCTATTGCCCTCCGAATCAGTTCCTGCTAATATTAAGGAGCATGATTTTTGGAAAGGTTGTATTCAATATATCGCGAGTCTTTCCAAGCAGATAATTTTTTGACCACTTTCCTTCGGGAAAGTTAAGGCCATACGGACAGCCGGGTCAAATGCCGATTGGCAACTTAGTTGCCTTATTGATTGAGTTAAAAGCTCAAATTTTATAAGTTGGTTACTTTACAACCAGTGCATAATGCACATCAACTTGTGAAACGGTCAATAAGAGTGGTAAAGGCGAATTATTTGCTAAATAGACTCTGATCAAACATGATATATTGAATATTAAGAATTCCGGAGCGTGCGTTCGTGCGAAGTCATTTCGTGCGGCGATGAAGACGGGCGTTCGTCCGTTGTGATGGAGCATTTCTTAATATTGACTATATCAGAAGCAAGTGATGCGCAGGTTATGCGTTCAATCACTTGCTTTTTTTACGTTTCACAGCACTTGTCAAATTTTAAAGAAGGTAGGAGATGGACAAATGGGAAAAGCATTAATCATCGGCTGCGGCGGCGTGGCTTCCGTAGCGATCCACAAATGCGTGCAAAACAGCGAGGTATTTGAAGAAATCTGCATCGCCAGCCGCACCAAGTCGAAATGCGATGCGCTGAAAGCGAAGCTGGACGGCGGCAAAACCAAAATCACGACAGCTCAAGTGGACGCCAACAATGTCGACGAGCTGATCGCATTGATCAACGAAGTGAAACCAGACATCGTGATGAACCTGGCCCTGCCGTATCAAGATTTGACGATCATGGAAGCCTGCTTGGCAACCAAAACGCACTACCTGGATACCGCGAACTATGAGCCGGAAGATACGGCGAAATTCGAATACAAATGGCAATGGGAATACCGCGAGCGCTTTGAGAAAGCCGGCATTACTGCACTGCTGGGCAGCGGCTTTGACCCTGGCGTAACGGGTGTATTCTCCGCCTATGCACTAAAACATCATTTTGACGAAATCGAGTACATCGACATCCTCGACTGCAACGCTGGTGACCACGGCTATCCGTTTGCGACGAACTTCAACCCGGAGATCAACATCCGTGAAGTGTCTGCGAAGGGCAGCTACTGGGAGAACGGCCAATGGGTCGAAACCGAGCCGATGGAAATCAAACGCGTCTACAACTTCCCGGAAATCGGGGAGAAAGATATGTACCTGCTGCACCATGAGGAAATCGAATCCCTGGCCTTGAATATTCCAGGCATCAAGCGGATCCGCTTCTTCATGACGTTTGGTCAAAGCTACCTGACCCACCTGAAATGCCTCGAAAACGTCGGCATGACTTCCATCGAGCCGATTGAATTCGAAGGCAAGCAAATCGTGCCGCTGCAGTTCCTGAAAGCCGTCCTGCCGGATCCATCTTCGCTCGGACCGCGCACGAAGGGTAAAACGAACATCGGCTGCATTTTCAAAGGGAAAAAAGACGGCAAAGAAAAAATGTACTACCTGTACAATGTCTGCGACCACGAAGAATGCTACAAAGAAGTTGGCTCTCAAGCCGTAGCTTACACGACGGGTGTTCCGGCCATGATCGGTGCGATGATGATCCTCAACGGCACTTGGAACAAACCGGGCGTCTACAACATCGAAGAGTTCGATCCAGATCCATTCATGGATGCACTGAACAAGTGGGGCCTGCCTTGGAAAGAAAGCTTCAATCCGGTACCGGTAGATGCCTATCCGGAAGAGGAAGTCGCCGAAGAGCGCAAAGAAACGGAGTACGTTAGATAATATGCGCTTCGAGGAACTGCCAACACCTTGTTACGTGGTCGATGAGAAACTTTTGGAGCAAAACCTGAAGATCCTGGCCGGAATTATGGAGCGGACGGGTGCGAAGATTATTTTGGCGCAAAAAGCATTTTCGATGTACACGACCTACCCGCTGATCGGCAAATATTTGAGCGGCACGGCGGCCAGCGGCTTGTATGAAGCTCGGCTCGGCCGCGAGGCGATGGGCAAGGAGAATCACGTCTTTGCCCCAGCCTACCGGGAGGATCAGATCGACGAAATCATCGAGCTTTGCGATCATGTGATCTTCAACTCGTTCTCCCAAGTGGAGAAATATCGCGATCGGGTGCTGGCGGCTGGCAAAAAAGTCGGCTTGCGCATCAACCCGGAATGCTCCACCCAAGTAGGCCACGACATCTATAACCCTTGCGCGTATGGCTCGCGGTTTGGCGTGACGATAGAGCATTTCCGCCCTGAGCTGCTGGATGGCATTTCTGGCTTTCATTTTCATACCTTGTGCCAGCAGAACTCAGACGATTTGGTCACGACGCTGGATGCGGTGGAAGAGAAGTTTGGTCCATGGCTGTCGCAAATGGAATGGATCAATTTCGGCGGCGGCCATCATATCACGCGCGAGGACTACGATATTCCGCTGCTGGAAGCGTGCATTCGGCGGATGCAGGACAAATACGGCTTAGAAGTGTATCTGGAACCGGGCGAAGCGGTGGCGCTGAACGCCGGTTACCTGATCACAACAGTGCTGGATACGATGAAAAACGGCCTGGATATCGCCATCGTGGACGCCTCGGCTTCCTGCCATATGCCGGACGTGCTGGAGATGCCGTACCGTCCGCCGCTGTTTGGCTCAGGCGAACCGGGGGAGAAGCCGTACACGTACCGGCTGGGCGGACCCACCTGCCTGTCCGGAGACAATATCGGCGACTACTCCTTTGATGAGCCGCTGAAGCCCGGCGACCGCCTGGTGTTCGGCGACATGGCCATCTATTCGATGGTGAAGAACACCACCTTCAACGGCATGCCGTTGCCGGCACTCGTGTTGCAGCACAAGGACGGCGACTGCGAAATTTTGCATCAGTTTGGTTATGAAGATTTCAAAATGCGGTTGGCGTAAGGCGCCTCGATCGCTTAATCGGGGACTGCCCGGTCAGTGGACTGACGGGTGGTCTCTTTTTTTGTCCAAAACCATAATCCTGCACACCATTTCCATAGAAATACACCTTTATTTGGAAACGAATCCTCCTTACGATGGAAGTGCAGTACTTATACCGATCCTTGGGAAGAGGGGGAATGCGCCTTTTTGTGATATCGCTTACATTGGTATATTGAACAGAATTCGTAAACCGTGCCGCGGGGCTCACCACGACAACTCTGCCAGATGTAAGAAAGGGAGAAATCTTGAATCTGAAAGGAGAATGAATGACGTGAAAAGCCAAAGACGCATCATCACATGGATATGTATCGTCGCTATGTTCGCCACAACTTTCTTCACTTCAGCGGGGTGGACCGCACCTGTTCAGGCGGCAGGAGGGGCGAACCTGGCTGCGGGCAAACCCGCGACAGAATCCGGGCACGCCGATGTGTATCCCGCCTCCAACGTCACAGATGGCGATGCCAATACGTATTGGGAAAGCACGAATCAAGCTTTTCCCGGGTGGGTGCAAATCGATCTCGGCAGCACGGTTCAAATTGATCAGGTCGTCTTGAAGCTGCCTTCCAGTTGGGAAAGCCGGACACAAACTTTATCCGTGCAAGGCAGCACCAACGGGTCGAGCTTCACCGATCTGAAGGCTTCCGCCAGCTATACCTTTGACCCGGCTTCGGCCAATACGGTGACGATCAACTTTACAGCAGCCAGCGTTCGGTACGTGCGGATTCACATTACGGCCAATACCGTCTGGCCGGCGGGTCAACTCTCCGAAGTGGAGGTGTACGGCGCTGCACCAGCCGCGCCTTCCGTGATTCCGGGCAAGATTGAGGCGGAAAATTACTCCGCGATGAACGGCATTCAGACCGAACCTACCACGGATACGGGCGGCGGCCTGAACGTCGGCTGGATTCATGTCGGAGATTGGCTGGACTATAACGTCAACGTCGTTAGTGCGGGCACCTATACCGTCGAGTACCGGGTTGCGAGCAATGCAAGTACAGGCGAAATCCAGCTGAAGTCCGGTGGAACGACGCTGGCTACAACGACGGTGCCCAACACCGGAGGGTGGCAAAATTGGCAGACCGTGACGGCCACCGTGACGTTAAATGCCGGAACGCAAACTCTTCGCGTCTATGCCAGCGGTTATGATTTTAATATGAACTGGATCCAATTTACCCAGGGAAGCTCCGCAGATACGCAGCCGCCGACGGCTCCGACCAACCTGGCCTTCACTCAACCGACCTCCGGCTCGATCAAGCTGACTTGGAACGCCGCAACGGATAACGTAGGCGTAACCGGGTACGACATCTACGCCAACGGTCAGCTTCGCGACAGCGTCAACGGATCGACGCTGACTTATACAGACTCGCAGCCGGCGAATGTTACCGTCTCTTACTATGTCGTCGCCAAGGATGCGGCCGGTAACGTTTCGCCGCCAAGCAATACCGTGACGCGGAACGGCTCCGGAGGAGAAGCCGGAACCAATCTCGCCATCGGCAAGACGATTACCGCGTCCTCCTCAACGTATATTTTTGTTGCCGCCAATGCCAACGATAACGACGTCTCGACCTATTGGGAAGGCAACGGCCATCCGAGTACGCTCACTGTAGATCTGGGTGCCAATGCCAACATTACGTCGATTGTCCTGAAGCTGAACCCTTCCAGCGAATGGGCAACACGTACCCAAACCATCCAAGTGCTGGGCCATGATCAAAATTCCACAACCTTTACGAACCTGGTCTCCGCCGCTTCCTATACGTTTAATCCTACTACACAGAACACGGTCACCATCCCCGTCAGCGCCACGGTAAGCCAAGTGCAGCTGCGGTTTACGGCCAATTCCGGGGCCCCCGGCGGGCAAGTGGCGGAGTTCCAGATCTTTGGAACACCTGCACCCAATCCGGATCTGACCGTAACCAATCTCTCCTGGTCGCCGGCCTCTCCGGATGAGACCCAAGCCGTTACACTCAACGCGGTGGTCCGTAATGCGGGGACCGTGGCATCCGGCACTACGAATGTGAACTTCTACTTAGGAAGCACCCTTGTTGGTACGGCCCCCGTTAGTGCGCTTGCCCCTGGTGCAACGGCGAACGTCTCCACCACAATTGATGCAAAAGACGCTGGTTCTTACGCCGTGATCGCCAAGGTGGATGAGGACAACGCGGTTTTTGAAACCGATGAAGCGAACAACACCTACACGCATCCCACGCCGCTCACGATCAACCAGGTACAAAGCTCCGACCTGATCGCAACCGCGGCTTGGACGCCTTCGAATCCGAGCGCAGGCAATACCGTCACCTTTACCGTGAACCTGAAAAACCAAGGCACGATCGCTTCCGCCGGCGGAGCGCACCCGATCACCTTAGAACTGAAGAACAGCTCGGGGACAACCGTACGAACGCTAAACGGTTCCTATAGCGGGACGCTTGCTCCGGGAGCATCCGTCAGTGTGACGATGGGAACGTGGACTGCAGTGGACGGCAGCTACACGGTAACGACAACGGTAGCTGACGATGCCAACGAGGTCGCAGTGAAGCGGAACAACAACAGCAGCACTGTCAGCTTATATTCCGGTCGAGGGGCTAACATGCCATTTACCGTGCTGGAGGCCGAGGCTCCTTCGAACAGCACCAATGGAACGCGGCTGGCGCCGAACTTTACGCCGGGTGATTTTGCCGGTGAAGCCTCCGGACGTTCGGCCGTTTATCTGGATGCCACAGGCGAGTACGTGGAGTTTACGCTGACTCAGCCCGCCAATGCGTTTGTGCTCCGGAATGCCGTAGCTGAGAATACCAACGGTACGATCAGTATCTATGTGAACGGCGTGGATAAAGGCAATTTTACCGTGACCTCCAAATTCGCATACGTGTACGCCACACCTTCCACGCTTGGAGAACTAGGGTACAATAACTCCGGCTCTAAGGCTTACTGGCTGTACGAAGACTCCCAGCTCTTGCTCGACCAAGTCTATCCGGCTGGCACGAAAATCCGAATCCAGAAGGATGCTGGGGACGTTCCTTGGATTTACGTGGATATGATCGAGACGGAGAACGTAGCTCCGCCGGCCTCAAATCCGGATCCTAGCAAATATGTTGAAGTTTCGACGACGAAATCGATTGAACAAGCGCTGAACGAGTTCCGCCAGGATCCGTCCAAGAAAGGGATTTTCATTCCGGCTGGGGAGTGGACGATTTCGTCGAAGATTTTCCTGTACGGCCGGGCAACGGAAATCATTGGAGCCGGTCCTTGGCACACCAAGCTGGTTGCACCGCAAAATCAAACGAACACCGACGTTGGGTTTAACATCAGCTCCACCGCAAACGGATCCACCATCAAGGACTTGTCCGCCTGGGGGAACTACGTCTACCGTCAGGACGGTCCAGGCAAGTTCATAGACGGGAACGGCATGCAGAACGTCAGCATTGAGAACATTTGGGCCGAGCATTTCGTTTGCCTGTATTGGGGCGTGAACTCTTCCTACAATACCTTCAAGAATAACCGGATTAAAAATATGTTCGCCGACGGCATCAACATGACCAACGGCTCTTCCTACAACGTGATCGACAACAACTATGCCCGCGGTACGGGCGACGACGCATTTGCCTTGTTTAGCGCAATTGACGCCGGCGGCTCGTACAATGTGGGGAACAAGTACACGAACCTCACCGCCGTCAACGTACGCCGGGCTGCCGCCTTCGCCGTCTACGGCGGCCAGAACAACCTGTTCCAGAACCTGTATGGCGCGGATACGCTCACTTACCCCGGCGTCACCATCAGCAGCTTAAGCTTCGGCTATAATACGCTGGGCTTCGGAGACCAAGATACCGTCATCGACGGCGTCACACTGGACCGTACCGGCGGTGATTTCTGGACCAGCGTCGGAGCGGACGACAAGATTAACGATTATCAGAACTTCGGGGCGATCTGGTTCTTCGGCGGAGACCGGGACTTCAAGAATATCCTGGTGAAGAACGTGGACATCAATAATCCGGTGTACTTCGGCTTGATGTTCCAATCCAAATCGCCGGAGAATCTGCCGATGCAGAACGTACGGCTAGAAAACATCACGATCAACAACCCAACCCGCTACGGGATTAAGCTGGTCGTGAGAGCGGAACAAGGCCAAGGACCTGTTGTTGGCGAAGCCCGCTTCACCAAGGTTAGGGTCAACAATCCGGGAATCACGGCCATCTATGGCGAGAACCAGACGCCGAATTTCAATGTGATTCGGGTTTCGGGCAATAACTGGTGATCCCAAAAAAGCACACAAAGGCGGTACCTGTCCAATGACGGGTGCCGCCTCTGTGCTGAAGGAACGGGATAATTATGAAAAAGTCGATCAGGAGAGAGATTCCTGACTTAAATCGGCAGCAGCTTCATGCGATCCTGCGCTTTCAGGCCTTCCACCATGTCGTACCACGCTTGCGGCTTGTTCGGCAGCACCGTGTAATACCGCTCCAGGAATTGCACGATCAGCGCCGTTTCCAGGCTGTCATCGTTGCCGTCCATCGGCAGGAAGCAAAGATCCAGCCCGCTGACCGCTTCTCCGTCATTGTTCCAGGACGGATGCACGTACGGAAAGTCCAGGCGCATGTACCCGAGGTGGGACAACACTTCGCGGCGTACGTATGGATCCATCGGCTTCACGCCGCCGAATTCGTGATGCTCCACCCGGTAAGGATTGTAGATTTCCGCGAACATCCCGCGCAGCTTCTTCCCGTTCGCCTCCGCCAAAGCGTGCAAATCGCGCAGCCGGCGATCCGCCAGGAACCGACCAATGCCAAGCCCGGCTTGGCCGATAATCGTGAAGTCGGTCATCGCCACGTTGAAGTCCTCATAATAACGGTACTCCGTCGCCCCAACAACCTGACCTTCGTGCACCGCGACGAAGACGCGAATGCCGGGGTCTTCCAGCGGCTCTTTCCATAGATCAAATTCCAGCACTTCCTCCGGCGGGAATACGTTTTGCATCAGCTGATGCATCGATTTGAACAAAGGATCCTGAATATTCGTGATTCGGATATATTCCATAACCTTATAACGCCTCCTATTCAAAATTGCGCTGGAGAAACGGATTTCTCCATTCCATCAATGCGGCGTAATTCCGCGATTCCTCATCTTCCAGATAATCACGCACGACCGTGACCGGCGTACGGCCGCAGCGCAGCAGGAAGGTGATCACCGGATCCTTCAGCTCACCTCTCACAACGGCGTTCAGATATTGCTCTGCCGTCATTTCCGCCGCGTACTTATGGTAGCCCGGCATTCTGCCGCCGCCCAGCAAACGCTGGAGGCCTTGGTGCACCACCAGCTCATACATGGACAACATCAGCCATTTGCCTAGGCCCCATTGCCGGTAGGACGGCCGGACGCTGATATCCACGACGTACAGCGTGTTCCCATCGGGGCGGTGGTTGCGGATGTACCCGTTATCGGTGATGTCCGCCCAAGAATGCTCCGGCTTGCCGGGGTCGAAATCGACCTTAAGCCCGGTCATGGAGCCTGCCAGCTCCCCGTTGACTTCGACGCATAACGCGCCTTCCGGGAACAACCGCACATGGTTGCTTAGCTGTTCCTCGTTCCACCATAATTCCGAAGGAAAAGGAGGCGGGAAGCTCTCCTGCTGAATGCGGATCAACCCCGGAAAATCCTTCTCTTCGTAGTTCCGAATCACGGCCGGCACCGGCCGACCCTGATCATTAAACACGTACCATTCTTTACGATACATCGCGTCTCTCCTCCATGGGCAGCCTGCGTTCTGCTTGGTTTAGTTCCAGTCGGTGTACAGATCGGTCCGACGATCTCGCCAGGTGGTGACGGAGCCTTTCTCCCGAACCTGATAGAGCAGCTCCAAATCCAGATCGGCGGTAACGATCATATCGTCATTGATCTCGCCTTCCACCAAAATGCCGCGCGGCGGAAACGGTACGTCGTTTGGCGTGATGACCGCCGCCTGCCCGAAGTTGCCCCGCATGAAGTCCACCGTCGGCAGCGATCCGACCGTCCCCGTGGTGACGATGTACACCTGGTTCTCGACCGCTCTCGCATGGCAGCAGTAACGAACTCGATGGAAGCCATGGCGGTCGTCCGTGCAGGATGGACAGAAAATGACGTCCGCGCCTTTCGCTTTGGCCATCCGGACGATCTCCGGAAACTCGATGTCATAACAAGTCAACATGGCGATTTTGCCCTTGTCGGTTTCAAACACTTCCAGGCCGTCGCCCGGCGTCATGTTCCATTCCGTCACTTCGGTAGGCGTAATGTGCAGCTTGGCTTGCTCCGCGATTCGCCCATCGGGATAAAACAGATGCGCCACGTTGTACAACCGGTCGCCTTTGCGCAGCACATGCGTGCCGCCGATGATATGCATTCCGGTCTGCCGAGCCAATCCGCTAAACAGAGTGCGGTATTGCTCTGTAAAATCCGGCAGCTCCTGGATGGTCAACGCTCTGCCGTCCGGCGAGCCGATCGACATCAGCTGCGTGGTAAAAAACTCGGGGAACAGCACGAAATCCGAGCTGAACTCCTCCGCGGTTTTGATATAGTGTTCGGCCTGACGGGCGAACTCGTCAAAGCTGCCAATCGTATGCAGATGATATTGGACAGCGGATACTCTTAATTTCATGGGGCTCCCCTTCCTTTTCTTGTTCCGTCTTCGTAAATTTCATCATAAAGTCAGCAAGAATGCAATTCCGTCGCCCTGCCGTGAACCCATCTCATAGATGAACCGGGAGACCGCCTCCCAACACGATCTCTTGTTCCGTCACGACGGATTCATAAGCCAAAATCCGCACCCCTTGCCGGGAGGCCTCTTCCAAGGCGTCCGCAAAGGCCGGATCCATGTCCCGGTAAGGCGTAAATTCGCGGCATCCCTGCATTTGCACCACAAAAAGCACCGTCCCGGTGTATCCTTCCTGAACGGCCTTAGCCAACTCCAACACATGTTTGGTTCCCCGCGCCGTTGGGGCATCTGGGAACATAGCGATACATTCCTGCTGGAGCGTGACGCCTTTGACCTCGATGAACCCTCGTTCCTCGTCTTTTTCGTAGTAGAGATCAAACCGGGAATCGCCGTAGGTGACTTCCCGCTTCACGCAACTGACCAGCCCGATCTCCGCGATCCGCCCTGCCTTCAGTGCCTCGAACGCTACCGGATTTGGCGCTTGCGAATCGACGTTCACCCAGCCTCCGTCCTTGGCAGCCGCAATCAAGGAATATTTCGTCTTCCGCTCGGGCCGATCAGAAACCTCCAGCAGAACCTCTGTATCCGTTAGCAGGAGCTCCTTCAGCCGACCGGTATTTTTCACATGCACCTGTTCCAAGGCACCGTCCACCACAACCTCGGCGATAAACCGGTTCACCCGCCGCTGGAGCTGTCCGTGTACGATGTTCCCATACTTCATCTTTCTTCACTTCCCTTAGGGATTACCAAGCCGCGATCATGCCGTCCGTCCGGGATTCCGTCCCGCCGGCCAGCACGCCGGTTTGCGGATCCCGCCAAATGATTTGGCCGCGGTCCCGCCCTTCGGCAGATCCATGGGTTTCGGGTCAAGCGCCGTGTCGCAGATCTCTTGGGTCCGTAACGAGGCGTATTCCCGGGACAACAGATATTCGGTCGAGACCGGCATATCCGCCGGCTCCGTGATCCAGGCCTGGCCATCCGTAAACGCGAGCTTGAGCGCCTCGATCTGACGATGCACTGTCTCCGCGAAGAGCCACTCGGGCTGCCCCAGCTGCTCATAGATATTTAAGGCCATCAACGCGACCATCCCCTGCCCGTTCGGCGGAATCTCCCAAACCTCATAGCCCCGGTAATTCGCCGAAATCGGTTCAACCCACTCCGGCCGGTAGGCAGACAAATCGGATTTTCTTAAAAAACCGCCATGCTCTACCATAAAGTCGTCGATCCGCTGGGCCAGCTCCCCTTCGTAAAAATCCCGCGCCTCACTGGCAGCAATCCGGCGCAAACTCTCCGCATGACCTTTCGAACTCCACACTTCCCCAATCTCAGGGGCGCGGCCTTGCGGAGCGAAGGTGTGGAACCAGGCTTCGAACTCCGGTCCCTCCTGTTTGCGGTACGCCTGGTAAGCCCGCGCCCAATATTTGCCCAAGATCGGCGTCAGGGGGTACCCTTCCTCGGCATACCGGATCGCCGGCTTCAAGCTCTCCGTCAAAGGACGTCTGCCGAACTTCTCGGCCAGCTCCGCCCAAGCCGCGGGGACTCCGGGGACCGTGATCGGCACCAGCCCCAGCTTGGGCATTTGCTCATGTCCCCGCCGCTTCACGGCCTCGGCCGTCAGCAGGGCCGGCGCCGGCCCGGAGGCGTTCAAGCCGTGGAGCTTCCCCTTCGTCCAGACGAGGGCAAACGCATCCCCGCCAATCCCGTTGGAGGTCGGCTCGACGACCGTCAGCGCCGCCGCAGCCGCAATCGCGGCATCAATGGCGTTCCCCCCTTGCTGCAGGATCTCAAGCCCGGCCTGTGCCGCCAATGGCTGGGACGTAGCTACCATTCCTTTTTTCGCGAATACGGTATAACGCTTGGACGCAAACGGGTGATGCAAGTAATCCATTGACCTCACTCCTTTGGCTTAGGGTTCATGCAGAAGTGTCTAGGTGCAATGTAGTCTTATCTCATGCTGGTATAATAACATAGAACATTTCGCAGGAATAGAACGGTACAAAAAAGACCCCCATAGCACCATCAGACGAACGTTCTCCAGGTAGGCCGCGTCCACACTCACCATATCCTTGTATCCGTTCAGAGTCACATTTTCCTTAGTTATCGGCAGCTGTTCAAGGGAAATTTGGATATACGGCTTACCCCAATGATTCTTCACATCGGTAAAGCTTACCGTATCGCGCCTAGGACTTTGCCTTCGGGCATACGGCTTGCAAACGCCGCCAGGATGTCCTTGTCGTCGGATTTGTCGGTCAAGGTGATCTTGAAGCTGATATCCTCGGGTTTCAGGTTGTTTGCGGCAAGCAAGTCCATCAGCCCCGAAATCAGACCTAATCGCCGCCAGCTTTGTTATCGTTGGCCATCGATCCGTATCAAGGAACAACTTGTAAAGGGCATTCCACCACAAACCGTGGTATAATAGCCTCTGGCATAAACGATAGGAATGAAAGTTCCTCGTTTGATGCGGGTGGGAGAGGGATATTTTGAAAGTGTGATTTCATCATGAAAGGAGTTTTTAAGCTTAAGCAACACCAAACGAACGTGAGAAGAGAGCTTGTCGCTGGATTGACCTCGTTCTTCTCTATCGTGTACATTATCGCCGTCAACGCCAACATCCTGAAGGATGCAGGAATTCCGCTGGAGGCCGGGATTATGGCCACCGTGCTGTCTTCGCTTGTCGGCTGTTTGCTGGTCGCGTTCGTTGCGAACGCACCGTTAATTCTCGTCCCCGGCATGGGGATCAACGCCTTGTTTACTTATACGATTGTAGGTTCGATGGGACTCAGCTACCAAGAAGCCTTGGGCGCAACGGTGCTTGCGGGCATCCTGTTCGTCGTGGTTGCCTTTACGGGCTTGTCTTCCCTGATCTCCAGGGCCATTCCGGCTTCCCTGAAGGAATCGATTTCCGTGGGAATCGGACTGTTCATTGCCTTCATCGGCTTGCAGAAGAGCGGCATTGTCACCGGCAACACCAGTCACTTTGTGGCGCTCGGCGACTTATCGGCGCCGCTGGTTCTAGCTTCGATCATCAACCTGATCGTTACGCTGTTCCTGTTCTTGAAGAAGGTTCCGGGGAATTTTCTGATCAGCATTATTTTAGGGACACTGGTGGCTTGGTTGTTCGGAATCGTTGACTTGGGATCGTTCGCATCCGCATCGCTGTCGTTTCAAAGCTACAGTGACGTCTGGATGAGCGCGGACCTCCGCCATATCGCCAGCGTACCGTTCTTGACGGCTTGTTTCTCACTGGTGCTGGTGCTGGTCTTCGAAAATATCGGGCTTGTCCACTCGCAAGTGGATGGCATGCTGAATGCTCCGGAGAAGAACGGGAAATCGATGAAAGCCGTATCGATTTCCGCAATGGCTTGCGGCCTCTTGGGCACTAGCCCAACGGTTTCGACGGTCGAGACAGCTGCCGGCATTACCGCAGGCGGAAGAACCGGGTTAACTTCGGTGACGACCGGTCTGTTGTTCCTGGGCGCACTGTTCTTTATGCCCTTGATCAAAATGATCCCGGACGCCGCAATCGCCCCGATCTTGATCATCATCGGCGGACTGATGCTGACGAATATTACGAAGATCGATTTCAGCGATTTTTCCGAGGCGTTCCCTGCGTTTCTTGTGATTCTGATGATCCCTTTAACGTATAGCATTGTTGACGGCATTGCTTTTGGCTTTATCGCTTATCCGCTGCTCAAGATGTTTTCGAAGAAGCGGGAACAGCTGTCGATCTCCATGTTCGTCATCTCGTTCCTGTTCCTGGCTAACTTCCTGCTGCAGTCGGTTTTATAAAATAATCATTCATGAAAAAAAGTCGATCAGGATATACTCCTGACCGACTTTTTCTATTTATGTTATGGCCTCATCGGCTCATTAATCATGTTCCCGCAAAACGGGCGAACGCCGCGATACAATCCAGCGTACCTTTCGGGGAAGCAAAAGCTGCAAAATCGCGGTTATACAAGCGGAACGGTTCGCTGACCAGATCGGTTCGGCCTCCAGCTGCTATATTGTCAACAATTAAATTGCAAAAAATATATATTCTTTTTGAATCATCTGCTATGATGAAGGTAAACCCTATAAATAAAGCCAATCGAGGTGCATCGTCTTGGAAACGAATGAGCAAAACTTGAAATTGGGGGAACATCTTTGTTTTTCGCTATACGCTTGCTCCCGGGCCATCCTTCGGATGTACCGCCCTTATTTAGATGAGCTGGAACTGACCTATCCGCAGTATCTGGTCTTGGTCACCTTATGGGAGAAGGAGAAGAGCACTATTAAAGAGCTCGGAGAAGCTTTGGATCTAGACACCGGCACCTTAACGCCTTTACTCAAGCGGATGGAAGCTGCCGGACTCATTGAACGACAACGCGATTCCATAGACGAGCGCGTGGTAAATGTGCTGATCACGCCGAAGGGGAAGGCGCTGCAAGCGAAAGCGGCCTGCGTTCCGCAGTCACTGATTGACGCCACAGATATGAATCTCGAGGAGATCAACCAGCTCAATGACAGCATCAATCTGCTGCTGCAGCAAGTGAATGCCGCCGCTAGAAAATAAAAGGTCAAACTAGAGATTGAATATGGATATAACATTTCGTGGAGGGCTTGTCTGATTTGTTCCAGGCGCTGCAACCGTCCTCGTTCTCGTCTACGGAGGAACAATTTCAGGACTTCGTTAGCCCGGAAGAATATGATTGGGATCAGGTGCAGGTGACATTAGATCCGGCGCAAACAAAGCAATTTCTGACCCTGTACCAAAGCTTGTTGTCCGATTTCGATGACACGTCTGTACACGACAATCTCACGTTTCCCAAGCTTACCTTCGCCGGCGAAGCGGACCGAATCGTGTATGGCGAGAACTTTGGCAGTGTGACCGTTGATATCGCAGGGGCTTTACGTAAGAATGAACAAACCTTGCGCCAGCTCGGCTGGGATGTGGCCATTTTACCGGGGAACGCGATGGACCATACGAAAGCCATGCAGCCTGAGACCGTACTTCCCTTGATTAAGCCCTGGCTGGCTACTAACTTGTTGAAATAAACAAAGGTTGCCGCCCTCAATGCCCCTTCTCACGCCTCTTTCCCACCATTATCCCTTTCGTTCAGTGCTTGCTTGCATGACCTGATGCAACGGGATAATCCTCAAGGGAGGGCGCAAAAAATAAAGAGCTAACCGCAGATTGACCACGGCTTAGCTCTTTTCTAATCACCTAGATGAAATTATGATACTGAAGCTTCTTGCTTGGTTCCCGACAATCCAAGGGCCAGCGCAGTTGATTGTTGTAGAGTACGGAAGAGTTCCGGGTTCTCCGACAGCGACAAGCCGTACGAAGGAATCATCTCTTTGATCTTCGGCTTCCAAGCTTCGAGGTGCTGCGGGAAGCATTTCTCAATAACCTCCAGCATGACGTGCACCGCAGTCGAAGCTCCCGGGGAAGCGCCAAGCAAGGCGGCAATCGAGCCATCCGCAGCGCTGACAACCTCGGTGCCGAATTGCAACGTGCCTTTTCCGCCTTCCACCGTATCCTTGATGACCTGCACCCGCTGACCGGCGACGATCAGATCCCAATCCTCGCTCTTGGCCCCTGGGACAAAATCCCGCAGTTCCTCCATCCGTTGTTCCTTCGACAACATAAGCTGCCCAATCAGGTATTTGGTTAACGCGATCTCTTTGACCCCCGCCGCCAGCATCGTCAGAAGGTTATGCGGCTTAACAGAGGTGATCAGATCAAACATGGATCCAGTCTTGAGGAACTTCGGCGAAAAACCGGCAAACGGTCCGAACAACAGCGATTTCTTGTTGTCGATGAACCGGGTGTCCAGATGGGGAACGGACATCGGCGGTGCTCCCACCGAAGCTTTGCCGTAAACTTTGGCATGATGCTGTTCCACCACTTCCGGATTGTTGCACACCATAAACAATCCGCTGACCGGGAAGCCTCCAATCCGCTTGCCTTCCGGGATGCCGGATTTTTGCAGCAAATGCAAGCTCCCGCCGCCGGCACCGATGAAGACGAATTTGGCGGTATGGCGCTCGATAGCCCCGCTGTTCAAGTCTTTTACCTTCAATTCCCACAATCCGTCCGGCGTCCGTTTCAGCTTCTTCACGCTGTGCTTGTAGCGGATGTCCACGCCTTTATCTTTCAAATGATTCAGCAACATCCGCGTCAAGGCGCCGAAGTTGACGTCCGTACCCGAATCGATCTTCGTCGCCGCAATCGGCTCGTCAGTCTTCCGATCCTTCATCATCAGAGGAACCCATTCTCTGAGTTTCCCCGGGTCCTGGGTGAACTCCATCCCTTGGAACAGCGGATGGGCAGACATCGCTTCATAACGTCTTCTCAGAAATTTGACGTTCTGCTCCCCGCGCACATAGCTCATATGAGGCAGCGGCATAATGAAATCCTGCGGATTTCGGATCAGTTGGCGCTGAACCAGATAAGCCCAGAACTGTCTGGATACCTGGAACTGTTCATTCACCTTAATTGCTTTGCTAATATCAACGGTTCCGTCCGACCGCTCGGTGGTATAATTCAATTCGCACAGAGCCGCATGACCGGTTCCCGCATTATTCCACTCGTTTGAGCTTTCCTCCCCTGCCCGCGCAAGTTGTTCAAACACCGTGATGTTCCAGTCCGGCGCCAATTCCTTCAGCAGGGTCCCCAACGTCGCACTCATAATTCCGGCACCAATCAAAATAACATCTGTACTTGTTTGTCCGTGATTCATGTTTACCGTCCCTTATGACCTTATTTTGCTGAAAGGATGTAAGCGCTCTCGATTTGTCCTCACTTCAAACTTCGAGACGAGCTGGCCCACACCTTTTCCGTAATTATTGATCTAATTCAAGTGTAACAACAATAGTGAGGGATTGAAATATTTATTTCTTAGATATTAATAATTGATTTTTTTAAGCCATCCAAAAAGAACTTATCGGTTAAATCCTCCAATTTTATTCTTTTTCGATATATACACCTCATTTATTAATAAATATTTATTGATTATCAATAAAAAACATGCTAAATTAACCTCACACTAATCCTACGCGAGGTGCTGTTGTGATATGAAACGTGAACAAGGCTCTACCCTGTTCTTAAGGGGCGTCGTATTCCTGATGGGCATCGCGATCCTTGCCGTCTGCGTCTTCGGGGTCCCTGAGGTTGCCAAAGAAATGGTGGAATATTATCCGCCATACATCTATCTGACCCTGCTTATTCCGATGTATGCTTCGGCCATTCCGTTCTTCTTTGCGCTTTACCAGACGCTGAAGCTGCTAAGCTATATCGATAAAAATACGGCTTTCTCCGAAGCCTCGGTGAAGGCTTTAAAGAGCATTCGAAACTGCGCGATCGCCATCTGTATCTTGTATGCGGTCATTTTGCCGATTCTGTTGATTATTGCGGAGAAGGATGACGCACCGGGACTCGCCGCGATCGGACTGGTCATCTGTTTCGCTTCGCTCGTCATCGCCGTCTTTGCCGCCGTGCTTCAAAGGCTCTTAAGAAATGCCATCGACATCAAATCGGAAAACGATTTAACGATCTGAGGTGAGGAATCCATGGCCGTAATTATCAATCTTGATGTCATGCTGGCAAAACGGAAAATGAGCGTCACGGAGCTTTCGGAGAAAGTGGGCATTACGATGGCGAATCTGTCGATTCTGAAAAACGGGAAGGCCAAGGCCATTCGGTTCTCCACGCTGGAGGCGATATGCAAGGCGCTGGATTGCCAGCCCGGAGATATTTTGGAGTATCGAGATGATGAAGAGTAGCTCAAATTCGATACAAAATAAAAGGGTGTCCTCTATGGGCGTACAATTGGGATATGCTCTGCAACAGTTGGTTCGCTTTGGTTGGCAACAAGCGTTGTCCTGCGTTTTTCCCGTCGTCATCTTCGCTTCGCTGGCTTTCACGCAGTGGTTTCCTCTCCCCTGGCTGCCCCGCTATGACTGGCTGCTGATCATCTGCCTCGCCATGCAGGTATGGATGGTTCGTTCTGGACTGGAAACCCGCGACGAATTGAAGGTTATTACCGTATTCCACTTGATCGGCTTGGCGCTGGAGTTGTTTAAGGTGCATATGGGGTCTTGGTCGTATCCCGAGGAGGCTTGGACGAAGGTGAACGGCGTTCCCCTCTACAGCGGGTTTATGTATGCGAGTGTGGCCAGTTATCTGTGCCAGGCCTGGCGGCGCCTGAAGGTGGATCTCGTTCGCTTTCCCCCGCTCTGGCTGGTCGTCCCGCTTGCTGCCTCCATTTACCTGAATTTCTTCACTCATCATTATTGGATCGATGTTCGGTGGTGGCTGTCGGCGCTGGTGCTGATCGTCTTCTGGCGGACTTGGGTCACCTATGAGGTCGGCGGCAAGCCTTACCGGATGCCGTTAACCCTTTCGTTTGTACTGATCGGGTTCTTCATTTGGATCGCGGAGAATGTCGCCACCTTCTTTAGCGCCTGGAGGTATCCAAACCAATCCGACGGCTGGCATCTCGTCCATCTTGGCAAGATCAGCTCTTGGCTGCTGCTGGTCATTATCAGTTTCCTGATTGTGGCGGCATTAAAGCGGGTGAAGGGGCGGAAGACACAATGAAGGGGATGTCCCAAAAGTCATCGTAGATGACGGAGGGACGTCCCCTTTCTTGTTTCTCTTGCTTATATAAGGTTTAAGCGGAGGCCCCGAGCGCCTCCTCCGTTGCGGAAACCGGCTTGACGAGCGCTTTCTTCTCCCAAGCCCGGCTTCTCCAGCGAAGCAGCATGATCAGTCCGCGCAGCCATTCATCCACGGCAAATGCAATCCATATCCCAAGGAGTCCAATCTCCAGGTGAATGCCCAGCAGGTAGGCCAGCGGAACCGAGACGCCCCACATCGAGCATACGCCCATCAGGACGGGGAACCGCGCATCCCCGGCGGCGCGCAGCGAATTGATGATGACCATATTGAAGGTCCGGCCAGGTTCAAGCACGATCGACAGCAGGAAGATGCTAGCTCCGGTTGCGATAATCGCAGGATCTTCGGTGAACAAACCGATGAGGTCATGGCGGAAGATCGAAGCCGCACCAACAATGGCCAAGGTGAGCAGGAAGCTGATCCGTACGCTTTTCATCAGTCGCTTATAGGCGGCCTTCATCTCCCCTGCTCCAACCATTTGACCGACGATAATCTCTGTCCCTGCCCCAATCGACGCGGCCAGTGCCATAAAATAGTTGGAAATGTTCATCACGTAAACATGCGTATTTAGGGCGGTAATGCTAATCATGTTCACGAAACCCATGATCATCAGGTACTGCGATTGCCAAGCCAGATGCTCTCCCGCCGCCGGCAGCCCAACGCTTAGAATCTGCTTCGCATAAGTCCCGTTCCAAGTCACATAGTCCTTCCCGTGAATCGGAGCAGGAACCCGGCGATACAAAATGAAGAACAGAACAATGATGCCGACAAAACGGCTGACGACGGTCGAGATCGCCGCACCGGTCACGCCCATTTCCGGAAAGCCGAGGTTCCCGAAGATCAGCAGATAGTTGCCGGTGACGTGGAGAAGATTCACGCCCAGCGTTACATACATGACGCTTTTGGTATTGCCGCTCGAACGGATGACCGACGATACTGCGTAAGACAGCGCCTCGATCCACATAAAGCCGCCGATGATCTTCAGATAATGGCTGGCGATGCCAATCTGTTCCTCATTCAGGTTGAGCAACCGCAGGAGCGGCTCTCCAAAGCCAACGAGGACCAGGCTGACGAAGATCCCGAAGATCAGGTTCATCGAAATCGCAAGCGCCGAGACGCGGCTCGCTTCTTTCTCTCGCCCAGCACCGATATACTGGGAGACGGCCACACTCGTCCCGATGCCAACAAATCCAAACATCAGAATGCAGAAATAGATAATCTCATTCGCTAAGCCCACCGCCCCGGTAGCCGTATCGGAAATTCGGCTGAGCATAAACACGTCGACGGTGCCAAGCATCATCCGTAACACCGAATCGATAAAGATCGGCCAGGTCACGGCAAATAGGCTAAGTTTCTTCCATGATGGTATACGTTCAGTTAAAGTCACGTTTTTACAAGCTCCTACTAGGTGAATTCTTTGTCGCCTTCCCTAGTGTAGCTCTCATCAACTGATCCGTCTATGGGAAAAATTATGTTTAGACAAGTTGCCCTAAAGAAAAAAGGTACCCCGTCGGGTGCCAGTTTCGTTTCTTAGGATTTGCTTGGACGACCAGTCAAAGACATCCTTCAAAATCAATACGGCCCGTTGACGAGGAGGCAAAGTCTGCAGAAGCGCGATGAAGCAGAGTTGCAGGGTATCCTTGCGGATGAGCGCCTCCTCGGGATTTTCACCAAAATCAGGGGCCAGCCAAATCCAAGTGGAATCGGGCAACGTCTCCCGAGGTTCCACGATGGAGCTCGCCGGATCGGACAGATCGACGGGAAGCACCCGACGTTTCGCTTGCCTCAGTTTATCCAGACAGAGGTTGGAGGCGATCCGATAGATCCATGTCTTCGGCGAGGATTCCTGCCGGAACGAGCTCCAGCTGGAAAAAAGTGAGGAACCTTTAATTATATTCTTTTCCCCCTCCCGAATCCCTTTCAGAGGAAGGTCCCCTTCCACAAATTATTTAAAATTTTCGTTACTTGGTTTCTCCCCCAAAAAAAGAGCACCTCACCCGAAATCTGGTGCCTACTCATCAGATGACCGGATTGTTAGAATGAAAGCGTTCTCCCATGTAAGTAAGTATTTTCCTTGGTGTGCATAGGTTGGGAGGATGAGGATAATAAAGGGAGGGTATTTATGAAACGGACTCACTTTGCAGAAAGGCGGCTCGCTCGAAACGTATTCAGCTTGCTCCTGGCGGTCATCATGGCAGTTGGCGTCAGTTTCGTGCCGACGCCGAAGGCTCAGGCAGCAGGGACAACGATTACTTCGATGAGCTACTTCTCACCGGCAGACGGGCCGGTCATCACCAAGTCGGGGGTCGGACAAGCGAGCTACGGCTTTGTTATGCCTATTTTTAATGGCGGTTCGGCTACCTGGAGCGATGTGGTGCAGGATTTAGGCGTCAAAGTGAAAGTTAATGGCAACTGGGTCGACATCGACAGTGTCAGCAGCTTTGTCTACAACCAGAACTGGGGGCACTGGAGTGACAGCGGCTTTAACGGTTATTGGTTCGTCCTTTCCGCAACCACAGAGATTCAACTGTACTCCAGAGCAAACGGGGTTACGCTTAATTACACTCTCGTCTTTCAAAATATCAACAAAACCACGATCACGGCGATGACACCAACGCAAGGTCCGGTTATTACCGCAGGATTTACGGGCGGGGCTGGCTTCACCTATCCCGTGTTCAATAACGATCCGTCTATTCCTTATGCCGCGGTTGCCGACGATTTGAAGGCGTATGTGAAGCCAGTGAACAGCAGCACCTGGATCGATATCGATAACAATCCGGCCAGCGGCTGGATCTATGACCAGAACTTCGGCCAATTCACCGATGGCGGCGGGGGTTACTGGTTTAACGTCACGGAGTCCATCAACGTGAAATTGGAATCGAAAACTTCGTCAGTGAACCTCGTGTATACGATTATTTTTAATGAACCGGTAAGAAATTCGTATACCCTGACTCCTTATGAGGGAACGACGTTCACTGCAAATGAAAGCGGTGCCATCGGGTTGCCCCTGCCGAAAATCGACGGAGGCGCTCCCATTGCCTCGGAGCTGGAGAATTTCGTTTATCAGATCAACGTCAACGGTCAGTGGGTTGATCTCGCCGATTCCAGCCAAAGCGGATTCGTCTATTCCGCGAATGGTTACAATAACTTATCCAGCGCCAATCAATGGGGCTATTGGGCCGACTACATCTATGGCCTGTGGTTCCAACCGATCCAACAGGATATGCAAATCCGTATCGGATATCCTCTAAATGGGCAAAAGGGCGGTAACGTCGGCAACAACTACGTCACGTAT
Organism: Paenibacillus sp. MB22_1; assembly: GCF_047200555.1. Lineage (NCBI taxonomy): Bacteria > Bacillati > Bacillota > Bacilli > Caryophanales > Paenibacillaceae > Paenibacillus > Paenibacillus sp. MB22_1. Next base: position 1,208,728 of record NZ_JBLADV010000002.1, read on the forward strand.
ACCTTCATCGGCAATCCTAACGCCCCGCGGCCGGATGAATTCGACCAAGAGGATATTCCGCTCAGCACGCCAAGCAATCCGAACATTGACGGTTTGACGCTCATCTGGCAGGATGAATTTACCGGTTCCCAGCTAGATATGAGCAAGTGGAATTATGAACAAGGATATTACCTCAATGACGATCCGGGCACCTGGGGTTGGGGCAATGCGGAGCTGCAGCATTACACGAACAGCCCGCAAAATATTTTCGTTCAGGATGGAAACCTAAATATCCGGGCGTTAAATGACCCTAAATCCTTCCCGCAGGATCCAAATCGTTATGCGCAATATTCTTCCGGCAAGGTTAACACCAAGGATCACTTCTCGTTGAAATACGGCCGAGTGGATTTCCGCGCGAAGCTGCCTACGGGGAACGGGATTTGGCCGGCGCTGTGGATGCTGCCGCAGGATCAAGCCTACGGCACCTGGGCCGCTTCCGGTGAAATCGACGTCATGGAAGCTCGGGGGCGTCTGCCTGGTATCTCCTCCGGCGCCATTCACTTCGGCGGACAATGGCCGGCCAATACGCATCTTTCCGGCGAATACCACTTCCCATCCGGGCAAACCATCGCCAATGACTTCCATGTCTACTCCGTCGTTTGGGAAGAGGACAACATCAAATGGTATGTAGACGGCAAGTTCTTCTTCAAAGCGACCCGGGATCAATGGTATTCCACGGCAGCACCAAACAACCCGAACGCACCTTTCGATCAGCCGTTCTATCTCATCATGAACCTGGCCATCGGCGGGAACTTCGACGGCGGCATCGCCCCAGGACCTGGCGATATCCCGGCAACGATGCAAGTCGATTATGTGCGCGTCTATAAGGACAACGGCAATGGCGGCGGCGGTCAGAATCCCGGAAACCCGGGAGATCCGGGCACGCCCTCCACGATTGTGATCGGCGATCAAGTGAAGGGGCTGAAGAAAACCGGCGATAACCTGTTGTTCTACGTCAACGGCGCGACTTTTGCGGATCTGCATTATAAGATCAATAACGGTGTGCAACTCAATGTCGCCATGACCCCGGTGGGGAACGGCAACTATACCTATGCGGTTAACAACCTGAGCCAAGGGGATGTGGTGGAGTATTTCTTCACCTATAACCCCGGGCAAGGGGCGCTGGATACCCCGTGGCAAACCTACATTCATGGGGTTACACAAGGAACGCCGGAATAAACCGGTGAGACTGCTCAATAGCCAATCATCAATACTAGGGCTCCCTATCGGGGGCCCTGGTTCTCTTTTTGCATGCGTACGAAGTTCGTCGAATACAATAAATGGGATTTGGGGGATTATCTAAACAGTGAGCCGCCTTATATTTCGAGCCGCTTACGCTTTGATGTCACGCCCAAGGGGCAATTTCTGGGTCTACCTGTCAATGGCAGAAGTGTGTTGTTCTATGAAAATGTCATTTACAAGTACGAAGACGGGAAAATCAAGCAGGTGTGGTCCGTCATCGACAAAGCGGCGATTGAAGCTCAAATTTTTGATCCCGCTCCCTTGTCGCGGAAGATGAAAAAGGCCGCTCACGTTGAACGGCCTTCCTTTCAGCTTTTTTTAATACTCGCCCTTAATCACGAAGAACGAGCCCCGGATCGTACCAGCCAATTTCGACTTCTGTCGGGCAAACTTAAACTTCTTCTCCTCCAGTTCCTTAGGGACCTCCATCCCTTCAGACAGCTTAAATCCCACGGCCCGCTTCTTCGGATCGTCCAAGGTGTACATGACGTTAACCCCTAAGCCATCCTCATAGAAGACGAACGCCCACCGGATGTTTTCCACTTGAAAAAACGACGTTTCTAACGGCTTCGCCGAGAACTCGATCCCCCGTTCTTCTTTTAATATCCGGTTCACATAATCCAGGGTTTCCTGGCTTTCGCTGGCCGGTTCAACCGTAAACACATGCTTATATTTGTTCATAAAATAACGCGCCTCATTGGCTCGCAGCCCGGCTAACGCCTCTGCTACAGGAGAGGATTCTAAACCGATGGTGGATACATTTTTGAAATCAACGACATAGGACATGCTTAACCCTCCTCTTCTTCTCTATTTCCTTACGACGGGGATCCACATTTCTCCCACGACGCGACCATTCTCTTGCTCCATCAATACCGAGGCGTTTGGCCCACCAACATAAGCGACATGATTCAATTCCGGCAGGACTTGGCCAAAAGCGATCCCCGCCAGCTGATTACTGAATTCATCCGCCGTTGTGCCTTCCCCTTTGACAATCAGGTACTCCCCCTTCGGGAATTGAATGACCCGAGAGTCTTCCGAGTCCGGCAGCGTTTCGCGGCTCAATACGCCGACGTAATACATCATTTTGTTATTGACCGCTTCATTTACGGCAAAGACGTAGTCGTTCTCCGCGATCGCTTTAAGCTGATCGAGTCGGCCGTCCTCGGTGACGGCTTGCCAGAAGCTCGACTTTTCCTTGTTGATGCCGGCGAAATCCGTGTAATGACTTTTTAATTCCGTACCCAGCCCAAATACCGTAAAGCTATCCTTCTCTTCCAAAACATAATTTGCCATGTTTCAAAACCTACTCTCATTTAAAATTTGTTTTCTGTTCTTGATGGGTTTATCATAACTTTAAATCATGTCAAAAAATGAACCTGTTTAGGAGCCCCGATGAAAAAAGTTGAACGGATTAATACCATCATGCGCTATATCAACAACCGGTCCCACTTTACTATCACGGAAATTATGCAGGAATTTAACATCTCCCGCTCGACGGCAATCCGAGACATCCGCGAAATCGAAGCTTTGGGAATGCCGCTCGTTGCTGAGGTTGGACGGGACGGCGGCTATTCGGTGATGCACAACTCGATCCTGCCCGCCGTGCGGTTTACGGATAACGAGGTCAAAGCGCTGTTCATCGCCTTCATGGCCACAAGAAACGCCCAGCTTCCGTATCTCAAGAGCCGCCAGTCCTTGGCTGAAAAATTGCTGGGGCTGATCTCGAAAAACCAGCAGGACGATCTCCTGCTCCTGGATGAAATTCTGCTCTTTGAAGGGACCAACCCGCATAATCCCGACCTGCTGGAGCTTTCGGATCTCCCTCACCCAATGCTGGAGAAGCTGATCCGACACCTGCTTCTCGACAGCTATTTATGGATTACCCTTGAAGAAGGGGAGGGAATCAACTCGTATCCTATTTTTCTCTTACACCTTTATCATGAGAAAAGTCTGTGGTGGATGGAAGTCTTTGATTTACAGGAAGAGAAGAGGAGAATGTTCTCCGTTGACCAACTCACCCAAGTCGAGCTCTACTCCCCTAAGAAGCGAATGAGCCGGAAGAAGATTTTGGAGCTCCTTGGCAAGCAAGAGGAAGCATACAACCTGATCCTTGAACTCGGCCCCCGTGCCATTGCCCAATACAAAAAATATCATCCCTTAAAAGCATTCATTTCCTATACCAATCCGTATCAAACCACCGCCATGATGAAGATGGTTGTCCAAGCCAACGAACCCGAGGAGCTAACTGAGACGATCAACTGGCTGCTGTTCCTGGGGGAAGACCTGGAATTCAGAAAAGTGCCGGAAGAAGTCATGGAAGGATTGCGTCAGAGAGGTAAGGAGATGGAGCAGTTGTTCTTCTAAAAGCGCTCAAAGCAATCGTAATTGCGCTGACGATAGAACTCGGGAGCGCCCTTGGCGTCGCGATCGTGGGTACCGTATTAACCGAATCCTTTACCCGGCATCTACCGGCAAATCTTCAGCAAGATTCAGTCCCTCACACGGTCGCGGATGCCATTACCGCGGCCCCTGATCAACAAGCCGCCATCATCAACGCCTTTGTCTCGGGAGCCCAATCCGCGCTGCATGTCGCAAGCGTCGTTACGCTCCTCGTCGGCATCCTCGTTGTCGCAGCAACCTTTCGAGCTAGTCGGCGACTGCTCGATCAGAGCCTGAACGCTGCAAGTTCAACAACCGCTCCCAACAGATAGAACACGCTGTCCCGAGGGCAGCTCGAAAACGAGTCGCCGTCCAAATCCGAGTAGGGATTGGGGACGGCGATATTTTTTAGGTGGCTGTGAGAAACCCATTGTATAGTTAAGCCCAGCTTCCTTATGCTATACTATATTTTCCGTATCCAGTTGAAAATGGGTGATACGGGGTATTCTTATAGTGATTGCCGCTTAGGGAGGATATGACAGCATGACGGATTTAACCAAACAACAAGTGGTGGAGAGCGTTCCGCAACGAGGATTTTTTGGACATCCCAAGGGATTGTTCACTCTGTTCTTCACGGAGTTTTGGGAGCGGTTCTCCTATTATGGAATGAAAGCCATTCTGACCTACTACATGTATTACGAATTGAGTCGAGGCGGACTTGGCATGGAGGAGAGCGTGGCTCTCGCCATTATGTCCATTTACGGCTCCCTGGTGTACATGTCCGGCATTATTGGCGGTTGGTTCGCGGATCGGATCTTCGGTGAGTCGAAAGCGGTATTTTACGGCGGCATCCTCATTATGTTGGGGCACATCGCCTTGGCGATCCCGGAAAGCGTCCCCTTATTTTTTGTGTCCATGGTGCTCATCGTCTTGGGGACAGGCTTGCTGAAGCCCAACGTATCGAGTGTGGTCGGCGAGCTTTACAGCGAGCATGACCAGCGCCGGGATGCAGGCTTTAGCATCTTCTATATGGGGATCAACCTGGGGGCGTTTATCGCTCCGCTGATCGTAGGTACCGTCGGCCTGGATTACAATTTCCACCTGGGCTTCGGCATTGCCGCCGTGGGGATGTTCCTTGGACTTGCTATTTTTGTCTTAACTCGAAAAAGAAATCTCGGCCTCGCCGGCACGATCGTTCCTAGCCCGCTTTCACCGGCGGAACGCAGGAAAGTGTTCCTGCAAATCGGCCTCGGCGTATTGCTTCTTGCGGTGATCGTCGCCATTACCATCCCGCCCGGTTGGTTAACCTTCGATTCGTTTATCGTGATCGTCGGCATCCTGGGGCTCTTGGTCCCCACTGCCTATTTTGTGGCCATGTACCGCAGTCCACGAACGAGCAAGGTGGAGCGCTCCAGACTGATCGCGTATATTCCGCTGTTTATTGCGGCAATCATGTTCTGGGCGATTCAAGAACAAGGGTCTACCATCCTGGCGAACTATGCAGATAAGCGGACGCAATTGGATTATGCCGGATTTCATATTTCGCCGGCTTGGTTCCAATCGTTAAACCCTTTATTTATTATTACCCTGGCCCCTGTCTTTGCCTGGTTCTGGCTCAAGCTGGGCAAGCGGCAGCCTTCGATTCCAAAGAAATTCGCTTTGGGCTTGTTGTTCGCCGGCTTATCATTCCTGGTGATCCTTTTGCCGGCTTACTTTGGCGGCGAGAATTCCTTGGTGAATCCGCTATGGCTCGTGCTGAGTTATTTCATCGTTGTGCTGGGAGAGTTGTGCTTGTCTCCGGTAGGGCTGTCGGCGACGACCAAATTGGCGCCTTCCGCCTTCTCCGCCCAGACCATGAGCTTATGGTTCTTGTCCAGTGCGGCAGCCCAATCAATCAATGCGCAAGTGGTTAAATTCTATTCGCCTGCCACAGAAATGGCGTACTTTGGGGTCATTGGAGGAGCGGCCATTGTCCTCGGCATCCTGCTCTTCGCTTTCTCCTCGAAAATTCAGGGGTTTATGAAAGGAATCCATTAAAAATAAACCACGCAAAATTACAAAAACGGCGATTCTCCAAGAACGGAGGATCGCCGTTTGCGTGCATTGACCTACCCCAATCCCTTCACGCTCGTCCGCATGTTCAAAAACATAATGAGGGCGAAAAGACATAAATCCGATCACTTGCTCTCGATCCAGTACCAGCAAAAACGCTTGTTCCTTTAACCTTTCAAAGTATCACTTCAGTAAAGTGGTTGCCGCTGCGCCAGCGGTCAGATCGGACTGGTAGGTATGCTCACGAGCGGATAAGGGCGGGATAAATTCATGATCGTAACGGCACAGCAAGTCCCATACCCCTTCCAGGAGAGCGGGGTCCGTCAGCAAAGTGGGTTCACTCCTCTAGAGTTCCTAAGATGTATTTATCTATTATACTTTATCCTTTGAAACCTTTGGCGATTAAACATCGTTTGAATTTCATCCTCCGCGGCTGCAGACCATCTGTAACAACAAATAGAGCTATCCCTAGAGGGATAGCCCTTGACCTTCATTATAACATTCTGGAGGCGGACACGCTGGAATGCGCCGGATGCGACTTCAACGCCTCAGCCGTTTCAAAGGAATGGATGCAATCCAGAGCAAGCAGCTTATCGAATACCCGAAGCAGATCCTTTGAGCGCGGCTTATGCAGCTTGATTCGCAGCGTTCGTACGCCTTCATCTTCTTGATCATCGTTAGGAGCGTCTAAGGACATATGCACAATGAGCAGTCCCTCCTGCTCGAACAATTCCGCAACCTTAGCGACGCCGCCCTCCTTATTCAGGATCCGAACGGTCACTTCATTTCGGCTGCGTTTGTTATGGAAGCTCTTCTCAAACTTATTGAGCAGCACCAGAATAATAATGACCAGTACTGTCACAAGCACCGCTCCAAAAAAGAAGCCCGCCCCTACACATAAGCCAATCGCTGCCACAACCCAAATGGAGGCCGCCGTCGTTAACCCTGAAATACTGGAGCCGTTGCGAATGATGGCCCCCGCGCCCAGGAAGCCGATGCCGGATACCACTTGAGCAGCCAGCCGCGCCGGGTCCATCCGAACGTTATATTCGTTGGAAAAGTCACCAAACCCATAAATGGACAGCAGCATAATCATCGTTGACCCTACGCAGACCAGAATATGCGTACGGAAACCGGCTGCATGGTTATGCCATTCCCGTTCTAACCCAATCAAGCCGCCTAACAGAAGCGAAATCACGATTCGCAGCGATAAGTCCACATAGGAAATGTTCCACAAACCCGCGTCAATCAGCTTCATCGCAAAGACATCCCCTTATCTACTCGTCATGGTCACTACAACGGTGACACCTCGGCGATCACGGGATAATGATCCGAAGGATATCGTCCTTCATATAGCTCTCGATCGACCCTAACGTTCTGGATCTGCAAGTCAGGGGATACGAAGATATAATCAATCGGCTCTCCGGATTCGCCACCTAAAAAGTGATGAACCGTCGCCCCCACTTCCTTCTTCTCTTGCTGCAGAACGGAATAAGCATTTCGATATCCCTCCTGCTCCAATCCCGTAATGACAGCGTTTGCCGGTTCAACGTTAAAATCGCCCGTTAACACGACCGGAAGACCCGTCTGCGTACGAAATTCCTTCATTCGCTCTCGAATTAATTCCATACCTTTCTGTTGAGCTTCTTCACTAATATGGTCTAAATGCGTATTAAACGCAGCAAATTCAGCGCCCGTCTGCGACTTAAACGTCACCCAAGTGCACATGCGCGGGTGGGAAGTGCTCCAGCTTCTCGCACCTAACTCCTCCGGGGTTTCCGATAAACTGAAATGCCCCGCCTTTCCTACAGTCCAATTCTTCTTTTTATACAGAATGGCAGCATATTCGCCTTTGTTCCCGCCTTCCCGGCCTTCTCCAATCCAAGCATATTCCGGAAGTAACGGCTCCAAGTCCGTAAGCATGTCATGTAGACCCTCTTGAATGCCAATGATGTCCGCATCATGGCGTTTAATCACTTCAGCCACCGCCTTCGTACGATACGGCCATGCATTCTCCCCGTCTGACGCCACATTCAGTCTTAAGTTAAAAGTCATAATTTTCGCAAACATTGATTTCCTCCACTTCTGGGAACATCCACGCCAGATTCTAGTGATGCTTATTTATCTTTATTACCTCTACCGTAAACAAAGTACATCGTAATTCCAGACATGATCATCAACACGACAGAATAAACCAGTGACATCGCACGCGCCGCAACCCCTGCTTCTGCGTCCGTACTGCTCTTGATCACAATTCCCAGTGTCTGATACACGGGGTGATATAAGAAAACGGTCAAATCGTAGTCGTCCAATATTTTAATAAAGTTTAACGCAAAGACAGCGAGGGTGGACGGCAAGATGATCGGCAGCAGCACCTTTCTGAAGGTATAAAACGATTTGGCCCCCAGGTTCTTGGAAGCATCCTCTAAGTTGCTGTCCAAACTAAAGAAAGAGGCTTTGACCATTCGCATCGTAAACGGGATGTGGATGATGACATAACCAATCAATAGCATCCAAAGCGTACCGGTAAGTACCGTGTTCCCCGTCACTAAGCGCGGCACATTATAAGTGACCACCAAGCCAATGGCAATCAGCGTGGACGGCAGAACCCATGGAATCAGCAAGGAGTATTCCAGCGCTGCTGCCAGCTTGCTATTCTTGTGTTTGTGCAGGATTCTGGATGCAAATAATGCAAGGGCCACCACTACTACTGACGCTGCCGCAGCATACAAAATACTTACCAAGTAAGGCTTAAACGCGCTCATCGTGGTAAACAATCTGCCGTAATTCTCCAGCGTAAAGCTATCGAAATGAATCGTCGATGTAGCAATGCTTTGGGAATCGGTAAATGAGAAGATGACAATTAAGGTTACCGGAATTAAGTAAATCACAAATAACACATACCCGATCAAGTGAGTGATGAAGTTACCGAACTTATGATTAATCTTTTGTTTGACCAATACGGATTTGACTTTAGACACGGACATATAATTGCCTTGTTTCTCAAACCGGATCATGATCGATAGCAAGATAATCGTTGCTAGGCCTAGAACAAGGGCCAGTAATGCGGCCAGATCCTTAGACGTTGAACTCTTCGAGAACGTCAAGATCATAGGCGTAATCGTCTGGAATTCCGTACCGCCGAGAATAAGCGGAGCCGACATCGCCCCAAGTCCTGTAAGGAAGGTGAGGATCGTCAGAGCAAAGATCGTTGGCTTTAATACGGGCAGCACAACCCGCCGCAAAATATAAAAGGTAGACGCCCCCATGCCTCTAGCGGCTTCAATGGTTTGAAAATCCACCTTGCGGATGGCGTTCCCCAAAAACAAGATGTGATTCGAGGTACAGGCGAACGTCATTACAAAGAGAACAGCCCAGTACCCATGAAACCAGCCTGTGTTAAAAGCCGGAAAGAGAGCGGATAACACTTTCGTGATAAATCCATTTTCGCCATAAGCAAACTTGTAACTCGATGCTACAACAACCCCGTGGTACAACAAGGTGGTAAAGAAACCTAGCTTTAAAATTTTCGCTCCCTTAATCTGAAAATACTCCGTTAGCAGGACTAACGTAATCCCAACAACATTCACCGTAATCACTAGGGAGATCGCTAATATAAAACTGTTGGATAAGCTGGACATTGCACGTTTCGATGACAAGAGCTTGTGAACGGCATCCAGCGAGAAGCTTCCATTTTTGAAGAAGATCTCATAATAAATGTTCAGGTTCGGGTAAATGAGAAAAGCGATAATGAACCAGGCCAGCAGGACATATAATAGAAGCTGTCCATAATGAATGGATCGGAATCTGTGCTTTAACGTTTGTACGCTCAATTCCCTCCCTCCGTCCGATCATATTGCATAATATCCGCAAGTCGAATGTACACTTCGGTTTCCGTTCCGACCTCATGCCCCACATGACCGCTTTCCTTTTCGATCGTCTTTAGCAAACTGCCGCCCGCCATTTCCAGCACATACTTGCTATAGAGTCCGTAAAATTCACGATCCACGACCTTCGCCTTCAGGCGCACAACATCGCTGCCTGACACGGGCGATAGATTCACCTTCTCATTGCGGATATAGGCAACTTTGTTCCGTGGAACGAACTCCTTTAAGGGGCTGTTAGCGATCAATCCCGGATCCAACTTATTAATGTCGCCGATGAAATTACATACAAACTCGGTTTTAGATGAATTGTAGATCTCATAAGGCGTACCCACTTGTTCCAGAATCCCATTATTGAAAACGGCGATCCGGTCGGATAACGTTAACGCTTCCTCCTGATCATGGGTCACATAGATGGTTGTGATGCCAAACTGCTTTTGCAATTCCTTCAATTCATTTCTGAGCTGGACGCGCAGCTTCGCATCCAGATTCGACAACGGCTCATCCAAGGCCAAAATCGACGGCTTTAATACGAGTGCTCTGGCAATCGCTACACGCTGCTGCTGCCCGCCCGACAAATCCGAGACTCGCTTGTGCAACTGTTCTTCCTTTAGGTCGACCTTACGAGCAATGTCTCGGACCTCCTGATCGATTTCGGCCTTTGATGCTTTCTTGACGCGCTTACCAAATGCAATATTTTCGTACACCGTCATCGTTGGAAATAACGCATAGCTTTGGAACACCATACCGATTCCGCGTTTTTCAATAGGAGCATGTGTAATATCTTTGTCGTTTAATAGAATTCTGCCGCCAGATGGGGATATGAAACCTGCTAGACTTCGAAGAATGGTTGTTTTACCACAGCCTGAAGGGCCTAAAAAGGTGAAAAATTCCCCCTCGTTGATTTTCAGATTAAAGTTCTTAATGGCATGGAAATCTCCAAAATGAATTTGTATATCTTGAAATGTGATCATCACGTTCACCTTTTCTATTAGGTTGTTGTAAGAAAGAACTGCATAGCCTAAACTAGCGCTATGCAGTTCCCCATCCATGCTGTCTAGTTCATGATTTGCAATTCAATTTTCTCTGCCCAGGCATCCAGATGTTCTGCAATGAAGCTCCAATCCAACGGCTGCGCCTTCAACTGGGCAAACATTTCTTTAGCTGAATCAGGAGCTTGTTCGGCTGCTTCTGCGATAACGGGCATCGCATTAAATTCCTTCGCGAAGGCCCCTTGCATTTCTGCGCTGCCAAACCACTCCACAAACCGTTCTGCCGTATCCTGCTTCTTCGTGCCATTAACAATGGCGATATGTTCGACAACCATAGGGACACCAATTTCAGGAATCACATAACCTGTTTTGACGCCGTATTCTTGTTCTCGCTTGGCACGCTCGCCTGAAACGATCGTTCCAATTGGAACTTTTCCGCTGGCCATATTCGCATAAAGCTCCTCCCCTTCAATGACCGGAATCCCATTATCGTAGAGTTGCTTCAACGCGTCCCAACCTGCATCGGAAATGCCCAGGTCTCCACTGGCATCTTGATAGGGCGACAAAATCCCTGCGACAACCAGACGCATCGTGGCTCTATCAAGTCGTGTTGGCGCTTCATATTTCCCTTTAAACGCTTCGTTGGTATACAAGTCTGTCCAATCCTTCGGAGCCGTCTCCGGCGTATACATGTCCGCATTATAGCCAATCAAAATCGCTTGTTTTACGAGACCATGATAGTAGCCTTCCAAATCGTTTAAGCCCTCGTCAACTTGCGAAGCCCACTGCGGGACGTATTTCGTTAGAACTCCTTCTTTCTTCAGATTTTCGTAGAATATATTATTTAAGCCGAATACTACGTCCGCAATCGGATTATTCTTCTCCGCAATCAAGCGATTCGTTAGATCCGCGCCGCCTGCTCCCACGATTTCAATGTCAAATCCTGCTTTTTTCGCTTGCTCCGTCCACCACTCGCCGCGGCCGTCAGAATTTGAATTGGTGTATACGATCAATTTTTCATTTTTAACTTGGCTCCCCTGGTTTTCACTGGATGCCGCCGAGTTTCCACCAGCATTTCCACTGTTATTGCTTCCACAGGCAGTGATAACTAAACAGCTAAGCACCACCATTGCCAACGCTTTCATCATTTTCGACATCTCGTGCTCGCTCCTTATCAAGTGATAATAAATGACTTCGATCGAATACCGATTTTCTTTCAACAATGTTCGTTTTTATTTTGACAGTGAGATGTTGTTCCTTCGAATGATTGATACGCTTCATGAGCAGGTCTACGGCTGCCGCGGCAAGCCGATCCGTATCTTGGCGAACCGTAGTTAGTGGGATGGGCGTTAATGCTGAAAGATAAGTATTCGAAAACCCAACAATAGACAACTTCTCCGGAACGGATATGTTCATATGAAGTGCAGAAAACAATGTAGAAATCGCCACTTGGTCATCCGCACACATGATAGCTGTCATTTGCGGATTACTTCTAATAAATTCCCCTTGTTCGGCATCATACTCATGAAAGCGCCCCGGTTCACAGCGTTCTGTTCTAAAATGAATATATTCGCTCTTCACCGGAATCCCATGATCAAGCAAAGCTTGAATGTACCCCTGATATCTTTCCTCTCGACTTGTGATGTTCTCAATAATGTTAGACGAATATCCAATGTCCCGATGCCCCTTCGCAATCAAATACTGCGCCATTTCATAGGAGCCTTGAAAATGGTCGTGATAGACGCAATCGAACGGAATCTCACGAAAAATCCGGTCGATGATCACACTGGGGATTTGTTCCATTTTTAATCGGAGCACCTGATCGCTGCAGGTTCGGCTTCCCCACGGAAATAAAATGATGCCGCTGATCCCCGCCGCCACAAGCTCCTGTAAACATCGGTCTTGGTCGTCTTGATCACTGCTAATTTTTAAAATGAGTTCAAATTGATGTTTACGTAACTCATGCTCGACTGCCGAAATGATTCTTGACGTATAATCGGACATGTGGGGAATGATGAGCGCAACTTGTTGATTGACTTTCTTCTCAACCGCAGGTTGTACCGGTTCCTGCAGTCTTTCACTGCTCCCTTCATACCGATTGCCTGAGAGGAACGTGCCTCGTCTCGGCAGACGATAAACTACCCCCTGCTCCACCAGTTGTTCCAAGGCCAATTTACTCGTCATTCGGCTGACGCCAAACAACTTGGCCAGTTCACCCTCTGAGGGTACAGGATCATGCGCTTGAAGTCCCCGGGTCTCGATGATCTCCAGTACTTTCTCCGCGACCTGCAAATACAGCTGTTGTTTCTCTTTCTTGGAAGTGCTTTCAGAACTCATGTCCGGACATTCCTTTATTATTTTTTAGTTGGTAAACCGCGCGTGATCTACCAAGCCATTAGCTTAAGCTGACATAACCATACAATATGTCACTGACACATTCAATGATATTGAGCAAAAGAATTTTGCGGGAAATTATTGCCATTTTGCAAAAATACAACTCTACTATTGTTCGAAAGCCTAGTTTGTTGAAATATGCTAGGGACAAAGTTTTACGATCAGTGACATATTTCAAGGGTAAAAAAAGTACCCTGCACAAAACACTTTGGTTTAAGTGTCCCGTGCAGGGTACCCGGTAATGTGGGATCCCCTTCACTTTTACTGTACGGGTTTACTTAGCGGCGCAGGAGTTCCCTTCTCCGGCTTCTCACTTTCATGACTGGTATCATAATAAGTTTTCATATTCCGCAGCACCGGGAACAGGTGCATCCAGAGCGCGGCCACAACGAGCGTCCCGATTCCGCCGATGACGGTGGCAACCACTGCACCAAGCCAATTGGCCATGGTGCCGGATTCGAATTCGCCGAGCTGGTTCGAGGTTCCGATAAACAGCATGTTGACAGCGTTGACACGCCCCTGCATTTCACGCGGCGTATTTAACTGAACCAGCGTAGAACGAATGACGGCACTGACCACATCCGATGCGCCGATCAGGAACAGGGCTACCAAAGATAATACGAGATTTTTGGAGACGGCGAACAGCACGGTAGCCAAGCCAAAGATCGCCAGCGAGCTGAACAAATATTTGCTGATCGAATTCTGAATCGAATACCGCGTAAGAACAAGTGACATCAGCAAAGCGCCAACTGCCGGAGCTGTCCGAAGCAATCCGAGTCCCCATGACCCTGTATGCAGGATGTCTTCGGCGAAGATTGGCAGCAGCGCCGTAGCCCCGCCGAGCAGAACGGTGAACAGATCAAGCGAGATCGTGCCTAGAAATCGCTTGATGGGTGTATCATAACCATGAATCATGTCAAAAGAGCCCAAATTGCGTTAACGAACTGTAAAAGCTACCGTTAATTTGGGACAATTTCATGGTTTTGTCCAAATTAGCGGTAAATCCTGCTGTTATTTTGATCGAAATCAGCAATTTGGCGAGGAAACATAAAATTTAACGGTAGGTTTTACTTGTAATTGGTGCGGAGAGATCTAACTTGCGAAATTAACGGTAAGTTTTGGAGCTAAATTTAGTTTATCGGAGGTTCGCGGCGGGCTTGCGGAGGAAAAAAGCGACAGAAAAGAGGGGATAAAGAAGTACCACTTCATTCGGCTATTACTACTGTTGGCGAAAAAGTAAAATTATATCTTCGAGGAATTGTAGGTTTAGGTGATGTAATTATTCGAATTATTACTACTCGTGACTCAGAATTATTGAAATCTCAACTTGCTGAACAAGACTTTTTAAATAGATGGAAAAGTAAGCATACAACTACTCCGACGTTGAAATCAAAATATGTACATGAACGTAATGCCCATTTGAAAAGACTAATTCATCAAGTATATTAGTACAGTAGCCTTGCATGAGTTAAATGCTAACATATTCTGATAAAAATTTATCCCTATTTTGTGATACGGTTCGCCACGGCTTCTACGAGGGCAAGTTTTCGGCCATCCCATGTGGGATGGCCTTTTTCATCATACAACTATCAGATTCGCTCTCCATGACACACTTATACTTAACAGTAAATAATCAATCATCATTCCGACAATACGAGGTCAAGCCAGGATTGGGCCTCACGGTACAGAACGGGGTTGTTTTCTGGCGTATAGTAAGCCAGTATGGCCACCGCCTGGGATACAACCCATCCGCGGGCTCTCGTCCAGGTCGCGTCATCCGTCGGAAGATATTTGCGGAATGCGTCACGTGCCTCCGGCGAGTGTAACTTCCATGCGACCATGACATCGCATGCAGGATCACCCACGCCCATCGTATCCCAATCGATCACACCGGTAATTCGTTGATTACGCACGAGCCAGTTGCGCATATCAAGGTCGCCGTGATGCCAAACTGGCGGGCCGCTCCACGGAGGCGCAGCAAGCGCGGATTCCCACACCTTAGACACCGCCGCATCGTCGCCATCAAACCGTGCCAACCAGTATCGGAACCCCTCATCCCGCTCCGCCAAAGGAACACCGCGTCCCAGCGGCCCACCCGATGAATCGATTTGCTGCAGCGCTGCAACGAACCCCGCAAGATCACGCGCTGCCTGCATCGCGTCAATCTCCTCAATCGGCACCGACTCGCCCTCAACCCAGGTGTAAATATACCAATACCAAGGATATTCGCTGCTCGGATGCCCTAGAGCGATGGGTACAGGGACTTCTAGCGGAACCAACGGAGCAAGCTTGGGCAGCCAAGTAAACTCGCGGCTTTCTGGTGTCGCAGGCCCTTCCCGCCGCGCGAGCCGAACCGAATATTGGTTACCTAATCGAAAGATGGCGTTCACGGTGCCAGCTGGCTCGACCCGCCGCAGGGATAGATCTGACCATTGGGGAAACTGGGCAACCAGCAGACGGCGAACCAGCGCCTCATCCATTTCTATTTCGTCAACATGCATTTTTCAGCCATGCGTCCCTACCTCCTTGGGGTTTTCCAAGAATTAAGGTATCAAAGAAATCACGAAATAAACAGATCATATCTAGTTATAGTTAAAAACCACCGCGTATTCTAATCAAAAAAAAAGCCAGCCTCATCATGTGAGACCAGCTACACTTTCTTGATGATATTCCCCCCACTTGACCATCATCTCTAAAACAGGGAGGAACGTCTTACCATGTTCGCTAAGTGAGTACTCCACTTTCGGGGGAACATGATTATAGACTGTTCGAATAACCAGTTTATCTCGTTCCAGGTCTCTTAGTTGTTCTGTAAGCATCTTACGCGTAATTTTAGAAATGGAGCGCTCGAGTTCATTAAATCGCTTGGGTCCTCTGAAACCGTCCGCCTGCTTGCAAAGCAACAACACCCTGCACGCGCACTAGTTCGAGACTTATCTCGTACGCCGCGTGAGTTCTCCGAGAATGGGATTGATATCGCCGTTGGCAACTTCGATCGTCCTGAAACTCTTGATGCAGCCATGCATGGCATTGAGACGGTCGTTTTAATTAGTCCTGCTGTACCGGACCAGGAAATCGCCGTGATTGACAGTGCTGTTCGCAACGGAATAAAACATATTATAAAGATCACGAATCATAAGGCTACGGCAGATTCCCCTGTTGATCGACGGCGTGGCCATGCGCGAGTTGAGGCGCATCTGAAGGCGACGGGGATCGACTATACTTTGCTTGCGCCGAATCTCTACATGCAGAATCTCTTCGCTGTCGCGCAGATGATTAAACAAACGAGAGGCTTCGTAATGTCTGCCGGTGATGGCAAGTTCGCCATGATCGATGCTCGCTACGTGGCCGCCACGGCCGCAACTATTGCCGTATCACGATCCACGCATGCAGGCCGTACTTATCTGCTCACCGGACCCGAATTGATTACTTATCACGATGTCGCACGTAAACTGTCTGACGCTCTGGGGTATACCGTCGAATACCGGTGAATCTCTCCCGCCGAGCATCAGAAAGCGATGATTCAGGCAGGGATTCCCGAGCCTGTTGCCACATCCAACGCCCAATTATTCGGTTTGATTGCCGAAGATGACGCCGCATGGATATCCGATGATGTGAAACGAGTTACGGGGATGTCCCCTCGTAATCTGGACCTCTTTCTCGCCGAGAACCTTCCCGCCTTCAAATAAGCGCAAAAACAGCACCAACTTAAAAGAAAAAAGGAGCGATCACCACGCGATCCGCTCCTAAAAACCTAGGGAGTTATTCTCTGCTCGATCCCATCGAGTAATAAGAGAATTCCCGAGTCAAAGAGTTCATCAGAACCAATTAAATTAAACATCCCTTCTTCGTACATCCGACGAAGCAGGTTGAATTGCGAGAAATCCCCGTGAATATCCTCCTTATTCCCTAACGATATCTGTACCATCCGTTGTTCATATTCTTCAACGACGAAGTTGATGACATAGTTAAGCAAATGGGTGATATATGAAAATTTTTGTTTATCCGTCAAGGAAGTAGGTTCGATCATCTGCAAGAGGCATTCGAGCAGTTCCATAAAATCAGCCTCTGGCTTCGACTTCATCAGAAGTTGACCCGAGCAGGGATACTGCTGGAGTTTCTTCCGAATCACCATGGCGCTGGTTTGAAGCCTCTCCCGCCAGTCACCTTGCTTGGGAAGATCACCTATGATCTCTCTTGAAACCAGGTTGGCTAAGGTTTGAATAAGGACCTGCTTACTCTCGAAGTACCAATAGATCGTAGGGGCTTGAACATTTAGCTCTTTACAAAGGCTTCTTATGGTAAAGTTTTCGATTCCTTGGTCGGAGAGAAGCCGCCACGAAGCTGCGATGATCTTCTCCTCGCTGATATGTGGCCTGCGTTGAGGCATAACAGACAATCCAACTCCATTCCATAGATTCTTATACAACTTATTATACTCGATTTAGAAAGGAGCCTAGTCAAGGATAAACGTAAAAACAAACCCCTATTCCTCCAACTCTACATCTTCCTCAGGCAACGGCTTCTGGTTGAACATGCTTTCCCCTGCTTTCGAGGAGAGGCGAACATCCCGCATCCCACGTTCAATCGCAGCCACCTCATAATCACGTAACGCTGACAAAAGTTCCTTTTTCCCGTCTTTGACGTTGATTAATTCTTTCGATAGCTCATAGGCATCAAAAAGTGCCGCGTTCCCGCCAATTCCAGCCGGTGTCATCGGATGCAAGGCGTCCCCCAGCAATACCAAAGAGGTGGTTTCTTTCCAAGGCTTATATGGCAAAACATTACGCAAGTGATAAACAGCCGTTTTCTCTGGCTCTGCGAGTTCCAACATCCGTTTGACTTGGGGATGCCAATGTTTGGTTTTCTCTTGAGCAAGGGACAACAATTCCGAACCATTCAATTGGAAAAGCTGCTCGTCAGGCATCCCAAACCACTCAGGCGAGCACGCAAACACAGCATACAAGTAATCCTGTTGTGGAGTAATTTTCACATTCAGGGACATGGATTCCGGCAATCGTTCCATATTCGGCTTGAAGGCCATTTCTTCAAGAAGCAGGGAAACCGGAGCCTCTCCTTCCGGGCTAAAAAGGCCTCTCATGCTGCCGTCCCCAATGAGCTGATCGAGTTCTTTTCTCCGAGTATCATCCAGAAATACTTTTGTATAAAGAGCTCTTCCCAAGGTATCAAAAATTTTCACCCCAGGTTTATACTGTTGGCGAACCTTCGATCCTCCCCCGTCAGCGCCAACAAGGACATCCGCATCGATATACTCTCCATTCTCAAACCAAGCTCTCAAGCGGCCGTTTTCCAACGTTTCATAATGGGTAAACCGATATCCGTAACGGATATGGTCATTGAGTTCACCAAGCAACACTTCTCTGAAAGTAAAACGATTGACGCCAGGCGTGATTTTCGCCTTGTTGTACATTGGGTGCTGTTCTTCCATCAGCTCGAGAGAAATTGGATTTAAGAAAATCGGGTGTTCCGGTCCCATGACGGAGGTTTCCATAAAGAGATCGTAAAGCTTCTCAGGCAGACAAAACCGCAGCGCACTCATTCCGTTGTCATTGATTTTGATACGATAACCGGTTTGAAGAAATTGTCCTTCCTGCTCGCGTTCACAAACTACAAAGTCAATGTGATGCTTCTTCAGACTTTGCGCTAATGCAAGTCCTCCGAGACCGCCGCCGACAATAACTGCAGAGAGTGATGTCATACGAGTCCTTCTTTCTATAACTTAGTTATATTTATATAACACCGTTATATTAAACCCGTTCTCCTCTGTTTGTCAATAGTTGTGTTCCTGGTATACTTCCCATCACCATGAGCATGATGATAAATATCGAAGTGACTCTTTTCACTGTATTTTTCATATCAGTCCTCCTCATCAACAAAAACAGACATCATATGCTAAAAAAATCAATCAATATAATACCACGGTTGAAAATCTATATATTGAAATGTAAAGAAAACTTTAAGTTTGTGCCTGCCTTCGCCTTACTTATGATACGGCTCCCCCCGATTAATCTTCACCGCGCGATAAATCTGCTCGGTGAGCACCAGGCGCATGAGCTGGTGGGGCAGCGTCATGCGCCCAAACGACAGCCGCTGCTGCGCGCGGCTGAGAACCGCATCGGCGAGCCCGTGGCTGCCGCCGATGACGAACACGACATGGCTCGTCCCGTAGGTGCCGAGCCGGTCCAAACACGCGGCCAGCTCCTCCGAGCTCCAGAGCTGGCCGTCAATCGCGAGCGCGATAACATGCGCGTCGCTCTTGATGTGCGCGAGGATGCGTTCGCCCTCGCGCTCCTTGACGCCGATGAGCTCCGCCTCGCTCATCGTCTCCGGCGCTTTCTCGTCGGGCACCTCCACGACTTGAAATTTCACGTAAGGCGCCAGGCGCTTGGCGTACTCCGCAATGCCCTGGACCAGATATTTTTCCTTCAATTTGCCGACCGCCACGATTTGAATCTGCACCGTAACATCCTCCGTTATCGTCCGTCCGAAGTGTATACTTTCTGGCGTGTAATATAATCAAAATATAAAGAGGAAATCCCCAGCGACTATCGAAGAAAGAAGCACCTGACAGGGAAGCTTCAATCTTACCTACCAACCACAGGAGGTTAAAGTCGCATGGGGAAATCCTCGCACATTCAAGGCCGTAAGGGAACTAAGTTCAGTCAACAGCTAAGGGGCGTTAACCTGGAGCAAGTCCTCATCGTTGCAATCGATGCGGCCAAGCTCCACCAAAAAGCCTTAATATGCAATTATTTCGGCGACATCATTGAAAAACCCTTCTTTTTCTCAGCGAATAATTCTGGTATGGAGCTGCTTTGCAAGAAGATTAATCAAGCGGTTACAGCCACAGAGGCTGTTCGCTTGTTCCTGGGTATTGAGGCAACAGGCCATTACTATGAAGACATCGTCCGCGAGATGGCGAAACGAGGGTACCACGTTCAGATCTTGAATCCGTATACCACCTTCGAGGAACGCGCCGGCGCACTGAATTGGTGCAAAACAGATGATCTTGATCTTGTGGCCATCGCCCATGCCATCAAAAGCAACAAAGCCACTGAAAACCAGCTTTTGAATGGCGTGCAGCGTCAGCTCCATGTCTTGACTCGAGCACGGCGCTCTGAGACACGGAAGCGTGCTTCCTTGCGTACAGAGATTCGAGCACTTATGGACCTCATCTGGCGCGAGTACCAAGGATATGCAGATTATTCAGCCGGTAGAGCTCGAAAAATCAAAGTATTCAGTGACTTCTGGGGGAAAGCCTCGCTCTTCTTCATGGAGCATTATCCACACCCCGCTGCTGTCCTGAAACTAGGGGAGACCGGGCTACGGAAGCTCTCGATTCAGCATAATCTCAAATTGCGAAACACCACCATCCAGAAGCTCTTGCACGTCGCTGAACAAGCGTTATCGAGAAACTTACAGGAACTTCGGCCTGAGCTTATGTTACTGAAAATGAAGCTACGTGACTTACGAACATTTGATGCCAAAATTAATGTTTTGGAACAAGAGATCGAGAACCTTCTCCTTCAGACAGACGGACGACTGCTTCTTACCGTCCCGGGCTTAGGAGTGACTACCGCGGCTGAGCTTTATGCTGAAATCGGCGATGTATCTCAGTACTCGAACGCAAACCAGTTAATTAAGAAAGCTGGCACAAACCCCATTGTTAAGCAAACAGGTGGCGGCAAAGGCTCCTACCGCAAGATTTCCAAACAGGGAAACGATCACCTTCGTTATGCGGTATATCTAGCAGGTAAGAGTCTCTGCATGCATAATAAGGACCTTAAGCCTTTCTATGATCGTCTGAAGGAAAAAGGAAAACATGAACGAGCCATCTTTGTTGCAATGGGTAATAAGATGCTCAAAGTCGCTTTCGCCATGCTGCGAGACCGTTTACCGTTTCAATCGCAGTGCTCTGATTATCACATCCTTGATGAGGTCAATAAGAAGTTGAACTTCAATTGCGTTATGCCGACACTAGCGACGGCCTAACTAGTTGCTCCTGAAAAAGTCGATTTTCAAAAATAGTTTCGGGTTGCTGGCTGGGTTGTGAGGGGGAACTTTCCCTAATGATCGGTTTCCATGTTAGTTTTGGAGCATTTTTGCCGCTCTTTGCAGGTTGTGGGTCAGAATCCCGAAGCCGACCCAGCATTTTGAGCCGACAAAGCCCCGATACCTGCTGCGGTTCAAACCGTACTTCCGCTTGAGAAGACTAATCTTCGCTTCTCCAGCTGCACGGTAACGCTGCAAGTCTTTGAACCATAATTCGTTTTCGTACTCGGATCGGGCAATGCCTTTTTTGCCCTTTCGCGGCAAGCTAGCTCGCTTCACACCAAGTTCGGTAATGGCCGTTTCGTTCTTCTTGCTTGAGAAACCGCGGTCGGTCGCTACAGCTTGCGGCGCTTTGCCGAATTGCTTGATATGCGCCTGTACAGCGGGAACGAGCAGTTCATCATCCGAGGGGTTCCCCTCGTAGACAGCGTAGCCGGTCACAAAGCCGCTTTCCGTCTCGTCGATTCGCACCTTGTAGCCGAACTCAGTTCCTTTGGCCAGCTTACCTTTCTTAATCGGTCTTGCTTCCGGGTCAAAGAAACTGACGATCCGATCTGCGATGATTCGATTGCCGGAAACGACCTGTTTGGCTTGTTCCAACAACTTGCCGGTTAGCGTGACCGCCTCGGTCAGTTTGGTTTTACTTTGTCGAAGAGCAGCTTTGCCCTTGTCTTGCAGTTTCTCGATAACGGCTTGCGCCTTGTTCACAACGTTCTCGGCTACTTCGATTACGCTCCCAGTGATCCGGTCAACTTCTTCCCAAGATTCACGGGTGCGGCGACGTAGAACTTTCGCGATGGACAGAATCTTTTCCTTGATTTCTGCCGTACGATCTTCAAAGCCTTGAACAGTGTGGGAGGCGACTTTCCGGATTTTCTGAATCGTTCGAGTGATGACTTTTACGCCATCTTGCAACAGCGTAGCGTCTGTCGGGTGATGGATGTCGGATTCCACAACCGTCGTATCCGTGCGCAATTTGCGGGTTTTCAGAACGGCTTTTTCCTCACACTGCTTTACGAGTGCGGCATTGATGTCTTCGACGATCTTGTCGCCGTAGCGTTTGCGGGCATAGATGAGCGTAGACGGGTCGGGCATCGGTTCGTCGATGGCAAACCGGCAGAACATTCGCCATGTGATGCTGTCACCGACTTCCTTCACGAGTGACTCGTAGCCCAAATTGTATTTATGCTTCAGGACCATAAGACGGATG
Source organism: Paenibacillus sp. MB22_1 (assembly GCF_047200555.1). Taxonomy (NCBI): domain Bacteria; kingdom Bacillati; phylum Bacillota; class Bacilli; order Caryophanales; family Paenibacillaceae; genus Paenibacillus; species Paenibacillus sp. MB22_1. The sequence goes on from NZ_JBLADV010000002.1 coordinate 1,230,993, forward strand.
TACTTTTCAATTGCAAGCGTAGGACGGCCGCTTTTCTTGCCTTTCGGGTGCAACTCAGTAAACGGTTGAAGAAAACGGTCGTCGTCCAGTAATTGATCTATGATTGCAAGCTCGACCGGCAACTTTCTAACAGATTCCGGGAGAATGGCATCCCAGATGGTCAATTGCTCGTCTCGAAGTTTCAACATTTTCTTCACCTCTTGGAAGGATTCCCGAGGGCTTCTGTTGAACTCCTATAGCAAAGGAATTCTTCCCTCGGGGTGTGGAACTTTGTTATCTCGTCAATAACAATTTCCATTTTGAGGTGCTGAATTCCTTTTAATTATGCTCAAAACACCCTGACTTTTTCAGGGGAAACTAACTAAGCAAGATCTTGGAACCGGTCTTTCTGGGACTGAGGGAAGATCGGATCACTTTCTTGGAGACCTTGGATCTCGTATGTCAGCTTTATCCACCTCGCCCTGTGAATGCGAATTGTACGTTAGCGTATACTCTGCACTCAGCCAGATTGCATCGCAGGATTGAAAAAACGAGGCTATTTCCTTTCAAGTCCGAGAAAGGCCGGTTTCAAGCATCGCTTCTCTGTCAGTTGCTAACTTTTTTGAAAATCTGGGGGGTTAGGTGTGTTTGGGTTACCCAGAAACCTAAAAATTCTACTTGACATAGTACGCTGATATCTAAAAAAAATCCGGGAAACTTGAGGTTTCCCGGATTAGGTCTTTGCTGGTATGGTTACACGGTTGGCGTGCTGCCACCATTGTTTGGATCCTTACCTTCGTCCGCCGAATCGGCTTGACCAGGCGTATCGCTGACGGTACCTTGCGGTGCGTCAACAACCGGATCGTTCGTCCGATCGCTGGCGGTGCCGCCCGGAACGTCATTTGGGATATCCCCGACCGGAGCAGCAGGCGCCGAATCCTCGGTTTTGCCTTGAATGCGAACGCGAACGTCACCCACGCTGTCGATCGACGGCTCACCCGGCTCGGAGGAACCGCTGCCGCCATCTTGGCCGTCTTTCTTCAAGCCGTCCAGCGTACCGGTTTCGATCAGCGACTTGATTTGCTCGAGCTCCAAGGTTTCCACTTCAAGCAGCGTTTCCGCAATGAGGTGAACTTCCTTGGCGTGCTCGGTCAGCAGCTGCTTACAACGTTCATAACATTCGTTGATGAACCGCTGCATTTCCTGATCGATCTCGTAAGCGATTTGATCACTGTAGTTCTGCTCGTGCCCGATATCGCGGCCCAGGAACACTTGGCCTTGCGATGTGCCGAACTGCATCGGACCGAGCTTCTCGCTCATCCCGTATTCAATGATCATGCTGCGCACGATGTTGGTCGCTTGCTGGAAGTCGCTGTATGCGCCGGTTCCGATCTCGCCGATAAACAGCTCCTCGGATACGCGGCCGCCAAGCAGACCGGTTACCCGATCCAGCAGCTCGTTCTTCGTGGCCAGCATACGGTCTTCCTTCGGTAACATAATGACATACCCGCCGGCGCGGCCGCGTGGAATGATCGTTACCTTGTGCACCATGTCGGCATGCTCCAAGAAGTAACCCACAATCGTATGGCCCGCTTCGTGGTAAGCCACGATGCGCTTCTCGCGGTCGCTGATAACGCGGCTGCGTTTCTCAGTACCGACAATAACGCGGTCGATCGCTTCGTCTACTTCCGTCATGGAAATATCTTTGCGGTTCCGCCGTGCTGCCAGGAGGGCCGCTTCGTTCAGCAGGTTCTCCAGGTCAGCGCCGGTAAAGCCCGTCGTACGCTTCGCGATCACGTCCAACTTGACGTCTTTAGTCAGCGGCTTGTTGCGCGCATGCACTTTCAAGACCGCTTCGCGGCCCTTCACATCCGGACGGTCCACCGTGATTTGACGGTCAAAACGTCCCGGACGCAGCAAGGCTGGGTCCAGAATATCTGCACGGTTCGTCGCAGCGATGATGATAATGCCCTCGTTGCCGCTGAAGCCGTCCATTTCTACGAGCAATTGGTTAAGCGTTTGTTCGCGTTCATCATGACCGCCGCCAAGTCCAGCGCCCCGCTGACGACCTACGGCGTCAATTTCGTCGATAAAGATGATACAAGGCGCATTCTTCTTCGCGTTCTCGAACAAATCCCGCACGCGGGAAGCGCCGACCCCAACGAACATTTCCACGAAGTCAGAACCGGAAATGCTGAAGAACGGAACCCCTGCTTCACCGGCAACAGCGCGGGCAAGCAAGGTTTTACCGGTACCCGGAGGGCCTACAAGCAGAACGCCTTTCGGAATTCTTGCCCCCACGGCCGAGAACTTCCGCGGATCTTTCAGAAACTCAACGACTTCGACAAGCTCCTGCTTCTCTTCATCGGCACCTGCGACATCCTCAAACGTAACTTTCTTCTTCTCTTCATTATAGAGGCGCGCCCGGCTCTTGCCGAAGTTCATCACTTTGCCGCCGCCGCCCTGCGCTTGATTAAACAAGAAGAAGAACAGAATGAACATGATCGCCAGCGGAACGATCGAAGTTAGGAAGGTGAGCCAGATGCTTTCGCCCTGCATCTTCTTCCATTCTAAACTAAAACCGTTCTGTTCGCTGTATGCGATGATCTCTTTAACGACATTCTCGTCAAAAGGCACATACAAAGAGAAATTCTTCGTCTTGTCGTTTCCGACAGGTTCCTTATACTTACCGGTTACCAGATAAGCGTAACCGTCAAATTTAACGGTTAGATCAGCAACATTATTATCCTTCAGTTCCTGACGTAAGTCCGAATACTTAGGGGTGACGGTTGCTTCTTGTCCGCCATTGAGGAATTGGACGATGCCCACCACGACTAAGAAAAGTATTAAATAAAAACCAGAATTCCGGATGAACCGATTCATCCCCTACCTCCTCTCAAGACCTTAAGTTATTTTACCATAGCCAATCTCGCCATTTCAAAATTCCGGCAAGGGTGGTCCTTCGTCCAAGCGGACGACGAAATCAACTGGTGTAAATCTCCGGCTTCAGAACTCCGATGAATGGGAGGTTACGGTATTTCTCGGCATAATCCAGACCGTATCCGACAACGAAAGCGTCCGGAAGAACGAACCCTGACAGGTCCGCTTGCAAATCCACCGTACGCCGCGCCGGTTTGTCAAACAGCGTAACGATTTTAACCGATTTGACCTTGCGCCGTTCAAGCACATCAATCAAATAGCTGAGCGTCAGCCCGCTATCGATAATGTCCTCCACGATCAAGATATCGCGGCCTTCCACGGAGGTATCCAAATCCTTGATGATCTTCACTTCCCCGGAAGAACGGGTTCCCGCTCCATAACTGGAGACAGCCATAAAGTCGAGCTCGATCGGTACCGTAATTTCCTTCACCAGATCGGCCATAAAAATAAAAGCGCCTTTCAAGATACAGATCACGAGCGGGTTACGCCCTTCGTATTCCGCACTCAGCTGTTTGCCCAACTCAGCAACCTTCTCTTGAATTTGTTCCCGCGTAATCAAAATTTCCTGGATATCGTTTAGCAAAATGAGTGAACCTCCTACGTTATTCTATGAATGCCGATCTTTCGCTAATCCTCAAGGTGTGCGCCCCGGATCTGGACGCGGCGTTAGAACCATATGCACAACAGTGGTCGTGCGCGGGTTCACCGCAGCAACTGCGGAACGGCGAACGCCGGGAATCCACAGGATCCGGCCTGCGGCATCCGTGACCATCGGGATGCGGGAGCGGAGGGATGGCGGTATTTTCGCATCGATGAAAATATCTTTTACCTTTTTGCTGCCGTTTAATCCCATAACTTTCATCACGTCTCCCGGTAATCGGGAACGCACGGTAAGCGGATAGACCAGCTCATCCGCATCAAATTTCGCTTCGTTATTTCCTTCTGCCTTAACGTGAAGCTCCCTGCCGGCGCCATACCGCGTGATTCGCAAGCTCTGGCTCAGGCCCTCGATCGGCACCTCTGCCGGAAATTGTTCCACCAAATATGTATAATGAGGAATCCGACTTTCTACTGCCGGGGGGATAAAGCGTATCCTGTCATATTCGCGTACGCACTTGACGCCGCCGCCGAGATCTAAGCTCCACGTCGTGGGCCGATCTTGAATCGTCCCTTGACGAATTGCCTCGACCTTGACAAAATCGCGATCCTCCGTACTTAAAGGCAGATAATTTAATATTAGTTTAATCAACCTCCGTTGTAAAGCAACATGTAAACCGGAGAAAAGAGGGGCTTCAAACGAGAGAATCCCGTCCTCCGTCCGCACAAGCTCAGCGTACAACCTCATCGCTTCCTGATGCAGGTAATCGTCTTCTGCTGCAGTCAGCACCGCCAACCGGTTCAGCGATTCCGGCAACTGACCATTATATTGCCCTAAAAATGGCAACACATCCAGCCGAATCGAATTTCGCGTCATCTCTTTATCCGGGTTGCTGCTGTCTTCGACGTAAGCCAGCCCGGATTCGCGGCACGCCTGGAGCAAATCCGTCTTGTATATACGGAGCAAGGGGCGGATAAGTTCCACATTTTTTTCGCGGCGTTTGGGTCGCATTCCGGCTAATCCGGAGGGCCCGCTTCCCCGCAGCAGCCGCATCAGCACCGTCTCGGCCTGGTCATCGGCATGATGGGCAAGCGCGATGGACGATGCCCCATAACGCTCGGCCACCTGATGCAAATATTCGTACCGCTTCTCCCGAGCCGCCAGCTCCAGGCTTTGCCCCGTTTCCTTCATATAAGCACGCACATCCGCGTACCCCAATTCAAAGGGGATACCAAGCCGCTCGGCGAGCTCACGGACAAATTCCGCATCCCGATCCGCCTCGTCGCCGCGTAAGCCGTGATGCAGGTGCGCGCAGATCAGTTGGAGTCCCAGCGCCTTGTCCCCGGCGATTTCCTTCATTATATGCAGCAGCACCGTAGAATCGACCCCGCCGGACACCGCCACAACGATAACATCTCCGGGCAACCATAACTGTTCCTGCCTGCCAAAACGGCGAACCTGCTCCGTTAATCGGTACAGTGTGGTTTCTTTCATCGGATACCCCCTCTCCCTTCCCTCAAAAATGAGTTCGTAAACGTAACGGACTGGAAGGACTCTATTTGCCCATTTCCCGGCAATTTCCCAATCTAACGGACCCCAGTGACCTTAAGTGGCCTTTTAATGGACCAGATTGCCGCTGTTATCCGAAATAAGGTCTCCTCAGTCCGTTAGAATCGGAGGAAGTCCAATCGCAAGCGAATAGCGTCTCTGGTGTCCGTTAGCTTCGGAAGCCCACCGCCTAAAACCTAAAAGTCAAATAAAGCGCACAGGCAAGCAACGTCAGCGATACCGCAAACGCCCCGACGATCCATCCCGGGGTCGCAGACCGCGTCCGGCGCCGCGGAGTGAAACGGCGGGTGACCATCTCCTTCCACAACCGGCACGCTTCCGCCGTATCCCGGAACTCCCCATGGAGAGCCCGCTTCAGCCAGGCGCGGTACGGCGCCAACGTCTCATACCCGTCGACGATGGCGATAAGATCGCTGCGGCTGCGCGTTTGCGGCAACTGAGTCGCCGCTTTCTTTAACGCACTCTCAGCAAGCAAATGAATGCAGACAACCGCGAAGGAGAACCAGTCATACGCGGGATCCGCTGTACGGCTTCCCGCCCCCCAGAAACCGCGGTCGTACCACTCCGTAAACTGCTTTACGCTGTGCCCTTCACTTGTTACTCCGCCGTAATCGATCAGCTCGACTTCGCCATAAGCCCCTACGAGCACGTTCTCCGGCTTAAGGTCACCAAACACCCAGCCGGAATGGTGCAGCCGTCCGAGCTGTTGCAGCAGCTGAAGGCCAGCCACGTCCAGCCAGCGCGGCCCCCGCCGGGCCAAAAAGGCGCGCAGCGGCTCCCCTTGCACATAGCGCATAACGTAGAAAGGAATCTCCCTCCCCTGGTAAGTGAAGTCGTCCACCTCCACCAGGTAATTGAGATCCCGTTCCCCCGCACCCCGTCGCCGGCCTTGACGCTGCAGCGCTTTCAGCACATTGATTTCCGATTGAATATCCAGCGTATCGAAGCCCAGCTTCAGAGCGTATAATTTTCCGTTTTTCTCCCGTTTCACCAGGAATACAACGCCGTTAGCCCCTTGCCCGAGCAAACGCTGGATCACATACCGACCGCCGTTCCAGCGTCCGATAATCCGTGTTCCCTGCGGCAGGGGAATTTTAGACGACGTAGTCGCCGAGGATTCCATCTTGTCCCTCCGTCTTCTCACGCCAAGACTTACCATGTTCATTCAGTGTACCATATCGCATAAAATCCATCACCTTCAGAAGCGCAGGTCCGGTTGGCGTTGCCCCTCTCATGACGAGGCGTTGGAAGATGGAACGGGCAGACCCCAGATCGCTGGTCCAGTCCACATCCAGGACGGCATCCTCTCCGCTGTGCGAGCCGGGAAAATGGAAGACGGCCAGCTGGCTCTCCCCTTTCCGCGAGCTCAAGCTCAGCATCATATCCCGAATCGCTTCCTCCACGGCCCGGAGCTTCGGCTTCATGCTGGCGCTGGCATCAATGAGAAGCGCCACCTGCAGCGAGCTGTTCTCGCTCAGCTCGTCGATCACCTCGACGACCTGCGAGCGCTGCTCTGGCGGCAAGTCACTAACCGTCTGATCGCCTAGGATCTGCCGGATCTCTTTATGAACCGCCTGTTGAATCGTCTGGACGACCGTTTTTCGCGTCATCATCTGCATCGTCTGCGCCAGGTTCTCGGTTCCGACAATCCGGCTCATCCCGCCGCCGGCCTTGGCGATTTCAGCGATCTCCAGACTCCCCAGCTCGCCAATCGTACCGTAATCGACAATCCCCACCACATTTACGGTGATTCCTTCCTGCCTTGCCAGCGCCGCAGCCATCACCGGACTTTCTCCGACATTGGAACACCCGTCCGTAATCAGCATAATCTGTTTCATCTCATCATCCCGCCTTTCAAATAGATAGAGTTCAACATTCTCGTATCTATCATTTCCAGCTAGGATAGAATTCAAACCAGCTGCGCGAAGAAAGACCCGGCCCGAGGCCATCACTTCCTTATAAAAAAGAAAGGAACCTAAGACAGTCGCCTTAAGTTCGATAGAATCCAGAATTATCTGCATATTTATGCACAATGCGCATTTCGAGAATCCCCGTATCCGGGTCCTCCTTATCCATCAGGATCTCCCAATAGTCAGGAGCCAGGGCTCTGAGTTGTTGATAGTCTTCCCGATGTAGCCTTACGCCGGCAAAGCGGTTGTTGTCAAAAACATAATCCTGCTCCGCCCGCAGCCCGAATTTGATCTCCAGCAAGCTCCGCAGTCCGCCCACTGTCATGAACTTAAACCGGTAGCCTTCCGATAGAGCTTGCTTGACCTCATCCAAATGCTCCTGGAGGTATTCCACAAATCCGTCCCACTGCAGCTCCGGATTAACTCGCTGCTGCAATTCAGCGGCATCCTTGCGCTCCAGCAGCTCCACGAGCTCCGCGCCTTGGATGCCCTTCGCCCGAATCATCTCCAATCGCAGCGCATAGAGCTGCGGCAAGCTGGCTTTTGGTGCTGTCAAAAGCATGACCTCCCTACCCATATAACTAACTCATACTAGTCTATCTCAAACTATACCAAATGGCACGCCACAAAATGCCCTCCGCCCACGTCGCGGAATTCCGGCACCCGCTGCTTGCACTCTGCCGTAGCAAACGGGCATCTGGTATGGAATTTGCAGCCGGAAGGCGGGTTCGCCGGACTCGGAATATCGCCCTTCAAAATAATCCGCTCCCGCTTCATGCGCGGGATTGGCAGCGGCACGGCAGACAGAAGCGCCTTAGTATAGGGATGCAACGGATGGCGGAACAACTCATCCCGCGAGGCCATTTCAACCATTCCGCCCAAATACATCACCCCAACCTGCGTGCACAGATGCTCCACGACGCTCAAGTCATGCGAGATAAACAAATACGTTAATCCGCGAGTCTCCTGCAGTTTACGGAACAGGTTGATGATTTGCGCTTGGATCGATACGTCCAGCGCAGACACCGGTTCATCGGCAATCATCAGTTCGGGGTTCAGAATCAGCGCGCGAGCGATTCCGATCCGTTGGCGTTGCCCGCCGGAGAACTCGTGCGGATAACGATCGATATGATATGAGGACAGCCCGCAGGAAGCCAGCACCTCCAGCACCCGGTCGCGGATCTCCGCCTTCGGCAGCAACCCGTGGTCGAGCAAAGCTTCGCCGATTGCGTCGCCAACCCGAATCCGGGGATTCAAGGAACCGTAGGGGTCCTGGAAAATCATCTGCAGCTTCGGTCTCAACCGGCGCAGCTCTTCATCCGCTAGCGAGTAAAGATCTGTGCCTTTAAACAGAATGTCGCCGTCCGTCTTCTCTGTCAAACGAACGATGCTGCGGCCGACCGTACTCTTCCCGCTGCCGGATTCACCCACCAGGCCGAAGGTTTCCCCGGGCTGAATGGTGAAGCTGATGTCGTCCACGGCCTTCACCTGTCCGGTTGTCCGCTGCAGGAGCCCTGTCTTAATCGGAAAATACTTTTTCAAATGCCGTACTGTCAGCAGCGGCTCACCCATGGCGTTTCTCCTCCTCATACAACCAGCAAGCGGCTTTCTGGCCGCCTCCAAGCGATTTCAATGCCGGCTCCTTCGTGCGGCAAATGTCCATGCAGTGCGCGCAGCGGTCCTGAAAATAACAAGAAGGCTGCAATTCCAGCAAATTTGGCACTTGGCCCGGAATGGAAAACAGCTCATCCTGACGCTGTCCGAGCACCGGCTTCGACTTCAACAACCCTTGCGTGTAAGGGTGCTTCGGCGATTCGAACAGCGCGGTCACTTCCCCTTCCTCAACCACTTTGCCAGCATACATCACGACCACGTAATCGGCCATTTCCGCGACGACGCCAAGATCATGGGTGATCAGCAGAATCGACATGTCCGATTCCGCCTTAATTTGCCGCAGCATATCGAGGATTTGCGCTTGAATCGTCACGTCGAGCGCCGTCGTCGGCTCGTCCGCGATCAGCAGCTTCGGCCGGCAGGAGATGGCGATAGCGATCATGATCCGCTGCAGCATCCCGCCGCTCAGTTCATGCGGGTAACTCTTCATAATCTGCTCCGGCCGGGAGATCCCGACCTGCTCAATCAATTCTATGGCACGCTTGCGAGCTTCCTTCTTGCTCAGCTTCAAGTGAAGCACCATCGGCTCGATCAACTGCTCTCCGATCGTCAGCACCGGGTTCAGCGAAGACATCGGCTCCTGAAAAATCATCGCGATTTCATGCCCGCGAATGGCGCGAAGATGATGTTTATCTAAAGACAACAGATCGGTATCTCCAAATTGGATTCGCCCGCCGATCTCCACCTCGGGTCCGCTTTGCAGCAACCCCATGATCGACATCGCCGTCACGCTTTTGCCGCAGCCCGACTCTCCGACGATACACACGGTTTCCCCCGGCTTGATCCGCAGGCTGACTTCATCAACCGCCTTGATACGTCCTTCTTCGGTATGAAAATGCGTGCTTAGCTGGTCTATCTCCAGCAAAGTTGACATAAGCTTCTTCACCTACCTGTTCATTTTCGGATCCAGCACGTCCCGCAGACCGTCGCCAAACAAATTGATAGCAATGACGGTGGCAAAAATAGACAGCCCTGGCGGAATCCACAGCCAAGGATGCTGCTGGAAGTCGATCAAATTGTTCGCAGCGTCGATCATATTGCCCCAGGTCGGCGTCGGCGGCATCACGCCCAGCCCAAAGAAGCTGAGCACCGACTCGCTAAGAATCGCCCCGCCGATGTTCAGGGTGGCAATCACGATAATCAGCGGCACGAGATTCGGCAGCAGGTGATGGACCAGCTTGCGCCGGTCGCGAAGCCCCAGCACCTCCGCCGCCTGCATGAACTCGCGCTCCCGCAGGCTCAGCATCTGCCCGCGGATCATCCGCGCCAGCCCCGGCCAGTTCACCAGACTGAGCATGATCATCACGATGTACATGCGGTAGTCGGTCGGCACCTTCCACTCCGATAGCAGCGCCCCGGCAATGAACAGCAGCGGTAGACCAGGAATTGTTAACAGCAAGTCGGCAAGCCGCATGATGATTTGGTCCACAATCCCGCGATAATACCCGGCAATCGCGCCAAGCAGCGTGCCCAAGAAGACGGACAACACCATGGATGCCAAGCCAACGGTCAGCGAAATGCGTCCGGCCTGCAGAACCCGGGTTAATACGTCCCGGCCCAGCTTATCGGTCCCCAGCCAATGCTGCCAGCTCGGCGGCTTGTTCATCATCGACATCTGAATTTTGTTATCCGCATACGGCGAGAACAGCGGACCCAAGAAGCAGGCAAGAAACATAAAAACAACAACAACGAGCCCCGACATGGCCAGTTTATTGCGAAGCAGCCGGCGCAGCGACTGGCGCCACAGCGACGGCTTCTTGGACACGGCGGTACGGGCAGCCTCTTGGCCCGGCTTCGATAGATGTTCTGGAATTGAGTTCATGGTTGCTTAACCCCCTATTACAACCGGACACGCGGGTCGGCGATATGGTACAGCAAGTCCGATAACAACGTCCCGATCACAGTCAAGATCGCAATCAGCATCGTAAATCCCATCAATAACGGATAATCCCGAACAGAAAAAGAGGACATATACAACTGCCCAATCCCCGGCCAGTTAAAGATTTTCTCAATGATCAACGAACCGCCAAACAACGCAGGCAGCTCAAAGCCCACCAGCGTAATCGCCGGAAGCAACGCGTTTCGCAGCGCATGGCGGTACAGCACCTTGCTTTCCTTCAACCCTTTGGCGCGGGCCGTTCGGATATAATCCTGTTTAATCACGTCGATCATGTTGGTCCGGAAGTAACGGGTCAGCGAACCGACGCCCAAAATGGTCATTACGATCACCGGCAGGGTCATATGGTGAATAACCTCTTTTACGTAAGCAAATCCAGTGGCACTGCTCCCCGTTGTGATCATCCCGCCCGGCGGCAGCCATTTCAAATCGACCGCGAGAATCTTGATCAGGAATAGTCCGATAAAAAAAGACGGCAGCGACATCGCGGCAAAGATCAGCACCAGCACAAGTGTATCGAACCAGGAATACTGCTTGTAAGCCGAGATGACGCCAACGATCACGGCAATAAACCAGGTAAAGAACGTCGATACCGCCGCCAGCAGGAACGAGTTCCAGATATAGTCGTTAAACAACGCCAGCACCGGCTTCTGCTGGGCTAACGAATAGCCAAAGTCGCCGTGAAAAGCATTCTTCATCCATATGAAGTACCGTTCCAGCACCGGCTTGTTCAAGCCGTAGATCTCCCGCAGCTCGGCCTTGCGCTCCGGCGTCAGCTTGATGTTCCCGCTGATGAAGTCGCCGGGCGTCAGCGCGTACAGGCAAAAGATCAGCAGCGAGGCCGCCAGCAAAATCGCCGCCATATAAATCAATCGTTTGGTGATATAGGCGCTCATCGCGTCGCACTCCTTAGACAAGCCATCCCCTCGCATGCAGGGCACACGAGGGGAGCGGCTGATTTTTCAAAGATTCAGATTCTATTCCAACGTCCAGTTTGGCAAGCTGGAGGACAGGCCGGTAAACGGACTGACCGTCAGGTTTTGAATGCGGCCGTTATAGGCGTATACGGTCTTCTTGTAGTTCGTGAAGATAATCGGCAATTCGTCGTTCAGCAGCTGGAACAGCTCCTTATAAGTGGCTTTACGTTGTTCGATGTCGCTGGTGCTCAGCGCTTTGTCGTACAACTCTTTGACCTTCGGGTTGTCATAACCTTTGATCTCTCCATCCACGAATTGCAGTACGCCGTCGGACGGGTCAGCAAGCATTGGAGTAGAGAAGGAAGCCATATCGTAGTCGCCGCCTTCGACCTTGGAGACCAGCGCGTTAAAGTCCGCGAACACCTCCGGCTGGAAGTTTACGCCGATCGCAGCGAAGTTCTCCGTCGCTACAGCAATAAAGACGTCGGTTTGGGCGTTCTTGGAACCAAGGTAATGGATGGTCAGCTTCTGACCGTCCTTCTCACGGATGCCGTCTGCCCCTTTCACCCAACCGGCTTCGTCCAGCAGTTGATTGGCTTTGTCCGGATCATAGGCATATTGGTTGATGCCTTCTTCCGTGTAAGCCCAGGAAATTGGTGAAGCTGGAATGTTGGCGACTTGCCCTGCGCCTTGGTTCGCTTCCACGTAAATGCTTTGACGATCCAATCCATACGTCAGCGCCTGTCTAACTTTCTTATCCTTCAAAGCTTCATGTTCGAGATTTAATTGCAGATAACCATAAGTGCTTGGGGTATACGGCAAAATATTGACGAAGCCCATGCTTTTCAGCTTATCGATGTTCTCGGTCGTGGCGCTGAAGGAAGCGTAGTCCACTTCACCTGTCTCCAGATACTGCCATGTGTCACCTTCAGAGGTTTTATAGATAAACTTCTCGGTTTTTGGCTTACCCGCATAGTAGTAAGGGTTGGCGACATAACGCACCTCTTGCCCCGGAATGAACTTCTCCAGGATATAAGGGCCGTTGCCGACCGGCTTCTCGTGCAGCTTCTTAATGTAATCGAGCTGGCCGAACTTGTAGTCCTTGCCGTAATAAGCTTTGGACAGGATATCGCCGCCAAGCAGCACCAGGGCGGTCGCATTTGGCTGCTCCAGCGTCACCGAGATGGTCTGCGGATCTTTCACGGTAATGCCGGAAATGCTGTCCGCCTTCCCTTCCTTATAAGCTTCACCGCCAACGATATGCAGCGTTGGGATTTGGGAGTCCCCGTCGTAAGCTTTGTCATGCAGCAACGTCCAGGTAAAGGCCACATCGTCTGCAGTCATTGGCGAACCGTCGCTGAACTTCAAGTCCTTACGCAGATGGTACGTATACGTCAGCTGATCATCGGAAACCTCCCAGCTTTCGGCGAGGCCCGGGGTCGGCAGCCCATTGTCATCCACCGTTACCAGCGGCGTAAATAATAGCGACGATACATTGCCGTCATATCCGCTCTGCTGGAAGTACGGCGTAAACGCACCGCTCGGGTCGGTTAAGCCAACGATAATCGTATCGGTGCGCTCTTTGGCTATCGCTGGAAGCTTGGACATATCGCTGGCCGGAATGAACTGCAGCGCGCCTCCTGCTTCTGCGCCTGCGTTGTTCGCACCAGCCTCGCTTTGGCCATTACCCGCCTGAGCCGATGTCGAATCCGCTCCCTGCGCAGTATTGTTGCCCCCGTCCCCGCCGCAGGCCGTCAGTACCAAAGCCCCGGACAACAATAAGGTCAGAAGCGCAGTCACTCGTTTTTTCTTCATTTGCATGATTTTCTCCCTCCGAATTGTCTTTTTTCAGGTGGAACCTTACAATAGACATTAATTCCGATAAGTTAAGTAGAGTTTTAACGCTCCTATTATACGATCGGGATGCGGTTCTGTAAATAGAGAACTTAATATTTTTTCTTTATTCAGAGAATTTAATATTTATGCCACAAAAAAAAGACCCCGCCCCCGTTCACACGGTGCGGAATCCTTATGACTGCCATGGCTGGCACTGATTTAGTTGACGATATAATCGACCAATTTCCGGTGCATCACATCCAGCATTTCCGGACGCAAGCTGTATTCGGATATCGTTTCCCCATCGATATGGGCACGGATAAAGCCGCCGCTGCGAAGCTTGGACACATGATCATGCGTAATCCCCTTGGAAATCTGCAAGTGACGGACGATCTCCGTAAATGTTCGGGGACCGCCGCTCAAATAACGCAAAATTTTCAGTCGGCTCTGCTCGGCGAGCGCCCGGAGCATCCGGTATTCATGGGGAGGAAAATCCGTTTCGTCGTCCAGATAGAATCGCGCCGAATAATGACACTGCGTGATCCGGCCAAAGTGATAAATGATATTCATCGGCTGAAAATGATAGTGCGGCACAAGAACCAGCTTCTCCAGCCCTTCCTTTGGCATAAACGTTAATCCGTTCGTCGTCTCCTCGATAAACGCCGACAACTCGGTTTGGTTGGCCAGCTCCGCCGTACGCGCCTGAGCTTCGGAACGCAGCCCGCCGATCACTTCCGGCTCCAGCTTACGGAAATATTGCTCATGCCAGCTGGACAACACGGTCAAGGTACGGGAGCGGAATTGCCCCATATCCTTCGGAAATTGCTGACTGTACTCGGCGATCAGCTCATACAGATCTCCCGGCGTCTTCTTCTCCAGCCACGCCAGAAACTCCTCAGGCGACGCCCCGTCCGGGCACAAGTAAGCAAGCAAATACGTGGTTTTCCAGTCGCTGTCCACTTCCATTTCGCTGAGAAGGGAGCTCAAATCCGGCGTAATTTGTTTTAACGTATCCTTCACCCATGCCGGGCTCAGGTCGATTTTCTTATGTGATTTGCGGCATATCATCGTATGTAGGCTGCTAAGCAGCTCGTACCGGGGTTCAAAGGTAACCTCCACACGGTAATCCAATATTCCACTCCCCTTTCTCACCCCCTATTATAACGCGCTTTCCCCCAGTTCAGGAAAAACAAGATTTTTCCGCCAAAAAAAGAACCTGAGGTTCTCACCTCAAGCTCTCTGTTTAACTCACGGTGCGCGGCCGCTCCAGTCGGCTGATGCCGGGGATATGCAACGTAGCCCACTCCGGCTGCAGATGGTCGATATTTGCCACAACCACGGTCATATCATCGTGAATGACGTTCTTCTGATACCGGATGACGGACTCCAGCAGACAATCGGCAATCTCCTGCGGATCCTCGGCCTGGATCTCCTGGATCAGCCGCTTGATCCACAGCTCCTTGTTGACCGCGGGGCCCGGCGCATCATAGATACCGTCCGTCATCATGATCAGCGTATCTCCCGGATAGAGCTGAACGGACACCAGATCGACCTCGATATCCTGGATGATGCCGATCGGCAGGTTGCTGGCCGTCACCGGGATCACCTCCTGACCTCGCTTGATGAAGCTAGGTGAGGAACCGATCTTCATAAACGTCGTCCGCGCCGTATATTGATCAATCAGCGCCATATCCACCGTCGCGTACACCTCATCGGGCGAACGCAGCATCAGAATCGAGTTCACCGATTTAATCGCCAGCGTCTCCTCCATGCCGGATTGCAACAGCTGTTCGAGGATGTTCAGCGCCGTACTGCTCTCGAGCCGCGCCCGCTCCCCGTTGCCCATCCCGTCGCTGATCGCCACAGCAAACGTGCCGTTGCCCAGCTCCTTGGCACTGAAGCTGTCGCCCGAGAGCATGTCTCCGCCTTTGGCGGTGCCAGCGACCCCGGTCGTAATCTCAAACGCTTTCGCCGAGCCGAAGGTGACGGTCGCCAGGCCTTCTTTTCCTCCATGATGGACTTCATTCATTACAGCGATATGCTCTCCGAGGATATCTGACAGCAGCGGAGCAATAATCTTCCGGCATTCATCGAAACCGCGGGTGTACGCATGTACGATTTCGATCTCTACGTTTCCGTGGTCCAGACTCACAATGTCGATGCTATGAATGGACAAGCCCATTTTCTCCAGCGCTTCGCGGATTTGCTCCTCCTGCTTATACATGGCTTGTCCTTCGCGTTGGATCTCTCGGGCCAAATCCTCCATCACCTGCGAGACCCCCGAGAGCTGTTCGGCCACCAACTGGCGGCTGTCGTAGATTTGCCGTTTCCAATGCAGATCATGCTGATACAGATCGTACTCGTGTTTCATAATATCCAGCACCTGGTCGGTCTTCGCGCACATCTTCAACCATCTTGCCGGCAACTCGTCCGCAGTAATGTCCGGCTTCTCCTCGATCGCGGTCATCATTTCTGTCATCAGCTTATACGTTTGATAGAATCGTCCGTCCCAGCACGTATTCTTGCGGAAGCAGGTAGCGCAAGCGCCCTGGGTCACCGCATTCATAAAATGGTCGATCTCCTCGCCGCGCTTAGCGATTTCCCCGGTGCTGGACACTTGTCCGAAGCTTCGCGCCAGCTGCTTGAAGACTTGGGAGAACTGCGCCACCCGGCCAGCCGTAATATCGCGTACCCGTTTGGCGTACTCATGCTGGGTTTTGGCATGCTCCTGCGTACCGGGTACGTATTTGGCAATAATTTGGACCATCTTTTTGGGGGTCAGCAGGAAGAGCAGAACTGCGGTGCAGCTCTCCCAAGTGGAGGACATCACATCCGCCGGGCCGGCGATATAGATGGACAGAATGGACGAACCGAGCAACATGCCGAATCCGACCGCCCATTTGCGCCCTTCCCGAAGCATCCCGGCCAGCATCCCAGAGAACGCCAGCAAGCTCATTTGATACAAGGCCGACGTATCTGCAAGGCTGAGGATCAATCCGGTGATCACGCCAACCGAAGCTCCCAAAGGTGCACCGCCTGCCAAGGCGAACAGCAGGATCAGGTACCTCGACAGCACGTGCTCGGCCGATAACCCTTGAATCTCCCACCCGACCGTTCCGGTCATCACTGAAGCCAGCAGGATCACGAGGCATAAAATTTCCTCGCCGCGCAGCTGGTAATGCTTCTTCCGGTAGGTAAACACCGGGACCGCCTGAATGAAGACAAGCGTCAATACGAAGCTGAGCAGTGCATCCATCACGGTCATCGCGAGTGCGTACCAAGTCAGGGAAGGGCCAATCACCGCCCCGAACATCCCAACGAAGAACGTACTCGTAAACACCATAATCGGCGCATAGGAGAGATCTGCCCGTTCAAAAGACTCCAGCCCCTTTTGCAGCAAAGCGAAGATCAAAAGCTCCACGGCGATTTCCATGGCATGAAGATGCGCACCCGGCGTCAGCAGCGCTCCGCAGACCATCGCCGCCCCTGCGAACCACGCGATATCCCGCCGCATAAATCGAATCACCGCAAAGAAAGCGACGGCAAAAGGAGCCAGCTCATCCAAGATCGTCGCCCGGCCCAGCAGGAAGCTCATCGCAAGAAGCAGTCCGGTCCACTTGTTGACCGCGAACAGCCGCCCAGCCCGCTGGATGATTGGCTGGCCCAGCAGCATATTCCGCAACGCTCCCTTGTCCCATGCCTTCGCCTTTCTCATCCCTGGAAACAGGGTGACATTCCACTTATTCAACATCCTGGCACCGCCTTTTCCAAATTAGTAAGGTATGTCCCATTATAGGAGGCTAGAACCGGAAAGTTTGTCAGATACCGGAGCCGGCGCAAAAGAAATTTCCGACAAATTGAGAGGGAACGCCGACACCGCGCGAATACAGGCCCCCCATAGCGATGAGCCGCATCAGGGGTTTCTATGTTCGCATGGGGAATCACGGGCTTGTTCTGCGAACAACGGCCATTTGAACGCACTCCTCGTAAAAAACCGTAAGAACCTGTCGGCAAAAAGCCCAGAGGCGACAAAACATGCTTTATCGCATAGGCAAAAGTCAACTTGTGAAGATTGGAGCGCGAAACAAAACAAAAAACCGCAGGCGAGCGATTCGCCTACGGTGGGTTTGATTAATTAAGTTTTCAGGGATTACATTCGTTTGGCTCCGCGACCTCCGCGTTTGCCTTCCGTATTCTTCTTCAACGAAGAAATGCGCTCCTCGCTGTCCTTCAGGAAACGAGAAACTTTGTCTTCGAATGAGGATTTGCTGGCTGGGGGCTTGAAAGAGCGTCCTCCCCGGTCCCGGTTAAATCCGCCGCCAGGACGGTCTCCGCCGATTGGCCGGTCCGTTCTCGGTGCACGAGGCGGTCTGGCTTCGGCCGGTTTGTCAACAGCCTGCTTGATGGAAAGTCCGATCTTGCCGTCCTTATCGACATTGATTACCTTTACGGTAACCATATCGCCGATCTTCAGATGATCGTTAACGTCTTTCACGTAATTGTCGGCGATCTCCGAAATATGAACGAGACCCGTGACACCTCCTGACAGATCCACAAATGCTCCGAAATGCGTGATGCCTGTCACTTTTCCTTCTAACTTGGTGCCCACTTCAATTGCCATAAAATAAAATGATCCTCCCTTAAAAATATACAGCCAGGCCTCGAAATCTTGACTGCGGTGATTTGATTATACCGAATGACTGAAACAAGGTCAACAGACGGATGTCCCGTCAACCCGCATGGGGTCAGTCATTTCCGGCTTCGGACTCGGATACCCGGACAGGGATTTCACCCGGTTTGTACAGACCATATTTCTTCATGGCAATTTGTCCAATGTATTCGGGGTCATTCAAACGGTCAATCTCATATTTGAGCTGGTTCAAGCTCTGCTCACTGGCTGCCTTGGCGGCTTGCCGTTCCGCCAGCTCTAGCGATTTGCTGCCGATCTCCCCGGCTTGAGAAATGAACGTATATCCGGCCCAGCTTAAAAACAGGACCATAAATCCCATCCAGATCCGCAGCCTGCGCTTAGCGAAAGCAGATCCGTTTCCGGAGGATGAAGTTTTGTTCGATGGTTTCGGATTTGTCGACACTTCGCGCACCAGGGCACCTCCCAGCCTTATTCTTTGTAGAACCAGCGTAATAGACGCAAAACACGCTCTCGCCACACAGCCGCCCAACGCCGAATCTTGTCCACCCCCTGCGGAATCCGAAGCCTTGTCCATATAGGTGTAAGCACCCATACGAGCAGCTTCCAGATCGGCAACAAGGTGATCCGGCCTAGGAACAGCAGCACAATCCAAACGAATCCGAGCAGAACACGGATCATTTTGACCAGCCATTGTAACGGAGCGATGATGAAAATCTCAATCGTTCGTACGATAAAATGATAAATTTTGTTAGCTATCCTCATTAACATTAACACAAAACGCTCGGTGAGAACACTAAGGAACAAAAAATAAATCCAAATACCTAGAAAAAGTCCTAAAAAAACATAGAACCTTAGTTCCCCCTGGTTGCTGTGATACAACGTGCGGAAGACGAATAAGGCGGCAGCCAACCAGTAGAGCAAATCGAGGGCATGGACACTCCAGCGGGGAAACCGGAGCTGTCCCGAGACGACGCGATAGCTGTCAAAGGCGATGCCCATGATCCCCCCGGATGCCAGCATCCAGAGCAGGGTCGCCCATTGTGTCTCCAAATTCATCGGAACAGCTTGCCGAGCAGGCCCTTACTGGACGAATTGGACCCCGGATCCAAATACGAAAGCGAGTTTACCGTACCTTCGATGCTGACCAGTCCCTGCTCCAGGTTCAGGTTTTTGATATGTAAATTATGCCCTCGGATCGTCATCGCACCAAGTTCGGTTTGAAGCAAAAACTCCTCGCTGTCGAAGCTTTCCACATTGAGGACCCCCGTAATGTCCAACAGCTTGCGATTTAGCAAATGCAGCTCCTGATGCTTGGCTTTATTTGGTTCGACCATGGCATGTACCCCTCCTTCTTATCCCTAGCTTATGGACGAAAAATCGTCTTTAGAACAAGTTCCTTCCGGCCTTTCACGTGATCTTCTTTACTGTCTCGAGAAATCGCTTTCAACTACGATGGAAAGGAAGAGATTGACATTTGTCGGAGGCGAACCCGAATGCGTCAAGAATTTCCGAATCAACCCGATTCCGATCAAAAATATCGCATGGAGACCGACGCGCTAGGCCCCAAAGCGATCCCGGCAGAAGTCTATTACGGCATTCATACGGCGCGGGCGATGGAGAATTTTTCGGTCAGCGGGCGTCCAGCCCATCCCCGGCTGATCGAAGCGATCGCCGTGGTCAAGAAAGCGGCGGCGCGGGTCAATGGCAAGCTGGGCCTAATCCCGGCTGAGGTCGCGGAAGCGATTGAATGGGCGTGCGACAAGATTGCCGAGGGCGCCTTGGTCGATCAATTCGTGGTTGATGCCCTGCAGGGCGGCGCGGGCACGTCCACGCATATGAACGTCAACGAGGTGATCGCCAATTTAGCGATTAAACGGCTGGGAGGGACAAAAGGCGACTACCAGCTTGTCCATCCGTTGGACCACGTCAACCGATGTCAATCGACCAACGACGTGTACCCCACCGCGCTTCGAATCGCGGCGATCCGGCTGCTGCGCCCGCTCAGCGACGCTTATGCCTCCCTGCAGGAGGCGCTGCAGGAGAAGGAGCGGGAATTCGCGGATGTGCTGAAGCTCGGACGCACGCAGCTGATGGACGCCCTGCCGATGATGGCCGGCCAGGGCTTTGGCGCTTCCGCCAAGGCGGTCGCCCGCGACCGGTGGCGGCTGTACAAAGCCGAGGAGCGGCTGCGCGAGATTCATCTCGGCGGCACGGCGATCGGCACCGGGTTGGACGCGCCCCGGGCTTACATCTTCCAGGTCACCGACACGCTGCAGGAGTTGACCGGGCTGGGCTTAGCGCGCAGCGAATTTCCGATGGACGGGACGCAGAACATGGACGTCTTCGTCGAGGTGTCCGGGCTGCTGAAAGCGGCAGCCGTGACGTTGTTCAAGATCGCCGGCGACCTGCGGTTGCTGGCGTCCGGCCCCGCCGGGGGCATCGGCGAATACACGCTGCCCGCCGTCCAGGCCGGCTCGTCGATCATGCCGGGGAAGGTGAACCCCGTCATGGCGGAAATGGCCGGCCAAGCGGCCATGCGGGTGATCGCGAACGATGCCGCGATCACTTGGGCCGCCGCCGGCGGCCAGCTCGAACTGAACGCGTACGGCCCGCTGATCGCCGATTCCCTGCTGGAATCGCTGGAGATTCTGGGGCGGGCCGTTCCGCTGTTCGAGCAGCGCTGCATTCGCGGCATCGCCGTCAACGAGGGCGTATGCCGCGAGCATCTGCGGCGTTCCACCGTGCTGGCCGCCGCGCTGGTCCCGCATCTCGGCTACGAGGCGGCCGCCGAGATTGCCGGGATCGCCCGGCGCGAGGGGCTGTCGGTGGAGCAGGTCGCTGTGAGCGGCGGCTGGCTGACCGCCGAACGCGCTGCCGCCATCCTGAATCCGCTGCAGGTCACGAAGCCGGGCATCCCCGGCGAATAGAGGGGGAATGGTTAGATGAGTCTGAACGCAACGCCGCGCGGGGAGCGGACGCATATCGCCGTCTTCGGCCGGACGAATGTGGGGAAGTCCAGCGTGGTGAACGCTTTAACGGGGCAGGAGATTGCCGTCGTCTCGCCGGTGAGGGGGACAACCACCGACCCGGTGTACAAAGCGATGGAACTGCTGCCGCTGGGACCAGTGGTGCTGATTGATACCGCCGGGCTGGACGACGAAGGCGAGCTTGGCGAGCAGCGCAAGCAGAAAACGCGGGAGCTGATCCACCGCGCCGACCTCGCCTTGTTGGTGATTGATGCGTTGGCGGGTCCCGATGATTTTTATCGGGAGCTGTTGGCCGAACTGAAGCAACGGAAGATCCCTGTCGTAGGCGTGGTGAATAAAGTCGACGCGCTGTTGGATACGGACGCGAGGGCGGCTGTACTTGCCGAGGTGAAGGCCCAGCTTGCCCTGGAATGCGTGGCATTCAGCGCTTTGGACGGGAGCGGCGTGCCGGAGCTGAAGCGGGCCATCGTCGCGGCGCTTCCGCACGAGGAGGAGCGCTTCCGGCTCGTCGGCGACCTCGTGGCGCCGGGCGATCTGGTCGTGCTGGTCGTGCCGATCGACAAAGCCGCGCCCAAAGGCCGGCTGATCCTGCCGCAGCAGCAGACGATCCGCGACCTGCTCGAGAGCGACGCCATCGCCGTTGTGACGAAGGAGCACGAGCTCCGGGCCACGCTGGATCGGCTCGGGACGAAGCCGCGGCTCGTCATCACCGACTCGCAGGTCTTCCTTAAGGTCGCCGCCGATACGCCGCGGGACGTGCCGCTGACCTCGTTCTCCATCCTGTTCGCCCGCCATAAAGGCGACCTAAATGAGCTCGTCCGAGGCGCGCGGGCCGTGGAGAACCTGCAGGACGGCGACCGCGTGCTGATCGCGGAAGCCTGCACGCACCATCAGCAGTCCGACGACATCGGCACCGTCAAAATCCCCCGCTGGCTGCGCCAAACCACGGGCAAGCAGCTGCAGATCGAGCACGTCTCCGGCTACAGCTACCCGCCGAACCTGTCCCGCTACGCGCTGATCGTGCATTGCGGCGCCTGCATGCTCAACCGCCGCGCCATGCTGCACCGCCTCGGCGAAGCCAAAGCGGCCGGCGTCCCGATCGTCAACTACGGCGTGCTAATCGCCTACCTTCACGGCGTGTTCCCTCGCGCGATCGAGCTCTTCCCCTCCGCCATGATGGCGTGGGATGAGGCGGCTCGGGGGTCTCAGTCGCAGTGAGAGAAACTCGGCTCCTGTGATCTGATCGGCTCCGGTGATGGCTGTTGAGGCAAAACGAACCTCTAACGCTTGCCAGCAACGCTATTGGGCCCAAAATGGGGACTTTCAAAATGTAACGCTTATGAGAGAGCTTATTTTCCTGTTTCGCACCCGAAACGAGGCCATTTGATGCCAATAAGCTCGCTGACAAGTGTTAGAATTGAAATCCCCCTCATTTGGCCCAAATAAGCGCTCTGACAAGCGTTAGCCGCACGCCGGAGTCCGCAGGCGAAAGCAAGAGAAATAGTTACTCCAAAAGCAAGGTGTGCAGGAGCTTTAAACGTCGCAGGTGTGTTAGGGCAGTTGGGAGTAGTTAGAGTAGTTAGAGTAGTTAGAGTTAGCAGAAGTTAGGTGCAGTTAAGGTAGTTTGAGTAGTTAAGCACATTTAAGCGCAGTTAAGCACAGTAGTAACTTTCGCGTCGGCAGCGTCAATAGTGACAACAGTGACACTCACGGATCAACAACATTAGCGTCAGCAATAGATACTGAAAGAGCACAATAGTAGTGTCAGCAGAGATTGGCAAAACAAAAACAGTAGCAAACAGCACGGACATTGGTGGAATAACAACAGTAACTAACAGTACGGACACTCGCTGAGTAACAACATTAGCGACAGCAGGGACACTCGCTGAGTAACAACACTAGAGACAGCAGAGACACTAGAGGAGCAACCACGGCGAAACGAACCTCTAACGCTTGCCAGCAACGCTATTGGGCCCAAAATGGGGATTTTCAAAATGTAACGCTTATGAGAGAGCTTATTTTCCTGTTTCGCACCCAAAACGAGGCCATTTGATGCCAATAAGCTCGCTGACAAGCGTTAGAAATGAAATCCCCCTCATTTGGCCCAAATAAGCACTCTGGCAAGCGTTAGCCGGAGTCCGTAGGCGAAATAATGGGTTAGCCACACGCCGCACGCCGGAGTCCGCAGGCGAAATAAAGCACTAGCCGGGGGTTGAGCGCAGTAAGTGTACCCTGTACCGTGGCAAGCGGAATGGAGTTGGCAACTGGGCGAGATGCCGAATAATCAGCATATTGGCGCCAAAAAAACCTTCAACGCCAACCGCTAAGGTGGCATTGAAGGTTTTTGATTTCCGCGGGCCCCGGGCTAGAAGTACAAATCCCGCTCGCCTTCCTTGAGACGCTGCAGGCGGTTGATCGTCGCATCGCGGGCGGAGGTTTTGGGGATGCGGCGGAGATTGTTTTTGATCAGCGTGGCTCCCATCTCCCGGGCTTCGTCATCCCCGTAGTCCAGCAAATACTCCTGCAAAGTGAGCAGAGCGTTGGGATGACAGATGTTATGGATCTGGCCCGATTTGGCCAGCCGCATGAAACGGTCGCCCGTCCGCCCCTCCCGGTAACAAGCGGTGCAGTAGCTCGGTATATACCCGTCCCGGCACAGCGACTTGATCATCTCCAGCGGCGAACGGTGGTCACCTACCTCGAACTGGGCGGTATCGCTGCTTGAGATCGCTTGGCCCTCTCTGCCGTACGTGTTGGTATAACCGCCAACGCCGGTGCACGAGCCTGCGCTGATCTGGGAGATCCCCAGCTTGATGACCTCGTCGCGGAATTTCGAGTCCTCACGGGTGGACAGAATCATGCCGGCATAAGGCACCGCGAGCCGTAACACGGCCACGATCTTCTTAAATTCATGATCGTTCACGAGATACGGGAAGCTGTTCAGATCCACGCCGTCCGCCGCCCGCAAGCGAGGGACGGAAACCGTGTGTGGCCCGCAGCCATACGTCGCTTCCAGATGCTCGGCATGCATCAGCATGGCGATCGTCTCGTATTTGTGATCATACAGCCCGTACAACACCCCCACGCCAACGTCGTCGATGCCGGCTTGCATCGCGCGGTCCATCGCCGTCGTATGCCAGTCGTAATCGCGTTTTGGCCCTTTGGGGTGCATGCGGCTGTAGGTCGGGCGGTGGTACGTCTCCTGGAACAGGATATACGTGCCGATCCCGACGCTCGCCAGCTTGCGGTAATCCTCCACCGTCGTCGCTGCGATATTGACGTTAATCCGGCGAATGCTTCCGTTGTCGACCTTCACGGAGTAGATCGTTTCAATGCATTCAAGAATGTAATCGATCGGGCAATGCTCCGGATCCTCCCCGGCCTCCAGTGCCAGCCGCTTATGCCCCAGTTGCTGCAGCACCTCGACTTCTCGGATCAGCTCCTCCCGGTTCAACCGCCGCCGAACCATGCCCCTATTCGACAGCTTATAGCCGCAATACTCGCAGTTATTGACGCAATAGTTGCTGACATATAAAGGAGCAAACAAGACGATCCGATTCCCGTAAATGCGTTCCTTCACCTCGCGTGCCGCATGGTAAATCTCCTCCAGCAATACATCGTCCTCCACGTTCAATAGGACGGCGGCTTCCTCCGCACTGATGCCTTTGGCGGTCCGGGCACGCTCCAGAATCGCCAGCACTTTTTTACGGTCGCGGGCTAGCCGCGACCCGTAAGCGAGCGCTGACACAATGGTCTCATCCCGGATGAAGTCCGCTGCCTGTTTTTGCTCTGACCTGCTCATCCCCATCCCTCCCTGTAAGATGCCAAAATGACTTCTGAACCCCTTCGAGACTGTATGGACAAAAGCAACTTAACACTTAACGCTCAACGATGAACACTCAATACTCAACACTCAACACTCAATACTCAACACTCAACGCTCAACACTCAACGCTCAAAGCGCAACACCGATACCCGACACGCAACGGCAAAAAGCTAATAACGAGAGCGCACCAAATAATGTGTGTGCAAATACTTATGGCTCTTATGGCTGTTCGGCTTCTCCAAAAACTCGCGATAAATTTGCTGGATATACGGGTTCTTGTGCGATTTCCGAACCGTAGACGCTTCGTCCTCGTCATAAATCGCCTTGGCTCGGGCAGCCTTCACGTCGAGGGTATCCCGCAGGCTCGCACCCACGATCGGCTGCCCGCCGCCGCAGATACAACCGCCCGGACAAGCCATCACTTCAATAAACTCGTATTGGCGCTGACCGGACTGAATCATCGACATCAGCTTACGCGCGTTGCCGAGCCCGTGAACCACCGCCGTGCGGATCATCCGGCCGTCCGGCAGCTCCACCGTCGTCTCCTTCATGCCGTCCATTCCGCGTACTGCGGTATATTCCACCGTCTCCAGCTCTTCGCCGGCGACGAGCTCGAATACCGTGCGTAGCGCCGCTTCGGCCACCCCGCCGGTCGCGCCGAAGATCACGCCGGCCCCCGAAGCTTCGCCAAACGGGTTGTCGAACGTCTCGCCCTTCAAGTTCACAAAATCGATCCCCGCCTCTTTGATCATCCGCGCAAGCTCCCGGGTCGTCAGCACGTAATCGACGTCCGGTAACGACTCGTGAGCCAGCTCCTCGCGCTGTGCCTCAAACTTCTTCGCCGTACACGGCATAATCGACACCACCACAATGTTCCCCGGATCGATCCCCATCGTTTGGGCGAAATAGCTCTTGATCATCGCCCCTTCCATCTCATGCGGCGATTTGCAGCTCGACAGATTCTCCATCATATCCGGGAAGAAATGCTCCACAAACTTCACCCAGCCCGGACAACAGGAGGTCATCAGCGGCAAGTTCTCCCCAGTGGCCAAGCGATGCACCAGCTCGGTGCCCTCCTCCATAATCGTTAAGTCGGCGGCAAAATCGGTATCAAACACCTTGTTGAAGCCAAGCCGGCGCAACGCGGCGACCATCTTGCCCGTCACCCGCGTCCCGATCGGCATCCCGAACTCCTCGCCCAAGGCGACGCGCACCGCCGGAGCCGTCTGCACAACGACGAATTTATGCGGGTCAGCGATTGCCTGCCACACGTCGCCCACATTCTCCCGCTCCTGCAGCGCGCCAACCGGACAAGCCATGATGCACTGCCCGCAGTTAACGCAGACCGATTCGCCGATCGGCCGCCCCAAAGCCGGCCCAATCACCGTGTTGAATCCGCGGTTCATGAACCCGATGGCCCCCACAGTCTGCACCTCGCTGCACACGGAGACGCACCGGCCGCACAGCAGGCATTTTGAAGTGTCGCGCACGATCGACGGCGACGAGATATCAACCGTCGACCGCGCCTTGCCTCCCGCATATCGCACATCGCGCACCCCAATTTGATTCGCCACCTCCTGCAGCTCGCAGGTTCCGCTGCGCAGGCAGGTGAGACATTCCCGATGGTGATCCGACAGAATCAGCTCAACCGTCGTTTTGCGGGCTTTCCGCACCCGCGGCGTATTCGTCCGAATCCGCATGCCGTCCTCGGCCACCAGCGTGCACGAAGCGATCAGGCGGGGGCCCGACTCCACCAAGCAGACGCGGCAGCTGGACGGGTGGTTCATGCCCTGCAGATGGCAAAGGGTAGGAATGTGAATGCCTAGTCCGCGGGCAGCCTGGAGCACCGTTGTTCCCTTCGGCACTTCCGTTTCCATATCGTCAATCCATAAATTCACCGTATCCATGCTCGAACTCTCCCCCCTTCAGCTCTTATAGATCGCTTCAAATTTGCAGCTGTCGAAGCAAATTCCGCATTTGATGCACAGCTGCGGATCGATGACATGCGGCTCTTTCATCTCGCCCGAGATCGCTTCCGCCGGGCACTTCCGGGCACAAAGGGTACAGCCGCGGCATTTCTCCGGATCGATCGTGTACGTAATCAGCGAGCGGCAAACGCCGGCAGGACATTTCTTGTCGACCACATGGGCGATATATTCCTCGCGAAAATACTTCAGCGTGGACAGCACCGGATTCGGCGCCGTCTGGCCGAGCCCGCACAGCGAAGCCGCCTTAATTTGCTCAGATAGTTCCTCCAACGCTTCCAGGTCCTCCATCGTTCCTTTGCCTTCCGTGATTTTCTCCAAAATCTCCAGCAGGCGTTTGGTCCCGATCCGGCAAGGCGCGCATTTCCCGCACGATTCGTCACGCGTAAAGTCGAGGTAATACCGGGCCACGTCGACCATACACGTCTCTTCGTCCATCACGAGCATGCCGCCCGAGCCCATCATCGACCCCAAGCTGAGCAGCGTATCGTAATCGATCGGCCGATCGAGATGCTCGCTCGTTAAGCAGCCGCCGGACGGCCCCCCGGTCTGCACCGCTTTAAACGCCTTGCCGCCGGGAATCCCGCCGCCGATTTCGTAGATCACATCGCGCAGCGTAATCCCCATCGGCACCTCCACCAGCCCGGTGTTGACGACTTTGCCGCCCAAGGCGAAGACCTTGGTGCCTTTGCTTTTTTCCTTCCCGATGCTCGCATACCACGAAGCGCCCTCGAGCATAATGATCGGCACGTTAGCCAGCGTCTCCACATTGTTGATCACCGTCGGCTGCCCCCATAACCCGCTGACGGCCGGGAACGGCGGTTTCGGGTTCGGCATGCCGCGCTTGCCTTCGACGGAGTTCATCAGCGCGGTCTCTTCCCCGCAGACAAACGCCCCAGCTCCCAGCCGGACGCTGATATCAAAGGAGAAGCCGCTGCCAAACAAATCCTCGCCCAGCAGCCCGTAATCCCGGGCCTGCTTAATCGCCGCCTGCACCCGGCGCACGGCGATCGGATATTCCGCCCGTACGTAGATGAAGCCGTGATTCGCTCCGATGGCGTAGCCGGCGATCGCCATGCCTTCCAGTACAGAGTGCGGATCGCCCTCCAGGATCGAGCGGTCCATAAACGCGCCCGGGTCGCCCTCGTCGGCGTTGCAAATCATGTATTTTGGCCCCGTCTGCTGCTTCGCCGCCGTCTCCCACTTAATACCGGTCGGGAACCCGCCGCCCCCGCGTCCGCGAAGGCCTGCTTCCTTCACCTCGGCGACAACCTGCGCCGGCTCCATCGTCGTCAGGACCTTATGCAACGCTTTATACCCATTCATGGCGATATATTCGTCAATGTCCTCCGGATCGATCGTCCCGCAGTTACGCAGCGCGATCCGTTGCTGTTTGCGGAAGAAGTCGACCTCATGCAGCGGCTTGATCCGCCCGTCCTTCTCCAGCGACTGTCGGTAGACGAGGCGATCGACGATTTTGCCCTGAAGCAGGTGCTTGTCGACGATCTCCGCTACGTCCTTCACCTTCACCCGGTTGTAGAATACCTCCTCCGGGTAAATGATCACGACCGGCCCCAGCTCGCACAGTCCAAAGCAGCCCGTCCGGACAATCTCGATTTTGTCCTGAATCCCTTGGCTGGCCACCGCTTGCTCAAAGGCTTCCGCAATGAACATCGAGTCCGAAGAGGTACAGCCTGTGCCGCCGCAAATCATGACAGAACGCTCGGCAACGCCCCCTTCAACAGCCTCGACCTTGCCCAGCTTACGGCGGACCAGCCGGCTAAGCTGCGACGTTCGAATGCCCTCGAGATCCAACAACGTTTTCATCGTTCCACCATCCCTTCTAATGCGTCTGTACAGGTGTGCGCATCTGCTTCAGTATTTTCGGTATCTCGTTTGGCGTCAGCCGGCCATGCACTTTCTCCCCAATGGTCATGACCGGCGCTAAACCGCAAGCCCCCAGACACCGGGTCGCATCCAGCGTGAATTTCCCGTCGGCCGTCGTCCCTTGGACCGGAACGTTCAGCTCCTGGCTCAAGCGATCCAGCACCCCTTGCGCGCCCTTAATGTAACAAGCCGTCCCCATGCAAACGCGGATGATATGCTCTCCCTTGGGCTCCAGCGAGAAAAAAGAGTAGAACGTCGCCACCCCGTAAATCTCAGCCATCGACATTCCCAGCTCCCGCGAAACGATCTGCAGCGCTTCCTCCGGCAGATAGCCATACAAATCCTGAATTTCGTGGAGCACCGGGATCAGCGCGCCCGGCAGCTGGCGAAACTGATCGATGATTTCCCCCACCCGGTGCAGCCGCTCCTCATCCTTCGCACAACGGCAAGTCTCTTCCATCTTCGCTTTCTCTCCCTTCATCGTCCGAATGCTGACCTTAAAGCAGCGGACTTTCGTGCTTCAGCTTGAGCCGTTCCCAACGCCGGTTGACCTCTTCCTCGAAGGCATCCAGCAGTTCCTGGTCATGCAGCATGTGCTTCGTTTTACCCATCAGCTTCAACCATTCCTGCGGCGAGATCCGCTTGTTTTTCGCCTCCGGATTGTAGGTGATGTTCGTCACGCCATGCTCGACTTCGTACAATGGGAAGAAGCAGGAGTCTACTGCCGTTTGCAGGATTTTCGTACCGAGCTGATCCTCAGACCGCCAGTTGAGCGGACAGGTACTAAGCATTTTTCCGTAAACCAAGCCTTCATGTTGTGCGTACCACTGCGCTTTGGCCGCCTTCATAATCAGGTCCTGCGGGAAAGCTTCCGCCCCGGTAAACACGTACGGGATATTCGTCGCCGCCATGATCTGCGGAGTATCCTTGTGGTGGAACGCTTTCCCCTTCTGCGCCTTGCCTACACCGGACGTGCTGGTCTGATGACCCAGCGGCGTGGAGTAGGAGAGCTGTGAGCCGGTGTTCATGTACCCTTCGTTGTCGTATTCCAAAATAATCATCTTGTGGTTCCGCAGCGCCGAGCCGATCGCCGGCCCCATGCCAATGTCCATCCCGCCATCACCGGTCACCATGATAAAGGTCACGTTATCCGAGACGTCGATCTCGCCGCGGCGCTTCCGCTCCCAGAACGCTTCGACGACACCGGCCACGGTTGCGGCCCCGTTCTGGAACAGGTTGTGGATGAACGTTTGCTTATGCGAGGTATAAGGGTACCCGGCCGTAACGACGTACGAGCAACCGGTCTGGAACAACGTGACCACGTCACCTTCAATCCCTTTGTAAAACAGCTCCAGTGATGAGATCGCGCTGCAGCCCGGACATGCCCCATGGCCCGGCGCCAGCCGCTTCGGCTTCGCCGTCAGGCTGCGCAGCGGCGGCAGCTTCACCTTCAGCTTGCCGGTTGCCTCATCCGGCGTCACCTGAATCAGCCCGCTGTTAAAGGCATCGCCGTGCTGCGGCGTCAAGATCGGTTTGAGCTCGTGCACCGGATCCCCGGGCACCTGCCCAAAATAATCGAACGGCACCGCAGCTTCGCCTTGGTTCATCGCCTCAATGGCCAGGTTAAAGAACGCTTCCGCTTCATCCGGATAGAAGTCTTTACCGCCCAGGCCAAACACGCGGGACAAGACGATCGTTTGGTTCGCCGGGTCCAGCTTCAGCGCGGAGCGGATTTCATGCGTCATATTGCCGCCTTTGCCGCCGTAGGAATCGGCGCGTTCCCCCACCAGCAGCGCTTTGACGCCCCGCAGCGCGGTGCGGATCTCCTTCGCCGGGAAAGGCCGGATGACGTTCGGCCGAATGAGCCCCGCTTTAATCCCCTGACCCCGCAGCTTATCCACGATGATCTTGGCCGTTTCCGCCGCCGAGTTCAGCAGAAATAAAGCGACCTCCGCATCCTCCATTTGATACAATTCGAGCACCGGGTAATCGCGTCCCGAAATCGCCTTATATTCGGCAGCGATTTGTTGATACACTTCGGCTGCCCGCTCCTGAGCCAGGTGCAGCTGGTAGTGGTTATTCAATAGGTCATCGCCGTTCATATGCGCGCCAACCGAGATCGGCCGCGACGGATCGACTACGTTATCAAATCCGACCGGCGGCGTTTCACCTACGAACGCCCGGACCGTCTTGGCGTCCTTGAAATAACTTAACTTCCGTTTCTGATGAGACGTGAAGAACCCGTCATAGGCAACGATCACTGGCAGACGAACCTCTGGATGCTCCGACCACTTCAGCGCCATGATGTTCATGTCGTATGCCGCTTGCGGGGTGCTCGCCGTCAGGATCAACCAGCCGGTGTTCAGCGCGAAATACAAATCGGAGTGGTCGCCGCGAATATCCAGCGGACCGCTGATCGCGCGCGTGACCAGGTTCAGCACCATCGGGAACCGCGTCCCGGACTGCACCGGCAGCTGTTCGATCATGTACATGAACCCGTTGGCGCTGGTCGCATTGATCACCCGAGCCCCAGCGAGTGCTGCCCCGTAACAGATCCCCGCCGAGCCATGCTCCCCATCCGCTGCAATCAGCTGGATATCATGCAGGCCTTGCGACTTCTTCTGGTCCAGTATTTGCGCGATCTCCGTGGACGGCGTGATCGGAAAATACCCCATCACATGGTAATTGATCTGAGCCGCCGCCATGGCTGCCGCTTCATTGCCTGACTCGAAGGCCGTCGTTTGTTCCGCCAGCGTCATTTTCGTGATTTTCTCTTCGGTTATAGACATCGATAAAGTCCTCCTTTAGGCTCTTCTGCGAGTTCAAAATACCTTGACCTTGGAAAAAAACCTCTACTGAAAGACGTGAGCGACGCGGTGGCTGTCGGCATATCCGGGTTCCTCCCGACGCATGCTAAGCGCCCCCGTTGGGCAGATTTCCACGCATTTCAGGCAACCTTTGCAATATTGGTAGTCGATTCCGCTCAAGAACATTTGCGGGCGCCCCTTCTTGTCCTCCCCAGCTTCCCACACGAAGCAAAGATCGGGACAAACCGAGTCGCAGTTAGCACAATGGATGCAGCTGTCCGTATCCAGCTCCGGCACAAAACCCTGCCGGGAGCCGCTCAAATCCTTCAGCAGGCTGTTGCCCTGCGCCCGGATAATGCCGCCCGGCGCCTGCGTCTTATAGCCGAGCAGCGGCTGCGGCCGTTCGAATTGTATCCCTTGTACCCCCTCGGGAGCCGGGATCGTCTGGAAGCGCACCTCATGATACCCCCGGTCGAACGTACGCAGATTGGGCTCCACCAAGTGCGGGTATTTTTTCTGGAATGTATGCTGAATCACTTCGCGCATCGAATCTGGATCCAAAAAATCGCATATCCGGAACAACGCCCCCAGCATCGAGGTGTTCACCTTCGTATGCTCGTCAATGGCAATCCCCATCGCGTCCACCACAGCGAGCGTCCCGTAAGGGAACATCAGGTCGCGCCGAATTTCCTCAAAATCGCGGGTTGAGTTCACCAATACGATTCCGTCCGGCTTCAAGCCGCTTAGGACATTTACCGTTTTGTGCAACGCTTCGTGGAACACGCCGATGACGTGGGGTTCCTCGATTGGACTGTGGTCATGGATCTCCACGTCCGGCTCGCAAAAGCGGATAAAGCTCTTCACCGGGGAGCCCTTCTTCTCCGAACCATAAGACGAGAAGCTTGCTCCATTTAGGCCGAGCCCAAGCACCCCGGATTCCGCCAGCATCTTCCCGGCCAGGTTGGCGCCGAGCCCGCCGATAGATTCCAGCCGAATTTCAAAAAAGCCAAGGTCATTGGTTTTGGTCAATATGCTCATTCGCCATGTCTCCTCTACGTTTTTTGTGAAATAATTCACGAATAATAACGAAATAAAAATGCCTCATCTCTTGACTCAACCGACTTCTGTGCAACGATGACTAAGCATGACGGCGGCTTGCCAGCGCCTTCAGGCTGTCCCCCCTTCCCATATCTACGGAAAAGCCCGCGGCTTCAATCCGGAGCTCAAGGCAATGCCTGCACTGGGCGGATTCATCACCCGTGCAGATTTTGTTGTTGTACAAAGCGTATTTCTTGCGGACGGCAACGGGTGACAGATTGGGCATGACCACATTGGCCCCGGCCTTCAGCGCCAACTCCCTTCCTTCCGGGTGTAACGTACCAAGCGCGGTTGTCGCGGGAATTAAGGCTTCGGGAAGGAACAGGCGGGCCAGCGCGACCATAACCAGTGTATCCTCCAGCGATCCGGCCTTCGCATTGCCAAGCGGGGTCTGATCATGGGGAATAAACGGGCCAATGCCAATCATGTCTGGGTTTAGCGTTTGGAGATAGTTCAAGTCCTCCGCTAAATCCTCCGCGGTCTGGCCGGGCAACCCGACCATAAAGCCTGCACCAACTTGATAGCCGATCGACTGCAGCGTCTCCAAACATTGGCGCCGGTGATCAAAGGACATTGAAGGATGCAGCGCCTCGTACAATCTTCGGGAAGCGGTTTCATGACGCATCAAAAAGCGATCCGCCCCCGCTTCATACAGCCATCGGTAGGTTTCCGCCTCCCGCTCGCCGATGGATAAGGTGATGGCCGCATCCGGAAACTCCGCTTTGATCTCCCGGATTAAGGCAGCCAGCAGATCGGCCGTATACCAGGGATCCTCCCCGCTTTGGAGCACAAACGTGCGGAAGCCCAGCTCGTATCCTTCCCGGCAGCATTCGAGAATCTCCTCCGGGCTGAGCCGATAACGCTCCGCTTCGCGATTCCCGGCCCGCAGTCCGCAATACAAGCAGTTCCGCCGGCAGTAGCTTGAAAATTCAATCAAACCGCGCATATACACCTTGTCCCCGTAAGCCTGCTCCCGCCTTAGACGGGCCAATCGGAAGAGCTCCTTGCGCGTTTCGACATCCATATGCTCCAGTAGATCGACGAGCTCCTCCTTGGAGAGCTCTCCCCGCGCATAGAGCTTGTGCACGAGCTGTTTCATCAGGCAATCATCCTTTGGATAGACTGGATTATGGACCTTGGTATACCCTATGGCTGTCGTGAAAAATGATGAACGAAATAGTTGTGAATATTTTCACTTTGTAAGCGTTTTAAATTATCTTCGTTGATTGGATCACCCCGGTTTCTGAATAGTGAGCTGCAGCCTGAGCGACGATAGGATCTGCTGCTCTAGTTGGTTTGTTGTTGCCTGTTTCTTCATTTCCTGCTTCGTTTGGTTGTTCGATCGTTAGTATGAAAGTTGCTTGATCGTTAGGCGCGATTTCATTTCGTAGAGGTGTGCCGCATGTGCAGCGTCGATGATTTAAACATGAGGTTGATTCAGAGGTGTTCTCTAAGAAGCAGATGTGTGCTTATCGAAAACATTAGTAAGTGTATTTACTATATTATCATGAATTCACAGTTTGGCTAGGATATTTTTTACACCTCATGAGGTTAAAAAAGAGCATGCCCCGAAGAAACGGAACATGCTCTGAGCGTCACTATGTCAGGACCAGTCCAGACCGGTCTCTTTTGCGATGGGCTCTTCCTTGATTAAGGTATACATCGAAGCAGCTTCATCCTTACGAGTCGTTTCGACCAGACGTTCGACGCGCACGGTCACCAGCTTCTGGCCGAATTGAACCGTAATTTCGTCGCCCACCTTCACCGTACTGCTCGGTTTGGATTCGCGCCCGTTGATCAGAACTCTGCCTTGTTCGGAGACGTCCTTCGCCACGGTGCGCCGCTTGATCAGCCGCGATACCTTCAGGAATTTATCGAGACGCATTATTTTACAGCTTCTTTAAGTTTGTTGCCCGCTTTGAATGCCGGAACTGTGGAAGCTGGGATTTCGATTGTTTTGCCGGTTTGCGGGTTGCGGCCCGTACGACCGGAGCGTTTGCGAGTTTCGAATGTACCGAAGCCGATCAGTTGAACTTTGTCGCCGCTAGCAAGTGCATCGGTAATTTCGCCGAGAAAACCATTCAATACGGATTCAACGTCTTTTTTCGTCAAACCGCTTTTGCTGGAAATGTTGTTGATCAGATCTGTTTTGTTCATTAATAATGCCTCCCAATAATTAAAGAAATAGGTGATACCTTGGCACTATAGGCTTCAGGCCTGCCTTCAAGCCTACCCAGCGCCAGATGGTTATCTTTGTATGAGTATTCTTGCTTGATTTGAAAAATCCTGCACTCTTAGGAACTTTTTTTGTTTTTTTCTCAAAAAAACTGAAATTTAGTCCTTTTCTCCCATCATTCCCGTTCTTTCGACTTAGCTTCGTCCCATAAGGCGTCCATTTCGGCTAATGTGCTGTCGCCAGGTGTTTTGCCCTGTTCGCGAAGCCGTTCCTCGACATAATGGAACCGCTCCGTAAATTTGCGGATCGTCCGCGAGAGGGCTTGCTCCGGATCAACTCCGATGTACCGGGCAGCATTCACCACCGAGAACAGCACGTCGCCCAGCTCCAGCTCCTGCGACTCAGGATCTTGCTTTTGCGCGACGGCTTCCTTCAGCTCGCGGATCTCCTCCTCCAGCTTGGACCAAACCCCGTCGATATCCTCCCAATCGAATCCGGCCTTGGCCGCCTTCTTCTGGAGCTTGTATGCCTTCATCAATGCCGGCAAATCACGCGGCACCCCGCTGATGACCGATTGGCGCTCCGGCTGGATGCCTTTGCGTTTCTTCTCCTCGGCCTTCATCGCTTCCCAGTTGTTCAGCGCCGCCTCGGCATCCTCCGCACTCAAATTGCCGAAGACATGCGGATGGCGGTAAATCAGCTTCTCATTCAGCTCCTGGATGACATCATACACCGTAAAAGTGCCGGTCTCCTCCTCCATCTGGGAATGGAGCATGATTTGCAGCAGCAGATCGCCAAGCTCCTCACGCATGTGGTCGGGATCGTCGTCGTCGATCGTCTCCAGCACCTCGTAGGTTTCTTCGATGAGATTTTTGCGAATCGATTCATGCGTCTGCTCGCGATCCCACGGACATCCACCCGGACTGCGCAAAATCGACACGATCTCATGAAGCCGCTGGAAGCTGCGGTTGCGAAGCGTATCGTCCTCGCTGGCCGGCACATAGACCAGAGACAGGTTCCCGTAGCCGGTCATACGATCCAGTTCAAACAGCGGAACCCGCTCGATCCGCTCCTGTCCCGCCACCCCAAGGGCATGTCCCACAACGACCGGATAATCGTCAGGCAGCAGCTCCATTAACCCCAGCTTGACTTCCGAAGCAGTGATCTGGTCATAAACTTGCCCTATTAACGTATGCCGTCTCGGATCGATCGCTTCCCCCCGGACCTCCGAGGCGTCTAACAGGAGGAACCCTTCGATCGGATCGAAGCCCAGACGAACGAAGGCCTCGTCCAGGAAGCTCTCCCCGCCGATGATATCGAGCGAGATTCCATGCTCCGGACAGCGTTCCCGCAACAGCTTCACCGTCGCTTCGGCAACCAGCGGATGCCCAGGAACAGCGTATACGATATTCTCTCCCTGTCGCCCTGCTTCAGCCCGCGCTAACAGTCTGGAGGCAATCTCCTCATAAACGGAAGGAAAATCGTCCTTCGCTTCATACACCTCGTCGAACGAAGTAAATTGGACGCCCGTCTGCTCCAGCCAGTCCACCACCGGATGGTCCTTCGTCCGGACGTAACGTTCTTCCGCCTCCTGCAGCCGCTTCAGGCTGCCTAAGGTCAGCCGGTCGGGATCTCCCGAGCCGAGGCCGACCACTGTAATGGTTGCGCTCATGTTATGCCTTTCACTCCCTGTCCGTTCAGCATGTTATTACTATACCATTGCTGGCGGCGAAACTGAAATTTTCTGCGCCATCCGGCGGTAACCGCAGTAAGTTCCGCTGCAACGGCAAGCAGCAAGCTGCGCAGAGCGCTACGGCAGCAGCCGCAGCTTCCGAAGCAGCGTCAGCAGCTTCGGGCCGATCCGCGGCAGGGCGCCCAGCTCTGCCGCGCTGAGCAGCCGTGTGCGCAGCACGGCTGCGACGAACACGGCTGCGCCAAGCAGCACGCCGAGCAAGCTCACGGCCGCGGCCCCCCCGCGGCCTGCGGGCAGCTCGGCGGCGGCGAGGCGCAGCGCCAGCACCGCGGCGGCCATCGCCAGGGCGGCCGCCGCCGGGCGCAGCAGCGCGTCCCGCAGGCGCGGACGCAGCTGGACCCGGCGCAGCAGCAGCGCGGCGTTCAGCGCCGCTGCTGCGCCGTACGCGGCGACGCCGGCGATGGCGGCGCCGGTGATGCCAAGCTGCGGCACGAGCACCGCGTTTAACGCGGTCTTGAGCAATGCCGCAGCGAGCAGGTGCAGCGCCGGGGCGCGCACGTGGCCGAGGCCCTGTAACAGGGCACTCGTCGCCGCGACCAGCGCGCCGGGCGCCGCCGTCCAGGCCACCCAAGCCAAGGTGGCCGATCCCGCCGCATCCTCGTACAGCATGACGTTGATGGGCGCAGCCAGCAAGGCCAGGCCCAGCGAAGCCGCCAGGCCGATCAGCCAGAACCAGCGCAAGGCCAGCTGCACCTGACGCCGGATCGCCCCGGTATCTCCCTTCATCTGCAGCTCGGCCATCGCGGGCACAAACAACACCGACAGCGACGTCGCCAGCATCGTGACGAGCTGAACCAACGGGATACCCCGGTTGTAAATCCCCACCTGGGCCATGATCTGCAGCTCCTCCCCATGGGCGGAAAGCAGCCGCGGCAGCGTGAACGTATCCACCAGGCTGATCAGCGGCACCCCAAGCGAGGCCAAGCTGATCGGCAGCGCAACCTTGAAGAGCGCGGACCATCGCTGCCCCCTTGTTTCCCGAGGCAACAATCGTTTCTCGTCAGTCAGCGGCTGATCCGCCTCCGCCGATGGTCCGGCTTCCCGCCGCTGCAGCGAAGAACGGGTATAGCCCCGCCAATACAGCAGCATCACGGCAAGACCCGCAGCTGCTCCCGCAGAGGAGCCGACCAGTGCCCCTCCGGCAAGATCCGCATCAGCGGCTCCCAGCCGGCTTAACGCCAGCAGCAGGACGATCATCACCGTGACACGAATGGCCTGCTCCACCACCTGGGAGACCGCGGTCGGCGTCATATTTTGGTGTCCCTGAAAATATCCCCGCAGCGCCGCCGCCACCGGGATGAGCAGCAGCGCAGGCGCCGCGCCGCGAAAAGCCGGAATCAACAAGCTGCTTCCGATGAGCTGCGATAATACCGGGGCGCCAAAGTAAAGCAGCACCGCAAAGGCAACCCCCAACACCAGCATCGTCGCCGATGCCAGTCGCAGCACCTCGCTCCGCTCCCGTTCCAGCCCAGGGGCCTGGCGTTCCGCAATAAATTTGGCCACCGCCGCCTGAAACCCCGAGGTCGTGAGCGTAACCAGCAGGGTGTACAAAGGGTATACCGTATTATAAATGCCGAATACGCCGTCTCCCCCGATATTTTGCAGCGGGATCTTCTGCAGCATTCCCAGCAGCTTGGTGATTAGCGCCGCCGCGCTCAGAACGGCCGCTCCCTTTAGCAGCTTGGAGGACAGGCTTTCCTTCGTTTCCATCATGGCAACCTACTTTGCTTTAACAGTCATCAGCATGTTTTTTAAGCTAACAGGTTCCATTATAAGACGAAACGGAGGCCATCGCCATTTCCTAAGCCCCAACACAAAAAAACTTACACATCCCTCTACGTTTCGGACGGACGGCGTCCGCCCCAAACAGCGGTGTGTGTAAGTTCCTCCATGCGTCTTGCGGATATCTTGAGTTCTTTTTATTGCTCCATCTGTTTTGCGAGAAAACCGGCAGCTGTCTCCGCCATTTTCGATTCCAAGTCGGACATCTTCACAGAATCGTCCTTGTTCACAAGCACCACAGTCCCGATCGGGTCACCGCCAGCAATAATTGGCGCAATGACAAACGAAGAGATGTTTTCTGGATGATCTTTCGTAATTTCGTACGATCCAGACGCTGTTTCCATGATGATTTTACGGCTATCCATGCTGCTCTCCAGCAAGGAACTAATTTGCTTATCCAGGTATTCCTTCTTGGAAGCGCCTGCGACAGCAATAATCGTATCCCGGTCGGAGATTAAGGTAATATGGCTGGTGCTCTCATACAGCGACTCCGCATATTCCTTGGCAAAATCGCCCAATTCCCCGATCGGCGAATATTTCTTCAAAATCACTTCTCCATCCCGGTCCACAAAGATTTCGAGCGGATCTCCTTCCCGAATCCGCAACGTTCGGCGGATTTCCTTAGGGATAACAACACGGCCTAAATCATCGATACGGCGTACAATACCAGTAGCTTTCATTTCACTTGATGCCCCGCTTTCTTAGAAGTTTTGAACTACGGCTTGATTTCCTAAAGCTTCACCTAATCGGACTTTATACGTAATCTGCGGCTTACGCAGATGTATGCGCCATAAGCTTCGCCAAAACGAGCGGCCGAAGGTGGGGACAGGGATGGCTTGTTCTGTGATTCTGACCATAGTATTCATCCCGGGCGAACACCTTATTCATCATAATGAACCATGATTTTTAACAGCTGGATGCGTATAAGGAACAATAGGTCCGTCCGCAAAAAAAGCAACGCAAACCTTCTCCGCGCTGCTTCCTAAGCTCTGCTTTATTTGCTCGTATTGCCGCTGTTGGAGCCGGCATTGTTGGCAGCACCGTTGCCCGTGTTGCTGCCCGTTCCGGTGTTTCCGGCATTGCCGGACCCTTCTGTACCGGCATTCGTACCCGCGTCAGTTCCTGCATTGGAGCCATTGCCCGCATTGGTGTCCGTTCCCGTGCCATTTTCGCCGGTGCTCGTTTCCACTTTAGGCAAGTCGATTTTCTTGATGATCTTCTTCTCTAGATCCCCCGCCATGAACTCGTCCAATTTGTTCGAGGCCAGCGTTGTTTGGATCATGTCCTTCTGTTCCTGCGTCAGATCCTCAAATTTCTTCTCGGTCCGAGATTCCACGCGAATGATGTGGTAGCCGTATTCCGTCTTCACTGGA
This sequence comes from Paenibacillus sp. MB22_1, assembly GCF_047200555.1. Classification (NCBI taxonomy): domain Bacteria; kingdom Bacillati; phylum Bacillota; class Bacilli; order Caryophanales; family Paenibacillaceae; genus Paenibacillus; species Paenibacillus sp. MB22_1. The sequence goes on from NZ_JBLADV010000002.1 coordinate 1,270,638, forward strand.
TCACCAATTTGGTTCAGCGGTTGGGTCAAAGCAGCTTGTTTAAAAGCTTCTACCCAGTTGCTCACTTCCACGTTCTCGTACAAACCGCCGTTATCCTTGGAGCCCGGATCCTCGGAGTACTGCTTCGCCAACGCGGCGAAATCCTCGCCCTTGTCCAGTTTCGCTTTCACTTCCTTCGCCAGCTTGAGCGTTTCCTCTTCAGTCCGCTCTTTGCCGTCTGGATCGGTGAAGTTAATCAGGATATGGCGGACCGAAGCCGTCGTATAGTCCTGTTTTGTCGCTTCGAATTCCTTCTTCACATCATCCTCAGAGATCTTCTGCCGTTCGCCTTCCATCACGGTATAAATCCGAACCATATAGTCCTTGAATTCAGCTTCGGATACCTTCTGGGCGTCCAGCATATTTTTGAAGTTCTCTTCGCCGTAGGACGATTTCATCAAATCAAACTGCTCCTCGGCTTTCTTCTTGCCGGCTTCTTTCGTCTTCTCGTCGGCTTTGGCTTCAAGGTATTCATACGCGATCTCCTGCTTCACCAAATATTGACGGAAGTCTTCCATTTGCATGAATTGTTCCATTTGCGGCTGAAGGGCAAGCACGATCCGCTGCTCGCGGTCGAATTCGTTCTCCGTAATTTCGCCGCCTTCGTACGTCGCAATAACCTTACTCGTATCTTTCCCTCCCGAGCTTGCATTCTTGCCGCATCCAGCCATAACGGAAAAAGCCAGTACCGTTACAAGCGCAATCAGCAGCATTCTCCATGAGCGCCTTTTACTTTGAAACATTCTGTAGTTCCCCTTTCACTTTGAACGCATCCTTCAGGGCGCCGAGAAACTGCTCCAGCAAGCCCATCATTTCTTTGTCGTCCATTCCCTTGGTATTTATCCGGATAAGCATCACGGACCCTTGACTAAATTGTACACATCTTCCGAATAGATTGCCAACTTCCGCAAGCTTGCTCGGAACGATGGCCTGTTCCTGTCCTTCGTAGAACTTGATCGTCACTTCCTCGCCCCGCAGCGTCATCGACTCGATGCCATACTGCTTGCCGTACAACTTGACGCGGGCAACCGCCAGGAGATTCTGCACGGCATCCGGCAGCTCCCCGAACCGGTCGAGCAACTCGTCCTCCAACTCGGCCACGTCCTCAAAAGTCTGCACAGAGGCTGTCTTCTTGTAGATCTCGATCTTCTGAATGCTGTCGTAGATGTAATCCGACGGCAAATACGCGTCGATGCCCAAATCGATCGTGGTGTTCCAAGTCGCCTCAGCCGGCGGGGTCTCCCCAAGCATCGTAATTTTACGCTTCTGAATTTCTTCCGCCAGCATCTGCGAATACAGATCAAAGCCGACGGAAGCGATGAAGCCATGCTGCTCCGCACCAAGCAAATTCCCGGCGCCGCGGATGGCTAAGTCGCGCATGGCGATTTTGAAGCCGGAACCGAGCTCCGTAAATTCCTTAATCGACTGCAGCCGTTTCTCCGCAACTTCGGTTAAGGACTTATCCTTTTGATATGTGAAATAAGCATAGGCAATCCGGTTGGATCGTCCAACACGGCCGCGCAGCTGATACAGCTGGGACAAGCCCATCTTGTCCGCATCATGCACGATCAGCGTATTGACGTTCGGAATGTCCACTCCGGTTTCAATGATACTGGTGCTGACCAGGACGTCGTATTCCCCGTCAAGAAAATCGAGAATCGTCTTCTCCAGCTCCTGCTCCGACATCTGCCCATGACCAACGACAACTCGCGCTTCCGGCACGAGCATAGAGATTTGTGCGGCAATTTCATGAATCCCTTGCACGCGGTTATACAGGTAATAAATCTGTCCGCCCCTCGCCATTTCCCGTTCGATTGCTTCGCGCACGAGCGACTGACTGTACTCGACGACATACGTCTGCACCGGGAACCGGTTTTCCGGCGGCGTTTCAATGACCGACAGATCCCGTACGCCCAGCATGGACATATGCAGCGTCCGCGGAATTGGGGTCGCCGTCAGCGTCAGCACGTCTACGTTGGTTTTCAGTTTCTTTAACTTCTCTTTATGGGTGACGCCAAACCGCTGCTCTTCGTCAACGATCAGCAGTCCCAAGTCTTTAAAGACCAGATCCTGCGACAAAATGCGGTGGGTTCCGATCACGATATCCACCGTGCCCTGACGAATCCCCTTGATGGTTTCGTTCTGCTCCTTGCGGCTGCGGAAACGGCTAAGCGTCTGAATGTTGATCGGATAACCGGCAAACCGCTCCCGGAACGTCTCATAGTGCTGCTGCGCCAAAATCGTCGTTGGCACAAGCACGGCAACCTGCTTGCCTTCAATCGCTGCCTTAAAGGCCGCGCGGATAGCGACTTCGGTCTTGCCATAACCAACGTCACCGCACAGCAGGCGGTCCATTGGACGGCTTTGTTCCATATCTCTCTTGATTTCCTCAATGGCCCGCAGCTGGTCCGGAGTTTCCTCATACGGGAACATCGCTTCGAATTCCTGCTGCTCCGGAGTGTCCTTCTCGAAGGCATACCCCGGGGCAGCTTGCCGCTCAGCGTACAGCTTGATCAAATCGTCGGCGATGTTCTGGACGGAGGAACGAACCTTGTTCTTCACGCGGTTCCACTCGTTGCCGCCCAGCTTATAAATCTTCGGTTCCTTGTCCTCGGAACCCACGTATTTCTGAATCATGTCGATCTGTTCGATCGGTACCGACAGCTTGTCGCCGCCGGCATAGAGGATATGCATGTAATCCTTGTGGATCCCGCCGACCTCCAGCGTACCGATGCCCATGTATTTCCCGATCCCGTGGTTCTGGTGAACGACGTAATCGCCGACCTTCAGCTCGGTATAACTCTTGATCCGTTCGGCATTGTCCATGCTCTTGGCGACGCGGCGCGCTTTGCGCTGCTTCTGGGAGAACATCTCGCCTTCGGTAATCACGACGAGGTGTACAGAAGGCAGTTCGAAGCCGGACTGCAGGTTGCCTTGCAGTAATTGAGGCTCATCAATGCCGTAATCCTGCAGCACCCGCCGCATCCGATCCACGCGCTCTTCGGTGCTGGCCAACATGATGACGTGGGCGCCGCTTTTTTTCCAACGCTCCATCTCTGCCTTTAAGACATTCATTTGCCCATGAAAATCCTGCATTGCCCGCGTAACGAAATTCACGATATTTTGCGGCTGGGAATGCGGGACTTGACGCAGGAACAATGACAGAAACAACGTCTGGAACGGACGATGGTAGATCAGATGATCCACGTCCACCGCAAGCGGCAGGTCGGGGAGACTCTTCCCGTTCTGGTACAGGTGCAGATTCCACTCCGCCTCATCGCGTTCCAACTGCTTGGCCGTTTCCAGCAGGCGCGACGGTTCGTCCAGCAGAAGCAGCGTATCCTCTGGCATGTAGTCGTATAACGTTTTTCGCTCTGGATAGATCAAAGAAATATATTTATAGATTTCCGAAAAATAAACATGCTCGCGCAGCATTTCGATTTCTTTGTACATCTCTTCGCGGAGACGATTTTTGGCCTGGCGGTCGGTCATCTTGTCCAGCTGGATCTCCAGCTTCTCGGATAACGCCTGCGCTGCCTGGCCCATCCGTTCCTTCGTTGCGATCAGTTCCTTGCAAGGTGGAATGAACACTTCCTTGATCTGGTCCACCGATCGCTGATCCGCCGGATCAAAGGTCCGGATCGAATCAACTTCATCATCAAACAGCTCCACCCGGTAAGCCATGGACGCTGTCAGTGGATAAAAGTCAATGATGCCCCCGCGCAGGCTCATTTCGCCGCGGGATTCCACTCGTTCGACCCGCTCGTAGCCCAGCTCGACCATTTGAGCCATGAAACGCTCCAGCTCCAGCGTGCCCCCGAGCCGGACGGTCAGTCCCGCTTCGGCCATGGCCTCCGGCGTTGGGATATAGCGGCGAATACCGGAATAAGGCACCACCACGATGCCCCGGAATCCCCGGGAGCATTGCAGCAGCACCTCGATCCGCTGGGCCAGCGTTTCCGGGCTGGATACGGCCGATTCGGCAGCAACCAGCTCATTCGCCGGGTACATCAGCACCTGATCCGGTGATAGCGCTTCCTGTAAATCTTCATACATTTTCTGTGCGGAGAACATATTGTGGGTCACGACGAGCAGCGGCCGTTTCGTTTCCTGATGCAGCGCGGCTAGCATCACTTGCCTGGATGAACCCGACAAGCCGGAAATCAACTGCTCCTTCATGCCCGAATTAATGCCCGCAACCGTCGAAGCAAAATCGGTATCGCGTGAAAAAGCTTCAATAAGTGCTTGTAGCAAATGAGGCACCTCTCTTACTGCTGATGGATAGAAATCTATGGCTAGACGAAAAGGGTAAGTCCAGCTTACCCGAACCAAAAAGGAGCCTCAGCAACGTGCCAAGGCTCTATAACCGTATATTCCGGTAAATTTGTCCATTGTTCCTCGTAGCTTGCAGTCTACTGCAAAGGATTGGCGAGCAGCAGCAGTTCCGGGTTATGATCAAGTGCTTCCTTGCAATAGTCGCAGGTCACCCGGACCGTCATTTCGCCGTTTGAATCATACGCTATTATATCTCTCCGCTCATCGGGGGTCAAGGAATGGAAGCCTAATTGGGCTTCTGTGACTTGAGGCGATTCGATTCTACCAATCACCGTTCGGCAGTGCCGACAAACATAGTTTACAGCCATCTATATGCCTCCTGAAGATTCATTATGTCTCCAGTATGCCCCAAGCGGACGGCTTTTAGCCTATCGACCCTGCTAGATCAATTATTTAGCCGTTAAACTTTGCCATCGTTTGTTCGAAGGTATGGTCCAGGCTATATTCCAATGCATCGCATGCCGCTTGAATGGACTGATCAAGCAGCGGCTTATCTTTCTTCGGAAACGGCGACAGAACATAATCTACGACCGCATACCCTGGCTCCGGCCGGGAAATGCCCATCCGAATTCGGTTAAACGTCTGCGTGCCGATATGTTGAATGATCGACTTAATGCCGTTGTGCCCACCGGCACTGCCTTGATATCTCAGCCGATTACGCCCCAACTCGGTGTCGAGGTCGTCGTACACCACGATCATGTCTTCAATCGACGCCTTATAGTAGTCCATATAAGCGCGCACCGCTTCGCCAGATAAATTCATGTAGGTCATCGGCTTGATCAGCACGACTTTCCCGCCCGGCAGCATCCCCTCTCCAATCAAAGCCTTGCACTTGCTTTGCTTGATCTCGATGCCATGCCGGCGCGCCAGCTCATCCACGGCCATAAAGCCGATATTATGCCGGGTTTTCTCATATTGGGCTCCCGGATTGCCGAGCCCTACGATCCACTTCATGGGTCATGTCCCTCCAAACGCTAATGTATCTTCAAACCGCCTCTGGTGCTTGATTGTTCGTTAAACTAACTACTACTTGCCTCGAATTAACTGGAAAATGTACCGTTAATTTCGGCGTGGATCGGCTGTCCGCGCAACTAACGGTAAAACCTACTGTTAATTTCAGCGAAATTGCCACTTTAGCGAAAAAGTACCCAAATTAACTATACAATTTACCGTTAAATCGCCCAAAACCTACGTTCCCGCCAAAATTAACGGTAGAAATTCCAGTTAGTTTGTATTCACCGACGGGGAGTGCCAACAATCCCGTCGTCCCTACTACTCCCCACCCCACTGCCACTCCAGGGCATTGCGGCCAACACCCTAACGAGGACGTTGCCCTCAGCGTATGGCCATCACCACTCGATCGGTGGGGCAGCATTGTCCGTTGGGCGGATTCAGGCAAGAGGGGGAAATGTTCTGAAGAAGCGAGGCGTTCGCCTTTGTGAGCGGATTTCTACCACTTCTGATTTTAGTCCAATTCAAGAAATCCGCGAGCAACAGCGATCGTAAGAACATTTCACACGGATGCCTGCCTCCGCCTAACACCCAACACTGCCAATACACCGATAGGGGTTACGTCCCCGATTGGGAGGACGCAACCCCTGGTGTGGCAGTGACCATTTTATTCGATCTCGAACAGCTTGCTGATCGACAGCTCCTCGTGCACGCGAATAATCGCTTCGCCCATCAGCGGAGCGACAGACAGCACTTTGAGCTTGCTTGTCGGATTCGGATGTGTGATCGGGATCGTATCGGTCACGATCACTTCCTTCAGCGGAGAGTTTTCCAGACGTTCCATCGCCGGACCGGACAAGACAGGGTGCGTACAGCAAGCGTACACTTCTTCTACCCCGCCTTCCTTGAGCGCGTTGGCACCAAGGACAATCGTACCGGCGGTATCGATGATGTCGTCGACGAGAATCGCAGTTTTCCCTTCGATGTTCCCGATAATGTTCATGACTTCGCTGACATTCGGTTCTGGACGGCGCTTGTCGATGATCGCCAGCGGAGCGTTCAGGAAATCTGCCAGCTTACGGGCACGTACCACCCCGCCATGGTCAGGCGAGACGACAACCGGATTCGCGATATGCTTGGAACGGAAATACTGGGCCAAGATCGGCACGCCTAGCATATGATCCACCGGGATATCGAAGAAGCCTTGGATCTGCATCGCATGAAGGTCCATCGTAATGACCCGATGTGCGCCGGCTTTCTCGATCAGATTGGCAACCAGCTTCGCCGTGATCGGATCGCGCGAACGGGCTTTCCGGTCTTGGCGGGCGTAACCGTAATACGGGATAACGACATTAATGCTCTTGGCCGAAGCTCTTTTCAAAGCATCCACCATCACGAGGAGCTCCATCAAGTTATCGTTGACAGGTGCGCAAGTCGATTGCACCACATAGACGTGGCAGCCCCGAACGCTTTCGGACAGCTTGACCTGTATTTCGCCGTCACTAAAGCTCGTCGTCTCCGATTCGCCCATCGGAATGCCGATATAGTCAGCGATTTGATGAGCCAATTTCGGATTGGAGTTACAGGTGAATATCTTTAATTTAGAATCACAATAAGTCATAAAATTAAAACCCTCCGTGCTGTGTAGATAGCGTCAGGGAGTCTCTTAAACAACCCGCCTTCACAGCTACCCCGTCTATTCAAATGGTCACTGCAGATCACTGCATTTGAAATTAAGATTGTTGCTGTCTTTCCTTCTTCGCTTTCGCCCGGGCACGAATCTTCTCGGCATAGCCGGGTTTATTCTCCTGCCGGGTTCTGGCAATAGCAAGATCATTGTCCGGAACCGATTGTGTGATCGTAGATCCGGCAACGACATAAGCGCCTTTGCCCACCTTAACCGGAGCGATCAAGTTGACGTTGCTGCCTACAAAGGCATCGTCCTCGATCTCCGTAATGGACTTATTATAACCATCATAGTTCACTGTTATCGCGCCGCAGCCAATATTCACGTTCTTACCAACCTTCGCATCGCCGATATAGCTGAGGTGCGAGACTTTGGAGCCTTCATCGAGGGTCGCATTTTTAATTTCTACAAAATCGCCGACCTTCACATGCGCTCCGAGCTTCGCCCCTGGACGCAAATAAGCGAAAGGACCAACCGTCGTCTCCCGGCCGACTTCTGCCTGGCTGAGCACCGACTGTTTCACCTTCGCGCCGTTTTGGATCACGCTATCTTCGATTTCTGCGGCCGGCCCAATCACGCAATCTTCACCGATGGACGTTTTACCGGATAGAACGGTCCCCGGATAAATTACGGTATCCGCTCCAATGGTGACATCGGCCCCGATGTACGTGGAAGCCGGATCAATCACCGTTACGCCGTTCAGCATATGGCCCCGCACGATGCGTTCCCGCATGACGGCTTCGGCCTCCGCCAAGGCCACTCGGTCATTGACGCCAATCGATTCGCGAACGTCGGCTACTGCATAGCCTTCTACGATTTCGTTCGCCTGCACCAAAATGCCGATCACGTCGGTAAGATAATACTCCTGCTGGGCGTTGTTGTTCGTCACTTTCTCCAGTGCAGCAAATAATTTTGCATTATCAAAACAATAAGTGCCTGTGTTAATCTCCTGCACGGCGGCTTCCTCCGGCGAGCAGTCCTTCTGTTCGACGATCCGTTCAACCGTTCCGTTAGCGCCGCGGATCACTCGGCCGTAACCATACGGTTGTTCCATCACCGCTGTCAGTACGGTTGCTGCCGCTCCCTTACGTTGATGAAGTTCGAAAAGAGCTTCCAGTGTTTCCGCCGTAACCAAAGGGGTATCGCCACAAATAACCAGTGTGACTCCTTCTTCTCCCGCCAATAATGGCCCGGCCTGCTTGACGGCATGTCCGGTTCCCAGCTGTTGCTCCTGCAACACGTATTCCGCCGATGAACCCAAATAGGATTTTACAGCTTCAGCTCCATGGCCAACAACGACGATGCTGCGTTCGCAACCTGCTTCTTGAACCGCATTTAGTACATGCCCAACCATCGGTTTGCCGCAAACGGGGTGAAGCACCTTATAGAGCTTGGACTTCATCCGTTTCCCTTGGCCTGCGGCAAGAACGATCGCTAATCTCTTCAAGTCCCCGGCCTCCTTCTTATTTTTAAAAAAAGAAGTATTTCTCTCTCTCTCATTAAAACTCATTACTGAATATATCTCATTTAGGGCAAAAAGAAAAGGGAGCCATGCGGACATGGCTCCCTTTTCCTCGAACCCCAATTGATCGATAAATCAAATAAATGCGACTTACGCCCCTTCTTCAATCGCTTCCTCTTGTTCGGCGGCACGCTCGTACTCAGCCAGAACTGCGGCTTGAATCTTCTCGCGAGTACCGGAGGAAATCGGATGAGCGATATCCCGGAACTCCCCGTCCGGCGTGCGCTTGCTAGGCATTGCTACGAACATCCCATTGTTCCCATCGATGACGCGAATGTCATGAACAACAAATTCGTTATCGATGGTAATGGATGCGATGGCCTTCATTCTGCCCTCAGAGCTGACTCGGCGGAGTCTTACATCCGTAATTTGCATATGTGTTCACCACCTTTTTCCATCAGAGACTTGGTGTATTATTCCACATAGCAAACCGAAATCCTTTTTTTTTGATCAACAAAATGGCCTAAAATCACGATTTTTTTTGATAAAACGGGGTTTTCGACATGTTTCGTCGAGAATTCTTACAATTTGAGGAGATCTCGACATAGTTCTTATTGTTCAAATTTCGAAAAATAATTCCCAGGTTCTACTGAAATCTCCTTCTCCTTGGGATCAACCGCCCGAAGTGTAGCCAGGGAAACGTAATCATGTAACAGACGCTGTTCGCTGGCAACTTCACCTGATTCAACCAGAACCCCGACTCCGGCAACCTCCGCGTTAAACTCAGCCAGCAGGTCAACCATCCCTTGAATCGTACCCCCCGCCTTCATAAAGTCATCGACGATCAAGACGCGAGAGTGTTCCTTCAATGCCCGGCGCGACAGCGTCATCGTATGCAGGCTCTTGTGAGAGCCCGATACGTAATTAATGCTAACGGCGGAGCCTTCCGTCACCTGATGGTCGCGGCGAACCAGGACGACCGGCAGATTCAGCTCCGCTCCCGTTGCATAAGCGAGAGGGATCCCCTTCGTTTCCACGGTCATAATGCAGTCGATCTCCAAATCACCGAAGACGGTGGCAAACAACTTGCCCGCCTCATTCATCAGCGCCGGTTGTCCTAAGAGATCCGACATATACAAATATCCGCCCGGTAAAATTCGGTCTGGCTGCGCCAGCTTCTCACAGAGCTGCTGGATAAAAGCGTTCGCTTGCTCCCGTCCGACCCGGGGAATGTATTTCACGCCGCCGGCCGCCCCGGCAAGCGTCAGCAATTCCCCCATGCCTTCGCCTTCAAACACTTCTTTAATAATCCCCAGATCCTCGCTGATGGACGACTTAGCCGCCCCATACCGTTGCGCAAAGGTAGTCAGCGGGATTAAATGGTGTGGTCTAGACAACAGATAATGGGTCATCTCCACCAAACGAGCGCTTCTTTTTAATTTCTTCACGAAGTACCCCTCGCTAAATCCGAATATTTTAATGAAACTATAACACTTTTGTACGGATTTGTCCAAGCCTTGGAACGAGGAAGGAGTACCCGGCTCCAGTTCCGCAGCTGAGCTTTAGGTCAACAGCCGCACGGCGTAAACCTCTTTGCAGAACCCGCGTAATCCGTTATAAATGCGGGGCACCTTCGATTCCTTCGACACGAGCCCAAACACCGTGGGTCCGCTGCCGGACATCAACACGCCGTCCGCGCCAAGACGCAGCATCGCTTCTTTCAGTTGCGCCACCTCCGGGTGAAGCTCCAGCGTCACCTGCTCCAACACGTTGCCGAGCTCTTGGCATACACCCGTGAATGATCGTCTCTCCAGCGCCTCCCGCATCCGGGCTGCCGACGGATGATCGGTAATTCGCTCCGCCTGTAGACGTCCATACACCTCTGCAGTCGACACGTTGATCGGAGGCTTCGCCAACACCACCCAGCATTGCGGCGGATTCACCAGCGGCGTCAGCACTTCGCCTCGCCCTGTCGCCAGCGCCGTCCCGCCCGTCACGCAAAAAGGCACGTCCGAGCCCAGCTCCGCCCCCAGCTCCTTCAGCTCCTCTTCGGGAATGCCAAGCTCCCATAGCCGGTTTAAGCCCCGCAGCGTAGCCGCCGCGTCACTGCTGCCGCCGGCAAGGCCGGCAGCCACCGGTATTTTCTTATCGAGGTGTATATAAACCCCGCTCCGCACGTTGTAGCGTTCCTTAATCAACTTCGCCGCCTGAAACGCCAAATTCTTCTCATCCAGCGGAATATATCCGGCCTGGCTCGAAATAATGATCGTATCCCGCGGAAGGGCGCTCATTTCCAAACGATCTGCCAGATCCACCATGGTCATGATCATCTCGACCTCATGGTATCCGTCAGGACGCTTATGTAACACGTCGAGCATTAAATTAATTTTGGCCGGTGCTTTTTCGTAAATTTTCATGCCGCTTCCCCACCTCAGCAATTCCGTGGAATATCCGCATCCATCCGGTCTTTTTGGCACATTCTTTAATTCTAAAAAAACGTTGCCTCCACGTCTATGTATGAAAGACAATTTTTCCTCCCTCTATCTTACTGCATCCAACGAAAAAAACGAAGCTCCCTGAAAGGGACGCTTCGCTGTGGCAGAGGTTATTGCTGTTTCGATGCCGCCTTCTCGGCGAGCTCGATCGCCCGCTTCACCATATTGCCCGCATCTTTCGCCTTGATGCCGCCCCAGCCCTCCTGCTGGACGGTATCGTAAAATCCCAGATCCTTCGCTAACTCGACCTTCAAGTTCTCCGACATCACGCTGCGTCTTCTTCGCGACATGGTCAGTCTCCTCCTTTGGCCATGGATATAGGAACGATGGTTAGTATACGCAGGCACCGTTTCGAGCATACACCGAAACTTTGTCCATCTAAGGTGAACACCCGACAACCTTGGTTGGTGAACCCAGCGACAGCGAGATCACCCTAACCTGCATCTTCGAACGTATCAAAAAAAAACGGCCTCACCCGAAGGGCGAGAACCGTTTGCGGTTTGATTCATGATGTTCACGGTTTAATATACGAAATCCGCATCCCGTCGTTGTCGTCATAAACCATAACTTCAACGGATTCGGTCAGTATATCGGCATAACTGTAAGACACACGCTTAAAGGTTTGCTGCTCTTGATCCAGCTTCACAATGAAGACCGAAGGATAGGTCTCCTCCAATACTCCAGTGCGTTCGACGGTCTTCCGGCGACCACCGTTTGCCCGGAGCATAATTTTCTGTCCAACGTGGGCGTCGAGACTATGCTTTATTTCCGACAGCGCATTTTTAGCCATTGCCTGTGACCACCTTCTTTCTTTGTCCATTATACAGGAAAGTCACAAACTTGTCAAATCGGAATAAATAATTATATCAGCAGCAAAAAAGATGTGTCAACGATTATTTTTCGACATTTTCTTTTTACCTGATGGCTAAAGAGCCAGGTACTAAAAAATAACCGGAAGGTCCTGGGGCACTAGCCTCAGTTCCTTCCGGCAACCCTTTCACATGGACGGCACCACTTTCAGCGTCGACAAGTCCTTCAGTTTGGGCAACCCGATTCGGTAACTGCCACGAGTCTCGATCCCGCCAACCCCCTGGGCGCCGCTGATCGTATGATTCAGCACGTCAGTAATCTGGATCGTATCCCGAATCGAGGTGAGCGACGCTTTAGCGGCGATATACACCGGATCCAGCGCATGGATCAGCACCCGGCCGGGCGAACTAGCAAAATTAGCCCCCGCCTGCAGCAGCGCCTCAAAATGCGACTGGCAAGCGCCGGCCACAATCGTTAACGTATCGAAATTCCGTTCGTATTGCCGAGCCATTTGAATGGCCTCCACAAAATACTTGGAATTTTTATAGCTGGTCAAATTATAAAGGTCGCTGGTGGGGCGCGATTTTAACACGCCGTCATGACCCGTGATCACGACGATATCCGGCTTGACCACAGGCAGCAGACGGTACAGCGCATTTGCCATTTGCGATTCCGTGACATAATAGCCTTGAACCGGGACGCGCAGCTTCTGATACAGGCTTAAGCTCTTTTGCAAATAGCGTTCGTCGCCATCGAGATGCAGGACCTTACCCGGGACCTCAAAATAGGCCGGCTCGCCTTGCCCATACAGTTCCCGTCCAATTACCATTCGATTGCGTTCTGCCAATTCCTTGCGGTCTTGAGTTAACCGCTTCAGCGATTCCGTCGCCTTAATGCGGGCCCGCTGCGTCGTCTCTCCTGGGGAAGCCGGGTCTACCCTAACCAAATCAGTTAAGGGCGCATCCGCCAGCAGCCGGAATTCCGTTCCTTTAATAATCGCTTCACTCCGCACAATCTGTTCGATTCGGAACGTAACATCTCCACCGTATGATTTGCGGACGACCAAGTCTCCCAAGTTCGCCAAATCCATCACCTCTATCCCATCGTATGGGCGACAAGAGGGAATGGTTACTCGCGGAGTTCCTTCACCCCGGCATTCAGCAGCGTATCACTCAGCTTGGCGAACTCGTCCAGGCTTAATGTCTCCGCCCGCCGGGAAGGCTGGATCCCGGCTTCCTCCAGCAGTTGCTCCAGTCTCTCCCGCCCTTCCTTCGGGAAGAAGCGGCTTTTCAAATTGTTGGAAATCGTCTTTCGTCTCTGGGCAAAAGAAGCCTGCACCACCTCGAAGAAAAACGCCTCATCCTGAACCGCCACAGCTGGCTTCTCCCGCACGGTTAAGCGAATCACTGCGGACTCTACATTCGGCTGTGGAATAAACACGCTGTGCGGCACCGTGCAGATCATCTCCGGGGTGCTGTAGTACTGCACGGCGATGCTAAGGCTGCCGTAGTCCTTGCCGCCGGGAGTGGCAGCCATGCGCTCGGCCACTTCCTTCTGGATCATGACGACGATATGTTTCAGCGGCAGTTTCTCTTCCAGAAGCTTCATCATGATGGGAGTCGTCACGTAATACGGCAGATTGGCGACGACACTGACGCCGCTCACCCCGCTGAATTCCGCAGCAAATAAAGCCTTTAGGTCCAGCTTCAACACATCGCCATGGATCACATGGACGTGCGGGTAGGGCTCCAGCACCTCCTGCAGAATCGGAAGCAGCCGCTGGTCAATCTCCACCGCTGCCACCTTGCCTGCCTCCTGCGCCAGCTTCTCCGTTAAGGCGCCGATGCCCGGCCCGATTTCCAGTGCGCCCTGGGTCTTGTCCAATTCGGCGGCGGCAACAATTTTACCGAGGATGTTTTGGTCGATCAGAAAGTTTTGCCCCAGACTTTTTTTGAACGAAAAACCGTGCCGCTGAATGATCTCCTTCGTCCGGCGCGGTGTGGATACGTCTTCCCTTATGCTCATGGTTCTTAAACTCCTTTGCTTTCCAACTCGGCTAACGCAGCTGCAAACTCCTCGCGGCTGATGCGGAACACGGTTAACCGTTTGTAGAGCTGCTTTCCGTTACAATATCCGATACCCAACAGCTCGCCCAGCGCTTTTCGCCGCGCCGCAGCTTGCGGGTGTACGATTAACCCTGCGTTAATCAAGTCTTCCCAGGTGATTGCGGCCTCTACTCCCGGCGCTTCGCTGCGCACCCGGGACAACGCGGTGCGGATCGCCTCCGGCGAGGCATTCTCCACCCCAATGTCGCCTTTCTTCGTAGCTTCGACCTCAGGCAGGAAAGCGTGCTTGCAGCCCGGCACCCGCGCTGCCACGATTTTACGAATCCGCTCCCCGGCATGGTCGGGGTCCGTAAAAATAATCACGCCCCGGCGTTCCTGAGCCAAAGCGATTTTCTTTAGCACGGCTTCGCCTATCGCCGAACCCCCGGTCTCAATCGTATCCGCCTCTACGGCTCGTTTAATGGCCACGGTGTCGTCTCGGCCCTCCACCACGATGACCTCTTTGATCATGGATCTGTCTTCCTTCCTGTTCTTGCTTGTCTCCACCAGAATAACAAAAAGAAGAGGATCATATCATCCTCTTCTAATCCACTGTCTTATTCATCATCCTAATACTATCTCATTCCCTCCGCATTGTAAAACGAAAGAGAACGAGATCTTAGTTCAATTCCGGCTTCGTCGGACCGATTACGTATACGGTGCGGCCCTTCTTGCGGCCGAATTTCTTAGCATCCTTCAGACTATCAAAATAGACGTCCATCTTATTTCCATCGATGGCTCCACCCGTATCCTCTGCCTTACGGAAGCCGACTCCTTCGATGTATACCCACCAACCAAGCGGAACGACGTCTTTATCAACGGCAATCGTTCTGCCTTCCGTCACGCGGGTACCCGAAGCCGTACGGGTGCCTATCCCGTCTTCTTCCGCCGAATACGCGGTTAACGTAACATTTTTCAGGATCTTTTTATATTTGAATGAGACGCCACCTTTGGTCGTCGTCCCGCTGATGTTCACCGTATTTCCCTTACGGCTTATGCTGGCCGACAGGACCTCGGTAGGTTTCTTCGTGCCGACTGCGATCACCTTCGGCTGAGGGTCCTTGGAGACCTCTTTGCCGAGCCAACGCTTCGCCACGAATTTTCCGTCTTCGTAGGTTTTCTCAATGTTGTGAATGACCAGACCTTCGGTACCTTCTTGAATGACCTTCGTGGTACCTTTTAGCAGCTTGTCGTCCGACGTTTTGACCACGCTAAAGGGCACAGTCTCCTTGCTCTGCACCGTTTGCTTGCTGACCCGAACGACCTTGACATTCAGGTTCTCGGTAACTTTACTGTCCAATGCCGGGGTCACCTTGTCGTCTTCATCCAAAGTGATGCCGAGCTCGGACAATACGCCCTCTACTTTGCTTTGCGTCGTGAAGTGGACTTTCGTGGTGCCGTCCGCGGTCACATTGACCGGCTTGGCGCGTACTATGACAATGCGGTCACCGTTCTTCAGCGAGCTTTCCAGCGGGAGGGATACCGAATCCTTCGCACTGAGCTTAATCGATTGTTCCTCCAGCAGATGAGCTACACTGGATTGGGTTGTCTCCACTGACTGGACATTCCCGTCCACGATCAGGGATACTTCCTTCTGTGCCTGGCTATACAGCCAGATTAGGATGATGATGATTCCCGCGATGGCCAGAACGCCGACGAGCGCTATCTGACGTAAATTCTCATGCTTCCATCGCATTGCGTAAGACATGCTGGATGAGCGTGATTCATGGGTCTCCTCTTTGCGGAAAATGCCCATTTCTTCCGTCCTCCTTCATAGTCCCGCCGTCTAGGTCGATGCATGATAACGATTGACGCGACTACAGTTACTTTTTACAAAACGCCTAAGGTAGTCAAAAAGTCATCTTTTGATCACGAAGCAGGTCAAGAAGTGAATTCGGCATCGAATCTTGAATTCAGCCGGGCCTTCCGTTGCTCACGTACCCCCATGTACGCTGCGCTACTCAGTCCCAAGCTTCATCCAACCTTCTCGGTGCTGAAAAACCTGACTTTTTGAACACTGATCTTAAATTTAATCCTAAGCGTTTTGCATCCTTGACCAGTCTCTCCTGCTTGTCGTCACCTCCTGTTTTCCAACAGTATGACGACCCTATTACTTTTATTCAAAACAAAAGAAGCCGGGAGAAAGAGTTAGAGGAACTCCTTCGTGGCTTCTTGAATGTCTTGGGTGTAATAGCTGCACGAGTGACCTCTCTTATTCGCTTACGAGGTTAGCTGTCGGGTTCGGGCGAAAGAGAGCCGCCCTTTCTCAGTACATTCGCTCATGGCGCAATGACCTTGAATTCACCCCATAGACCCTGGAAAGAAATCGAATACGAACGCATACAGGCTATCGCCAACTGCAATCCGTATTGGTTCCCCCGTTCTCCGTCATAGGAGATTCAGCGAGACTGGTTCATGGAACCAAGCATCGTACGGTTCAAAACGAACCGAATCGATACTGAAAAGATTCTATCCTGTTTCGATGCAGGTTGTAAAGGACGAATCAACCACGTTTTTTTAAAAAAATGGTTAAAAAAATGTAATGACCTTGTTTTTGAGGGTTAAAAAGCATTAATCTTTCCGAAATCCTCTTTATTTCATCCGTTTTGCTCTCAAATACTCGGGATTCCAAATCGTTCCAATGCGTTTCGGGTGGTAATTTCCGCGATTTCCTCAAAAGTGACCCCTTTGAGCTCGGCTGCCATTTCTGCAACCAAGCGGACATGAGCGGACTCATTCCGTTTACCACGATATGGATGCGGCGTTAAATAAGGGGAATCCGTTTCGATCAGCAATCGATCCATCGGCGTCTTGGCCAACACTTCTTTTGGCTGTTTTGCATTTTTAAACGTAATCGGCCCGCCAAACGACAAATGAAATCCCAAATCTAGACACATTTTGGCAATTTCCCAACTGCCGGAGAAAGAGTGCATCACGCCTCCAACTTCATTGGCTTTCTCTTCCCGAAGGATGCGTACCACGTCTTCGTGAGCGTCCCGATTATGAATGGAAATCGGCATGCCCAAGCTGCGAGCCAGTCCAATTTGCTCACGAAAAACCTTATGTTGAACGTCCTTAGGTGACGTATCCCAATAATAATCCAGCCCAATTTCTCCGATGGCGACGACCTTCTCATGCTTGCACAATTCTGCAATCCAGTCCAAATCGCCCTCTTGCATTGTAATCGCGTCTTGCGGATGCCAGCCGACAGCGGCATAAATGAAGTCATACGTCTCTGCCAACTTCATGGTCGAAGGGATCGTCTCGCGGTTAAATCCGATGTTAATCATCCGCGTAACCCCTTGTTCCACGGCGCGCGCGATCACTTCCTCGCGGTCCTCGTCAAATTGGGGAGCATCCAAATGCGTATGCGTATCAAATAACATAAACCTTGTCATCCTCCTAATTCCGTTGCTCGAAAATGCGGGCTACCGGGCGGGGCAGCCGATCTATCACAGCACACAATTTATTATCCGGATAGTACAA
The DNA here is from genome assembly GCF_047200555.1 of Paenibacillus sp. MB22_1. Taxonomy (NCBI): domain Bacteria; kingdom Bacillati; phylum Bacillota; class Bacilli; order Caryophanales; family Paenibacillaceae; genus Paenibacillus; species Paenibacillus sp. MB22_1. Next base: position 1,288,008 of record NZ_JBLADV010000002.1, read on the forward strand.
ATGCGTCTTCCCTCGGTGCAAGCCGCTGATCGACCGCACGATATCCGATACTTCTGAAATTTCCCGGAGCCGTTCCTGCCGGTCCAACAGCAAAATTTGCTTCTGTCGAACCCCATCGTCCGGACGGAACACATCATACGGCAGATCGGTCGGAAAATCAATTTCCATGTCGTATTCAGGTTGTAGGCCCACTTGTCTAAAAGCGTACCGAATCTCCTCCAGCATTTCCAGCTCCGGCGTGTCCAATTCTACATATTTATACAATTTGCGATTTAAAAACCGGGAACATAAATCGCTTAATCGCTCATCCTTTTCCCGCGTCCACTGCATGAAAGCCGTTTGCATCAACGCTTCGTCCAGCTGCAAATAATCGGCAACGCCGATATCCCCTTGAAATAAAAATGGCAGCGGATGCGGCAAGAAGTTAAAGGAATGCCCGCTCCGGTATAATTCCTTCGCCCGTCGCAAAATTTGCCGGAGAATGATCTCCGAGCTCCGCGTCACCGGGTGGAAATAGACCTGCCAATACATCTGATACCGCGACATCAAATAGTCTTCCACCGCATGCATCCCCGATTCTTTGACAACAACCCGCCCTTGAAAAGGTCGAAGCATCCGCAGAATTCGGTCCATGTCAATCGTCCCGTAGTTTACGCCGGTAAAATAAGCATCTCGCAGCAAATAATCCATCCGATCCGCATCCAGCGGGCTAGAGACCAAGTTCACCACAATCGGATTTTCGTAATCCTTCCGGATCACCGCAGCCACCTTGTCCGGAAAATCCGGAGAAATCTCGCGCAGGACGTTCCCCACCTCGGTTTCCCCCAAGAGGATTTTGCAGGTCCAATCCTCATGATGCATTTGAAAAGCTTCTTCTATAGAATGGGAAAACGGACCATGCCCCAGGTCATGCAGTAGCGCCGCACACAAAGCTACCAATTTCTCACTGCGGGGCCAATCGGTGTAGCCGCTTCGTTCAAACTGCGAAATAATCCGCCGCGTAATCTCGTAAACGCCAAGCGAATGGGAAAAACGGCTATGCTCGGCGCCATGAAAGGTCAAATACGATGTTCCAAGCTGACGAATCCGGCGAAGCCGCTGGAATTCCGGCGTATTAATGAGCGACCAGATCACTTCGTCCTGTACATGAATATAATTATGTACGGGGTCTTTGAACACTTTTTCTTCGCTAAGCCGACGATGCATGAACCAACACTCCTTTTTCATAAAATTTGGCGGGTCACCGTGTGGAGACGACAAGATATGTCGAATTGTGTCGTAAAATGAGCGGATGACGATTTCCAAAATGTCGAATTATAGATCATTGTGAACTTGCTAGATTCCGTAAAGGTTCTCGGAGTTGTGTATCCGAATTTTTTAGAAATAATGTTGAACTATACCATAAATAGGTTGACTAATCTGGCAATGGTTGGTATTATAAAAATCAGAAAAGATAGAATGATGTCGAATATTGACAATTCCAAATTATAGCGAGAGGGGCAATCATCCTATGATGAAATCCACAGGTATTGTAAGAAAAGTAGACGAATTAGGCCGTGTTGTCATTCCAATTGAATTGCGCCGCACTCTGGGGATCGGAGAAAAAGATGCGCTCGAAATTTATGTAGACGGTGAACGGATTATGCTCAAGAAATATGAGCCTGCTTGCATCTTCTGCGGTAATGCGGAGAACGTAACTTACTTTAAAGGCAAAATTGTTTGCCATGAATGCATTACGGAGCTTCCGACCCCTGTGACAAATTAAGAAATATAGTATATAATAGATTTACTGAAACTGTTAATTCTAACCTTTTTCATATCTCCTTGGCGCCTTCCTAGGCTTGAACCCGGCTTAGCGAAGGCCCCTTTTTTGGCCGAATTGGATAATATTTCATGATTTCGGAGAGAAGTGGGGCTACAATAATTGATTGTAGATATCCCGCTTTGCAACCCCCCGGTCGGCCGCAGTTTTTTTCATGGCTTCCTTCCGCGACAGCCCTTCTTCCGTTTCGTAATGCCGGACATGCTCCTCCACAGTTAGCGCTTGCCACCAGGCATCCCGCTTCTCCTTCACTTGGTCGGGATGTGCCCCTTCCACAACGAGGCAATATTCACCCAGCGGCGGATGCTCCTGCAGCCAAGCCAGGCAATCGTGAATCGTCCCCCGAGCCATTTCCTCATAACGCTTGGTTAATTCTCTCGCCAATACGATTCGCCGATCTCCCCAAACCTCGAGAAGGGACTCCAGCGTTTTGATCAATCGATGCGGCGATTCGTACAGCAACATCGTTCCCTCTTGATCCTCCAACGACTTCAACAACCGTTCCCGCTCTTTATGATCTCTTGGCAAAAATCCAAGGAACGTAAATCGATCCGTTGGCAAACCGGAAACGATGAGCGCCGATAATGCAGCATTCGCTCCCGGCACCGGAACGACTGCGATACCCGCCTCTAGCGCCAGCTTCACGAGATCACTTCCGGGGTCGGAAATCGCCGGCAGACCGGCATCGCTGACTAGCGCTAAATTTTTTCCTTCTATTATAAAGCGGATCAATTCTGGGCCACTGGCGGCCTTATTATGTTCGTGATAACTCAGCAATTTACCTGGAGAGATGTCGAAATGCGTTAACAGCTTGCGCGTCTGCCGCGTATCCTCCGCCGCGATAATGTCCACCTCTTGCAAGGTGCGCACGGCCCGGTAGGTCATATCCTCCAAATTCCCGATAGGCGTGCCAACCAGGAACAACTTGCCGTTTCCTGCTGGGGTGGTGTCCCTCGCAGCATTTTCAAAGCTCTTCTGTACTTGAACGTTCATGCTCTACCCTCTTTTGGCCCGTAATAGATATTCATGATTTCTTCGCAGTATTCCCCGTTTTCATTATATACGATCAATGGCGGCAGTACCCGCACATCCGGCTTGCCGTCCCGCAGCGCCTCGATCAGCACCATGTTCGCTTCCGCTCCCGCTCTTGGATGCACAAACCGGATCACCTTCGGCTCTAGTCGATATTGGCGCAGCAACGTCATAATTTCCCCTAATCGCTGCGGTCTGTGAACCATCGACACCTTGCCTCCGGGCCGAACCAGCCGCATCGACGCAGCCGCCACTTCCTCCAAACTGCAGTGAATTTCATGCCGGGCGATCGCCTGATACGTATTCAGCTTCGCCTCGCCGCTCGTCACCGGCATATACGGCGGGTTCACCGTAATGGCATCATACACCCCATGGCCCGTCACCCTCACCAGCTCGCGTAAATCTCCTTCACGAATTTCGATCCGGTGCGTCAGCCCGTTCATCTCCACACTGCGGCGAGCCATATCTGCAAGCCGCGGCTGGATCTCGATCCCTTCGATCTTCGCCTCCGTCCGGGTGGAGAGCAGCAAGGGGATCACCCCATTGCCGGTGCATAAATCGAGTATTTTGCCGTACTTGGGCACTGGTGCAAACCGGGCCAGCAACACGGCATCCATCGAGAAGCTAAACACTTCGTCGCTCTGGATGATATGTAAATCATGGGTCAGCAGGTCGTCTATCCGCTCCTGCTCATAAATTGGTACATGGTTCATCGACTCGGATACCCATCCTTTTTCAGCCTAAATTTAAAAAAAACCGCAGGGACACCCCCACGGTTCATCATTTATTCAAAAACGACAAGCAGAACAGGCAGTCACCTTCGGTGCGCAGATGCCCGTAATAAACGTTGCAAATATGAAAGCCCTCATGATAAAGACGCGCTAAGTTATCGTAGCCTTCACCGACGACATCGATCGCTTCTTTGCCAGCCGGAACCGGACTATCGGTTCTGACCGACGCCGGCATGGGCAGCGGTCCCTCGGTGCTCTCCCGCTTTAATATTTTGCGCAGCTGTTCATTCTCGAGGCGAAGCCGCTGGTTCTCTTCCACCAGCTTCTTGACCTCCAACATGAGGCTGCTCAAATCGCCGTGTACTTTTCCCATTTGCGTTTCCAGCGCCTGCATATTTGTGAAAATGTCCTTGTTCTCCAAGTTCCCACCCCAGAGTCTTCTCTAGAATCTATCTTGAAAAAGATCTTCTTTATTTCAGGACGACATCGTCCAGCGGAAGCTCCTTCACTTTCCCGATTTCGAACAACTGTACATGTACGGTGCGGCTGCCGGCGTTGAGTCCAACGACCTTGCCGTCTCCCAGCGAAGTAACGACGATTTTGCCTACGGATGGAAGCTCTTCTTTCGTGCTTTCGTAGTTGTCATGCTCGAACTTCAGACAGCACATCAGACGGCCGCATAATCCTGAGATTTTCGTAGGGTTCAGCGACAGGCTCTGGTCCTTCGCCATCTTGATCGATACCGGCTCAAAATCCCCCAACCAAGAGGAACAGCAGAGCACGCGTCCGCAGGGGCCGATACCGCCAAGCATCTTGGCTTCGTCCCGCACGCCGATCTGTCTGAGCTCAATCCGGGTCCGGAAGATGCTGGCCAGATCCTTCACCAACTCACGAAAATCCACACGGCCTTCCGCCGTAAAGTAAAAAATGATTTTATTGCGGTCAAACGTAAATTCGACGTCGACCAGCTTCATTTTCAAATCATGATCTTTAATTTTATTTAAACATGTGACAAAGGCATTCTTTGCCGCAAGCTTGTTCTCTTCGACAACTCGGGCGTCGGCTTCATCGGCGATCCGAATTACCTTCTTCAGCGGAAGGACGACATCGGATTCTCCAACCTTCTTCTTGCCGACCACCACTTTCCCATATTCGATCCCCCGAGCAGTCTCAACAATGACGTATTGATCCTTCTCTACCGGGAGGTCCAACGGATCGAAATAATAGATTTTGCCCGCCTTCTTAAAGCGGACGCCCACTACAGTATACAAAAACTAACCCCCTCGTATAGCTCTACAAGACTGGCGAACCGCAACCCACGAAAGCAGCGCGATCCAAAGAAACTATTACATTCCCTGCTCTTTCAGGGGAGAAAGTTTCATGCGAAATCAAAGCCTATCTGTCTATTCTTGGTGCAGGTCTTACCGTTGTCCATCCACGGCAATCAAAAACTGCTCTACGCAGAGATTGGCATTCATATGCTGCCGCAGCTTCTTCTTGCTCTCTGCAGCCAGCGCCATGGCCTCAATCCACTGTTCCGCACTGCGGCTGGAACAATGTTGATTGATAAACTGAAGCTCATCTATGAAAACGATTTGATCATGTTTATGATAGAGCGCATGGATCATATCTTTGAACCACAAATGGAAAAGGCTGAACAGCATGTCCAAATGATCGGTCAACCCGGATTTGAACAACATTTGCTGCGCCGTAATTATAGGAGAGCCACCACGGCCTGCGATCTCCTTACCTAATTGTAACACTACGTTTCTAACTTCTGCAAACCAATTCTGTTGGATTAAATCACGGCATGGACCCAGTCCCGCCGCGAGATGAACGGCACTGCGAGCCAAGGTTGTCGAAAACCCCTCGTTCGCCAATATCTGGAGCATCGTCTCCGGATTCACCGGCGAGAACGGAACCCACTGGGCGCGCGATTGAATCGTCGGGAGCAAAGCTCGTCCATTATCCGACAGCAGAATCGCTACGGCCGGGGACGGCGGTTCCTCCAGAAACTTGAGCAAGCTGTTGGCCGCTTGTACCGTCATTTTTTCGGCTTCATCAATAATGTAAGCCTTAGGATTACCGCTCTCCGAGCGATAGGAGAAGATCCGCTGAAGGTCGCGGATTTGTTCAATTTTGATCGTTGCCCCGTCGGGCTTGATCGTAAACAAATCGGGGTGATTGCCATGCAGCACCTTCCGGCACTCCAGACACTCCCCGCAAGCATCGTCTCCGCCCCGCGTGCAGAACAACGCCTGGACGAAGGCCATGGCCATTTCCATCTGCCCGCTTCCAGGCGGTCCACTAAATATATAGGCATGGGAGATTTCCCGGCGTCTCAGACTGCTTTGCAGCAATTGTTTGGCCGTCTCCTGCCCGATGATCTCTTGAAATGACATCTCTTTTGCCTCGTCCTTTCAAAGCTAGAAACACAGATTAATCAGCATGCCGCGGATCTCGCCGATCTTTTGTAGCAGCTCGATTTTGCCTTGCTCTGTCTCCAGCAGTTCGTCTGCCATCGCCAGCAGCGCAGCATCCACTTCATCAAGGAGCTTATAGCGCTTCCCGCGGCCGCGGCGGTCCCAGCCTCTCGATTCTTTGAGGCCGACACCCCGCCGAACCGTATCCTCCAGAAACCGCTTGACCATCATCCGGTACGCCTTCAGCTCCCGAACGGTCATGGACCGGGCAAGCCGGTCCCCTTGCATTTGAATCTCCTTAAATCTCCGGTTCAACTCTTCTTGGGTCGCCTGCTGCCCATGCTGCTGCATGACGTCGGCGAAGCTTTTGGACTGTACCGGCTTGGCAGGGCTGTCGCTCACCCCCAAGCCGCTTTTGAGCGGCCGGTATCCCGGATCAATTTTCAAAGCGTCCACCGCCTATAGTTGATTAAATAGATTGAATGAACTATGAAATCGAAGCCTCGACTCCGCGAGTGCGGAGAAGCAAGTTGAGTTCAAGATTCGACGTCGAACCCTCATCCCTGTGCTACATCGTGATCAAAAGCCTACTTTTTAATAACCACTATATTAGAAGTGTTCGAAACGGTCTACTGGGAGAACAAACACCGTCGCCCCGCCCACTTGCACTTCCACGGGCAACGGCAAATACGAATCGGTTGTACCGCTCATCGGGGTAACCGGGGTCACTAATTGTTCCCGCACTTTACAACTGTTACGGATCACTTTCAATACGTCATCCACTTGATGGTCGTCTACACCGATCATAAATGTGGTGTTCCCCGCCCGAAGAAACCCTCCGGTACTCGCCAGCTTCGTTGCCCGATAATTTTCTTTCACGAGCGCGCTGGATAGCCGGTTGCTGTCTTTATCTTGGATAATCGCAACAATCAGTTTCATATGCAGTACCTCCTTGTTTTATAAAATGTACCATACTAACCTATTTGACACCTAGGCCATGATCTCCTTTATTGCCACATAAAGATGCCCGCGAATCTCCGCCGCAACCTCTTCCTTACTACGAGAGGCATCAATCGTTTTGATCCGTTCCGGATACATCCCGGCGAGGATTTGATATCCTTCCCGAACCTTTTGATGAAAGTGCAGGCTCTCCATATCCAAACGGTTCACTTCACGTCCGGCACCGGCAGCGATCCGGGCTAACCCGACTTCCGGCTCAATATCGAGGTAGAAAGTGAGATCCGGAAACCGTCCCTTGGTGGCAAAAAGATTAATCTTCAGCACTTCATCGATCCCCAGCCCGCGGGCATACCCCTGATAGGCCAGGCTGCTATCTAAAAAGCGATCGCAGAGAACCGTAATCCCACGCTCCAGGGAGGGCTCCACCTTCTCCGCTAGATGCTGCCGCCGGGATGCGGCGTATAACAGCGCCTCGGTCCGCGCATCCATCGCCGTGTGCTGCGGATTCAAGATCACCTCACGGATCTTCTCCGCAATTTCAATGCCGCCAGGTTCCCTCGTAGAGATAAAGTTCACGCCTTGTTCCTTGAGCAGCCGTTCCATTTCCCGCATAACCGTCGTTTTGCCGGAGCCATCCCCCCCTTCAAGCGTAATAAATAATCCCTTGGCTTGATGGTTCATCTAGTTCGTTCCCTGCTTTCTTCTCCAAAAATCATGTACAAGTATATGCTTGGCTTTACCCTTTCTTGACTTGAATCGTCTGCAGCCGCGGGTCGGCCAGCCCCTGGCACTTGGCTCCCGAATCCCGCAGCATCCGCAGCCGCTGCCTTACCGCCTCGGTGATCGTCTCTCCGGGGTAGAGTAACGGAATACCTGGAGGATACGGAATGATCATTTCCGCCGCTTGCCGGCCAAGGCTTTCTTCAACGGGGATCGCTTCGCTCTCCCCTGGAAGCAGTGGCTTAAGGCTAAACGGTACAGGCTCAGACACCTCCGACAGATGCCCTTCATGAACTGAATTGTTCCACGTGGAAAGTTCCTCGGCCGAACCTGTTGGGGAAACGAGACCACTCCTCACCGCATTCCCCGGTGAATCGGCTTGGGCGATGCGATCCAGCGCTTGCAGCAGCCGATCGGCATCTTCCATCGTTGTTCCGGGGCCCAGCGCCAGGACCACAAAGCGGTCATCGCTCATCTCCGGCACGCAGCCTTCGGCTTCGAGCCGCTCTTGCAGTTCATACCCGGAGAGGGCTGCGGATGCATCGAATATCACAAGCTTCAAAGGATCTTGGATAGTATATGCAGCAGCCTCTCCGCTGGCGCCCGGCGGTGCCACGACGCCGAAGCGCGATTGCTTGGCCAGGCCGCGCCGCAGATGCGCGGCCGCGGCGAGCCCGCCCTCGAAGAAGGCGGGGCCCTGCTGCCCCAGCAGGCTTCGGCTCAGATCGAGCGAAGCCATGATGGGGTAGGACGGGCTGGAGCTCTGCAGCATCGCCAGCCGCTGGCGCAGCAGCGTGCGGTCGAGCAGCCCGCCTTGCACGTGCAGCATCGCGCCCATCGTGAGCGCGGTCAGCATCTTGTGCGTCGACTGCACGACGCCATCGGCCCCCGCGGCCAGCGCGCTCTCCGGCAGCGCCGGGTGCTGGCCGAAGTGGGCGCCATGCGCCTCGTCGACGAGCAGCGGCACCCCGTGCGCGTGGCACAGCTCGGCCAGCGGCTGCAACGGCGCTCCCATCCCGTAGTAGCTCGGGTGCGTGAGCAGCAGCCCCTTCGCGCCGGGATACCGGCGCAGGGCTTCCCGCACCGCAGCTTCGCTCGGGATGGTGGCCAGCCCGCTGCCCGCGTCCAGCTGCGGCGCCAAAAACACCGCGTGCGCGCCCGCCAACATCAATCCGTGAATGACGGATTTATGCACGTTCCGCTGCACGAGCAGCACATCCCCTGGCGTGGTACACACGCTCAGGATTAAGGCCAGGTTGCCGGCTGTACTGCCGCCAACCAGAAAAAACGTCTCCTCCGCCCCAAACTGGGCGGCGGCCAGCCGCTGCGCCTCGCGGATGACGCCCTCGGGATGATGGAGATCATCCGTCCCGGTGATTTCCGTCACGTCGATTTCCATCACGCGCGCCAACTCCTCCATCACATTCGCATTGCTGCGCAAAGCCTGTCCATTTTTATGCCCCGGGACATGAAAGGAAGCATCCTTTTTCGCCTGATACTGCAGCAAAGCTTCAACCAAAGGGGCCCTTCCGTTATGTTCCTCTGCCATTTCGATTCCTTCCGACTCTGGGTTAACCGTATATTAACGTGATTGTATTCATTGCTTCATCTCATTTTACCGTTAGTTCGCTCAGTAGAGCAATATAAAAGGACCCGCTCCCCAAAATGAACAGGTCCTTTTATCCGGCAGTGTTATGCATTTTTTTGCACCCAGATCTGCTTCATTTGATGAACAAAGAAGTGGTATTTCTCCTCCTGCACGTCGGTGCGCACCATCTCAGCCTCGCAAGCGTCGCAGATAAATTCAGATACGATATGAATACCCTCTGTTTTCGGTTCTCCACATATAATGCAGGTGCTAACGCTCGACTCATCCATGTCCGATCCCACCTTGTCTTTTTTTACTATCAGTATGACACAGATTCTACTATTTTAAACCTTTTCATAGTCCGCTTCCTACTTTATCTTATGCCGACAGCCAGAACAACGTGTTTGTACGCGCCGCCTTAATTATTCTTGTATTCTTCCGATATATTAAGAAGAGCTAGTCCGCGATGTGCGGAGCTGATGAAAATTGGGAGGAGGATCAAACGCTTGAAGCCCGCTGAAACCGAAAGTCAAGCGACATTTTATCACTACACCTTGCTCAAAAAGAAGGCTTTACCGAAGTCGCTCATATATAGCTTAGGCATACTCCCCGTCATTTGGCTTGCAGCCGAGACGGTATTCATATCCTGGACCAGTATCTTTTTCTTCCTATTAGCCATACCGGTCATCTTATGGATCCAATATGTCATTTCCCGCTCCGTGCTGATGATTGTCAGCCACTCCTATCGCAAGCGCTGGCGGTTTTCCCGTCAAATGCCATGGATTGGTTACTCACCTGATCAATACGTTTCTTATCCCGTATATCGCCGAGTCCACCTTCATTCCGCCTGGATCGGTTGCTGTATTATCGCGATTCTCATCCCTTGGTCGCCGGTCTCCTTTGTGCTCTCTTTATTTTTCTGGCACCTTTGGCTGATGATCCCGCGATTCATTGTGCTTGCTACCCTACGTGGACAGCGTAAAGACGGAATGATCAAAATCACAGGTCTCGAAATTGCTTACTACAGGCAATGAAGAATCTCATAGATTAGATGCTGTTAAGAAAAACGTCTATCGACGTACATTCAATGTAGCCAGACCGCGTTTAGTGGAAGTTTTTCTTGCGATATCAGGATGCCGATCCCCCGAAGTGTATACTTTCTGGCGTGTAATATAATCAAAATATAAAGAGGAAATCCCCAGCGACTATCGAAGAAAGAAGCACCTGACAGGGAAGCTTCAATCTTACCTACCAACCACAGGAGGTTAAAGTCGCATGGGGAAATCCTCGCACATTCAAGGCCGTAAGGGAACTAAGTTCAGTCAACAGCTAAGGGGCGTTAACCTGGAGCAAGTCCTCATCGTTGCAATCGATGCGGCCAAGCTCCACCAAAAAGCCTTAATATGCAATTATTTCGGCGACATCATTGAAAAACCCTTCTTTTTCTCAGCGAATAATTCTGGTATGGAGCTGCTTTGCAAGAAGATTAATCAAGCGGTTACAGCCACAGAGGCTGTTCGCTTGTTCCTGGGTATTGAGGCAACAGGCCATTACTATGAAGACATCGTCCGCGAGATGGCGAAACGAGGGTACCACGTTCAGATCTTGAATCCGTATACCACCTTCGAGGAACGCGCCGGCGCACTGAATTGGTGCAAAACAGATGATCTTGATCTTGTGGCCATCGCCCATGCCATCAAAAGCAACAAAGCCACTGAAAACCAGCTTTTGAATGGCGTGCAGCGTCAGCTCCATGTCTTGACTCGAGCACGGCGCTCTGAGACACGGAAGCGTGCTTCCTTGCGTACAGAGATTCGAGCACTTATGGACCTCATCTGGCGCGAGTACCAAGGATATGCAGATTATTCAGCCGGTAGAGCTCGAAAAATCAAAGTATTCAGTGACTTCTGGGGGAAAGCCTCGCTCTTCTTCATGGAGCATTATCCACACCCCGCTGCTGTCCTGAAACTAGGGGAGACCGGGCTACGAAAGCTCTCGATTCAGCATAATCTCAAATTGCGAAACACCACCATCCAGAAGCTCTTGCACGTCGCTGAACAAGCGTTATCGAGAAACTTACAGGAACTTCGGCCTGAGCTTATGTTACTGAAAATGAAGCTACGTGACTTACGAACATTGATGCCAAAATTAATGTTTTGGAACAAGAGATCGAGAACCTTCTCCTTCAGACAGACGGACGACTGCTTCTTACCGTCCCGGGCTTAGGAGTGACTACCGCGGCTGAGCTTTATGCTGAAATCGGCGATGTATCTCAGTACTCGAACGCAAACCAGTTAATTAAGAAAGCTGGCACAAACCCCATTGTTAAGCAAACTGGTGGCGGCAAAGGCTCCTACCGCAAGATTTCCAAACAGGGAAACGATCACCTTCGTTATGCGGTATATCTAGCAGGTAAGAGTCTCTGCATGCATAATAAGGACCTTAAGCCTTTCTATGATCGTCTGAAGGAAAAAGGAAAACATGAACGAGCCATCTTTGTTGCAATGGGTAATAAGATGCTCAAAGTCGCTTTCGCCATGCTGCGAGACCGTTTACCGTTTCAATCGCAGTGCTCTGATTATCACATCCTTGATGAGGTCAATAAGAAGTTGAACTTCAATTGCGTTATGCCGACACTAGCGGTGGCCTAACTAAGCAAGATCTTGGAACCGGTCTTTCTGGGACTGAGGGAAGATCGGATCACTTTCTTGGAGACCTTGGATCTCGTATGTCAGCTTTATCCACCTCGCCCTGTGAATGCGAATTGTACGTTAGCGTATACTCTGCACTCAGCCAGATTGCATCGCAGGATTGAAAAAACGAGGCTATTTCCTTTCAAGTCCGAGAAAGGCCGGTTTCAAGCATCGCTTCTCTGTCAGTTGCTAACTTTTTTGAAAATCTGGGTGGTTAGGTGTGTTTGGGTTACCCAGAAACCTAAAAATTCTACTTGACATAGTACGCTGATATCTTAAAAAAGCCTGCTCCCTGCGCAAATGCAGAGATCAGGCCTTTTGTCTTCTTTAGCACATTCCAGTACCGGGCTTGTCCGGTAGAGGGGCGGTTGCCTTTCATATCCGAATTCTGATGCTAAGGGCTGCTGCTTTCCAACCCTTGAATGACTGTTTTCGCTTCCTTTTTCGGGACCAATACGGTAAAAGAGTTATCGTGAAGCGTCAATTGAACAATTTGCTTCCCCTTCTCGTACACCCGAGTTGAACCGGTGCTTTCTTCTTTCTTCTCCTTCCATCCCCACTCCGCTATCACCTTCTGATAGGCCTCGGGGATTTCGCTGCTTTCCTTAAGTCCGGTTAGTCTATAATTAACATAGTCCATCTTCGAATTATTAAGAGCCGTTTCCGTTTGATTGGCCTCTTTAGGAACAGGGAAATTCTTCTCAACCGTTGCTCCCACAAAATCCGTCCACGAAGGCTCGGAAGACGCACAGCCTGCGATGACTACCATCATCATCAAGACTCCCCACATGAAGCATAAGGATATTTTGACTCCTCTTCGCTGCATGATCCATTCCTCCTTACCCTGCCTATATACTGAAAAATACTCCTGTTGTCATTCTGATATAGATTCCGGATAGGCTAAATGCCCTAGATGCTCATTTACCAATCTAATTATAACGGGTGGCGTACCCCTGTCGGTAACAAAAAGGTTACATTCCCTTTGGTAGAAACTGAAAATAGCACAGTGAATTTTCTAAAAAAACATCATTGCGTTATATTTACGTCAGATTATATAACATTTTATTCTCTAATTATGAATATTTTTTAACGGGAGAAAACCTAAGAGAAACTGTGATTCACTGCGATATTCCTTAATGTATGCGTTTTAACATATGGTCCTCCTCTTTGTCATTATATCTTACATGAATTTATGATAGTTCACATAAACTTCAACTTTTCACTAGGAGGGGGAAACCTTTATGAATCGTTATCGACGAGGCCTTAAACTAGGAAGCGTAGTTCTGTTGACTTCTGTATTGGTCACAGAACTTGGAATCGGACACCTTCCACAAGCCCAGGCCGCTTCAGGTACAGCAAAGGTTACGGCAAGCCAAACCTTTATCACCGGCGAACAATTTCGTCAGTCGATGAAGCAGGCTGCCGTCGAAGCAGGAGGCTCCTTTACGATGCCGGAGGTCTCCAGCAACCGTGTGCTCCGCAGCCAAGCGGCTGTACTGCTTCAGCAATGGCTGGGGCTAGAGAATGCCCCTGAATCCTTCAGCGACGTTCCAGACCAAGCAGCTTACGCGGGATCTGTTGGGGCCGTCAAAAAGGCCGGACTCATGAAAGGCTATTCGGATACCTCGTTCCTGCCTGGCGCCCCTCTCACTGCGGACGATCTAGAACGGCTTCACGACCGTGTTGTCAGCTACTTAAAGCCCTTTGTCCTTCCGGAAGCCACGATTTCTGAGCTTCAGCTGGCTATGGAGCAAGGCAAGGTGACTTCAAAACAACTCGTACAGATGTATCTCGATCGAATCGTTAAATATGACGATCAGGGGATCTCCCTGCAAGCTGTCCTTTCGATCAATCCTGACGCGCTCAACATCGCCGAAGCGTTGGACCAAGAACGAGCCGAAAAGGGACCAAGAGGACCTCTGCACGGCATTCCGATCCTTGTCAAAGACAACTTCGATACCGCCGACATGCCGACGACCGCAGGCTGCCTTTGCTTGAAGGATTCTATCCCTCCGCAAGATGCGGATCAAATCGCCAAGCTAAAAGAAGCCGGCGCGATCATCCTAGGCAAAACGAATCTTCATGAATTTGCTTTTGGCATTACAACATCAAGTTCGTTGCTATGAACGTTTTTGTCAAGCCCTCGGTTTTAAATCTGCCTGAGCACGTGGCGCGAGAGCAAAAATGCGAGCGACGGTCGGCACGCTGCTATCCGTGGGTTGGTTACCACATGTTATGCCTTCGTCAGGGAGAGCCCTTGCAAGCTAGAAACGCACGTTCAGTTTCTTTCAAAACCTAGTGCAAACGGACTACGCAAATTCTCTCCTGAACCTTCGTTTGCTCCCGGGCCTCGTGCTCCGGCGTGAGCTTGTCAAGCGTCTTCCTTGACAAGCGGTGGGGTACAATTCAACACTTTTCCAAATCCTCATCGAAGATGAGGAACGCCACACGGCGAGTGTGGGGGTGCAGGGGGCAACGTCCCCTGCGTCCTTCATCGTCCAAAGGCGTTAGGAGGCTGCTGGCTGCTCCACGGTTCGAGCAACCGCCCATATGAACCCAATCAATTCCCGGGCCACCGCACCGACGGCCACATTCTTGTGCTTGTTCTTTCCAAACACAAGATGACGGTATTTGTAATGCAATCTTTCTTGCGCCTTCCAGGACAACAGCTGTACGTCGGCGGGCATACCATCTAATCGCTTGGCGAGATCCCCTTTTACGGCAGGACGGTGACGGTAACTCCAAGCGGACTCCACCAAAGTCCGTCGTAAGCGGCCATTTCCGGCTTTGGTCATGCTGCCGCGTCGAGTACTTAGGCCCGTGGAATACTCACGAGGGACCAGTCCCAAGTACGCCATCAGTTGCGCAGGGGAGCGAAAACGCGCAAAGGTTCCGATTTCAGCCGCAAGGGTAATGGCTGTAAGCAATCCAATCCCCCGTAGGGACTGAAGAGCTTGGATCAGAGAAGCCTTAGAACCGGTCGCAGCTTGCTGGACCAGTGCTTTTTCTAGGCGCCCCATGCGTTGCTCGATCTCATCCAAAGCATGAAGCATTTCGCTGAATGCCACGTGCATGGACTCATACGGGAACGTAAGCTGCCCTAACCAGACGCGATACTTCTTGGTCCAGCGACGCTTTATGGTGGCGGGTGGTTCAATCTGGTGACGAAGCAGGAATTTCAAGATCCGCTGACGAGCCCGGTGGGCATCTTCCTTGGCAGCTTCACGGGCGCGAACCAATTCCCGTAGAGCCTCATCTTCCCGTTCGGGGACGTAAACGGGAGTGAGCTCTCCTGCACGATACAAACGCGCGAGTTGCTCGGCATCCCGTCGATCTGTTTTCACTTGGTCGCCGGGGCGTTTGGGAATGAGCGATGGAGCAATGACGACACAGTGGGCCCCCATGGAGGTGATCCAGCGATAGGTTTCGTAACCTGTGGGTCCTGCCTCGTAGCAAAACGATAGCGTTTCGGCCGCTCCCAGCTCTTTGATAAGCTTGCGTAACGCTGCCGGTGTGTGGGGAATGGTTCCGTAATAGCGTGGAGCTTCCCCGCTCACATCTGCAATTGCAACCGAAATTTTTTCTTTGGATACATCTAAACCGACGAATTTTGTGGTAGACTGCATAGTATCAGCTCTCCTTTGCTATGTAGCTCTGAAATGGTTTGGGTTAATCACTATCCATTTTAACCTACGAGATGTAGCAATTTGGAGGGCTGTCTTTGTTTTACGTTCATCTTAGCTAGGGGGGCAAACGAAAAATCCATACGCACCCGATCATTATCCCGGCGGCTCCAGCGGCGGTACCGGTGCGGCAATTGCAGCCAACTTGGCTGTCGCCGGCCTGGGTACGGACACAGGGGGTTCCATCCGTATTCCTTCCAGCTTCAACAGCTTGGTTGGGATCCGCCCAACGATTGGTTTATCCAGCCGTGATGGAATTATCCCACTCGCTTTGACGCAAGACGTAGGAGGACCGATCGCCCGGACAGTCGAGGATGCAGCGATCCTACTCGACGCCACGGTTGGTTATGACCCGGATGATGTCGCCACCTCCTATAGCGTCGGTCGCGTTCCTACGAGCTACACCGACTTCCTTGATGCTAACGGTTTGAAGGGCACACGGATTGGCGTAGCGACGGAACTCTTCCTGGAGAGCAACGATCAAGAAAAAGCCGTCTTCGAAGTAGTGTCCAATGCCGTTAAAGAATTAGAAGCCCTTGGCGCAACAGTCGTGAATATCAAGATTCCGAATCTAGAGGAGATTATGAAATATCCGAGCTTAAGCGGCTACGAGTTCAAATTCCAATTAAACGATTACCTAGAGGAACTCGGGGATAACGCCCCTTACCACAGCCTGGCTGAAATCATCGACTCTCAAGAGTACGATAAAACTCAAGAGCAATCGATGAAAGCCCGCGAGGCCCGTGAATCGCTGGATACTCAGGAATACAAAGACATCGTGCTGAAACGCACCAGCCTCACCCGAGATTCCCTACTGAAGGTGATGGCCGACAACAAGCTCGACGCGATCGTGTACCCGACCAGCACCCAGCCGCCGGCATTGATTGGTGAGGGCCAATCATCCGGAAACAACAATCGCTTAAGCCCGTTCTCGGGATTCCCTGCCATTACGGTCCCTGCCGGATTTACAAAAGACGGCCTCCCCGTTGGCATCGAGTTCCTCGGTCGCGCCTTCGATGAAGGCACACTAATCAAACTAGCCTATAGCTACGAACAAGGCACTCATCACCGTCACGCCCCTGTACTTACGCCATAATTCTGTTATATGAGAGTACTGAGGAGAGCACTACCGTTATACCGGTAGTGTTCATTTGTTTTAGCGTTAGTGTTCTCCTCGGCTTCAACACGCACGCCCTTCCTCTCCACGCGATTCCTGCAAAAATGCAGTTATTCTGAGGGGGAGTTGCCGTTTCCCTAAGGCCCCCTAAATAAACTGGAGTCCTCCCCTACAAGGATTTACAATGGAAATAAGGGAGAGGATTCAGTTATGGGAAAAGCCAAAGATGAATTTCGTTTAAAGGTAGTAAGAGAAGCTCTGTCCGGGATTAAGGTGGGGGTGCTTGCCCGGTCGTATGACCTGCACCCAGAAACCATTCGAACCTGGATTCGAGCATACCGAGATCAGATTACAGATGTGGATACATCACTGCCAGACCAACACCTTCAAGAACTCAAACGACTTCAAGAGATTGAAGAAAAATACGAGAAAGCGATGAAAGTGCTTGGTGAGAAAGAACTCGAAAATGAGATCCTACGTGAACTCGTAAAAAAGAAAAACCCCGCTTATCTGAAAAACTTGAAGTAGCAGAACCATTCATTAAGCGGGGGGAACCAACAGCTGTAGTTCTGCGGATTTTGGAAATTGCTGAATCGACATACTACGATCGAAAAAAGCGAGCTGCTACCCCAAAGACGGAGCCGTTATCAACGGACAAACGCGGTCGCCCTACACCTGGGTACTCTCTAACTGTTACAGGGATCCCCATTAGCGATGAACAGATTAAAGAGTGGCTCCTTGAGCTGCTTGAAGGCGAAGAACATGTCTACGGATATAAACTGTTGGGCCAATGCATTCGGGATATTCACCAAGTCATAATTAACAAAAAGAAAACGTATCGTCTTTGCAAAGAACTCGGCATTCTGCAAAAAGCTCGCAAGCCTGTCACATCGCACCCGCGTACTCTCCCCAAGAACCGATTCATTACCGGTTCTAATCAATTGTGGCAAATGGACATCAAGTATGGATACGTTGTAGGACAGAAGCGCTTCTTCTTTGTTCTTAGCATCATTGATGTATTTGACCGCGTGGTGGTTGGGCAATATTGCGGGCGAACCTGTGAAGCCAAGCATGCCGTTCAAACGCTTATAAGTGCCCTAGAGCGCCGCATTCAGCCGGGTGAAACGTTCCCCGTGATCCGGACGGACAATGGGCCTCAATTTGTCAGCAAGTTGTTTGGAGATACCTGTGAGAGCTTGGGGATGACTCATGAGCGAATTCCCCCAAGGACTCCCAATATGAATGCCTATATCGAATCATTTCATAGCATATTGGAACGCGACTTGTTTAGCAGACGAGAATTTATGACGTTTGAAGAAGCGTTTATCGCACTTGATCAATATATGGACTTTTATAATTATCGAAGAATGCATGGTAGCCTGAAGCATATGGCTCCCATGAAGTTTTCGTTATGGGTCAAAATGCTAGAGGATACCTCAAAGTTCCATAAATCGATGTAAACACACAAGAAAATGAGCTGGACTGCGATAACACAAAACTTGTAGGTCAGGACTCCGGATTTAGGGGGCCTAGCCGGTTTTGCCTGGAATGCCTGCAAAAGTGCAGGCTTTTTGCGCCGATTTGCTCGAACTGACCTAAATCGAGAAAAATAACTGCACTTTAAGTCAATTTCATAATTTGTAACCCCTTGTGGGATAAGGTTTTTCAGCATGTAAAAAAGGAGTACCTCCCCAAAATCTCGAAGTAAAGGTTACCACACCAACCACGAGAAAGGAGTACTCCCATGTATGGTATTCAACAAGCAGAGCTATTTTCCTTCGAGGAATTAATGGGAATGGCGGATGAGGCAAAATACAGTGCCATTCTGGAACACGTCCCCATGGGGATCATCCTGCATGCCGTTAGCAAAAAAAGTACCCGCGGCCGCTCCGAAAGTTTAAATACCAGAGCGATGATGTATTCCCTCATTATTGGAAAACTGGAACATATCCGCTATACGAAAGATCTGATCAAGCGTCTGCGAACCAGCTCCGAATTCAGAAGGTTATGCCGCTTTACGATTCGGACCGGGTACCGAGTGAAGCCGCCTATTCCCGCCTTGTAGCCAGGCTGGCTCAAAGCGGCGTACTGAGACACGTTCTGGATACAGTGGTAGACCAGGCAATTGCCGCAGGGTTTCTTTCGGGTGAGGTTCTGGCAATAGATTCGTCCCACATTGAGGCCTTCGACCGAAATTCGAAGCTGGATGAAGGGAAGACGACGACTTCTTCCAGCCCTCTCGTTGACGAAGACCCTGCCTTGTTCTCCGCGGACACATGCACGCCGTCCCAGGAAGCCAAGCCGGAGAAGCCCAAACGTTCCAAACGCGGGAGAATCCCGAAAGCGGAATGGGACGAGTGGCGGAAGCAAATGGATGCTTACGAAGCGTCGCTTGGTTTCTTCGAACGGGGAGTAGCCGACATGTTGCCAGCCAGTTACGAAGAACTCGCCCGCGATATGCCGCAATACCCAAGCACTGGCGCAAAAGGCGATCCGCGAGGCACCCACCGCGTGAAATTCTGGTACGGGTACAAGGCGAATCTGCTCGTCGACACGGCAAGCCAATATATTGTTGCCGGCGAGACCTGCTCCGCTCATGTCAGTGACCAGAGACCGGCCATTATGCTGCTGAAGCGACTTCAGGAGCGATTTCCGGATCTGCAGGTTAAGCACGTTTTGGCTGATAAAGGCTATGACGGCGAAGCGGTATACCGACAAATCCGCAAGTTAGGTGCTTTTCCGATTATCCCGTTAATTCACCGCACCAAGCTGCCTTTGAAGGAAGACAATATTATCGTCCGCTGTGTGAACAAGGCCATCCGTACCGTTATGACAGCTACGACCCCAAGGGGGGCAACGTGAAATTTACCCGTCCGAAAGAATGCAAGGAATGTCCGCTGCAAGCTAAAGGCTGCCAGAAGGTGTATAAAATCCGGATAGAAACCGACGTCCGCAAATACACAGCACCTGGCCGGGGAAGCGAGAAGTTTGCCGAATTGTTTAAGCAGCGGACCGCTATTGAACGCGTCTTTGCATATCTGAAGTTATACTTTGGCATGGGCACTACACGAAGGCTCAAAAAACGTGCGTTCGTCGATCTCGAACTAAGTTACCTAGCGTACAATGTGTCTAAATATGCGCTGGATTATTTGAACATGAACATCCGTTTGACCAAACAAGCCGCGTAACTTTTTTTGAAAATGTACACCTCGAAATTGGTTACCTGCAGTAGCTAATAAATTGAATTATGAAATTGACTTCTTTTGCAGGCTTTGACCGAGAAATCGAGATTTCTCCGAAAAAAACTGTACTTTTGCAGGTTTCCAGCTCGGGGCAAGCACAAGTCAAACACAAAAAGAGCACCACCGGATCATCGGCAGTGCTCTTTCTTCTTTGCTTGGCAGCGTCCTACTCTCCCAGGACCCTTCGGTCCAAGTACCATCGGCGCTGGAGGGCTTAACGGTCGTGTTCGGGATGGGAACGAGTGGAACCCCTCCGCCATTGCCACCAAACATGATTTTTGCGCTGCTTTTACTTCCGCGCTTTCCGCTTCAGCAAAAGATCAAACCTTATAAAAGGCGTGCAGCTAAAAATCGGTTCAAGGTTGAATCCTTGAAAACTGGATACGAAACTAGATTTGCATTTTATTTTTTGGATAAGCCCTCGACCGATTAGTACCTGTCAGCTCCATGCATTGCTGCACTTCCACCTCAGGCCTATCAACCTTGTCGTCTTCAAGGGGTCTTACATACGGGGAAATCTCATCTTGAGGGGGGCTTCACGCTTAGATGCTTTCAGCGCTTATCCCGTCCGCACTTAGCTACCCAGCTGTGCTCCTGGCGGAACAACTGGTGCACCAGCGGTGCGTCCATCCCGGTCCTCTCGTACTAAGGACAGCTCCTCTCAAATTTCCTACGCCCACGACAGATAGGGACCGAACTGTCTCACGACGTTCTGAACCCAGCTCGCGTACCGCTTTAATGGGCGAACAGCCCAACCCTTGGGACCTACTTCAGCCCCAGGATGCGATGAGCCGACATCGAGGTGCCAAACCTCCCCGTCGATGTGGACTCTTGGGGGAGATAAGCCTGTTATCCCCAGGGTAGCTTTTATCCGTTGAGCGATGGCCCTTCCATGCGGTACCACCGGATCACTAAGCCCGACTTTCGTCCCTGCTCGACTTGTCAGTCTCGCAGTCAAGCTCCCTTCTGCCTTTGCACTCTTCGAATGATTTCCAACCATTCTGAGGGAACCTTGGGGCGCCTCCGTTACTCTTTAGGAGGCGACCGCCCCAGTCAAACTGCCCGCCTGACACGGTCCCCGTACCGGATCACGGCACCAGGTTAGAACCTAGATACGATCAGGGTGGTATCCCAACGGCGCCTCCACCGAAGCTGGCGCTCCGGCTTCCTAGGCTCCCACCTATCCTGTACAAATCGTATCCAAGTCCAATATCAAGCTGCAGTAAAGCTCCATGGGGTCTTTCCGTCTTGTCGCGGGTAACCTGCATCTTCACAGGTATTAAAATTTCACCGGATCTCTCGTTGAGACAGCGCCCAAGTCGTTACGCCATTCGTGCGGGTCAGAATTTACCTGACAAGGAATTTCGCTACCTTAGGACCGTTATAGTTACGGCCGCCGTTTACTGGGGCTTCGGTTCACAGCTTCGGGCTAAACCCTAACCGCTCCCCTTAACCTTCCAGCACCGGGCAGGCGTCAGCCCGTATACTTCGCCTTGCGGCTTCGCACAGACCTGTGTTTTTGCTAAACAGTCGCTTGGGCCTTTTCACTGCGGCCCCCTCGGGCTATTCACCCTACCGAGGCACCCCTTCTCCCGAAGTTACGGGGTCATTTTGCCGAGTTCCTTAACGAGAGTTCTTCCGCGCGCCTTAGAATTCTCTTCTCGCCTACCTGTGTCGGTTTGCGGTACGGGCACCTTCTCCTGGCTAGAGGCTTTTCTTGGCAGTGTGAGATCATGACCTTCGGTACTGTAAATTTTCCCTCCCCATCACAGCCTAGCCTTATCGGTGTGCGGATTTGCCTACACACCAGCCTCACTGCTTGGACGAGCATCCATCAGCTCGCGTCACTACCCTACTGCGTCACCCCATCGCTCATAGCGGATTACGGTGGTACAGGAATTTCTACCTGTTGTCCTTCGACTACGCCTTTCGGCCTCGCCTTAGGTCCCGACTTACCCTGAGCGGACGAACCTTCCTCAGGA
>NZ_JBLADV010000002.1:1315000-1420000 GCF_047200555.1 Paenibacillus sp. MB22_1
ACTTCCCACCCTAGTTAGATTTTCAAACACGCGACTATTGCTGCGGTCTCGAAACAGGGGAATCATTATTCTTCGTTAGGATCTTGCCCAGGTTCCGAACCATGGCCTTCAACCGCTTGCCCTTGGTCCTGGGAGGACTCATCTTCTCCCTCTTGGTCTTCTTCCTCACTCTTGTCCGTGCGGCAAACCGTCGCCACGGTATCGTCTTCGCGGATGTTGATCAGCTTCACGCCTTGCGTGTTCCGGCCCATGGTGGAGATACCCTCCATGCTCGTTCGGATCAGCGTACCGCTCGCGGTAATGATCATCAGGTCCTCTTCATCCTTAACGACCTTGAGTCCGACAACCGTACCGTTCTTCTCCGTGACATTAATCGTTTTGATCCCCTTACCGCCGCGGCTTTGCGTGCGATATTCGGAGATCGGCGTCCGCTTGCCGTAACCATTCGCGGTTACGATCAAGACATCCTGCCCCGGAACCACAACGTCCATGCCGATGACAGAGTCGCCTTCATCCAGCGTGATCCCTTTAACACCGGTAGCTGCCCGGCCCATAGAGCGTACATCGCTTTCTGGGAACCGGATCGACATGCCTTGTGCTGTACCCATGATCACTTCTTCATTGCCATCGGTCAGCTTCACGTCGATTAACGTATCGTCTTCGCGCAGGTTGACGGCAATCAATCCGCCCTTGCGGATGTTGATATAGTCTTCGATTGGCGTCTTCTTGACGATCCCTTGCTTCGTAGCAAAGAACAAATACTTGTTATCGTCAAAACGCTCGACCTCGATAACCGCATTGACCGTCTCGCCCTGCTCAATCTGAATCAGGTTAATAATTGGCGTCCCCCGAGCCGTACGTCCCAGCTCTGGAATCTCGTACGCTTTGAGGCGATACGCCTTGCCGCGATCGGTAAAGAACATCAGATAATGATGGGAGTTCGTCACGAACAGATGCTCCACGAAATCATTATCCTTGGTGTCCATCCCGACAACGCCGCGCCCGCCGCGCTTCTGGCTGCGGTACGTTGTCACCGGCAACCGCTTGATGTAGCCGGTATGCGTAATCGTGATGACCACTTCCTCTTGAGGAATCAAATCCTCGTCGAGGATGCTTTCTTCACCGATCGTAATTTCCGTACGGCGTTCATCCGCGTATCTCTCACGGATTTCCTGCAGCTCTTCACCGATAATTTTCAGCACGAGCTGTTCATTGGCCAGAATCTCACGATATTCAGCGATCTTCTGGAGCAATTCGTTATATTCGTCTTCGATCTTCTCGCGCTCCAATCCGGTTAACCGGCGGAGTCTCATATCGAGAATCGCTTGGGCTTGTTCAGGGCTCAGACCAAAACGGGTCATCAAGCCTTCACGGGCTTCTTCATCCGAATTTGATCCCCGGATCAAAGCGATAACTTCATCAATGTGATCCAAGGCGATCCGCAAACCTTCCAGGATATGCGCCCGGGCTTCGGCTTTCTTCAAATCAAATTCGGTGCGCCGGCGAACAACTTCAACCTGATGCTGTAGATAATGACTCAAGACATCTTTCAGCGTCAGAATCTTCGGTTCATTGTTTACGATCGCCAGCATATTAATGCCAAAAGTGCTTTGCAGCGCCGTATGCTTATACAGGTTATTCAGCACGACGTTCGGATTGACGTCCCGCCGAAGCTCGATAACCACGCGCATGCCGGTGCGATCCGACTCGTCGCGCAAGTCGGTAATCCCGTCAATTTTCTTCTCACGTACCAGTTCGGCGATTTTTTCAACCAGACGGGCCTTGTTGACCTGATAAGGAAGCTCCTCCACGACGATCCGTGCTTTGTTGTTGTGCTCCTCAATCGTGGTCTTCGCCCGCATCGTAATCGAGCCGCGTCCCGTCGTATACGCCTGGCGGATCCCCGAACGGCCCAAGATATAAGCAGCCGTAGGAAAATCCGGGCCTTTGATATAATCCATCAATTCCAGCGAACTGATCTCCGGATTCTTGATTAACGCCTGAACCCCGTCAATGACTTCCCCTAAGTTATGCGGAGGGATATTCGTTGCCATCCCAACCGCGATCCCCGATACCCCATTCACCAGCAAGTTCGGGAAGCGGGAAGGCAGCACGACCGGTTCCTGCTCCTCACCGTCGTAGTTCGGCATGAAATCGATGGTTTCTTTATTGATGTCACGCAGCATTTCCATAGCGATTTTGGATAAACGCGCTTCCGTATACCGCATCGCTGCAGCCATATCCCCGTCGACCGAACCAAAGTTACCATGGCCTTCGACAAGCATATATCTCATTGAGAAATCCTGCGCCATCCGCACCATCGTCTCGTAAACGGCGGAATCACCGTGAGGATGATATTTACCGATGACTTCACCGACGATTCTCGCTGACTTCTTAAATGGTTTGTCCGGATGCATTCCTAAATCCGCCATCGCATAGAGAATGCGACGATGCACCGGCTTCAAACCATCCCGCACATCCGGCAACGCACGGCTGACAATAATGCTCATGGCATAGTCCATAAAAGACTCGCGCATTTCCACATTAATGTCCCGATCTATGATTTGAGAGAATTTTTCTTCCGCCATGCTGGACCTCCTTCATAATCTATCCACGTGCCTTCGTATGGGAAAAAGCCCGAAAAACCGCCACTTTCATTATATTACTTTCACAATTCAAGCTCAATTAAACGTGACCGGCCTTGAAACACGATCCATATAGACAGCAAAAAATTAGGGATGTGTCCACTCCCATCGAATCGAACGTTCATACACTACGGATATAGGCATTTTCTTTGAATCGCTGAAAAAGCTAATAAAATCCCCATATCTTATAATTATACCATTGTTTTTCTCTTCTGTCCTATGTTTTTCGTATAACGCGCAGATGACAACGGGCCGTCTTCCCGGTCCGAAAGAAAGGAAGGATAAACGTTTTGACGATCCAACGTATTGCAAGCAAGTGGGAGAAAACGAAAGTGATCTACCAGAAGGAAT
Source organism: Paenibacillus sp. MB22_1 (assembly GCF_047200555.1). Lineage (NCBI taxonomy): Bacteria > Bacillati > Bacillota > Bacilli > Caryophanales > Paenibacillaceae > Paenibacillus > Paenibacillus sp. MB22_1. Next base: position 1,317,997 of record NZ_JBLADV010000002.1, read on the forward strand.
CCCTTCGTCCCTACATTCCGGATACGCGAAAATATTCCTACGAGCATCTTCAGGATATGCTGGAGGAATACGGCTATGTCTTCGTCAAACCGGATCACGGCACCTATGGCATTGGCGTGATGAGCATTGAGAAATGGACGGATGACCTGAGTCCAGGCAGCCCGCTTCAGTATAAGCTTAGATACGGAATTGAATACGAGCTCTACCCCACGATCGAGGAGCTTCATGACGCGCTTGTCGCCAAGATGGGATCTAAACCTTACCTGATCCAAAAAGGCATCCGCCTCCTCACCTACCGCCGCCGCAGGTTCGATATCCGTGCGCTCGTCCAGCAGACCCCCCGGAAGACCTGGGAAACCACCGGATTTATCGGGAGGATTGCCGCCCAGCAGAAGGTCATCACCAATTATCACGGCGGCGGCAGCGTAATGCTGATTGAGGATCTGCTCAGCCCCTATATGACCCCTAAAGAATTTGCCGAAAAATACAAGGAAATGAAGTCCATTGGCGTTCAGGCCGCCATCCAACTTGCTCGGAAGTTTCCGCAGCTCAAGGAAATCGGATTGGACATCGCTATCGACGAAGATCATCGGATCTGGATCTTGGAAATCAATACAAAGCCCGCTCTCTTCCCCTTCAAAATGCTCCATCCGAAAGAGGTCTATCAAAAGATCCGGCGTTACGCCACCGCTTACGGCCGACTGAAAGCGAAATCCGCCAAAGCAAAATAGAAAAAAGGCTGTTCCCATTCTTCCGGATGTAAGTCCGGAGAGTATAGAACAGCCTTTACTATTGGCTCCCGCTATCCCTTAGATATCGAGATTCTTAACGTATTTCGCATGCTCGTGAATGAATTCGCGCCGTGGTTCGACGTTATCTCCCATCAATGTATCAAAGATCGCATCCGCCTGGATGGCGTCAGAGATCGAGACTTGCTGCATTACACGGCTCTCCGGATCCATTGTGGTCTCCCAGAGCTGTTCCGCATTCATCTCGCCTAGACCTTTGTACCGCTGCACATTCACTTTCGCGCCCTCACCAAATTCAGCGATGATTTGATCGCGTTCTTTCTCAGAGTTGGCGTAACGAACCACCTTGTTGCGTTCGATCTTAAAGAGCGGCGGCTGCGCGATGTAAACATACCCTGCCTCAATGATTTTACGCATGTAGCGGAAGAAGAACGTTAAGAGCAATGTACGAATATGCGCCCCGTCGACGTCAGCATCCGTCATGATGATAATCTTATGGTACCGTGCCTTCGAGATATCAAAATCTTCGCCGATCCCGGTGCCAAGTGCCGTGATGATCGCCCGAATCTCCGCATTCCCGAGGATGCGGTCAAGCCGTGCTTTCTCGACGTTCAAGATCTTACCGCGCAGCGGCAAGATCGCCTGGAAGTGACGATCCCGTCCTTGCTTCGCCGATCCGCCCGCCGAGTCACCTTCGACGATATACAGTTCGCTGATCGAGGCATCCTTCGAAGAGCAGTCTGCCAGCTTGCCCGGCAGGGCGCTGACTTCCAGTGCACTCTTACGCCGCGTCAGTTCGCGCGCTTTCCGGGCAGCTTCCCGCGCCCGCGAAGCTTGAAGCGATTTCTCCAAAATGCGCCGGGACACGGACGGATTCTCATCCATGAACTCCTGCAGCTTCTCGGCAAAGAGCGATTCCACGATCCCGCGGACTTCACTGTTGCCCAGTTTGGTTTTCGTTTGCCCCTCAAACTGAGGCTCTGGAATTTTGACGGAAATAATCGCTGTTAACCCTTCGCGCACATCATCCCCGGTCAGGTTCGAATCGTTCTCCTTAATCATGCCGGTCTTGCGGGCATAATCGTTAATGATCCGCGTCAATGCACTCTTGAAGCCAGACTCATGCGTCCCGCCCTCGTGAGTATGAATGTTGTTTGCGAAAGAATAAATATTTTCCGTATAGCCATCGTTATACTGCAGCGAGATTTCCACCTGGATCATATCCCGCTGACCTTCAACGTAAATCGGCTCCTCATGAAGCACTTCGCGGTTCTGATTCAGAAAGCGGACATACTCCATAATGCCGCCTTCGTAGTGGAACGACTCGCTTTGACCTGTCCGTTCGTCCGTCAGCGAAATGTTAATCCCTTTGTTCAAGAAAGCGAGTTCGCGAATCCGCGTCAACAGCGTATTATAATCAAAGACCGTGGTCTCTGTAAAAATTTCAGGATCCGGATAAAAAGTCGTTTTGGTCCCCGTTTCAGTCGTGTCACCGATCACCCGTACGTCGTATTGAGGTGTGCCGCGGTGATACTCCTGCTGATAGATATGACCGTCGCGCTTGACCTCGACGATCACCTTCGTCGACAGGGCATTAACGACGGAGACACCTACACCATGCAAGCCCCCGGATACTTTATATCCGCCGCCGCCGAATTTCCCCCCGGCATGAAGCACAGTCATGACGACTTCCAGCGTCGACTTCTGCAGCTTCTCATTCATCCCAACCGGAATCCCCCGGCCGTTATCCTCAACCGTTACGCTGTTATCAGGATGAACCGTGACATCAATTTTATTCGCATAGCCGGCCAGCGCTTCGTCGATACTATTGTCTACGACTTCCCATACCAGGTGATGCAGGCCGCGTACGCTGGTCGACCCAATGTACATCCCCGGGCGTTTGCGCACCGCTTCCAAGCCTTCAAGCACCTGAATATTACTCTCGTCATATGTTTGTTCGTTCATTGACAATGCCTTCACCTACTTCTCTAGAATCAAATTCAAGGCTAAACCGTCAAAATCACGTTCGCTTTCTTCTTCAGCGTAGCGGAGGAGATCGGCGAGTAATAGATCTCGTTTTGGGTCACGACGATAGACTTCGCTTCCTCCTCGCCGATGCGCACCACGTTCTTGGTCTCCAGCGCATGGCTGAGGAATTGCTTGGATATTTTTGAAGACTTCTCGATCGTGATATCGAAAATTGCAATCAATTCCGAAGAGAGGATCACCTTTTCTCCGCCCAAATGTATATACATCCGTTTCCCTCCGTCCTTAACCTTGGACTTGTCCTTCCTGAACATGAAAAATGCTGGCGTCCTGTAATCGGCTTGCATTGATGCTCTCAATCCCTGTAGCCGTGATGAACGTCTGCACTTTACTCTGAAACGTTTCGATCAATTGGGTTTGGCGGTACGGATCCAACTCCGACAACACGTCATCCAGCAAGAGAATCGGGTATTCGCCGATTTCCTCATGAATGAGTTCAATTTCCGCCAGTTTTAACGATAATGCCGTCGTCCGCTGCTGGCCTTGGGACCCGTAGACTTGCGCTTCATTGCCGTTGATGATAAACGACAGATCATCGCGATGTGGTCCACACAGCGTCATGCCGCGGCGAATCTCCTGATCCTTCATTTGTGATAACTTTATCATAAATTGCTGCAATAGGACAGCTTCATCTTCTTCTTCGGCTGTGCCAAAAGAGGGGAGATAAGCCAATTTCAAGGTTTCACCGCCTCCGGTAATTCCCTCGTGAATCTGCTCTGCCCACTTTTGCAGTTTACTTATAAATTGTTTCCTTTTTTTAATAATTTTAACACCGTGTTGGACCAGCTGTTCGTTCCAAATCTCCAGCATGGTCTTGATTTCGGGACCGGCGCCCCAAGCCTGTTTAAGCAGATTATTGCGCTGAATCAGCACCTTCTGATATTGCTGCAAATGATACAGATAGCTCGGCTGTACCTGCCCGATCTCCATGTCAAGAAACCGGCGCCGTACCCCAGGAGTTCCCTTGACAATTTCCAAATCCTCGGGAGCAAACATCACGACATTCATCGCCCCGATAAAATCACTCAGCTTCCTCTGTTCCAGGCCATTGAGCTTCGCCTTCTTGCCTTGCGGCGATAAACGAAGCTCAAGTTGGACTGGGCCGTACTTCTTCTCCACCTCCGCGGACACCAGCGCATGGTCGCTGCCAAACGCGATCAGCTCCTTGTCTTTGCCGGTCCGGTGCGACTTTGTCAGCGCAAGGACGAACAACGCCTCTAGCAGGTTCGTTTTCCCTTGGGCATTCCGTCCGATGATCAGGTTCACGGCGCCGAAGGCGTCCAGCGTAAGGGTACCGTAATTCCGGTAGTTTTGCAGCGATAAACGATTTACAAACACGTTCTAAGCCCCCTCATTCTCCGCCAGTCCCCGGCCGTTTGGCCACAGGCAGGCCACTTCAGGGAGCCTGTTCTCCCGCCACCTGAAAAGAGCCGCAACCTTCCACCTCAACGCTATCGCCCGGATACAGCTTCCGGCCCCGCCGCTCTTCCGGTTCGCCATTCACCTTCACGGCACCTTCCTGGAGGATCGCCTTGGCCATTCCTCCGGTTGGCACGCAATCCGCCAGCTTCAGGAAAGAATCTAATTTAATATATTTGCTCGAGATGGGAATTATTTTCATGAGGAATCGGTTTCCTTTCTGTTGGTATCGCCAAAATGCTTCCGCTAGAAACATGCTTTGGACGCCAATGATCTAGTTCGTTGTCCGGTATGGCAGAATCAGATAAAGGCTCTGGCTGTCGTCCACCGGCTTAATGATGATAGGGCTCATCGCGCCTGTAAAGCCGATGTGCAGCTGCTCGCTTTCCACGACCTTCAGAACGTCCAGCATATATTTCGAGTTAAAGGAAATGCGCAGCGGATCCCCCGAAAAATGAGCCACATCCAACTGCTCCGTAACCTTACCCAACTCCGAGGAGCTAGAGGAAATTTCAATGGTTCCGTCTTCCATCGTTTGCAGGCGGACGATATTCGTTTTCTCCTCGCGAGACAGCAAATAAGCGCGGTCGATCGAATCGCTTAACTTCTTCGTATCCAAGATGAGTTCTGTTTTATACGTAGTCGGAATAATCTTGGAAGTATCCGGATAAGTTCCGTCGAGAATGCGAGTATAGAACAACACGCGATCGATTTTGAATAACACCTGGTTGTCGGCAACGACGATTTCAACGCGCGTATTTTGATCCGGGATAATTTTGCTCAGCTCATTGAGCGTTTTGCCGGCAATGACGATGTTGCTGAACCGTACGCCCTCCGCGTCATCCAGACCGGCAATGCGGCTGGCCAGGCGGTGGCGGTCCGTCGCTACGAATTTGAACTGGTTATCTGCCAGGTTCCAGAGCACTCCGGTCAAGATCGGCGAAGTTTCGTTCGTCGAAATGGAAAATACCGTTTGCCGAATCATGTTCTTCAACAAATCGCCGGGAATCGAAATGACCTGATTTTCTTCGATGCTAGGCAGTACAGGGAATTCCTCCGGATCCAGACCTACCATTTGGATATCGGTGGATCCGGAACGGATGAAGGTTTGGAATCCGTCCTGCACTTCCATTTCGATTTCGGAGGAAGGCAGCTTCTTGATGATCTCGACAAAGAACTTCGCAGGCAGCACAACGCTCCCCGGACGCTCTACTTGTACGATTTGCTTCTCTTGATCCTCCGCCGGAATAAAGGCCTGAATCGAAATGTCCGTATCGCTGGCCGTCAGGGTCATCCATTGAAAGTTCACATCTAGCTTGATCCCGGTCAAAATCGGAATCGTTGTCCGGCTCGAAATCGCCTTGGATACGTGTTGGATCGATTCATTGAGATCATGCTTCAAAATACGGATTTTCATAAATTCAACTCCTAAAAGTGTTATGAAGCATAAAGCTTCTAAGGGCATACTTCACATTGAACACTGCCTCGAAAGGGAACAGTCATATTCTTCGCCTCCGAAGCATAACCTTGAGGTATGTACGGTTTTGAGGCGGTTCATGCAGCCATCCTTATGATCTTCTTCGTTGAACTGGACAAGCGCAGCGTTGCAGCGACTGGCTGAAGCGAGCGGCTTGCCGCTACTTATGAAGATGTTTATATCTTTATAGATTAGAAGAAGTAGTAGGGGCACTGAATATGTGGATAACAACCGAAAAAATATGAAATGAAGCCTATCCACATGTGCATATCATGTGCATAGGCTTATCCCTTATTCAGGTAGCACTTTTTATTTTTTCGGTTATGTTGTTGATGATTTTATATAGCTCCTGATCCGTTTTGAGCTGCTGGGTGATTTTCTCATGCGCATGGATGACTGTCGTATGGTCCCTTCCGCCAAACGCATCGCCGATCTTCGGCAGCGAGAAATCGGTGAGCTCCCGGGCCAAATACATGGCGATTTGCCGCGGAAACGCGATCGCTTTGGTTCTTTTGCGCGCCTTGAAGTCGTCCAGCTTCAAATTGTAATACTCGCCAACCTTCTGTTGAATGTCCTGAATCGTGATCATCTTCGGACGACTGGATGGGATAATGTCCTTGAGCGCTTCGGCGGCCAAATGAGTCGTAATGTCCTGATTGATCAAGGAAGAGTAGGCGACGACGCGGATCAGTGCACCTTCCAGCTCGCGGATGTTCGTATCGATCTGATTGGCGATGTACATCATCGCTTCGTTTGGGATATCGAGGTTTTCCGCTTTAGCTTTCTTCCGCAAAATTGCGATCCGGGTCTCCAGGTCCGGCGGCTGGATATCGGTGATCAGTCCCCATTCAAACCGGGAGCGGAGCCGTTCTTCCAGCGTCGGAATCTCCTTTGGCGGACGGTCGCTGGAAATAATGATTTGCTTGCGTTCTTCATGCAGCGCGTTAAACGTATGGAAGAACTCCTCCTGGGTTGATTCCTTGCCGGCCAGAAATTGAATGTCGTCGATCAGCAAAATGTCGATATTGCGGTATTTGTTACGGAAGCTTTCCGCGCGGTTGTCCCGGATGGAATTGATGAATTCGTTCGTGAATTTCTCGGAGGAAATGTACACGACTTTACTGCTGGGGCTGTGCTCCAAAATGTAATGGCCAATCGCATGCATCAGATGCGTCTTGCCAAGTCCCACGCCGCCGTAAAGGAACAGCGGATTGTACGCCCGCGCCGGTGCCTCGGCGACCGCCAGCGACGCGGCATGAGCAAACCGGTTGCCGGAGCCAATAACGAAGGTGTCGAACGTATACTTCGGGTTAAGCATATGGGAAACGCTTTCCTCGCTTGGGACGGGAGCGGGGGGTTCCTTGTAAACCTGAGCTTGCTCGGGGGGAGCCGACTCTTCGATCACGAACGAGACGTCCACCTGCTTGCCGATCACCTCAAAAACCGTCGTCGCCACCAGTTTGGTGTAGCGGCTTTCGAGCCATTCTACAGCGAACGTGGTCGGAGCGGAAATCACAATCGACTGATCGGTTAAGGAGACTACCTTCGTCGCCTTAAACCAGGTGTCAAAGCTCGGTTTGCTTAATTTCGTATTAATAATAGATAAAATATGTTGCCATATTTCCGAAGTATGGCTGTCCACAGACTGTCACTCCTTTTAAATCTTCCAATTGTGGCTTAAGCCATGCAGAAAGAAGTCGAAATAAACATAAATAAAGGGGAATTTTATCCCCAATGTTCAGTAAAGTATCATCATTATAAAATAAATTATCTTCGAATTGTTCACAATGTTATCCACAACCTGTTAATAAATCAGCGGATAAACAGAGATATTCACAACGAAAACAATATAATCATAGCAAAAGAAGGCTTGTTTTTCAATGAGCTCTCGGCTTTTATCCACAAATTCAATAACTTGTGCATAATTCTCATTCACACCACTACATATTGTTTATAAATTGTTTAAAATTCGACAGACAGCTGCAAAATCTCATAAAAAATATACACAACTTATTCTGATCTCTCATCAATCTTCGAGTTTCGGCTGTGAATAATTCAACCGTCCGGGATAGAGAGCAAGCTTTGCTTATTATATAGAAAATAAAAATCCGACCGCCCCATAGGGACGGTCGGATTCGTTTTATATGGATGTAAGAGCGTCTTACTGCTCAGATTGTTGTTGTTGCTGGAACTTGGCAATCGCCTCGTAATCTTCCTCCAGCTTCCGCGAGATGCGGATGTAGATCGGCAGCAGCTGCTTATAAATCGCCGCATGCTCCGGAATGGGCGAGTGTTCGTGGGTGCCGCCAACCATTTCCTTGACGACTTCGAAGGAATCAATCTCTCCCAAAGCATACAGACCAAGTACCACGGCCCCTAAGCAGGAGCTCTCAAAGCTCTCCGGAATGACGACTTGTTGGTCGAAGATATCAGCCATCATTTGCCGCCATAATGGGGAGCGGGCGAAGCCGCCCGTGGCCTGAATTTTCTGCGGGCGCCCGATCTGTTCCTCCATCGCCAGGAGCACCGTGTACAGGTTGTAAATGACACCTTCCAGCACGGCACGAATCATGTGCTCCTTCTGATGATGTAGCGTCAGCCCGAAGAAGGAGCCGCGCGCGTGGGGATTCCAGAGGGGCGCTCGTTCACCGGCCAGGTAGGGGTGGAAGAGCAGGCCGTCCGCGCCGGGAGCGACGCGCTCGCCAATTTTGGTCAGCACGTCGTACGGGCTGATCCCCAGCCGTTTCGCCGTTTCGACCTCGGAAGCGGCGAATTCGTCCCGCACCCAGCGGAAGATGACACCGCCGTTGTTGACCGGCCCCCCGATCACCCAGTGCTTATCCGTCAGCGCGTAGCAGAAGATCCGGCCTTTGGGATCGGTTCTCGGCCGGTCGACCACGGTGCGGATTGCACCGCTGGTGCCGATCGTGACGGCGACAACGCCGGGGTCGATGGCATCGACCCCGAGATTGGACAAGACGCCGTCACTGGCGCCAATGACGAAGCGGGTGGAGGGAGCGAGTCCCATGGCACTGGCGTAGTCTGGCGCCAGGCCTTGCAGGACGTGCGTCGTCGGCACGAGCTTGGACAGATGCTCCGGCGTAATGCCGGCGATCCGCAGCGCTTCTTCATCCCAATCTAAGCGTTCGAGGTTCAGAAGTCCGGTGGCCGACGCAATCGAATAATCGACGACGTACTCCCCAAACAGCTTAAGGAAGACATATTCCTTAATCGAGACGAATTTGCGGGCTTGTGCAAAAATGTCAGCCTTCTCATGGCGCAGCCAGAGCAGCTTGGTCAGCGGAGACATCGGATGAACTGGCGTGCCGGTGCGCAGGTAAATCTCGTGTCCGCCCAGCTCCTTCTTCAGCTTCTCCGACCAATCCGCACTGCGGTTGTCCGCCCAGGTGAGACAGCGCATCAGCGGTTTGCCCTCGCCATCCAGCGGGATGACGCTGTGCATTGCGGAGCTGAAGGAGACGAAGCCGATTTGATCCGGAGCGATGCCGCCTGTTTTCATCACTTTTCCCACCGCGGCGATCACTGCAGCAAAAATCTCTTCCGGATCCTGCTCCGCCACGGCAGCGGAAGGGGTATACAGCGGATACTCCTCATTGGCCGTAGCGATGACTTGGCCGTTGCGTTCATACAATACCGCCTTCGTGCTGGTTGTTCCGATATCGAGGCCGATCATATGTGTTACGGTACCCATAACCTACCTTCTCTCTACTTCAAAATTTCGTATTTCCATTGTAATGAGGTTTACCTTAGAAAATAAAGCTCAACACGAGGATCAACAACAATCCCACGACGGACAGAAGCGTTTCCATCACGGTCCACGACTTTAAGGTTTGCGGCACCGACATATTAAAGAATTCCTTCACCATCCAGAAGCCGGCATCGTTAACGTGGGAAAGCACAATCGACCCGGCGCCGGTGGCAAGCACGGCCAATTCGACGTTGGCCCCAGGGGTCATGGCCAATACAGGAGCTACGATGCCGGCTGCCGTCGTCATCGCGACCGTTGCCGAACCGGTAGCTACACGGATCAAGGCCGCCACGAACCAAGAGAAGAGAATCAGGTTCACGTTCGCGCCGGTGGCGATTTCCGCGATGGCTTCGCCGACGCCGCTGTTGATCAGCACCTGCTTAAACGCACCGCCGGCACCGATAATCAACACGATCCCGGCGATCGGCGCCAGGCATTCGCTTGTGAATTTGGAGATATCCTGCTTGCTGAATCCGCGGCTGTAGCCCAGCGAGAAGAAGGAGAACACGACGGCGATCAGCAGCGCCATAATCTCGTGTCCGATAAACTCACAGAACAGCGTGATCGGACGAGTGGCTTCAGGATCGAGGATATCGGCAATGGAACCAATCAGCATGAGAATGACCGGCAGCAAAATCGTAAACAGCGTGATACCGAATCCCGGCAGTTTGCGATTCCCTTTGACGGCAAATTGCTCCGCCAGCTCGGCCGGAGGTTCCAGCACAATCCGCTTACCGATATATTTACCGAACAGAGGACCGGCTACGACCGCTACCGGCAAGCCGATCAGGATCGAATACAACAGAGTCTTGCCCAGATTTGCTCCATACGCGTCAATAGCGATCATCGGCGCCGGGTGCGGCGGGACGAGTCCGTGTACAGTGGACAAACCAGCTAAAATCGGGATACCGATTTGGAGCAGGGACATTTTTGTTTTCTTGGCAACTGTAAAAACAATCGGAATAAGCAGAATGACGCCAACTTCAAAAAATACCGGGATACCGACGATAAAACCAACGAGCATCATCGCCCAATGCACCCGCTTCTCGCCAAACCGATTCACCAGCGTTGTGGCAATGCGCTCCGCGCCGCCGGATTCGGCCATCATTTTCCCCAGCATCGTACCGAGACCAATGACGATCGCGATCGTGCCCAGCGTTCCGCCGAGACCGCTTGTGATGGAGCTGACGACGTCCAGCGGTTTCATTCCAGCCAGAAGTCCAAGCAGCAGCGCGGAGATCAGCAGCGTGACGAAGGGGTTCCATTTATATTTGGAGATCAACACGATTAAAAATACGATGGTGAGCAGCGTCCAAAAAAGAAGCGTTGCATTATGGCTCATACCAAACAGGGTATCCAAAGTGATTCCTCCTCTTTAGGGTCATCTTGATGTGTTCAGTTCAGCGCTTTCATAAATGATCATGCTGGAAATTGTTCTTATTATGATCAAAACCAACAGAATTTGATTATTGTATACTTGTCGACAATAAATCCGGTGCAAAGGGCCGATAGGCCGCTTCTGTTAGTTATTGAGGAAGGCTCGTATGCAGCGTGCGGTGGGAGTCGGCGAAGTACTCTTCCACGTTCCGCGCGATAATCCCGGGGTCACGCGATTCCAAGCCTTGCAGCAGCTTGCGATGCTTGCCGATAACATAGTTAATTTTGTCATCGCTTTGCGACAACACCTCTCGCGTCGTAATCAGCATCACCGTCATAACAATATGGCGGATGCTGGTCCATAGATGCATGATGCGCGTATGGTTAGCTCCAGCGATAATTGTCTCGTGAAAACAGAGATCCTGGTAGGCAAATTCCGCGATATCCCGGTGTTTGCCGGCCAGTTCCATTTTATCGATGATTTGTGCGAGCGGGGCGAGCAGCGCTTCCGGATTCTCCGCCACCCGCTGCGAGGCGAAGCTTTCGATCAAATAACGAACATCGTACAATTCGTCGACGTCCTTCAGGCAAAGGCCATTCACCACCACCCCCATGCGTTGAAGGCTGATCAGCCCTTCACTAGAGAGCGTTTTCAGCGCTTCGCGAACCGGGGAACGGCTCGTGCCGAAATCCGCGGCAATGCGGTTCTCTGACAGAACGGTGCCCGGTTTGATCGTACCGTTAATGATCTGCAGGCGAAGCTCCGCTGCGATCGATTCGCCAAGCGAGCTGCCTTTTAACCAAGAAGAAGGGTATTGCATGCGATATTTCTCCTATCCAAGGGATATGATCCCGCTTAATGATCGTGAAGTTTTAAATACTTCGATCATAGCATGAAAATCGTAAAGATGGGGGAAACTCGCGCTAGGTTTCGGCAATTTTTCAGCAGTTATTTCGCTGATTCAACCGCGTGGCCGCCAAATTCGTTGCGCAGCGCTGCAACAACCTTGCCATGGAAAGTGTCCTCCTGGAGTGAACGGTATCGCATAAATAGCGACATGGCGATCACCGGCGCGTTCGCTTGCAAATCCAGCGCGGTCTCTACCGTCCATTTGCCTTCACCGGAGGAGTGCATCACGCCGCGAATGCCTTCCAGCTTCGGATCCTTGGCAAAAGCGTTCTGCGTCAGCTCCATCAACCAGCTGCGGATGACCGAACCGTTCGACCATACCCGGGCGACCTGCTCGAAATCGTAGTTGTACTGGCTTTTGTCAAGCAACTCGAAACCTTCGGCGATTGCTTGCATCATGCCGTACTCGATCCCGTTATGGACCATTTTGAGGAAATGGCCGCTGCCGGACGGACCCGTATACAGATAACCGCCAGATACGGCGATATCCTGGAAGATGGGCTCAACCAGACGGAAGGCTTCTTCCTCGCCGCCAATCATAAAGCAGCCGCCTTGCTGCGCACCTTCCACACCGCCGGAAGTTCCGACATCCAGGAAGCGAATCCCATGCTCCGCCAGTTGCTGAGCGAGTTCCAGCGAATTTTTGTAATGGGAATTTCCTCCGTCGATAAGGACGTCGCCCGCTTCCAGCAACGGGGTTAGCTGATCGACAACCGATCGCAGCGGGGGACCGGCCGGAACCATGACCCAAACGACCCGCGGTGCTTCCAATGATTTGACGAGCTCCTTCAGGCTGGCGGCGGGAACCGCGCCTTTCTCCGCTGCGTTTGTTACGGATTGGGAATTCATATCGTAGGCGACCACGTCATGTCCATGCTCCAGCAGATTCAGAACGAGATGGAAGCCCATTTTTCCAAGCCCAACCATGCCTAATTTCATCTATAAAACACCTCGCTATCATTATTGTATACTTGTATACAACTTACAATTTGACTATACTCCGATTCGATTCGGCTGTAAACTACAAAAATGAAAGCGCTTTGGTGAAAAGATGTCCGATCAAGTTGAAACTACTTTTCCACATGTGCATAACTTCTATACGAAGTGATTCTCGGGCAAGCCTGTGGAAAACTGGGGACGTTGAGGTCCCAAAACGGAAGCTGTGGATTGTGTATAACGGAAAAGGAGAATGGAGGAAGGGGGAAGTTCGGTTGACTTTTCCCAGGCGGTATGGTTAAATGTATGAAGGCATTTTCTGTGGATATGAAAATGGGTAACATAAAGATAATGATGATATTCCTGTAAGGGGGTGCGATAGATGAAACCAACTTTCAAACCGAATGTGAGCAAACGTAAAAAGGTTCACGGTTTCCGTAAAAGAATGAGCACGAAAAACGGCCGCAAGGTTCTCGCTGCTCGTCGTCTCAAAGGCAGAAAAGTACTGAGTGCGTAAAGCGTGCGTAAGGACCACCGCGGTGGTCTTTTTTTTTATAGCGTGCCCAGCTAAGCACGCATCTTCTAACCGGTGAAAGTCCGGTCGCGGGAGGGGCCAAGCCCCCGCGTAGCTAGGATACCTGCGTATGGCGAAATCTGTGCGTAGAAGCGTATCGACGAAAGTATCTGTCAGAGACAGGGCGAGCGACATATCAGGCCGTAACATGAAGTGAATCCTGCCGCATCGTCAAAAAGGCCTCGCAAGAGGGAAAAGAGGAAGCCGAGTCTCGTGTATATGGACGAAGGCCATGGAAGCTGTTCAGAACTTGGAGCGACAGCGAAGAATCCTCCGGTGTAAAGGGAACGGCATGGTATGAAAGAGGATGCAGTGAACTGGGGAGACCCTCCCCTGCACGGTAATTTTTTTTTGAAAACCGTAAAGAGTCGCTCTATAAACCCGAAAGGTGAAGTGAGCGTGCTGCAGGAAGGGAGTCCGAGGGGCTCATACTACCAAGGAACCGCAGGACAACACAACCTACGGGAGGGAAGGAGCCCTGCTTTGTTCAAGTTTCTGAAGGAGGTACGAGTCAGTGAATGCCAAACGGCTAACCACACCAAAGGAAAACGTTCAACAACTCCAAGAGAAACTAGGTCATGCGGCCAAGGAAAGCAAGAAGCGAAGGTTTCACGCGCTGTACGACAAGGTCTACCGGCTAGACATCCTTTGGGAGGCATGGCAAAGAGTGCGAGCCAATAAGGGGTCGGCAGGAATTGACGGAGAGACGCTGGCAGACATCGAGAAACAGGGAGAAGTACTGTTTGTGCACGAATGTCAACGTCTTCTAAAGGAAGGTAACTACCATCCGCAACCTGTAAGACGCCACTACATTCCGAAGAAAGATGGCAAACAGCGACCGCTGGGTATTCCCACGGTGAGAGACCGCGTCATTCAGATGGCAACTAAACTAGTCATTGAACCCATCTTCGAGGCAGACTTTCAAGAAACGTCATTCGGGTTTAGGCCAAAGAGAAGTGCGAAGCAAGCGCTAGATCGCATCCGGAAAGCATGCAACCGTAAAGGGAATTGGGTGGTCGACGTCGACATCCAAGGCTACTTCGACAACATCAATCAGGAGAAGCTTATGAAGCTGGTCGAAATGCGAATCAGTGACAGGCGAATCCTGAAACTGGTGAGGAAGTGGTTAGGCGCGGGAGTAATGGAGGAAGGAAAGATCAGACGTTCAGATTTAGGAACACCGCAAGGTGGGGTCATTTCACCGCTCTTGGCGAACATCTACCTGAATTACTTCGATCTCTTGTGGGAACGGCATGGCAGTAAGGTTGGGGAACTCACACGTTACGCGGACGATCTAGTGGTCATCTGCAAAACAAAGAAGGATGCGGACCGGGCGTATGAACTCATAAGAGCGATTATGGAACGCCTTGAACTAACCCTTCATCCAACGAAAACGCGCATTGTCGGACTATGGACAGGAGAAGATGGCTTCGACTTCTTAGGTATGCACCATCGAAAGACCAAAGCCGAAACTTCCAAGGGCCAAGTGTACTACACAACACAACAATGGTTGTGTCGCAAGGCCGAGGAGCGGATACGGGAAGTCGTGAAGGAGCGGTTAGCCCCACCGAGCATGCGCCACAAAACATTCCAGGAACACCTAGAATACCTGAACCCAAAAATACAAGGGTGGCGTAACTATTACTTCACAGCCTACAGCCAAAAGAAGATGGCAAAATTAGATTGGTACATCCTACAGCGGTTCGCAAAGTGGTATGCCAAGAAGCATCAACGTGCTCGTTGGTTGAGTTCACTACGCGAAGTGAAATCATTATCCATACAATATGGACTCAAGACGCTTTTGTAATCTGTACGCACATGAATGACGAACATCGGAAAGCCGTATGAGGGAAAACCTCACGTACGGTTTGATGAGGAGGGGCAGAAATATTCTGCCCTTTACTCTAGTTTCGATCTTTGTGCGATCGTTGCGGCGATGTTTGGTCTATACTATTTGTTAGAAAATCAGGTGATCGTAGAGCCGCAGCTGATTTTTTAACCACCTCTTAGTAGAAGTTTGAATCAAGGAGATAGCTCGTGCATAAACAACTTCGTTTGAGAAACCGCGCCGATTTTAACCGGATCTACCGGTTTGGCAAATCCTTTGCGAATCGCCAACTGGTGGTGTACTGGTCGAATAAACCGGAGATTGAACGTTTTCGGCTGGGGGTTTCGGCCAGTAAAAAAATCGGAAATGCCGTCGTTCGCAACCGGATGCGGCGGATGTTGAAGGAGATCGTCCGGCTGCATGAAGCGGAGATTCGCGACCATGTCGACCTGATCTTGATCGTGCGGAACGGGGCCGTCGGAATGGAATATAAGGACCTCGAAAAAAGCGTGCTCCATGTGCTGCGGAAAGCTTCGCTGCTGCGGGATTCCGGGCGTTAGGCAGGCTTGTTTCTTTGTCTCTTCAAATATGTTATGATTTACGGTGAATGGATAGGTTAAGAGAGGGGTTTTGAAGTGTCGCGATTGATGACTAACCGAAGAAGATGGCTTCTTCTCCTTCTGGCGGCCGTGATGGTGGCGGTTCTCGCAGGCTGTGCGCCTCAGAATGCACATCAGGCAACCACGACGGCTGATATGAGGACAAACGGATCATGGTGGACCTCCAATGTGGTTTACTATTTCTCGCTCGCGTTGGATACGTTTGCAGAATGGTTTAACGGGGCTTATGGCATCGCGATTTTGATTATGGTGCTGATCGTGAGGACTTTGATTCTCCCGCTCACATTGAAGCAGGTAAAGAGCTCCAAGGCGATGCAGGCCATTCAGCCGCAGCTCCAGAAAATCCGGGAGCAATATAAGGATAATCCAGAGAAGCAGCAGCAGGAGACGATGAAGCTCTTTCAGGAACACAAGGTGAATCCGATGGCGGGTTGTTTCCCGCTGCTCATTCAAATGCCGGTGTTCATTGCGCTGTATAACTCGATTTATTACAACTCGGCGATCCGGGAGCATTCCTTCTTGTGGCTGCAGCTCGGGGAGCCTGACAAATTGTTCATCCTGCCAGCGATCGCTGCCATTACGACATTCATTCAAACGAAGATGATGTCGAGCATGAACCCGCAAGGGATGCAAGGCCCGATGGCGTTTATGATGTGGGTCTATCCGATTTTGATTTTTGTGATGGCGTACAATTTCGCCGCTGCGTTGCCGTTGTACTGGATCTTCAGTAACCTGTATACGATCGCGCAAAACTACTTTATCTACCGCAAGAAAGATCCAGCTTTGTCCGCAGCTGCCGCTACGGCAGGCGGAGGCAGCGGTTCTTCTTCCAGTTCAGGGAAGAAGCGGGGCGGCTCCAATCTAAAAGCCGGTCATCCCGGTAGAGGTGCCAAGGAGGCCAAAAAATCGAAATGAATAAAATTGTGACGTCGGGAAAAACCATTGAAGATGCTGTTAAACAAGGATTGGCCAAGCTCGGCACCACCGAGGATAAAGTCGCCGTGAACGTGTTAGAGCAGCCGTCAAAAGGATTCCTGGGGCTGATTGGGGTGAGGGAAGCGAAGGTTGAGCTGACTTTGCTTGAACCACCTACACCTGCACCTGCATCAGTACCTTCCTCAAATAGGACCCCTTCGGTGCCTCACTCATCTGCTTCCGTGGTGGAGGAGAAGAGTGCGGGCGGCGAGAAGGATCCCTATGCGGAGGCGGCGTCATTCATTCGGGAGGTCGGGGAGAATATGGGCTTGGATGTCAAAGTCGAAGTCTCCCATAGCAAAGACCATACCGTGCTTAACATTTCGGGCCAGGATTTAGGTTTAATGATTGGGCGCAGAGGACAAACCCTCGACGCTCTGCAATATTTGGCGAATATCATCGCTAATCGTTATTCGGACAGCTTTATTCGTATCGTCCTCGATGCCGAGAACTTCCGGGAACGCCGGAAGAAAACGCTGGAGGACCTTGCCGTCAGATTGGCCGGACGGGTCGTTCGAACGCGTAAAGAGGTTACGCTCGAGCCGATGTCGCCGCAGGAGCGCAAAGTGATTCATTCCAAACTTCAGGATCACCCGGAGGTCAAAACTTATAGTAAAGGTGAAGAGCCCAACCGGAGGGTCGTTATTACTCTGAAGCACAGCAAATGAATGAGACGCAATGACGTTTGCTCGGCGTAAGCTGGGGGACGTCATTTTTTTATATTGGATTCGCCCCTCCCCAGGGGAGCCTCCCTTACCGGACTCAACCCCCCCACCCCTCCCTTACCGTAAGGGAGGGCGCCCGAGGGCTTGCCGCCCTCTGGTCTCCCGCAAAGGAGAAGAACGTTGGAGGTAATGAGTCGCTCCTGCTCGCTGTCCCCTTCGGGGATGCGTTCTACGTTGGTGCAAGGAACGCTTTTCCCCCCTTCAGGTACGTCTTACTTGGGGAGCACCCGGGCTACCTGGAAAACCGTGCTGCTCATGACTACTGCTTTCGGCTCACCCGTGTGGCAGAGGCTGTGTGAGTCGCTTCTCGCCCCTTCGGGGCCCGCCTCTACTTTAGAGCTCCTCCAGTTTGAGGGCGAATGCTACGAAGGGGAGCGTGAAGAGACGCAGGCGGTTTCGGAGAGACTACGAGCAAGGAGGCGCTGTCTCCTGCGGAGATGTGCTCACGTTAGAGCAGAAATATGTGGGCGGGATGCTGGATGGTGAGTGAATTGGGAGCGGAATGGGGCGTATGAAGAAACGTAGTGGTCGCCTTTGCTATTGGATTGTAGCCTTGTAGGGTGTTCTCTATTCAGAACAATCCAATGGCAACCTCGATCGTAGGATCATACGACCAGCGGAGCTATGAAATTCACGAATAGTTTTGATATTTATCATGCGAGGTGAAACCAATGCTTAGTGATACAATTGCTGCGATATCGACGGCGGTGGGCGAAAGCGGCATCGCCGTGATCCGCGTCAGCGGGCCGGAGGCGATCTCCGAAGTGGGGCGGTTGTTCCGCTCCAAGACGGCGCTGCCGGAGGCGGAAAGCCATACGGTACACTATGGCTTTATCGTGGACCCGGCGACGGGCGAGAAGCTGGAAGAGGTGCTCGTCAGCGTCTTTCGCGCGCCGCGCTCCTTCACCACGGAAGACGTGGTGGAGATTAGTACGCACGGCGGGATCATCTCCGTCAAACGCGTGATGGACCTGCTGCTCCAGCAGCGCGGCATTCGCCTCGCCGAGCCGGGCGAGTTCACGAAACGCGCGTTCCTGAACGGGCGGATCGACCTGTCGCAGGCGGAGGCGGTCATCGACCTGATCCGCTCCAAGTCGGATCGGGCGTTCTCCGTGGCGCTAAAGCAGGTCGAAGGCCAGCTGTCGCGCCAAATCAGCAAGCTGCGTCACACGTTAATTGAGACGCTGGCGCATATTGAGGTGAATATCGATTATCCGGAGCATGATGTGGAATCGATGACGATGGCATTTATCAAGGAGAAGTGCGCGGAGGTGTCGGAAGGCATCGACGCGCTGCTGAAGACGGCGAATCAGGGCAAGATTCTACGCGAGGGGATTACGACGGCGATCGTTGGCCGCCCGAATGTCGGCAAATCCTCGCTGATGAACGCCCTGGCTCGCGAAAATAAAGCGATCGTCACCGACATCCCGGGCACAACCCGGGACGTGATCGAAGAATATGTGACGATCAATAATATCCCGCTGAAGCTGCTCGACACGGCGGGGATCCGCGAGACGATGGACGTCGTCGAGCAGATCGGCGTGGAGCGCTCCAAAGCGGCAGTGAGCGAAGCGGACCTGATTCTGCTCGTCCTCAACAGTGCCGAAGCGCTGCATGAGGACGAGATCGCCTTAATGGAGCAACTGAAGGGGCGGTCCACGATCGTGCTTTTAAATAAGATTGATTTACCGCAGCAGTTGGATCGGGAGGTGGTCCGGCGTTATTTTCCCGAGGAATCGATCGTCGAATTGTCGGTCAAAACGGAGGGAGGGCTGGATCATCTGGAGGACGCCATTGCCCGGATGTTCTTTGGCGGGGAGCTGGAGTCCAACGATCTGACGTATGTCAGCAACGTGCGGCATATCGCTTTGCTGAAGAAGGCCAAGCAGTCGCTGGCGGACGCTTATGAAGCGGCGGACAGCGGCATCCCGATCGATATTTTGCAGATCGATGTTCGGCTGGCTTGGGAGCAATTAGGTGAAGTGATTGGGGATTCGGCGCCGGATGCGTTGATTGATCAGATTTTTTCGCAATTTTGTTTGGGGAAATAAGGAGGCTTTCGTATCAGCAGCGCCTGTTCATGGTATGATGATACGGATAGCGTTTGAATGGTGTAAGGTAAAGGAGGTTGACGATAGATGGGTTACGCTGCCGGAAATTATGAGGTGATCGTGGTTGGCGCAGGGCACGCGGGCTGTGAGGCGGCATTGGCTGCAGCGCGGATGGGCTGTCGTACGCTGATGGTCACGATTAATTTGGATATGGTTGCTTTCATGCCGTGCAATCCTTCGATTGGAGGTCCGGCAAAAGGCCATGTCGTCCGTGAGATTGATGCACTGGGCGGCGAAATGGGCCGTAACATCGACAAGACGTTCATCCAAATGCGGATGTTGAATACCGGGAAAGGTCCGGCCGTTCATGCGCTGCGCGCGCAGGCGGATAAATTCTTGTACCAGCACGCGATGAAGGAAACGCTGGAGAAGGAGCCGAATCTGACGATGCTCCAAGGGATGGTGGAGGAGCTGATCGTAGAGGACGGCCAGTGCGTGGGCGTCATTACGAAGACCGGGGCAGAATATCGGGCGAAAGCGGTGGTGCTGACAACCGGTACGTATTTGCGCGGGAAAATCATCATGGGCGAGCTGATGTATGAAAGTGGTCCAAACAATCAGCAGCCATCGGTGCGTTTGGCGCAAAACTTGAAGGAGCTGGGCTTCGAGCTCGTTCGCTTCAAGACGGGGACGCCGCCGCGGGTCCATAAGGATTCGATTGATTTCTCGCAAACGGAGATTCAGCCGGGGGATGAGAAGCCGAAGTTTTTTTCCTATGAGACAAAGAGTTCGGACAATGAGCAGTTGCCTTGCTGGCTGACGTATACCTCCGAGGAAACCCACAAGATTATTACGGATAACCTGCATCGTGCACCGATGTTCTCGGGTGTCATCGAAGGTACGGGTCCGCGGTACTGTCCTTCCATCGAGGACAAAATCGTACGGTTCAGCGATAAGCCGAAGCATCAGATTTTCTTGGAACCGGAAGGCAAAAATACGTCCGAATATTACGTGCAAGGCTTCTCCACCAGCATGCCGGAAGAGGTACAGTTGCAGATGCTGCGTTCGGTTCCTGGCTTGCAAAATGTGCAAATGATGCGGACCGGCTATGCAATTGAATACGATGCGGTCGTGCCAACCCAGCTGTGGCCTTCGCTGGAGACGAAGCGATTGCCGGGTCTGTTCACGGCGGGGCAAATCAACGGGACTTCCGGTTATGAGGAAGCGGCGGGACAAGGCATCATGGCCGGGATTAATGCAGCGCGTAAGGTGCAAGGCAAAGAGCCGATTGTGCTTGACCGCTCGCAAGGCTACATTGGTGTCTTGATCGACGACCTGGTAACCAAGGGAACTAACGAGCCGTACCGTTTGCTGACTTCACGGGCGGAATACCGGTTGCTCCTCCGTCACGATAACGCAGATTTGCGCTTGACCCCGCTTGGGTATGAAATTGGATTGATTTCGGAAGAGCGGTATGCCCGGTTTTTGGATAAAAAGCAGAAGGTTGAGCAGGAGATTGAGCGGTTGAAGACGACGAAGATTCGACCAACTGAAATCAATCCATTGCTGGAGTCGATTGGTTCCGCTCCGATTCAGGACGGAAGCAATTTGCTGACGATTTTGCGGCGTCCGGAAGTGACGTATGCGCATATCGCTTCGATTTCTCCATCTGAGGTTGAGCTCGATGAAGAAATGCAAGAGCAAGTTGAAATCCAAATCAAGTACGCCGGTTATATTGAGAAGCAATTGATCCACGTTGAAAGATTACAAAAAATGGAAAAGAAAAAGATCCCTGAAAATATCAACTATGACGATATTCAAGGCCTGGCCATCGAGGCGCGGCAAAAGCTGTCCAAAATCCGTCCGATCTCCATCGGGCAAGCCTCGCGGATTTCGGGGGTTACGCCTGCGGATATTTCCATCTTGTTGGTGTATTTGGAGCACTATAACCGGGTCACGGCTGCGGGAGGGTAACCATTGGATTCGATACAAGCCCAGTTTTGCTCGCTGCTACAGGAACATGGCATTGAGGTGTCGGAGGAGCAGCTCAAGCAATTTGAACGTTATTATGAAGAATTGGTCTCTTGGAATGAAAAAATGAACCTCACCGGGATCACCGAACGGGAGCAGGTCTATATCAAGCATTTTTATGATTCGATTAGCCTGGCTTTTCATGTCCCGATGGGGGAGATCGAGTCCATGGCGGATATTGGATCCGGAGCAGGTTTCCCCGGCATTCCCCTGAAAATTTGTTTTCCGCATTTACAGCTCACGATCGTGGATTCGTTAAACAAACGGATTCAGTTCTTGCAGCATGTGGTGAATGAATTAGGGTTGAACCAGGTGCGTCTGCTTCATGGACGTGCAGAGGATTTGGGACGCCAGGAAGATCTTCGTGACGCTTTCGATTTGGTTACAGCCCGGGCTGTTGCCCGAATGGCGATACTTAACGAGTTTTGTTTACCGTTTGTGAAGCCAGGTGGATTATTTGTAGCCATGAAGGGGAGTAATCCGGAGGATGAAGTGAAGGAAGCGGCCCGTAGTTTATCCGAGCTGAAAGGGAAATGGGTCAGCACACCGGCATTTTCTCTCCCGTTGGAAAACTCCGAACGCCATTTGGTGCTGATTCAAAAAACAGCCCCTACGCCCCAAAAATATCCGCGAAAAGCGGGAATTCCAGCGAAAATGCCGTTGGTTTAAACAACCATAGTAATTTCCCCCTTAGCAAAATGTTCCACGTGAAACATCGCTAAGGGGGCTTTTTGTCCGTTTGCAGGCAAATCTTACTTCTTTTCTATAACTTCTCTAAATTAGAGAATAGGATTATAGAGGAAAAAGTGGTAGAATAGATATATCGGGTTGGTTGAGGGTTGGATGGACGTTCCGAGGCCACGGTTATCTTGGTGGACAAACCCTTAACGAACGTGCATTTCGTTTAGAGCAATGTCATCCCACGGGGATGATCCGTAAGGCTTGGCCTTATGTCACTTTGAAATTAGGTGGTAATCGACGGAATGAAAGAACAATTTTCTAAATTGTTTGGGCTAACCGAACGAAATAGCGGAGATGAAGTGAGACAAATTCCGGTGGGGGAAATTGTCGGCAGTCCTTATCAGCCGCGGACGATCTTTG
Organism: Paenibacillus sp. MB22_1; assembly: GCF_047200555.1. Classification (NCBI taxonomy): domain Bacteria; kingdom Bacillati; phylum Bacillota; class Bacilli; order Caryophanales; family Paenibacillaceae; genus Paenibacillus; species Paenibacillus sp. MB22_1. Next base: position 1,340,585 of record NZ_JBLADV010000002.1, read on the forward strand.
ACGACGAGAAAATCGATGAACTCTGCCAAACGATTCGTACTCATGGCGTGATTCAACCGATTGTCGTACGGTACCGGAATGAGAAGTATGAGATCATTGCCGGAGAGCGTCGCTGGCGTGCCGTCAAAAAGCTGGGCTTGGAGTCCATTCCTGCGATCTTGCGCGATTTCAATGATTCGCAAGCCGCTTCTATCGCTTTGATCGAAAATCTCCAACGGGAAGGGCTGACTTCGATTGAGGAGGCGATGGCTTACCAAAATTTGATTGATTTGCATCAGTTGACACAAGAGAGCTTGGCTCAACGTCTTGGGAAGAGCCAATCCACGATCGCCAATAAGATCAGGCTGCTTCAACTTCCGGATGAAGTAAAAAATGCGCTGATGGAACGGAAAATTACAGAGCGTCATGCGCGTGCTTTGCTGTCCTTGGACTCGGAAGAGCTGCGACTGAAGGTGTTGGGTGAAATTATCAGCAAAGAGCTGAATGTAAAACAAACGGAAGCCCGAATTGCCTTTTATAAGGAAGTAGCCAAAAACAAAAAGTCTCCTTCGAGACGAATCTCCTTTACCAAGGATGTTCGATTGGCTCTAAATACGATTCGCCAGTCGATTGATATGGTTACGGGTTCTGGTTTGCAAATTAAAACGGAAGAAAAGGATCATGAGGATCATTATGAAATTGTGATTCAGATCCCGAAACGTTCATAAACTTCTCTCGCTGACCCTAACCGCGAGGTTCTGGTCAGCTTCTTTTTCGGTCTTTCTTGATTGGTTGTGAACATGTGATTGCTGAACTTTCTATGCACATGTGGATAATTATTTTCCTAATGTACATGGGATGGATACATCGGTTCATAGCTACTCATCTATCGATATCGACCGGCAGGTGTATTCACCACGCATTGCTATAGGTCTTTTTGTAGCTGCAGCCTAGAATGCGTACATGAGTACTACAAAGAGATTCTTCTATTATATTGAGGTGAACTGGATTGTCTAAAATCATCGCCATAGCGAACCAAAAAGGGGGCGTCGGGAAGACGACGACTTCTGTCAATTTGGGAGCGGGACTAGCTGCCATCGGAAAGAAAGTGCTGCTGATCGATATTGACCCCCAAGGGAATACGACAAGTGGTGTTGGCATTAATAAAGCGGATGTTGCGAATTGCATTTATGATGTACTGATTAATGAGGTTCATCCAAAGGAAGCAATTGAACATACGGAGATTGAAAATTTGCATATCATCCCGGCTACAATTCAACTGGCTGGGGCTGAAATCGAATTGGTTCCAACCATTTCGCGTGAAGTGAGACTTAAGAAATCGTTACAGCCTATTCGGAACTTATACGATTATATTTTGATTGATTGCCCGCCTTCGCTTGGAATTCTAACCATCAACTCCTTGACCGCCGCTGATTCCGTACTCATTCCTATTCAGTGCGAATATTACGCTTTGGAAGGTCTTAGCCAGTTATTAAATACGGTGAGATTGGTTCAAAAGCATTTAAATACTTCGCTGCAAATCGAAGGGGTCTTATTAACGATGTTTGATGCTCGGACAAACCTGGGGATTCAAGTCATTGAAGAGGTTAAGAAGTACTTCCAGCAGAAGGTATATAAAACAGTGATTCCACGTAATGTGCGTTTAAGTGAAGCGCCGTCCCATGGTCAATCCATTATTACGTATGACCCTCGTTCGAAGGGTGCGGAAGTATATCTTGAGTTGGCAAAGGAAGTGGTATCTTATGAGTAAACGATTGGGCAAAGGATTGGATGCTCTGATCCCGGCACTGTCTATTCAGGATGATGATAAGGTTATAGAGATCCCACTTAACCAACTTCGTGCCAACCCGTATCAACCACGCAAGACCTTTGATGAGGAGGCTATACGGGAGTTGGCCGAATCGATTCGGCAACATGGGGTTATTCAACCGATTATTGTACGCAGCGTACTCAAAGGTTATGAAATTATCGCAGGGGAGCGCCGGTTCCGTGCATCGCAATACTGCGGTAATGCAACCATCCCGGCCGTTGTTCGGAGTTTTTCAGATCAACAGGTCATGGAAATTGCACTCATCGAGAACCTGCAGCGGGAAAATCTAAACGCGATGGAAGTAGCGGTTGCGTACCAAGGGTTGATGGATCAATTCCAGCTAACACAGGAAGAGCTTTCGTTGAAGGTAGGGAAGTCTCGTTCTCATATCGCGAATTTTTTGCGGTTGCTTTCCTTGCCGGATGAAGTGAAGGAATGTGTTTCACGTGGAACATTATCGATGGGACATGCCCGAGCTTTGGTTGGGTTGAAGGATCCAGATACGATTAAGCAGTTGGCCCAGCAATGTATCGATCATGAATGGAGCGTTCGTGATCTGGAAAATGCGGTGCAACAACTGGATCGCAAAAAGCAGGAAAAACCAAAACCGGCTGGGAAGAAACGCGACCCCTATATCGAAGAAGTAGAAGAGAGTCTGCGTGAACGATATAAGACGACAGTCAAAATTAAAGCAAATAAAGACAAGGGTAAAATCGAAATTAACTATTACAGCCAGCAGGATTTGCAACGGCTGCTTGATATGTTGACTTCGGGATAAATGAAATGACATATCTAACTTTTGGACAACTCCTAAAAGTGGGGGGCTTCAGAAGGAGGGTATGTCATTTCTTGGTCTGGCATCCGATTGAACTGGAACGGATCATAGAGCTGAAATCCAAATCAAACTTATACCTGATCCTAAGGAGGGGAACGTGTTGCACGAGAAGAAATCCGTTATCTATCTGGATCATGCGGCTACATCTTGGCCAAAACCTCCTAGGGTAGGAGAAGCGATGTTGGAAATACTAAACGGACCAGCTGCCAATGCAGGACGTGGAAATCATGGAATGGCGCTCCAAGCGGGGAGGGTGCTGTACAACACGCGCGTCAAGCTTGCCCAGCTATTTGGGGTCTCCAATCCCAATGATATTGTGTTGACCTCCAGCACAACTTCAGCTTTAAATTTAGCCATCAAGGGATGGCTAAAACCAGGGGATCATGTGGTGGCGACAACCGTTGAACATAATTCGGTAAGGCGTCCACTTGAGTTCTTGAAGCGGACCGCAGGTATCGAAGTGGATTATGCTGAGGTGGATCCACGCGGTCAATTAGATTTGCAGCAGGTGGAGAATCTTTTCCGCCCCCACACACGTTTACTTGTATGTTCCCACAGCTCGAACTTGTTGGGATGTATTTTGCCAGTTCAAGCTTTAAGCCAGATGGCTCATGCGCACGGAGCGATTCTAATGGTGGATGCTGCGCAAACGGCAGGGTGCTATCCGGTAAACGTTCAAGAGATGGGGATCGACTTGCTTGCTTTTCCAGGGCATAAAGGGCTACTTGGACCTCAAGGTACAGGAGGATTATATATTCACCCGGATATTGACCTGGAGCCGCTGATGCATGGAGGAACTGGCAGTCAATCCGAAGAAATCGAGCAGCCGTCTGTTCGTCCTGACCGGTATGAAGCGGGCACTGTGAATACTCCAGGGATTGCCGGGTTAGGTGCTGGGGTAGAAATGGTGCTTGAACGTGGCGTGGAACAGATTCATCGTCACGAGTGGGAGTTAACCCAGTTTTTAATGAAGGAACTGCAAAAGGTTCCTGGCGTTCGTCTGATCGGTCCGGAGATCGGTCAGCCTCGAACGGGTATCGTCTCGTTTACAATCGAAGGACGGGATGCCTCGGAAGTCGCGTTTGTGCTGGATCGGGAATATGGCATCGCGGTTCGTGCAGGGTATCACTGCACACCGTTAGGCCATCAAACTGCCGGCACGCTGGAGGGCGGAGCGGTTCGCGCCAGCGTAGGTTATCTGACGACCGAGGCAGATCTTCAAACATTAATTGATGCAATTCATAAAATGGTGAACTGATCTCAAGCACAGAGGAGTAGAAAGTCGCATGCGGGAATGGAATGATCTCATCTTTGAGCAACTAAGCTGGATCGTTGGAGGTTTGGTTCTCCTGATCCTTTGGATGTTGATCTGGAATCTGATTCAGGGAAGTAAGCTTCGCAAGATGAAGCAAAGATACGAACTGATGATGAAAGGTACTGGCGTACAAGATCTGGAGACCTTGCTGATCGATTTGAAGATGCAGCAGGACAAAATCGAAGACGTCCAGGAAGAACAGAAGCAACAGCTTGCACAAATCCAAAAATGGATGCCTATGCAAAAATCTAAAATTGGTATCAAACGCTACAATGCTTTCGGTGAAAAGGGAAACGACCTGAGCTTCTCCATTGCGATCGTTAATGATCAGCAAGATGGCGTGGTCCTCACTGGCCTGTATAACCGTGATGGTTCTTTTGTTTATGCTAAGGGCTTGGAGAAAGGGGAGTCACCGCATGCGCTTTCTCCGGAAGAACGGGAAGCTATAGCTCTCGCCGGGCTAAGGAAATAGACCCTTGAGTCCACTCTTTAATCGCGGTATACAAGCATTTTGATATAATCTCTGAAAGACGCATAACTAGACTGAGACGTGTGTTTTGCAATACGAAGTATTCCATGAAGCCGCCGACATTGACGATGCCCGTAAGATGGATATCGCCGACCGGCGGTAATTCTTTATTCACCCCTGCTCCAGGGCGGAGGGGGCCTTGCACCACTTGGATGGATCCAACGCTGGATGTCTGACCGAGGCAGGCGTCAATGCTGATAATATAAGGGTTAGCGAACCGAGCGTGGATTTCATCTAAGGTTTCTCTTAGATTCATGGCATGTACAGGCTCATCGAGTGTGCCGTAAAGGTGAAAATACGGGCATTGATACTTCGCCAACGCGCTGCCGACCAGGGGGCCTAAGCAATCTCCGGTGGAACGATCGGTTCCAATGCAAACGACAACAATGTCTTGTCCTGGGGTAACCTGTCCAAAATGCAGAAGCAACCGGTGAATGATGGCCGAATGAATGCCGGGTTCGGTATGAAGGATTTTTAAATAAGGAATTTCTTGTCCTGGAATGGTCGGTTGAATCTGTGACATGGAATCTTCCTTTCCGCTGAAGATCAAGTGCGCATGCTGCACTTTATAGATTTAGTAGATAGTATATGGAAGAAATGCGTATTATATACTCGTACAAAAGTCTTAATGGACAAAAGGAGAGGAATCTGAATGGAAGAGGACTGGCTGGTGATGGCGTTTGATTCAACACAGCAGGCGCTGCGTGCGGAGATGCTGCTGGAGTATGCTGAGGTAGATATCGATTTATTTCCTACCCCCAAAGAAATCACCGCAGGATGTGCGTTGTCGATTCGTTTTCCCCAAAACGATTTGGAGGTAGTTAAAGAGATCATCACTTCGGAATCGGTAGAGATACGGGGGATTTACTCCCACGACGGGATGGGCTATCATAGCATCAAGCTTTAGGGCTTGACGGCCCTGGATGATACATTGATGAAATCTCAAAAAGTCCAGCGGTATGATGTCAAGTGCTAGATTCGAGTAAATTGGAAATTTTCCATGTGAAAAGTGCTTTGAGTCTAGAAAAATGACAATATCAAACTAAGCCCAGTCAAAATTAAAGGAAATTCCATATTTTTACTGGGAATAGTAAAGGACTTTGGCAAAGGGGGCGTCAATCCTTCGCAGTCGTTACCTTCTTCCGTGGCGTATAGAGTTGGCCGTTGCGTAGCAGCACATCGACCAGACGCACAAGTTTTCTTGCCGTTAAGACGAGGGCGCGTTTGTGTTGGTGCTTAGGAACTTCTTTGTACTTCTTCCGGTAATACTCACCGAATTCCTCATCGCGGTTTTTCACCGAGTTGGCAGCTTCAACCAGGTAATAGCGAAGGAATCGGTTGCCGGATTTAATGCGTTTGGTATCTTCGGCTTCAAAAGGGCCAGACTGATGTTTACGCCAGGAAAGGCCGGCATACTTGGCCACAGCCGCTTGATCACTGAAGCGATCGATGTCTCCAATCTCCGCGAGGATACCGGCGGCATACACCCGGTCAATCCCAGGGATGGAGCGCAAGCATTTGGATTCAGGCAGGCCTTCGAGAATGCGCTCTATGGCTTTGTCCAAATCTTTGAGCTGTGCCTGGATGCTTCGAATCACTTGAATGGATGTGCCAAGCACCAGGTCGATGGAGTCCTCAACCACTTTGGAAAGTCGATAAGAGGCTCTGGCAGCCTTCTGAATGCAGCGTGCGACGTTCTCCGGATCAGGGAAGCGATTGCGTCCCTTGTCCCTTAAATAGTCGGCCAATTCGGCGACATCCATCGTGGCAATGTCGTCAAGGCTGTACTTCTCGGAGAGCATCTCCATGAGCGCGTGACCGAATACCGAGCTGTCTACTTCGGTCGTAAAGGCGTTGCACTTGTAGAACAGGTTCTGCAAAAAATATTGCTTCTCACGCGCCAGGTTGTGGATCAGGTGGAATCGCATGCGCGTGAGGCGCTGGAGCGCAACATATTGCTCTTGCATGACGATGGTGGTGGTCAATCGTCCAAAGCGCAAGCGATCCGCAATCACCCAGGCATCAAGACGGTCGGTCTTGTCCATATCCGGGTAGGCTTCTCTGAATTTGCTGACCAGCTTCGGGTTGATGGTGAACACTTTGGCTTTACGGGCTTTGAGCGCCGGATCCTCATGCATGAACATGGCAGGATGCCAGCTGTAGACCGAAGTCGCTTCAAGGCCAATGTGAATCTCGGAAGACGAATGCTTGTCCGCTACAGCGACGATGCGATCTCTCAGATGAGAAGCGCCGTCGAGATTATTCTTGACGGTGAGCGTTTCCAGCTTGTCTCCGTCGGGATTCATAAAGCACGCTTCCAGTTCTTGTGAGCTGACGTCAATACCGACAAATAACTTCAAATGGAGTTCCTCCTTTCTGTTGAGGGATTCAGGGAATGGACGCTCCGGGATGCCTCCGGCGCACACGCAGATCAATCACCCTCGCCTATGAGAACACACTTCAGTCCATGAGCTGCCCCGGCACTGCTATAGCCGGGCATGGGTTGCCGAAGGGAACAGCCAGCGGGTAAGAAGTTCAGACGTGTACCGGAGAAACAGACTTTTAATGTAGACGTGGCTACAGGAGGGATACGAATTTCCCCGAATGGACCCTAAGTTCCATTGTCCAGAGACATTCCAGAAAGTCCAGTCCCCATTCAATTTTCAAAGAACGATTTGCTGGAAAATTTCAAGGAATCTCTCCAGCCCCTACGGGGCTGGAAGCTGAAAGAAAAGAGCTTTCAAAAGATACTATACGAGGAGAGGGATTTGAGTGGAAGAGGAATGGTTGGTGATGGCGTTTGATTCAACGCAGCAAGCACTGCGTGCAGAGATGCTGCTGGAGTATGCAGAGGTAGAGATCGATTTGTTTCCTACCCCCAAAGAAATCACGGCAGGATGTGCGTTATCGATTCGTTTTCCGCAAATGTCGTTAGACGTGGTGAAACAAATCATCACTTCGGAATCGGTAGAGATACGGGGGATTTACTCCCACGACGGGATGGGCTATCATAGCATCAAGCTTTAGGGCTTGACGGCCCTGGATGATACATTGATGAAATCTCAAAAAGGATTGATAGATATGTTACTGGCAAAAGAACCGGAAGTGATCCAGGATGCTGCCGAAACGGTGACGACCTGGAAAGATAGGATATGGAATTGGTTTACAGATATGGATATGTGGATGAACGTGCTTTATGCCGGGATCAAAATTATCATTATTTTCACCCTCACCCGATTGTTCGTTCATATCGTATTCCGCTTAATCGATCGATCGTTGCAGAAGAGGGAGAAGAGCCGGTTGCAGATGAACCCGCGACGGTTAGTTACGGTTGGTGAACTGCTCAAGAATGTCACCACCATCACCAGCAATTTTATTATGGTCATGTTAGTGATGGGGGAGCTTGGGTTTGATCTGGCGCCGTTGCTAGCGGGTGCCGGAGTTCTTGGCCTTGCGATCGGTTTTGGTGCCCAGAGCTTGGTGAAGGATGTTATTACCGGCTTTTTTATCATTCTGGAGGATCAGTTTGCTGTTGGTGATGTCATTCAAACCGGAAGTCTGAAGGGGACGGTAGAGATGATTGGGCTGCGCTCCACTCGGTTAGTGAGCTACACGGGAGAGGTCCACATCATCCCTAACGGGATGATCACGAACGTAACGAATTACTCCGTGGGAACCGCATTGGCGGTGGTCGACTTGCCGTTTAGCAACTCAAGGAAGCTGGAGGACAGCGTAGAGCTGCTCAGAAGGGCCATGCAGCGCCTGAAAGAGGAGAAGGAGGGGATCCCTCAGGTTCCGAATGTGCTGGGCATTCAGTCGTTAACAGCGAGCGAGTACGTGATACGAATTGCGGTGGAGTGTCCTCCAGCCATTCGATCGGAAGTGGAACGTCAGATCCACGCTTATGCCAAAGAAGCTCTGGAGCAGGAGGAGTTGGAGAACCAACGCGGGCATGCAGAGATCTAGGGTTCAATTTATTCGGAATAAATTAAAAATTCAAGAAAAGATCGGGGGATTGTGTGATGGAGCGAAAATCCTTTCAATTAGGCGATATTGTACAAATGAAGAAAAAACATCCTTGCGGGAGCAACGAAATGGAAATTATCCGGATGGGCATGGATATCCGCATTAAATGTATCGGCTGCAAACACAGCGTGTTGGTGCCTCGGGCGAAGTTCGAGAAGAATATGCGCAAAGTGCTCCGGTCGGCGGCTCTAGCACCAGAAAATACGGCGTCGGACGGGCAATCACCACCTGGAGAATAAGTAATTTATGGGATGAAGGGTACTCTCTATTGCAATCGGAATGAATTCATGGTACAATCATTCTTGCTGTGGAGAGGTACCCAAGAGGCCCAAGGGGGTTGACTCGAAATCAACTAGGCGTCGCAAGGCGTGCGTGGGTTCGAATCCCACCCTCTCCGCCATCATCTAAATATTGCCTATAGACGAACTCTTACGTATGCGTAGGAGTTTTTTTGTTTTATGTATAAATTTATGCAAAAGCAAGAAGGACCCTTTTGGGTCCTTCCTGTGGTTGACGGCGAACTTTATTGGAAATTCTCTTCTCAGCGACAAACAGAAACATTCGATGTTTGCCTTAGCAAGCACGAATTAGGGAAGAGGGGTCTTCACTAACTCGTGATCTGACGCTTCTACAAGTCGTGAACAAGATCTCCTTGCGGTTTGTTTCTCGCGGAACCCTTTAACTGGACCAACGGAACCACACCTCTCTTGCTCGCCGTCGATTGTATTATGTGCAGGATTCGCGGTTTTATACACGCCGAGTAAAACGGAATGAATTGGTTAATGGACGCGGGCTTTCTCTTCTTTTTTCCACTTGCGGTTCTTGTTGGACGTCTCAGGGAATTTATCGCCCTTTTTCAACTTAATTCGCTTTGGATTTTGAATTTGCGTATGAAAGCTCCGCGCCTCACCAACCTCCACATATACCCCTGGGTTTGGAGCGCGCATGCCTTCTTCATATTCTGTTTGTTCACCCATACAGCGTTCCTCCTTTCGAACTTTAGCTTGGAATCCATGCTTATTGTTTGTCGAAGGGATGGAATCATGTACGGCAGGGGCCCGATAATTATTGACAAGCATAAATGAAATGAAGCCGATTTTGGGGCTTAGAGGAAACCGTACGAACGGATGAAAAGGGAAAGGCATATCAAACCCGCAGTTACAGAAAAGATGATAGTGTAAAATCTCTGTGGGTGTAGGAATTGGAAAAAGCGGATATAGAAAAAGAGCTTCTCCCTTGGTAAAGTGATGTTTGACGCACAACACACCAAGAAGGAGGAAGCTCCTGTGAGCCACTTTACCACAATAATGCCGACGATGAAAGAGATTGAGCAATGGATTTTCCGGAAAATGCAGGAGGAATTCGCTCGTGCGATGAAGCAGGTACTGGAGGCGCTGGATCAGCAGATCCTGGAGGAACGGGACCGAGAGCGTTATCGAGTAAAGGACGAGCGTGAAACAAGCGTCAACACAGTGTTCGGGAATGTGCGCTTTAAGCGGAGATTGTACTGTGACCGTAGAAGCGGCAAACACGTGTATCTGCTGGATCAGCTGTTGCAATTCGAAGGGCGCGGGAAAGTCAGTCCGCATTTGGAAGAGACAGCAATCGCATTCGCAAGCCAAGGACCGTCGTACCGGGACAGCGCAAAGCGGCTGGAGCAGCTTTTGGGCTACAATGTGCTGAGCCACCAAGCGATCAGGGAAAAACTGATGGAGCGTGCGCAACAGCCGATGCCAGCGGTGAAACGGCGCGCTGCCCGCGTGCTGTTCGTGGAAGTGGATGGGCTGTACACGAAGCTGCAGCGGAGCAAAAAGCGCGGGATGGAGAACGCAATTGCAGTCGTACACGAAGGCTGGGAGAAGAACGGCAAGCGGGTACAGCTGAAGAACAAACAGCATTACCTGCATACGAGCGGCGGCGACTTCTGGGAAGGGTTCGGGGACTTTCTGGTGGAGCGTTACGAAATCGACGAGAACACGTGGCTTGTGGTGAACGGAGACGGCGCGGCGTGGATCGGGGAATGTACATCCTACTTTCACCAATGTCTGTACATGCTGGACCGCTTTCATGTGGCGCGTGATTTGAAACGCTTTGTCGGTCATTTGCCGCAGGTGTGGGAGACCGTGAGACGGTCTTTGGCCAAACAGGATGCAGCCGCGCTTATGGCGGTCCTGGAAGGCGTGTCGGAGCAAGAGATAGCGGAAGAGAACCGGAAGGATTGGAAGCCGTATAAAAGATTTCTAAAGCGGCATGAGAAGCATTTGGACGACTACCGAAAAACACTCCAGGCGAAGGGGATCGACACAAGCGGCATGCGCCCGATGGGAAGCGCGGAATCGCAGATGCGTATATTCGCCAAGCGGACGAAGCGTGGCGGGTACAGTTGGAGTGAGCGAGGCGTCAGGGCGATGCTGAGGACGATGATGAGGATTCAAGAAGCGGGCACGGTGGTAAGAACGGTTGAAGGACAAGCGAGTAAGCAGGCAACGCCGCAGCAGTCGATAAACATGCGGCAATTGCTCAAGAACGTGACGCAACCGGTCAAGGGTTGTATCGCTGGAATGATTCGCATGCTGCAAGGACCGAAGCAAAGCAGCACAACGGGTATGGCACTCAAAGCACTTCGCGGATAACGGCAAAAAATTCTGACAAATCACTTGTGTTTGATGAAAGAACGAAGCAAAGCGCTTACAAGGAAGAGGTTCCTTCGGGGTTCGCGTTCCAGGCATCTTAAATGACTGCCCACGCTAGCTTGACACTGACAGAAAAGACAGTACTGACGCATGAAACTGAGATGTAACATTTGACGCGGGTTTTCATAGATCGTCGAAAAAACTTTTTCGCAATCCCGTGCTGGACAAGGCAAAAACACTATGCGATAATAGTGTGGGAACCTGTGGGGGGGGGCGAAATCTTTATGACTCAGGACTCGGAGCTGTTAGCTGGACGGATATTTACCAAGCAAGAGTTGGAAGATATCAAGTACATCGTACGCCGGTTCAAGCACTTAACCCGAACAGAGTTGGCACATACCATCTGTGAGGGGCTTGAATGGTTCGCTCCTAACGGAAAGTATAAGCGAGATGCCTGTATGGCATTGCTTGAGAAGTTGGAAGCCAAGGGTGAGATTGTTCTTCCGGCAAAGCGGAAGACGGTCGTTCGTAATCCTTATGTTCCTTTCGCGCAAAGTGATGAACTTCAGGAGCAAGCAGTTCTTTCCGGCACTGTATCTCAATATGCCCCAATCGCTTTGGAACCCGTTCAAGACCAAGCCGATGTTCGCCTTTGGAACAGTTTCATTGAACGTTACCACATGCTGGGCTACAAACGCCCGTTTGGCGCCCATCAGCGCTACTTTATCTGGTCAAGCGCCGAACCGAAGCGTCGGCTCGGATGTCTGCTGTTTTCTGCGTCGGCATGGGCCTTGGCTGAACGCGACAACTGGATTGGCTGGAGCAGGGAAGACCGCAGCCAGCGTTTGCATCTGGTCGTGAACAATACTCGGTTTCTCATCTTTCCATGGGTGAAGATCAAGAACCTGGCGAGCAAAGCGCTGGCGATAGCATCATGCCAAATCGTCGTCGATTGGCAGGAGCGATACGGCTATGCACCCGTACTGCTGGAGACATTCGTGGACACGGCGCATTACGCAGGGACGTGTTACCGGGCGGCCAATTGGATCGATCTTGGTCTTACCGCCGGACGGGGGCGCATGGACCGAACACACGAGCATGCGCTAAGCCGGAAACGCATCTTTGTCTATCCGCTGCGGCGGGATTTTCGAGCGCAGCTGTGTTCGCTGCCCGTATCCGGGGGTGAGCGGGATGAGTAAACCGGTGTCCGCAGCCCAGTTACGCCGCAAAGCCAAAAGAAGAAGCCAGAAGATGCTCCGAGTCCGTCAGCAGAAGCAGGGCATAGCCATGCCGCGTAAAGCAACGCTTCCGAATCGCAACAGCATATGGAAGACGCCGGAAGAGGAAAAGGCGGGAAGACAGCAGGCGGTGGAGGGAACCCTGAACGTATTCCGGCAACTGCTGCCGGGGCTGCTGCATGACCTGGGGAAGATCGAGGATCCGCGCCATCCCAACAAAGTCAAGCACAAGCTCACCGTGCTGATGCTGTACGGGATACTGGCGTTTGTGTTTCAATATGCGTCGCGGCGGGAAGCCGGACGCGAGATGAGCCGTCCTGTGCTGTACGAGAATCTAAAGGCGTTGTTTCCCGAACTGGAAAGTTTGCCGCATCACGATACGCTGTGCCGGTTGCTGGAGCGGATCGAAGTACAGGAGATTGAGCAGGCGCACCTGAAGCTGCTTCGGCGGCTCATCCGAAGCAAAAAGTTTCGAAACGATCTGGTGAAGAAACGATATCTGATCGCGGTAGACGGCACACAAAAATTGGTGACGCAAACGTGTTTGTCCGAAGAGCAACTGCACCGGAAACCGGGCGGCAAAGAAGAGCCGGAATACTATGTGTATCTGCTGGAAGCGAAGCTGGTGTTTCCCAGCGGGTTGGTGTTGCCGCTGATGAGCGAATTTCTGGATAACACGGTCGATGAAGGGAGCAGCAAACAGGATTGTGAATTAAAGGCGTTTTACCGGCTGGCGGCACGACTGAAAGCGGCGTTTCCCCGCTTGCCCGTGACGCTTCTGCTGGATGGCTTGTATGCCAACGGTCCGGTGATGGCGCTTTGCCGCAAAAACCGGTGGGAATTTATGATCGTGCTGCAGAACGATTCGCTGCTGAGCGTATGGAAGGAAGCACATGCGCTCATGAAGCTCCATCCGGAGCAGACCGTCACCCGCACTTGGAAGGGGAGAGCCCAGACATTCCGGTATACGAATGACATCGAATACGTTTATGGCTCCAATGAACGGTTGAAGCAGACCGTACACGTCGTCGTCTGTGAAGAAACGTGGGAAGAAGCAGATGAGCAGGCCAAGATCGTCACGAAAACCTCCCGCCATGCCTGGCTTTCCAGCGAACCGCTCCATGAGCGCAACCTGCATGTGCGTTGCAACGTGATGGCCCGGAGCCGCTGGGGACTGGAGAACGACATCCTGCAAGAGAAACGGCAAGGGTACCAGTACGAGCATGTTTTCGCCTATGATTGGAACGCGATGAGAGGATACCACTACCTTATGCATCTGGCCCATTTGATGAATGAACTGGCCGGACTGGTTGAAGTTGTGGCGGCATTAACTTCTCAGTTCGGCATTCGCGGATTTCTTCGGCTGCTGCGGGAAACGATTGCGAGTCCGTGGTTAGACCTCGTACGGATGCGGGAACTTCAGGAACAGAAGAGGTACCTGCGTTTTGCTTCATGACCTGCAAATGTGCATAAAGAATCCAAGAGTGCGACGCAACACGTCTGTCCATTATAAGGAAAAAAAGTACGCTCAAAGAAGAAAGTACATCACGAGAAGGTGGTGATGCAGCCGTACAGCCGGATATTTTCCGGAAAAGTTCATAGGATACCCCGTAAAAACGGCATTTTAGCCATTCGCAAGACCTACAAACATTTTCATGCGTCAGCTGTGCAGAAAAGATTGGCTGCTTGCACACCCACGTCCAATTTGATATACTACTATGGTGCGAGTTTACTCTCGCTCCTTGCTCCTGAACGGAATACGTATTGGGGGCCAAAGTCCAAGAGGAGGTGAATCAGAATGCGCAAATACGAAGTGATGTACATTATTCGTCCTGACGTTGAACAAGAAGCTGTTCAAGCTACAGTCGAAAAATTCCAAGGCATCATCCAAAACGGTGGTGAAATTACCAAACATGAAGTTTTGGGCAAACGCCGGCTTGCGTATGAGATTAACAAGGTTCGTGATGGAATTTACGTTCTCGTGAATTTCACCGCTGCTCCAGAAGTTGTTGCTGAGCTGGAACGCATCTTGAAGATTTCCGACGAGGTTATCCGTTATCTCATTACGAAAGACGTAGCCTAATTCAAGTTTGAGTAACCATTGCCCGAAGGAGGGGATTTGATTGTTGAACCGTGTCATTCTCATCGGACGTCTTACCCGGGATCCGGAGCTACGATATACGCCAGCTGGCGTAGCGGTAACTCAGTTTACGCTTGCTGTGGACAGACCGTTCACCTCGCAAGGGGGCGAACGTGAGGCGGATTTCATCCCGGTTGTCACCTGGAGACAGCTTGCCGAAACTTGCGCTAACTATTTGCGTAAAGGGCGGTTAACGGCTGTTGAAGGACGTATTCAAGTACGGAACTACGAAAATAACGAAGGCAAGCGTGTATACGTAACCGAAGTTATTGCCGATAATGTCCGTTTCTTGGAATCGAACCGCGAGGGCGGTGCAGGTGGCGGCGGTACGCGGGAAGAGTCACCGTTCGGAGGCGGCAGCAGCCGTGGCGGCGGATTCTCGCGCAGCAATCAGAACGATCCTTTCTCCGACGACGGGAAACCGATCGATATATCGGATGACGATTTGCCATTTTAACAACGGAAAGGACTGAAAAGCATGAGCTTCAAGCAAAGAGAAGGCGGAGACGACAAAAGACCGGCTCGCCGCGGCGGCCGCAACAAACGTCGTAAAGTGTGCTACTTCACTGTGAATAAAATTACTCACATTGACTATAAAGATACGGAGCTGTTGAAGAAATTCATCAGCGAACGCGGCAAAATTTTGCCTCGCCGTGTAACTGGCACTAGCGCGAAATACCAACGCCTTTTGACGATCGCGATCAAACGCTCCCGTCAAATCGCATTGCTTCCATACACAACGGAATAAGCGTGATCAGTTAGAACAACAACCGAACCCTGAGGTTCGGTTGTTTTTTTGTTTCGATGCAAAAGGACGTAAGTCATAGAACTTCGCTTACGACAAATCCAAGTAAACCTATTTAGAATAGAGTCGATTTATGACGAGAAAGATAGAACAAACTCGAAAAATATTAACATCAACGGTACAGCACAAGTAAGAAAAATTAACGTTCAACTTTTTGTAAACGCTTCATATTAATTATTTCTATAAAATACTAGTAAATTAGGGTTAATTAGGAGCCAACAATCGACTAAAAAAATTATTGACGTAAGATATTTTCACATGTATTATGATCAATAATTGAAATTTTATTTTCCTCAATAATTTGGGATTGCAAGTTTCTTATTTAACCACTGGTTTATATTGCAGCTTTGACGCTTTAATTTATCAAGGGCTTTTTTCCTAATAAGCATTAAACAAGAAACCAGAGGTAGTAAGTCATAGCAATCTCATAGGAGGCCGCTTGAGCGGAACTCAAGATGAATGCTTGTGTAATGTAAAGAGGACTTAAAACTATTGCACGGCTAATATTAGGGGGGATTTACGAAGAAAATGCTGTAGGGATATGACAATAAATCTTACCTTTTGAGTTACATATTAAACTCTCGGAGATGACTAGTTACCGGGTTTACTTCAAAGTGTCTGCATAATACCAGCTTCCTAATTCCTAGAAAGTATTAAGAGGAGGAGTAAAAATGAGAAAAACTTGGTGGGGGTTTATGGTACTGGTGCTGGTGTTCTCAATGGCACTTACTGCATGCGGAGGCGGGAACAATACCGCTGAACCGGCAACAACAAACAACACGGAGAACAACACAAATACAACAACGGAAGAAACGGCGGAACCTACAACACCGACTGAAAGTGATACCTCAGATGGATATATTGAAGCAGCTGACGTGTCACTGAATCCACCGGCTGCAGCAAATCGCTCCGATACGATGATTATTGGAATGACGGACCCCAAAGGAGTATTCAACCCGTTATTTATGGAAACGGCTTATGATTATTATGTGAACTACACATTGTTCGATTCCTTTATTGAGGTGAAAACGGACGGTACCTATCAGAATAGTCTGGCCGATAAGGTGGACATATCCGAAGATGGACTGAAATATACCTATCATTTGAAACCTGGTGTTACGTTTACAGACGGCACACCGATGACAGTTAAGGACTATTATTTTACTCTCAAATTGTATATGGATAAAAGCTATGATGGCCAATCTGATCCGCTCAGCTGGAATATCGTTGGTGCGAAGGAATATAACGAAGGCAAAGCCAAAGAAATTTCCGGAGTGAAGATCATTGATGATCAAACCATCGAAATCAGCTTAACTGAATATACGGCACTAACGCCTGTTGAGCTTGGCGGGATATATATATTACCTGAACATTACTATGGTAAGGATTATACGCAAGGCAAACTCGATGGTGTAAAAAAATTGAACGATAAACCGCTAGGCAGCGGACAATATAAGCTTGTAAGTTATAGCCCAGGTCAAGAAGTTGTGTTTGAAGCTAATGAAAATTATTTCCGCGGCGCCCCGAAAGTAAAAAACCTGATTTTTAAAACGACGACCGAAACGACAAATATGCCGATGCTCCAGCAAGGAGAAACGGATATGGAAGAAGGTTTTACCGTAACTGAAGATAACGTTGAGGCTTTGAAGGCCATGGGCTTCGTGGATATTAGCTTACTTCCGAATAACGGTTACGGATATATCGCTTTTAATCACAAGCTTCCTAAATTCCAGGATGTGAAAGTACGTCAAGCACTCGTTTATGGCTTGAACCGGAAAGAAATCGTTGCCGGGATCTATGGACCTTACGCTGACGTTATCAATATTCCGCAATCCAGTGTATCCTGGTCTTATACGACAGAAAATATCGAGACTTATGATTTTGATCTTGAGAAAGCAAAACAATTGCTCGATGAAGCAGGTTGGAAGTTGAATGATAAAGGTCTACGCGAGAAGGATGGAGAGGTCTTCAAAATCAATTTCTCGGCAACGGCGGACAATCCAGTCGTTGAAGCTTTGCTTCCGATCATGACACAAAATTATAAAGAACTAGGCATCGAAATCTCAGCCGAAACATTGGATTTCAATGCAATCATGGATAAATCGAATACTGGTGATTTTGAAATGTACTTTGCTGCATGGGGATTGACGACAGACCCAGACAATACGGTATATATCACCGATGGTTCGCAAAACGATTACGGTTACTCCAATAAAAAAGTCGACGAGTTGATGGCGAAGGGCAAGAAAACGCTTGATATTGAAGAGCGAAAGAAAATCTATAAAGAAATGTATCAAGAATTAAATAAGGATGTCCCTGTAATCCTGATGTACCAAAGAAAAAATATGCTTGCAATCAATGGTCGTCTCGATGGATTTGATGTTTCCCCATATAAAGACTTCCCTTTCAGCTTGTACCAAGTACAAGTTGCTCAATAATTCTGAATGAAGTCAAATCAGCGGATGTACCCGTCCATTAGGCCGGGTATATCCGCATCCATTAACAGGGGGAAGACCGATGAGAACATACATTATTCGAAGACTGTTGCAAATGATCCCCACACTGATCGGTATTTCTATCATCGTTTATGCCATATCCGCCATGATCCCGGGTGATTATATCACCGCCTTGAACAACCCCAATATGACGGATGAAAGGGCGGCTCAATTAAGAGCTATTTATGGTTTGGACCAACCGGAGTACTTACGTTACTTTACTTGGGTTAAGAATATGTTGGTTGGCAATATGGGGGATTCATTTCAACATAAGAAGCCTGTGATGGAGGTTATAAATGAATATGTATGGAATTCGTTCATTATTGCCTTCGCCAGTTTAGTTCTAAGCTGGACCATTGCCGTGTTTACCGGGGTGTTCTCAGCAAAATTTCAGTACTCGTTTTTTGATAAACTAATTACTTTAATAGTCTTTTTTTGTATGTCACTTCCTTCTTTTTTTGTTGGGCTCCTATTAATTCGTATTTTTGCTCTAACTTTAGGGTGGTTCCCTGTCGGGGGAATGGTAACCTCTGGTTCTAAAGCAGGTGGTTGGGATCATATCGTGGATGTGCTAAAACACGGATTCCTTCCTGTAATGGTGTTGACGATGCTAAGTACAGGGAGTTTAACACGATATTTTCGCACTAGCATGCTTGAAGTCATCCGCCAGGATTATATTAGAACCGCACGTGCCAAAGGGTTAAAGGAAAGAACGGTCATTTTTAAACATGCGTTGCGTAATGCAATGATTCCAGCCATCACGTTATTGGGCTTTGAGTTGCCTGCTTTATTCGGCGGTGCGATCATCACTGAGCAAATTTTTGTTTGGCCTGGGATCGGGCATATTTATTTAAATTCCATTAGTATGAGGGACTACCCGTTTATGCTCGGGTTTACGATATTGTTAGCCGTTTTGACTTTGCTAGGGAACTTACTGTCAGACGTCCTATATGGCTTGGCTGATCCGCGGATTCGCTTGAAGTAGGAGGAGATTAATTGGCCATGGAAATTGCTACTATGACAAAAAAACCAGCAGCATCGGCCATGGTACCGGAATCGCCTTGGCGGATGGCGGTGCGGCGCTTTAGTCGCAATAAGCTGGCTTTAGGCGGGCTCGTGATCCTGGTAATGATGTTCTTGATTTGTTTTATAGGTCCGTTATTTTCACCTTATAACTTATATGATTATTCTTTAGTTGATAAAAATCTGCCCCCGTCGTCAACTCATTGGTTTGGAACAGATAAACTGGGGCGCGATATTTTACTTAGAGTCATGCTGGCGGGAAGGATCTCCCTCCTAGTGGGAATCGTTGCGACAGTCATCACCGTCATCATTGGAGGTATCCTCGGCGCTGTGGCGGGTTTTTACCGAAAGAAAATAGACACCGTAATTATGCGGATTGCTGACATTTTTATGTCTTTACCTACGCTGCCGATATTGATCATACTTGGTGCTGTGATGTCAGACTTAAAGGTACCCCCGCCATCACGGATCTATTATTTGATGTTTATTATCGGCCTTCTGAGTTGGACAACACTGGCTCGGCTGGTTCGGGGCCAAATTCTGTCTTTACGTGAGCAGGAATTTATGTTGGCTACGGAAGCCTTGGGTCTCCGGGATCACCGTAAAATATTCCGTCATCTTCTACCGAACACAATTCCGATTATTATCGTAACAGCGACGTTAAGCGTAGCTAGTGCCATTTTGTATGAATCGTCGCTGAGCTTTCTCGGTCTTGGGGTCATACCGCCCACACCGTCTTGGGGTAACTTGATTTCGGATGCAAATAATTTAATTGACTTTCGCAAGCGTCCATGGCTCTGGATTCCGCCAGGAATGTGCATTTTGATCACAACTGTAGCGATCAACCTCATCGGTGACGGGTTGCGCGATGCCCTTGACCCCAAGATGAAGAGATAACAGGAACATTATACAAGGAGATGCGAATATGGCTAAAGATCTTGTACAGTTCCGCAATCTTGAGACCCATTTTCATACATCGGCTGGTATCGTTAAAGCCGTTGATCAAGTTAGCTTTTCCATTCGCGAAGGGGAAACGGTGGGCGTAGTAGGAGAATCAGGTTGCGGGAAAAGCGTGACGGCAATGTCACTTATGCGATTGATTGAAGGGCCCCATGGTGTGATTGCTGGCGGGGAAATTATATATGAAGGTAAAGACTTATTAAAACTGAGCAAAAGGGAAATGAGGCGAATCCGAGGGAAGGAAATATCAATTATATTCCAAGAACCGATGTCATCCTTAAACCCGGTGTTAACGATAGGAGACCAGATTACTGAGCCTCTGATGTTACATCTCCTTCTTGACCGCAAGGAAGCAAAGAAACGCGCCATCGAACTAATTGAGCTTGTTGGAATTCCACGAGCGGAGCAAATCTTTGATTCATATCCGCATGAACTAAGCGGTGGGATGCGGCAGCGTATAATGATTGCGATTGCACTTAGCTGCAACCCGAAGTTATTGATTGCTGACGAACCTACTACGGCGCTCGATGTAACGATTCAGGCGCAAATTCTCGATTTAATGCGCGAAATTAAACAGAAGTTAGGAACCGCCATTATGCTGATTACACATGATCTCGGTGTTGTCGCGGAGATGGCCGATTATGTGGTTGTAATGTACGCGGGTAAAGTCATTGAAGAGGCCCCGGTTTTAGAGCTATTTAAGGATCCACGGCATCCTTACACTAAAGGATTGTTGAAGGCCAAACCGGTTCTTGGACAATCCAAAGAAAGATTATATTCGATTCCTGGTCAAGTGCCCAACCCGATTGAGCTGGGTGATAATTGCCACTTTCATGAACGTTGCGAGTTTTGTATGGAAATCTGCAAACAGCAACAGCCACCATTCCGTGCCGACGGTGATAATAGACATAAGACCGCTTGTTGGCTTTATGAGGAAGAGAGGGAAGTCTGATGAGCACATTGATTGAAGTTGAACGGCTGAAAAAATATTTCCCCATCACAGGTGGTGTTTTTCAACGAACGGTTGGCTACGTAAAAGCCGTGGATGATGTCTCTTTCCAAATTGAACGTGGTGAATCCTTTGGGCTGGTTGGTGAATCAGGCTGTGGAAAAAGCACGATTGGACGGACACTGTTGCGTCTTAATGACAAGACAAGTGGTCGAGTTATGTATCAAGGCCAGGAGATTTACGAGCTAACCAGAGATGAACTTCGTAAATTAAGGCCGAAAATGCAAATCGTTTTCCAAGATCCTTTCAGTTCCTTGAACCCGAGGATAAAGGTTGGTGAGGCAATTGGTGAGGCATTATTCGATCATGGGTTGACCGATCGCCGAGAAGTAAAGAAACGTGTCCTAGAAACAATGGAAATTTGCGGATTGGCCAGCTATCATTACGACCGATATCCGCATGAATTTTCCGGTGGCCAGCGTCAACGGATCGGAATTGCCCGTGCGCTCATTATGGAGCCGGAGTTTATCGTGGCAGACGAGCCAGTATCCGCACTGGATGTATCGATACAAGCACAAATCATCAATTTATTAAGCGATTTGCGGAAAGAGAAGCAAATTACTTACTTGTTTATTTCGCATGATCTGAGTGTGGTTGAACATTTGTGTAACCGCGTTGGTGTCATGTACCTAGGTTCTATGGTAGAACAAGCTAGTACACAGGAGTTGTTCCAAAATCCGCTGCATCCTTATACGAAGGCGCTGATTTCTGCCATTCCGATTCCGGATCCGACGCTGAAACGAGAGCGTATTGTCCTTCAAGGCGATATTCCAAGCCCAGCTAATCCACCTTCCGGCTGTAAATTCCACACGCGTTGTCCAATTGCATCGGATGTTTGCAAACAGAAGGTGCCGGAGTATCGGGATATGGGAGGGAACCATTTCGTCGCTTGTCATCTAGTATAAATGGAAGTAATAGTCGATTTAAATCAAGTAACGTACATGGGGTAGTTACTTTAGGTGACATGATGACTCATTTATTGGGATCCTTAAAGTTATAAGACAACATTTGTTGTATTATATTTCATTCTTTTATATGAAAGGAGGGTCAACATGAAAAAAATTATTGTATTCGCTCTTGCATCACTCCTATTTGCACTTACCACTATAACTATTAATACAACATCTGTTTTTGCCCAAATTGATCATCACAGCGATAAATGAATTGAATGTATATAAAATACTCATGTTTTTTGGGTGGTCCTACTCATATAAGAGAGCGGGGCCTTTTTTTTCTGAAATAAAAACTTGGAATATGATATACATACTATTCAATATTGGAAATAGATAAAATTTAGCATTGTTGTACCCGATTTCCCCGATGTGTTATAGTACAAAGCGGTAGAGTTGTTTTGAAGAATGAAAGATAAGTTAAGCAAGAATGAGCAAAAACGTAGTGATATGGCAGATAGAGAAGGAAATCAACCAGAATGGCGATGGAGGCGTAAAAAACATGATCGAACGTCGTAGCAGGCAGAAGATGAAATCGAAGAATAAACGCAAGAAGATCGCGTGGATTGTACTCATAGTTCTGTTGGTGGCGGGGGCCGGGGGATATTTGTTCCGCAAGCCGCTTGCCGTGATGGCCTTTGACTTGTTCCTGTCAGGCAAAGTCGAGGAGACGTTGGAACGCTCTTATTCCCCGCTGGAAGGGGAAGAGACCCGTCCGGTGGAGCCGGCGGAAGAGAAGATGAAGCCGTTCAGCACCCTGCTGCTGGGCGTGGATCAACGGAATAACGAGCCTGCCCGTTCCGATACGATGATCTATGCGGTGGTGCGCCCGGAGGATGCCAAGGTGTTGTTGATTTCTATTCCGCGCGATACCTACACCGAGATCGTTGGCAAGGGTGATGAAGACAAGATTAATCATGCGTATGCTTTTGGCGGGGAGAAGATGGCTAAGGATACGGTGGAGAATTTCATCGGCTATCCGGTTGATTACTATGCGGCTGTTAACTTCCAAGGGGTGCGTGACATTGTGGACGCGCTGGGCGGCGTAGAGCTGCCGATTACCAAGGATATCGTGAATAAACAAGCGGATCATGAGAAGTTTACGATTAAGGCGAATAAACCGTTGTACGACGGTACGGAGGCGCTCAACTTCGTACGTTACCGCGAAGACAGTGATTTTAACCGAACGAAACGGCATCAGGTGTTTCTGAATGCCATGGTTAATCGGATGTTAAAGCTGAACCAAGTGACAAAAATCCCTGAATTAATCAACCTGATGGGTGATAATTTTAAGACCGACCTGCCGCCTAGCCAAATTATCGAATTGTCCAAGAAGGTCCTGTTGGGAGATGCTTCTCCGCAAATTAGCGGCTTTACGATTATGGGCGAAGGCATGCGGATCAATGGGGTTTATTATGATAAAGCGAATGAAGAGGATGTCGATTTCGCCAAAGAGATGATCGACAACTGGCTAAACCCGGATACGGAGGCATCCGATTTGATTCTCCCGGAATCCCGTGATGCGGAGAAGGCGGATACGGAGCAAAACGGCGATCAAGGAACGGCGGCAAACACGAGCAAGAATGAGTGATCGTGGGGCATCATACCTTAGATTATAGTGTTAATATACCCTGATTTCAGACCTCGGCAGTCCGGTGTTCCGGCTGCCGCTTTCATGCCGCCGGCTCTGGAACAACTTCGGTTTCGAAACGTATCCATTAGGGGAGTCTGAATGAAAGGATGAGGAGGATTTCGTTCTCATGAATATAGCGTTTTTTCTACTTCCGAAAAATGACGTGGTCACCATGACGCTGGATTCCACGTTACGGCAGACGCTGGAGCGCATGGAGTATCACCGTTATACGGCCGTGCCAATCATCGATCACGATGGGGTGTACGTCGGTACGGTAACGGAAGGCGATTTGTTATGGCACATGAAAAATTCGAACGGCAAGATTAATTTTGAGACCGCTTCAAAGTTTCTCCTGAAGGACGTGCCGCTGAAGATGGACATCAAGCCGGTGCGGATTGATGCCGATATGGAGGATTTGATTAATCTTGCGAAGGTGCAGAACTTCGTACCGGTCGTCGATGACCGGTGCCGGTTTATTGGGATCGTGCGGCGCAGTCAGATCATCGAATATTGCGAGAAGTTCGTGACCCGCAATACGGCACAAACCCAATAAATCCTAAAGGTTTGCGTCTTTTGTGGCGTTTGCTATATGCTATAATGAAGAATAAAGCTTTTTTCGGGGAGGGTCGAAGCTGTCCGCGATGCAAAGGGAAATGGATGTAGCCAAACGTGCCAAAGTGATTGAATGGCTCAAAACGGAAGTAGTCGATCACGTATCCCGTTTGTTTAAAGCATTATGGGAAGGCAGCACGACACGGGTAACGGACAGTCTTGCCAGCCTGATCGTCAGCAGTTATATTTTGGGGCGGAGACTAGGTGTTTCCTATCGGGATATGGATGACAGCATCTTGGAGAAACTGAGAAAACATAAGCAGGAGGGTCACCAGCTCGAGGATTGGTATCAAGATATTTCTACCCTGGAAGAACATATGTCTAAGAGGTGAACCCATTTGAAGTTACGCTGGACATCGGTGGCCTGGAGCGCCGCATATTTGCTGCTTCTGTTGTCACTTGCAACTCCGCTGACCGTGATCACGATGTTTTTTCTGATCGTGCCGGGCATTTTGCTGTATACGACCTTGTCAACAAGAGTGTTTCTTGTGCACGTGGCGGCGGTCTGGCTGGCGGTTGCGTTGATCTTCGGCCCGCTGATCTTGCTGCAGGCCGTCTATTTTATCATTCCTTCGATCGTGATGGGCTATTTATATAAGAAAAGAAGCCCGGCGTTCCGCACGGTCATGGCGGGAGCCGGCACCATTTTGCTGGAATTTTTGCTGGTTCTGCTGATCAGCACAGTCTTCTTCGACTTTAATCTGGCTAACGCGATTGAGGACCTGGTGAATGCGGCCATGGCTCCGTTCACGAATGTCGCCGATAGCTCGCTGACCGGCACCATTGTCTGGTCGCCGGAGATGAGCCAGCAATTCTCCAGCCTGACGGTGCGGATGATTCCCTTTACGATGATCGTCTGCTCGTTGCTTATGGCTGCGGTAGCCCATGCGATCTCCCGGCCTACGTTGTCCAGCTTGGGTCATGCGGTGCCGAAGCTGCCGCCGATCCGCGATTGGCGGCTGCCGCGTTCGCTGATTTGGTACTATTTGATCGGCGTGTTGCTGCAGTGGTTTGGCGGAGACGCGGTAAGCCAAGGATTCCTGGGCACGATTGTGCTGAATCTGATGCCGCTGCTGCAATTTCTCTTTATGGTGCAAACGGCAAGCTTCTTCTTCTTTGCCGCCTATCATCGCAAGTGGAATCCGGTGATTCCGATTCTGCTCATTGTAGCGCTGTTGTTTATTCCGCCGCTTCGAATCGTGGGGATTTTGGACATTGCATTCCCGCTGCGGGATATGATTACGAGACCAAGACGATAGGGTGAGAAGGCATGCCAAATGTTTTGCAAAAACGTTGGTACGGTTACCAGACCGTATGGATGTTCATGCTTCAGTTGCTGCTCGTCATCTTCGTCTCCTACTTCAACTGGATCTTGGGGCTGGTGAGCTTATGCCTCGTGGGTGTGCTGACCTACAGCATGCTGCGGGCGGAGCGGCAGTTCCGCCAAGAGCTGATTCGATACGTGACCGATTTAAACTACCGGATCAAGCGGGTGGAAGGTGAGGCGATCAGTAAGCTTCCGTTTGGTTTGATCCTGTACAGCGAAGAACGGACGGTCGAATGGCATAATCATTTCGTGGCTGGCATGTACGGCAAAGATTCCGTCGTGGGCCAGCCGCTGTCCGAGCTGCTGCCGCAGCTCCCCTTACCAAGCCGCGATAAGAAGGATGGGGCGGGCGCTCGGACGACGGTCGAAGTGATGGTTGGGGATCGTTACTATGAGCTTACCATCGATGCGAACGAGCGGATTATTTATCTCCATGACATGACGGAGCTGGCGGTGCTGCGCAGACGGTATGAAGACGAACGGGCCGCGCTGGGCATCGTGCTGCTGGACAATCTGGATGAAGCCACCCAGGGCATGGACGACCAGCAGCGGACCGCCTTGATCGCCCGCGTGGCGACGGCGATTACGGAATGGGCCAAACAGTACCGCGTGTACCTGCGGCGACTGTCCTCCGAGCGATATCTGATGATTCTGAATCAGAAATCGCTGGACGAACTCGAGCAGAGCCGGTTCGTCATTCTGGACGAGGTCCGCGAAATGACCGCGGACCTGAAGGTGCCGATTACGCTCAGCATCGGCCTCGCTTTTGGCGCCGAGCGCTTCAGTGAGCTGGGCGAACTCGCCCAGTCCAGCTTGGATATGGCGCTCGGCCGCGGGGGCGACCAGGCCGCTGTCAAAGCCGGTCAGCGGCTCTCTTTCTATGGCGGCAAATCCGGCGCCATAGAGAAGCGGACGCGCGTCCGCGCCCGCGTCATCGCGCATGCTTTGCGCGATTTGATGCAGGAGAGCGACCGCGTCATCATCATGGGCCATCGCGTACCGGACCTCGACGTGATTGGCGCCTCCATCGGCGTGCTGAAGGCCGCCGATATGTACAAGGTCGAGGCCCACATTGTACTGGATGGCCCGAACCCGGCGATTGAGCGCCTGATGGAGCGCATCGGCAAAGAAGAGACCTTGCTCCGGCGGTTTATTTCGCCGGAGCAAGCCATGCATTTGATGACCGAGCACACGCTGCTCGTACTTGTCGATACGCATAAGGCTTCCATGACGATGGAGCCTCGGCTTGTGGAAGAAGCAAGCCGCGTCGTCATCGTGGACCACCACCGCCGCGGCGAGGAATTTGTAACCGACGCGGTGCTCGTCTACCTGGAGCCTTATGCTTCCTCAGCCTGCGAGCTCGTCACCGAGCTGCTGCAGTACATTCACGAGAAGGTGGAGCTGAGCCCTCTGGAAGCGACGACGCTGCTCGCAGGCATCACCGTCGATACGAAGCATTTCGCGCTTCATACCGGCTCGCGGACGTTTGAGGCCGCAGCGTTCCTCCGCCGAAATGGAGCGGACACGGTGATGGTGCAGCGATTGTTGAAGGAAGACTTGCAGGAGTACATCGCCAAGGCCGATATCATCAAGCATGCCCGAATGATACATGGGCATATCGCTTTGGCGGTGACGGAGCCGAATCGCAAAATTCCACAGATGTTAATTGCTCAAGTCGCGGATACGCTGCTGAATATGACCGGCGTCCTGGCGTCCTTTGTCATCAGCGAGCGGCCGGACGGTTTAATTGGCATCAGCGCCCGGTCGCTGGGGAGCATGAACGTGCAGGTGGTCATGGAGCGGCTGGGCGGCGGCGGACATTTAACGAATGCAGCTGTTCAATTGGAAGGCACCCAGGCGGAAGCAGAGAAGAAACTGCTCGCCGTACTGGATGAAATAGAGAAGGAAGAGGGGTTGTTCGAATGAAAGTGATCTTCTTGCAAGATGTCAAAGGTCAAGGGAAAAAGGGAGAAATCAAAAACGTCTCCGAAGGGTATGCGCAAAACTTCCTGATTCCGCGCGGGTTGGTGCGTCCGGCCACCGAAGGGAATGTGAAGACGTTGGAGCAGCAAACAGCAGCGGAGCAGAAGCGGAAGCAGAAGGAGAAGGAAGAGGCCATCGAACTCGGCAAGAAGCTGGAGGAGATGACCGTGCAGCTGAAAGCGAAAGCCGGAGAAGGCGGCCGCTTGTTTGGTGCGATTACGAGCAAGCAGGTTGCCGAAGCGCTGGAGAAAGCCGGCGTGAAGCTGGATAAACGCAAAATTGAAATGCATGACCCGATCCGGACGCTGGGCGTAACACAAGTGCCGGTGAAGCTGCATCCCGAAGTGAAGTCGACGTTGAAGGTTCAAGTGACGGAGGAATAAGATGAGCGGCGATCTGTTTTTTGACCGGATCCCCCCGCAAAATCTAGAAGCAGAGCAGGCGGTACTCGGGGCAGTGCTGCTGCAATCGGAGGCACTTATTACCGCGATGGAGCGGGTGCGGACCGAGGATTTTTACGATAAGCCTCATCAATTAATCTTTGAAGCGATGGTTCAACTCGGCGAGGAAGGCAAGCCGATCGACCTCGTGACGTTAACCGCCAAGCTGAAGGACCGCGGTGAGCTGGAGGAAATCGGAGGCGTCAGCTATTTGGCCAAGCTGGCCCATGCCGTGCCGACGGCGGCCAACGTGGATTATTACGCGCGGATCATCGAAGAGAAATCGATGCTGCGGCGCTTAATTCGTACGGCTACGCAAATCGTCAGCGACGGTTATGCCGGCGGCGAAGATGTGGCCGACATGCTGAGCGATGCCGAGCGACGTATTCTGGAGATCTCCAACCGCCGTTCGGGCAGCGGGTTTATCCCGATTCGCGATGTGCTGATGGAAGTGTTCGAGCGCGTTGAGACGCTGCATCAGAACCGCGGGACAACCACCGGGATTCCTTCCGGGTTCGTTGATTTGGACCGCATGACGGCGGGCTTCCAGCGCAGTGACTTGATTATCGTTGCGGCGCGCCCTTCCGTAGGTAAAACGGCGTTTGCCTTGAACATTGCCCAGAATGTCGCCGTACGCGCGAAAGAAACCGTGGCCATCTTCAGTCTGGAGATGTCCGCAGCTCAGTTGGTGCAGCGGATGATCTGCGCCGAAGCGAACCTCGACGCCAGCGTGATGCGGACCGGGGATTTCAAGAGCGATGATGATTGGGCAAAGCTAACGATGGGCATTGCCGCCTTGTCGGAAGCGGAGATTTATATCGACGATACCCCGGGGGTGACCGTGGCCGATATCCGGGCGAAATGCCGCCGCCTCAAGAAGGAACGCGGCCTAGGCATGATCGTGATCGACTACCTGCAGCTGATCCAAGGCCGGGGCAAGCCCGGCGAGAACCGGCAGCAGGAGGTCTCGGAAATCTCCCGGACGCTTAAGCAGATCGGGCGGGAGCTCGAAGTGCCGGTAATCGCCTTGTCCCAGTTAAGCCGGGGCGTCGAGCAGCGGCAGGACAAGCGTCCGATGATGTCTGACCTTCGGGAATCGGGTTCCATCGAGCAGGACGCGGATATCGTGGCGTTTTTATACCGGGACGATTATTACAACCAAGAGACAGAAAAGAAGAACATCATCGAGATCATCATTGCCAAACAGCGGAACGGTCCGGTTGGGACCGTTGAGTTGGTGTTCTTGAAGAACTTTAACAAGTTCGCCAATTATGAGCGGGCGCATGCGGATGCGTTCGCTGGCTAGCTTTAGCTGAATACAGGAATTAAGGACTGACGATATGCGTCAGTCCTTTTTTAACATTATAGAATTTATAACATTATCGGGTAGTGGCAGGGCTTTCGCCTCGTTGTTGTTTTTGGTAAGGTGAGGATATGGAGACGAACGTGCTAAAACGAATCTTCTTTGATGAACATGGACATTGGGATCGGTTTGTTGCGAAGCTTAAGGGCAAGCTTCGTCCTCATGTGCTAAAAGAAGTGGAGAAGTTTCGCAAATGCGGCGATCCCCGAAACGGTTTTAAGCTGCTGGTCTGTGAAGGATGCCACGACTTGCGGCTTGTTCCGTATCGGTGCAAGGGAAGATTCTGTACGACCTGTTCGTGCGGAGAGACGGAAGAATGGGCGCGGCTTCTGGAACAAGACGTATTCTAGGTGAACCATCGCCACGTCGTCTTCACGATCGATGAACGGTTCTGCTGGCGCTGAATGCCTCCATTGAAGCGGCACGGGTCGGTGAATTGGGCCGCGGCTTTGCCGTGGTCGCCGGCGAAGTCCGCAAGCTGGCCGAACAATCGGCTGTAGCCGCCTCGTCGATTACCGAACTGGTCGCCGGGACGCAGGAAAATAGCCGGCTCGTTATCGAAAGCATCGGCGAAGGCAGCCGGGCGATCGAAGAGGGCCAGGAATGGATGAGCAAGACGCATCAAAATTTCCGGCGTGACGCAGGAGCAGGCTGCTTCTTCTGAGGAAGTCGCTGCAGCGTCCGAACAACAAAGCGCAGCCATGCAGGAAATCGCGGGGGCGATTCGTCAGCTCTCGGCATTGTCTGAGAATTTGCAGCAGGCCGTGGCGATCTTTAAATTATAAGCAAGATTCGTGTTTCGTTTAGCTATTGAGGTGCCATTGCCAATCCGGGCTTCGCTTGGATTCGGCGAGGCATCCTCTTTTTTTGGAAACAGTAATTCCGAACATTTGTAAAATTAAATAGAAACATCGTTCGCTTTTCAATTTGACTTTAAAAATGGAGCCTGTTAAACTGGTATTGCTGCGTTAAAGCGATAGATGGTCGGGTTGACGTTAGCGGCGCGTTTGTTAGCGCGTACAATTTGGAGGAAGTGTCGGATCAGCCTAAGGTTGGCGGAAAGCCATCCGCAAGACGAAGGCTGTCTTTTGCAATGTTCAAATACAGGTGCTTGACGCACCAAGCGGGGGAATGTACATGTCAACGGTAGTCGTTGTAGGAACGCAATGGGGAGACGAAGGTAAAGGTAAAATCACGGATTTCTTGGCGGAAAGCGCCGATGTGGTGGCCCGTTATCAAGGCGGTAACAACGCCGGTCACACCATTCTGATCGACGGCAAGAAGTACAAACTCACCTTGATTCCGTCAGGCATCTTTAATCAAAATAAACGTTGTGTCATCGGCAATGGGGTTGTTATCAACCCGGCTGCCCTGATTGATGAAATCAACTACGTGGAAGAGAACGGTTTTAGTACGAAGAATCTCGTGATCAGCGATCGGGCTCATGTGATTTTGCCGTATCATTTGGTCTTGGATAAGTTGGAGGAAGAGCGTAAGGGAGAGAACAAGATCGGAACGACCGGGAAAGGGATCGGGCCGGCATATATGGATAAAGCCTCCCGCAGCGGGATTCGGATCGCTGATTTGATGGATGCCGAGGAGTTTGAAACGAAGCTGCGTCACATCATGAAGGAGAAGAATCATCTGATCGAGACCATTTACGGCGGTCAGCCGCTGGACGTAGAGGAAGTGCTGCAGCAGTATCTGGAATATGCGGAAATCCTGCGTCCGTACGTCGCGGATACGTCGGTGGTTTTGAACGATGCGATCGATGCCGGACAGAAGGTGTTGTTCGAGGGCGCGCAAGGCGTCATGCTCGACATCGACCAAGGGACCTATCCGTTCGTGACATCGTCCAATCCGTCGGCCGGCGGGGTTTGCAACGGCAGCGGCGTAGGACCTACGAAAATTCATCAGATCATCGGGGTGGCGAAAGCGTACACCACCCGTGTCGGCGACGGTCCGTTCCCGACCGAGCTGTTCGACGAAGTGGGTGACATGATTCGTGAGACGGGCCATGAATACGGAACGGTTACCGGGCGTCCGCGCCGGGTAGGCTGGTTCGACAGCGTGGTGGTCCGCCATACGCGCCGCGTCAGCGGCTTGACCGGGCTCTCGCTGAACTCTCTGGACGTGTTGACCG
Source organism: Paenibacillus sp. MB22_1 (assembly GCF_047200555.1). Lineage (NCBI taxonomy): Bacteria > Bacillati > Bacillota > Bacilli > Caryophanales > Paenibacillaceae > Paenibacillus > Paenibacillus sp. MB22_1. The sequence goes on from NZ_JBLADV010000002.1 coordinate 1,371,854, forward strand.
GACTCAAGACCGTCAAAATCTGCACTGGCTATAAATACCGCGGTGAGATTATCACTCACTATCCGGCTAGTCTCAAGGTGCTTGCTGAATGCGAAGCGGTGTATGAGGAAATGCCAGGTTGGTCGGAGGATATCTCGGGTGCGAAAACGCTGGAGGATCTCCCGGAAACAACCCGGAATTACGTCCGCCGGATCTCGGAATTGACCGGTGTGCCTATCGCGATTTTCTCGGTTGGCCGTAACCGCAGTCAAACCAATCAGGTGTTGCCGATTTACGAATAATCCAATAGGGTAGACGATTCAGACGATCTCTAAGCCGCCGAACGAGCGATGTGTTCATCCTTGGGTAGGCGGTTTCTTTTTCTAGTTTAGCCTCCTAGCTTAGGTTGAAATCTGGTTTTGCCGTCCATACTGAAGGTTGAGAGACTAGATTCTTAGGCAGTAGGAGGAAACAAACGATGAAATGGCTCGGATGGATCTTGAAATTATGCGTAACGATCGTAGCGGTTAGTTTATTAACCGTGGCCACAACGGGATACATCGTCAATTCGTACATCCAATCTTTACTCAGCAGTTATAACCTGCCGATCACCGCACAGACCCCTAGCTTCAGCGGGATCATGAAGGGCATGCTGGGACTAGGCGGTGCCTCAGACCGTACGGATCAGGCGAAAGGTGAAGACGATGTGGTAGACAGCACTGGGGACAAAACGAAGGACGAATTGGCAGATTCGTCTGGCGGTAGCGGGGAGAGCGGCTCCTCCGGGGGGACGGCAACGGAGACGAACGGAACCCCGGCTAGCGGGACAGGTACGGAGGGGAAGGACACCAACGCAACGGATGAAGATGCACCGGAGGATGCTTTGCCGGTGATGGGCGGAATGAGTGGCGGAGAAGCATTGGGCGAGGATCAGCAGGTGGTCGTGACGCCGGATGATCTCGTGGCCAAGAAGAAGGAACTGCCGGATCAGCAGAAGGAGGAAATTTTTGCGATCCTTATGAAGAAGCTGCCACAGGAGGAAATGCAAATGTTGACCGTCGCCCTGGAAGGTGGTTTGACGGAAACGGAAATGATTAACATTGAACAGGTTCTGTCGAAACATTTGGATAAAACCGAATACGCCAAGGTCATGGAATTGTTAAAAAAATAATTTGCTTCAATTGCCTGATCCAAAGGGAATGTCAGCGTTAACATTCACAGGATTGTAAATTCAATGAACCGGCCTTTCAGCTGCCAAAACCGTGAGAACCCGCTTGTTAAGCGGGTTGTTTGCTTTTTGACCCAAAGTTGAAAATCTTCGCCCCGCTGTGTTAAAGTTAACAATAGCGACAAAAGGTTAAAATTTTGAAACCATTTCAAGTCGAATCGAGTCGATGGATAAAAGGAGATCGGTATGAAAGGTTTTACGGGAAAACGCTGGCAGCTGTGGCGCGTGAACGCTTCTCGGACGCAAGAGCAACACAGCCGCCCGGAAAACGATTCAGAGATATCCGAACCAGAGAGCGGGCGAAAATGGCGTGATCTTCTTATGCCCCGCAAGCTTGTCTTAGCCGGAGCCGCCGTGGTAGTCATTGCCGGAGTGGTCTATTGGGGAGGGCAGCAATACGTCAAGGCGAATACGGTATCCTATTACCGGGTTTACGTCAGCGGGAAGGAAATTGGCACGATCGCAAGCGAAGCGCAATTACAAGCTCTGATTGAACGCAAGGAGCAGGAATATAAGCAAAAATATCCGGATGTGGAGATGGCGGTGAATACCGAGGGCATCACCATTAAGCCGGAGCAGGCCTACAAAGCCGAAGTGGATGCTGAGTCCACGCTCGACGAGCTGTACGGGATGCTAACCGGCTACGCCAAAGGTGTGGAGCTGAAGGTGGACGGCAAAGTGATCGCCGTGGTGAAGGACCAGGCGGCCGCCCGAGAGGTTCTGGACCGGGTGAAATCGACATATGCACCGGATGTGGCTGCCAGCACGCTGGCCGCCAAAGTGAAACGAACCGGCGGCAGCAAGTCAGCTCAAGTGAAGACGAAGGCTTCCAACGCGACGTTGGAAACGGTGGAAATCGCCGAAGAGGTGAATCAAGGAGAGGTCAAGGCCGATCCGAACAAGGTGCTGAGCCCGGAGGAAGCGGTACGAAAGATCCTTCAAGGGGACGAAGAAGCAATTCAATATGAGGTACAGGAAGGGGATACGATCTCGTCGATCGCGGCCCGTTTTGGTGTGTCTCAGAAGGAGTTGTTTGCGAACAATCCCGGGGTTGAAGAGCTGACGCTGCAAATTGGAACGTTGCTCAACGTGAAGGCGGTGCAGCCGGCCCTAACGGTTCGCACGGTGGAGCATGTGACGGAGGAAATTGTTACTGAACCGCAGGTCATCGTTAAGACGAACGCAAGTATGCGGGCAGGAGAGACTAAAGTGATTTCTCCCGGCTCCAGCGGCCTCAAGACGATGGAGTACCGAATCACGAAGGAAAACGGCATCGTTGTGAATGAAGAGTGGCTGGGACAGGAAGTCACGAAGAAATCTTCGCCAAAGATCGTCGTACGCGGTACGAAGGTCGTGCTGGGCGAGGGCACTGGGCAGTTTGCTTGGCCGGTATCCAGCGCGAAAATGACAAGCAGCTACGGCGAACGTTGGGGACGGACCCACAAAGGCGTCGATTTGGTCTCCTCCAACCGCAGCATTCTGGCTGCCGATGACGGGGTCGTCTCCTTCGTTGGGACGAAATCGGGATACGGCAACTGCATCATCATCGACCACAAGAATGGCTATGAAACGTTGTACGGCCACTTAAGCAAGATCAGCGTGAAGAAAGGTCAAATCGTCGAGAAGGGCGAAAAGATCGGCGTCATGGGCAGCACCGGGCGCTCGACCGGCACGCATTTGCATTTTGAGATCCATAAGAACGGCAGCATTCAGAATCCGTTAAAATATTTATAAGATGCGAGTCCGCCACCCGTAAGGGAGGCGGGCTTTTTTTTGGGACATTGGTCGCCGGCTCCCTTTTTGAGGATTATCCCGTTGCATCAGGAGGTGGAAAAAGTGGAACAGCCCCTTCTCGATCAACCTCGTCTCTGAACAAAAGGGATAATCATGCAAAGCGATGTGAGAAAGGGGCATAAGGGTAGGAGATGAACGCGCGCTGCCAATCGTTACCGTCTCTGAAGATAGCTGATGCGGTGCCAGATATGGTAAGATAGAGGGAGCAAAAGCCCATGGCTGAAAGTTGGGGTGAACTTGATTCATGCAAGGAAAAATTCTGGTCGTGGATGACGAGAAACCCATTGCGGATATTTTAAAATTTAACTTGGAGAAAGAAGGCTACGAGGTCGTGCTTGCCTTCGACGGGATTGAAGCGACTCAGCTGGCCTTCTCCGAACAACCGGACTTGATTCTGCTCGATTTGATGCTGCCCGGCAAGGATGGAATGGACGTGTGCCGGGAGGTGCGGGCGAAGCTCGAGACGCCGATCATCATGCTGACGGCGAAGGACGGAGAGATCGATAAGGTGCTGGGCTTAGAGCTGGGTGCTGACGATTATGTGACCAAGCCTTTTAGTACCCGCGAGCTGTTAGCCCGGGTGAAGGCGCAAATGCGGCGTCAACAGAAGGCAGCTGCGGCGGCTGAAGGTGCGGAGGAAACGAAGCAGGGCATCAGTCTGTTCGAGCTGTTTATCGACACGGATATGTATACGGTCTATAAGAACGGCGAGCCGCTGGACCTGACGCACCGGGAGTTCGAGTTGATGCATTACCTGGTGAAGAACTCTGGCAAAGTGATGACCCGCGAACACCTGCTGCAAGCGGTGTGGGGCTTTGAGTATTTTGGCGATGTTCGCACGGTGGACGTGACGATTCGCCGGCTGCGTGAGAAGATCGAGAAGGATCCGAGCAAGCCGGAATACATTTTGACGCGGCGGGGATTGGGGTATATGATGCGGAGCTCCAAGGCGGGTGGACTCTAGAATGAATCTGCCCTCTTTTTTTCGCACGATCCAGGCTAAACTGATTATTATTTACGTGCTGCTCATCCTGATTGCCATGCAGCTGATCGGGGTGTATTTCGTGAGCGCGATGAAGACCTCGCTGACCAGCAACTTCACCAAGGAGCTGCAGGAGCGGGCGGAGCTGCTCTCCGTGTTGGCGGCACAAAACCTGGGCGTGACTGGAGAGTCGGCGGAGGAATCGTTAGAGAATTTGCGTGTATTGGTTAACAACTTGTTTAATATCGGCGGGGCCGAGATTCAGGTGCTGGATGCGAGCGGCAAGGTGCTGACGACGTCCAAGCCGTCCCATGCCGATTACGTGGGCACGAAGAACACGCAGACGGTGGTGAGCCGGGCCCTGCAAGGCATCCGCGATAATGAGGAGTACATCATCGACGAGGACAACGTCCGGAAGAAGGTCGTCGCCAAGCCGGTTGTCAGCGGCGGAAAGATCGTTGGCGCCATTTACATTGCCGCGTCGATGAGCGAGCTGTACAGTACGATGGAGCGGATCAACAATATTTTTATCTCCGGGATCTTGTTGGCGCTGGGATTAACGGCGGTGTTGGGCGTGATTTTGGCGCATACGATCACCTCGCCGATTAAGGAGCTGACGCGGCGGGCGACGGCGGTGGCCGAAGGGCAGTTCCATCAGAAAATGCCGGTGCTTGGCAATGACGAGATCGGCCAGCTTAGCAAGGCGTTTAACTATATGACCAGCCGGCTGCGCGATGCGCTGGCGCAGAACGAGGAAGAGAAGGAGAAGCTCGCTTCGATCCTCACGAACATGAGCGACGGGGTGATCGCCACCGACGAGACAGGCCGAGTCATCCTGATGAACCGGCGTGCGAGCGAGATGCTGGGGACGTCGGATACAGATCTCGATCAGGCCGATATCATGTCGCTGATGAACCTGCCGGATGAGGAATGGGACGTGCTGGAGCAAGGAACGATGCACTCGACGATCCTTGAGAATACCGGTCCGGACGGCGACGTCTTCTTGATCCGGGTGACGTTTACGCCGATTCATCGGCGGGAGATCGGGATCATTGGAACGATCGCCGTCCTCCAGGACGTCACCGAACAGGAGAAGCTGGAGGCATCGCGACGGGAGTTTGTGGCGAACGTGTCGCACGAGCTGCGGACGCCGCTGACGACGATCAAGAGCTACACCGAAGCGCTGGAGGATGGCGCGATGGAGGATCCGGAGCTTGGGCCGCGGTTCGTGTCCGTGATCCAGAGCCAAACCGAGCGGATGATCCGCCTGGTCACCGACCTGCTGCATCTGTCGCGGTTCGACTCGCATGAGGCCGAGTTGCGGAAGCAGCCGACGAACGTGATGGAGATGCTGGAGGATGTGGTGGACCGGTTTTCTTTTCAAATGCAGGAGAAAGAGATCAAGCCCACGCTGTTTATCGCCAATGACGTGGATACGGCCTGGATTGACCGCGACCAGATTGACCAGGTGCTGGACAATCTGATCTCCAATGCGATGAAATATACACCGGAGGGCGGCGCCATCGCGCTGGAAGCTCGCTTGACCGAAGACCGTCAGCTAGCCATTTCGGTGCAGGATACCGGAATCGGGATTCCTAAGAAGGATCTGGACCGGATTTTTGAACGTTTCTATCGCGTCGATAAGGCGCGTTCACGGAATATGGGCGGGACGGGCCTAGGCCTATCCATTGCCCGGGAAATTGTACGGGCGCACGGCGGGACCATATCTCTGCAGTCCGAATTGGGCAAAGGCACGAAGGTGACCTTTACGCTGCCGGCGGAGAAGCAAGGAGGCGAAGCGCGGTGAAGGAGAAGGTCAAATCGCTGACGCTGGCCTTGCTGGTCGCGTGCAGTTTGGTACAGAGTTATTTTCTTATCTATCAGTTGCCGGGCAGCAATCCGGTGGTCAAGTCGGAGAGCGACTATATCCGTACGGAGAACATGGGGACAACCCTGGAAGCGGATGTGATGCTCTTTCCGGCGCAAATCGCCGTGCATTTGGGCGAGGAGCGGCACACCGTGTTTTATCCGGATTCGACGTTTTACAAGTTGATCTACAACCGGCTGAAGGGCCGCCAGTTCGACGGGTTCCAGCGATACGACATCGATAATATGAATTGGACGGACATTCGCAGCAAGGATATCGGTGTGGAACTGGACTTTGGCGGAGGCGTACCTGTGGAGCTGCTGCAGAAGGTGATGCAGATCGCGCCGGACCCGCTGTTTGACGCGGAGAGCGTTAACCGGCTGATGATCTTTAACTCGGGAAGCGACGATCAGGTGCGCGTGTTCTTCTTTAGCTCGCGAGGCGACGTGGTGTACGAGGCAACCAAGGCCGATTTGACGGTGCAGGACGTGCAGCAACAGGTTGATTTTGGCAAGGATTGGGTGCCGTATACGTTAACGGATGGCTATTATGTCCCCGAGAAGTCAATTGATTTGGTCGAAACCGGCTTGAACATCGGGTTGTATACGACGGAGCAGATGCAGCGAAGCTTGTTCTTTGATCCGAGCATCACCCGGTACATCCGGGAAAAAGACGGCTCCGAAATCTACACGGACAGTAAACGCAGCCTTCAGGTTAAGCAGAACCGGAACTGGATCAACTACACCGATCCGGCGGCTCCTTCAGCGGGCGAGAACAGCCCAAGCAAGAACGTGCTGTCGGCGATTGACTTCGTGAACCAGCACGGCGGCTGGAACGGCAATTACCGGTTGGAGCAAACGACCGAAGGCGTTGAGGAAGACCAGCATCGGGTGGTGTTCCGGCAGTATTACGGAACCGGGCAATTTGGCTCCTTCCCGATCATCGACCTGTCGACGTTCCATTACGGAGCGATCACGCTGGAAATGCGTCAAGGCACAATCACCGGCTATGAACGGTCGTTGATTTACGGCTCCGGCGGCAGCTGGGAGAAGAAAGTCGTCTCTCTGCCCGGCGGCAAGGCGTTGCGGGAGAGCATTGCGGCGCTTAAGGCGGAGGCGCGGATTGCCAACTTATATCCGGCGTACTTGCCTTCTCTCACCGAGCAGGGGCTGCTGCTGAAGCCGACTTGGGTAGTCGAGCTAAGCAACGGCGCGACCCGGGTGCTGAGCTTGGGAGCGGTGGAGAAGGCTGGAGCGGATGTGGACACGGGTGCAGGTTCAGGAACGGCTACGAAGTAGTGTGCGTGGTACTCGCGTAAGGTTGGCGCGGATGGGCTTAGAGCCGAGGCAGTGGCGTTGAATGTGCTTCTTAATCAGAGACTTAATCTGAACGAAAGGGGGGTGAACCATGGATTGGGGACGGGCGAAAAACGTGTTGATCTACGCCTTTTTGCTGCTGAATCTGGTGCTGGGCTATCAACTGTGGAACGATCTGCGGGAGCAGGCCGACTCCAACCTGGATATCACCGCCCTGGAAAATAACACGCAGCAGGCGATGGATGAGAAGAACATTCGCGTGCTCGCCAAAATTCCGACGGAGACGCCGGAGCTGCCCAAGATCGCTTACCGGTTCTTGGACGATGCGCAAAGCGGCAAGCTGATCGAGCTGCCGGTGCCGGTGGACAGCAGGCTGATTTTTGCACCGCGGGAGTTAACGGCTGCGTTGAAGGACAGCATTCCGGACATCGGGGATTACCGCTATGACGAAGTGGCGAGCAGCGCAGACGTGTTCGTTCTGCACCCGCTGGTGGACGGGAAATGGCCGCTCTTCAAAATCGAGCTCAAGCTGTTGGGTAGCAATCAGAAGATCATTTCGTACCAGCGCCGTGCGATTGAGATCAGCTATCCGGAGGAAGAGAAGCCGCAGCGTGTGCTTTCGGCCTCCAAGGCGCTTGGCAACTTGATCGAGAACTTCCTGCCGGAAGGCTCGGTTGTGACCGAGGTCGAGTTAGGATATTACGGCGAGGTGTTCGATTCGGACGCGCATCTGCCGGCTGCTCCGGCATGGCGATTTATGCTGGAGAGCGGCAAGGAGTATTACGTGCAGGGCATCAGCGGTGATGTCATTAGTCCGAATACAGAGAAAACGAAGGAGTAATGGGAGATTATGGGGATCCGATTTTCGGTGCTGTCGAGTGGTTCGACGGGAAATGCAACACTGGTGGCCAATGGGGAAGTCACACTGATGATCGATGCCGGCTTTAGCGCCAAACGCATCGAAGAACTGATGATGGAGCGCGGGGTGAGCGGGCAGGATTTGACAGGCATTCTGGTTACGCATGAGCATTCGGACCATATCAAGGGCTTAGGCGCGGTGGCGCGAAAATACAATCTGCCGGTATACGCTAACGAAAAGACGTGGGCAGCCATGGAAAAGGCGATTGGGAACCTCGCAGACGACCAACGCTGTATTCTGGGGACCGGAGAAACCCGCGATTTCGGCTCGCTCCGCGTGGAGTCGTTCGCCATCTCGCATGACGCCGCTGAGCCGGTGGGCTACAACTTTTACGACGGCAAGGAGAAGCTGAGCGTATGCACCGACCTGGGCTATGCCAGTGACAAGGTGAAGGAAGCGATATATGATGCCGATGTGCTGGTGCTTGAGGCGAATCACGATATCGAGATGCTGCGGATGGGACGTTACCCGTGGAACATCAAGCGGCGTATCCTCGGCGACTTGGGGCACTTGTCCAACGACGCGACCGGGGAGCTGATGAGCGAGATTCTGAACGGCCGTCTGAAGCGGACGTATCTGGCCCACCTCAGCCGCGAACACAATATGCTCGATCTGGCTAAGATGGCGGTTCGCAGCGCCATGGAGGATCGCGGCTGCTTCTTCAAGGACAGCGAATTCAAGCTATGCGATACGTACTATGACCGGCCGACGCCGTGGGATGTGGTGAGCGAGCGTTAGCATATATTGTATATGATTTTTCGAATATAATGTGTTGCGGATAGAGGAAAACGGTGAATTGTATTCGATTTTTCATATAGAATCGGGCCGATTGAGCTTTCGAGGCAAGAATGTGTATGAAAAATCGAATAGATTGGGTTGAAATCGCCGAAACTGGCGAAATGTATTCGATTTTTCGCATACATTTACCGCGTAGACAAGAAGACCGCCTGGTTGGGATGGGATCCCCAGGCGGTCGTTTTTATTATAGCTCCCACCCCGGCAAATACGCCTTGGTGTTGTTCAGCATCGTTGTGAACAGCTCCTCCGCTTGCGAAGGAGTCAAGGTGGAGAGCAGCGGGTCGTTCAGGAAGGCGCGGAAGGCTAAGTCGCGATCCTTGGTTAAGGCTGCTTTCAGAATCGTCTCCTGGTTGTAGACGTGCCGGGTAACCAGATTGTTGATGTCCTCCGGCAAGCTGCCCGCCATCACCGGCTGGACGCTGTTCGCACCGAATACGGCGTTCGTCTCCACGACGGCGTTCAGCGGCAGTGAAGCCACTTGACCGCGGTTCGGCAGGTTGACGTTGGTGATCATCGGGGCGCTGGCACCGGTCAAGCTAAGCAGCATGGCGATCCCTTCCTCGCCGCTGGATTTGAGCGAGAACGTCTCCTCGCCGGCAACAAGACGGCGGCTGCGCTCCCGCAGCTTCTGCAGATTGTTGATCCGCCAGTCGACGGTCGTCAGGCCGAATTTCCACTGCTTTACGTGCTCGGGGCTTCGCAGATACCAGGTGTTTGGCATAAATTCGGCCAAATGTCGGTCACCGGCAGCGGCGATCAGGCCGAAGCGGCGGAACAGGTCGAAATGAATGCGGTTCGCGGATGCAAAGCTGTTGTTCATCCAGTGGTCTTTTTGCCCATGGGTACTAAAGCCTTCTTCGGCATATTTCTCGGCAAAAGCCTGATATAGCGGGAATAGGTCCGTACCGCGATAGGAAGCACGGTCCAGCCAAGTGAAATGGTTAATCCCCAGCACATTTACCTCGATCTCTTGGCGCCGGACACCGGTTACCCCCGTCATGTCCTCCAGCATCTCGGCAAGCAGCTCCTGCGTGCCGAAGACCTCATGGCAGCAGCCGAAGGCTTTGATGCCCGGGAACACCTCGTACAGCGTGCGGGTCAGGACGCTCATCGGGTTCGTGTAATTGATGACCCAGGCGTTGGGGGCATGGTCGCGAATTGCTTCGGCGATTTCTACGTACATCGGGATACTGCGCAGCGCGCGAATCGCTCCGCCCGGGCCGACGGTATCGCCCACAGACTGGTAGATGCCGTAAGCCTCCGGTGCGTGCACGTCGGAGCGCATTTCCTCGAACGTTCCGGGAAGGATGGAGATGATGACAAAGTCGGAACCCTTGAGCGCTTCTGGCAATGTCTGCACCGCTTCGTAACGCCAGCGTCCCACCGCATCAGGATGATCTTGTATACGGTTACCAATGATCTCATTTGCTTGGGCTGCCTCAAAGTCGATATCGTATAAGGCCACGTGTCCCGAAAGCGCCGGTTCCAGAGCCAAGTCGCTCATTAATCCCCAGGCCCAGCCGCGGGAACCGCCGCCGATATAAGCGATCTTCAAATGTTTGACCATTGTGGCTTCTTGCATATCGTTCACTCCCTTGATTGATGTTACAATAAACATAGAGCAAAAATAGAAAAGTTACTGCACGGATTTTGTTAATTTGAGCTGGCATTCTACATTTTTTGCTGTCGAGAGACGAGCGTGTTGGGAGGGGAGCAGAATGACGTTGGAAGGGCAGTTAGCGCCGATTCGCCGGATGCTGTTCATCGAGGCAGCGAAGCAGCCCGGGCGGTTCTCGATGGATGGGGAGCATTTTCACGATGCGTGGGAGATTTATTATCTGGTGTCCGGGGAACGGTGTTATTTCATCAAGGATCAAATCTATCGCATCGGTGCAGGCGATCTGGTGTTGATCCCGGTGAATGTGCTGCACAAGACATCGCCATCGGGGAAGCTGTCGCAGCCCCATGAGCGGATCCTGGTGAATTTCCGTACGGAGGTGGTGAGCGCGCTGCTGCCCGGGAGGGAGGAAGAGCTGGAGCAACTTTTTGCCAAGTATCCGGTTCTGCGTTTAAGCGCCGAGGAGCAGCAGCTTGTGCAACAGCTGTTAGCTCGTATGCTGGCAGAGCAGAAGCAGCAGGCAGGCGGATATGAGGAATATTGCCAACTGCTGCTGGCTGAGTTGCTGCTTAACCTGCTTCGCATGGCGAACGCTCGGCCAAACCATGATGGGGAAGAAGGGGGCGGGAAACGCCCCTACCGGGAAGTCGCTGAAGTCGCCCGCTACATCAATGCGCATTACGATGAGAATCTCAGCTTAAGCGATCTCGCCAATCGATTTCATCTCAGCCCGTATTACCTCAGCCATCTCTTCCCCAGAGTTACCGGGCTGACGCTGGTCGCTTACATTAACCGCGTCCGCATCGAGGAAGCCTGCGCGCTGCTGCGCGAAACGGAGCTGCCTGTGACCGAGATCGCGTACCGCGTTGGCTATCAAAGCGGCACCCACTTTGGACGCGTGTTCAAGAAGGCCAAGGCGGTGTCGCCGCAAAGCTACCGGCGCGAGCAGCGGATGCTCAGCGGCGGGGCGGGGGTGCGGTAAAAGGGGAGTGGTACAGGTTAACGTAACGACCTTAACCCGCATCATCGCCGCTCTTCACTCGCGCTCGGTCAACGGCCGCTCTTCTACCGCGGGCACGGTTAACTCCACCATCGTGCCCAATCCCGGCTTGCTGCGCATCCGGAAGGTAAATTCGTGCTCATAGGTTAATCTCAAACGCTTGCACGTATTATACAGTCCGACATGCTCCGTCCGCTCCTCGTCGGAATGCAGCCGCTCCACGAGCTGGCGCAGCTCCTCTGGCGGGATGCCGCAGCCATTATCGATTACGGTAATGAGCAGCCGATCCTCCTTCCGCCGGAATTTCACCTTGATCAGGCCATGTCCGTCTTTTTCCTTAATGCCGTGGTAGATGCTGTTCTCAACCAAAGGCTGCAGCACCAGCTTGATCGTGTACAGGCGGGTGATCTCCTCCTCGTAGTCGAAATGGACGTCGAACTTGTTTTTGTACCTTTTTCGCTGGATATTGACGTAGCTGACGGTGTTAGCGATTTCTTCGCCCCAGGTGACGATTTTGGTCGGGTCGCTGAACGAGTAGGAGAGGATATCGGACAAGTCCTCGATCATCTCGCTGGCTTTGTTCGGCTTGCCGGTCAAGGCCACGGACTCCCAATACACCGAATGCAGCGTGTTGTACAAGAAATGCGGATTGATCTGCGATTGCAGCGCGAGCAGCTCCATGACCTGGAGGCGGTATTTTTTCTCCAGCAGCTGGGTTTTGATGTACCGGTGTTCGATAAAATGGGTGATCATGTTCTGGATGATATAGGAGTATTCGTCCCGAACCTTCAAAGGCGGCTTCAACGGCACGCAGCTGTCGTCGGCCGATTTGATCAAGGTGCGAATCATCTTGAGCTGCTTATAGTTGCGGCGGATCAGGTAAAACGTCAACGCAAACCCGCAGGCGACCGCGATCACGGCGAACACCAGCGTGTAGTTGAAAATACGCGTTGGCGTTTTGTATAACTCGCTGTGCGGGATCACCGAGACGTACTTCCACTTGTACCGCTCGGATTCAACTTTGGTCACGTTCACCTTGCCTTGGGGCGTGTCCATATCGAAGAAGGACGCCGGATTTTCGGCAATGGACCGGAGTTCGCTCTCCTGCAGCCGACCGCCGTGATGATTAGAGAAAATAACGTGGTTCTCCTCATCCAACACAAACAGCTGCTGGTCCGGGTACTTGGTGATGTCGTCCAAAATGCTCTCGATATACTTCGGCTTAATGTTCAGAATGATTGCGATCTTTTGCGGCACCAGCACGTTATAGAAGGTGACGATCGGCGTCGCGTCCGATTCGAAATCGTAAAACTTGATGTTCCGCCGCGACGTCCATTTGGCCGGCGGTCCGGTATAGTCCATAAAAGCATCATACCAAGCGGTATCATAAAAATGATCCAGCGTCACCAGTCCCCCCACCGACGACAGGAAACGCTGATACGGGTTGTCGACGTACAGGTAAAAGGATTGGATATACGGTTTCGCGCTCGTAAATCCGTTGAGGAAGCTGGAGATAATCCGGTATGAAGTGGAGCTTTCGTAGGTGTAATGCGGATTTTTCAATACGGCCGAGAGTTCGTTGAAGATCGCGGTATTATCGTAAAGCGCCAGATACAGCGTATCGATTTCGTTTAGGATCATCTCCAGTTGGGTCTGCGATTGATGAAGCAGGAAGCTGCTGTTCTGGTTGATGTCTCGCTTGATGTCGTGTTGTGTCGTCAGGAAGGAAAGCGAGCCAAGCAGGACGATGGGCACGAGCAGCGGAACAAGAAACGCGGTCAGCTGTTTGGCGAAATATTTATCTCTCATGGGCTCGAGGGACCGTTTCGGAATTCGCTGGGCGTTTGACCGTAATAGCTTTTAAACGTCCGCGTGAAGTTTTTGGCGTTGCTGTAGCCGACTTTTTCGCTGATTTCGTAGGTTTTGTAGCTCACGTCCCGAAGCAGAGCGGCTGCCATTTCCATTTTTGTCTGCAGCACGTAGTCGGAGAAGTTTTGTCCGGTTTTTTGCTTGAAAAAGAAGCTAAGATAGTTGGCATTCATATGCACAAGCCGCGCGACCTCCTCAAGGGAGGCATTTTTATAGTTGGATTTGACGTATTCCTTGATCTTCTGGATAATGAGGCTTTCGCCGCCTTGTCCGGGTGCGGAGGGGTTCGGCCCCAGATCTTGGTTTTCCGCAGCAGCCTCTGCTTCCAGTTCCTCTTTGATCTTGCCGAAAACATCCAATAGCACATGATATTTGGCCGGCTTCAGAATGTAGTTGATGACGCGAAAATGCAGGGCCTGCTGGGCATATTCAAAATCCCGGTATCCGCTGAGAAAGACGACCTTAATCTGCCGCCGGTGGTTGTACAGCTGCTCGGCCAGCTCGATCCCGGACATCACGGGCATCTTAATATCGGTCAGCACGATGTCAACGCGCTCGCCTTCGGCGATCAAACGGAGCGCTTCTTGGCCGTTGTTGGCCTGGCCGACGACCTGAAAGCCTACTTCGTTCCACGGAAAATAACTCGACAACGCTTCGCGCGTCTCCGCTTCGTCATCTACGATTAACAGGTTATACATTCGCTCACCCCGGCTTCTATGAAGTCAAATGTAATGGCATACATCGATTATAGCAGATCGCCCGAAATTGGTTGTAAGCGTTTAAACAACGGACCGCAAACATGTGAAAAAACGATTCTTTTTATAACAAGAAGATACCTTGGAGTAAAATTTCCGCGAAATGTGATACCTTTTTCTAAGGACAGCTACCTTATCGAAGGGCCGAAGCCGATTTTATAATAAAAGCGCTTACAAATTTAGTGAGTCCTAAGGGGGAAATGAATGATGGGAAGAAAAAAAGTTTGGGCGCTGGGCTTGGCCATGGCACTCCTTCTCGCACTTCTGAACGGCTGCTCATCCGGAGGGAACGAGGCGGCAAACAACACCTCCACTTCAGTCAATAACGGATCAAGCGAGAATGCCGGGGATACGGGGAATCCGGTGACCTTGCGTTTCAGCTGGTGGGGCGGCGAGGATCGTCATGCGGCTACGCTGGAGGCGATCGAGGCGTATAAGAAAATCGCGCCCAATGTCACCATCGAGGCGGAATATCAGGGCTTTGACGGATACGAGCAAAAGATCAAAACCCAGCTGACCAGCGGCACTTCGGCTGACATCATGCAGCTCGACCTGCCGTGGGTCCAGGAACTGGTGACGAAAGGCGACTTCTTCGTCGATCTGAAGACGGTGGGAGATTTCGATGCCACGGGGTTCGATCCGACGTTCCTGGACAACTTCGGCGTTTATGACGGCAAGCTGGTGGCAGTGCCAACCGGCGTTAACGCCTACTGCTTGATCATCAACAAGACGCTGGCCGATCAGTTAGGCATCCCGACGGACATTCAATGGGATTGGGATACGCTTTACGAGCAAGGCAAAAAGCTGCATGAAGCCGACAGCGGTAAATACCTGCTGCTGGCCGACCACGCGGCGTTAACCCAGGATTTCCGGACGATGCTGAAGCAGCGTACGGGCGAGCAATGGATCAAAGAGGACTATACCGTAGGCTTTACGAAGGAAGATGCGGTAGCCAGCTTCGAGTGGCTGCAGAAGGCGATGGAAGCGGGGGTGTACCAGCCGCTGGGTGAAGCCGACCTGTTCTTCGGGAAGCTCGATCAGAACCCGAAATGGATCAATCAAGAAATGCCGATGACCACGTCGATGAGCAGCACGCTGCCCACGTTGAAGACGGTACTGCCGGAAGGAACTGAAATTGTAACGGCGCTCCCGGCGATCGCCAAGGATGCCAAAAACACCGGCGTCGTCGTCCGTCCGTCGCAGCTGTTCGCGGTCAGCCAAAAAAGCCAACATCAAGAAGAAGCCGTGAAGTTCCTCAACTGGTTGATGAACGATCCAGAAGCGGCGGTGATCCTGGGCAGTGTCCGTTCGATTCCGCCTGTGAAGTCGTCGCAGCAAGCTGCCGTGGAAGCCGGCAAAATCGATCCGGCGATTACGAATGCGGTGGAGCTGGGGCTCGAGAACGCGGGTCTCGTGGACAACAGCATCTCTAACAACTCGGAGGTTGCAAAAATCCTTGAGGACGTCATTCAGAAGGTCAGCTATAACAAAGCCACGCCGGAGCAGGCCGCCGACGAGCTGATCGCCAGCTTAACGTCCAAATTGGCCGAAATTAAAGACCGTACTCAATAAACAGGTCGTAAGCGGTAGGAGGGAGAGGGTCCGTCATGATTAAACGCAAGCGGAACTATCAGTATGTCGGACTGCTGTACATTTCGCCATGGATCATCGGGTTATTGCTGTTCCAGTTGTATCCGTTCTTGTCTTCGTTTTATTACTCGTTTACGAATTACAACATGGTTAGCGCCCCGACATGGACGGGTTGGGACAATTACGTCAAAATTTTTACGGGGGACCCGGAGTTTTACCAGTCCCTGAAGGTCACTGGCATATACGTGGTGCTGGCCGTTCCGGTCAAGCTCGCCTTCGCCTTGTTTATCGCCATGCTGCTAAGCGCGAAGCTGAAGGGCATCAACTTCTTCCGCACGGTGTATTATCTCCCCTCCATCCTGGGGGGGAGCGTGGCGATCTCCGTCCTCTGGCGTTTCCTGTTCATGAAGGAAGGGGTCGTGAACGCCATGTTGGCCCGGCTCCATCTCGGTCCGGTCGATTGGCTGGGCAGCCCGGATGTGGCCCTGTATACGCTGGGCTTGCTGACCGTGTGGCAGTTCGGCTCTTCGATGGTGTTATTTTTGGCCGGTCTTCAGCAAATTCCGAGCGAACTGTATGAGGCCGGATCGATTGACGGCGCCTCCAAAACGCGAATGTTCTTCAAAATCACCATTCCGCTCCTGACGCCTATCGTCTTGTTTAACCTGGTGATGCAGATGGTCAATGCGTTCCAGGAGTTCACCGGTGCCTTTGTCATTACCGGAGGGGGACCGCTGAAATCGACTTATCTGTACGCGTTGAAGCTGTACGAAGAAGCTTTTACTTTCTTCAACATGGGTTATGCGTCGGCGTTGTCCTGGGTGCTGTTCGTGATCATCATGGGCGTGACGGCGGTTATTTTCAAGAGCTCGGGCAGCTGGGTGCATTATGAGGATGGGGGGCGATGACATGAGAGCAGGCGTTAGTTTGAAAAAAACATGGGCGAACTACCTCTTTCTGATCGTGCTCGGTTTCATCATGGTGTATCCGCTGCTGTGGTTGTTCGCTTCTTCGTTCAAGACCAATGCGGACATCTTTGGCTCAACGAAGCTGCTGCCAAGCAGCTACGTGTGGGATGCCTACTCACTGGGCTGGCAGGGCACGGGCCAATACGGGTTCCAGGACTTCTTCGTGAACACGTTTATCTTGGTCGTGCCAACTGTGTTGTTTACGATCCTCTCCAGCGTGTTGGTGGCGTACGGGTTCGCTCGGTTTCATTTCCCATTGAAGACATTGCTGTTCTCCATCATGATCGCCACCTTGATGCTGCCCAACGCTTCGATCATGATTCCCCGGTACATTTTGTTTAATAAGCTAGGGTGGCTGGATTCGTACCTGCCGTTTATCATCCCGGCGGCCTTCGCCACCGGCGCGTTCTTCGTCTACCTGATGATCCAGTTCATCCGCGGCTTGCCTCGGGATCTGGACGAAGCGGCGACGATCGACGGGTGCAACTCGTTTACGGTGTTGACCCGGGTGCTGCTGCCGCTGTGCAAACCGGCGATCTTCTCGGTGGGGATTTTCCAGTTCATGTGGACGTGGAACGACTTCTTCAACTCGATTATCTACATCAGCAGCGTGCGGAAGTTCACCGTGTCGCTGGGGCTGCGCTTGTCGCTGGACGCCTCGTCCGCGGTCTCCTGGAACCAGGTCATCGCGATGTCGGTCGTCAGCATCGTACCGTGCATTCTGCTGTTCTTCCTAGCTCAGAAATACTTCGTTGAGGGGATTTCGACAACGGGGTTGAAGGGGTAAAAAATAAAATCCCCTCCGTCCAAAACCGGAGGGGATAATGACTTATTTAAAGAAGTTCGGCAAATACTCTTTGTTCGCTTCCAGCATTTCATCGAGCAACTTGATGGCGACGCCGACGGATGGAACCAGCGGGGTGACCACGCAGTTAACCTCGATGCTGGCGTCGTCCGGTAGAAAATCGAGGATGCCATTGTTAGCCACGTTCATCGTCTGAATTTCGTTCTTACCGTTATACAGCGAACACATCAGGTTTACCGCGGCCTCCGAGTAGTAAGCACCGCCGCGTTGCTCCAGCTGCTTCGGCTTCTCCTTCAGCTCGACATCGCTGTAGAGCTTGAACCGCTCTTCTTCAACGCGCTTGACGACCTCGGCGCGGTTTTCCCCTTTCTTCAGAGATTCCAACTGCTCCTCGAGCATTTCGTCCGTCATGTAAAAATACTTCAACCAGTGCAGGTGATTCAGGCCAACGAATTCCGCATACACCCGGTCCGGGGTCACGCCGTACTTACTGGATACTCGCTTGATTAAGCCGATTGGAGCGTTACAAAGGCCGATGCTCTTCACGGGACACGGGTTGCAGCTGGCCGCGTTCGTGCCGGTGCCGCAAATCAGGGTTGTCAGAGGAAGGAGTTGGGGATTTACGGCTGTCCTATGTAATGTAAGATCACATCTAAAAAATGAAAAACCAGCCCGTATCTCGCCGTGCTTGGCGGATCAGGGCTGGCTGGTTATCCATTTTAAACGGTGGGATAGGGGGGCGGGGTCATAAATCCGTCGATTTCGAGCGCTTTTTTCTCGATCTCCTCCCGGGTTAAGATGCCCTTCTCTATAAGTAACTCCATGATGGCGCTTAAGGTCACGAGCTGGTGATAATGCTCTTCCTTCATATCCGCCAGCTTGGCGAGCACATTCACTTCGTTCATCGGCGTGGAATAATAGGAATCCATCTGATTACCTCCTTCAGGCAGCCGTGCAAGGCACACGGTTGAATGATTTTTCTTTTGGTCTGCGATGGGTAAAGTCCACGGGATGTGGGTAAAATTGCCGTTTTTTCCCTGATAGAAATCTGCTTCTAAACCATCAAAATATGGTAAAATAAATCTATCAATCTATCGCATTAATATAGTGTAGTCATGGGCAAGGTCAAACATTCCAGTTTTCAGAAAAAAAAGCGGTAAACTTCTCAAATTCCAGGCAACCTATCTTCGGTTCATGACGTTAATAAAATTAAGGATACGCATGAATATGGCTTTGTTGTAATGGCATAAAGTTGAAGGGGATCTTTGCCTGGGGCAGATGGCATGTCGATGCCAAGCCTTTTGGGAAGGCATGATGGAGGGGGAGAATAGAGATGGGATGGTTTGACGATGACTTTTATTCCACCAAGGTTCCGGGGCGTATGCGCTTGTCCGAAGGCGGCAGCTTGCGGCGTTGGCGCGGTAGGCCGCGTAGGCATCGCCTGGAGCTGTCCACGCTGCAGATCTCTTTAATCTCTTCCGTTCTTAGTGCGGTAGTGGCCGTGCTGTTATTCAGTTTCATTACGGGGCTTCCTTCTTCATCGAACCGCCATGTTGCAACCAGCAGTGCGGTGTTGCTCTCGGATGCCGGCGATCCTTATGACCGGATCAGCGCGGCGGCGGCCAAAGTGGCGCCCGCTGTGGTGAGCATCCTCAATCATGGGGAGCTGTCGGATGGCGATCCGGAGCAGGCGGCGCTGGGTTCGGGTGTGATTTTTAAGAAGGAGAAAGGAAAGGCCTTCATTATAACGAATACGCATGTCATTAGCGGTGCAAGCGATCTGGAAATTGTGACGAGCGACGGAGCCTCGCGTAAGGCAGAGGTTGTCGGACAGGATTCGATCAACGATATTGCGGTGCTGGCCATCGACGGACAAGGCATCGATACGGTGATCGAGCTAGGTGATTCGAAGAAGCTGCGGGCCGGAGAAACGGTCATTGCCGTCGGCAATCCGCTGGGCCTTGGAGGGACGCTGACCTCCGGGATCGTGAGCTATACCAGCCGGATGATTCCGGTGTCGCTGAACCAGGATGGCGTGTACGACTGGGAGCAGGAAGTGATCCAGACGGACGCGGCGATTAATGAGGGGAACAGCGGCGGAGCGCTGGTAGATTTGAACGGCCGGCTGATCGGCATCAATACGATGAAGATTTCCGATACGGGCGTTGAGGGATTGGGTTTTGCCATCCCGGTGAATGAAGTGATGAAGACGGTCGACGATTTGCTCCTGCACGGCAAGGTGGTTCGTCCATATATGGGCGTGTACACGTTGGACCTCAACAACCGCTATTCTCCGATCACTGACGAGCAGCGCGAGGATCTCAACCTGCCGAACCATGTCACCGCAGGGGTGATCGTCTTGGAGGCCCATGGCCCAGCGCTGAAAGCGGGACTGAAATTAAACGATGTCATTACCCAGCTCGACAAGCAACCGATCAAATCGACGTTGGAATTGCGCCGGTACTTGTATGAGCATAAGAAGATCGGGGATGAGTTGGAGGTTACGTACTACCGTGACGGCAAGCTGGAGAAAGTGACCTTGGAGCTGACCGATAAGCCGTCGGAGGCGGAAATCGAACAAGGATTAGACGATAACGAATAAACATATTTCATGGAGAGATTCCGAAGTCATGACAGACGTAGATAGAAGCGACTGGAGTGGGGGAGGAATCTCTTTTTTTGCGGGGAGCTGAAGGAGGATGGAGATGAACGGAACCTATTCGTTTTCGGGTAAGGATCGGCGTCACCTGTTAGAGCAAATGGCCAATCCGGCTGAGCCGCTGGACCTGTTGGTCGTGGGCGGCGGGATTACCGGGGCTGGAATCGCCCTCGATGCGGCGGCGCGGGGGATGCGGGTGGGTCTTGTGGAGATGCAGGACTTTGCCGCGGGAACATCAAGCCGTTCGACGAAGCTAGTCCATGGCGGCTTGCGTTACCTGAAGCAACTGGAGATCGGCGTTGTGGCGGAGGTAGGGCGCGAGCGGGCGATCGTCTACGAGAACGGCCCGCATGTGACAACGCCGGAATGGATGCTGCTGCCGATTTATCGGGGCGGGACGTTTGGCCGGTTCAGCACGTCGCTGGGGTTGCGCGTGTACGACTTACTCGCGGGGGTGAAGCGCGGGGAGCGGCGCAGCATGCTGTCGGCGGCGGAGACGCTGGCGAAAGAGCCGCTGCTGAAGCAAGACGGTCTGCTGGGCGGCGGGTACTATGTGGAGTACCGTACGGACGACGCCCGTCTGACCCTTGAAGTGCTCAAGGAAGCAGCGGCCCGTGGGGCGATGCCGGTCAACTATACCAAGGTGACCGGGTTTCGGTACGAAGGCGCGCAGCTGGTGGGCGCTGAGGTGACGGATCTGGCCGAGGGGCGGACATATGAGTTGCGCGCCCGGAAGATCGTCAATGCGGCGGGCCCGTGGGTGGATGCGCTGCGCGAGATGGACGGGTCAAAGCAGGGCAAAATGCTGCAGCTGACCAAAGGCGTGCACCTGGTGTTCGACCAGGGGCAGTTTCCGTTGCGGCAGGCGGTTTATTTTGATACGCCGGATGGCCGCATGGTGTTTGCGATTCCGCGCGATGGCAAGACCTACGTGGGCACAACGGACACAGTGTACCACGGCGAGATTCATCATCCGCGGATGACGGAGGCGGATCGCGATTATATCTTGGGTGCGATTGACGGCATGTTTCCCGGGCTGGCGATCACGGCGGCGGACGTGGAATCCAGCTGGGCCGGCGTGCGGCCGCTCATCTACGAGGAGGGCAAATCGCCTTCGGAAATTTCCCGCAAGGATGAAATTTGGGAGTCCGCGTCCGGCCTAATCACGATTGCTGGCGGCAAGCTGACCGGCTACCGCAAGATGGCGGAGCTGGTCGTGGACCGCGTGGCCGCCAAGCTGATGCGGGAATACGGCCGGAGCTTCACGCCCTGCGCAACCCGGCTGCTGCCGATCTCCGGCGGGCAGGTGGGCGGCTCGCAGGGACTGCTCGGCTTCGTGGCACGCAAGGCGCTGGAAGCGGCGGAGCGTGGCATCCCGAAGGATCTTGCCGCTAAATGGGCGGCTAGATATGGATCCAACGTGGACCGGCTGTTGGCTTTGGCCGACGATGCTGCGGCTACGGGCGAGCCAGCCGACTCGGCCGGTGCAGCCCGGCTCCCGCTGGAGGTGGCTGTTCCGCTGAGGTATGCCCTGGAAGCGGAGATGGCGATGACGCCGGTGGATTTTTTTGTGCGGAGAACCGGGGCTTTGTTATTTGATATCGCATGGGTGCGGCGGTGGAAGGAGCCGGTCGTCGATGCGATGGCCCGGTATTTCGACTGGCCGGAGGACGTGAAGCGCCGGCGGGCGGAGGAGCTGGAGCAGGCGTTGACGGAGGCGGTTTTTCCCGTAAGTGAAGAGTAAATCGTTTATTACAGGTGCAAGGATTTTGCCCTCGATCTGTCGAAATACATCCAAGAGAGCAAGCAAAGAGATCGAAGATGGAAAGAGGGCAGGGGTTCATGAAGAATGGATGGAAGCGCGGGATTCGCGGATTGGTGATTCTCGCGGGGTTAGGAGCAGCCTGGTTGGCTGCGGGCTCAGCGGTTCAAGCGGCTGCGGTGGACTTTAAGGATGTACCGGCATCCCATTGGGCTTATGACAAGGTCATGTGGGCGAAGAACAACGGTGTGACCGACGGGTATCCGGACGGCACGTTCCGCCCGGCACAGTCGGTGACGGAAGCGGAGTTTCTGAGCATGCTGGTGCGGGCCTATCCAGAGATCAAGCTGGATAAGGTGAATGAGCAGGAGGCCTGGTATACACCTTATTACAACTTGGCCTTCGAATTGGCGTGGCCGGTGAGCGACAAGCCAAATGAGCCGATTACGCGTGGATCGGTGGCTCGGTTGATGGCGGCTTTTTACGGGCAGAGCTTGAGTGAAGATGAGGCGGTACAGTGGATCCTTGCTCAAGGCTTGGCCCAAGGGAAGAACGGTGTCGGCGTAGAAGGCTTCGCGCCCAAGGACGCGGTGTCGCGGGCGGAAGCGCAGACGTTCCTGTATCGGCTCAAGCTGACGCTGCCCAAGGCGACAAGCCCGGATCTGATCAAGCCGGAGATCCAGCTGCAAGGCGTGAGGATCGGCGATTCGACGGACCGCGTGATCGAGCTGCTCGGCGAGCCGGCTCGTAAGGACGCGACCAACTACGGACTGGAATGGCACATCTATAATAAGGATTACAAGCATTATACGCAGGTTGGCGTAGCGGGCGGCAAGGTCGTTGGCTTGTTTGGCAATCATGACGAGTGGCAGTTTGCTCCCGAGGCCGAGAAAGGGCTGGAGAAGTTGCGGAGCAGCCTCGCGGCAATCTGGGACAAGAGCGAGCACCCGCCGCGAGAGTATGTGGAGACGTATACGCCGAGAGGGTTGTACATCAATCTGTACCTGGACAAGCACGAGAAGTACCGCGTGGACGGGGTGCTGCTGATGGACAAGAAGTTTACGGAGAGCCATGTGTACGCCCCGAATACTCCGGAGTCGCTGAAGGCGACGGAGCGGGAGATTTTTGACCTGACCAATGCGTTTCGTGCGCAACGAGGCTTAGGCGTGCTGAGCTGGAATGAATCGGTGGCTGAGGTGGCTCGCGCGCATAGTCGGGATATGGCGGAACGGAATTATTTTGAGCATGATAATCCTGAAGGGAAGTCGGCCGGCGACCGCATGATGGCTCGCGGGATTCCGCAGTTCCGGGCTTGGGGCGAAAATATCGCCGCCGGTTATCTGGATGCGATCGACGGGCACTATGGCTGGCTGAATTCCTGGGGCCACCGGGAGAATATGCTGGAGCCCGTGTTTACGATGCTGGGTGTTGGTGCGGTAGACGGACTTAGCAGCAGCGATTACAGAACGTACTACACGCAAAACTTCTATACGCCGCTGTAAGCTTGGCTAAGCCTGGCCGGGTCTGCTCGGTTGTCAGAGTAAGATCGTTGGTTTTTTTGGCCAGTAGGGGGAGGAACCGCTTGCCGGAAGTGACCGGGGCGGTTCCTTTTTTGTACGGAGTATGGTAGAAAAGATAAAGGATAACCTGTTAATACGTAAGTCGGCCGCAGGAGTGCGGTACAGAGAAAGGATGCTTTGACTATGTACGTCGTTTGCAAAGATCATGTGGAACTGGCCATCGATATGTTCGTGGATGAGTTTGAGGATGCCCCGGATGTGGTCGATTTGGAGCATACCAAGTTTATTGATTGGGAGCCGCCGGTAAAATGTCAGGAATGTGATCAGGAGGCGCGGTTTTTGGTGGTGTAGTGCGGGTGCAGATGCAGGTGCGGTACACAACTGAATGAGAGACGAAGAACGGGGCGACGGCATGGGATGGCTGGCCCCGCTGTTTTTTTAGATATCAGCGTACTATGTCAAGTAGAATTTTTAGGTTTCTGGGTAACCCAAACACACCTAACCCCCCAGATTTTCAAAAAAGTTAGCAACTGACAGAGAAGCGATGCTTGAAACCGGCCTTTCTCGGACTTGAAAGGAAATAGCCTCGTTTTTTCAATCCTGCGATGCAATCTGGCTGAGTGCAGAGTATACGCTAACGTACAATTCGCATTCACAGGGCGAGGTGGATAAAGCTGACATACGAGATCCAAGGTCTCCAAGAAAGTGATCCGATCTTCCCTCAGTCCCAGAAAGACCGGTTCCAAGATCTTGCTTAGTTAGTTTCCCCTGAAAAAGTCAGGGTGTTTTGAGCATAATTAAAAGGAATTCAGCACCTCAAAATGGAAATTGTTATTGACGAGATAACAAAGTTCCACACCCCGAGGGAAGAATTCCTTTGCTATAGGAGTTCAACAGAAGCCCTCGGGAATCCTTCCAAGAGGTGAAGAAAATGTTGAAACTTCGAGACGAGCAATTGACCATCTGGGATGCCATTCTCCCGGAATCTGTTAGAAAGTTGCCGGTCGAGCTTGCAATCATAGATCAATTACTGGACGACGACCGTTTTCTTCAACCGTTTACTGAGTTGCACCCGAAAGGCAAGAAAAGCGGCCGTCCTACGCTTGCAATTGAAAAGTACATCCGTCTTATGGTCCTGAAGCATAAATACAATTTGGGCTACGAGTCACTCGTGAAGGAAGTCGGTGACAGCATCACATGGCGAATGTTCTGCCGGTTTGCCATCGACGAACCGATGCCCGACCCGTCTACGCTCATCTATGCCCGCAAACGCTACGGCGACAAGATCGTCGAAGACATCAATGCCGCACTCGTAAAGCAGTGTGAGGAAAAAGCCGTTCTGAAAACCCGCAAATTGCGCACGGATACGACGGTTGTGGAATCCGACATCCATCACCCGACAGACGCTACGCTGTTGCAAGATGGCGTAAAAGTCATCACTCGAACGATTCAGAAAATCCGGAAAGTCGCCTCCCACACTGTTCAAGGCTTTGAAGATCGTACGGCAGAAATCAAGGAAAAGATTCTGTCCATCGCGAAAGTTCTACGTCGCCGCACCCGTGAATCTTGGGAAGAAGTTGACCGGATCACTGGGAGCGTAATCGAAGTAGCCGAGAACGTTGTGAACAAGGCGCAAGCCGTTATCGAGAAACTGCAAGACAAGGGCAAAGCTGCTCTTCGACAAAGTAAAACCAAACTGACCGAGGCGGTCACGCTAACCGGCAAGTTGTTGGAACAAGCCAAACAGGTCGTTTCCGGCAATCGAATCATCGCAGATCGGATCGTCAGTTTCTTTGACCCGGAAGCAAGACCGATTAAGAAAGGTAAGCTGGCCAAAGGAACTGAGTTCGGCTACAAGGTGCGAATCGACGAGACGGAAAGCGGCTTTGTGACCGGCTACGCTGTCTACGAGGGGAACCCCTCGGATGATGAACTGCTCGTTCCCGCTGTACAGGCGCATATCAAGCAATTCGGCAAAGCGCCGCAAGCTGTAGCGACCGACCGCGGTTTCTCAAGCAAGAAGAACGAAACGGCCATTACCGAACTTGGTGTGAAGCGAGCTAGCTTGCCGCGAAAGGGCAAAAAAGGCATTGCCCGATCCGAGTACGAAAACGAATTATGGTTCAAAGACTTGCAGCGTTACCGTGCAGCTGGAGAAGCGAAGATTAGTCTTCTCAAGCGGAAGTACGGTTTGAACCGCAGCAGGTATCGGGGCTTTGTCGGCTCAAAATGCTGGGTCGGCTTCGGGATTCTGACCCACAACCTGCAAAGAGCGGCAAAAATGCTCCAAAACTAACATGGAAACCGATCATTAGGGAAAGTTCCCCCTCACAACCCAGCCAGCAACCCGAAACTATTTTTGAAAATCGACTTTTTCAGGAGCAACTAGTTAGGCCGTCGCTAGTGTCGGCATAACGCAATTGAAGTTCAACTTCTTATTGACCTCATCAAGGATGTGATAATCAGAGCACTGCGATTGAAACGGTAAACGGTCTCGCAGCATGGCGAAAGCGACTTTGAGCATCTTATTACCCATTGCAACAAAGATGGCTCGTTCATGTTTTCCTTTTTCCTTCAGACGATCATAGAAAGGCTTAAGGTCCTTATTATGCATGCAGAGACTCTTACCTGCTAGATATACCGCATAACGAAGGTGATCGTTTCCCTGTTTGGAAATCTTGCGGTAGGAGCCTTTGCCGCCACCTGTTTGCTTAACAATGGGGTTTGTGCCAGCTTTCTTAATTAACTGGTTTGCGTTCGAGTACTGAGATACATCGCCGATTTCAGCATAAAGCTCAGCCGCGGTAGTCACTCCTAAGCCCGGGACGGTAAGAAGCAGTCGTCCGTCTGTCTGAAGGAGAAGGTTCTCGATCTCTTGTTCCAAAACATTAATTTTGGCATCAAATGTTCGTAAGTCACGTAGCTTCATTTTCAGTAACATAAGCTCAGGCCGAAGTTCCTGTAAGTTTCTCGATAACGCTTGTTCAGCGACGTGCAAGAGCTTCTGGATGGTGGTGTTTCGCAATTTGAGATTATGCTGAATCGAGAGCTTCCGTAGCCCGGTCTCCCCTAGTTTCAGGACAGCAGCGGGGTGTGGATAATGCTCCATGAAGAAGAGCGAGGCTTTCCCCCAGAAGTCACTGAATACTTTGATTTTTCGAGCTCTACCGGCTGAATAATCTGCATATCCTTGGTACTCGCGCCAGATGAGGTCCATAAGTGCTCGAATCTCTGTACGCAAGGAAGCACGCTTCCGTGTCTCAGAGCGCCGTGCTCGAGTCAAGACATGGAGCTGACGCTGCACGCCATTCAAAAGCTGGTTTTCAGTGGCTTTGTTGCTTTTGATGGCATGGGCGATGGCCACAAGATCAAGATCATCTGTTTTGCACCAATTCAGTGCGCCGGCGCGTTCCTCGAAGGTGGTATACGGATTCAAGATCTGAACGTGGTACCCTCGTTTCGCCATCTCGCGGACGATGTCTTCATAGTAATGGCCTGTTGCCTCAATACCCAGGAACAAGCGAACAGCCTCTGTGGCTGTAACCGCTTGATTAATCTTCTTGCAAAGCAGCTCCATACCAGAATTATTCGCTGAGAAAAAGAAGGGTTTTTCAATGATGTCGCCGAAATAATTGCATATTAAGGCTTTTTGGTGGAGCTTGGCCGCATCGATTGCAACGATGAGGACTTGCTCCAGGTTAACGCCCCTTAGCTGTTGACTGAACTTAGTTCCCTTACGGCCTTGAATGTGCGAGGATTTCCCCATGCGACTTTAACCTCCTGTGGTTGGTAGGTAAGATTGAAGCTTCCCTGTCAGGTGCTTCTTTCTTCGATAGTCGCTGGGGATTTCCTCTTTATATTTTGATTATATTACACGCCAGAAAGTATAAACTTCGGGGGATCGGCATCCTGATATCGCAAGAAAAACTTCCGCTAAACGCGGTCTGGCTACATTGAATGTACGTCGATAGACGTTTTTCTTACGTTCAGATGTATGCGAAAAATCGAATACAGTTTGGCGGATCTGGTGATTTTAACGGAATCTATATGAAATTTCGTATATATTTGCACCATAAGCTGAGGTATACCTAAATTCTGTATGAAAAACCGAATAGAATCCGGGAATATTGGCGTAAGCCGTATTTTGTATGCGAAAAATCGAATACATTGATGGGGACGAGAAATCAAAGGTCTTTTTCTTAAAATTTTAGTTATTCCTGAACGCGCGTATCCCCTCGGTAATCCTTATTTTTCCTGCATTATCAAAGGCTATTGGGGCTATACGCACCCGGACGGCGCATTGACAGTGCCTTTCACCTTGTGTAAATTAGTTGGTAAACACCGTGTGAAATTTAATACGTTCTTGCCGTTTCACGCAGGATTGTCATACAACGCAGCAAGAATCCCGGACGACGCGAAGAGATAGAGAGCCAGGATGGGGTTAATACAGCAACAGACGATACATGAGCTTATGGGGGAGGAATTCAAGTGGAGGCTCTAGCGCTTGAGCGTAAAGCCGAAATGAACCGCGAATTGCGGGAAAGACTGGTTCAGCTCAAGAAAGAACGCAATGCCATCATACTGGCGCATTATTATCAGCGGGATGAAATTCAAGAGGTAGCGGATTTCCGGGGCGATTCTTTTTTGCTCGCTCAGAAGGCCGCTTCGACGGATGCGGATACGATCGTGTTCTGCGGCGTGCATTTCATGGGCGAAAGCGCTAAGATTTTGGCGCCGAACAAGACGGTGCTTATTCCTGACGAACGTGCGGGCTGCCCAATGGCCGATATGGTGAACGTCGAAGGCTTGCGCAAGCTAAAGGCTCAACACCCGAACGCCAAAGTGGTGACCTATATTAACTCTTCCGCAGAAATTAAAGCGGAAACGGACATCTGCTGCACCTCCTCCAATGCGGTGAAGGTAATTAACTCCGTGGATGCGGACGAAATTATCTGGGTGCCGGATAAGAACCTTGGCCATTACGTGCAGCAACATACTGACAAGAAGCTGATTATTTGGGAAGGCTACTGCAACACGCATGATATGCTGACCGTGAAAGACGTCGTTGAGATGAAAGCGAAATATCCCAACGCCGAGTTTGTCGTGCATCCGGAATGCCGTCCGGAAGTGGTGGCGATGGGCGATTTCGTGGGCAGCACCACGGCGATCATCGATTACTGCAAAAATTCCTCCGCGAAGGAGTTTATCGTGGGCACGGAGGATGGAACGGGGTATCAGCTGCGTAAAGACAGCCCGGACAAAACGTTCCATTTTGCCACGAAATATCTGGTATGCCCGAACATGAAAGTCAATAACCTGAAGAAACTGGTGAAATGCCTGGAAACGATGCAACCGCAAATTTACGTACCACCCGTCGTTGCCGACAAAGCCAGATTATCCTTAGAGCGCATGTTACAAGTTAAGTAGCATGCGCTACTCTCTTGTTCAAGATAGGTGACGAACGTGATTCCACAATATTTGGTTGATTTTGAGGCAAGCCGATTGACGGTCGTGGATACGGATGTGATTGTGATCGGTTCGGGGATTGCTGGTCTTTTTACGGCTATCAAAGCAAGTGAAAAGAATCGCGTAATCCTAGTCACGAAGAAATCCATGCTGGAAAGCAATACCCGGTATGCGCAGGGCGGGATTGCCGCCGTGATCTCTGAGGACGATTCCCCGGCCTATCACCGTCAGGATACGCTGCTGGCCGGCGCGGGATTATGCTCCTCCAAAGCGGTTGACATTCTCGTAAATGAAGGGCCGGAAGGCGTTAGAGAACTGATGAAGCTGGGCACGGCCTTCGATCTGGAAAACGGGGAGCTGGCTCTGACGAAAGAGGGAGCGCATAGCCATCGCCGCATCTTGCATGCGCATGGGGACGCGACGGGGTATGAGATCGTGCGAGCCCTGTCCGAGCAGGCGGACGCCCATCCTAACATCGAGGTTTGGGACAATCATTATGTGATCGATTTGATTACGGAGGAGAACGAATGCCTGGGGGCGCTCGTGCAGCGGCCTGACGGGCAGCGTGTGTTCTTACGCGGAAATGCTACGATTTTATGCTCCGGCGGAGCCGGGCAGCTGTACCGCTATACGACCAATCCCGAGGTAGCCACGGGGGACGGTGTTGCTATCGCTTACCGGGCGGGAGCGGTGCTGCGTGATATGGAGTTTATTCAATTTCACCCGACTTCGTTATGTTACCCGGGCGCCCCGCGGTTTCTCATTTCCGAGGCAGTTCGCGGCGAAGGGGCCGTGCTGCGGAATATTAAAGGCGAGCGGTTCATGAGCAAATACCATGAGCTGCTGGAGCTGGCGCCGCGGGATATCGTAGCGCGGGCGATCGTGAGCGAGATGGAAGCGGCGGGGGCAAGTATCGTTTATCTCGATATCACGCATGAAGATCCGGAGAAGATCAAGGCCCGTTTTCCAACGATTTACGAAACCTGCCTGCGTTATGGGCTCGATTTAACAAGTGACTGGATTCCGGTCGCTCCGGCAGCGCATTATATGATGGGAGGCGTTCGCGTCAACCATTATGGCGAGACGAGCGTGCAACGGTTGTTCGCCTGCGGTGAGGTTTCGTCGACCGGCGTACACGGCGCCAATCGGCTCGCCAGCAACTCGTTGTCGGAAGCGATTGTGTTCGGCCGCCGGATTATCCAGCGGATTCAGGAGCTGCCGCCGCGCACTCGAACGGGCGAGACTGTTGTTTACCATGGCGGCCGCATGGCGCCGGCCCCGTTCTCGCTGGTGGAACGCCGTCTCGACCTGCAGAAGACGATGGTGCGCCGCGTTGGCCTGCGCCGCACGGCAGAGGGGCTTGCCAAGGGCATCGAGGAGCTGGAGAATCACAAGGCGATTTTTAGTCAGGCGCTGCATACCCGTGACCAATGGGAGTATGCCAATATGTTGACCTGCGCGCTACTGCTGGCCAAAGCGGCGCTGGCCCGCGAGGAGAGCCGGGGCGGACATTACCGCGAGGACTTCCCGGAACGCAATGACGCGAAGTGGCGCAAGCATTTGTTGTGGCAGCGGGATCAAGGAATGTTGGAGGAAATTAGCGATGATGTTTAATGGATATCATGAAGGGCTCGTGGAGTCCATCCGCGGCTGGCTGAAGGAGGACGTAGGCTCCGGGGACGTGACGACCGCCGTCACGATCCCTGCCGGCCATGA
Source organism: Paenibacillus sp. MB22_1 (assembly GCF_047200555.1). Classification (NCBI taxonomy): domain Bacteria; kingdom Bacillati; phylum Bacillota; class Bacilli; order Caryophanales; family Paenibacillaceae; genus Paenibacillus; species Paenibacillus sp. MB22_1. The sequence goes on from NZ_JBLADV010000002.1 coordinate 1,402,465, forward strand.
ATCCAAAGGGATCATTCACGCCAAGCAGGGCGGCATCGTTGCCGGAATGCCGGTGGCTCAGCTCGTCTTTGAGATCGTGGACCCGAGCCTGACGTTTACGCCGCACGTGAAGGATGGCGAACGCATCGAGAAAGGTACGATTCTGGCTGAAGTCGAAGGAAGCACGCATAGCATATTAATCGGGGAGCGGTTAGCGCTGAATTTGCTGCAGCGTCTGTCCGGTATCGCTACGCGGACGAACATGTTCGTCGAGGCGCTTGGCGGCCTGCCAACCCGCTTGGTGGACACGCGCAAGACGACGCCGGGACATCGGATGCTGGAGAAGTATGCTGTCCGCACCGGCGGAGGTTCGAATCACCGCTTCGGGTTGTATGACGCGGTGATGATCAAGGATAATCATATCAAAGGGGCCGGGGGGATCACCCAAGCGGTCAGCCGCGCCCGCGCTCAGATTCCGCACACGATGACCATTGAGGTGGAGACGGAAAACCTGGAGCAGGTCGAGGAAGCGCTGCAAGCTGGAGCGGATATCATTATGCTTGACAACATGGCGCCCGATCTGATGAAGGAAGCGGTGCGCCGAATCAAGGCGAAAGCGCCGCATGTGACGGTGGAAGCGTCGGGCAACGTGTCGCTGGAAACGATCCGAGGCATTGCTGAGAGCGGCGTAGACGTCATTTCCGTGGGACGGTTGACGTATTCTTTTGAAAGCCTGGATATCAGTTTGGACCTGAACGGCAAAAAGGAGGCTTAACAGGCGCATGTTCCTTGTAGTCGATGTAGGCAATACGAATATCGTGCTGGGGATTTACCGGGGCAAGGAATTGCTCCATCATTTCCGCATTAGCACGAACCGTCAAGCCACGGTGGATGAGTACGGCGTATTGATCCATAATCTGTTTGATATGGTGGGCATCCGGGCAAGTGAGATGGAAGGCGTGATCATCTCTTCGGTTGTTCCGCCGTTAATGCACGTGCTGGAAGAGCTGTGCGATAAATATTTGCATCACAAGCCGCTGGTCGTGGGTCCGGGCATCAAAACCGGGCTAAACCTGCGCTACGAAAATCCACGCGAGGTTGGTGCCGACCGGATCGTCAACGCGGTGGCTGCCATCGAGAAATACGGCGGGCCGCTGGTGGTTGTTGACTTCGGCACAGCCACTACGTTTGACTGTATCGATGCTGCGGGCAATTACCTTGGCGGCGCGATTGTGCCGGGGATCGGCATCTCGACCGAAGCGCTGTATCAGCGCGCTTCCAAACTGCCGCGTATCGAACTGGAGAAGCCGAAGAAGGTGATCGGCCGCAACACGGTGCATGCGATGCAGGCGGGGATTATTTTTGGCTATGCCGGCCAGGTTGATGGCATTGTTGAGCGGATTGCCCGGGAGATGGGCGCGAAACCAAAGGTTATTGCCACCGGAGGGTTAGCCGAGCTGATCGCCAGCGAAACGCGCACCATCGAGGAGGTTAACTCGCAATTGACTTTGGAGGGTCTTCGAATTATTTACGAGCGCAATCAATAATGCGGATAATAGATCATGGGAAGAATAAGGGTTTGATTGACCTTTAAGGGATGAAAGGAGGTCCTTCGCAACATGGACCAAAACAATAAGCAAGACCGGTTAATCCGCGGGATCGCCATGGGCGGGAAAGTGCGCGCCTTCGCGGTGCGGACGACCCAGCTGGTGGAGGAACTGCGCCGCCGGCATGATACCTATCCGACGGCAACCGCAGCTTTGGGGCGGACGGTGACCGCTGCTGCCATGATGGGTGCGATGCTCAAGGGCGAGGATAAGCTGACCGTTCAGGTGAAGGGCGACGGACCGATCGGACAAATCATTGCCGATGCGAACGCCAAGGGCGAAGTGCGCGGCTACGTCAAGAACCCGCATGTCCATTTGCCAAGCAACAGCCAAGGGAAACTGGACGTGCGCGGGGCAGTCGGCACCGAAGGGTTTATCCATGTCACGAAGGATTTGGGGCTCAAGGAGCCTTATCGCGGGAGCGTACCGCTGATTTCCGGTGAACTGGGCGAGGATTTCACCTATTATTTTGCCGTATCGGAGCAAACTCCATCCGCTGTTGGACTCGGTGTCTTGGTGGACGTGGATAACTCGGTGATCGTGGCCGGCGGCTTTATCATTCAACTGCTGCCAGGCTTAAGCGATTCGGAGATTGATTCGATCGAAAAGGCTATTGGACAGCTTCCGCCGGTTACGGCTTTGCTTGACCAAGGGCTGGAGCTGGACGAAATGCTTCGTTGGATTGTGAAGGATGTGCAGGTTCTGGAGGAGATGGACATCGTATTCTCCTGCAACTGTTCCCGGGAACGGGTTGAACGCACGTTGATCAGCTTGGGCAAGCAGGAGCTGGAGGAGCTGCGGGATGAAGGAAAAGAGACGGAGGTTGTGTGCGATTTCTGCAATGAGCCGTACTTGTTTACGCCGGAGGAAATCGACCAGTTGATCGCCAAAACCGAGAAATAAGATTGCCAAGAGAAAAATATATACTGGGAGCCTGTATCCCTTAACCCGCTGGGTAGGTCCAAGATACTTTGCGATCGGGGGGCAAAAGTCCCTTGAAAGCAAAGTATTTTTTGTGACTTTTCTTGACAACTCCGATCGGCGTTGTTAAGATTATAATTAGAAAACCAACTTATTTACTCGGAAATAAATGAAAGTCGATGAATCGTGCATCCTAAATTATCTCAGCTTTCATTTGTGGGCAGCCAGATCGACTTGGTTATTTTTATCCAAAGGGAGGATATTTGATATGGCAAAAGTCGTGAACAATGTTACGGAATTGATCGGAGATACGCCGCTGGTCCGTTTGAACCGGGTTGTACCGGAGGACAGCGCCGAAATCTACGTGAAGCTGGAATACCAAAACCCAGGCTCCAGCGTGAAGGACCGGATTGCGATCAGCATTGTAGAAGAAGCAGAAAAAGCCGGCAAGCTGAAACCAGGCGGCACGATTATCGAAGCAACCAGCGGTAACACAGGGATTGGCCTCGCGATGGTGGCGGCAGCCAAAGGCTATAAAGCCGTAATCGTCATGCCGGAAACGATGAGCTTGGAACGCCGCAACTTGCTGCGCGCTTATGGGGCAGAGCTTGTCCTCACGCCGGGGGCTGAAGGTATGAACGGTGCGGTGAAGAAAGCAGAAGAACTGCTGGCCGCTAATCCGGATTACTTCCTAGCAGACCAATTTAGAACTCAGGCGAACGTGAAGATCCACCGCGAGACGACGGGTCCGGAAATCGTTGAAGCCATCGAATCGCTGGACGGACGCCTGGATGCATTTGTTGCAGGGATCGGTACAGGCGGTACGATTACCGGTGCAGGCGAAGTATTAAAGAAACGGTTCCCGAATCTGAAAATTTACGCAGTTGAACCGGCAGCATCGCCGATTTTGGCTGGCGGTAAACCAGGTCCTCACAAAATCCAAGGCCTTGGCGCGAACTTCATTCCGGAAATTTTGAACCGTGAAATTTATGATGAAATCATTCATGTCGAGAACGAAGAAGCGTTTGAGCAAGCGCGTATTGTAGCAAGACAGGAAGGGATTCTGTCCGGCATTTCCTCCGGTGCTGCAGTGTTTGCTGCATTAAAAGTCGCGAAGCAACTGGGTAAAGGTAAACGTGTCGTTGCCGTCATTCCAAGTAACGGCGAACGCTATCTCAGCACGCCGCTGTACAATTTCGAAGCTTAATCGTTTCGCGGTAAGAGCGATGACAACCCCCGGCCGTTCCAACCGAACGGTCTGGGGTCTTTTATTTTTCGCGATAGGTGTTTTCCTTATAGGGCGTCTTCTAGTATACTAGCTTCCAATAAGACTAGAGCTTCTTCAGGCTGAAAATGTGGGGGATCAGCGCGCTTGATGAAAAAGATAATGACTTGGGAGCAATGGAAAGAATGGGCAGACACGGGTAACTGGACGATGCTGCCCTTCGCGGTCAAAATTCCGCTGGCGGCTGCCGGCTTGCCTGAGGACTGGTCCAGGGCTTGGGAGGAAGCCGGGCCGTATGCCTTTGTATTGGAAAGCGGCAAGGTTGGACGCTATACCTTCTTGGGGTTAAATCCGGTCTCCGTCCTTCGCGGCAAGGGCGATCAGGCCGTGGTGGAGGATCTCGCTTCAGGAGAAGTTTCGGTGGTGTCGGGCAAGCCGCTCGACCTGTTGCGGGACTGGATGGAACCGTTCCGTTCTCCAGGTTGGCCGGGTTTGCCCAAGTTCAGCGGCGGGGCCGTCGGTTATCTCGCCTATGACGTAGCGCGATCGCTGGAGCGGCTGCCGAACCTGGCGCAGGACGATCTTGGCCTGGATGATTACGTCTGGATGCGGTTGGAGGAGCTGTGGGTGATCGATCAAGCGGAAGGCGACGTGTATTGCATCGTCCATGTCCCGATCGCGTCGGCGTCACCGGATCAGCTGCGTGACAGCTATCACCTCGCTGAAGCGCGGGCTATGCGAATGGCTGACCGTTGGAAGAGCTTTTATGCGTCGGCGACAGGCCCGGTAGACGCAGCAGGTTCGGCAGAGCCTTCTTCGCTTACCGACGAGGAGCTGGAACGCCGCCGCATGTCCGTCTCAATGACGCGGGAGGCGTTTGAAGCGGCGGTGCGTCGGGTGCAGGAATATATCGCGGCCGGCGACGTATTCCAGGTGAATCTTTCGCTGCGCCAGGCTTTTCCGTTGGCCGCTTCGCCGGAGCGGGTGTACGAGCAGCTGCGCAGGTTGAATCCTTCGCCGTATATGGGCCTGCTCCGGTTCCCTGACTTCCAGCTCGTGTCCGCTTCGCCGGAGCTGCTGGTGAAGGTGGAGCAAGGACGGATCAGCACCCGACCGATTGCGGGGACGAGACGGCGGGGGCATACGCCGGAGGAGGATCAGCAGATGGAGGCGGAGCTGCTTGCCAGCGAGAAAGAGCAGGCCGAGCACATTATGCTGGTCGACCTCCTGCGCAACGATATCGGCCGGGTAGCGGAGTACGGGACGGTGCGGGTCAGCGAGCTGTTTGCCGTGGAGCGGTACTCGCATGTCATGCATTTGGTCTCCGAGGTTGAAGGGGTGCTGAGTTCGGATCATTCAGTTTATGATGCGATTGCGGCTGTTTTTCCCGGAGGAACGATCACCGGAGCGCCTAAAGTGCGGACGATGGAAATCATCGAGGAGCTGGAGCCTGTTACGAGAGGCCCCTACACCGGCGCGATGGGATGGATTGACTATGCCGGGAATATCGAATTAAATATTATTATACGTACGCTGGTCGCGAAGGACGGCGTCGGCTACTTGCAGACGGGTGCCGGCATCGTCATCGATTCGGACCCGTACCGTGAGTACAGGGAATGCTTCAACAAAGCCAGAGCCGTTGCTCTGGCCGTTCAACAGACTTAAGAACTTAAGAAGAGCCAGCTGGACAAAGTCTAGGACAGGAGATGAGATGAGATGATTTTAGTGATCGACAACTATGATTCTTTCACGTACAATCTGGTGCAGTATTTAGGTGAGTTAGGCGAGGAAGTAACTGTCCGCCGCAACGATGAGATCGATCTTGCGGGTATTGAGGCTTTGCAGCCGGATCATATTTTAATATCCCCCGGCCCGTGTACGCCCAATGAGGCCGGGATTACGCTGGATTTGATTGAGCATTTTAAAGGGGTTATCCCGATCTTTGGCGTTTGTCTGGGGCATCAGGCGATCGGTCAAGCCTTTGGCGGCAAGGTGATCCGTGCCGAGCGGCTGATGCATGGGAAGACGTCGCCCATTTACCATCAGGGAGAATCGGTGTTTGCCGGCCTGCCGTCGCCCTTCACGGCTACGCGGTACCATTCACTGATTGTGGAGCGCGAGAGTCTGCCGGATTGCCTGGAGATTACCGCAGAGACGGCGGAAGGGGAGATCATGGGGCTGCGCCACAAAGAGTATGCCGTCGAGGGCGTGCAGTTCCACCCGGAATCGATCATTACCCAGCATGGGCACCAAATTCTCCGTAACTTCCTGAACCGAAAGGCGGAAGCCAAAGCATGAATTACATCGGGGTGGATGGCGTTCCGACCCCGGTCGATCAAGCCGTGATCTCCGTGATGGATCACGGCTTTATGTACGGGATCGGGTTATTCGAGACATTCCGCACGTACGGAGGGCGGCCGTTCCTGCTGGATCGGCATCTACAGCGGCTGGAGGCGGGCTGCAGGGCGCTCGGGATGGCGTACCAGGCTGATCTTGGCCGGGTTGAAGCGGAAATTGCCGAGCTGCTCGAGCGGAACGGATTGGAAGAAGGCTACATTCGGTATACGGTAACGGCTGGCGAGGGGCCGTTGGGCTTGCCTGCCGGCGACTACGAGAAGCCGAGGGTCGTGATCTACGTGAAGCCGCTGCCGGAGCCGAGTGCGGCGTTGTACACGGACGGGAAGCCGTTGTGGCGGCTGGCAACGCCTCGGAATACGCCGGAGGGCGAGGTTCGTTTCAAGTCGCTGCATTATATGAACAACGTGCTGGCGAAGCGCGAACTCGCCCGGTTGGAACGCGAGGCACAGCACACGGCGGATGCTCCTGCGGCGCATGCGCATGGGAGTAGACCTGCCGCTGCACCCGCTGAGGGACTGTTGCTGACGGCGGATGGCTGGCTGGCGGAGGGAATCGTCAGCAATGTATTTTTTGTGCGAAATGGTAGATTATATACGCCGGATGTGAAAACCGGCATTCTCCCCGGCGTTACTCGCGCTAGGGTGCTGGAGCTGGCGGCCGAGCAGGGGATTGCGGCGGAGGAAGGCCGCTACACTTGGGACGAGCTGCTGGCGGCCGACGAGGTCTTTCTGACGAATTCGATTCAGGAGCTCGTGCCGGTGACGAAACTGGTAGAGCCCGGCCAGCCCGGCGGCCAAGGGACGTTGCGGCGCACGGTGGGGACTGGGCAAATCGGACCAATGACGCGCCTGTTGTTGGGGAAATATAGGGAGAAAGCGAGGAGTGGCGATGCAGCCGATCATTTATAAGCGAAGCTACCAACTGGGCGAGGCCTCTTTGACATTAGGGGATCGCACGCTGGTGATGGGGATTTTGAATGTGACGCCGGACTCTTTTTCCGATGGGGGTCGTTACAATAATGTGGAGCTTGCCGTTCAGCATGCCCGTGAGATGGTTGCGGAGGGCGCGGATATCATTGATATCGGCGGGGAGTCGACGCGGCCGGGCCATGTGCCCGTAAGTGAACAGGAAGAGCTGGAACGGGTCATCCCTGTCGTCGAGGCACTCCATCGCGAGCTTCCTCACGTTCCGTTGTCGGTGGATACGTACAAGGCGCAGGTGGCGTACGAAGCGTTGAAGGCCGGGGCGCATATCATTAATGATATCTGGGGCTTTAAGGCGGAGGCACGGATGGCGGAAGTGGCGGCGGAGTTTGGTTGTCCGGTGATTTTGATGCATAACCGCCATGATCGCAATTACCGCGATTTGCTTGCCGATGTGGCTGCGGATTTGCGGGAGAGTGTGGAGATCGCTCGAAAGGCTGGCGTTAAGGATGAAAATATCATTTTGGACCCCGGCATCGGTTTTGCCAAGGACGATCTCGAGAATCTGCGCGTGATGAAGGCGCTGGACGAATTAGCGGCATTGGGGTTCCCGCTGCTACTTGGCACGTCCCGTAAACGATTTATTCGTACCGCCTTAGACCTTCCGGTCGATGAGGTGGTGTTCGGAACGGCGGCCACCGTGGCGCTGGGGATTGCGCAGGGCTGTCAGATTGTCCGCGTTCATGACGTGAAGGAGATCAAGCAAACCGTGCAGATGTGTGATGCGATCGTGTACGCTTGACCCATTTGCCGGTAAAGGGAGCTGAAATGAATGGATAAAATGGTGCTGCGGCGCATGGAATATTACGGGTACCATGGTGTTTTTGAGGAAGAGCGTAAGCTCGGCCAGCGCTTTTACGTGGATTTGGAGCTCGCGCTGGATCTGCAGCAGGCCGGGGTTAACGACGACTTAACTCAAACGGTAAATTATGCCGAAGTGCATGAACTGGTCAAGGGTATCGTTGAGAAGAAAAGCTTCAAACTCATCGAAGCCCTGGCGGAGCATATTGCATCTGCGGTATTGGACACTTATACTAGGGTAGATGCGTTAACGGTTCGAGTTACGAAGCCGCATCCGCCGTTTGATGTGCATTTTGACGGTGTGACGGTCGAGTTGTATCGTTCCAGAAAGTGAGCTAATATTTATGACTACGACATCTCCCTCTGAGCTTTCAGAGGCTTATATTGCTTTAGGGGCTAATCTGGGCGACCGCGAGGCCACCCTGATGCAGGCGATCTCGGAATTGCAGAAGCATCCTGAGATCGAGGTATTGCGCTGCTCCAATCTATATGAGACGGATCCGGTAGGTTATTTGGATCAGCCTTGTTTTGTGAATATGGCCGTTGCTGTCCGGACGTCGCTGGATCCTGAGGCGCTGCTGACCTTCATGCTGGATATCGAGCTGCGGCTGGGACGGGAGCGTACGATCCGCTTCGGGCCGCGGACGGTGGACCTGGATTTGTTATGGGCCGGCGGCAGGGTGTTGGACACACCGCTTCTGACCTTACCGCACCCGCGGATGATGGAGCGAGCTTTTGTGCTCATTCCCTTGGCCGACATCGTGCCGGAAGGAGAGCCTTCCGGGCTGTTTGAACGGATTCACAATGCCCTAGACAACTTAGATGGAAAGGAAGGCGTCCGGTTTTGGAAAACATGCAACTGGCACAGCGCATCCGCGCTTTCCGAAAGCTAAAAGGCTTCACCCAGCAAGAGCTGGCTGAGAAGTCCGGCGTATCCCTGGCCTTATTGGGCGCGGTAGAACGGGGGAACCGCCGGGCAGATGATCAAATGTTAACTAAAATTGCACAATGTTTAGGAATATCCTTAGCGGAGCTAAAGTCTGATCTGAAGTGAACCGCTGATTTAACTATTTTATTGCATGGGAGGGAACCATCTTGCTGAAGATTGGCGATGTGGAATTGAAGAACCAAGTCGTACTTGCCCCGATGGCAGGCGTATGTAATCCGGCCTTCCGTCTGATTGCCAAGGAATTTGGGACAGGGCTTGTCTGCGCTGAGATGGTTAGCGATAAAGCAATCCTTCACGGCAATAAGCGGACTCGAGAAATGCTCTTTGTGGACGAGCGGGAAAAGCCGCTTAGCCTGCAAATTTTCGGCGGGGATCGCGCGTCGCTCGTAGAAGCGGCGAAAGTCGTCGATCAGGAAACCAATGCCGATATCATCGATATTAATATGGGCTGCCCCGTGCCGAAGGTGACGAAATGCGACGCTGGCGCACGCTGGCTGCTTGACCCGAATAAAATATACGAAATGGTTGCGGCGGTTGTGGATGCGGTAAGCAAGCCAGTCACGGTGAAAATGCGCATTGGTTGGGATGCGGAGCACATCTACGTCGTGGACAACGCCAAAGCGGTTGAGCGAGCCGGCGGCAAAGCCGTGAGCGTTCACGGCCGGACTCGGGAGCAATTGTACACCGGTAAAGCGGACTGGAGTTACATCCGCCAGGTGAAGGAAGCGGTGTCGATTCCCGTCATCGGTAACGGCGATGTGGCGACACCCGAGGATGCGAAACGGATGTTGGATGAGACCGGCTGCGACGGTGTGATGATCGGTCGCGGGGCGCTTGGCAACCCTTGGATGCTGTACCGGACCGTCGAGTACTTGAAAACAGGCGTATTGCTTCCTGAGCCGGATGCGGAGGAGAAGATTCGCATTGCCATCCTGCACATGGACCGTTTAGCGGCGCTGAAAGGCGAGCTTGTTGCTGTTCGCGAGATGCGCAAGCATTTGGCTTGGTATTTGAAAGGGTTGAAAGGTGCGGCGCGCATCAAAGACCTCATAATGGAAGAAAACCGCCGGGATGAGATGGTGCGGATTCTTGAGAATTTTGTCGCCGACTTGGCGGCGGGAACGGTGCGCGATGAGGTGTCCGCCTAAGGTTTGAAGTGGAGAGGGGTGTCCTCTCATGGGGGGACCTCTTATACATGAAACGTTTACATTTGTAAAATCGGGCGTCATTGACATTTCGGAATCGTTCACCTATAATTTCACAATATAAATTCGCCTCAAGTGCCAGTCTCTCCCATATGAGGGTCTGACCCTTATCACATATTGCATATAATTAACACAACAAGCAAGAATCGAAGTGATCACTGTGGCCGGAAGCGAGCGCTTCCATGCACCTGGGCGGCGGTGGTATGGCAAAGGAACCATTCCTTTTGGGAATCGTTCGTTTTCCAGGGGAGTTTTCAGGTGCCGCACGTACCGTGCGAAAATTTTTTCCATGACAGGAGAATCGGTTGAGATGAGCGATAAAGAAGTTATCCTTACCCAAGACGGTCTGAAAAGACTGGAAGAAGAATTGGAGAACTTGAAATCCGTGAAACGCCGTGAAGTCGCGGAACGGATCAAGGTTGCCATCGGATACGGGGATATCAGCGAGAACTCGGAATATGAGGACGCCAAGAACGAGCAAGCATTTATTGAAGGACGGATCATCACTCTGGAGAAAATGCTGCGCAACGCGCGGATCATCAACAACGATGAAATCGACACGGATACGGTAAGCATTGGTTCGATCGTGACGGTGGAAGATCTGGAATTCGGCGATACGATGGAATATGCGATCGTCGGGACCGCGGAATCCGATCCGATGCAGAACAAAATTTCGAATGAAAGTCCTGTCGGCAAAGCCATTCTTGGGAAGAAAAAAGGCGCCATCGTGGACGTCAACGTTCCGGCAGGCGTGATTCAATATAAAATCGTGGACATTAAGAAGTAAGGCGGAATGAGCGAGAGAAGAAGCTTCCCCAGCGGAGGCTTCTTTCACTGTTTCTTTTGTCGGCGAGCAAATTCAGCTGGATTAAGGAGTGGAGTAGGGTAATGAGCGAAGAGATTAATAACCAGGAAGCGATGGAGGTCAGCGAGCTGCTGCAAATTCGCCGTGATAAATTGGACGAGCTGCGCGGGCTTGGGATCGACCCTTTTGGCAAAAAATATGAACGCACCCATATGGCGGGTGACATTCTCCGGCAATATGACGGGCTGTCCAAGGAAGAATTGGAGGAGAAGCACGTCGAGGTGACCATCGCTGGAAGAATCATGGCTAAACGGGTCATGGGTAAAGCCAGCTTTGCGCATCTGCAAGACTTGTCGGGCAAAATTCAGATTTATGTCCGTCAAGACAGCGTGCCTGAAGTGAAGTATCAGGCGTTCAGCATTCTGGACCTTGGGGACATCGTAGGGGTAACCGGTGAGGTGTTCAAGACCAAAACCGGCGAAACGACGATCAAGGTGAAGGACCTAGAGGTGCTGTCGAAGTCGCTGTATCCGTTACCGGATAAATATCACGGCTTGAAAGATGTCGAGCTGCGTTATCGCCAGCGGTATGTCGACTTGATCGTGAATCCTGAAGTGCAGCAGACGTTTATCAAACGTTCGCAGATCATCCGATCGATGCGCCGTTACCTGGATTCCCTCGGCTATTTGGAAGTGGAAACGCCGACGCTGCATAACATTGCCGGCGGTGCAGCCGCCCGTCCGTTTATTACGCATCACAATGCGTTGGACATGCAGTTGTATATGCGGATCGCGATCGAGCTTCACTTGAAGCGCCTGATCGTTGGCGGCTTGGAGAAAGTCTATGAAATCGGCCGGGTCTATCGGAACGAGGGGATCTCGACGCGTCATAACCCGGAATTTACGATGATCGAGCTGTATGAAGCGTATGCCGACTATAAAGATATTATGGCGCTCACGGAAAATCTGATCTCCCATATCGCGCAGGAAGTGCTGGGGACTCAAGTGGTGCACTACCAAGGGCATGAGGTTAACTTGAAGCCGCAATGGCGTCGCGTGTCTATGGTTGATGCGGTTAAAGAAGTAACCGGCGTCGATTTCAGCGTGCAAATGAGCAATGAAGAAGCGCATCGTTTGGCTAAGGAGCATAATGTTCCGGTGGAGCCGCATATGACGTACGGTCATATTTTGAACGCGTTCTTTGAGCAATTTGTGGAGGAGACGTTAATCCAACCGACGTTCGTTTACGGACATCCGGTGGAGATCTCGCCGCTGGCGAAGAAGAACGAGCAGGATCCGCGGTTTACGGATCGTTTTGAGTTGTTTATCGTAGCTCGTGAGCATGCTAACGCTTTTACGGAGCTGAACGACCCGATCGACCAACGTCAGCGTTTCGAAGCACAGCTGCTTGAGCGTGAGCAAGGCAATGATGAAGCGCATGAAATGGACGAGGACTTCATCCGTGCTCTCGAGTACGGGATGCCGCCGACCGGTGGTTTGGGCATCGGGGTGGACCGCCTGGTGATGCTGCTGACCGACTCGGCTTCTATCCGTGACGTACTGCTGTTCCCGCATATGCGTTCTGCGGAATAAGAGTTTGGAATAGAACAAGCCCGGCTATTAGGCTGGGCTTGTTTTTTAGTGTGCCACGCATGGCGATTAACTAGGTGGTGAAAGTCCACTGTGGGGGTTTGTAGTTACCAACCACTAGCCAAGAGCAAGGGTGTCCACCGCGAGGTGGAATCCAAAGGAAGCTGGAGGCAAACTTCCGGCCCAAGGAACACGAACATCATCAGGCATAGGATACGGGATGAGTCTGCTAAACAAGACGAAGTCCAATTAACTACACGGACGTACCAATGTAAATGATGTGGGTATATGGAAGGAAAGTGAATCGTCTTACCGTGGGAGGTCTCATGGACGTGAGGAGATGCACTTCGAATCACGGTTGAAACAAGATTTATCATGAGAAGTCAGCAGACGCCATAGTACCGCGAACAGTCGACGGTTCGAGGGAAGGGCTGAACCTTAGGAGGTGAAGTCAATGAAAGTTACCGAAACAGGAGCCAAGGGCAGCCAACTTCTAACGGAAGACTCTCTGCAAAAGAATAGTGCGGAACACGAAGGATATGCGGGAGTGCACAGTCCTGCGAGGATAACCGAAACCGACGACACCAACGCAACCGAGTCGAAGGACCGGTTGCTTGAGAAAATCGTTAGCAGGGACAACTTGAACGAAGCATTCAAGAGAGTCAAAGCGAACAAGGGATCGCACGGAATCGACGGGATGGGAGTAGATGAACTTCTACAATATCTCAGAGACAACGGCGAGACCATCAAGCAACTGATCTTGGGCGGCAAGTACCGCCCGAATCCCGTTCGAAGGGTAGAGATTCCCAAAGAGAACGGAAAGAAGAGAAACCTTGGCATTCCAACAGTGGTTGACCGAGTCATCCAGCAGGCAATCGCCCAAGTGCTTACGCCAATTTATGAGAGGCAGTTTTCAGACAACAGCTACGGATTCCGACCCAAACGGAGCGCACACCACGCGATGAAACGAAGCCAACAATACGTGCAAGAGGGATATCGTTACGTGGTGGATATGGACTTGGAGAAATACTTTGACACCGTCAACCAAAGCAAGCTCATCGAGGTGCTTTCAAGAACGATCAAAGACGGACGAGTGATCTCGCTCATCCATAAGTATCTCCGGGCGGGAGTCGTCGTGAAGCATAAGTTTGAGGACACGGAAATCGGCGTACCGCAGGGAGGGAACCTAAGTCCGATTCTCAGCAATATCATGCTGAATGAATTGGACAAGGAACTGGAAGCAAGAGGACATCGATTCGTGCGATACGCAGACGATATGCTCATATTCTGCCGGAGCAGGAGGAGTGCGGAGCGTACCCTGACGAAAATTCTCCCTTACATCGAGAAGAAGTTGTTTCTCAAGGTAAACCGGGAGAAAACGATCGTGGACGATGCGACAAAAGTTAAATTTCTTGGCTTCTCATTCTACCAGAGCAAAGGGGAAACGCGGGTCAGAATCCATCCCAAATCCGTATCCAAGATGAAAGCTAAAGTGAAAGAGCTAACGTCGAGAAGCAACGGAATGGGCAACACCGACCGGGCGCTGAAGCTTAGGCGTTACATCATGGGATGGGTAAATTATTTCAAGCTTGCTGACATGAAACAACTACTCCAAACCACTGATAAATGGATGAGAAGGCGTATCCGAATGGTCTTCTGGAAGCAATGGAAACGAGTGAGGACGAAACTCGAAAGGCTTATATCGCTCGGAATTCATGAACAGAAGGCGTGGGAATACGCAAACACAAGAAAGGGCTATTGGAGAATCTCCAATAGCCCAATCCTCTCGAAGTCCCTCGGTAACAATAGGCTGAAGAACCTCGGATTCCTTTTCTTTTCTGATTATTATCGACAAGTTACTGCGCATTCCTAATGGAACCGCCGTATACCGAACGGTACGTACGGTGGTGTGGGAGGTCGGCTGCCCAATTAATGGGTAGCCTCCTACCCGATTAATATCAGCGTACTATGTCAAGTAGAATTTTTAGGTTTCTGGGTAACCCAAACACACCTAACCACCCAGATTTTCAAAAAAGTTAGCAACTGACAGAGAAGCGATGCTTGAAACCGGCCTTTCTCGGACTTGAAAGGAAATAGCCTCGTTTTTTCAATCCTGCGATGCAATCTGGCTGAGTGCAGAGTATACGCTAACGTACAATTCGCATTCACAGGGCGAGGTGGATAAAGCTGACATACGAGATCCAAGGTCTCCAAGAAAGTGATCCGATCTTCCCTCAGTCCCAGAAAGACCGGTTCCAAGATCTTGCTTAGTTAGGCCACCGCTAGTGTCGGCATAACGCAATTGAAGTTCAACTTCTTATTGACCTCATCAAGGATGTGATAATCAGAGCACTGCGATTGAAACGGTAAACGGTCTCGCAGCATGGCGAAAGCGACTTTGAGCATCTTATTACCCATTGCAACAAAGATGGCTCGTTCATGTTTTCCTTTTTCCTTCAGACGATCATAGAAAGGCTTAAGGTCCTTATTATGCATGCAGAGACTCTTACCTGCTAGATATACCGCATAACGAAGGTGATCGTTTCCCTGTTTGGAAATCTTGCGGTAGGAGCCTTTGCCGCCACCTGTTTGCTTAACAATGGGGTTTGTGCCAGCTTTCTTAATTAACTGGTTTGCGTTCGAGTACTGAGATACATCGCCGATTTCAGCATAAAGCTCAGCCGCGGTAGTCACTCCTAAGCCCGGGACGGTAAGAAGCAGTCGTCCGTCTGTCTGAAGGAGAAGGTTCTCGATCTCTTGTTCCAAAACATTAATTTTGGCATCAAATGTTCGTAAGTCACGTAGCTTCATTTTCAGTAACATAAGCTCAGGCCGAAGTTCCTGTAAGTTTCTCGATAACGCTTGTTCAGCGACGTGCAAGAGCTTCTGGATGGTGGTGTTTCGCAATTTGAGATTATGCTGAATCGAGAGCTTCCGTAGCCCGGTCTCCCCTAGTTTCAGGACAGCAGCGGGGTGTGGATAATGCTCCATGAAGAAGAGCGAGGCTTTCCCCCAGAAGTCACTGAATACTTTGATTTTTCGAGCTCTACCGGCTGAATAATCTGCATATCCTTGGTACTCGCGCCAGATGAGGTCCATAAGTGCTCGAATCTCTGTACGCAAGGAAGCACGCTTCCGTGTCTCTGAGCGCCGTGCTCGAGTCAAGACATGGAGCTGACGCTGTACGCCATTCAAAAGCTGGTTTTCAGTGGCTTTGTTGCTTTTGATGGCATGGGCGATGGCCACAAGATCAAGATCATCTGTTTTGCACCAATTCAGTGCGCCGGCGCGTTCCTCGAAGGTGGTATACGGATTCAAGATCTGAACGTGGTACCCTCGTTTCGCCATCTCGCGGACGATGTCTTCATAAGTAATGGCCTGTTGCCTCAATACCCAGGAACAAGCGAACAGCCTCTGTGGCTGTAACCGCTTGATTAATCTTCTTGCAAAGCAGCTCCATACCAGAATTATTCGCTGAGAAAAAGAAGGGTTTTTCAATGATGTCGCCGAAATAATTGCATATTAAGGCTTTTTGGTGGAGCTTGGCCGCATCGATTGCAACGATGAGGACTTGCTCCAGGTTAACGCCCCTTAGCTGTTGACTGAACTTAGTTCCCTTACGGCCTTGAATGTGCGAGGATTTCCCCATGCGACTTTAACCTCCTGTGGTTGGTAGGTAAGATTGAAGCTTCCCTGTCAGGTGCTTCTTTCTTCGATAGTCGCTGGGGATTTCCTCTTTATATTTTGATTATATTACACGCCAGAAAGTATAAACTTCGGGGCATTGGCATCCTGATATCGCAAGAAAAACTTCCACTAAACGCGGTCTGTCTACGTTGAATGTAGGTCGATAGACGTTTTTCTTATGATTTGGGGAAGGCTGAGCCTTAGAGGATCTTTATATCGTTAAGATCGCCGCTGATCGCGGTCGGCTACTTCTTCGTAAGCTTGCGTTGATACATATTTACTTTGATCAGCTTATGTTCGAGTTTCTACTGATGTTGAGTTTTGTTGTGGAAGATTTTTAAGCGGATAAGGTTGGATTAAATTGGATGCATAAAATCGAGCAGATAGTGTAAAATCTCTGTGGGTGTAGGAATTGGAAAAAGCGGATATAGAAAAAGAGCTTCTCCCTTGGTAAAGTGATGTTTGACGCACAACACACCAAGAAGGAGGAAGCTCCTGTGAGCCACTTTACCACAATAATGCCGACGATGAAAGAGATTGAGCAATGGATTTTCCGGAAAATGCAGGAGGAATTCGCTCGTGCGATGAAGCAGGTACTGGAGGCGCTGGATCAGCAGATCCTGGAGGAACGGGACCGAGAGCGTTATCGAGTAAAGGACGAGCGTGAAACAAGCGTCAACACAGTGTTCGGGAATGTGCGCTTTAAGCGGAGATTGTACTGTGACCGTAGAAGCGGCAAACACGTGTATCTGCTGGATCAGCTGTTGCAATTCGAAGGGCGCGGGAAAGTCAGTCCGCATTTGGAAGAGACAGCAATCGCATTCGCAAGCCAAGGACCGTCGTACCGGGACAGCGCAAAGCGGCTGGAGCAGCTTTTGGGCTACAATGTGCTGAGCCACCAAGCGATCAGGGAAAAACTGATGGAGCGTGCGCAACAGCCGATGCCAGCGGTGAAACGGCGCGCTGCCCGCGTGCTGTTCGTGGAAGTGGATGGGCTGTACACGAAGCTGCAGCGGAGCAAAAAGCGCGGGATGGAGAACGCAATTGCAGTCGTACACGAAGGCTGGGAGAAGAACGGCAAGCGGGTACAGCTGAAGAACAAACAGCATTACCTGCATACGAGCGGCGGCGACTTCTGGGAAGGGTTCGGGGACTTTCTGGTGGAGCGTTACGAAATCGACGAGAACACGTGGCTTGTGGTGAACGGAGACGGCGCGGCGTGGATCGGGGAATGTACATCCTACTTTCACCAATGTCTGTACATGCTGGACCGCTTTCATGTGGCGCGTGATTTGAAACGCTTTGTCGGTCATTTGCCGCAGGTGTGGGAGACCGTGAGACGGTCTTTGGCCAAACAGGATGCAGCCGCGCTTATGGCGGTCCTGGAAGGCGTGTCGGAGCAAGAGATAGCGGAAGAGAACCGGAAG